>WCIL01000053.1:0-53270 GCA_033042175.1 Phycisphaera sp. RhM
GGAGGCTGAGGGCCCTGCCGCTAAAAAATGCTTCGCAGCGCAGTCTTTCATTGGTCCAACCGAGAAGCAAGCCATGACAGTTAAGAAGGTAGGCATCCTGACGGCAGGCGGACTGGCGCCCTGCCTTTCTTCGGGCATTGGCGCCCTGATCGAGCGTTACACGGAGTTGGCTCCGGAAGTGGAGATCGTCTGCTACCGATCAGGCTACAAGGGCCTGCTGCTGGGCGACAGTTTTGTGGTCAACCAAACCGTTCGCGACAATGCGGCTCTGCTACACGAACGCGGCGGCAGCCCGATCGGCAACAGCCGCGTCAAGTTGACCAACGTTGCCGACTGCGTCAAACGAGGCCTGGTCCAAGAAGGCCAGGACCCGCTGGAAGTCGCAGCGGAGCGGCTCAAGCAAGACGGCGTCGACGTGCTGCACACGATCGGCGGTGACGACACGAACACGTCGGCTGCCGATCTCGCGGCGTTTTTGAGAAAGAACGGCTACGAATTGACCGTCGTCGGGCTTCCCAAAACCGTCGACAACGACGTGATCCCGATCAAGCAAAGTCTGGGTGCGTGGACCGCCGCCGAGCAAGGCGCCCGGTTCTTCGAAAACGTGGTGGCCGAGCAAAACGCCAATCCGCGGATGTTGATCGTGCACGAAGTGATGGGCCGCAATTGCGGCTGGCTGACAGCCGCGACGGCACTCAAGTACCGCAATCTACTCGATCAGATGGAATTCCTGCCCGACGCCGGACTCAGCCGCGAGCGCGACGAAGTGCATGGCGTTTATATCCCCGAAATGCACTTCGACCTGGAACAAGAAGCCGCACGCCTTCGCACCATCATGGATGACATCGACTGCGTCAACATCTTCATCTCCGAGGGTGCCGGCGTGGATACCATCGTGGAAGAAATGCAGTCGCGCGGCGAGGAAGTCCCCAAGGATGCGTTCGGCCACTACAAGTTGGACGCCGTGAACCCCGGAAAGTGGTTCGGCGAGCAGTTTGCCAAGATGATCGGTGCCGAAAAGACGCTGGTGCAAAAGAGCGGTTACTTCAGCCGCGCAGCACGTGCCAATGACGAAGACTTGGCTTTGATCAAACGTTGTGCCGACAAAGCCGTCGAATGTGCCCTGGCCGGCCAAGGCGGCGTGATCGGTGAAGACGAGGAACGCGGCGACGAGCTGCGGGCGATCGAATTTGAACGGATCCGCGGCGGCAAACCCTTCAACAAGGACGTGCCGTGGTTCCGCGAACTGCTCGACGCGATCGGCCAACCCCACGACACCCGAGCACTGCAGCCCCAGTGAATCAGCCAGTGAATCAGCCAGTCAATCAGCCAGTGACCCGGCGGTGACGCATCACCGATGCAAACCCCGCATCGGTGACGTCATTGCGGTTGATCTGGCGAGTTCGCTTTTAGCACGACCGCCGTCATGTCATCGTTCTGGGGATCGGGCGCCGAGAATGCCATGGCGTCGCGGCACAGTGCTTCAATGATCTCGACGGCCGGACGTCGGCGATTGGACCTGACCAGATCCAGCGCCCGCTTCATGCCGTAAAGCTCATCTTCGCCGTCTGCGGCTTCGGCAATGCCATCGGTCAACAACAGAATCAGCTGCGACGGTTGCAACCTGATCGGCGTCGAGGTCTCGATCACCGCGTCGTCGACCAAGCCCAACGGCAGGCCGGTGGAGTCAAGCGTTTTGATCTGACCGTCGGCGTGCAACAAGTGACTTTGATGTCCGGCACCGGCGTAGACAAACGACCGGTCCGCTGGATCCAAACGACCCAAAACCAGCGTCACAAAGTAGCCGTCGTCGAAGTCCGGGGCCAACAACTTGTTCAAACGTGTCAAGATTTCACCGACATCCGAGTAGGTTTCCGCCAGTGCTCGCAGATAGGCGCAGGTTTCCGTCGCCAACAACGCCGGTCCCGTCCCATGACCGCTCACGTCTGCAACGACGATTCCCAGACAACCGTCCGGCATCTCGACAAAGTCATAGAAGTCGCCGCTGGTGACTTCCGCGGGATACGATGAACCGGCGAGTTCAAAGCCGGGGATCACGGGCACCACGCTGGGCAGCAACCTCTGTTGGATCGCCCCTGCCAAACGAAGCTGGGCTTGGTTCTCCAAGTTCTCCTGTTCGGCTTTTAAACGAGCGTGGCGTTCGGCGAAGGTGGTCAAGCGGACCTCTTTTTCCCTCAATTCCTCTTCCGCGTTCAGACGGCTCTCGACCGCTCGGCGATGGCGCCGCATGCCCGTGGCGATTCCCGTCAATCCGATCCCCCAGAGCAGACCGTGCCCCGTGCAAACCGCGATGGTCTCCTTCGTACCGGCATCCCAGAGCGGTTGCATGGGCACCGACACACTGATCCCTCCGCGGATGTCTCCCACCCTGTAACCCTGCTCGGCGTGGCACTCCAGACACTTCTGTTCGGTCACCAATGGCCGCATCAACCGAAGGTAGCTGCCGCCGGGCAGTTGCTCCAAACTGCACACCTCAGTGTCGCCGGCGTCCAGCAACCGAAGCGCTTCGGCTTCCCAAGGGTCGGGCGCGTTGAGGGGGTTGATGGGCCTGAGACTGGTCAGATGGCTGCGGACGCCATACGCTTCCGCTTCCATCTCGTAGACCTGTCGCGTCGCGGTGGCCGGATTGATCAGTGTCAATGTCCCGCGCGGCGTGCTGACTTCACGTCGCGGGCTGCCGGCGAGGTAGACGTTTGGCCGGGTTTCGCCGGTCACCCAAACATACACACCGCCGTGATCCGCCAACCAGCGGCGATAAACCAAGTCCTTCTCGTAAGCGGTCTCGGCGTTCTTGCGGCCGATCTCAAAGATGTTCTGTCGCTGTTCGTGAAGACTCCAAGCCAGCGAGCACGCCGCTGCCACGGTCCATATCCCGACCAAGCCCCAGAAATGCGTACCGAATCGTATCGCGTGGGAGTCACGCGTTTCCGCGACGAGCACGGTGTTGCTGGCCATCATGGTTGCGGCCCTCGATCATCTGATGCGGAACCCCTGCCAAGCTGCGTCGATGATGACGTGACGCTCTCAAGCTGCGGTCTTTATCACGAACGACGAACAGCCATTATACCCGAGCGGCGTTCAAATCGGCACCTCTCGCGTCAATTCGACACAGAGCAGCGTTCGACCTCGAACGCACGCTAAAGCCCAATACCGCTACGTGATAACAAGTTGGGGTGCCCGGACGCTCGCGGGATGTCGATGAAGTCGATGCCCTGAATGGAGCGCGAAGATCTTACAGCGACGCGTGAGCGAGGGCCGCCGCGTGGCCCCGTGCTGACGCATGCGGGCTTAATTCGACAGCCCGCTCGCGCGCGAACCGGCTGAGACCAAACGATTGTCAGCCGTGCGATATCTCCAGTTAAGTTCGATACTTCCCGAATTCCGGTTTGCGTTTCTCCTTGAAGGCTTGTACTCCTTCTTTCGATTCCTCGGTGCCGTAGAACAGTTTGACGACTTGCAAGCCCATCGCGGAAAGGCCGCTGATGTGGGCGCTGTCGGCGTTCATGGAGTACTTGGCGATCGCCAGCGCCGTGGGACTTTTTTCCAAAATCTCCTGGCACCACTGTTCGACTTCCCTGTCCAGCTCGCTGTCCGGAACGACGACGTTCGCCAAGCCCATCCGGACCGCTTCGGCACCGGAGTATTGGCGACACAGAAACCACATTTCCCGAGCGCGTTTCTCGCCGATCACGCGAGCCATGTAGGCGGTCCCGAAACCGGGATCGACCGAACCAACACGGGGGCCGACTTGCCCGAACACGGCGGATTGCGCGGCAATGGTCAGGTCACACAGCAGCGCCAACACGTTGCCGCCGCCGATCGCATAGCCTTGCACCCTGGCGATGACCGGTTTGGGAGCATCACGGATGGCGGCTTGCAACTCCTCCAGCGGCAAACCGATCGTTCCACGACCTTGATATTGGCCTTCGTGGGCGGATTGGTCACCGCCGGTCGAAAACGCCTTGCCGCCGGCGCCGGTCAACACCACCACTCCGATCGCATCATCCCAGGCCGCTCGTTTGAACGCCTCGATCAATTCTTCGCAGGTCTCGGCCCGGAACGCGTTGTACACCTCAGGTCGATTGATAGTGATCGTCGCCACGCCCTCATTGGCCTCGAACAAGATATCCCGATAGCTCATCCCCACTTCCTCCGGTCGCTCTGCGGTCGGTCATTTCGGCGCGGTCAAAAATCATGTACCAGACAAGAACGTAACCGATTTTCCAGCAACTTGTTTCGCCGTGCTCGACGCTAGGTTAGCATACGGGCCCGGAGCCCCCCCAACGAGGTCTCTCTCTCCTTTACTTCCCCAAGCCACAGGATCCGCAGCGAGTCCAACCATGACGAACGTACTTGAACCGGCCGATTCAGAACGCGCGGCTGAACAGGGTCGCACACGCACCACGATTGCGCGTCGAATGCGATGGAACGTTCCACTTGGCGTTCTTTTCGCGGCGATTGCAGGCTATTGCGTCGTTACAACCTACACGCCGCGGTTTCAAGCCAGCGCGGTGCTTTCCGCCAACCCGAGCGGTTCCGTCCAAACAGAGCAGGCACTGTTGTCAGGAGCCTTGGCCGACCGAGACAAAGAACTTGTCTTAAGCGACGCAGTGCTCAATACGGTGCTTGCCGATCCCGCGATCGAGCGGTCTCCCACGTTATCCAACGCCGAACTTGCAGCGAAAACGCTGCGTCAGAATGTCTCGGTTGCCCCCGGAAGCAGCGACCACACGATGGTGATTCACTACATCGATTCGGATCGACAATCGGCATCCGACGTGTGCAATTTGGTCGCGGACGTGTACCTGGCCCGTCGAAGCGAATTGGATCGCCGCCGAGAGTCGCGGTTATCCGCGTTGATTGAACCACAAGTTGACCAATACAAGCGAAAGGTCGAAGAATTCGAGAAGCGGGTCGTTGACATCTTCAAGGTACGGCCGGGCTATGCGCCGGGCCATGCTAAGTCCCCGCTCAGGCCAACACTTCGCGACATTCAATACGATCGAGCCATGCAGTTGCATCGGAAGATCGAGGATGTCGAAGTGGATCGTGCAGTTTTGAACGCGATCGAGATTAAACCGGTCGAGATTGAACCGGTCAACGCCGGAACCTCCGTGATCGACCAGAACGACGAGCCAGCAGCCACGACGGCAAAAGGTTCGGCCGAACGCGACGATACCAATGAACTGTCCCAAACCGCCCAGAAGAGACATCGGCTGGAGGTCTCTCACGCAATCCTTTCGGAGCGATACGCCGCGGTGCGTCGCGAGCTCAGCACGATGAGCGGGTGGGACACGCAGCTTCAGTTTGCGCAAGCGGATCTGGCGCTAGCACGTGCCGTCCTTCAAAAACTGGTGGATCGTCTCGACGCCATCCGAACGGAAAGCTTGCGAGACCCTTCCGTTGTCGCCGTGTCCCGGGCCACGCCCCCCGACGCCCCGATCGATGACATCCCCCGCCAAAGAGCCGCATTGGTCGCTGGAATCGGATTTCTGATCCCGACCCTCTTGGGCTGTGTCTGGCCAAGACGTAGAACTGACACAGGGCAGCTAGACCTGTAGGTCGCGCTGTGCGTGAAAGTCTCCGTCAACTCACTCAAAGAGGCCCGGTATGCGGTTCGACTTCGTTGCCAATCAACGATTCTGCCAATCGACCATTGTGTTGGTTCTCGTGACAGCAGCGGTCTTCGGCAGCCAGTCATCGGCAGCCGAACCGGTGGCCGTTCCGCTCGCGCAGTCGTCTCTGCCCAGCGGCGATGGAATTGCGGCGGAGGTACTCGGCACGAAACAACGACAACAGCACCCGTCGTTCATTTTTTTCGACGACTTTGAGTCCGGAGGGATCGGCGATCAATGGGACGAAACCCGCAACCCGAACGGCAACACCCTTTCGCTGGTTGCGTTGGATGATGAAACCGCACCCGTGGGATCTCGGTCGCTGAAGGTCACCGCGCATCTGGGCAAAGACACCGGTGGTGGCATGACCAAGTGGTTTCCGTCGGCAGAAGACGTGTTCGTCAGGTTCTACGTCCGCTTTGCCGCAGACAGTGATTACATCCATCACTTCGTCACGCTGCGCGCCAACCGTGGCTTGACCGGCGGAGACCGCTGGTCCGGTTTCGGCGGTGCCGGCAATCGGCCACCAGGCGACCAGCGTTTTTCGACCGCGCTCGAACCTTGGGGCAACTGGGGCCGATGGCGCGCTCCGGGGCGCTGGAATTTCTACAGCTATTGGCACCAGATGAAAGCGAGTCCTGACGGTCGATATTGGGGAAACGGGTTCCGGCCGGAAACCCAAGGCGACATCCCCAAGGACGAATGGATCTGCTGTGAATTCATGTTGCGACACAACACACCGGGTCAGCCTGACGGGGAACAAGCCTTTTGGATCAATGGCGAATTACGGGGGCATTGGAAAGGCTTCAATTGGCGAACCGACGAAGCGCTGCAAGCGAATGCCTTGACGCTGGAGAGTTATGTGACCGATCGTTGGACCAAGAACCCAATCAATGTCGTCTACTTTGACAATCTGGTCATCGCTTCAAAGTACATCGGACCGGAAAAACCGCGCTGAGGCGAAACGGTAGAACCGCAACGCCGCAAAGCATTCTTTAGCGGCAGCAGTTCCAGCATCCCGGGGGGATGCCAGCGAGTAGCCGGAGGTCAGCGCAGCGCTACCTCCGGGAAGCCCGTCCCGAACTTCATTCGACTCCGAACGGGGTCGCAGCGAATCAATCCGCTGGCGAAGTGGGCCTTTGTGTTTCTGAAGGAGTTGATCAGCGATGCTTGTTCGCGCGCGACGTCAGGCTGGGTCCGAGGGCTCTGGCGCGATTTGCTTCGACACCCTCCGGGGTCGCGACGGGCGGGGTGGCCGGATATCCGGAGGTGTCGCTTCGCTCACCTCCGGCTACTGGCTTTGACCCCGCCGGGGTCATGCCAGCGACTTCGGCGCTAACACCTTCGTCGCCAAAGCAAGTGGCACTGGGCTTGCGGCCGGTCGATTTAAGCCCGCACGCGTAAGCAAGGGGCCACGCAGCGCCCCTCGCTAACGCGTCGCGCCTGGCATACTTGCGTTGATCTGGGAACATCGATTAAATCGACAGGCCGCTTGCGCTGCCGCTAGAACCTTTTCCCGTCTCAGCCTTCTTGCTGGGTCGGGTATTCGGTGCGTTCGACTCGGTACAGTGCGATGCCCAAGAAAAGGACGACCATCACGCCCAGCAGTTGCAGATGTGTGGAAACGGGTTCGTTGCCGAAGATGTGTTCCGCTTGACTGCGGGCATCGTCCCACTGCATCCAATCGGCCAACAAACCGCGCAGCCGGTAATTGATCGTGAACTTGTTGACCAGCGCGGGAATAAACGAGACGACGTACTCCACCACAACGGTGTACATGACCGCGGCAACCATGGTGCGTCGATAGAACAGCGTGCCGATCATCAAGTACAAGGCCGCATGGACAATGCACGACAACACGACCAACTTGGTCAACACCCACCACAATTCGGACCCGATGGGTGAATCGACCACGATCGTGCAGAGCGCCACCGCCGCCAGGGACGCGGAGAGCGTCCAAACCACAGCCGTCAAGTATTTCCCGATCAAGACCATTCGTCGGCCGGACGGACGCATGGTCAAATACACCCACGTTTGGCCTTCGATTTCCGTGCTAACCGCCGGCGTTGCCCACAACAATAATCCCAACAGACAACTGACTTCGGGGATCAAAAAGTACATCGCCATCCCCAGCGGCTCGACCAGTTTCTCGGGGTCGAACCGATCGCCCATTTCAATCTTTGCGATCAGATGAATGGCGGTGATGATCGCGACCGGAAACGCAACCAGGATGAACCAAATCGCGATTCGGCCGATCGTCAGCGAACGGCGCAGTTCGAAAATCATTACCGCCAGCGGCAGAGTCAGCTTGTTCAAGGCGTTTCTCCGCGATGATGTTTCAGCAGCGATTCGAACACCGATTCCAGGTTGCCATCGGACGTTCGCAACCGCTCGATCGCGAGTCCGTCACTGCGAATCCAATGCGGCAACTGACGGTAGAACTCGCCGGGGTCGCGCAACGAGACCGCCAGTTCGGTCCGACCGGCGGACAAGGACAGCGAGTCGACCCAAGGAACATCGGCCAATCGATGCACCAGCCGCGCGGCGTCGGGCCCGATCACACGAACCTGTTGCGGCGTGTCAGCCAGGATCGATTCGATCTCGTCGGCCGTTCCCGAAGCCAGCAAGCGTCCTCCGTAAATCAATAAGAACGACGACGTGACCGCTTCGATCTCCTGCAACACGTGACTGGCAAACAGCAGCCCCCGCCCTTCGTCCGCCCAGGCCTTCAGGACCGCCGTCATGTCCGCCCGACCGACCGGATCAAGCCCGTTGTAGGGTTCGTCCAAGATCAACAGGTCCGGCTGGTGAGCGATCGCTTGGGCGATTTTCGTCCGTTGCCGCATTCCCAGCGAATAGGTTCCGATCGGCCGGCGCATGGCGTCGCTCATCCCCACGATCTCCAGCGCCTGTTCGGCCATCGTGAGGCTCTTGCGGCGCGAAATGCCGTGCAAGCGAACGAGGTACTTGACCCATTCCAGCGCGGAGACGTTGGGATACAACACATCCGAAGCCGGGCAGAGGCCGATGTTGCGAAGAAGACTTCGGTCTTTCGTCGGATTTCTTCCGAAGACACGCACGCTGCCCAGCGTGGGACAAAAATGGCCGATCAACAAATTGATCAGCGTCGTCTTGCCCGAACCGTTGGGGCCGATCAATCCGTAGGCGGCCGATTCCAGGGTGACGTTCAAATCGTTGACGCCCACCACGTTCCCGTACATCTTGCTGACTTGTTGGAGTTCAATCATCGTTCAAACACTTAGCCTCGCGACGATGCGACGATGAACAATCCAAAATCCGATCACGGTGATTCCGGCCAGGACTCCGATCGCGGGAACGACGCTGGCGGCGGTGGTGTCCAGCCCGAACACCCAGGCTTCGACTTTACCGAGCGTGTGGTACGGCGACAGCAGTCTCCAACGATCCAAATCCACGCCGTACTCCTCCCAGTTGACCGGGCCGCGTCTTCGCCGCGGGGGTCGTTGGCCGGACATTGCCGCGGTGGTAAAGGTCAGGAACTGGTACGCCACAAACCCCATCGCCCAAGTCGCAAACCAGGCAAACGTCGCGTAGCGGCTTTCCGCGGTGAGCGACGAATAGACAACGGCCAGCGTCGTCGTCGGAAGCACCAACACCACCGAGGCAGCGACAATGCGTAGCGGAATGTCCCAGGTCTGTGCGATCACCGACAAGTCGGGCGAGAGCAACACGCCCATCACGTACAGCAACAATGCCGGAACGGTCGCAACGACGGCCAGAAAAAACCAGATCACCGCGGACTTGCCCACGATGTACTGCGTCGGCGACAGCGGCCGCGAAAAATACATCAAGTACGCTTTGGTGCGGAGATCGTAGGAAATCAACAGCGGAGCGATCAGGCCGATCAAACCGACCATCGCAAACAATTGTGGATAGCGGAAATACGCCAGGATCAGCGTCGACCAGACTTCATGCCGGGCCGATTCAGGGTCCGCCAGAATCAGGGCTCCCAAGTCGGGACGTCCCAACGGACCGCTGACCGTGCTGACGATCATCCGCTGCATGTCCGGCTCGGTCGACGAAAACTCAAACGCAAAGATCCCCAGCGCCGGCAACACGACCGGCAGCCAAGCCAGCACCAACAGCACCCGCAACCAACGCCGCTTTAAAATCAGTGCGATGCCGCCGCGGGCGATCACCAACGGCCGAAGAAATTGATCGGCGCGAGCGCCCGACCACTTTCGGTACCCCAAATCATGAACGGGCACGGACGACCTCCGCGGGATTCAGGCTTGGATCTGCGTCGATACCCGCCGTCAGCGACCCCGAGGCGACATCGATAAAAATCTGCTCCAGCGAATTGACGGCCGGCTCCATTCGCCGGATCGCCGTGTCGGTCTCCGCCGCCCAAGTCCACAATCGCCGGGTTTGATCGGGATCGATTCCGCCGACCCGCAGGGTTCCGGTCTTGGAGTGCCAATCCACACGATGCCCTTCGCTGCTGACACGGCGGGCCAGTGCGGCGTGATCACCGATGACCCAAACATGCATCGTCGGCTCGACCGGTCGGCTCAGGTTTTCCAGCGTGTCGACAACTCGCACGGTTCCGCCCACCAGAATGACAACGTGATCGCACACCGTTTTGACATCGGGCAAGATGTGCGTCGACAGAATGACCGATTTGCCATGACGAGTGGCCAACGTCCGGATCCGCCGCAACATCGCCAGCCGCTGATCGGGGTCCAGCCCCGTCGTCGGCTCATCCAGAATCAACAGCGGTGGATCATGCACGAGCGCCTGGGCAAATTTCAATTTTTGCCGCATTCCAGTGGAATACGATTCGACCTCCCGGTAACGCTCTTCGCCGAAACCGCAAAAGTCCATCATCTCGTGGCTACGCCGCAACCCTTCGCGGCCGGCCAACCCGGAGAGCTGGGCCATCAAGGAAACCGACTCGATTCCCTCCAGCCCCGCAATGTAACAATCGTCTTCGGGCAGGTAACCGATCGAATCGCGGATCGCCTTGGTGTCACGCGGCCACTTGTAATCGAGCACGCGCCCGTTGCCGGCATGGGTATGCAACAACCCCAGCAGCGCCTTGATCAACGTGCTCTTGCCCGATCCGTTGGGCCCCAGCAATCCGGTCACACCCGGTGGAATGCGCAGCGAAACATCCCGCAAGGCTTCGATGCCTCCGTAGCGTTTACAGACGTTGTCAATCTCGATAATCGGTTCCAGTTTGTCGTCCCCCTAGGACGCGAGCGTCAAGTGCCTCATCCCCAGACACCTACGCCCGATGGACCTTCACGACTTTCGACCCCGCGATCAAATCGTGCAGACAACGTTTGTCGGCGCGAAAAATCATCAGCGCATCGACAAGGAACACCAGGTTGATCAAATAGTCGTCGGTGAACCCGGGAATGATCAAGGTGGTGAAGGTGAAGGGAAGGGTCCAGAGGTAGCGATAGACATAGATTCGCAGAAACGAAATCAACTCGTTCGTCTCCGCGTCGACGATGCGGATGCCCGCGGCCAGTTTGCCGATCGATTGCCCTCGCGTGATCAGCAGGTACCCGTTGAGAATCAAAAACACGATCATGCCGAACACGGACATCGCCAGCTGTTCCAACAGACCGACCTCTCCCGTCACGGCCCGTGCGGTGAAGTCCGTGACGACCTGAACGGGAAAAATGATGAACATCATCAGAAACCCATCGATGATCACCGCGCCGAGGCGGGACAATCGACTGGCGAGCTCCGGCGGGGCGTTTTGATCGACGAAGGCATCGTTGGAAAGAAAGTCCGTCGGCGCGTATGGATTCACCGGGTCGTTTTCATGGGATGGATCGTTCATGACATCTCGATGCGTCGGCGGTCGTGAAGGGTTTTTGGTTGCCCCCAAGTCTAGCGAATCGTCAGGCGGGTGGGGGAAAGTGGATCGCAGCTTGTCGCTTAGCAACGAATGATAAGTGAAGCATTTCGTAGTGGACGAGGTTACGAGTCCCGTGCGCCTATAATTGATCGCTCGTTGCCTGCTGGATTCGCAAGCTGGAAGCTTACGCCACGTTTTTCGGTTAGGATGGTGGCTTTGGTTCGAGAGACAGAAGAGGACGGCAGAGACCTATGAATTCAGTTCATCGATTCGCGTGGATTGCCCTGACGCTGGGGCTGTGGCTCAGTGACGCCCATTGGGCCATCGCGGCGACGATTTGGCAGGCCGGTTTTGCCAAGCAAGACGTGACGCCAACCGAACCGGTTCGGATGTCCGGCTATGGCAATCGCGATCACGCCAGCGAAGGCGTCGACACCCCACTGTTTGTTCGCGCCGTGTGCTTGGATTCACAAACCGGCGCCGCGAAAGGACAGCCCTTGGTGTTGCTGAGCATCGACAACATCGGATTGTCGGGCGGCCACACACGACAATTGGCCTCTGCCATCGAAGCCGAGCATGCGATCCCGCGTGAGCGGATTGTGTTCTGCAGCACGCACACCCATAGCGGGCCCGACTTGGGAGGCCAACTGTCGAACATTTTCGCCACGCCGCTGTCGAAGGCCGAAGCCGAGGCGGCCGAGCGTTACCGATCACAATTGGATGCGTCGATCGTGCGTGCGGTGGGGCTCGCGATCGGCGATTTGCAACCGGCACAACTGGCCTATGGCGTCGGCCGGGCAGGATTTGCCGCCAATCGCCGCGTCTTGTCCGACGGCAAATGGACGGGCTTTGGCGTGCAAGCCGATGGCCCCGTCGATCATTCCGTCCCCGTGCTGCGCATCTCAACGCCGACCGGGGCGATCCGGGGTTTGATCTTCAATTACGCCTGTCACTGCACGACCGTCGGAGGCGATTACTACAAGATCAACGCCGACTGGGCGGGCTACGCGGCAACCGAACTGGAACAAACCTTTCCCGATGCGATTGCGCTGTGCACGATCGGATGTGGCGCGGATGCCAATCCCGACCCGCGCGGTACCGTCGACATGGCGCGAATGCATGGCCAGACCCTGGCTGAGGAAGTCGAGCGAGTCACCCGATCGGAACTGCCGTCGATCGACTCGGACGTCGAAGCACACTTTGACTACGCCGCTCTGTCGTTTGATTTGCCGACCCAAGAAGAACTGCAACAGCGGTTGAGCGAATCACGCCCGCAAACCCGTCGGCATGCCGAACACATGCTCAAGGTTCTTAAAGAGAAAGGGCGGCTGCCGGCGACGTATCCCGTGCCGATCCAATCGTGGCGTTTCGGTGACCAGCTGACGATGATCTTTTTGGGCGGCGAAGTCGTGGTCGACTATGCGCTGCGGCTGAAGAAAACGTTCGAAGATCCGAAGTTGTGGGTTTCGGCGTACAGCAACGATGTGCTCGGCTACATCGCCAGCGAACGGATGCGATCCGAAGGCGGCTACGAATACGATCGCTCGGGAATCTATTACAGCCTTCCCGGTCCCTGGGCAGCGGGCTCTGAAGACTTGCTGATCCGCCGAGTCGAAGAGATTGTCAAGAACAGTGGACGCCCTCGCCCACAGGACCCGGCAACGTCCTTGAAATCGATTCTGGTCCCCGAGGAATTCCAGGTCGAACTCGTTGCCGCGGAACCCTTGGTCCGAGACCCCGTCAACATCGCCTTCGGTGACGACGGAAACCTGTGGGTCGTTGAGATGGGCGATTACCCCGAGGGGACCGATGGGGGCCGCATCAAGTCGTTGACCGACACCGATGGCGACGGAACGTTCGACAAAGCGACGACGTTTCTGGACGGTCTGCCGTTTCCGACCGGCGTCCAACCCTGGAAAGACGGTGTCTTGATCTCCGCCGCCCCCGATGTCCTGTTTGCCCGAGACACCACCGGCGACGGTCACGCCGACGACGTCCAATCGATCTACACGGGGTTTCGACTGGCCAACCCCCAGCACCGGATCAATGGCTTCACCTACGGTCTGGACCATTCCCTGCATTTGGCAGCCGGAGACAACTTGGCAACACTGACCAGCGTCGCGACGGGCCAGACGATCGATGCCTCGGGACACGATGTTCAGATTTGGCCGGACAGCGGTCACATCGCCGTGACCAGCGGACGAACTCAATTCGTCCGCAGCCGCGACAGTGCCGGCCGTTGGTTCGGCAACAGCAACTCGTTGCCGATGTTTCATTTCCCGATCGACGATCACTACCTGAAACGCAACACCGCCGTCTCGTTCTCAACGAACAAACAACAACTGTTCACGCCCGCGGTCGCGCCGCCGGTCTTTCCATTGACGTCTGCCGCCGAACGCTTCAACGATCTCTTTGCGGCCAATCGATTCACGTCCGCCTGCAGCAGCATCATCGCGCGGTCGCCGTCGTTCGCAGAACCCGGACAGACCATTGCGTTTGTGTGCGAGCCCGTTCACAACCTGGTGCACCGGGCGGTGCTGCAGCCCCGCGGCGCGACATTCCGCGCCGAACGTTTGGAGCAGGAAACCGAGCGCGAATTCTTGGCATCGACCGATCCCTGGTTCCGCCCGGTTCGGGCGCTGATCGGTCCCGATGGCATGCTGTATGTCGTCGACATGTATCGCGAGGTGATCGAGCATCCGGAGTGGATTCCCGATGCCTGGCAAGAACGCTTGGACTTGCGTTCCGGGGAACAGCTCGGCCGCATCTATCGTGTCAAACCGGTGGATGAGCAAGCCGCACCGATCTCCGTTCTGCGAACACTGTCCAACGAGGCGCTGGTGCAATTGCTGCGCTCACCGATCGGGCCGCTTCGCGATGATGCCCAGCGGCTCTTGGTCCATCGCGGCGCCGACACCATTCGGCCTGCGCTCAAGTCGATGGCGAAGGACGATCCCAGCCCGTTTGCGAGACTGCATGCCTTGTCGATCCTGGCCACGTTCGACGCGTTGGACGAAACCACACTCGCCGGCGCATTGACCGACTCCGATCCCGGCGTGCAGCTCGTTGCGGCTCGGTTGAGCGAACGCCACGTCGCAAATTCTGGAAAAGTGCTCAACCACCTGAGCAAACTCGCCATGCACCACGACCCATCGGTCGCCTTGCAGGCCGCGCTGGCGCTGGGGGAATCCGACTCCGATGCCGCAGGAATCGCGCTGGCCAAGATCGCGACCCGATCGGACCTCGATCAATGGCTGGCCGATGCCGTCGCCAGCTCGGCAACGGCCCATGCCATCGCCATCGCCGACGCGATCCTTCAGCAGGCCTCGGAACACCCCGTACAATTCACCGAGCATCGCGTCGGACTGTTGCGCCGCGTCTTGGCAACCGCGCAACAGCATGACGCGCCGATCGAGGAATTGGCGGCGGCCCGGCTGGCGTCGTCCGAACTGGATTTCGAAACGCAACTCCGACTGGCCGAATGTTTTGTGGGTGCGATGGGCAAATCCGTGTCGCAGCAAACCGGTTTATCAAAGGTCTTGCGTCCCCTTCAACAACGTGCCGAACGTGTGGCCGTCGATGCGGCGCAACCGGAATCCTCGCGGTGCCGTGCGGTCAGCTTGATCAGCTCGAATCTCGATGCCGACGGACCGAGGACGGAGTTTCTGATCGCTCTGCTGGATCCCGCGACACCGGCTTCGGTCCAGTGTGAAGCCATCACCGGGTTGGCAAGCCAGAACGACAACGAGATTCTGAATGGGTTGATTGACCGCTGGCCCACACTCTCCGTCGCAGTCAGAGACCATCTGGTTTCACAGTTGCTCGCCCGACGCCAGGCAACCGAGGTGTTGCTGCATG
Source organism: Phycisphaera sp. RhM (assembly GCA_033042175.1). Lineage (GTDB taxonomy): Bacteria > Planctomycetota > Planctomycetia > Pirellulales > Pirellulaceae > Stieleria. The sequence continues at coordinate 15,346 of WCIL01000053.1, forward strand.
CGGTGCAAGACGAGCGGATCCGAGCCAACGAGCTTTCTCTGGCGACCCGCGAACACCTGCTCAAATCGGGCAGCCAATCGATGCGGGTGATGGCCGGGCGGATCCTACACAGCGGTGGTTCCAAACAGCGCGGCGAAATCGTTCGCGACTACTTGGCGAAATTTTCCGCACGCAGCGACGCACTCGATCAGCCCGCCAAGAACGAACTTGAACTCGGACGTACCCTGTTTGAGAAACACTGCGGCGTGTGTCATTCACCCGACCCCAGTGGCGTGGCGATCGGAGCCAGCCTTCAGAACCTGACCAATCGCAGCGATGCGGCGCTGGTGGAGGCGATTCTGGATCCCAACCGGGCAGTCGAACCCAAGTACCAGAACTACGTGGTTCAAACCGATGAAGGGCGGACGTTGGCCGGAGTGATCGAATCAGAAGTCGGCGACAGTTTGACGATCGCGCACGCCGACGGAAAACGAACCACCATTCGTCGCGATCAGATCGAGCGAATTAAGAGCACCGGCACTTCGCTGATGCCCGAAGGTTTCGAAACGACGCTCGACGTCGAAGCGCTGCAAGCCATCGTGCGGTACTTGCAGCGTTAAGTGCTGGTGGGTGTGCGGTGGGACTCGTCGCCTCGTTGCGATGCGGTGCGGTGCGGTGCGGTGCGGTGCGGTGCGGTGCGGTGCGGTGCGGTGCGGTGCGGTGCGGTGCGGTGCGGTGCGGTGCGGTGCGGTGCGGTGCGGTGCGGTGCGGTGCGGTGCGGTGCGGTGGGACTCGTCGCCTCGTCCACTACGCGGCAGGTGCTGCTACGTGTGCGCGGTGGGACTCGTCGCCTCGTCCACTACGCGGTAGATGCTGCTACGTTGTAGGACTCGTTACGTCGTCACGACGGTGTAGTGGACGAGGCGACGAGTCCACTACATTGAGGGCACAGGGCTACATTGAGGTCACAGGGCATCACGATCACTTCCTGTCTTTCGCCTTCAGCTCATCCAGGTAATCGCAACCCTTCCAAGTCAGCACCAGCGGCCCCTTGTCAGCAAGCGTATCCTGTCCCAGTTCGATAAACCCGGCGTCGGCCAGCAAAAACAAGTGCAGTGTGATTTGCTCCCGCTCGTACCCTTCGATTTGAATCGAGCCCTTGAACAGGCGCGCTCCCCTGGCTTCGACAAAATCCAAAAGCTTGCGGACAAGCACCATGTCTCGTTTCATCGTAAACGATCTCGTCGGAAGTGGACTAATCAACATCCCGGTGATTCAGTTGCCACCGTCGCCAAGGTTGTATCCGGCAAGACGTCGATGATCAATCGGCGGCAGCGTCCGCGGAAACGTGGCAACGGCTCCCAACCTGGCAGATGGAAATGTCCCAACTGTGCTGTTTCGACACAAAAAAACCTCTGCGGAGGGGCAAGCCGCAGAGGCCCATGACCGACGAGAAATCTCTCGGGGGTCAAAATCGTTGAAGATGGAAGCATTATCACTCCGCCGCTGTACCTAAATCCATGCGAATTTTGAGCAGTTTTGGTGCCGAATTGCAACCACCGGGCGGTGCAGGCGTCTACATTGAGGGGGTTCAGGGCGTGGTACCCTGTTCACTAACGGAGCAACAACGTTTTGAAGCAAGACAACTTTGCCTCGTTTGATTCCCAGTTCGGTGGAAACACTCGCACATCCACACCACGAAGATGCGATGCGATGGAGGATTCGACGATTCCTCGAGGAGCGACACCGTGACCGAACCAACCGTGGTGGTCGTCGATGACGACCAAGCTGCACTGCACTCGTTGGCGTTTCTGATCGAGTCGATGAACATCAAGGTTCAGACCTTCGATCGGCCGAAAGACTTTCTGGAACATTACGACCCGACCGTCCCAGGATGTTTGGTGTTGGATGTCCGCATGCCTGAATTGAGCGGGCTGGACTTGCAAGCGGAAATGGCGAGCTGGGACTACATTCCACCGATCATTTTTGTGTCCGGCCACGGCGACATCCCGATGAGTGTTCGCGCCATCAAGGCGGGTGCGATCGATTTTCTGCAGAAACCGATCAAGGATCAGATCCTCTTGGATCGGATCAATGAAGCGATTCAGATCGACAAACACGCTCGCGAATCCCGACCACCGAACAATGACTTGTCCAGTCGAGTGTCACGGCTGACCAGCCGCGAGCGGGAAGTGATGGACTTGCTGGTTCAAGGCCGCTCACTGAAGCAAATCTCGATCGAGTTTGGCATCTCGTTCCAAACCGTTTCCAAGCACCGTGCTCGGGTCTTGAGCAAGTTGGAAGTTTGCAATGATGTCGAACTCGTGCGTCTGTGCCTGGGCTGCGACCAGCCGTCAGACTAGTGCTTCAACCCTATGACTTAACCTGGACGAACGACTGCAGCGATCTTACCGGGCGAATCATCGAAACGAATCCCCGCCGATAGCAGCGCGAACCCACGGATGACAGGGTGCAAAAAATCCGTGGGTTCGCGCTGCCATCGGTGGGTTCGCGCTGCCATCGGTGGGTTCAGTGGTCCGTTCATCGCTCCGGGGCGATTCGCTCCAGCGTCTTGACGGCTTGAGCCGACAGAAACGGATCCGGATCAGCGGCCAATTTCGCCAACCATTGCTTGGACCGCTGATCAGCAAGATCGCGCGCGAGCGCGACAGCAGTCCGTCGCAACGCCAACTGATCGGGCGCCGTTTCGGTCGCCGCGTATGCCAACAGCGGAAGAGCCCCGGCAGGTCCCAATCGACGAATCTGGGTTTCGTTGAGGTGCCTGGCTTTGGTTTTTCCGATCGGCGCGAGCAATTCCGACATGGCATCGGTCAATTCGCGGTCGACCGGGTTTCCAATGGCCAACAGCGGCAATTGCCAGACCTTGGTGGTGGAGTCGCAAACGCCCTTTCGTTCCACGTTCTGCTCGACGTCGATGGAGACGGTTTCACCCGGCTGCACGGCGTAACCCTTCGTGCCCACGGTCATCTGGGCCGGCGGGTTTCGCAGCGAATTGGAATCGCACGAGGCGACGTAGTCTCCGATACTGCATTGAAACTCCGAGGAACTGGGACAGGCCATCGACGCGATGATGGGCGTCGTTTTCTGTCGCAGTGCGAAATCAATTTCGATCTCACGATCGCCCGGAACCAGACACCAAATCTGGCCCTTGACCAATTCGATCTCGGTCGTGCCGTGCAAGACGACTTCCCCCGCTTCATTCAAACGGATCTTTCCCTTATCCGATGTCTGCAGTTCACACAGGACGGTCGGCTGAGTCCGTAGACGTGATCCCTTGGGCAGGGGCGTCGCATCGGCATGTTCAATGGAATCCCACGCCGCACTGCCCGGGTGCTGCACTTGCACCGCTCCGGTGGCACGTATCAAGGTCGCGACAATTGGGGTGTCCGTTGCCGGTCGGCCAACAACTCCGTCGTCGACTGCCCAAGGAACCCGATTGCGGGCGACAAGCGTAGTGATCAACAAACAGACGGCGGTGGCGAGGGCGACGACCAACCAAATCGATCGCTTCCTCGGCTGGGTGGTCGGGCAAGTAACGAAATGGTCTGCCGAGGCTTCAATCGCGGCGACTGCCTGATCCACTCCATCAAGACGCAGCGCCGATTTCAGCTGCGTGTCCAAAGCGTTCAACGATTCCCAGTCCCGGCGACACTCGTCGCATTGAGCGAGGTGATCCCGCACCGCGTCGGATTGGGCGTCCGCTAATTCTTGGTCCATCAGCAGACCGAGCAACGAACGCGATTGTTCGCATGACATCATGATGCACCTCCCGTTGTCGTCAGTTCGGCTCTTAAACTTTGCCGGGCGCGATGGAGACGGTCGCATACGGTTGATCGTGCGATGCCCAGCCACGCGGCGATCTGGTCATACGTCATGTTTTCGTAGTAGTACAACAAGATGATTTCACGTTGCGACTGGGGCAAAGCACGGATCAATCGCATCAGGTGTTCTCGTTGATCGCGGTCAGCGGGCAGGTCGGCGGTCGCGTCGTTGGCGATCGTTTGGACGTCCACCGGATCGGTGCGCCGGATCTGTTGGCGGCGAATCATATCGACGCAGACGTTGTGTGCGATCCTTCGCAACCACCCTCCGACCGCGTCACGGGTGCGGAGCTCGGGAAAATGCTTGAGCGCCCGAGCAAAGGTTTCTTGCACCGCATCTTCGCTATCGGAATCAGAAATCAGCCGCGCCTGGCAGAACGCGTAAATCCGTCGATACCAATGTTGGACGTCCAACCGGTTCGGCGAGGTTTCGCTGGTCTTCCCCGACGTCGACGCCATCGGGGTGGAGTTTCTGTTCAATGCGGTTGACGCGATTTCGAAGGGCGGTTGTCTCTCAGACGGCTCAGCGGACGTCCCGGACCGGCACGTTCCTGAGAAAAATGTCAAAAGAATCTTTCTTGGCCGAACGCCGTGTTTTTCTCCGGTCCGTCGCTGCCGCCCGTGCGACTGAAACAATGTAAACCAATCGACATTCAACCGGGCGTTTTCGATTTCCCAACGGAGCGATGCCATGCGTAAGATTCTTGTTTTCTCACTGGCCATCACACTCGTCGCCGTGGTCGCGTCCCTAGCACGCCGGTCGTCCGCGGAAGCCGACTCGACCAGCCGGCCTTCGGATGCGTCGGCAATCCTTCACGGCTCCGGCGACTCGACAGACGACGGCAGTTTGATTGTCCACGAATGGGGAACGTTCACCACGTTTTCCGGCAGCGACGGCGTCTTCCTCGACTTTCGTCCGCTGGCCGCCGAGCACAGCGATCTGCCGCCCTATGTGCTCGACCGTGGCTCCTTCTACCCACTTTTCTATCCCTCGAAAAAACGGCTGTGGGGACGGGTGCGAATGGAAACACCGGTCACCTACTTCTACACCGATCGCATTCGGACCGTCAACGTGCGCGTCGATTTCCCCGAAGGCCTGCTGACGGAGTTCTATCCGCCGGTTCAATCGATGCTGCCTGCGATCGACCAGGAGAACATTTTCGGCAAAGGAGAATTGATCGGCAAGTCGAGCTTGGACTGGGGACAGGTCGACCTGATTCCGATCCGGCAACTGGTCCCCAATCTTACCAACAGCGACAAACGACAAACCATCGCCGAAGACTTGGTCCAACGCCTTTTGCCACATGGCGTGAACGAACAACACTACGCCGAAGCGCGAGCGACCGATTCGGCTCTCGTGCATGTCCGCGGAAAAACCGGCATGCACGAACCGGACTCGGGCCATTTCGAAAAGTTTCTGTTCTATCGCGGCGTCGGCAAGTTTCAGCTACCAATCTCCGCCCATTACCAAGATTCATCGATCGTGTTGGCCAACGACGCAGACCTGCCGATCCGATCGGCGATCTTGATCGACGTCGACGGCAACGAGATCAAAGCATCAAAACTCGCACGCATCGAGTCCGCCCAGAGATTGAGTTTCGATCCAGTCCGTCCGGTCAGCGAACAAGGGCTTGCCGAAATGGTGCACGAGAGTCTCCTGGCGGAAGGGTTGTATGAAAAGGAAGCCGCATCGATGGTCAAGACCTGGCAACATTCGTGGTTCACCGAAAATGGAACTCGCATCTTGTACATGGTTCCTGCACCGATCACTGACGAATTGTTGCCGTTGCACGTGTCCCCGGCACCGCAAGAAACCCTGCGTGTTTTGGTGGGGCGGATGGAGATGATGTCGCCGCAGGCCGAACAACAGATGATCGACGTGGTCGCACAAAGTGTCCGCGATCGTTCCGCTCACCTTGCCGACCAAAAAGACCAGGCGACGAAGTTGCCATACACCGTCCCCACGGCGGTCCGTGACTTCGGACGCATGGCCGAACCCGCGCTGGTACGAGTCGGCAAGATCGCCCGCGACGAGAACGTTCGCAACGAAGCAACCTTACTCGCCAAACAGTTGCAAAACGAATCGATCCGGTAAGTCCGTCCCAGCGTGACACGCCTCGTACCCTGCACGGGGCACAAAAACAAAGAACTCGCCAGCAATCGATCAACTTCAGATCATCGTACTCGCCAGGAATGGAATGCCGATGCATTTGCCGGCGATCGGCGTTGCATCGCTGCGAACATCGATTCTCTCAGTGAAGGATCACTGAGCCGCGACGCGTAAGCGGCCGGGCCTCATGAAGCATCGAACGAAGAAGACACCTCGTCGCTACGCTCGCCAGAGCGTGGACGTTTCGCCGTCTGGCGACGGCAGCTACACAACAGGAACCCATCATTGACCGCTCGTTGCGAGCTTGTGATAAACCTCACAAAGCAGCCGATTCTCCCCTTATTTGATTTTTAAGGTTTTTCGCTTGCCCTTAAAGGCCTTCGGCGTATGATTGAGTGCGTGAAGTGGGCGGCAATTTCGGCTCGGTTGCTGCCGTCCTGCTTGACGGTGAAGCTGTACCGACAGACCTCGTACTGACGGACACAGCGACGCCGCGTCAACGCGAACTTATCTCACTCTCCGCAGGGCTCTGTTTCGCCGACCACATCGGCTGGTCCCGCCAACCGTTGGCGTGCGAAACGGAACTCTCCTCGGGCCGATTCGGCGCCCCAAAATGGAGCGCCGAATGCGACGCGGTCGTGTCGACCGATCAGGTTGATACCGCGCAGAGATCACCCGTCCAGGGATGGTGGCCTTTTCCGAGGGGAGAACCAGTTATGGTTGGACCGAGCGGAAACGATCAACCGACCTCGGCATCGGATGATGCCAAGGACCGATTGATCCGTCCAGACGCGAACGTGTTGGGTGCGTTGCGTGATCGCGCCGTCGAAGAGCGTCGATCGTCAGCGAGTCATTCACCGCGTGGCTTATCGAGTTATCGCAATTGTCCTGCCTTCGGATTGTTGCAACACGCCGCCGAGCAGTTGCCCGACCGGTTGGCGTTGATTTATGGCAGCGTGCGGTGGACGTATCGCGATTTAAACTCGGACGCGGTCCGCGCCGCAGCGATGCTGCAACGATTGGGCGTTCGGCCGGGTGATCGCGTCGGATTGTTGTTGCCCAACGTTCCCGAATACATCATTGCCGCCAACGCGATTTGGCGTGCCGGCGGCATCGTGTTGGCGATCAGTCCGCTGATGGTTCCCGGTGAAGTCGATGCGTTGCTGCGAAAAACCAAGTGTCGACACGTCATCTGTCTGGATTTGTTGTCCAACCTCCTCCCGGACTCCTCAAGCGAAGCAGGGGGCCGAGAATCACCTCTGCAAACAACATTATTGGTTTCGATTCGCAAACAATTGCCGGCACATGAGCAGCTCGGGTACCTGATCAAGCGGGGTTACCAATGGTTGCAAGCGCGGCCGCAAAGCTCCAGCAATCGTGTCGGCTGGTTTTGGGAAGAGATCTCGACCATCGAACGAGCCTGGCAGCCGATCACGATCGATCCGGCTTCGGATCCCGCGTATATTCTGCCGACCGGCGGAACGACCGGATCTCCGAAGGCGGTGACGTTGAGTCACCAGAACATGGTCGCCAACGCCTGGCAGCAATACGTCTGGACGCGACGTTCCTTCGGGGAGGAAACGATGCTCGGTGTGCTGCCGTTCTTCCACAGCTATGGCATGTCGGCAACGGTGATGGGCGGCGCGGCGATGGCGGCGACGCTGGTGTTGCACCATCGTTTCAACACCAACAAGACCATCCAGTTGATCGAGACGCATCGGCCGAGTGTGTTTCATGCCGTCCCGGCGATGCTGGTGGCGATGAACACGCGGTTGCGCGAATACCCCAGCGACAAACTGGATTCACTGCGTTGGATCATCTCCGGCGGTGCGTCATTGGATGAATCGGTGGCCCGTGAATTTACAGAACATTGCCGCTATGGACATGATGAAACCCAATTCAAAGGGCCTCAAGTCGTCGAAGGATTCGGGCTTAGCGAAGCGTCCCCGGTGACCCATGTCGGTCACCTGTTCCAAGAACCGATCTATGGACGCATCGGATTGCCGTTGCCGATGACGGAATGTCGGATCGTCGATGCCAACGCCGAACCCGGTGAACCGGCAAACGTGGTTCCTGACGGAGAGGTCGGCGAGCTATGCGTTCGAGGTCCACAGGTCATGCTCGGCTATTGGGGCGACCACGAAGCGACTCGCATGGCGATTCACGACGGCTGGCTGCACACCGGAGACTTAGCGATCCGGCATGACGACGGCTGGTACGGCATCGTGGGTCGGAAAAAGGACCTGATCATCACGTCGGGCTTTAACGTCTACCCGAGCGAAGTCGAGTCGGTGTTGTGTCAAGCGGAGAACGTCAAGGATGCCGCCGTCGTCGCCATGCCGGACGAGATTCGCGGCGAGGCGGTCCACGCTTACATCGTCACCGTCGATGGATCGCCGCCTGATGTCGAAGCCTTGGAAGCTCACTGTCGCGATCATCTTTCGGCACACAAACGGCCGCGGGCATACACCCATTGCCCCGACGATTTACCGCGAAACTTCTTGGGCAAGGTGATCCGCCGCGAGCTGCGAGAAACACAGGCCGTGGACAATTAGGAGCATGTGATGAGTCAATCAACATCCAATTCACAACCGATCGCCGTGATTGCCGGTGCACGCACGCCGCTGTCCAAGGCCTTTACCGATTTGGCGGACGTCAGCGCCGTTCAGCTCGGTACCCATGCGGTCACCGCCGCGGTCACCCGTGCGGCCGCCAAAACCGGTGCAATGGACATCAATCAGGTCGACGAGTTGGTGATGGGCAACGTGGCCGGACCACCGGATGCGGCAAACATCGGCCGCGTGATCACGCTCTCGGCCGGCCTGCCCAAAGAACGCATCGCGCACACCGTCAATCGGAATTGCGCCTCCGGGATGGAATCGATCTTCGCCGCCTGGGATTCCATCGCCCGCGGTCGTGCATCGATCGTCGTCAGCGGCGGAACCGAATCGATGTCGCAGGTCCCGTTGTTGTTCCGACGCGACGCGGCCAAGAACTGGATGCGGTTGGCACGCAGCAAAACGATCTGGCAAAAGCTTCAAACACTCGCCGCGTTTCGGCCGCGACATTTCAAACCCGTCGTCGGAATTCAGCTCGGACTGACCGACCCGGTGTCGGGATTGAACATGGGCGAAACGGCCGAGGTGCTGGCCAGAGAGTTTGGGATCACGCGCGAGGAGCAAGACGCGTTTGCGGTGTTGAGTCACCATCGCGCTTCGGCGGCGCGGGAAGAATGTTTTTTGTCGGGCGAAATCGCCGAGATCGAAACCAAACGCGGCGTCGTCGCGAAAGACAACGGCCCGCGAGAGGGACAATCCACCGAACAACTCGCCCGCTTGAAACCCCTGTTCGACGCCGGGGGCAGTGTGACCGCGGGCAACAGTTGTCCGTTGACCGATGGCGCCGCGGCGTTGGTGTTGAGCGACCTTTCCACGGCCGAGCGATTCGAACAGCCGCTGGGCTACATCACCGATTACGCGATCGCCGGTTGCGATCCCCATCGCATGGGCTTGGGGCCGGTTTACGCGACGGCCAAGCTGTTGGCCAAGAGCGGCATGTCGCTGGCCGATTTTGATCTGATTGAACTCAACGAAGCCTTCGCCGCCCAGGTGATCGCCTGCGAGATCGCGGCGGCTTCGAAATCATTCGCAACCCAGGAATTGGGACGCCGCCAACCGCTCGGCGATTTGTCGCGCGACGTGATGAACATCCACGGCGGCTCGATCGCCTTGGGACACCCCGTCGGAATGACCGGAACGCGGCTTGTCTTGACGCTGCTGCGGGCGCTGCGGAAACGCGGCAAACAAGTCGGCCTGGCGACGTTGTGCGTCGGCGGGGGCCAGGGAGTGGCCATGATCGTCCGAACCCATCTCGAGGACTGAACGATGACTCATCAAAATCTCAGCAACTTTAAGCTCTCCCTGGACGATTCCGGCATTTACCGAGTCGCGCTCGATGTTCCCGGCCGACCGATGAACGTGTTGGACGAAAACGTGATGGGGGAACTGGAACAAATCGTTAACGAATTGGAGACCCGCGGTGACGTCAAACTGGTGGTTTTCAAAAGCACCAAAGAGAGTGGCTTTCTAGCGGGCGCCGACGTGGAGGCGATTGAATCGATCCAGTCCGCCGAACAGGCCGATCACTTGATGAAGCAAGGGCAACAACTCTTTGAGCGGATCGAAAAACTGCCGATGACGACGCTCGCCGTGTTGCATGGTCCCTGTCTGGGCGGCGGACTCGAACTCGCACTGGCCTGCGACTATCGGATCGCCCGCGACAACAGCAGCACCAAAATCGGTCTGCCGGAAATTAAACTCGGATTGATCCCCGGTTGGGGTGGCACCCAGCGATTGCCCCGACGCGTCGGACTCAAGCACGCCCTGTCGATGATTTTGACGGGCAAACACCTGTCGGCGCGCGAGGCCAAGCAGATCGGCTTGGTCGACCGGGCGATCCCGCCGGACCGCTGGCGGGACGACGTGGTGCGGGTGATCGATACGCTGGTGCGCGGCGAATCATTGCGTCCGAAGCTATTGAGCACCGGGTGGATCGGCCGTGGGGTCGAGCGGCTTCCACTGGTGCGAAACATGATGGTTTCGGTGACGGAAAAACGTCTGGCCGGTAAGTCGAAACATTACCCGGCGCTGGGTGCGGCGATTCGCGCCATCGTCGACGGCTACCGCCAGCACGTCGATGGATTTGAAACCGAACGCCGCGAATTCTGTCAGTTGATCAACACCCCCACCTGTCGCCAATTGTTGCGACTGTTCTTCTCCCGGGAACGCGCCCGAGACATGCAAACCTGGGCGCCCCATTCGCTGCGTCTGATTCACGGTGACCCGATCCGACGATTGGGTGTGATCGGCGGCGGTGCGATGGGGGCGGGGATCGCTCAGGCCGCAGCCATTCGCGGCTACGGTGTCCACATCAAGGAGGTCGATGACGAGGCGGCGCGTCAGGGTTCCGCACGCGTCGATCGACTGATCTCGAAGTACAGTCGGCATAAACAGTGGAGCGAATTTCGTGCAGGGGAACTGCGTGATCGCATCACCATCGGAACCGATTACCACCTGTTTGCCAACGTCGACTGCGTGATCGAAGCGGTCGTCGAACGAATGGACGTCAAACAGCGCGTGCTGGCTGACGCGGAAAAGGAACTCGGAAAATCCGCAATCCTCGCCACCAACACGTCTTCGCTGTCAGTAACGGAGATGGCCCAGTCGCTCCAACGCCCCAATCATTTCGCCGGCTTGCATTTCTTCAATCCGGTCCATCGCATGGAATTGGTCGAAGTGGTGCGTGGCGAACAGACCAGCGATGCGACGATCGCCCAATTGGTCTCTTTCGTGCGGGCCTTGGGCAAGACACCCATCGTCACATCGGATTCGCCGGGATTCCTGGTCAATCGTATCCTGTTCCCCTACTTGGGCGAAGCCATCTTGATGGTCCGCGAAGGGCAGGACGTCGGAACGATCGATCGTGAACTTCGTCAATTCGGCATGCCGATGGGACCGCTTCAATTGCTCGATCAAGTCGGTCTGGACATCGCACTGCATGTCGCCCGATCGCTTGGGGTGGTGATGAGTGACGTCGACGAGGTGATCGAAGTGTTATCGCCACTGGTAAAGCGGGATCAAATCGGGGTGAAGTCAAAGCGTGGATTCTATGACTACCGTGGTAAGAAACCCCAACCGCGACCGACGTCCGAAGTTGTGGATTTCATGGTGGAACCGTCGCCGCCGGAACGTTTCAACCCCGACGGGCTGTCCGACATTCAGCGACGGCTCGTGTATCCGATGTTGGCCGAAGCCATCCGCTGCGATGACGAACGAGTCGTCGAGCATGCTTGGGCGATCGACCTGTCCATGGTTCTGGGAACCGGGTTTGCACCTCACCGGGGCGGCCCGCTGAGCGTGGTCGAGCAAATCGGTACGCAGACCGTGTTGGCAAACATGGAACTGCTGCGTTTGCAACACGGCGAACGATTTACTCCACCGGAAAAGCTTTTACTGGGAGCGAAACAATGAGTTTAGAAATCGATCCAACCACGACCGACGCGACCACGCCGGTGGTGTCCTCGGGCAACGCGTTGGTCAAGCCATCGAGGCCGAACGACGAGCGGCAAACCGATCACGCGGAACCAGAAACCGCGTCCGAAAAACCGACCGAGTCGTTCGCCGAAATCGCACTCCGTCTGGGCGGCGCCTCGGTCGACGAGGCGCAGCGCACCGGCGTGATCGACACCGCCGATGATCAGGTCGAAGACCTGTTCGCCGAGCAACATAAGACGACCCACAGTCCGATCCACCGTGCGGTCTGGGATCGCCACGTGCCGACGGAGTTGTTCGCGCCGAATCTTGCCTTGCCCAGCGGTGACGTGGCACGCGTCGTCGATCGCTCGTTGAGCATCGTGCGGACGCATCGCAAACTCGGTTCGTTGCTTGATGGTGACGGCAAGATCAGTGACGAAGTGCTGCGGGACCTGGGCGACGCCGGTTACTGGGGCTTGTTGGTGGGACGTGAGTACGGCGGATCGGGCGCGACCATGCGTGATTTCGCCAGGATGATCACGCAAATGGCCACGATCGATCCGACCGTGGCCGGATTGGCATCGGTTCATGGCTGTATCGGCGCGGTCGACCCGCTGCGTGCGTTCGGCAATGAAGATCAAAAGCGTCGTTTCTTGCCGGGATTGGCCGACGGAACCCGTCTGTCAGCGTTCGCGCTGACCGAACCGGGGGCCGGAAGCGATTTGACGGCGTTGCGGACGACCGCCGTTCGCGATGGAGAGGACTATCTGGTCAACGGAGAGAAATTGTTCATCACCAACGCGACCTTCGGCCGAACGATCGGTTTGGTTTGCAAAATCGATGGCGTTCCGAGTGTCCTGATCGTTGAACTGCCGCAGCAAGAGACCGATTCGTTTCAAATCAATCGCTATGGGATTTACGCACTGCGACGTGCCCAGAACAACGGGCTGATTTTCAAAAACTTCCGTGTCCCGGCGGCTAACCGATTGATCCCGCAACGGGGAGACGGTTTGACGATCGCCTACCACGGTCTGAATCTGGGACGTGTCTCGTTGTGTGCCAATGCGGCCGGCGCGATGCGTTGGATGTTGGCCGAAATGTTGCCTTGGGCCCGCTACCGTGAAACGTATGGGCAAGCGATTGAAAAGCGTGAACTGGTTCGCCGCCGCGTCGGACACCTGGCCGGGCTGATCGTTGCTTGCGATGCACTCACGCACTGGTGTGCCAATCTGCTGGACCAGGGATACCGAGGCGAAATGGAATGCATCATCGCCAAGATTTTTGGCAGTGAAGCTCAAAAGGAGGCGGCGATCGAGTTGTTCATGAAGACACACGGGGGTCGCTCGTTCTTGGCCGGACATTTGTTCGGCGACAACGTCCATGATTTCCTGGCCCCGTGTATCTACGAGGGCGAAGGAGAGATGTTGGGAATGGCGTTCTTCAAGTCGCTGGTCAAGCAACATGGCAAGCAGCACTTTGAACCGATCGGCCGGACGCTCCATGAACGGGGCATCAAAACACCCAACTTAGTCAACCCGACACATTTGTGGGCGCTGCGTCGTCCGATGATGGGCTACGCGAAATGGTATCTCGGCCGCACGGTGCGTCCCTCGTGTTGGAGCAAACTTGCCGGCACCAACACGTCGAAAGAACTCGATCGGCACGTCAACTTCGCTAAACGCTACCTGTCCGCAAGTGGGATGGAGATCAGCGGTACGATGCGTCAACACCAACTGAAACTGGCGGACCGTCAGTGCCGAATGTCGGCGCTTTCGCTGCAGATCCAAAACGCGGTCACGATGCTGGTGACGGCCTTGTATGCCGGCGGTCAAAACGATCCGGTCACGCGTGCGGCCGCCGACGCGGTTTGTCGTGAACTGAAACGGCGTATCACGGGAGAGCATCCGAGCGACGGCGATTTCCGCCAGGTCACGACGCTGGGGGCGACGATCGCCGAGGAAGGCTGGAATGAGTTGCTCGGTGTCGAATCGGGGGCGATTCTACAGGGGTACAAATCGAACGGAAAATAGATGTCGAATCCTGCGAGTGGGACAGGCTTCCGGCCTGTCATTCCAGCGTCGACAGGCTGGAAGCCTATCCCACTTCTTTTCCGTGTGTTGCCAAGTAAAAGGAACCGTCAATGAAGATGATCGAAGCCACGGACAGGAATCAAGTCTTGTCCATGGGTGGACAAGTCAACTGCGAAACCAACCGTCGCGCGGTGATCGCGTTGGGCGGTGGCGGCGCGCGGGGGCTCGCACATTTAGGTGTCATGGAGGCGATCGGTGAATCGGGAGTTCGAACCGAGCGCATCGTTGGGGTCAGCATCGGCAGTTTGATGGGCGGCTTGTGCGCCGTCGATTCCGACGTCAAACAGGTGCAGGCCAAAGCGATCGGACTCCTGCATTCACCGGTCTTTTCAGAAAAATGTCGGCAGCTGATGGCGGCCGCTTCGAAGGTCTCGGCCGGCAATCGCAAGCAGTCGCAACAACTCGGACCGGCCGATTGGTTCGGGCTGTGGTACCGTCGTTTGGAACGCATCATGCGGCACGGCCACCGCTTGACGAAGATGGTGCGTGGGCCGTCGATCCTCTCCGATGAGATCTTGCACGAAGCGATCGACGCCTTGATTCCCGATATCGATCTGTCAGAGACGTCGACCCCCTTGAGCATCGTCGCGGCGGACTTAAAAAGTGGTCATCGTGTCGTTTTGGAACGCGGCCCGCTGCGAAAAGCGATTTTGGCATCCACGGCCATCCCCGGCTTTTTTCCTCCGATCCCATGGGACGACATGTTGTTGTCGGACATCGGCGTGTTGGATGCGATCCCGTTGTCGATCGCAAAGTCCTATGCGTCGGATCTGACGATCGGCGTCGATGTCGGCAGTTCGGTGCAGCGGATCGACACGTTCGGTACCGCGATTGACGTGGTGATGCGGATGGAAGAAATCGGCGAGCGACTGTGTCGTCGCCACTCGTTGCCCCACGCCGACATTCTGATTCGACCCGATGTCGGTTACCGACCGTGGTACGACTTCACCGAACCCACCTCGTTGATTCAGTCGGGATTGCAGGCGGCCAGAGCGGCACTCCGGCACGTCACAATCGCCAGCGCCGCGTGTTGAACCAACCCACGCGCCGCTCGCTCACGCGTCCCGCTGAAGTCACCAGCACGTGGCGCCAACCAGCACGTGGCGTTAGCCAGTGGCGCGTCACTGCCCCCCTCACTGATTTCAACATTTTTGCCGCCGGCAACCCTGCTCGCTCCCGTTGTCTCTTAAAATCGATCTCTTAGAAAGCACTGACGACAGAGTGCACGGGACATTTCGGTTTTTTTACGGGGGAATCTTGGCATGCCCAGCAACAGCACCGCGGTGGCGGTCCAAAACGCGCACGCTGCGGATGGATTGATCGATCATTTCTTTCAGGTCCGTGCATTTTCAGAACAGATCGCCGAACCTCTCTCCCCCGAAGACTGCGTGATTCAGTCGATGGACGATGCCAGCCCGATCCGTTGGCACCTGGCGCACACGACGTGGTTCTTTGAAACGTTTTTGCTGAAACCGAGCGGGGATTACCGACCGTTTGATGAACGTTTCGAGTATTTGTTCAATTCCTATTACAACAGTGTCGGCGAACAATACCCCCGGGGAAAACGCGGCTTGATGTCTCGTCCCGGTTTGGCGGAAACGCTCGACTATCGCAGCCACGTCGATCAAGCGATGCGGTCGCTGGTGGAAGGCCACGATCTGACCGACGAGGAGCGACATGTGTTGGAAATCGGAATCCATCACGAACAACAGCATCAGGAATTGATGCTGACTGATTTGAAACACGCGTTGTCGTGCAATCCGCTTGCACCGGTCTATCGCGACGGAGCGTGTGAAGATCTCGACACAGCGGTCGGCCAGTCATGGGTCGAGTTTGATCCGGGTGTGGTGCGGATCGGACACGACGACGAATCATTTTGTTTTGACAACGAACTCCCGCGACACCGTGTCTTTCTAGAACCCTTTCAAATCGCCGATCGCTGCGTGACCAACCGCGAGTACCTGGAATTCATGGCAGACGGGGGCTACGATCGGCCCGAACTGTGGTTGTCGCTCGGATGGGCGGCGGTCAACGAGCACGGCTGGCGATCGCCGTTGTATTGGACCAAAACGGGTTCGCGATGGTCGCACTTCACACTGTCCGGACGCAAGCCGATTCGGCTCGACCAGCCCGTCTGCCATGTCAGTTATTTTGAAGCCGACGCGTATGCCCGCTGGGCCGGATACCGATTGGCAACCGAAGCCGAATGGGAACACGCCGTCTGCTGCCAACTGGACGACCCGTTCTCGGCATCGCAGCACGGCAACTGGAGCGACGAACTGCTCCGCAGCGGCCGCTGCATCCACCCCAAATTGTCTGGCACGGACAGTTACTGCAACCCGCAATCTCAATACGGCGAGATCGAACGTGACGACTCGGGCCGGCATCCGTTGGCCGACGCGATGGGCAACGTGTGGGAATGGACCAGCAGCCACTACTCGGCATACCCCGGCTACCACGCACCGGCCGGCGCGTTGGGCGAATACAACGGAAAATTCATGTGCAACGTCTTCGTGCTCAAAGGCGGTTCGTGCGCCACTCCGTCTGGACATGCGCGACCGACCTATCGCAATTTCTTCGCCCCAGAGTCGCGCTGGCAGTTTAGCGGCATCCGGTTGGCACGTTCCTAAGCTACCAGAGTCCCCCGATTGTTGACTCGATCATGCACCAGGATACGCACCGTGTTAAAAACCGCACCGCCAAAAGCGTCTTCTCGATGGACCACGTTTCTACACGACGTGATCACCGGACTGGGCGAGAGCCCCAAACGATTGCCGTGCAAGTACTTTTACGACAAACGCGGGTCGGCGCTGTTTGACGAAATCTGTGAACTCGACGAGTACTATCTGACTCGCACCGAGCAAGCCATCATGGACCGGTACGCGTCCGAAATGGGCGCGCAGATTGATTCGGGAGCGATGTTGGTTGAATATGGCAGTGGCAGCAGTATTAAAACGAGAATCTTGCTGGATCATCTGATCGACCCGGTCGCATACGTCCCGGTCGATATTTCGCATCGGCATCTGCACCGCGTGGCCGAGCGATTGCGGGTGGATTACCCGCACCTGGAAGTCATTCCGGTGACCGCCGATTTCACCCGCCCGTTTTCACTTCCAACCCCGCGCAAACCCGCCACGCACTGTGCCGTTTACTTTCCCGGATCGACGATCGGAAATTTCGAACCGGCCCAGGCGGAGCGACTGTTGCGATCGATCACCGAGCGATGCGGCGATGGCGGCGGGTTGCTGATCGGTATCGATCTGGTCAAAGATGTCGAAACCTTGGAACGCGCATACAACGACGATTCCGGTGTGACGGCGGCGTTTAATCTAAATCTGTTACACCGAATTCGCCACGAACTGACGCCGACATCGACGTCGACGCGTTCCAACACGTCGCGTTTTACAATGATGCAGCGTCCCGAATCGAAATCTACATTCGCTCGTTGAAACGACAAACGATCCGCGTCGGGCAGACATCGTTTCAGCTCGATGCCGGAGAATTGATTCACACCGAGTATTCGCACAAGTACACGATCGAAGGCTTTTCGAAGCTAGCCGCTCGTGCGGGGTTAGAATTGCATCGCAGTTGGACCGACGATGACCGGCTGTTCGCCGTGCTGCATCTGGTGGTCACCGGCGGGCAAGTGTAGCTGCCCTCGCCGGTCGGCGGCCCCGCCACGCTCTGGCGAGCGCGGCGACAGACTGTCGGCGCGTTACTTGGCGTCTGCTTTCAGATTGTCGGTGGCCCAGAGGATCCCGCGGGAGACCAGGTCCAGGTAGCGATCGTCGCCGACGGTTTCGTTGTTGTGGCCGAGCGTGGTGCTAAAGATTTTGGTTTGGTTGGGCCCGTACAGATTGGTCCAAACCACGACCGCCTGAGCCGTTTTGGGTTTGGCGTCGGGGTTGTCTTTCAGATCCTTCTTTCGCGGCGATTGAACTTGATCCCCGGTCGCCAGCACTTCGGTGTTCCCAAACACTCGGACGTTGTTGTAAAGCTCTTCGTTGATCGTCGTCCAGTTGCTCAGCCCCTTGGTGATCGGATGATCCGCTTGGGTGTAGTGAACATCGATCGGGGATTGCGGACCATGGCCGGTCGATTGAACGCCGATCATCTCGTACCAGCCGGCGTTCTCGGCCCCGATTTCAACCGGGTTTCGGAAATCGCCCCAGCGGTAGCTGTGCATCGCGCAGTGCAGGTTGACCGCGGGAACGCCGTCGCGGTGGGCAGCCAGAATACGATCGACGTAGGGGCGTTCGGTGACCGACGCGGAGCACTCGTCGTGCAGGATCACGTCGTAGTCTTGGGCCCAGTCATCCGATTCGTAGACTTCGAAACGGGTGCTGGTCGTCTTGCTGGGATTAAATTCGATCGTCACCACGGCGTTGATCCGCTTCTCGATGCCTTTCTTCAGCAACTGGGTTTGCGTTGCGTAGTCATGGCAGCACCCGCCGGCGACCAGCAAGACCTTCAGCGGTTTGTCTTGCGCGTGGGCCGGTTGGCCCGCGGCGAACGAGATCAGCGCGACGCCGCACAGGAACATGCGGAGCGTGAAACGGCAGACAGAGAGACGACGGAGCGGATTCATGGTGCAGGCCTTGGTGAGTCGGATCAACCGATGGAGCAGGAGAGGTCGTCGCGGATTGAGCGGTCGACGTTAGAATTGATGGCCTTTGCGGGGGCCGTCGTTGCATTGGGTCAGAATCTCGGGGCCCTCCTCGGTCATCATCACCGTGTGTTCGAACTGGGCCGACGGTCGACCGTCTTTGGTTCGCACCGTCCATCCATCCGCCTTGTCGCAGCGGGCGTAGCGGGTTCCGGCATTGATCATCGGTTCGACGGTGAAACACATGCCGGGGAACAGTCGATCGATACGACTTTGCCGATTGGGAAAGTGCGGGATCGAGGGATCCAAGTGAAATTGTTTCCCCAGTCCGTGACCGACGTATTCGCGGACGACCGAGAAACCACGCCGATGCGCCTCGGGAACGATCGTCTCGCCGATCTTCGAAACCGTGCATCCGGGGGTCAGTGCGTCGATCGCCATGTGCATGCAGTCGAATGCGCATTGGGTGACCGCTTTGCGTTCCTCGGAGACCTCTCCGATCAAGAACGTTTCGCTTTGGTCCCCGTGCCAGCCGTCGACGATGGTGGTCACGTCGATGTTGACGATGTCGCCTTCTTTCAGCTCCTCGTCGCCGGGGATGCCATGGCAGATCACTTCGTTGATGCTCGTGCAGCAGCTTTTCGGGAAATTCTGATACCCCAGCGTTGCCGCGGTATGCCCGTTGTCGAGCGTCCACTGTGCGATCATCTCGTCGATTCTGCCGGTGGTGATACCGGCCTTGATGTGCGGTCGGATGTAGTCCATCAGGCTTGCATTGACGCGTCCGGCGCGACGCATCGCGTCGCGTTGCTGGTCGTTTAGAATCAGTTTTCGTTGCTTTTGCAGCATTCCTTTCATGTTCCCTTCGATGCGAACAGCGGTAGATCTGCTCGTGGTTATTCCTGCGGCAAGCCGGCGTCGGTTCCCTGATACCCTGGCGGAATCGTGTTCGATCGCCGGCCGGCGTCAGAGCGTATCGTACCAACCCGAAAGTGTCGTTCGTAGAACCGAAAACACCCCTCGCTCAGATTTTTTAGAAGCCCTTCGGCGGCAGATCCTACGACCGGCCCGACAACACGGGGTCAGCCACTGCGAAAATTGCGGGCATTGTCATGCCCCGCCCAGAGGGGCATAGAGTGCGAAAACCATGCCTCGGCGGCCATTAACTGGCATGAAAACCGCACGAATCAACCGAAATCCGGGATCGGTCGAGAAACCCTTGCCCGCGCGGAAGGTTAGATCAGTGGGCCGGCCAAGTGATCTCCGCTTCCGAAAACTGGCGCGTTTGGTGCCGAGCGATTTGATGGGGGGTAATTAGAATGAGCCGGTCGGCAGGCCCATTGAGTCGAAATCTCATCCACTTCTTTTGACAAAACCGCTGCAATAATGCATTTCCAACTCCCATCGTGCACCGAAAGCTCAGGCACCGAAAGCTCGTGCACCGATAGCAACGCACCGATTGGCGCCAGCATCCGCCTGCCGCTGCAGCAGTCGTCCGGGCGGGCGAAGTCGTCTCTTCAGATCCTTTTCGCCGCCGTGTTGGCATCCATGCTGCCGATCGCAACGCTTTCGGCCCAAGAACAGACGCTTTCGGCCCAAGAACAGACGCTTTCGGCCCAAGAACAGACGCTTTCGGCGCAAGAACAGGCGCCCGAAGGAGCCCCGGCAGCCGAAACGGCCGACGCCCCGGCCGAGCAGATCGACAGCGAAGACCAAGTCCCCGCCTCGCCGTCGGACCAAGCGTCGGACCAGCCATCGGACCAGCTCCCGGCGACGCAACCTTCACCGGCACTCCGCGGCGAGAACGTGACACCGGAAGAAGCCGCACGGATCTTGTTGGAAGAACTCGATCGCCCCCAACAACCGTTGTTGCGATTCAATTTCACCGGCGCCAGCTGGAAAGACGTGCTGAATTGGATGGCCACCGAAGGCGATTTGTCGCTCCAGATCGACCGCTATCCAGAGGGCTCGATCTCCTTCATCGATCGCTCGCGGATGTACACGGTCGCCGAGGCCTTGGATCTGCTGAATCGATTGCTGCTCGATCGCGGTTACGCCTTGGTCCGCCGCGGTCGAATGTTGTTCTTGATCGATCTGGAAGTCGAAAACGCCGACAAACTGATCAGCGAGTTGGCCGATCTGGTGCCGCTGGACGAACTGGAATCACGCGGCAAGAGCGACATCGTGACCGCGATCTTTCCGCTGGGCAGCATGACGCCCGACGAAGCCAAAACGCAACTGCCTCAGATGGTCGGGCCGTGGGGTCGGGTGATCGTGCTCGACAGCGCCCGCCAAGCCAAGGTGACCGAACGGGCAGAAAAACTGGTCGCCATCCGCGAGGTCATCAAACAATCCGACCAGGAAGTGCACGAGATCAAACTGCAACACCGCAGCGCCGAAGAATTGCTGCAAACCGCTCGCCCCTTGCTCGGTCTGGAAGCCGACGAAAACTCCAACGACGACATTCGCATCTCCGTCGGCCTCTACGGCGATCGAATTTACGCCACCGGGTTGCGATCCAAGGTCAGTATTCTGGAGAACCTGATCGCCAAAGCCGACCAGCCGCTGGAGGGTTCCGGTGACGCCACCGAAGCAGAAGTGGCTCGCCCCGTCTTCCAAACCCATTTCGTGCGTGTGGCCGACCCCGCCACCGTGTTCGAAGTGCTGCAAACGCTGTTGCAAGACGAACCCGGCACGCGGGTCGCCATCGACCCCGCCACCAACGCCATCATCGCCTTCGCAACACCCAACACTCATAAACAGATCACCGAAGTGATTGCCAAGATGGAAGGCAGCGGTGAAAACTTCGAAGTCTTTCAGCTCAAACGCATCGACCCCGCCCAAGCCCTACTGACCATCAACAAGTACTTCGGCGTCACCGAAGAAAACGCCAGCGGTCCGATCGTTGACGGCGACCCGGCGACCGGAAAACTATGGGTTCGCGGATCACAAGATGAAATCGAACAGATCCAACGGTTGCTCGAACAACTCGACGGCACCACCAGCGAAGGGTTGCTCAGTGGGAAAGTCCGATTGTTGCCGCTCAACGGACGCCAAGCCGAAGACGCGCTACGACAGCTGCAACTGTATTGGCGAATGACCGGACGAGACAATCCGATCCGGGTTGTGTCTCCATCCGGGTCCGGTGAATCCAACGGCATCCGTGAACGCAAGATCCAGCGGGCTCCTTCCAACTCGGCCACGCCGCCGACGCAATCGACGTCCAACCCTGCCAGCAACCTCGACGCATCCCGTTTCGATTCCCAACGGTTCTACTACCTCACCCAAGCCCCCGCGGCATCCAGCCCGGCGGACAACGAACCCGTCAATGCCCAATCCGACCCCGTCACCAACGAAGTCGCCAAATCGCCCAGTCCGGACATCATGATCGAACTGACGCCCAACGGCATTCGGATCGCCTCGGATGACACCGAAGCGTTGGATGAATTGGAAGAACTGCTGTCTCAACTGATCGGCCCGATCGGAACCTCCAGTGACCTGCCGACGATCTACTGGTTGAAGTACATCAAGGCCGACATCGCTGCCGAAATGATCGCCAGCATTCTCGGCGGCGGCGACTCGGCGGGCAGCTTGACCGACACAATCACCGGCGGACTCGGCGGTGGCATGTTGGGTGGATTGATGGGATTGGCCGGCGGTGGCGGTGGCGAGACTTCTTCGGCCAAGTCCATTTTAACCTCCACCGGTTCGGTCAACATCGTTCCCGATCTACGACTCAACGCGCTGTTCATCCAAGCCAACGAGCTGGATTTGCAAGTCATCGAAATGGTGCTTGAAAAAATCGACATCGAAGAAAGTCCCGAAGACATCGAACTGACCGCGACGCCGCGGATGATCCCCGTGCTGTACCAAAGCGCGGCGGAAGTCGCCAAGGTGGTCAAGGAGATCTACGCCGATCGGGTCGCCGGTGCGGACCAGGGACGCAGCAACGGCGGTGGCGGCGGCGGAGGTCGTGGCGGGCAACCCTCGCCCGAAGATTTCATCAACGCCCTGCGCGGCGGGCGAGGCGGCCGTGGCGGAGGTGCCGAGACACCGAAAAGCGAACGCTCCAAGATTACCGTTGCCGTCGACGTCCAAAGCAACTCGCTGGTGGTCACGGCCACGAGCAAAGATTTTGAAGAGATTCAAATGCTGGTCGAGGCACTCGATCAAGGCGGACGCGTCAATGAAGACGAAACCGTCGTTTACACGCTGCCCGGCACCCTCAACGGAAACACCATCGTGCAAGCGCTCGAAGCCATCCTCAGCGCCAAAGTGGAAACCAAAGACAGCGGATCCGCGTCCTCCAGCACTCCCGGCGCGCGGACCGGAGGCGATAGCTCCA
Source organism: Phycisphaera sp. RhM (assembly GCA_033042175.1). Taxonomy (GTDB): domain Bacteria; phylum Planctomycetota; class Planctomycetia; order Pirellulales; family Pirellulaceae; genus Stieleria. Next base: position 38,350 of record WCIL01000053.1, read on the forward strand.
ACAGCAGCGAAGCGGCCGATGCAATGCGGCAACGGATCGAAGCGTTTCGAGCGCGGTTCGGCGGCGGTGGCGGTGGCAGCCCCTTCGGCGGAGGACGCCCCGGCGGATTCGGCGGACGCTCCGGCGGAGGTTCACCCTTCGGCGGCGGCGGACGCGGCGGTGCACCCGGTGGTGGCGGCGGTCGTCCCGGCGGCGGACGTTAATCCCGACCAGCAAAACGTCTTCTAGCGCGCTACCGGAGATCGATCACGATGCAAACTCCCCGGTCGCGCCGACGTTCTCCCCCGCGACACAGTACAATCCAAGCATCACTCTTTGGAAGAACACCGGAACCGATTCCATGATCATGCGTGCAGGAGAAATCCTTCGACGACGCGGGCTGCTCAGCGACGCACAGCTGGCAGACACCCACGGCAGCAATGCGTCCGATATCATTCAAGCCGCCGTCGAAAAAGGCTTCGTCGGTGAACGTGAAGCGCTCGAAGCACTCGCCGAGGAAGTCGGTTTGGAGTTCGTCGATTTACGCGACACCGAAATCGACCTGGCCGCCTTGGAAGGCTTCCCGCAGCGATTGATCTATCGCCAGTCGCTGTTTCCGATTCGCTTCCAGAACGGATCGGTCGTCGTGGCGACCGCCGATCCGCTGGACCTTTACCCGCTCGATGAAGCCAGCGCAGCGACGGGCAAGAACATCATTCCGATCGTCGCCCAGCGCGGCGAGATCGCGCGTCTGATGAAACGACACCTCGGTGTCGGCAGCGAGACCGTCGAAGACCTGATGGCGGCCGTCTCGGATGACGAAGACGTCGAGTTGCTTGAAGAGTTGGAAACCGACGGCAGCGAACTGAGCGAGATGGCTCAGGAAGCTTCGGTCGTCCGCTTGGTCAACGAAATCCTGCTCGAAGCCATCGAGACGCGCGCCAGCGACATCCACATCGAGACCCAATCCGACGGCTTGCTGGTCCGCTATCGGATCGACGGGATTCTGCACCGCCAACCCACGCCGCCGGAAATCAACCGTTTCCAAGCCGCCATCATCAGTCGCTTGAAAATCATGGCGCGGCTCAACATCGCCGAAAAACGGCTGCCCCAAGATGGACGCATCAAGCTGAGGGTCCACGGCCGCGAGGTCGACATTCGATTGAGTGTGATCCCGATGATCCACGGCGAAGGCTTGGTGATGCGGGTCCTGGACAAATCCGCCATGGTCTTCGATCTGGGCAAACTGGGGATGTCCGATGAGATCTATCAAACCTACAGCAAGCTGATCGAGTTGCCGCACGGGATCGTCCTCGTGACCGGGCCGACCGGGAGCGGAAAAACCACGACCCTCTACAGCAGTTTGCTACAAATCCGCAGCGAAGAAACCAAGATCATCACCACCGAAGACCCGGTCGAGTACCAACTCGACGGTATCAACCAAATCCAGGTCCACTCCAAAATCGGATTCACTTTCGCCGCGTCGCTGCGGAGCATCTTGCGGCACGACCCCGACATCGTCCTGGTGGGGGAAATTCGTGACCTGGAGACGGCCGAAAACGCCATCCAGGCGTCGTTGACCGGCCACTTGGTCTTCAGCACCTTGCACACCAATGACGCCTCGGGGGCTTTCACCCGGCTGGGTGACATGGGCGTCGAACCGTTCCTGGTCGCCGGTACCGTCGAAGGCGTGATGGCCCAGCGGCTTCTCCGTCGACTCTGCCCGCTGTGCAAAGAAGCCTACAAGCCGTCGCCCGACGAAGTGCCCCAGGATTTCCCCTGGGATCGCGCCGGCGATTTCACTTGGTATCGCCCGGTGGGCTGCCGCGAATGCCGCAACCTGGGTTATTCCGGCCGGATGGGTATTTATGAACTGTTGGTCACCAATGACGAAATCCGCCAGCTTGCCCAGGACCGGGCCAGCAGTTGGGTGATTCGCAAAGCGGCTGTGGATGCCGGCATGCGGACCCTGCGGATGGACGCTTGGGACAAAGTGATCGCGGGCATGACGAGCATCGACGAAGTGCTACGTGTTTCCAAGGGCGAGGCTCTCTAGGTGCCGCGGAAAAGGGGTCAGGTACCAAAAATGCGAAGCACCCTGCGGGCCATTTGGTTTTTGGTACCTGACCCCTTTTCCGCTCGACAAACGCAACCCGAACATTTAACGCTGACACCGCACTAGAATCATGCCGACGTTTGCCTACACCGCCCGCGACATGGCGGGCAAGACCGTGAGCGGTTCGATCGAAGCCGCCAATGAACGCGAAGTCGCCTTGCTGCTGAGCGAAAAGTCACTCTTTCCGTCCAAGGTCGCCGCCGCCCAAAACATGTCCGGCCGCTCCCTGTTTGGCCAGCGGAAACGTGTCAAAGGCCAGACGATGGCGACCTTTTACGGCCAATTGGCCTCCCTGCTCCGCAGCGGTGTGCCGATGATGCGCTCGCTGACCGTCCTCGGCGAACAAGCGACTGACCGGGTGTTGGGCGATATCGTCAAAGAAATCAAGGCGCGGGTCGAAGACGGCGAACCGATCGGCAACGCGATGGCACGGTTTCCCAACGTGTTCTCCGACATGGCGATCAACATGGTCCGGGCCGGAACCGAAGGCGGTTTCCTGGAAGACGCCCTGGAGCGTGTCAGCACGTTCACCGAACTGCAGGAGGATCTGAAAGGCCGAACCATCAGCGCCCTGGCCTATCCCGTGTTCCTGTTTTCCGTCGGCTCGCTCGTCATCAGCGGGCTGCTGGTGTTCTTCGTCCCCAAGTTTGACGCGATGTTTGATCGCTTGCGTCAAAAAGACGAGATGCCCTGGTACACCGAGTCGCTGCTCAGCTTTAGCACGGTGCTGCAACAATACGGCTGGGTGCTCATCATCCTGGTCATCGCCTTGATCGTGGTGATCAAAGTTCAATTGGCAACCGAAGCCGGCAAACAGATGATGGACAAGCTCAAGCTGCGGATTCCGGTGCTCGGCAACATCCTGATGAATCTGGCCGTCGCGCGATTCTGCCGCGTCCTGGGTACCCTGTTGGGAAACGGTGTGCCGATCTTAAAGTCGCTTGAAATCAGTCGTTCGGCCGCCGCCAATCGCTTGCTCAGCCAATCGATCGCCGATGCGACCGAAAACATCCGCGGCGGTGAGTCCCTGGCCACACCGCTGCGGGCCTCTGGCTATTTTCCCCCATCGGTGGTGGAAATGATCAGCGTGGGTGAGGAAAGTAATTCTCTTGAGAAAGTTCTGCCGGAAATCGCCGACTCACTGGAGAAGCGAACTTTCCGTAGACTCGACCTCTTTGTACGATTACTCGAACCAATGATGTTGCTGGTCATGGCGTTTTTGGTTCTGGCTGTTGTGCTTGCACTGCTCGTGCCGGTCCTCAAGAGCAGCACAAGTCTGTAGTTGCAAAATTGGCTCGAACGAATCACCCGATCGAGCCGATAGAACCGAAAGACCATGTTCCAGCCAGAACTGTTGTTCTCCCTACGTCAATCTATCATCGGAACACATGGTTCTCTTCTGACGTAGAAAGGGCAGAGAGCGGGCAAGTTCGGCGTACCAACTGTGGGCGGTGCGGATATGAATCTCTTAATCATCTGGCTGATCGTTTCAGTCGTCTGTACGGGCGTCGTGCTCGTGTGCATCCGGTTCGCACCCAGGATCGAAGATGAACCTTTGAACAGTGATTGCGAGCCTGACACACGCGTCGACCGCCGCCACGGATCGGCCGACCGCCAGGCGAAATCTCCCGCTTGCGAAACACGAGGTGAGATCCGCTCGATTCACCGCACCAAGGCCGGGCAGCGAGCCCCCCTGGCGCCGAAACTGTCCCACTTCGTGATCAACCGGCCCGAAGAATCGCAGTCGTAGTGCTCCGTCGCCACACGCGTCATCCCGCAACAAAGTCCGCAGACGGTTTGATCTCGACCGGTACAACCGTGAGCCGATGACGCGAGCCACGGGCCTCGCGAAACGCAACGCTGTCACCCCAAGGCCCGCGGCTAGTATTCCGTGTCAGCTAAATATTCGGGTAGTGGACGAGGCGACGATTTCGGGTAGTGGACGAGGCGACGATTTCGGGTAGTGGACGAGGCGACGATTTCGGGTAGTGGACGAGGCGACGAGTCCTCTGTAGTCGGCATATTGGCAAGGACTCGTCGCCTCGTCCACTACCGCCTACCCCCAAAAGGCAAGGTGACAGGGAATACAAATGCCCAATGCCACATACTTTAATTCCAATCAGGGTGTCCCTTGTTAGCGGCAGGGCGCGAGCCCTCCGCTCTTTCCGGGTGTTTTCGAGCTGACACCGGACGGCTCGCGCCGTTCCGCTACCTCCTTCAGCCGCGAAGACCGCAATCGCGTCAAACCGGCAACTCGAAATCGATCCCTTTCAGCCGCGTGCTTCCGTTGGGGATCAGCACGTCCACGACTTCGCCGCTGTCGGCCAGCCGGACGTGGTAGTCGCCGGTTTCTGAAAAGGTTCGGAAACGATAATTGCCACGACTGTCGGTCACCGTGGTGTCGATCACGTCGCCACTGTCATCGAGCAACTCCACGGTCGCCCCTTCCACGGCAGTCGAGCGTCCCCGATCAGCAGAGCCGCCTGGTCGGGAGGAACGAGACAAACGGTCGCTCACGGTGGTGTCGACGGTGACTTGCCCGCGAACTTCGGCGAGCATGAAAAACACGTTTTCCTGCAGCCCCTCGACCGTTGTATTCCGCTCGATCACGTCGGCGAGCGAGGTCTGTTCAATCGCACGCAGTTCCTGCCCATCGAAGACGTTTTCATAGTAGAACCGGTCACCGTCACGCAAACGCTGGAATTGATCGGCGATGATCGTGGACGTCAACTCACCGACCGATGCTCCGCGCAAGTGATCTTCGGCCATCAGCCCGACCCACAAGTCGATGTCGTCGACATCACCGTACAACGATTCCAACTTTCCCTGCAGTTCGACATCGCTGGTGATGTCGGCAAACGATTCGACGGCGTCCAGCCCGTAGGCTTGTCGCGTCGTGTTGTAATCATTCAGTCCGTGATCGCGGCCGCGTTGAATGTTCAACGCCACCAGATCAAAGCCGCCGGCGCCGGGCGCCCCGAACAGAAAGTTTCTCAAGCTATCGACGACTTCCAAATCGATTTCTTGCGATTGCGACGACGCATCGTACTTGAGGATCGCGTCGATACCGGTTTCGTCCAGCAGCGTCGGGTTGAAGAACGCGTCTTTCAGCTCGACCTCTTCGTGAACCTCGCGACCATCGTTGTCAAAGAATTCGATGTCATCGTTCAACGTGCTGTGTCCGAACCGAAACGCCGCGGTGGAGAATTCAGTGGCGATCGTTGGGTCCACCGACGAATCGTAGCCTTCGTAGGGTGTCAGAGCGTTGTTCCCCAGCAGAGCCGGCAGGAATTCGTTGTAAGTGATCGATTGAATTTCAGCGATCACGATCGCACGGGCGCGCTGGTAAATCTCTTCGTCGGTCAGGGAATCGTCGGTCGCAGCGATCTCCTCGGCCAAACGATTGTGCTCGCGAACAAACAACGTCTGGATCGCGGTCAGCGAGATGTTCTCGCTGGCGCGAATGTCACCGGCGATCACGCCGCCGTCTTCACCGATCGGCAGCAATCCCTCGTCTTCAATCACCAGCATTCCCCCGTCGAACGTCCGCAGTCGATCGGCGGTCTCCTGATCGCTACCGTAAACTTGGGATCCGTCGATGAAGGCGGTGATCGAACTGACCTGTTGACGTGGGTTGTCGACCGAGGTTCCGGACTCCGGGTCGAATTCCGATCTCGTCAACGGAATGATCACTTCGCCGCTGCCCGTCGGATCAAACAACGGTTCACCGGCCGGGACTTCGATGGCAAACAGTTCGCCATCGGTTTGCGTTTCCGTCAAGTCGATGTCGTGATCGATGAACTGGCCCCAAACGTACAGGAATGCGGACAACCCGCGTTCATTCTTGGTCCCGTCGCCTTCGACATCCGACAGCGTGTTGCTGATCTCACGGGCGCTCGGCCGGTCGGCCCCGGCGGGCGTGGAGATGCCGTCTTCATAATCCGCCTCGGCGATCCGCAGCAACGCTTCCCCGGTGCTCCCCAGTTCGGGGTTTTCGAGGTTGTTTCCGGTGCCGTCGATCGAGCGTACTTCATCGGGCAATTCGGGGATCACGCTCGTGGTTCCGCCATTGCGATCGCGGCGTGAGAAATCGTCCACGCTCCCGTTGCGTTCTCGTCCGATTCGATTGATGACCCTCAACGCGTCGAGCGCACTTCGCCGACCATCGTTGTTGACGTCGGTGAATTGCAGGTCATTGTCGCCGCCGTTGCGATTCATCGAATTGATGATGATCAGCGCATCGACGGCGGAGACCTGGCCATCGTCGTTGACGTCTTCGGCATCGAAAACGTTGTGTCGAAAACCGTCGAAATCGGCTGCCAGCAGACGCCGTCCTTCCAACGCTTCCCCCCGGAGCGGTCGTCTCCGACGGCGACCTCGGGGGACGAAGGCATCACACCGGGACAGACGTTCCAGGATGCGGATCTGTAGTCGGCGAAAAGAATCAGCAGTGGAATCGAAAAGGCTCATGGGAATTGCGCTCGCACGGGGGAGGAGAAGAGACGAGGAGGCGGGCGGGGAACGGCGCCTCGATCTATCGGGGAACATCCGCAGCGATGATGTCACACCCGCACCTGACGTTTTTGCCCGGTTGCCGTCGCCCTGGACCGGTGGGCAATCCCCACGCCACCGACGACGATTTGCTATAGTGAACCGTCCGCGATTGCATCCCGCCCCGCACTCCCACGCCGCAGTCTCCCGCCCGCCGGCACCCCGATCACCGTCCCAATCGTGACCGACCACGCCGACGTGCGACCTGCCCCCAGCTGAAATTGATATGTTCCGCACGTTTGCCTTGCCGCTGCTCGTCGCGACAGTCAGCGTTCACCACGCCAGCTCTCTCCGCGCCGACCAAACGCCCCCCGCCGCCGCGTCCCCGTCCGCGGCCACGGTTACGGCCCCGGAATTCACCATCGACGTTATGCCCGTGCTGTCCAAGGCCGGGTGCAACCTGGGGACCTGTCATGGCAACTTGAACGGCAAGGGCGGATTGAAGTTGTCTCTACGCGGCCAGGACCCGCAATACGACTACGAGATGCTGGTACGTGCCGCCAAGGGACGTCGCATCAACGTCGCCGCGCCGGAGATGAGTCTGTTTCTGCGAAAAGCATCCGGCGGCGTTGCACATGGCGGCGGCACTCGGTTTTCCGCCGACTCGCCCTCGTACCAGTTGCTCACACGCTGGTTGCGTCACGGTGCGCCGGGACCGTCCGCCGAGGCGCCGCGGTTGATCGGGCTGGTCGTGCAACCGACGCAAGCGATCGTCGCGAATCCAGATCGAGCACTTCCGGTCCATGTCACCGCAACATTCTCCGACGGCACGTCGCGTGACGTCACCGACACAGCCTGTTATGAACTGTCCAATTTGAACGCGACCGTCGATGCCGACGGTGTTGTCACGCGCGACAAGTTCGGCGAAACCACCCTGATCGTTCGCTACCTGCAAGAACAACGTCCGGTACCGATCGCGTTCATCGAATCGCGACCCGATTTCGTCTGGAGCGATCCCCAGCCGTTCAACGAAATCGATCGGCATGTTTTTGCAAAACTAAAACGCTTGCGGATCAATCCGTCGCCCCTGTGCGACGACACCGTGTTTGTTCGCCGCGCCTACTTGGATGCGATCGGACGCATCCCCACGGCGGACGAAGCCAAAGCATTTGTGTCCGATCCGGCCTCCGACAAACGCGACCGATTAATCGACCGGTTACTTGCCCTGCCCGAGTTCGCGGATTTCTGGGCGTTGAAGTGGGCCGACGTCCTGCGAACCGAAGAAAAGGTGTTGGACAGCGAAGGCGTGGAAGTCTTTCACGGTTGGATTCGAGACAACATCGCATCGGGTCGTCCCTTGGATCAGTTCGTCCGCGATCTGGTCACGGGAACGGGCAGCACGTTCGAACAACCGGCGGCCAACTATTACCGTGCCAACCGCGACCCCTCGACTCGGGGCGAAACCACCGCACGACTTTTCCTCGGCACCCGGTTGCAGTGCGCCAAGTGCCACAACCATCCGTTCGATCGCTGGACGCAAGACGATTATTACCAATGGTCGTCGCTGTTTTCGCAAATCGGTTACGAAATCGGTGAGAACAAACGGCAAGACAAACTGGACAAGAACGAGTTTGCCGGTGAGCAAACCGTTTTGGTGGTCAAGATGGATGAAGTTCGCAATCCGACCACCGACCAAGTCGCCTCACCAAAATTTCTCGGCGGAAACCGACTCGACGACCAAGCGATGAAGGACCGCTTGGCCGCGCTGGCGGATTGGCTGACGGCCCCGGACAACAAGCTGTTTGTCCAATCACAGACGAACTTCATCTGGTACCAGCTGATGGGGTTGGGCCTGGTCGATCCGATCGATGATTTTCGTTTGACCAATCCGCCCAGCAACCCTCCGCTGATGGACTGGCTCGCGACGCACTTTGCCGACAGCGGTTTTGACCTTCGCAGCCTGGTCGGCACGATCATGAAATCCCGGACGTATCAACTGTCCGCCGAGCCGAACGAAACAAACGTCAACGACAGCACGTGTTATTCACGTTCCAATGTACGACGGTTGCCGGCCGAAGTGATCCTGGACATGCAGAGCGACGTGCTCGACTCCCCGGCTCGCTTCCTCGGCTATCCCACGGGAATCCGAGCCGTCCAGATCCCCGGTGTACGCAGCAAGCAAGCCCGAAGAAGCGCCCCCGAAGCGGGCGACCGCTTCTTAAAAACCTTCGGCAAACCCGATCGGATTCTTGCCTGCGATTGCGAACGCTCCAACGAAACGACGCTCAAGCAAGTGTTCGTGCTGGTCGGTGATGGTCTGAATGATCGACTCGCATCGCCGACCAATCGAATCGCCCGATTGGCGCTGTCCAAACGATCCGACGCCGAGGTGGTCGAGGAACTCTACTGGGCGGCCCTGTCACGCCCGCCGAACGAGGCGGAGCAATCCGCGGCGCTGCAATTGATCCATGGCCCCAACCACAATCCGGCAGCGTCTTGGAAAGACCTTCTTAGCGCGGTGGTGAGCAACCCTTCGGGCAACAAACGAGCCGACGCCCTACAAGACATCGCATGGGCGTTGTTGAACGCAAAAGAATTTTTGTTCCGCAAATAGAATCATCAATCACCATGAGACTTCCTCCAATGGATCGGCGTTCAATCTTGCGTGTCGGCGGTGCGGGCATGCTGGGGCTGACGATGCCGAACTTGATGCGTGCGGCCGAGCGTGCCACGTCGATCAAACCGAGAGCCAAATCGGTGATCTTTTTGTTTCAGTGGGGCGGCCCCAGCCAGCTCGACACCTTTGACATGAAACCCGACGCACCCGAATCGGTGCGCAGCCCCTATCGCCCGATCTCGTCCAGCGCCGATGGGATTCAGGTCTGCGAACTGTTGCCCGAGACGGCCAAACGGATGCATCATGCGACGCTGATTCGGACGATGACGCACACGATGAAAAATCATGCGTCGGCCGGGTACTACGCGCTCAGCGGCCACGAACCACCGAGCGACGACCAACGTTTGCGCGATTCGCTGGACCTGTATCCCGCCTACGGCAGCGTCGTCGACCATCTCAGCCCCAACCAGAACGGCATGCCGACCTCGGTGGCCTATCCGCATGTGATCCGCGATGGCTCGATCGTTCCCGCCCAGCATGCCAGCTTTCTCGGCAAACGCCACGATCCATTGTTGTTCCTGGAAGACCCCAATGACCGGGACTTTAAATTGCCCGAGTTGAGCCTGCCGCGGGGGCTTTCGGTCGACCGGCTTCACCGCCGCCGCGAGATGCAAAAACTGGTGGACGCCCAGACCAGGTTGCTCGAGTATTCGGATCAGGCTCGCGGGTTCGACGACTATTACGAGCGGGCGATTTCGATGCTGACGTCCGACCGCGTCCGCAAGGCGTTTGATCTGTCGGCAGAAAAAGAATCCGTGCGAGACCGTTATGGCAGGACGACGTACGGGCAAAGCTGTTTGATGGCGCGCCGGCTGGTCGAATCGGGTGTGAAATTCGTGACCGTCTATTTCTCGGCCAGCATCGGCGGACGCCGTGTCAATGACGGCGGCTGGGACACGCACGGATTCGACAACACACGCATGTACGAGATCGTCAACAAGTACCAACTGCCGATCACCGACCAAACGTTGCCGACGCTATTGGACGACTTAGACGAACGCGGGCTACTCGATGAAACACTGGTCGTCTGGATGGGCGAATTCGGCCGCACGCCACAGATTAATAAGAACCTCAGCCGCGATCACTGGCCGCAGTGCTACACCACATTGCTGGCCGGCGGCGGCGTCAAGAAAGGCTACGTGTATGGCAAGTCCGACGAACACGCCAGCCGGCCGGCGGAGCATCCGGTCAAACCCGAAGACCTGGCCGCCACCATCTACCAACTCCTCGGTATCGATCCGGCAACCGAAATCTACGACCGCAACAACCGCCCCCTGATCATCGGCGGAAACGCCCTCCACGACGTCATCGCCTAAACAGCCAAGGGCACGAGCATACCTGTTGGTGTGCAGGCTTTAGCCGCCCCCAATCGCTGCATCGCAGCGAACACAGCACCACACAAATAGAACGCGCATACGTGTTGGTGCACATGCTTCACGCACCGTCCAGCACAGGAAGCCACCCTCAGGGCAGGAGGGTCGAGCGGAGCGAGGGGAGGTCGAAATGTAAATCACCGGTGCAGAATCCAATTTGAGGTCACGCTCCAATCGCCACGACGGCCCCTCCCCGGCCGCTGAGACCGCAATTCAAACGGCAGGAAAACGACAAGTGCGCTAACCCCAAACACATTTGCCGAACCAGTTTCCCCCATTCACACCAGCCCCCAATCTTCTTACCCAAAAATCTTCCTACCTCCTCTCACCACCGATGCCGAACGCCCCATGACTCGTGACACCAACGGCGACAACACGCTGTCGAGCATCCGTTAAACTGGGGCAGCGATCGGAAATCTCAGCTCCGGCCGGGATGACAACAAAAAAGACCACTGAGAGCATCACCGGAACGATGATCGGTAAGGATTTGCTCATGGGAATAAGCGGCTACGACGACGTCTTTTACGAATGGGACGCACTTGGTCGCCGAGTCGCGCGCGACGATGGCACGACGGTCAGCACGGATGTCCAAAATGGCCTGCAGACCGTCGCGGACTACACCTCAGGAACCGCGACAACCAACCCCACCTACAACTACGTCTACGCCAGCTACATCGACGAACCCGTCGTACGTGACGGCATCGGCGGACTGCGTTACTACCATCGCACCCAACAGTACAGCATCAACGCACTGACCGATTCGAGCGGCACGATCAAGGAGCGTTACGCGTATGATGCGTACGGCGGGCTGTCGGTATTTGATGGCAGTGGAACTGCACGTACGACGACTGCCGAAGGCAACCGGCATACATATACGGGCCGCGAGTACGACGATATCCTTGACCTGTACCACTACCGGGCGCGGATGTACGACTCATTGAGTGGACGATTCTTAGGTCGCGATCCAATCGGATACGCTTATGGAGGATACTCGCTGTTTGAATTCCTGAGCGGCAATCCTGCACAGAGAGGTGATCCTTACGGTTTAGACTGGATTGAATGGCATCACCTATTTCCAAAGGCGCGAAGATCCTACTGGAAAAACACGTTTGGAATTGATTGCGATGATCCAAAATATGGGTGTCTAGTCAAAACTAAAGACCATCAAGCTTTGCATCCCGGCTGGCAAAATTTCTTAAACGACAAGATAGATACTTTTCGGCAGCAGAATGGACGAGAGCCATCGAAAGCGACCATTGAAAAGTGGATCCAAGATCTTAGGAACAAGTATGAGAAACAGTTAAAGAATGCGAAGCAGTGTCCTCCCTGCAAATATCAAGAATGGCAAGACACGAAAAAATGGCCGACAACGAAAAAGAGGAGATGGTACAATACTGCGAGCGCACTCCCCGGACTGCGTCGCAGAGTCGGCAGACTAAAACGCCGTATCAATTCTCGCAGTCGCTCCGGGCAGATCGATAGAAAACTCGCTACCCTCACCGCGGTGGTGTCGGCAGGAGCTCTGTATGGCGCTTGCATGGAGGACAGCTGCAATACCGAGATTGATGCTCTGCATATTGCGTCTCGGGCATTAGAAGACGCAGAGGTAAACGGGCGACCAAATGGCTTTTTTAAGTGCCAAGACTACTTCGACAAATGGGGCGACGTTCTTACGTGCATGGGGGGCGAGAGAGGAACTGCTGACGCACTATCGCAATATATGTGTGGAACTTTATACGGCGGAGGGCTTTAGCCTCGTGAGATGCACTGCAATTTGTCTACCGTGAAATTAGAAAAGCAGAGAGTAGCTGATGGAAGGTTGAGAGACTGATCATCGTGCGAAAACCTTTGCGATATCTCATATCGTCATAGCTCACAACGCGCAACAGTAGGGCCCGTCTTTCGATTCAGCAGATTTACGCAGGATTTATACGCAGATGGTCGACAACATGGATTGCAGCAAGTGGGACTTTGACGCGTTTAAATGTCGCTGGACCTACGACTACGAGACCACGTTTGCATATTGGGTTTGTGCAATCGATCGGGACGTTGCGGAGCTTCCCCCAATGAATGACCTGAGTTCTGCTATGAGGTCTCAGTGCGACATCGAGGAGCAAGCCGTGCACAAAGACCGCTTTGATCTGATCCATCAATTCTCTCCTGGAATTTTGCGCCCAGTAATTCCGATAAGCCTAACCTTGAAGTGGTCGCCATTCCCTGCAGCAACCGAACTATTCGGGAATCCTACGAAGCAGGATTTCCAGAAAGATGACAACCGAGCTTTCGCTTGTGCCGTATGGAGTCCGCACATGCTTGAGAGCCGTAGACTATCAGCTTCGAATAGCCATGAAAGGCATTTCCGTAACCTAGTCCCAAGCCTGGTTGACCGGATCGAGAATCTCGGGCGTGATTTTTTCATGGCGGGGATGATTGGTTGGGACTACGAGACTGCAAAACATAATCCGATGTCACCGGAAACAGAGGAGGCCATGCGTGACTATGGCTATGTATTTACTCAGCGTGTTATGTCATAGAATTGAAACTCTTTTGGGAGAAATCACGAAAATATTGGAAAGGCTTGAATGCCACGGGCATAGCCCTACGTTGCGGTAGCGTATCGGTTTCGGTTTGGGTTGCGTCTCGTTTGTATAAGCCTGTAGTATTTCTGCCTGCGTTTAAGCTCGCGTTTTTCTTGGCGATCCAGTCGATTGCCGTCGAGCAGTTCGGATATGGCTTCGAGCATGTTGTCGATTTGTTCGCTTGGTCGTCCGCAGCGGAGTCGGAAAAAAGCTGCAATCTCTTCAACCGCCTGAACGAGAGAAAGGGCGCAGAGCTGCATTGACAGGGTAGGCAATCTGACGATCACGACCTCTTGGCTCGCGGCGGGCGATTGATGCAAACGCAGAACCGAATCAACTTCCGCCGCAACTGATGGCCACTCTGCCTCGCAACCGTTGGCGGTCACGACGATCGCCACTGCTTCAGCACGATGCCGCCATCATGACGACGATCCACTCAGCCTCAGGCGTTGGACCGATGCAGTGAAAGAGAGCGCAGCGCACGGCGGGTAGGATGCCCGTCGGAGGAGAAAACGGGACGGGGGTTGAATTAGGCGGATGAAGCGGCGGACGATTGACGTGAACACAGGACCGTGTCTGCTTCCGCCGAAATGGATAGCTCGTAGAATTACTACGCCTGGCGGCCACGATGACCGCCATTGTCTTCGGCACGATGGTGAGATCAAAGGAGACGGGGGTTGAATCCCGCAAATGCAGCGGCGGACGATTGATCTGAACACAGGACCGAGTCGACTTCCGCCGAAATGGGAGGCCACTTGGTCTTGCCGCACGACAGACCGCGCACCCGGACGCGGAAAGAACGTCGTAGAAACGGCGGGTAGGATGCCCGTCGATTGAAACCCGTCGGGGACAGGATGTCAGTCGGAGAACGATGGCAGGAAGCGGGAGCACAGTTTCAGGTTTCAAGTTCCAGGCTCCAAGTTGAACGAGAAAAAGTTGGAAGTTGGGAAACATGAGCGGGCCATCGTTCGGCGACCGGAGTGAGGGAGGGACCGACCGAGCGGAGCCGACGGTTGACGGAGGTGGTGACAGCGACCGAAGGATGAGGGTAGCGCCGAGCGCGAGCGAGCAGCACCGACGCCGAGGGCGGAGCCCGATAAAAACAGTGCGAGGCAGGAAGCCGAGCTCCTTATCAAGAAGGGCGAAAGTGACCGCGACGAGCGACAGCGACGTAAGCCGGGAACGAGCCACTCGGTCAACCACCAACCGACAGCTTGTCTGTTCGGCCAAAGCCCTCTGCGAATCACCGACAGGCTCCCCGGCATTCATGGCTATGGATCCAAACCGTTGGTGTCCAGCCTTCAGACGCCTCTCCGCGACGCCTTCGGCGCTCGCACGACCGGACAAAGATCGGCTAAAGCCTAGACACCAACGCCACCGAATCGACCACCCACTCTTCCCCCAATGTTTTTTGGCTATCGCCGAGCCGGACTGACGCCGTCACCCGTGACCCTCCGGCGATCAGGCCGAGAGAAGGCGAGAGTCAAAAAACACTCACGCGTTGGTTAACAGAGCGTGCGTAAACTTTAACGATTGATGGCGAAGCGGTTTTCTACTTTCGCGGCGGTTGGCTGATTCCGTCGCTTGACAGTGAGCGGAAGCTGTCGCGTCATGGAGGGCCGGCCGATCCGTGAGGCGCTGACCCACGTTTCGCCATCGCACCGTCAAGGCTCTCGACCGCCAACGACAGCCGACAGGTGCGCAGC
>WCIL01000054.1:0-53002 GCA_033042175.1 Phycisphaera sp. RhM
GCTTCCCGCTGAAACGCACACCGGCACGTGGCGTCAGCCAGCGGCGCGTGTTCACCCTAAAAACCCCACACGCGCCGCTCGCTCACGCGTCCCGCTGAAACGCACACCGGCACGTGGCGTCAGCCAGTGGCGTGTGTTCACCCTAAAAACCCCACACGCGCCGCTCGCTCACGCGTCCCGCTGAAACGCACACCGGCACGTGGCGTCAGCCAGCGGCGCGTGTTCACCCTATCAACCCCACACACGCCACTCGCTGACGCTTCCCGCTGAAACGCACACCGGCACGTGGCGTCAGCCAGCGGCGCGTGTTCACCCTAAAAACCCCACACGCGCCGCTCGCTCACGCGTCCCGCTGAAACGCACACCGGCACGTGGCGTCAGCCAGCGGCGTGTGTCCACCCTAAAAACCCCACACGCGCCGCTTGCTCACGCTTCCCGCTGAAACGCACACCGGCACGTGGCGTCAGCCAGTGGCGCGTGTTCACCCTAAAAACCCCACACGCGCCGCTTGCTCACGCTTCCCGCTGAAACGCACACCGGCACGTGTCCCCAGCCAGTGGCGTGTGCTGCACTCAGCCCCCGCTCGTCATTCACTCCACGGCGTCGTGATGATGATCGGCCGCGAGAATTCGAATCGCATCCCGCAACAAAACGACTTGTCGGCGCAAGACCGCGACTTCGCGTTCCAGACCGGCGACGCGATGCGAGGTTGCGTCACCGACCTGACCATCCGCGTCCGTGGCTGCGGTAAACCGGATCTCGCGTTCATAACGTCGGTTGTTGCGGATGTAGACCAGCTGCAGGGGTGAGCCCAACGGATGATTGCGGAGGGCCATTTGGGCATCCGCCGGCGTTTCGATGTCCGCTTCATCGATTTTCACGATCTTGTCACCCTTGACCAATCCGGCGCGATCTCCGGCAAGCCCATCGGTCACGCGAACCACCTCGACGCCCAGCGGCGAATCCTCGAGCAAGACGCCCAACACCAATTTTCCATCAATCGCCACCGCGTCGACCGGATCCGCAATGGAATCCGTTTGGAATTGGTCCAGTTCGATGATCAACGCATCGATCGACCGCGGCGCACGGTCACTCGAACGGACGGTTTCCTGGGCGAGGAGATCGTCGCTACTGACGAGAGCGAAAATCACGGCA
This sequence comes from Phycisphaera sp. RhM, assembly GCA_033042175.1. Taxonomy (GTDB): domain Bacteria; phylum Planctomycetota; class Planctomycetia; order Pirellulales; family Pirellulaceae; genus Stieleria. The sequence continues at coordinate 1,156 of WCIL01000054.1, forward strand.
ATGACAAACGCCGAATTGGCCCACCGAGACTTTTTCGGTGAAGCTGTCGGCGAATTCGTAACGGGATCGGGTGTGGTTGGCAGGGTTAACATTGGTCGATTCTCGATCAGGTGGTTCGTTGAGAGTGATTGACTATCGATCGAATCGAGACGCGGTGGATGGATTTGTGCCACGACGCGTGGATTCGGTGTTCCAATCCGCTTGAACGCAATTCGCATGCCGATCAAGAAGGTCCGATTGGGCCAGCGGCCATGCACAACATTCTTGCTGAGCATCATGCGGTCGATCATGCTGTATGATGAACGCCTGCCAATTTGAATGGGGATGGCGCGACCGTTGGTGTCTAGCCTTTAGGCGACTCCCTTTCGCTGCGACGCAGCGACCGTGGGCGGCTAAAGCCTGCACACCAATCCAGATGCCCGTGCGAATCAATCTAAAACCGTTTCACTCCGGCGGTCATGAAACAAATCGTTCTCTGTCCGAAATGCAATGTCCGTGTTTCGGTCAGTGAGAGTCAGGCCGGTCGACGGGTGCGGTGCCCGGGTTGCTCGCAGCCATTCTTGACCGCTCCGGTGCCCAAACAAGTCGCCCAACGTGTCGCCGCGACGGATCAAGACGACGATTGGCTGGGACTGAAGGATCTGCCGTCCGATTCGGTCTTCGCGGCCCAGGCTCCGCAAGATACGCCGCAAACGCCCCAGGACAACGAGCAATTTCGCCTCCGCTGTCCGAAATGCGAGAGCATCAAGTACGTCAGCGTCCGTCAGGTCGGCAGCACGGTGCGGTGCAACGATTGCCACAGCCGGATCAAAGTCCCACGACCTCCCAAGAAGTTGGTGTCCTCATCAACGCCGACACCACCGTCGTCTCTCGCATCCGATCCATTCCCTGACTCCATCCCCAGCAGCGAAGCCCATCCCATTGAACGGCGGACGGAGAATGCCGGACTGGTCATCGAATCGGTGATGAAGTCGGCGGAAGTGGACGTCGAAGCGGAGGACCAGAAGCTCAGTCGCGAAGAGAACGCGATGAGCAGCTGGACGAAATCGATCCTCGGCGTCTTCATCGATCCGGGCGTCGTGATTCATCTTGTCGCGGTGGCACTGTTGTTGTCCCTGCCGGTCGCGGCGACGGTCGCACGGCCGCGACTCGGTTTCGCCACCTTTCCTTTCATGGCGATTGCGTTTTCGTTGGCGATGACCTGTGGACTGGCGATCGTGCATGCGGTGGCCAACGGCAGCCGGACCGTGGAAGATTGGCCGACGATCGATCTGTACGCCTGGTTGGAATCCTGCCTGATCGTCGGCGCCGCGCTGGTCTGCTCGGTGACTCCGGCGCTGTTCCTGGCGACGCTGTTTTCGTCCCGCGCGTTGGTCACGGTCGGGCTGATGCTGTTCGGGGCGCACCTGGTGTTTCCCTATGTCGTGCTGTCGATTCTGGACAACCAGACGGTCATGGCACCGATCTCGCTGGATGTGTTCCGTGGCTTCAAGCGGTCTCGCACGGAATGTCGGGTGTTTTATGTTGCGGCCGGCGCGACGCTCGCCGCGCCACTGGTGTATTTTTGGTTTGCACCACCGGAACCGCTGTATGCGGGGATCGGCGCGGCGCTGTGCGTCGTGATCGCATTCCTGTACGCCGCGATGCTGGGGCGTTTCGCCTACTCGTTGGCAATCAACGAAGAAGAGGAGAGTGCACTTCAGCGGGAAGCGTGAGCGAACGGCGCGTGGGGGAGTTCGCGATGGATCACGCGCCACTGGCTGACGCCACGTGCTGGGATGCCGGTGCGGCGTCACGCCTTCTCGATCAACGGTCGGAGTTGATCACAGAACAGCTGCAGCAACGCTTTGGTGTCGCTTTCACCGAATAGGCTGGGATCACAGCGAAGCGAAAAACTCAGTTTGCGGCCGTAGATGCTCGACGACAGCGTGCTGCGGGTGTGTTTGCGAAGCGGTGGCACTCCGGTGATCGCTTCCAGTGTGAATTCATCACAAGCGATCTTGCCACGTTGCTTGGGCAACCGTCCGGTGAACCGACGCGACGGGTCACCGGCATTGGAAAAGACGCCGGTCGCCAGGCAGCCGCCGTACTTGAGCAACTTTTGCATCGTGGTCCCTTCCATCGCCGATGTGAGCGCGTTGACGAAGGCGGATTGGGGAGCGCCGTTCTTGAGCGCGAGCGTGTCTTGGATGACCAGATCCATCAGTCGTTTTTCGTCTTGGATCTCGGCGACGGTTTTGGTGACGAACGTGCAGGCGGTCATGTTGCACGCCGGGATTTCGAAATCCTGGCCGTCGCGCATGTCGGCCGGGACCAGCAAACGGATCTTGCGCGATCCGGTCGTCGGCCCGTTCCACTTCAGTGCCGCCTGAAACATCTTGCACAGGAACAAGTCATTCAGCGTGCCGCCCTGTGACGTCGCAGCGGTTCGCAGGGTCGCCAAGTCGCCGGAGGAGAATTCTTGCTTGACCATTCCGGGCAGCACAAAGTTGCCGGGCGGAGTGGCCGGTGGCCGCAGCGGGGCGGTTCGGGTGCTCAGGTGATTCCAGCCTTCGGCGATCGCGATTTTTAATTTTTTGAATCCGCTGTCGTGAATGCGGATGCTGCGCATTTTCGAGCGACGCACCTTCAACAACGCGGTGTCGAAATTCCCCAGTTCGACCTTGCCCTCGCAACTGGGCAAACGCTTCATGTAACAGCCGAGCAGGTCGCCGACGAAGCGATAGCCGCCGGTGCCGTCACAGGCCGAATGGTGAAACTGCATCGTCACCCGCGCCGAATCGGTGGACTGCCGGACCCAGATGCGGAGGCCGGTTTCGGTTCGAATGTCGATGTAGCCGTTGTTCTTGAATTCCATCGGCACGTCGCCGTCGGCCCAATCGACCGGCGGGACCTTGTCGGGAGCCGGCACCCAGCAAAGCCGATTTTTCTTGGCCAGTTCGATAACGCAGAACAACAGCGGATGACGGACCAACGCCTCCTCGAGCGCGGCTTGAAAGAGGTCTTGATCCAGGCGGCCCGAAAAATCGAGGTCCAGGAAGAACGACATCGTGTACTCGGGACTATCGTCGATCAGAAAAAACCAATCGATCGGCGGCACGTAGAGCGGAAAGGTACGCCCGTAGTCGGGAAGATTCGTTTGGATGGACATCGACATTACGATTCGTGAATCGAGCGATCCGGCGGTCTGCCTCATTGCAGAACGCTTTCACCGAACGCGCCATCGCACAAGATTAATAGTCACAGCGGTATTCTGACAGCGGGGTGCTATTTCAATGGCAGAAGATTTGGGAACTGCTGGCGGATCGACGGGATCAGAGAGGTGTGACGCTGCGTCACGTCACAACGGTGTCCCGGAGAAAATCAGCCCACCGATGGCCGAAGCGAACCCACGGATGTCAAGCAGCCTGGATACCGAGGGTTCTACGCGTTGCGAGATTCCGGCGATCGGCAAAAGGGGTTGAGGCGGTCGACGGACGCACGTCGCACGCGAGCGACTTCGCCGAGACTACCGCCAGCTCGGGAATGCGCCTGTCCGCAGTTCATCAGCGGTCAGCTTGGAGCGGAGTCGTGATTTCATTGGTGCCCATTTAGAATTTGGTGGCGCACGACTCCCTGAGCACGCCTCGTCGTAAGTTCAAAGGGAATTGTTCGTTGAGGAACGGACAATGCGGTACCCTCGCGCCGACGCCTCGAGCAGGAAGGTTGGTGAATGATTGACACATGAAGGGGCAGTAAGAATTAAACGAGATTCATTTGGCTAAAGCGCGCCATCTACGACCTGCCCGCGTGATGAAGGTAACGGCAAACTACGGTGCAGGCGGCGTTCGCGCAATAGTGAGTCGCGACACAACCTCAATCCCACGGTACGACCACGCAGACCGCTTAGTCAAACCAAAGACATTTTTCCATTGTCAAACGCCACCCTTAGTGACTATGTGCATTGTTGCCCTGCACCTGAAAAAACAACTCTGGATGTGCATGCACTTATTTCCGACAAACCCACACCCCTGACAACATGATCTGCTGTATCTCTATTCGCATAAACATTGCTCGGTTCAGATGTAGAGCAATTGCTATTCTTCATCGACTGGCTCATAAAGCAACTCCAAAAACGCTGCAAATGTCCGGCTGATGAAAACGACTTCGTCGTTTAATCCCCGACGTCCGTGATGCCAATAGACAAGCGAAGGCGGTGTTCCCTGCCTGTAGTCAAAGCAGACAAAATCACCGCCACCACTTTCAGCAATCGGTACAAGCCCTTCGATCTTTCGAGATTGAAGACTTTCAAGAGTCGAAGAAATCCCGTACTCGTCAGATATTACGTCAAAGAAAACTCCAACGCTTGCATTAAATGGACCTCGCGTTTCCGCAATAAGGAAGTCACTTTCAATTGGAGATCCACCACCGCTGGTTGCAAGGAAATGTCGATAATCTTCCGGGAATCTTATTCCAAGTTGGCTCTCGATATCGCGGATATCAGATTCGTCGACATTCGTCGGTGGATCGAACCATGCAAGCTCACGCAAATTCTCCATATCATTCCTCAGTGCCCGTACCACATTTCAAATCCACCGATGTGCCCGACTTTTGAATGGACTTTCCTGGGAATCAATTGCATTCGACCGATGTTTTGGTGGTGGTGCCAGGTAAGTCCGGGAATTTGAGCGCGCCCACCCTGGATTGCCCGAAGCTGCGATGCCGTGAAGCTGCTGCTTGAGATTTGACCAGAATTTATCATGCCGCGGAGATTCCGAGTTGCCGCTCGCATTTGACCGCTATAGTTTCGCCCAATTACTTGTGCACTGTCAATCAAGAGGTCGGCTTTCGCGACGTCGTCAAATATCGGGAATCCACGCACGTCGAAAACGATCCCTGTATTGAGGTGACGTGTCCCAGCAAGTCCCACGTTTTTGGCACTCAATGGTGGGACGGTCGTTGAACTGACTTGGCCAGGATAACGCGTCTCCAGTGCATTTCGTATGGAATGCGGGTTATATGGAGCGTCGCTCGAACCGGAGTCCGCCCCACCCTTTCCCCGCGAGTACGCGTTGTGGACCAGCAGGCCTTGCTGGCCGACGAAGTAGACGTGTTCTCCGTAGACTTCCAGGTTGTAGACCAGCTGCGGTCCCGGGCGGGGCAGTCGGCTCTCGATCCGCTTGGTGTCGCCATGAAATGTGACGACGCGTTCCCCTGATTCCATCTGCCCGATCGCCACAAATGCCTGACGGTCTTCGGACCAGAACAGGTGGTTGTCGGTCACGCCGATCGCATCCGACTCGCCTTCGAAGACGACATCCAACACCTGACGCGTCGGCGGATGGGCGAACGTCGCGGTGACGACCTGCCCCGCCGAAGATTTGACAGGAGGACACGGCTGGATCGCGCTGACCATGGCCGTTCCGACCGCGCCCATCTCGGGAAGATCGATGTCGACCGTCAGTCCCAGCACTTCCGCATCCGCAACCTCTGCAATCGCGTACATCTCGGCGACGTAGCGATAGGTCGGGCGGAGCGGCGAATAGGGAACCAGGGCTGATTCCGAATCGGCGAATTCAAACCAATCGTACTCGCCCGCGGCGGGGGCATCTTCATCCTGGGCGACGATCACTCCCAGTTGATCGACGACCCATTGTTCGGGACGCAGAATCTCGATATCCAGGATCGGCGGGTCGGCGTCCTCTTGATCGGTCGGAAGCGGCATCTGCAGCGTCAGGTGCAGCCAATCTTGCCAGTCCGGTTCTTGCCAACGGGCACGCTCCTCTGGAGCGATTTCGGGGTTCTCCGCCAACACTCGCTCCCCGACACGAATCGATTCGATGCGACGGGTCGACGCGGCAGGAGGTATCGACCGAGTCGATTCAAGCGACGCCAGCATCGTCGATTGATCGGTCCGTTCAACGGACACCGGAGACGATTGGGGGAACAACGCTCCGCCGAAGATCAATCGCGCCGAAAGGGCAAGGCCGATCACCAGGATCGAGTACGCGACGATGACGCGTCCGGATGACTTGGCGGGTGTTTTTAAAGCGGACATTGGAATGACCGAAGTTTGAATGACGTGATGGATTTGCGATGAACGGAGCGGTCTGTCGTGGGATGGGGCAGTGTCAACTGAATCTGAATTTCGGCTTGCGCCGATGCGGCAATAGCGGATCGCCCCAGAGCACGTCCGCCAGATCCTTCCAATCATCGTCGGCCGACCCGAACACCGAGTCGACGCTTGATCGACGTCGCTCCTGCTCGTCCTGTTCTTCGATGCGTCCCGGGCTGGATCGCATCAGGGCGGCGAAGGACATCGATGCGAGGATGGCAAGCGACACGCCGGCACCGATTTGTGTGAGGCTGGCATCAAACGCTCCGGGGCCGACCGCTGTCGGTTGCTCGGCATAGATGCTTTTGGTGAGGGCATCGGCCGGCACCCAGACGGGCGTTTCGGCGACGAAGCACTTGATGAACAGTCCGCCGACGAAATCAGCCGCAAACGAGGCCGTCGCGGCGATCTCCATCGTCCGGGCCAGGTCTTGGCCGGTCAGATGACCGTAGGCCATTCCGCCGACCGCCCCCAAAACACCTGGAGACATCGCCTTCATCGCATAGGTGATACTGCCGCTACGCATGAATGCCGCGTGGCCGGTCACCGCAAGCCCGCCGAAGATGCTTCCGATCGCGGTGCCGATGCGATTGTTGTAGTCATACTCGGCCAACCGTTCCGCCCGCGAGGTCGCGCTACTGTTGTCGACCGCTTGCTTGCCCAGGGTATAGCCGAACGCTGCACCAAACGGATTGGAGATGCCGTTGATCGCGCCCCGGAATGCTTCATTGAACTGGACTGATTTTCCGCTCAGGTCAGCTCGCGTGGTCACGTCCAGCACGCCATAAACGGCGCCAGCGGAAACGATAAACACGCCGAGCGAACCGAAAGTGGCGACGGTCGCGACGGCGGACAATCCGGCCATGGCCACCGTGGTCGATTTCACACCGAACAACGTGTTGTCACGCATCCCCTCGCGACCGGCGTCCATGATCGACTTGCCGGTCTCCGCGTCAAACACACTGACGATCGCGCCGACCTGGATCACCCGCACGTTGATCGCATCGGTCAACGCGTTGGACAGTCCCACCAGTACTTCATCGATCAGGGTGTTGTCCTTCACCCATTGAATCATCTGCTGGGTGCGGTTTGCGACATCCGCCGCCCAATCATTGAGTTCCTCGATCAAAACCGGGATCAGCGCGTTGCCATAGGTGTACAACCCGAACGAGTCGTTGTGCACCAGAACGAAGTGATCAGTGCCGGGCAGTCGAACGTGATAGTTGTGGTGCTCGGCGACGCAGAAGTTGTACACCGGCTGGGCGGGAGATTCGTTCGGCGTGATGGCGGTGATCGTCAATGCGATTCCGTCGGCCGTCACCAGCGGATCACCGGGCATCAGGTCGCGAGCGAGTTTCCAAGTGCCGCGATGGGCGAGAGAGATCGCGAGCGGCGTGGCATGGTGATCGTATTCGACTTCGGCATTCAAGACGAAGAACGGGTGTCCCGCCGTTGTCGTAATCTTGGAATCGCCGAGATGGATGTCGATCAATGGCTGCGGGGCATTGTGGTACGTCTGGCTAACAGTACCGCCGGTCGTCTGCGTTGCGAGACGGATCGCCCGCCGATCCAGCGCGGCGGTCGCCGCGTGTGTCGCGTGCATCCATTGCCCGGCTCTCTGTTCAAGTGCGACCACATCCTCGTCAAAGGTCGCCGATGCGACACGATCCCCGGCAGCGATCTGTTCGATCCGCTTTGCCGTCCCGTCGGCCAACAAGACTTCGGTGCCGGCGGGGAAGCAGTACTGCTCGATCGCATCGGCGCCGGCCAACGTGTATTGCTGCATCACCGCGCTGCCGGACAAACTGCTTCCCGCGGGAATCGACTCCATCGCAGCCGCCTGCACGCCACGGAAAGCGGCTCCGGCAAGTGAGCCGGTCGTGGCGACGGTCCAGGAGGAGACGGCGGCGGCCGCGACGGCGCTCAAGGCTTCGGCTCCGCCGGCGGTCGGAAGCGCTGGCGGGGCGCCCATGAACATCGGCACGCCGGTCGGCGAATGGTCCAGCATGCCCGGCGTGCCGGCGGCGGCGTTGGACGTGTCGACGAAATCGACCAGCGAATCATACCGTCCGTTGCCGGCGAAGCTGATGTCGATGTCGCCGTCGATGTAATTACCATTTTGCGTGACGACCTGATCGATGGCTTCGGTAAATGCAGTGGTAACCGAGTCGACCGTACGTGACCCCGTCACGGACCCTGCCACGTCGGATTGCCGATTGAAAACGCCTGTCTGCGAGTTAGACGTTTCCGTTTCGGTAAAGGTGTCCTCGCCATCGAGTTCAACGGAGAAAACCCCGGAAGAGTTTGTCCCGGATTGGTTCAGGGTGTACGTATCAGTCCCCGTCGTCGTGCTGGTGGCATCGCCGGTCAGGGCGTCCGCGTCGACAGTGCGGTTGTAGGATTTCACGCCGCTGCCGTTGAGGGTTGATTCGCCGTCTGCGCCACGGTCCACCAATTGTGTAAAGGAGTAGGTATCGGTAGCTGTCGTGACGTGCTGGAAAGCACCGGTGATGCGATTTCCGGTCGTATCGGTTTGCGCCACCTCGGTGGAAGTGGAATCAAAGTCGATCGTGACCCCGCCGACGAGACCGTCCTGGGCAAGGGTGGTGATGGTTGTCGAGTCATTTTGCCCGGCGACCTCACCCGTGACTGAATTGCCGCTGCCGGTCGATGATGTGTCGCTGGATACACTGTTGACTACGGTGTGATCGTGTAACCCGTCGACGGTCACGACGGACTGGGTGGTGACCAGGCTCGACTGCGACGCGCCGGTGCTGCTCCACAGCCCGGTGATCTCATTTCCGGTTTGCGTATCGATGGATTCTTCCGAGGACGTTTCGTCGATCGAGAGCACCGTTCCGGCGGCATCCGTCAGTGTCCGCGTGACTGCACCGGAGAATTCAGCATCGGTTGAACGATCGAACGATCCGACGACCGAATTGCCAGAGTCCGTCGTCGTTGACGTAGATTCGGACGTCGACGTTGCAGAATACGACTCGCTTCGCGTCCCGGATTCGTTCAACGACGTTGACTGGGATGCCGTTGACGTTAACGAGTAGAGTCCGGTGATCGAATTGCTTGTCGACGAAGACTCGTTGGAACCGCTGCGAATGGCCGTTTTCGTGTCGCTGCCGTCCGCATAGGTCGTGTTTTTGGTGTAATCATATTCGTCCGTCGACGAGGAGACGACCGTGACTTCCGAACTGATTCGGTTGCCGGTCGACGTGGAGGTTCCCGTCATCGACGTCGTTTCGGACAGTGTGAACGAGCGGTCGCCGATCGTGCCCGATTGGTTGGTCGAGGACGTATCGATGGTGGTCGTCGTTTCAGCAAAGGCTCCGGTTACACTGTTGCCCGTGGTTTCGCGTGTGACCGAGGCGCTGTAACTGGCGGCGCCGACGACCGAGCGGTCCGTATTGCTTTCGGTCAGGTCCTGTGTGGCCGCGGAGGTGGTCGTCGACGTAGACGTGAACAAACCGGTGATGTCATTGCCGATCTGGCTGATGACCTCCTGCGACGTCTCTCCCGTTTCGCTTGTGGTGGATTCGGTCAGGTTCGTCGCACTGCCGGTTCCGTTTGTCGTGACATCCTTGGTCACGTCGTCGGTGTACTCGCCGCTGGTTCGATTTCCGCTTCGGGTGCCGCTCGATTCCGTCGTGCTGGTGGTGGCGGCAGTTTCGGTCAGCGTTTGATTCGTTTTGGATTGGTTTGTGGTGACGGTGCTGATAGAAGTAAACGTTGTCTCGTAGGTGTCGAATCTCGAATTGCCGGTTTCGGTGCTGGTCGAAGCGTCCGATTCGACTTGTGTGGTCACGACCGTGAAAGTCTGATTTGTGGTCGTGGCAGACACGGTCGCCGATGACTCCACGGTCGACCCGGTCGTGTAGTCACCGACGATTCGATTGCCAGACGCGGTGTCGGTGATCGTGGTCGTGGCTTCACGATGCATCGTTCTCGCCAGCGTCTGGTTGGATTGTGTTTCATCGCTGGTTGTTGCTTGAATCGATTCACCCGCCGAGGTGAACGCCCCGGTGATCGCGTTTTCGCTGCCCGACCCGGTGCTGGTCGAGGTGGTCGTTTCGGCCAGCTGGATCGTCTGCGTTTGATTCGTGTCGGTCTGCGTCTTCGTTGTCAAACTGCTGCCCGATGACGTGAACGTCGAATCCCCCGAATAATCGTTTCCGGTGGTCGTTGATTGCGACGTGCTGCTGGACGTGACATCGATGACACTGGTCAGCGTTTGATTGGTGGTCGTTTCGGTGCCCGATCGACTGGCGCTGGAATCGACAACTTCGGTAAACGACCCCACTACACTGTTGCCCGAACGGGTCGTCGTTACATTGGAATTCCCCGAGTCGGTGACAGCCAAACTGAGTGATTGATTCGAACTGGTTTCGCTACTGGAGTAACTGGACACATCCGTTGTGACGCTGGAGTATTGCCCCGCCAGCCTGTTCGATTCGCTGTCGGTGTCGCTGACCAGCGAATTCGTGAATGTTGTGTCGACCGTGACAATCCCTTGATTGGTTTCCGTCGTGGTTCCCGCGGTTGAAGACTCGGTGCGTGCCGTCGTGTCATCGCTGCCCATCAAAACGTTCCCGTCGGACGTCGACATGGTGTTTGAACTAGTGCTGGATGTACGAGTCCCGCTGAGATCCAGGTAGGCATAGGTCTCATTGAACGTCGTCGCGGAATCCTTGATCGTGGTCGACGAATACGCACCGGTCACGTGGTCACCGGAACTCGTCACGGTCGATGTCGAGTTGTCGGTCGACGCACTGGTCGAATTCGGGTTGACGAGATTCGATTCTGAATGGGAACTGGTTTCGGCCGTGGTCACGGTCGCCGCGTAGGTTCCGTCGATTCGGTTGCCGGTTTCCAAGGTTTGAGACTCGGAATCGTTACTGAAAACCGCATTGATGACCCAGACTTGATTGACATCACGCTGCGTGCCTGAACCTGCAGACATCGTCGTCACGTCGGAACTGTAGTCCCCCGTGATCGAATTGCCGGACTCCGAGGACGTCGTCGCGGACGTGGTCGTCGAGGTGCTGTCGGCATCAAGCGTCTGATTGTCGACCGTGGCGATCACGATCGTTTCGGAATCGCTCTGCGAGTCGCTGGCGAATTGGCCCGTGATCACGTTGGAGGTTGATTCGCTGCTAAACGACGCATTCACGGTGATCGTCTCACCTGCAGTCTCCGTTTGCACCGTGCTTTGGGAGATCGTTTCATCCAATGAAGTCCCGGAACTGGTCGATACCATCGCTCCGGTGATCTCATTTCCCGTGGTGCTGGACATCGACTGAGACGAATACTCCGTCACGACGGTCGAACCGTAGCCCTGGTTGCTGGCCACCTCGGTGCGAACGCCACTCGACTGAGACGTTGTTTCGTCGGTAACCAAGCCACTGAACTCGTTGCGGGTCGAATCGACTTCGACACGTGAATTGCTCGTCGCGTCAATGTTGACGGTCAGCGACTGATTGGTGTCGGTTTGATCGATCGTGACATCCGTCAGCGTCACCACGTTGGTGGCCGAACTGCCCGCCACGGAATCTCCACTCCCAGACTCAATGATGTTGGTGACCGTTGTCGTGACCGCATCGATCGTCAGCGGCCCGTTGGTATCGGTCGAGGTACGAACCTCGGTGGACTCGCTGGTGGATGACTTGGTGTACGCCCCGGTCACGGCATTCCCGCCGCTGCCGGATTGAAATGTGGTATCGACGGTCGTGACGTAGGAAACCGAGAGAGATTTGTTGGTGTCGCTGCCATCCATACGCGAGGACTGTTCGCCGGAATTCGTGTCCGTAAAATCGCCGGTGATGGTGTTGTTCGTCCGCGTCGCAGTAGACGAGAACGTTGACGATTCTGAAACGGAGGCATTGAGCGTGCCGTTGACGACTGTCTCGACGCGTGTGCGGGTGCCGGAGTTTTCGGTCGTTGAACTGGATTCTCCACTGATGGAGTTGGACATAAAGTCTTGAATGCGGGTGGACGACTCGTCGACAGTCGCGGCGACCGACAGTGATTGGTTGGAGATCGCGTGCACCACCGTGCTTTCATCTTCAATTTGGTTGCGCCCGCTGGAGGTACCCAAGATCGAGTTGCCCATCGCAGTCACGTGCGTGGTTTGTGACCCGGTCGCGGTGAAGGACTCCGAGCGGCCTCGATTCGTTTCGGTTTCGGTCGCAGCGGATTCGGTTTCGGTTTGTTCCTCACGCGTGAAGATGCCGGTGATCGAATTGCCGTCGTACTCGATCAGACGTTCGCTCTCGGAACCCGTTTCATTGACGCTTCGGAGGCCGTTATTGGTCATTTCGGTCGATCGGTCCGATTGAACAATCGATCGGGAAACGTAGCGGGTGTCGCCAAGAACACGCTGCTCGTGACGCATCATTTCATTGGTCGAGTGGTCGGTAACGGACACCAAAGTGGTCTGTGTCCCGTTCGTCGACACTTCCGTATGAGTCACCGTTTCGTCAGACATCGACTCCGTGTCGATGACTCCGATGATCAGGTTACCACCCGAATTGCTCTGCGAGGTCGCGACGTTGACCGACGTAGTGGCCGATGTCAGCGATCCGTTGGTGACCGTCTCCACACGAGTCACCTCGGACGCACCGCCCTCCGAACGCACCACCTCGCCGGACAAATTATTACCCGAGGAGGTGCCGGATGAGGTTCCGGTTGTCTGGACAGTTACCAGATTAGTGAGGGATTGATTGGTAATCGTTTGGCTGGAATCGGAACCGCCGATGGTCGTCCACGAGTCCATGTAGTGCCCGGTTACACTGTTGCCGCTGCGTTCGGTTTCGGTTCGACGTGTCGAGTTCGACGCACCTTCTTCTCGATAGGTTTGATGGGTCACCAGCGTGGTGCCGCTGACCGAGTGCTGGGTCACCTCATTGCCTTCGAAGTAGCCGGTGACGCGATTTCCATTACTCAGGCTGGACGAGGTTGCGTCGGTCGTTTCATTGGTCTGGACCGTACGGGAACCATTGACGGAGGTTTGTGCGACGATGATTTCGGATTCGCCCGACCGCAACTCTGAGTAATCTTGGGTGAATCGATTGCTGGTTCGATTGATCTGAGTGGTGCTTTCGGAGGTCGTCAGCGAGGTGTTGGTTTGATCCTGATTGGTGGCACTGACTTCGATCCTGGTTCCGGCCCAGGTGTTTTCTTGGCTGGTGGAATCGCCGGTCACGCGGTTGACGGATTCCGTTCCGCGACCGTCGGCGGTGGTCCCGGTCCGACGTGTTTCGGTCAGTGTTTGATTGGTCCGCGTGACGAGCGTGGCGCCGTCAGAATAGAAACTGCTAAGGACGGTGAAGTCGCCGGTGAAGCGATTCCCGTCTTCGGTCGACCGTCGAGTCGTCTCGGAAGTGCCGAATTCCTGGTCGGTGAGCGTTTGGTTGGAATAGTTGGAACCGTGGTCCGATTCGGTTTCCTCAAGTGTCGTGATGATCACATCTCCGGTGATCTGATTGCCGTCGGATTCCGAGTGCGTCACCTCTGTCGACTGACTTGCCGTCTCGGTGTAGCTGGAGATGTTTTCGCGGCGGGAGTTGGAGGTCCGCGTGACGGTTGAGTCCGAGACCGAGTTAAACACGCCGGTGATGGAGTTCGACGTGGCGTTCACGACGGAATCTACTTGGATGGTCGAATCGCCGTTGGTTCGTTCGGGGCGGATCGGGTTTTCGGTCGCAAACGGAGCTCTGGGAATGATCAATGGGCCGTTGGACGAACCGGAGATCGTTTCGGTCGTGCTGAAGGACGTGTCCGAAGAGACCGATGCGCCGCTGATCAAATTCCCAGTGGAGTCGAGTTCTTGGTGGGACGTCATTTCTGACGTGACCAGTTTTGTCGATGTCTGGTTGTGCTGGGTGTGACGCGATCGTGAGTCGACGTCAATGATCTGATGACTGCTGAAATTCCCGACGATGCTGTTGGAAGATTCGTTGGCGACAGCCACGGTCGAGGATTCTGAATGCGTGAAATCAGTCTGGCTCAAGAGCGTGGGGGTCACAATGGAATCGCGGACGTCCCGGGTTTCGCTGGACGTTGACCGTGAACTGGTCGATTTGTCCGTTGAAATGGCGTTGCCCCGTGTCGTCGAACGATCGGACGAATCTGTTCGGACCGTGGTGACGATACTTTGGTCTTGATTGTCGGATGTGGTTCGTTGAGTCCCCTGTGTGGTCCCTTGCACGGTGCGTGTGTAGTCGCCCGTAACGGTATTGGAATCGGTGCCAACCCTGTCGGTCCGTTTCGACTTGGTATCGGTCGTGCTGAACTGAGTTTGGTTGACCAATCGTCGTTGCGACTCCGTCTCGGTCGTGGCGTTTTCGGTTTTGCGAACGTTTCCCGACCGCGAACTACCGGAGCCCTCATAGCGAGTTTCCGATTCGACGGTTTCATCGGTCTCGGTGCGAAGCGGCCCGTTGGTCGTCGCTTTGACAGTGACCACATTGGCGTAGCTGAATCCGTCGAATTCGAAATCCCCCGCCTTGGCATTTCCAGCCTTATTGGACGCGCCGCTCGTTTCGGTGGTCGATTCAGACGTCTTGGTCTCGGATTGATTCGTTTGGGTCGTTTCGGTCGTGTCCGAAGAACTGTTGCGCTCGCGGATGGAAAATTCGCCGCTCTTTTTGTTGCCCGTCGCGTACGCGGTCAGATCTTGCCTGCCGGTCGACTCGGACGTGACGACCGAAGTCTGGTTTTCGGTGCGACTGTTGGACGAATAATCGGTGTGTCGCGTTTCCTGGTTGGTGTAGTCGCCTTCGTAGAAATTGCCACGCTGGCTGACGTTCACGCGTGTGGCGGATTGCTGGCTGGACTGCGAACTTTGCTGCTGGTTGTCCGTAGTTGAATCGACCATCGACTCGGACAGGCTGGACGTGTAAAAGCTGAAATGGCCGGCCTCGGCATTCCCGGTCCCTTCCATGAGGGACGAAGAGTTTACGGTCGCGGTTGAATTTCTGGTCAGGGTTTGGTTGGTTTCCGTGGTCGTCGTGTCCGAGGACGAGGTGGAGGAGGTCTCGATGGAAAAGTGACCCACCACGCTGCCTGACTTGAACGTCGTCGAGTTGAATTGACTGGTGCCGGTGGTATTGATGTCCCTCGACCCGGTCCGTTGGCGTTGTTCAAGGATTGTGGATTGGGAATCCCGCGTGATCGTGATTTCATAGTCTTCACGCGAAACCGTCCCGACTGAACGGAAGGAAGACATCGTGTCGGTGCGGTGAACGAATCCGAACGTTTGGCGTCCGCCGCGGTGATCCACCGACGACTCGGTGTCGATCGTGAACTCGCGTGTGATCGAATTGACAGGGCCGGATTCGCGCAGCACTTCGTGACTGTTGTCCGTGCCACGGACGGTAAACTCACCGACCAGTGCTGAGCCGCTGCCACCGATGAGACTGTCGATTTGGGACTGCAAATCACCATCGACGAAGCGTTCCCCCCGGGTGAAGGATTCGCTGGTCTTGTCGGTGGTCAGCACCCAATCAATCACGCCGTCGTCATAGGTTTTTTCGTCCACAAATTGGCTGGTGGAACGGACTTCCGTTTCCGATCGTTCGGAGATCGTGCTGGTATTGAAACAACTGACGCCTTCACTGGAACCATCGAAAGCCGTTTCGTAGCGATCGACAAGGAAGGAACTTGCGGCAAAGGAAATCGGGTCGAGTCTACCGCTGGCGAGCACCTTGCGGATGTTGATCGACGAACCACCGCCGGATTGGCTGGCGTTGGGCTCGCCTTGGCCGTCGCTGCCGGCGGTGGCCAGTCCGTAGGAGTACACGAATCCACCGTAACCGACGGACACGACGTCAAACGTTCCCGACGACCGATCGAAGGTGGCACGGGTCGACAGACCTGCCGATCGAATCTCTTCGTCGCTTGGGGGCTGCACGCGACAAGACTGTCCGCCGCCCTGGTCGCCATCGGGTCTCAGCGGCGAGGCAAAACTTTGGATGGTGGGCGTGGTGTCGTTCCCGTCGTCGTCGACCAACACCAGTTTTTCGATGTCTTCTTCGTTGACCGTGTTGACGATGTTGGCCAGCGAGACCGCGACGCCGCCGGTTCGGTTCTTGTTGTCGGTGATTTGAACGGTGATCGCGTAGGGTCCTTCGCGGTCATATTCATGTTCGGCAACCACTTCAAACGCCAACGGCAAATCTTCCATCGGGATGATCGTGCCTTCGCCCGTCGTGCCATCGCCGAAATCGATCGTCGCGGTGAATTGGTCGGCGGTGGCTGTCGGGTCGCCGGCGATGAAACGCGCGACCGCAGCTCCCCCGTCGCGTTGGAAGACCTCGTTTTCGCTGATCGGCCGGCGTTCGAAGGCGTAGATCAAATCGCCGGTCGCGTTGATCGGCGGATTGGCACGGACCACCTTTTCACCGTCAGTGAAGACGATCTGTCCCGAGTTGTTGATGATGTCAAAGCCGCGAACTTCATCAATCCGGCCGATTCCCGGCAACGATTCGCCGAGCGTGACGACACGGTTGAGTCCGATGAACAGGGGGCGAAACAGCGTGTCGTTTTCCAACTCGCCGGGGAAGAAATTGACGGCGTGCAGGCTTTCTTTTCCATCGGCCATCGCCATGAACGAGATTGTGAAGAACGGGGTTCCAGGTTCGTCACCGACCTTGGGTCCGTTGATTCCGACCGGGCCGCCGAGGATCGCCTGAATCGATCCGACGTCCTCGCCATCGATCTCGACCTCGTTGGCGTCCAGCGTTCCGTCGCCCGAAATGCCGACGACTTTTGCCCACTTGCCATCGCTGGCGTTGATGACGTAGACGCCTTCTCCCATCGGTCCGTCACCGGCGACGGCGGCGTACCCGCTATCGCTGATCGCGGCCCGATCGCCATACGCCGTGAATTCATTGCTGCTCGTTTCGTTCAGATCGAAATCGACGATCGTCACGTCACCGCCCTGGGTCGTGTAAACACTGTGGCCCGTGTCAGCCATCATGGCATAGCTGATCGGCCGATCGATCCCGACCGACTTGTACGGCTGGCGTCCCTGATGTCCGTACGTCACCAGATTCAACCCCGGATCTCCCGCGCTGCTGTTCGTACTGGCCACAAAGATCGACTGCCCGGCGTTGTTGACCGATGCCGAGTGCGGATAGATCGCGACGAACGGCGTCACGTACAGCTGCGGCACCCAGATCGGCGCCAGCGAGGTTGCCAACGAGACCGCATTGAGAACGTCAAAATTAAAGTTGTCCGGGTCTTGGAAGACGTTCCAGACCGGATTGACCGGGGTGTAGTACGTGCTGGACCAGACCGGATTGAGCGTCCAAATTCGGGGAACGAGCTGGAACGAGGCGCTGATCGCAAATCCCACGACGCCCGGCAGAAGACCCCCCAGAATGGTCACCAGCTGCAAATCGATCATCATCGGGTTGCCCCAACGAAGCCCGGCGTTGGCGATGCCGAGATCGCCCACCCCGATTTGCGTTGGCGTCCCATACCGGTCACCGCCGAGCACACGCTCACCGTTCCACAATTCCGCATACGTCAACAAGACATCGGTGAACGTCAGGATCGGGATCCCCATGATGGGCATACCCAACATCGCCGCCGCGTTCATCTGTCGCTGGGCAAAAATGCGATCCTGGTCGTTGATTTGAACGATATGACTGAACAGGGCAGTCGGCACGCCGCCGGTCCCGTTGTTGGGCGGCTGTGACACTTGGTTGCCGCCGCCGACAAAGCTTTCCGGCACCAGCGACAACGCGCCGGTATCTTCGCTCCAGATGTACAGGAAATCGCTTCCGCCATTGGTGGTCTGGAACGCCACGTTGCCCTTGTTGTTGATCGACACGCCACTGCCGATTTCGCCAAGGTTGTCGACGACCAGATCAAAGCTGTAATTGGACGGCCTTGCCCGCAGGATGACCTCAACGACGCCTTCGCTGCTGGCTTGCGGCGGTGGACCGGCGAGTGCATTGCCGGGACCGTCGCCGGGATCTTCACCATCGGCAGCCGGAACCGCGGGCGGCGGCGGATCGCCCGAGGGCGCCGGCGGTGCGACTTCACGCACGGTGTACGTGAAGGTATCAACGACATCGATCCCGTCGGCCTGCAATTGTGCGATCGTCGCACTGACCGTCGGGTCGTAACTGAAGCTGCCGTCGGGATACACGATCACACGCGCGCCGTATTGGCTGAATCCGTCGAAGGAAGCTTCCAGGATCGTTCCGTTGCTGGCCGCGTCGGGATCGCTGTCGTTGGCCAGGACTCCGTTACCGGCGGGCACCTCGATCTTCTGTGTCGCAACGGTCCAGAATCCGCGTTCGATTCCGTCGGTGCCGGCGATCGGTGCATCGTCCACTCCGATCACTTCGATCCGCACCGTCGCGATCGATTCGGCACCGCGTTCGTCGAGCACCACGTACTGGAACGTATCGATTGCCGTTTCGCCTTCGGCCAGTTCCGCGAACGCTCCGGATGGATCGTAGTCAAACGTTCCGTCCGGCCGCAGCGTCACGAGTGCACCGCCGGCGCTGAACAGATCTGTCTGACTGGGGTCGATCAGCAACGGCGGCGGCGAATCGATGTCGCTATCGTTTGCCAACAGACCATTGGCGGTCGTGGTCGTCAGCAAGCCGTCGGCCGAGACGCCGGCGTAAAAGTCGTCGACGGCGGTTGGGGCGTCATTGATCCCCGTCACCCGCAACGTCACCCACGCGGTCGCCGAGTCGTCGAAACCATCGGTGACACGAATCAAAAAGCTGTCGCTGGTGGTCTCGCCGGGGCCCAAGGATTGAATCTCGGGCGATCCGGATGCATCGTAGACGAACGTGCCGTCGGCGGCGATGATCACGGTGGCGCCCGTTGAACTGGTCACCGTTTCTTGCACCATGCTCAAGGCCGCATCGGCGGGCAAGCGATCGACGTCGGTCGCCCCGACCAGCAACGATTCGAACGTCCCCTCGTCGATCTCGCCGTCTTCACTGATCGTGATCGACGTCGGTGCCGCCGTGGGAGCAAGATTGATGCGGCTTTGCACCCAGATCTGTGCAACCGCGGTGTCGCTCAGCCCCGCAGGATCCGTGACCGTGTAAGTGATTTCGTCAAAGAGATGCTCACCGGCTGCAAGGTTGTCGAAAACGGCCACCCCGGTCGGATCGTAAACGAATTCACCGTCAACCAGGCCAATCGACGCACCGCGCAGACTGGTGGGCGCGATCAACGTCACGGTCAATCGATCATTGACGTCGGGGTCGAAGTCGTTGACGATCAAGTCGGCCGGATTGATTGCGACCGGAACGCCGGCGCGGGTGTACAGCGTCGGCGTCAGCTCGGTCGACAGATCGTCCACCGCGGTCGGACCGGCGTTCTCTCCGCTGATGGTCAAATAGACGGTGGCTGTTGCGGGTTGATTGCCGCTATCGCGCAGCGAGTACGTAAAACTGTCCGTGACCGTTTCGCCACTGGCAAGTGAATCAAACACACTGCCGGGAGTGAACGTGAAACTGCCGTCCGGCGCCACGCTGACCACGCCGCCCCATCGTGTTTGCGGATCAACTGATTCGATCTCCGACACACCGGCCGCGTCGTTGGCACGCAAGCCGTTTGCCGCGTCAACCGTTAGCACCGCCGATGCGGACGACGAATAGTAGTCGGTGACGGCAACCGCAGCGGCCGAAGAGGGAACCTGCATGGCAAGTAGCAACTCGCCCGTCGTCGCTCCTTGGGACAAGTCCGCGACCGTGGCGGTCGCAAATCCGGCGGTCGGTGCGGTGGTTGCCGTGTAGCCGAACGTCAGCTGATCCCCGGCACCCAAACCGTCGACAGCCGGATCGATCGCCGCCAACGTGATGGAATCCGATCCGGGAACAACCGAGACGCTCCAAGTCGGGGGAACGACCAGATCGCTGACAGTGACGTCCGCCGGGATCGGAACCGAAATCGAATCGAGACGTCGCGAGAGTTCCGCAGCACCGGTCGCCGTGATCTCATAGCGGTACTCGTTACCGATGGGTGTGACGCCGACTTGCAGCTCGGGCGCCACGGAGGAGTCACGCGTCCATGACACTTCGGTCGGTTGACTCTGGCGTCCGAGTGCGTCGATCGCGGAGAAGTACAGCGTGTGGTCACCGTCCGGGAACGGAGCTCCGTTGATCGACTCGATGTCGGTCGGCGTCAGCGTGAAATCGCCCGCATTCAGGTAATCGTTCAGGTCGAACACACGTCGCGTGAACGTGGGATCGGTGCTGACGATTGCGTCGGTGATCGCGTTTTCGGCGCGCAATTGGCCTTGGACGATCGGCGGCGTCAGCGTTCCCTGGTCGATCACGTCGAAGGTAAACGTCGGGGGCAGCAATTCGCCGCGCGTGAACACGAACGTTTGCTCGGTGATGTTTCCCGCCGGGTCTTCGCTCGTCACCAGGAACTCGTTCGCACCGACTTCCAAATCGACGACGAAGAAAAACAACCCCGAAGCATCGATCGTGGGCGTCTCGTTTTGCCCGCTCATCGTGACACGGCTTCCCGGTTCCGCCGTCCCGATCATATTGACTTGGTTGTCGGTGGTGTGATTCGCTCGGACGCTGCTTCGGTGGAATTCGAGCATCTCCAGCGTGACCGCCTGCGGAGGTGTTGCATCGATGGTCAACACGAGCGGGTCGGACGGCCCGGCAAGATTGCCCGCGGCGTCTTCGATGGTCGCCGTCAAGTTGTAGGTTCCCGAATCGAGTGTCGGCAACGTGTACTGAGCGACTCCAGTGGAAAGGACTTCGCCGACAAAACTCCCGTCGGCAAAGAACTTGACCAGGGCACCTCGCTCGGCGAACAAACGAACGGTCGGTTCGGTCTGGGCGGTCAGATTGTCAAACTGGTCGTGCCCCAGATCGTCGGACGTGACCAGATCCGGCGGAGCTTCGATCGGTGGCCCCGTACGGTCGAGATCAAACTGAAGCTCGGCGCTGGATTCATTGCCCGCCGCGTCGGTCGCGACCATTGACAACAGATGGCGTCCGTCGGGCAACGTGTCACCGAACAGCAATTCCAGTCGTGCCAAGTCGATCGAAAGCAGGTCTTCGTTGAGCGCCGAGGTGATGTCGATCGGCGCTCGACCGTCCAGCGATCCGACCAGTGACACCACATCGGAAGCGTCTCGGACCAGACCACCGATCGTCGGATCTTGGGTGCGGGTGTCGGTATCGCTGCGCCCGGTGTCGTTGACCAGATCGATTTCGAAACTCGGTCCGTCTCGATCGACGAACACGACGGCCAAGTCGACCGTTGCCGTGTTGCCGGCCGGATCGGTCGCCAGAACCTGCAACGCATTGATGCCGGGCGTCAGCTGGACGCCTGCGATTTGAAACCGGTCAAACTCACCGGCCACGGTGAAGTTTGGTCGTCCGACCAGCTCCAGACGGGTGCCTCTTTCGGCCGAACCGACAAGGGTGACCGGTGAAGTCGTGGTATGGAGCGGGCTTCCCAAATCGGCTCGTTGCTGTGCCGCGAGCAACCCGACGGTCGGTTTGATGAACGTGTCATCGAACGTGATAAACCGCGGCGCGGTAAAGAAACTGACATTGCCGGCTGCGTCGATCGCTTGGGCGACAAATCGATGTCGCCCGCGTTCGCTATCGGCCGACAATGTAACGATTCCGCCGGCATCGGCCCGGTCGACTTCGTCACCGTCGGCAAACAGAATGACCTGGGCATCCGCGGCGTCGACGCTGGTGACAAACGCCAGCGTCGGGCTGTTGGTGATCCCGTCGCCGGGAGTCCCCGAATCGCTTGCCGCGTCGAGTCGAAGCGACGCGGGCGTGTCCGGTCGGGTCGTATCAAGGGTGAAAACAAGTTCGGCGAGTTCGGAGACATGACCGACTTGGTCTGCGGCGCGCATGCGGACGTTGACTGGACCGTCATCGAGCCGATTACCGGCGATCGTTTCGAGCACGCTGCGATCGAGTGTGAATGCATTGTCGCGCAACGAACCCAGCGTATTGACGAATGCGCCGGCGTTGACGCTGACTTGGAAACTGGTGATGCGACTCGCGTCGTCGACCCTGCCCGTCACGGTCGGGTTCTTTGTCAAACGATCGCTCGCCGAAACCCCGCTATCATTGGCCAGTTGCAATTCGATTTCCGGAGCCGACAGGTCGGGCGCGTCGTAGGTCGTCGACGCGTCCACCTCGATCGGATTGCCCGCCAAGTCCTCGGCGACCACGCGGAATCGATTCAATCCGTCACGAAGTCGGACTCCGTCAAAGCGGTAGCTGCCATCGGCGGCGGCGATGGTTTCGCCGATCGCCGTTTGCGAGTCCAGGCCTCGATACAGGAACACGGTTGCGTCGGCTTCGGTCAACCCGCTGATCGATCCGGCGTCCGACCCCGCGCCCGGCAACGTGATCTCCGACGTCAACGAATCGGGCGCCGTGGTGTCGATGACCACCGTCAATGGGTCACTCTGTGTGCTGACGTTTCCCGCGACATCGGTGATCTTCGCGGTGACCTGGTGCGTACCCTCGCTGAGCCCCGTGAGCGTGACCTCGCCGGGCCCGTCGGGCAACATGAATTGCGCATGCGGGTTTCCATCGACCAACACATCGACGGTCGATTGTTCGCTGACGTGCAGCCCAAAACTCAGCTTCGTCGTGCTCGTGATCGCGTCTTGATCCTCGCGTCCCAGATCGGAATCAGGTGACAGCGTCAGACGGGACGGTGCGGCCGGCGCCGTCGTGTCCAGGACCAGACTGACCGATCGTCTGGCCGAGGCGTTGTCGTACAGGTCGACCGCCTGTAGCGTGAACGTGACCTCTCCATCGTCGAGCGGTTGGCCGATCGCGTTTTCAATGTCCGCCGATGACAACGTAAACGTCGCTCCGGTCAATGAAGCGGTCACGTCTGCCGGACCGTAGGAGGCGGTTGTGGAATTTGCCGCCGAAACCACGTTGACCGACAGGAACAAACCGGCGATGGCCGACGCATCGTTGATCGCACCGGACAGCGTCGGTTGCGAAGTGACGGCGTCGTTGAAATACAGTCCGGTGTCGTCCGAAAGCGTGACGGCGATTTCGGGCGCGTCGGATTCCAATCGCGGCCGGAACACGTTGATGCTGCGCTGGCGAGTGTTGCCGAGTGAATCGGCCGATGAAACGGTCAGCGTGTTGGGTCCGAACCGCAACGGAACCGCCGAAAGCGAGAACCCGCCACCGGCATCCGCGGTCGTCTCGATCCCCGTCCCGGTCAACCGAACCACCGCTCCGGGTTCAGTCGCGCCGACCAGGGTGACCGAATCGAGATCCGTGGTTTGATCGCCGATCGCGCCGGTATCGCTGGCGGGGTCGAGTTCCAGCGAATCGATCCGCGGCGCCGTCGTGTCGACGGTGATGGTCAGCGTACCGGTGACCGGGCTGCGATTGCCGGTCGGGTCTTCGGCGGTGGCGGAAAACGCGAAGGTTCCGTCGCCGAGACCGGTCAAGTTGAGCGGGAAATCGACGGGGCTTGCGGCCACACCGAGTGCGATTTCTTGATCGCCACGGTACAGACGAACGATGCTGCCGGTTTCCCCCTCGCTGCGAATCATCACGTTGGGATCGCCGACCGTCACGCCCGACACCTCGCTGCCGTCGGCCTGCACCAGCACCGGCGTCGTCGGAACGGGAGGCGCCGTGTCGTCGATCGTCAATTCCACATCCTCCGGATCCGAAACGTTCCCGAATCGGTCGGTCGCGACGAGCGTGATGACATGATCACCTTCACCAAAGGCCCGGCCGGCGCGGGCGAAAAGATCCGCCAAGGGGAACCGGAACGACTTGTCGGCCGAAAGTTCATCAACCATTTCGACGTCCGCGGATCCGTTGATCGACATCAACAGAGAGCTGACGTCACTGACATCGTTGATGACCAGCGAGAACTCGGCGTTGCTTTGGTAGGCTTCGACCAACGGCAGCGCGTTGTTCGGCAACGTGACGGCGGCGATGATCTGCGGCGCGACAAAATCGGTCGTCAGGGTCAGCCGATTGCGCCAAGCGACAAAATCATGTCGGTCGATGATCCCTTCACCGGTCAAATCGCGGTGCCGGACATACCGACCCGAATCGGCATTGGAGTTCAGACTGTTACGGATGTCGCGCCAATCTTCCACTTCGACTTCGTTGTTGCCGTTGACATCACTGAGCAACCGATGGAACGGCAGCGGCAAATAATCCCCGCCGAACTCGGGACCGGTCGCCAACGTCTGCAGTCGGTTCGCGGCGCTGGCGACCCCCGCCGTTCGAAGTGCAAGGTAATACTGCTTGTCTTGCTGAATCAGTCCGTCGACGTCCAAGTTCAGCTGGAATGTCCCCGAGTCGTAGGTGTAACGCGACGGATCCAGACGAATCTGATGACCGTCAATGTCGATGATAAAAATGTCCGCGGCGGGGTCGATGATCCAGGCGTCTTGATTGAACGTGACCGTCAAGGTGTGAATTAGCGAGCGTTGGACTTCGCCACGGTTGACGACAAAATCGACGACGGACATCGGTTCAACAATCACGGACTCGACATCCAAATCCAGCGATTCAGTTTTGACGACCGGATCGGCAGTTTGATCGGTCGCGGTGACCTGGACTTCTAACTTGGCTTGCCCCGACCATCCGGCGGCAGGAATCAAACTCAACGCGTCGAGTTCCTCCGGTCGCAAGCGATAGTGACCGTCGGCGACACGTGTTCCACCGCTGAGGGTCGCCCCTTGAGGCAGCGACTGAATCGTGATCATCACTTCTTCGCTGCCATCGATATCCATCGCGGCCGCATCGATCGACAGCGGCAATTCGGTGTCCTGGGGTCCCGATGTCCTCTCGGTCGTCAACAGCGGGTCATCGGTGATCGGCGCGACCGTCAGACTGACAAACGCCTCGCCGGAAACAAACCCGTCGAGATCCTTGACCGTGTAAGTGAACGAATCGTTTCCGGAGTAGTCCAAATCGGGTGCGTAGGTCACATGACCGCTGCCGGGCGTGACGAAGAGCTGTCCGTGCGAGGGGCCGGACATGATGGTCAGCGTCGACGGATCCAACAACGATTCGTTGTCGACGTCGTTGGCCAACACGTCAAAGACCACCGGCACGTCTTCGTCGGTCGTCACCAAGTCGGTGTTCGCCACGGGGGCGCGCAACTGACCGGTGACCAGGAACACATTGTCGATCTTGACCTCGCTGTGAGTTTCAGCGAATCCCAACAGATCGAACGAAAGCACGGCCAAAGTACCCGCCGGGATTGCGGTCAAATCAATTTGCACCAGCAAGCGATCCCCCGAAACCGTTCCACCGAGATCGGCGGACGGATCAACGGAATCGGCGTCGCCCACCGTTACCGACGCGGCTACCGTGAACGTTCCGTCGGAAGCGATATTGAGCAGTGCGTCGCTGTTACCGAGGGCCAGTTGACCGGCCAGCGGCGCCAGGGACGTCGCGTCCAACAAGGCGACTTCGAAAGCATCGGGCGTTCGCGCATCGGTTGCGGCAAGGTTCAAACCCGCCACGGTGAAACGCAGGATCGATGCATCACCTGGGACAAAGAAAGCTTGCCGCACAGACGTCCGCTCACCAAGCGTCTCGTGAAGGGTTGCGGTCCCGTCGTCAAACGAAACGTCTCCACGGACGCTCCATTGGTCGCCCGCGGCATCGAACAGCCCGTTGCGGATGGCGAACGCCGCGCCGTCGGTCGGTGCCAGCGAGATGGGAATCAACGTCGGCGGATCGACCTCGGGCGCGGGTTCCGGCGCGGGCGTGATTCGCGTGTCGGTACCCGTCGACGGATCGGCCGGGGTTTCCATCGTGGGCGGCGTTCCCGAGACCGGATCCGGCTGGTAGATCGGAAACAGCGGATCGGTCACGAATCGATCGGTCAATGACAAGGCGGCGAAATCGGACGTGAACCCGAAGTTGGCGGCCAACAGCTGGGAGTCCGCCACGGTGATCGCACCATCGGAATCAAAATCTGCGTAGGGGTTGTATTCCAGATCGCCGACAAAGGTACCAAACGATTCGAAGATCAATTCGCTGTCGAGACCATCGACGGCGCCGTCGCGGTTGATGTCACCGACGACATCCAAGAACAGTTGGTAACGGCCGTCGTCGTCTTCTGACGCTCCGCGGACGTCCAGCACGTACTGATCGGCGCGATCGATCGCGAACAATGCGACGGTACGGTCTTCGTCGACACTTCGTGCGATCGGGGAAAGCCCGGCGATGCTCGGTGTTCCCGCAACAAACGGACTGCGATACCTTTCCACCATCGCCCGCACCCAGACGACTTGTTCGCCGGTCGAACGCAACTGGTCTTGATCGATCGTAAAGGCATACTGATGTGTCTGCCCGGCTTCGAGTTCGTTAATGATTTCGGCGCCGCTGAAATCGATCGCCCGGCCGAGATCCCCGGTCAGGGGAAGCCCGCTGGGGTAGGACGTGTTTTCGCCACCGATGCCGGTCGCCACCGTCAACGCGCCACCGCTGCGCGACTCGTAACCGTAGCGATGCAAGGAGACAGGCGGATCACCGGTCGGCGGCACTGCGACCGCGGCGACCTCGATCAGCCGACCGGCGTCGTCATAGACGTAGTGCAAGTCGCCGAGACTGGAAAGCCCGGCCGGCAGTCGGATCGATTCCACACGCCCGGCGTCGTCGGTGACGATCGGAATGAACGTCCCGTCGGAAAAACTGATCCCGCTGTCGCTGAAGTGCCAGACGTCACCGTCGGGCCAAACCTGCCGCGCCAAGCGACCGCTTCCGTCCAGCACGTCGACTTTTCCACTGGGGTACGTCAACCGATAGGCTTGGTCGCCCAACACGTCGTTCGCCGGATGATAGGGCTGGCCGGTTTCCTGGTCATAGTAACGATTGCCACCGGCGACGAGTAATCGATCGAGTGATTCAAGTGCAAAGTCGACTCCATCATCGGCCACCCAGTTCGGCCGGTAGAACACGAGCGAATCGTTCTGGTCGAACGGCTGGACGGCAACCGGTTCGAACGTGAATCCCCCGCGGGTCCCGTCGGGCAAATCCAGATAGACGCGATCACCGGCGGACAGCGCGGAATAAATGCCGACCGATTCGAGGGCGATCGGATCGCCGCCACCGGTGCGTTGCTGCGGCGTGATACCGAGCTGCAATCGAGTTTCGCCGAACGTGAAACGCCAACCGTCGCCGAGTCGTCCGGTCACGTTTTGTGCGAGTGAATCGTACTGTCGGGCAAACTCAAACGTTTTCCCGCCCACGACGATCGTCGCATCGACGTCCGTGCGGACAAACGCGTCGGTTTTCAGCGCCGAATTGATGGCCAGATCGATCGTCGTTTCGCTGCCCCGGCCGCTGATGTCGCGTGCCGACAGCCGCAGCGTGTAAATGCCGTTGGCAATCGTGGCCGGATCAATCGTCGTCAACACGAATGCGTCACCGGTCGATTCGCCTTCGACCAGCGGGCGGAAGTCATTCGAACCGCGTGATGCGATCTCCAGCACCCAGTTGTCGAGATTGACGTCGACGACCGACGCGATCAGATCGAGCCGTTCGGTTGCCGTCGTCACGCCGCCGAATGAAAGCGTCAGTTGAGGAGGAGTCTTGTCGGCGGAATCCCGAACACGAAGGGTTTCGGTGGTCGAACCGACAAACCCGTCCACATCCGTGGCAGTCGCGAGGAGCGTTTGTTTCCCGGGAACTCCGGCGACAATCTCGCCTCGCCCGTTGGCATCCAACGCGACCGGCACGCCGTCCAGCGTCAGCCCCAGCGAATCAATCGGTGCGAAGCCATCGGCGATCACGTCCACCCGCACGGTTTGTCCGGGCAATGCGGGGAAACTGGGTGTGGTGACGATGCGGACGTCGGGCAGCTGCGGCGTCGCGACCGAATCGATCACGATGGTGTGCTTGGTTTCGGACAGACCGTCACTGGCACGGGCGTCGATGATCGTGCGTCCGAGTTGTCCAGGGTTCGGCACCCAAGTGATTCGTCCGGTGGCCGGATCGAGTTGCGCGCCGGTGGGCATACCGTACGCCGAGAAGGTCAACGTGTCATCGAGATCGGGATCGGTTCCGGCGATCGTGAAATCGAGCAAGTTGCCCACCACGACCTGGTGATGGCGACTTTCAATGACCGGCGCGCGATTGACGTTTTCGACCACGATCGGGACGGTGATCGAATCCGATGCGGATTCGGAATCAGTCAACGTAAACGTGACGTGGTACGTTCCCGCTTGGTCGTACCGTGGTTGCCATCGAAACACACCGGTGCTGGCGTCAAAGAGTGCACCGTCGGGAACATCGCTGGCGGTCAATTCGAGTGATCCGCCATCAAAGTCGGCGCCGGTGACTTGGAACTGGGTAAAAACCCCTTCCCGTGCGTATTGGGCGGCTGGGAATGCCAGTCGCGGGGCGCGATTGACGGCGCCGACGGTGATCGCAAACGGTTTCGCGTCCGAACCTGATCCGTCGGTGGCGACGACCTGGATCGCATACGAACCGGCGTCGTTGAACGTCGGCGACCATTGCAATCGTCCCGTGGCGGGATCCAGTGTCGCGCCGGCGGGCAGATCGTTGGCGAAAAATCGAATGGTATCGTTGTCCGGGTCCGTCGCGGAGAAGTCGACCGACAGCGCCGCGCCTTCGTCGACGCTCGCATCGGCGGGAACGGTTAAGATGGGCGCGGTGTTGGTACCGCGAACCGTGATCACGAAGGACTGCGACGAGGTGAGCGACCGCGCAAGATCCCCGTTGCCTTCATCGGTCACCGTGACGGTGACGTCGTAGATTCCCAAATCGGCGGCCGTCGGGTCCCAATTCAAGAGTGCTTCACCATAGCGGGCTCCATCGACCAGACGAGCTTCAACCGGCAGCCCGCTCATCGCGTAGGTGAGCGGTTCCTGATCCAGATCGCTCGACTGCAACGGCAGGCGCAACAGTTCGCCCGGCAAGACCACCAACGAAGACACGGGTGCGAGAACCGGCGGATCGTTGGCCGATTCCACGGTGACGACGAAATCATATTGCACGGTTTCGATTCGACCGCGTCCGTGTCCGTTTCCGTCGTCGCTGGCGATCAACGAAAGCGTGTAGTTGCCCCGGTCGCCCGTTCCCGGTGCGAAGTGAAACGATCCGGTCCCGTTGCCGTTGTCGGTAAAGGAAACGAAATCGGGCAGCGGCAATCCCGGAAATCCGTTGGCGGCTTCGAGCGTGATGTTGTCACCATCGGGATCGGCCACCGAGACCGGGATGTCGACCATGCCACCGCGGCTGAGCGTCAGGTTGCTGATCGGATCGATGATCGGTCGCTGATTGATGTCGCGGACGGAGATCGGAACGCGTGATGAAATCGTGATCGGGTCGCTGACGCCGTCGCCGTCATCGGTCGCTTCGAACAAGACGCTGTAGTCCCCGGACTGGTCGTAGCGCGGCGTCCAGGTGAGTGTCGCCGTTTCGCTGTCGAACGTCGCTCCGTCGGGCAGTCCGGTGACGCGGTAGGCGATCGGCGAAACGAGCCCCGGTGGGTCGAGTGTGCCGTCTCCCAAACGAACCGGTAATTCAAAATTGGGATGATCGGGGTCAAAGGCGAACGACGTGATGACCAGCGTCTGGCCTTCTTCGACCGACCAACCTTGCATCGCGTCAAAGCTGGGCGCTCCGTTGGCATTGATCACCGTCACGTCGACTTGGCCGTCGACCGATTGCCCCCCCGCCGTCACGGTCACGGGAATCGACAGCGCCGGTGGAACATCAAACCCGACGGTCCAACGGAGTGTTCCGTCGCGCGAATCCAACGTGGCGCCGCTCGGCAGGTCCGCACTGGTAAACAGCAACCGGTCTCCGTCGGGATCCGACGCACCGATGCGATAGGTCCACTGGTCGCCCTGACGCAGGGTGAATTCTGGAATCGGGTCCAAAACCGGCGGCCGATCGGCTTGGCCGACCAGCAAGTCAAACGCATGCCGCGTGATGCTGATCCCATCGGTCGCGACCAACGTGACGTCTTTGTAGAGGCCTGCGGCGTTTTCGCCCGGCGTCCACCAAAGTGTTTTGGACGCCGGATCGAAGAACGCACCCGGCGGCAGGTTGTCGGCCCAGACATCGACCGGATCGTTTTCGCGATCGTCGATCTCCACGATGATTTGCAACGTCTCGTTCTCGATCATCCGAGCGTCAGCCGGCGGCTGGACGAATTCCGGTGCCCGGTTTCCACCGGTGACACGAACCGTCCATGTTTGGGATGTGAATCCGCCGCGTGAATCAAACGCGTACAACACGACGTCGTTCTGCTCGGCGACACCGACCGTCGGGGTCCAGGCGACGAGTCCCGTCTCCGGATCCACCGTCATCCCGTCGGGTCCGCGTTGCAGCAGGTAAGCGACCGCGACGCCGTCCGGGTCGACCGCATCGGCGTCGTACGAATAGGCCTGGTCGACGGTCGCGAATGTCACCGGATCGGTTTCGAAATCGGGCCGCAAATTCGGCGACGCGGTGGCCAGGAATCCGGGAACGAAATCGGCAGCGACGTTCTTCGGTGAGAGCAACCGAATCGTCTTGGCCATCGTCGATTCGCCCGGGCGCAGACGAACGCCGTCGGGGACGTTGGCGGTCAAGTCAAACAGCCAGCGTCCATCGGGACCCGGGATCGCCGGTTGACCGGGAACCGCGCCGCCGGCAGAAACGTCGCCGCCGGCCGGATCGAGAACCAGACTCATCGGCAACAACAAGTCATAGTCACCACTGTTGCGTATTTCGACCTCGTACGTCAGCGCCTGGGCCTGACGATCGAAGCGTGTTCCGGTCAGCGAGATGTCAACGTCCGCGGAGAATTCGCTGACCGTGGTGAAGTGGACTTCGTAACCTGCCGGCAGCGAGAACCCGCCCACACTTTCGATCCCTTTGCCGATGTACAGCGTGTGCTCCCCGGCAGAGAATCCTTGCACGAACAGATAGGCTGTTTGCGAAGCTTCGTGGTAGCGGACTTCGGTGATAACCGGTTGTTGGTCCTCGGGCAGGGCCGCGTCGCCGCGGATGGCGTAGTTTCCCGGATGGAGAACCGACTCGATCTCCGTGCCCAACCCCGTGAACATCTCTTCGCTGAACGTCACACTGACCAGTCCCAACGGCAGCGCGACGACGGTTTGTTCGGCCGGATGGGTCGCGACGACTTCGGGGATCGCGATCGGGCTGATCACATCGACTTGTTCGGACTGGCTGATCAGAACGCGTCCGTCGCTGGTCGTCGCAACGACGTCGCCGCGGGTGCCGCCGGTGGCGACCGCGACCCGACGCAGCGTCGCCATGTCGACCATCGTCAGCTCGCTGTTTTCGCCCGTGGCGACCGATCGGCCGAAACCCGTGTTCCCCGTGTTGTGGGAAACGAACATCAACCCTTCCAGTGACGTTTCGGTTTGTCCGAAGGCGATCGAGTCGATGGGAGTTTCAAAGGAGAGCACCGTTTCGGCGCGTCCGAGCGGATTGAACCGCACCACCGCGTCTCGCTCCGGCCACTGCACGCCATAGAGTGTCCGTCACCGGCGAACGCGAGACTGCCGACTCGCAAGTCCAGGTCACGACTGAGTCGTTTGAAGGTGCCGGTGTCGGGATCGAATCGTTCGACACCATAGCGGGAACCGACGATCACGTCGCCGCCGGCCGGATCGATAGCCAGCCCCATCGTCAAACCTTCGCCATGTTCGGCCAGGATGCTGCCGTCGATCGGATCGAGTTGCAACAGCGGACCGCCGCCGGTGGTCGCCCACAGTCGACCGTCGCCATCAAACGCGAGGTTGAAGATCGGATGATCCAGTTCCGCCCATGTGCCTTCGGCCGTCCCACCGTTGGCATCAAACAGGTACAGCTGGTTTCTGGCCGTGCCGCCGCTGATCAGAATGTCTCCGTCGGGCGTTTCGGTGATCGCCATCGGTCCGATGCCGCTGGTCGCGACGCCGGTGGCGGTGATGTCGAATCCGTCGGCGAATCGCTTGGCAGTAAACGGTTGCAAGACGGTGTCAAAGATCGCCGGGTTGGTGGTCGATCCGGTCGATGGGACCAGACTCTCGGCTGCGGCGAACAACGGATTGGTCGACGGCTCGGTGGTCGGCGGCGTCGGTTGTCCGAAATTCGGACGCGTCGTCGCATCGACCGTCGGCAAGGCCCCAAGAGAATTGGAGGTGCCGTCATCATCGGCTGTGGCGCCCGCCGGCGGGGTTTCGCGGTTTCCGGCCAGATCCGTCGCCAACGCCAAAAACTCATACGTGTGCCCGACGCGACCGATGAAGACTTCTTCGCCGACCGCTTGACCGACTTGGCGCTGCCAGATTTTGTAGTCGCCGCCGTCTTCGGCGACGTACAGCGTGACATGTTTGAATCCACTTCCCCCCGCATCGTCGGCGACATTCCAGGCGACGACGAAATCGTTTTGGGCGTTCAGCGGCGTGACGGTCACGTTGCTTGCGGGCGCTTGTGCATCGATGGTGTACGTCAGATCGTCGGCATCCTCCGGTGGCGCGTTGTCCAACAAGACACGGGCTTTGGCGGTCAACGATTGTCCCGTTTCGGCGTCATCGGAAAGCTCGATGCTGTAGGAAACGAAACCCGCCCCTCGGCCTTGAGCGTTGTTCGGCGGCAGCAAGCCCCCATCGGTATTCGTGCGGACTTCACCGGTCAGCGGATCGATGGCTTGAATCAACCAGGTCGCGGCGTTGGATTTGACATCGATTCCTCCGCTGACGCGAACATTAAATCCGAGCGATTCGGCGAATTCAAAGTCGCCTTGATAAAGTGCCCGTCCGCCCGGAACGCGGATCGTGATGTCGCCGACCTTGATGTCACCCAACTGGAACGTTCTGGCATCCATGTTCTCGTCCAACGGAACCACCACACGGACTTCGTTGGCATCGCGAGTCGTGTTCGGGTCGTTCTGGAAATTGATCGTGAACGGAAGCGGTTCGCGTGCGGGAACAAAACCTCCCGTTTCCAGCGTGAACGGACCGGTTTGCGAAACCGCGCCGACGTTGGTGCCTTGCTGGTCGTAGTACTCCTGCAAGTTCAACGGAAAGAAGACGTCTTCGTCGTTCGGCGTGATGCCGCGGATCTGGTAATCGGCCGGGATACCGGCACCGCGTTTGTCGAACGGAACCCATGGGACATAGACACGCATCGTTTGAAAATGCGTGTTCAGATCCAGTCCCAAATCGTAATCGTCGAACGTCGGCAGCTCGGGAACGGGATTGGCGCCACTGAGAATTCCAAAGAACGACAGTGAGTCGCCGGTGAAATTGGCACCGGTCGTGTCGTTGGGGGCTTCGAGAGTCGGGTCGTGACCGTACCAGCGGCGGACGGCGTCAAAGAAGTCACCGAATTCGCCGGAGAGAATGATTTGATCTCCGCCGGGTCCGCGCAACACACCGCCGGCCAGCGTCGCCATCAAACTGGCCAGTTCCTGGTCGCGTCGCGTCGGCGGCACGGCATCTTCGGCGCGCAGCCGTCCGCTTTCGGCCAGATAGCTCAGGTACATCGATTGCCAAGCCGCTTCGTTGCCGGCCAGATTCACCAGCGCCGCGTCGGCATCCGCGTCGTCCAAGATGCCTTGACGCAACTGATCCGCTTCGGCCAACGCATGGTCGACGAACTCATCGCGCGACATCGACGTGGCCGAGGCGACGACATGGAATTGGAAGGGGATCTTGGGGATCGTCAAAAAGTCGGGGACCGCACCAAAGACTTCCCAGATGAACGACAGACCGGGTGAGATCTGGTCCAGTGCCGAGGGACCGTCGGCAAGCAGATCGATTTCGGCGTATTGCGGAAGCGCCGCGTAGATCTTGGCTTTGAAGGATTCCCAGGCATGATCGTGCAACTCACGCAAGCCCGGATAGGTTTGGACTTGGAACGTGAATCCCGCGAACCCGTCGGCCGGATGGTCGAACAGGTAGCCGCCGGCGGTGACGGTTCCGTCGGTGTTGACTGCCGACTCGAGTTCCGCCCAGGGCAAATCGGCCAGCGTGCCTTCTTCGGGGCCGCCACGCAGATTGGACGTGAAATGGTTGTAGGGCAATCCGTAAACGAAATCGTTGATGCCCATTTCCGGGATGCCGACGTTGTAGAACACGTAGGGCGCGTCGATGTTGCCCAGGTTCTGCAGCGCGACGCTATACGTTCCCGGATCTCCGGCGAAAATGTAACGCGGCCCGCCGATCCCGATCGTGACTTCGGGTTCGATCGTCCGTTCGATTTGGAACCGATACGGCACAACCGCGACTTCACCGCCCGGATTAATGACTTGCACGTCATACAAACCGTGCGGCGCATCTTCGAAATCAAACGTGACGATGATCTCGGACGCCGACACGTAATTCCGATTGACGGGAACGATTTCGGCGAATCCCGGTCGGACCAGTTTGACGACCGCGTCTTCGTGAAAGCGTGCTCCGGAAATGGTCGTGGTGACGTACTTGGAATCCCCGCCGAGATCCGTTTTGATGTTGGTGATCGCCAGCGGCAACAACTCGGCGAGAATCCGAATCGGCGACTGATCGCTCTCGGTGGCAAACCCCCGCACGAGCACATAGTAGGTCCCCGCTTCGGTGGCCGGAATAATAGCCGCGGGTGTCTCCGACAGAGTGCCGCCGCTGCTGGCGTCAAAGGTTCGCACGGTCGGCGCATCGTTGTGCCGCAAGAAGATTTCGTGGGTCGAATCGTCGTCGGCAAAAACGGTCACGCGCAACGTGCGATCAAAGGGAACCTCGACCGCGTAGAGTCGTTGCTGTCCGGTTGCCAGGGTCGTCGGCAGCGGGACGTCCAGCGTCAAGAACGGCGCGGTCAATTGCATCGTCGATGGCGATGCGGTGATGTTGTTTCCGTCCGCGACGTCCTCGTAGACTTGATTGAAGATATCGGTGCGGACGATGGCACGGTACGCGCCGGGGGTCAACGAAGGCGTGATCGTTTGAAACGTTTGGGTATAACTTTCTCCGGGCGCGAGCGTGCCGCGGAATTCCAATCGTCCCGCCGGAGCATCCCGCAAGTCCCATGTCGCGTCGCTGGAAAAGAACAGGCTGTCGGACCAGCGTCCGCTGGCGGTTTCGTTGCTGGTGTTGGTGACGGTCCACGAGATCGTTGCCGGCGAACCGGCTTCGACATTCGCCGGAACGGTGATTTCGGTGACTTGCAAATCGGTCGGCGGCGGCAGCTCAATGATCGTGGGGACCGCCGTCGTACGCGAGTTATTGCGTTCGTTGGGCCCCTCGAAAACGTTTCCGCTGACGTTGTTTCGATCCGGGTCGGTGATCACGAAGACGTAGTACGGCCCCAACAAATCCGCCGGCAGCGAGACCGTTCGCGACGTCGTGTACGAAGCGCCGCCATCCAACCCGGCCTTTCGTTCCAGGGATCCGAGGTAGACGTCCGTGCTGAGATCCAAGAACTCATCGCGTGACAGGTAAATCAGATCGAACCAGTGCTGTTGACCGGCGACGGTGTCACCGCCGAGATTGCTGACGGTGAATTCGACATTGATCTCTTGCCCCCGGTCGGCACGAAGCGGCGCGGTGACCGCGGTGACCTGCAGGTCCGGCAGCGGCGCCAACGTGATCGGCAGATCGCGGATGGCGATGTTGTTGCCCTCCAATTGGTATTCCTTGACATTGGCCCGCGCTGATTCACGCGACGCTTCGGACGCCAGATCCCAGGGGGCAAGTGTGCCGGGTGTTTCGAACTCGAGCCCGATCAATTTAAACCCGATGTTGCTCGGTCGCCGCGCGCGATCTTGCCGGGCGGCCGAGTCGGTGAACAACAGCAAACTGAAATCACCTTCGATCCCATCGGGAAGACGTGCCTG
Organism: Phycisphaera sp. RhM; assembly: GCA_033042175.1. Classification (GTDB taxonomy): domain Bacteria; phylum Planctomycetota; class Planctomycetia; order Pirellulales; family Pirellulaceae; genus Stieleria. The sequence goes on from WCIL01000054.1 coordinate 37,073, forward strand.
GATCGTGCCGGTGTACGTTTCACCGGGCTTCAACGTTCCGGTACGAAAACGCGAACCGATTTCGTGATCAAAGTTATCCAGCGAGGCGTCGTGCGAAATGAACAGCCGATCGAACCACGACCCGACGCGTGTTTCTCGATTGCCAACGTTTTCGACCGTGTAAGAAATCTGAATGGTTTCGCCGGACGTCGCACCCGCCGGGACCTGGAAATCCGTGATCGTCAGATCGGCTTCTTTGTAGATGATGGGAAAATCGGCGCGAGCCAGGTTGTCGCTGGGGTCTTCAAACGCCCAACGATCAAAGTGGCCGAGCCACGTGGCGTTGTCGCCTTCATTGGCGGGATACCAATCTGTTTCCAGCAGCCGCGCCTGGTAGGGAAAGTACAACGGCGAGCGGTCATTGTGGGCGTCCAAATGCACCCACAGCGAATAATCGTCTCCGGTGCCTTCGGGCAACGTGGTGGTAAACGCGATCGTGTAGCGGTCGCCCGGGTTGATGATCGATGTGGGCGCGTAAATCGTCGTGCCCAGGAAAGACGCCCGCCGGCGAACAAACTCGTCATCCGCCGACAGCCAAATGAAATCCTTCCAGTAACGCGTGCCGCCCCAGACCGGATGGGTGCCGATGTTTTCGACCGTGTAGGTGAACGTGACCTCTTCGCCGGAGAACACGTTGTCGGGGATGTCGAACTCCACGACCTTCAGGTTCGCCGGGTAGCTGCGGATGTCGGAATCGACTGCGGTCGCGTTGTTGGTTTCGTCGACTTCGTCAACCGGATGGTATTTTTCCGGCGGTGGGATCTGTGGGAAGAACCCGGACAGGTCGATCGAGGGTTCCGGCGGCACGTCATCATCGGTGATGACCACGATGTACTGGCCGGTCGCCGAGGGCGACAGCGCGATGTCCATCGAATCGGTGTAAGACGCTCCTTTCGCCAACGGCAGGTCGCGTTTCTTTTCGCCGAGTAACAGCGTCGTCGCGTGGACGCTCTTGGGATCGGGCAGATCGCTCAAGTAAATGCGATCGATCCATCCGCCGGGTTCTGCGTCGGCCAGTCCCAAGTTGTCGACGGTCCAGGTCACGGTGATCGTGTCGCCGCCGGAGCCCGTCGGCGGAGCGATCACTTCCGAGACGACCAGATCGGGTTGCGATCCCAACACGTCGATCGCGCGTGCTTTGTAGTTGTTGTTGTCAAAGTTGTTCGGGTCATCGGGGTTGGTGTTCGACGCCAACGTGTCTTCGGGGATCACGTCGAACGGGTCCACCCAAGGCGTGATGTACCAGGTTCCCGACTCCAGTTCTCTCGGAATGCGGACGGTGGTTTCCGTTTCATATCCGGCAAACCGGTCCAACGCGCCCTGATGCGTCAGCGTCGTTAGAAAGAAGTCGCCTTGACCGGGATGGGGACGATTTTTGTCACGCGTCAGCCAAACACTTTCCGACCAGGTGTCGCCGTGGGTCGCGCCGCTGCCGAGGTTGGTGACGGTGTAGCGGATCGAGATCGTGCTTCCCGCGACGACTTGGCTGGGCGCGACGACGTCGCTGACGACCAGATCCGCCAGCGGTTCGGGCTCGATGTAGATCGACTTGTAGGTCAAGTTGTTATTGTTGTTAGGCCACTCCTCGACGCGGTCTTGTGCGTCCGTCACGGCGATCACGTAGACGTCTCCGCGATAGCGAATCGGCACGACGACGCTTCCTGCTTCGGTGCTGTAACGCTCGCCGGCCAGCAGCGCGGCGCTATTGGGCAACTCGCCGATCAAGACGTCCGCGTGATCAACCGTCGTATCCAACGACAGGTACACGCGATCGACCCACTGGGTGCTGCCCGTGCCTACGCCGCCTTGGTTGACGACGACGAATTCGGGTGACAGCGTGGCGCCGGCTTGCAAGCGGTCCGGGATCGTGATCGATTCGACTTGCAGGTCCGGCCGCGGAAGCACGTTGATGACGATCTCGCGGGACGTCGTGTTGTTGTCGCCGCCGGCACCTTCGTAAAGCGCGTCATTGAAGTTCGTCTTGACGAACAGATTGAACGTCCCCGTCGTCTGCGTGGGAATCCGAACCCGTTCGCTGCGGTGGTAGGTTTGACCGGCGGACAGCGGATCGATGAACGGGAATTGACCGAGTTGGATCACGTCGGCGTTGGGGTTGCCGGCCTGTTGCAAGTAAACGCGGTCCACCCAGCCGCCGGACGCCTCGTTGAGTCCGATGTTTTCCACCGTCCATTGGATGTCGACCAGTGTCCCCTCTTGCGCTTCGGTCGGTGCGGTGACCGACGCGACGATCAGATCCGGCGGCGGCAGCAAGGTGATCGGAAACGCCGCACTGGCGGTGAAGTTGTTGTCGTCGTAGAGAAATTCGAAGGGGGCGTTGCGCCGGGCCGCATGAACGATCAGATAATGGTCACCGGAAAGACCGTCGGGGATCCGCAGGTTGCCGGTGCGGGCGTAGGTTCCGTCGGGAGCGATTTGGCCGAAGTGTTGAAAATCGGTTTCGGTTCCGTCGATCAATCCCGTCGCGTCGGGCGTCGTCGAGAGGTAAACGCGATCGTACCAGTCGCCACGGCTGGTCACCCCGATCCCCGCGTTGCGTACCGTCCACGTCAAACTGGCGATCTCGCCGGCGTTGACCGGCAGCGGCACATCGATTGAATCAACGACCAAGTCGGCATAGGGTGCCGGCATGATGTCGATTTCGCCGAGTCGGGCGACATCGTTGTTCGCCTCCAGATCGTTTTCGAACACTTGGTCGCCATAGTCGCTGCGGACGAACAGGGTAAATCGTCCGTTGGTGGCGATCGGCAATCGGAACGTTTCGCTGCGGGTGTAGGAAGCGTTTTGATCGAGACCGCCGGTGTGTTCAAATGTGGCGACCACCAAATCGTCGGCGTCGCCGACCGTCGCGTTTTCACTCAGCACGATCGCATCGGTCCATTGGTCGACAAACCCGCGACCGACACCCCGGTTGGTGACGGTCCAACCGACCGTGATGTCCGCCGGGTCACCGATCGTCAGCGTCGGTGCGGTGACGTTGCTGACGGCCAAATCCGCATACGGCGATAGCGTCAGCTCAATCAATTTTGCGGCGACGTTGTTGTTTTCGCCCGCCGATAGCTCACCGAGTTGGCCGGCTGTGTCGGTGACGAGCAACAGAAACATGTTGCCCTGCAGATCGACCGGCAATCGAATCGTCCGAGATTCCGATCGCGTTTGCCCGGGATCCAGCGGCGAGGAGAGGATGAACTCATCGACCAGACGATCATCGCCGGAAAGTGTTTGATTGTCCGAAAGGTAGACGCGTTGTTGCCAGGTTTCGGCGGTGGCGGTTCCCGAATTCAAAAAGTCCCAAGTCAGCTCGACTTGTTGTCCCGAGTTGCCCGCCGCCGGAGCGTCGAAGTTGCGGATTTCGACGTCCGGGTGCGTCATCGTCGTGATGCCGCCGTACAACGCATTGTTGTCCTCGTAGGGACCCTCAAAAATACGATTGTTGTAGTCACTGACGATCTGAATCCGATAGTCGCCGTCGGCGAGATCGGGCAGGTTGGTCGTCATCATCGACACGTAACTTTGGCCCGGACTGAGCGGGCCGGACTGCAAGACCGTTCCGATCAGGTAGCGGGCCGCGGGATTGTCGACCGATTCGAGATAAACTCGGTCGTACCAGTGGGTCGCGGTCGGCTCGTCGCCCTGGTTGGTGACCTCCCAAGTGAACACCTTGCTTTGCCGTGGTTGTCCGGCCGTCGGTGCGGTGATGGACGTCGGCAGCAAATCGACCAGTGGCGGAAAGGTCAGCTCGAGGGCGGCCGAAGCATAAACGTTGTTCTCATCCGACTCGCTGATCCAATCGAAGTAGTCGACCGCCGCGAGCAAATAATAGGTTCCGGCAAGCAGGTTGTCATCGAGCGGCAACGTCAATGTCAGGTCCAACGGATAGCTGTCACCGACCGCCAGCGGATCGTCGCGTGAAACGCTTTCGAGCAGGACATCATTGCCGTCGAGGATCAGATCGGTCGACAGGTAAACCCGGTCTCGCCAAGCGTTGCCACCGGCAACCGAAGCACCGGAATTGGTCACCTGGAAACTGAGCGGGATGTCGCCGCCGAATGAATAAGTCGTATCGGGCGTGGTCAGGTTGCCGCCGACCAGTTCCAAGTCGGGCAGCGCCCAATCGAAGGTCCCGGTGAACTGGTCTTCGATCGGTTCGCCGTTGATCTGGTCCTCGTCTTGATTCATCACGTTGCCGACGAAATCCAACACGTCGGGACCGATCGTGATGCTGTATTGCCCGTCGACGTATTGGGCGAAGTCCGGCCGCAAAAGGAACAGGTTGTCGGTTTCGGCAAAGGGTTCGATCGAGTCAACGTTGATGGACACAGCGCCCGGACCGATCAAGGTGACATCATCGACGAAGAACGACTCCGGATCGATCGGTTCGTCGAACTCGATGATCAGGAACGGGCCGTTGGGGTTAACAGCACTGTCCGACGGTGTGATGCTGGTGATCGCCGCACCGCTGGAGAACCCCGTGATGAATTCCAGGCTGGTCGGAGACAACTCGGGTGCGAGCAATTGGCTGCCGAAATCGAGCCCTTCATAGGTGGGCGTTCCGAACTTGCCATCGAACGTCATCACCAGATAGCTGTCACCTTCGGCGGGTTGATACCCGCCTCCCTGAACCGTGCGAATGGTGCCCAAAAACTCGACGAACCCGGTGACCTCCAGCACGTCATGCTGGGAAATTGGCGCCAGCCCGGCGATGTCAAACTCCAGATCGCCAAGCGTATCGAGCAGTAGGTTGCCGTCGACCGTCAACTTCCCCGCCGGAGCGAGCAACCCGCCCACAATCAAGTCGCCCGCGACAACGCCGTTGCCCGTCAACACGGATCCGGGCTCCAGCGTGAATTGCCCGCCCACCACACTGTTGCTGCTGGTCGTCACGTAGACCCCGCTCAGGTCGGTCAGCGATGCGGGAATGGAGCTTCCCAAATCAACAGTGCCGCCGTAGCGTGCATGGATCCGTGAGTACCGCGCATCACCCGACAGGCTGCCGGCCGAGGGATCAGTGAATGACTGGAGTCCGGAGAGATCGATCGAACTACCAATCCCCTCACTGAGTAGTTCGACGCGGCGTCGTCGCTGATCGCCCTGGCTGGTTTCCGTGATCGTTTGGGTACCGGAAAGATCGATCGTCCCGCCGGAACGCGATTCCAACAACAGAAGTGCGTTGTAATGGTTTCCGCCCGTGATTTGGGTCACGTTTTGCAGATCGATGACGCTTCCATAGCCTTCGGCGCGCAAAACTTGCGTTTGGCTCGAACCGGTCGTTACATGGGTGATCGACGTGACCGCGGGCAACGCGAGGTTCACCCCATCGATCACGATCAAGTTCGCGCCATCGATGTTACTCAACTGTGGCAATGCGACGTGACCGCCACCGGTGAGTGTGATCTCGCCGCGTTGGAGCGTGGTCAAAACGGGCGCGGCGACTTGGTAGCCATGGATACGCAGAGCGGTTCCGGGCGCGTCGGTCAACGTGTTCAATTCGATCGTTCCGGCACCAACCGGTTCAATCACGCTGTCGCGTGCCGATTCGAGGGCAGGTGCCGGAAACGCTCCCAGCTCATCCACATAGACGCGAACGCCACGAATCGTTGTTAACGCTCCGGCGTCAACTTCTCCGCCACGCGTGGCGGTCAGGGTGGAATAGACCTTGTCACCCGAATACGGCACCGGCGGTTGGCCGACATCGGTGAATGTCGCGAGCATCGAGACATCGATTCGACTATCCCGACCGTCGGCGATGAAGTGGACCGCCCGGCGACGGGTGTCGCCGGAGGACGGGTCCGTGACCGTTGCCAGGTTTGGCAATTCAATCGCGCCGCCTTCTTGGGCGTCGAATCGAAGCGTCGCTTCGTAGTGGGCCCCGCCGGTGATCTCGGTCAGATTCGGCAGCGAGATTCGGCTGCCATCGCCCGACGCGGTGAACTGTCTCGCTTGATAGTTGCCCGTCGAAGCGTGCGAATAAGCGGTGACCAAAGGAAACTCAACTTCGATTCCCGAAGACACCGTCACGCCGGATCCGTCGAGATTGGTCAACGAGGCGAGGTTGGCGCTTCCATCGGCAGACAGGTTGATCGTTCCCTGCGTAAACTCGGTGATGTTCGGTGTGTCGATGGTCGCATCGTTGGCGACGAACGACGTGTAACTGGCGGTCAGCAGATTGGGGAATCGGACCGTGTTGCCCTTGGCCACGACTTCCGAAGCGGACAGTGTGGTGACGCCGCCGAATGTCCAATCACGACGCTCATCGGGCTCGATTCGAACCCCGATCAACGTCTGCAGGGCATCGAGACGAATCTCGCCGCCGCGACTGAACACCAATTCTGATCGCTGACCGTCACCGCTGGACGACCCGTTGCTGTCTTGGAATCGCGACAGCGAACGCAGGTCGATCGAACTGCCCCGATCCCGAGCCACGACGTGGATCGCCCTGTGCCGTGTGTCGCCGGAGAGTCCGTCGACGATCTCGGTAACACCGCGCAAGTCAATCAGTCCGCCCGCGTGCGACTCGATCGTCAAGTCATTGTCGTAGAAGGTTCCCCCGGTGATTTTTGTCAGTCCGCTCAAATCGATCGAGGAACCGGCACCGCGCGTCGTCCAAGCACGGTCTTCATAGTTGCCGGTGGCAATGAAGTCGTATTCGGTAACACCCGAAAGGTCGAGTGAACCGCCGTCAAAGACGGACAGTGAAACGCCGTCGATCTTGGTGAAATGGCTCCAATCGATCGCCAATCCGCCCCGCAGATTGATCGCACCGCGATTGAGTTCCGTGAGAGCACTCAGGTCGGCCGTCGCTTGATTGAGCGTGATCGTCGTGTTGGCCGCGGTGGCCAGTCCGCTGAAATCGTAATCGCCGAAACTCAAATTCAAGTAAGCATGATTCACCGATTGGATGTTTGCCGTTTGCATCGCGCCACGGCCGTCGAGTGAAATTTCCACGCCGGTGAGTGACTCGATCGACGGCGCATGAATCGTCCCCCAATCGTAGACGACCAATTGGGAACGTTCGTCCGAATTGGCATCGGAGAAACTGGTCAGGGCGTCCAAGCGGATTTCGCTGCCGACCCCCGAAGCGACGATTCGCACGCGGCGAACTCGGGTATCGCCGCCCCCATCGTTGATCTGGGCGACCGCGGGCAGATCGATCGTGCTTCCGGCCGTCGCGGAAATCGTCAGATCCGTGTCATAGTGCCCGCCCCCGGTGATGGCCGTCAAACCGGCAAGCGCAATCAAACTCTGTGGCCCATCGGTCGTCCATGTTCGGTCTTGGTAGTTCCCGGTCGATGCGTGATTGTACGTCGTGACCAGCGGCAGACGGATCGACGAACCGTCGCCGGCAAACAGGGAGGTTCCATCGATGTTGGTCAACAAAGGCGCCGAAATCGCGGCGAGATGGTGCAGCGTGATCGACCCGCGGGTGAACGACGTCAGCGACGAAAAATCGACCGATGAACCCGTTGCGGTCAGACGGACCGACGTGGCCGTAGCCACCGCACTCAAATCCAACGTCGATGTCCAGGGCTCGACATCGACCCGATCGAGCGACGTGACATTTTGCAACGTGACGCGGCTCTGGGCTTCACGGACGACCCGCACGCCGGCAAGCGTTTGCAGCGACGGGGTATTGATCGTTCCACGATCTCGCGCCTCGATCGAGGAGTACTCCCCATCGAATTCCGAGGAACGATCGTTGATCGAGGTCAACAGCGGTGCGTCGATCAAACTGCCGTGACCGTTGGCGACCAAGTTGATTCTGCGCAGCCGCAAGTCACCGGAATTCGGGTCCTCGATCGTCACCAAGGCCGGCATTTCGATTTGCCCACCACCGAACACGTCGATGCCGAGACGTGCCTGGTAATGAGTCCCCCCGGTAATCGACTGCAACGCATCAAAGACGATCCGGCTACCGGCGTCTTCGACGAACCAACGCCGCGTTTGGTAGTTCGCCGTCGACCCTTGGGAGTATTGAGTCAGGGTCGGAAAATGCAACGCGGCGCCTCCGACGACGGTCAAGCTGGCGCCGTCCAAGTTCACCGTTCCGTCGGCGGTAAAACTCGCATCCGGCCCCGAAGCCGCCAAGGTCGCACCGTTGTTGACGACCAGCGATCCCGAGAGCACCGAGCCGTCATGGATCGTTAGCGACCCGCCAGTGATTTGCAGATTTCCCGAACCGTTGATGCTGCCGACCGCTTGGCCGCCGGCGGAGATCGTGACCGTCACCGCCGCGTTATCCAAAATGACATCGTCCTCGACGTCGGGGACTTGGCCGGTACTCCAGTTTGCCGCGGTCGTCCAATCGCCGTCGCCGCCGATCCAGGACACCGGTGCAGCCTGTGCCGACGGAGACTCGACCGGTGCCATCGGGAGCTCGGCGTGTGCGACGATGTCGTTGTTTTCAATGACCGGGGCCGCTGCAAGGATCGGTTGCTCGGCGGTCGCAATCGGACTGTTTGCGACATCGCCGTTCACATCGGCGTTGACCAATGTCACGATGGACGGCGCATAGATTCGGCCGTCGGACGTTTCGGTCAGAAACGAACGCACGTCCCCGTTGACGTCGATCAGGTTTACCAGCGAATCGAGTGCGATCTCCGAACCGCTGCCCGTTGCCGTGAATCCAAACCGTCGTGTCCGCGTGTCCCCGTCGGGACGATCGACAATTTGTTCGACGCCGCTCAGATCAAGCGATCCGCCGTTACTGACGGTGACATTGAGTCGGTTCTGGTAGGCACTGCCGCCACGAATCCATTTCACCCCGGACAGATCGAGCTTGCTTCCAGACCCGCTGATTTCCCAAGTCGACTGCTCATAATTCGAGGACAGTGCCAGGTCATAGGACTCGACACCGGGCAACGAGACTTCAGTCCCACCGTAAACACGGAAAGCCGTCCCATCGATCGTCGTCACCGCCGGCAGCTGGATCGTCGCGCCGGCGTCGGTGGTCAACGTATTGAAGACGAACCGCGTGATGCCGGGCAAGGAAGCGTTGGTATTGCTGAGCGACAATTCGGTCCGGCTGATCGACTGCAGCGACGTGAAATCACTCGGCATCGAATGAATCGTCACCGCACTGTGCTCCAGGCGAACCAGGTTTGCCGCGGCCAGGTCACCGGCCGTGTCCAGCGTCGTGGTGACGCCTTGCAGGTCCGTCAGGAGAGGAACCGTCAATATTCCGCCGGCGGTCGCATCGATTCGCGACCGTTGATCGGTGTTTCGATCAATGATCGAGGTCAATGCACTCAAATCGATTTGGCTGCTCTGGCCTTCCGCCGTCACTTGAAAAGACCGCACGCGGGTGTCGCCGCCCCTGGGGTCGATCAGTTGCGTGACCGAAGACAGATCGAGCATGCCTCCGCCGGTCGCCCGGATGGTCATGTCGGTGTCGTAGTGGCTGCCTCCTAAAACGCCCTTCAGGTTCGGCAGTTCGAGCCGGCTGTCGGCGCCATCGACGTGCCAGGTTCGATCGACGTAGTTGCCCGTTGATGCATGTTGATACTGGGTCACGCCGGGCAGCGAAACGGTGACTCCGCCGCTGACGCTCAGGTCGGTACCGTCGATATTGGTCAACAGCGGCGCCGTAAACGTCGCTCCCGCGGTCGCCGAAATCGCACCTTCACGGACGCTAGTCAGCAGCGGAACGCTCAGGTCGACTCCGGTCAGTGCAAATTCAGTCCCGTCCGCGATCATCAATTGGTTCAGCGCCACACTGCTGCCGCTGAGCGACAACCGCGAGTGGGACAACACTTCGAATTGCGAAAGCGGCATCGTGCCCGTGCTGTCGTTGATGAAGTGGACGCCATGTGCATCGGTCAGATTGCCGATCTGCAGACTGCCCCCCATGGCCGCTTGAAAGACCGAACGTTGGTCGGTGTTGAGATCGACGACCTGTCGCAGCGAGGCAAGGTTGATCAACGAGTTGGCTTGGGTCGATCTGAATTCAAAAGCCCCCCTGCGGTTGTCGCCGGGAATGTCTTGCACCGAGGCCAGCGACGGCAGATCCAAAACCCCGCCGTCACTGGCGGTAAAGTAATGTCGCGTTTCATAACCGGGCGATCCGGTGATCGTGGTGACGTTCGGCAATTCGATTCGGCTGCCGGCGCCGGAGACGGTCCAAGTACGGGAGTGATAGTTCGAGGTATTGCTGTCTCGCACGGCGGTGACCGAAGGCATCGACAAAACCGCACCGCCAGAAACATTAAAATCGGCCTGATCGATGTACTTCAGGGCACTGACGTCCAGCGTCGCTCCCTCGCGAAGAATCAAGTCGCCGCCTTGGATTCCGACCAGACTGGACAGATCCACGGCCGCCGAGCCGATGTCGAACGTGACGCCGTCGGCACGGGTCAGATTCGGAAACGCTCGGTCGACATCGCGGATCGTGACAATGCTTTGAAAAATCCCGCGGAACTGATCGGAGGTGATCGAACCGGACGTGCCCAAATTCAAGCGGGCACCACGAATGAACTGCAAATTCGGAGCGGCGATGTCGGCCCCAGCGGTCGCTTCGATCAACGAACTGTTTGAGGTGTTGCCGTCAAATCTGTAGTCCGCAAACGAGACCAGCTGCGTCAAATCAATCTGGCTGTCAGTGCCGTCGGCATCGATGACAACGCGTCGCAATCGTGAATCACCGCCGGTCGGTTCGGCGATCGTGGTGACCGACGAGAGATCGAGTGCCCCACCGTCGAACGCCTCTAAATAGAACTCGGCATCGTAATGCGACCCGCTTTCGATGGCGGCGAGGTTCGGTAGTGACAACGTGCTTCCCGCACCGCTGGCTCGAAAACGTTTTCGCTGATAATTGCCGTCCGACCAGAATGAATAGCGATCCACCGCCGGCAACGTCAACGTCGCGCCGCCGGAGACGAGCAGGCTGGACCCGTCGATGTCGGCGAGCGCCCCCGGCATGAACGTTGCGTCGCGCAGATCGACCGTCGAACGGACGGCGCGCTCCAGCAGCGGCGCCGTGTGAGTGCCTCCGGAGAGCACAAGCGTCGTGCGTTCCAAGTGCCGCAATGCATCCAGCGGCCCGCCTTCGGCGGACTGAAGTGTGATGCTGGCGCCGATCGCCGAATCCAGTGCACCGAGCAACACGTCGCCGCCATCGGATTCGAGCAATCGGGTCAGCCCATCGGCGTTGTAATCCTGCACGGCCACCAGCGCTGACAGATCGATCTGGCTGGCCGCTCCGGTGGCGCTGAATTCGATGACGCGATTGCGAGTGTCGCCGCGACTGACATCGACGATCGATTCGAGCATCGGCATCGCAATCACACCGCCGGCCTGGGCGCGAACATACGTGTCGGAATACCGGGAGGTGCCGCCGGTGATGTCGACGAGGTTGGGAAACTCGATCCGGCTTCCGCTGTCGGTGGCGGTGTAGTAACGATCCTCGTTGTACTCCGACGAAATCGGAAACCGCGTGACGCCCGGAAACGAAATCACAGCACCGGATTTGGCCGTCACGTTGACGCGATGCAGTTGCACGTCGTCATCAACCGTCAACGCCGCATCGTCTCCCGTGGCGACCAGCGTCAAACCATGCTTGAGATCCAAGTTGCCGCCGACGGAGACATTCCCCAGGATCACGAACTGGCTGGCCGATCCGTCGACGGTCATGTCCCCGGCGATCGTCGCCGTCAGGACCTGGCCGTCGGTCGGGTTGAGTGTGCCGTCTTCGAAGGTGACTTCATGGGCGATCAGGCTACGCGTGCGCAGCTCCGCGCCGTTGACTTCCAAGTGCTCGGTCGTGTCGATCGAATCGACGACCACGTTCGCGTCGATGCGTACCAATAGCTCGGTGGAGGCATCGGCGATCACCGCTTGGTCGGCCGCGGTCGGCACGACGTCGCCGTCCCAGTTGAGCGGATCGTGCCAACGCTCGTTGTCACCGCCACCATCCCAGCTGACGGTGGCGAGCAAATGCCGGTCTTCCAGTTTCTCAAACGGAGACCGCATCAAGCCTTCGGAGAGATGCTTGCGTCGCAGTCGAGCCGCTTTGATGCGACGACGATCACGAAGCTTTGCCACAACGCCGCGCTGGTCACCCAGCGAGTGTTTGTTCCGAGTCATCGGAGATGCCTACTGGTGCGGACGGCACGCGGGCAGAATCAGAGTCTCAATGAAGTGTGTCGGCTGTGGACCAATTTCGAACAGAACGCTTCGCTGAAGGACGGATCTACCCCGACCGTCCATTTAACAATGGAGGGGGGACATCGGTTTGGTTCACGCAGATCACGGACCGATTGAAGGTTGCCGGGAGCGGCGGGATCGAATCCGTCGTGAATCGATCCGGCACTCACCGAGCGGTCATCGTTGGGTCTGGCAAAAACGACGCAAAGTTCCACCGGGCATAACCTTCTAGCCTAGTGGTACCGGAGCGCAATTCAAGCATTCTGACCGTGTAGGTGGCGGCATTCTTTTGCAATTCACCGAACCACGAAATCTGGCACAGTCGATGGGTCCGAACGTGTCGTCAAAGCGTTCACAGTGTGCTTGGCCATGCGCGCCGAATCCGCCCGCGGCACGTTCGCACCGACGCACATGACCGGATACGTCACACTCGCAATCCCCCTCCGGCTGACTAGTCACCGAAGCATCCAAGTCGAAAGCTTGCTTTCGCCCGTCGGCTGGTCTATCGTCAGGGATCGGTGTTCGTCCGCGCGCGGGTGGATTGCGTTCGCATCCACCACAGCCCCTCAACTTTTACGAAGAGGTTCCGATCATCCGAGAAGGACGCTCGACGCATCGGATCGATCATGTTTTTTCAACGGCCAACTCTGCTCAGCACCAACATCCCGATCTCTTCCCGTGTTGGCAGGTTCGCGACCGTTCTCTGTTTGCTTTGCTGTGGATTCGAACACTCAAATTGCGATGCCGGGCTGATGGGTGGCCTAACGAATCTGACGAACCTTGCGAGCGAACAGAAGTTTACCGTCGACTTTGAAATCGCCGCATTCGACGGCCCCAACTTCAACACCATTGGATCCAAACTGGACTATGTCGAATTGGACATCGTCGGAAGTAAAGTCAATTCCACACCGTTGGGTGCTACATCATTGGGCGCCACCTATCCCTATTCTCGCGTGGACTTCTCTCCAACCGGAGTCTTCAGTAGCTGGGATGAAGATGCCGACACTCAGAATTTTGACACGTTGACGGACTTCGAATCGCGTGTCGTCTTTGAGGGGTTCGGCCCACCGGGAGCAATGCCCTATGAAATGCCGAACACTGCCCCGTTCGTCTTTGGGACATTCACATTCGACTACTCGGGCCTCAATGTCGGTGACGTGATCAGATTGGATATCCGAGGAAACTTGCCACCGGGCCAGACGATCTACACGACTTCAGGTGTGGTCAGTAGCGCGACAAGTGGTGCGACTCAAGCCGTCAACTTCCACTTCGGAACGCTCGGCGAAAGTTTTGTCGAGTTTACGGTGACCTCCGGAGGAGGCGGCACGGTGATTCCCGAACCCGGAAGCGGGCTGATCTTTTTGAGCCTAGCCGGTATGACGTTGGCAACGTTTCATCGGCATCGCACGCAGCGGGATGTATAGGATGCAGAGATTGATCGCAAAACAACGAGCTCTCCTGGTCGCCGTTGGGACTGTACTTGCCTTTGCTGTTTTCAGCTTTCGGCCGGCGAGCGCAGACGTGATTGCCCAATTCGATTTCGAGGGCAACGACTATGTTGCCGAACCGTCAAATACACCTGGCTTCAACACGGGGCTGAACTTGTCCAGCGGAGCATCCGTGTTGGGGACATCAGTGGGCCAGTTGCAGTTCTCGCCGGGACTCGATCCCACCGCCGCGCTAGGCAACTGGGCCGATCACTACGACAATGCTCTCGGTTTCAGCACCGACGTCAACAACGATCGCGATTTCTTGACCGCCGATCAGACGGTTTTCTTTCAAGTTGAAGTGCAGTCGGGTTTTCTGCTCGACCTGGAGTCGTTTCGCTTTGACACGCTCAAGACGCGGGGCACGAATACCGACGACGCGCGGCTAACGTATTCGGTCTTTCTCAACCCGGCAGGCGATCCGTCGGTCGACGGACTGATCGGGGATTTCGACTTCTTACCGAACGGCAACGGCGCCCATGACCACTTCGCCGATGGCGTTGCAGGCGCGGAGACCACCGGCCCGAGCTTTTCCACCGGACGTCATGCGGTCGGACCGATCGACTTGAGCGCCAATCAAAACCTGACCGGGACCCAAACCATCGCGATCCGATTGTACGGCAGCGCGGGTAACGGAAACGACCAGGACTTCGGCATCGACAGCCTCGTCCTCCGCGGTCAAGTCACCGCGATCCCCGAACCGGCCTGCACCGTGGTGCTGCTGCTGGGCATCGCCGCATCGACCTGCCGCCGACGCCGGTCGAACGCCATCTGACCGTCCGGACGCCGGCTTGACATCATTCGGACGACTCGTTTGCCTGGGGCGGCCACCGCCCATCCACCGTCTTTCAGAGTGAACCCCGTGCTCCCACGTTCCATCATTTTGATTGTCCTGCTTGCCGGGTGTTTCGCCACCGCACTGTCCGCAGTTTCGCCCCCAGCCTCCCCCGCAGCCTCGCCCGCAGACGAGCGCCCTCGGTTGTTCGTGCTGACCGACATCGGCGGCGACCCCGACGACCAGCAGTCGCTCGTTCGGTTGATGGTCTACAGCAACGAATTCCAGATCGAAGGCCTCGTCGCCTCCGCATCGGGAACGCCTGGGGAACTGAAAGTTGCCACGACCAGAACGGACTTGATCGGCGAAACGGTGTCGGCCTACGGCAAGGTCCGCGGCAACCTGCTGCGACACGCCCGGGGTTGGCCCGAAACCGAATCGTTGTTGAACGTCATCAAGTCCGGCAATCCGCAACGGGGCCGCCAGAAGATCGGCGAAGGCCATGACACGGAGGGGTCATCGCTGTTGATCGAACGTGTCGACTCGGGATCCGCAGGCCGCCCGTTGAACATCACGATCTGGGGCGGACAGACAGACCTGGCCCAAGCACTGTGGCGGGTTCGAACGGATCGCGGCGCTGAGGGGCTGGCAGAATTCGTCAAGCGATTTCGCGTCTATGACATCGCCGATCAAGACGGCATCGCCGACTGGATGCAATCCGAGTTTCCGGGGATGTACTACATGCTCAGCAAAGCCAAGGCGGGGACCGACAAACGCAACGCGACCTTTCGCGGCATGTATCTGACCGGCGACGAATCACTGACCTCGCGAGAATGGATCGAGGCCAACGTCCGCTCGACCGGCCCGCTCGGTCAACTTTATCCCACCAAAACCTGGACCAGCCCCAATCCTCACGGTTGCATGAAGGAAGGCGACACGCCTTCGTGGTTTTTCTTTTTGCCCCAAGGTCACAACGATCCCTCCGATCCCACGCAACCCGGTTGGGGCGGACAATTCGCTCAGGCGGCTGACGGTTGGTATCGCGACGACCAACTGAAAACGGACCCCCGCCTCAACGTCAGTCGATGGCGAGCCGAATTCCAAACCGATTTCGCGCTCCGCATGTCGTGGTGCAAGGGTCCCTGAACTCGCTACTGGGCGGCGAGCCCTCCGGTCGTTCAAGGTCAGACCGGACGGCTCGCGCCCAATAACGCTCAATCGAGATTGATGGGAACCGCTCGCGCTGGCGCGAACCGGCTGATGTCAGTTGATGATCAGCCGGTTGGCGCGGGGCCTACGGGCCCTGCGCTGGTCAAAACCTTGTCGATTTAGCGGTATTGAGCGCGCGGCATGACCCCGACGGGGTCCAAGCCAGTAGCCGGAGGTGAGCGAAGCGACACCTCCGGACATCCGGTCCCCCGTCAGACGCGACCCCGAAGGGTGTCGAAGCAAATGACGTCGGCGCCCTCGGAC
>WCIL01000055.1:0-52030 GCA_033042175.1 Phycisphaera sp. RhM
GCTACCGCTTCAAATAATAATCAGCGCGGCGTTGAGAATCCGCCATGCCAAAGCTGCGCTGCGGAAAGGGCTGCGCGATGGCAAGGACGCTCAACGCCGAACACTGAGGAGATGCTATAAGGGGAGGTCGAAACGTTAATCGCCGATGCAACCGCGATTGCGCACCGTCTGCTAAGCCGACTTTCGAATTCATTCGATTGGACGCGCTGATCACCAGCAAACTCGGGGCTCGTGACCGATCGCAGCGAACAAGTCCCGCGCTACGGCAGCGTCACGTCCACTCGCATCGTCCGCTCCGGCCCGACCGTCACTTCGACGTCTTGCTCCATGCGATGGACGCGATTGCGAATCACCGCACGCGCGGCCAACCGATAACTGCCCGGCGAAACCCCGGCAATCACGTACGCGCCATTGTCCGTCGAACGGACGGACACCCCCGACGCAGCCGATGCGGCATCCGGGGCCACGGCAACCGTCGCCACGGCAGGATCCTCCGGCAGGGCCGTCAAAACCACTTCCGCGTCCGGCACGTTTTTCTCGCGAAACTGAATCGTTCCCACCAGATTCACGGTCTGCTGTTTGACCCGCTTGGTGCTCTCGGTCGGCGAAACGACCTCCATTTCGACCGCCACCGGATCACTTTCATTCCCGACACGATCCACACCCCGCACCAGCAACGATTTCTTGCCCGCGTCGGCTCCCGAGTCGACGGTCAAGATCCACTGGCGATCGGACGTCCGGGAGGCCGTGAAAATGTTTCCCGCGGCGGGAAACTCGCCGTTTCCATCGACGTCAAAGGCTGCCTGCACCTTGGTCACGTCCGATCCCTCATCCCAGGCCCAAACCTCCAGATCGACTTGGCTGTTGACCGCCGCAAAACTTAATCCGTCGGTTCGAGTGACCGGACCGACGACCGGCGGCGCGGTATCGATCAATAACTCAATCTTGCGGAACGATTGGATTTGGTCGTTGATGGTCAAACTGGCCGCGACATCGATCAACAGATTCTCCAGTCGCTCCGCCGGCAGATCGATCAGGTGGTCCGAAACGACATTGGTCAGTTCGACAGCGCCGTCGGGCGTCGATTTGACAAACCCGACCATCACACCGCGATCGGTCGTCAATCGAACGCTGTCCTCGGGGTGGGGCACGCCCGACCCGTCCAGATCAATCCCAAGGTTCAAGTGATCTCGCCCATTCTCGAACGATCCAACCGGTGCATCGATCTGAACCGCAACGGGAATCGATTTCGTCGCCCTCAGGATTCCACCCTTCGACGACGTCGTCATCCGCAGATCGACCGAATCGGACACTTCGGGGACATTCGTCAGGTGTTTGCCACAAGGCACATCATAAATAAATGCCCGGGGATACCCGTCGACGTCGATGTAAACCCGTGCGACATTCGGCGGTGGTGCCGTCGTCGCAATGAAAAGGTTCGTGGTCGGACTCGCTCGGGTGATCATCCCTTGCAGCTTACCCCTGGTGCGACCGCTGCGGTCGTCGGCCAACCGGCACTCGACACGGACCGGAGCTCCCTCGGGCAACCGACTCGGGTCCACCGCGCTGACTTCCACGGTGATTTGCTGCTTCTTGGTGTCAAAGCCGACGCGTGGTGAGACGAACCGACGAGGACGTTGAATCGCAAAGCGGACGTGACGATAGGTCGACTGACCGGTGTCGCGGTCGCTCAACTCAACCAACATTCCATGTGGCATGTCGGTCGACTCGATCGGTTCGGCTTTCTCTTCTTCGTCTTTGCCCGCATCGTCCTGCTTGGGGGGCGCCTCTTTCGCCTCCGCGTCTTCGCCGTCGGCTTGTTCAGCGTCTCCGGCACTGGGGAACGCCGGTTGACCGTCGCCGGGAACGCTGACGTCAAAACTGGCCAGCGGCAACGCACCGACCAGCAACGTGCTCGGGTCCGAAGGCGGCGGGCCGATCAACGATTGACCCAGGGCATAACACCGCATCGAGATCTGTTTGGTCCGCGATGCATGATTGACGACACCGAACCGAAATTTCTCCAACCGATTGGGATGCGGCAGCAGCTCCACTCCCTCGACGTCCGACACAAACGACGCCGCGCCGCGTTCGACGTAGACTTCGGCAACGGGCAACATCAGGTCAAGTGTTCGCCGCGCCAGCAGAACGGGTGGCTTGGATTCCGCACGCGTCAACTCGGATCGCTCATACACGTCCACCACCAACTTGGTCGTTTCCGACGCATTGTCGCGACGGACGATCTTCATCGGCAACGTCACCGTACCCGCCGCCGCGATGGTGATCGGCTTGGATCGCCAAGTTCCGAATTGTGACGGAGTGTCGAAGAATTCAGGCCGAATCGATCGGATGCCCGCCGCCGAATCGTTCGATTCACTCGAGGCAACGTTGATCACGTCGACCAATCCCCGTTCGTATACCAACGAGACCGTGATCGACACCTCGCGGTCGCTGGGGTTTTCAAGCCCCAGGATCACCTGCCGCCAGTCGTGGTATTGCAGGTCGACCGTCGCCGGGGCGGTGATCTTGATCCGTGTCGGTTCGGCGACCGAGGCCGAAACGCGGCAGAGTCTTTCGGATTGGGTGCGGTAATGTTCCGCCCAGTCGGCGAACGTCTCCGATTGATGTCCATGGCGGTAGGTCGACATCTGTTCGAGACGTTCGGCTTGCCACTGTATGGTCGAACGAAGTTGCGTCGCCAAGGACAGTGAGTTCACGTCAACATCGTCCAACTGCCACGCATCACGCGGGTCGAGCATCCGCAACAATCGGATCGCCATGCGAGATACCGCCGGCGACACG
This sequence comes from Phycisphaera sp. RhM, assembly GCA_033042175.1. Classification (GTDB taxonomy): domain Bacteria; phylum Planctomycetota; class Planctomycetia; order Pirellulales; family Pirellulaceae; genus Stieleria. Next base: position 2,803 of record WCIL01000055.1, read on the forward strand.
GCACAGGGGGACAACGCACCATCGACTTCTGTTGCCGAGCGGTAAAACGATTGCAATGCGGCACCGAATTTCAAATGTCGGTTCCAGAGTTCCGAACGGTCTGCCGCGTTGTCCGCATCCATCATGCGATAGACGTTTTCTAGCGATTTGAATGTCGCGTCGACTTCCTTCGCCGCCGTGATTGCCGCAAACGCGTCGGCTGAAACTCCCTCGACGTGCGAGAGTCCAACGTATTTCGATTCCAATTGAGCCTGTTCGAACAGAAACCGCCAATCTTCCGCCGAAGGCATTCGACGTGCATCGCCCAGTGACATCGCGGACACGTCGTCAACCGTGACGTTGGCCAGATCGTAGTTGGACGCCAGTTGCCGATCCCGTTGGTCCATCGCTGCCAGCAGATCATTCCGCAGCGGCGAACTCAACAACGGCGTCTTGAGCAACAGATCGGCTTGATAGGAATCTCCCGGTGTCGCCGTTTGTGCCAACAGGCGTTCTGCCGCGACATCTCCACAGGCGGCTTCCAGGCGTGACTGAATCGATTCCAATTGCTCCCGCACCTTCGTCACCGTTGCGACGCTCGACTGCCCCGGATGGTTCAGCAACCCAGAAAGCTCGCCTGCGAGTTCTAGCAGCGTCGAAAGGTCGTCGTAGATCAGCGAACGTCTTTCCGGCACAAACCGAGACATCAGATGCCAGTGCATCAACGACGGCAATTTGGCCAGCAGCACGTCCAAGGCGCGTTCGGCCCGACGGATCTCCACAAACTCAAGCTCCGCGGCTGCGTAGATTTTTCCGGCGTCTTCGAACAACGTCCGGCATCGCTGTGCCCATTGCAAACCGACCTGGTCGAATACCAGCTGCTCGGCAAAAAAACGAAACTGGTCGGCCCGCTCGACATCCACTCGCATCCAGCCCGGCGATAATAAATCCAGTGCAGCGACTCGCTCTCCCGCTAAACACGTCAGCGCTGCGATTTGAACCAGATCCCAATCCAGCTCCGGCGAGTCGGCCAGACGTTTTAAAAACGTCATCTCAACGGTACCAGAAAACTCGCGGCGCCAGCTTTTTTTCAGCCACTCGTCAAAGGCCTCTCGCGTTTCTTGCTCCAATGCTGCCTGCAATCCCTTCACATCGATGTCCAACGATTGGCCGCGAATCACGGCAACCGATTGTGCCAGAGCCAGACTGTGAGCCCGTTCCGGTTCAAGGATGGATAGCAGTAAAACGGTGTCGTCGGATGCGCGGCCGAACAGTGACGCGAGAGGCGGTGTGGTTTTCGATGTCGCCCCAGCTGCCGGACCGGCTGGCGCTTTGGCGGGAAAGGAGTCTTCGAGTGTGGTTTCAATCTTCTCAGGATCGTAACCCTTGCCGCCGTGAAGCTGCTGTTCAAAGGCCAGCAATTCGGCTTGCAATTCGCGCCACAGGTGCGGCTTGTTTTCAACCGGACTGAAACTCGGATCGGCCGCCGACCACGCCAATGAGGCCGCATCACGCAGTCGCCACGCCTTGGTGAGCAGCTGCTTGGCCTTGGCCTTCGGGTCGGCCTCGGACGGTTTCGATTTCGCATCGCCCGCTTCACCAGACTTGTCGGTGTTTTCGGCTCCGTCTGCGGAGTCGTCCGCGGTGGCGTCGGCTGGTCCCTCGGCCGCCGAGAGATCGCCGTCGGCCGGCTGTTCACTACCGTCGTCGCTCCCTCCGGCTTCCGCGCCGGCTGCACTGTCTGCGCCGGGGATGCTTTCCGAATCTGCCACGTCATCCGACTTCGCGCCCCCGCCGGCGATCCGATTCGATGCCAACGTGACCTGTTGTCGCCGCAGCAACCCGCGAACCCTGCCCGAACGCGCGGACGATCCGCCGCCACCGGCCAGCTCATCGGGTGGAATGATCAACGACGCGGCCGTCAATTCCTTGCCCGGATCTTGTTCAAACAACGTCAGCAGTTTGGGATCCATCTGTCCAGCTTTGCCACCACCCCAAATCAGTTGCGGAATCTGCTCCGCCCCACGGTCGGTGCTTTGAGCGACCCACTTGGACACGTTTGCCGACGTGAATGCGACCAATTCACTCAGCTGGATCGCTTGATCATGATCCAAGTCCGCGGCACCCTTGAGTCCTTCGCCGACAAACATTCCAAAAACACTTCGCCGGGCCGCGCGTGAAACATGCGAGTACTGCAGGGACGAATGTGAACAATAGACCCACAACGACGGGTCCTTGGATTGGTGCACCGCCTGTTCCAACAGCCTGGGGAAATCGTTGCCAACGACGCCCAGTCCAGGATCATAGTCGATGGTTCCCGCATTGATCAGGATCAACTTCGTGGCCGCGGGCGATTGTCGAACTTGGTCGATCAGCGTTTCAACCGACACCCGCCCCAAATCCGGCTGCCGCAAGTCAAAGTTGTCACACAGCAAGTAGGCGGACGCGTTGTCGGTGACCCCGTGCGCATTGATGTACAAGATCAGGTTGTCGCGTGACGAAATCCCCGCTTCCGCCAATCGGTTTGCCAGGTTCGTGGCTGCTTGTGCCGAATGCAACACGTCGCTCTGGTCGCGAACCTTCGCCTCTTCGATCGACGCGATCGCTTCCAAGTCCTCAGCCACGAACGCGATCGGCGGCGCGTTGAATGCCTCGTTGCCGCGTGAACCCAGTAGCACCAGGTGGGTTTGTGGCGCAAAAAATGGCGGGAACAACAGAAACAGCAGAACAACCGTCAGAGCGATCAGACCGATGACGATCGCCGCGCGCCGCAGGTCCCGCGCCAGTTTGGCGCGACTCCGCTTCTTTGCCGCTGCCTGCCACGACGGTTGCTGATTCGGTTGCATGATAATCCGTTCTGCTCAAATCAAGATGGCTGTCCCGTCTGGCATCGTGCCGTGGAACAAAGAGTTTTGCGTTGTGGCATGAAGCCACGTCGCGCGGTGCATCCGGTGCGACGCGGGTGCACTGCGCTATCTTCTTTTCGACGATTCCGCACGTCGTCCGCTCGCTCGCGTCAAGCAAGTTTGCTTTTGCCGAAAGATCGGTTTGCGACGCCCCGCAGCGTGTCAAAGCTTGACGAACATGCCGGATGGAGGAGGGATTTCACAATTTTCTTACCCCGAAACCTTCCTACCAGAGTCACTCCCCCAGACGCGGTCCATTCATCCCGTCGTTCAGGCGAGGATGTAAACGGTTTCCGTTCCTTGCGTTCACGGTAGCATCAGCTTCCTGGAGCCAGCCTAGTCGCCCCTCATCATTCTGCCCCGTATCATTCTGCCATCCCCCCAATCATCCCCAAATCGTTCGTCAGCCCCTCCATGTCAACCGAATCCGCCCAACCCTTCAGCTACGACGAATACCCCTACGCCAGCTACCCCTACGCCAGCAGCCATCCACGCAACCTGGCCGCCCTGGCACAACTGTTCGGGATGAAACCGGCGGACGTTTCGCGATGTCGCGTCTTGGAGATCGGTTGTGCGGCCGGCGGCAACTTGATCCCGATGGCCGCCCGTTTTCCCGGTTCCGAATTCCTGGGCTTGGACGCGTCGAAGCGTCAGATCGAAGAGGGCAAGCCGGTCATTGACGCCTTGTCGCTGAGCAACATCACACTTCGACATCAAGACATCCTCGAATTCGATTCCAGCGAAGGCAAATTCGATTTCATTATCTGCCACGGAGTCTATTCGTGGGTTCCGCCAGAGGTTCAAGAAAAGATCTTGTCCGTCTGCCGCCATCATCTCGCCGAAAACGGGGTCGCTTACGTCAGCTATAACACCTACCCGGGCTGGTACCTGCGACGCGGCGTGCGTGAAATGATGAGCTATCACGCGTCGGGATTCGATGACACGCAGACCAAGATCAATCAGTCGCGCGCCCTCGTCGACTTTCTCGCCTCGGCGGTCCAACAGAATCAAGACGCATATGAAAAACTGTTGCACGAAGAACTGAGCATCGTGCGGGCCAGCGAAGACAGTTATATCTACCATGAACATCTCGAAGACTACAACGAACCGCTCTTCTTTCACCAATTCGTGTCCCGCGCCGAAGCGAGTGGTTTGCGGTTCATGTGCGAAGCTCAATTCGCCAGCATGATTCCGAACGAGTACGGCGACGAGACGCGGGGGACGTTGTCGAAGATCGCGCCCGGCTTGGTGCAAATGGAGCAGTATTTGGACTTTCTTCGCAATCGAAAGTTTCGGCAATCACTGCTCTGTCATTGCGATGCCCAGCTCGATCGAGCCATCGGGCCGGAGCGGCTCAAGCGTTTGTATGTCAACTCACCCTTGGCCGAACAAGAGCCCGAGGACGCGGGCGCAGGCGAGTCACCCGACACGCATGTTTTCGAACACGCCTCAGGCCGCACCCTGACCGTCGGCAATCCGATCCAGGTTCACGCGTTCCGCCATCTCGCATCGATCTGGCCCTGCGACGTTTCGATCGATGCCTTGGCCGACATCGCTCGCCAAGCCATTCCGTCCGAGCAGCGACCGGGTGTTGAGGAGTGTCGTCATGAGTTGTACGAGACGTTTTTGGAACTGTATTCGTCCAGTCTCGTTGCGCTCTACGCGGCGCCGTCCGACTGCACCGTGGAAATCGGCCCGAAGCCGGTCACAACCGAACTGATCCGTCATCAAGCCGAGCAGGACAGCCGGGTGACCAATCTGCGACACGAATCGGTTCACCTGGACGACTTCGAACGCGAGATCATCAAACGCATGGACGGCGTCGCAACGATCGATCGAATCGCCGCCGCGCTACTGGAGTATGGAGTCGCGATGCAGGCGGAGTCACCGGACGCAGAATCGCCGGATCCGAAGACAGAACTCCAGTCGGTCACCCCCACCCAAGAGCAACTCCGCGCCGTCGTCGAGCAAAAGCTGCAACGATTCGCCCAAACCGGTTTACTCGCCTCACCCAATGCCCGACCGTAGCGGAACAAGCCAAGAGTCTTTCGACGCAATCGAACCACACCCGAAATCAGCGGTATCGCGCGAGCCCACGGGCCACTTCTTGGACACCAAACGGTATGCATTTGTTAGCGAAAGGGCGCGAGCCCTGCGGTCCGTCAACTGACACCAGCTGGTGTGTATCCGTTAGCGGAAGGGCGCGAGCCCTCCGGTCCGTCGACATTGACGCCCAACAGAGTGCATTGGATACCGGTGGGACGCCAACCCAATACCACTAAGTTGACATCAACGAGGAGGCGGCTCGCGTTGGCGCGAACCGGCTGATGTCGAACGACGATCAGCCGTTTGGCGCGAGCCTACGGGCCCCAACCCAAGGAACCGACGCCTCACTTTGCGGCAGACCGCGAGCCTTTCACTGTGTTCCAAGACCGACACCGGACGTCTCCCGCCGTTCCGCCATCTCATCCGATGCCAAAAGAGACGGCATGGAGCGTCGTCGGCCGGAGAGGATCCAGCGGGATCCCAAGGCTCCGGCGGCCCGACAGCATGCCTCGGCCCTCGTCTCCAATCGGCCTTTGTCTCCGATCCGGCTTGTCTCCAATCCGGCTTGTGCGTGCCCGTCGGGCTTTCCGCGGAGCCAGCCAAGGACTTGGCAACCGCCATTCCGCCGGCGGGGGTTGGGGAGCCGGGGGAAAAGCGGTCGGAGGAGTTTCCAGGTGGGTATTTGCAGCTCGGCGGGGCGAGGTTATATTACGCGTCCGCTCGGGTTGCGACGGTCGATTGATCGGGCCGCAAGCCGAGCGAAGAGATCCGTGAGCGGGTGGATTTTCCAACGAAACCCGCATCACAATCCCACCATCGGGGCGTGGCTCAGCCTGGTAGAGCGCTACGTTCGGGACGTAGAGGTCGCTAGTTCGAATCTAGTCGCCCCGACTGTCGAAACATCAAACGCCTATCGTCGTAATCGGCGATGGGCTTTTTTTTGGCAGCGTGGGCATGGTGATTGCAAGATTGACAGCGGCATCAACACGCACTGCAGAGAGGCTCCGCATTCGATGACAAAATTGCACGATAAGATTGCTCAGGCGAAAAAACGGCGTGCGCGGCGTGAACGTGAGGGCAAAGTCGTCTCGGCTCCGCAGGTCAAGCTCAAAGCGACCACTGGTGAGCGGAATCGGATGACCCAGCAGCACCCCCGAATACTGCTTAAGATCGAGCAGACGCTCGTTGCGGTGGGGACCGAAGTCGGTGCCGATGACGCCGACGTCGATACCGCCATCCGCGCGATCCTGGAGCGGAAACCGACGGTCCGCGGCGCCGCACAGCAGTTGGTCGAATCGCTTGACCCCAGCCAACTGCAGATCTCATGTGACGAAGAAACCTGGCACGCTGGGTTGCGGGTGATCTACCGATCGGTCACCACCCGCAGCAAATGCCGCCGAGGCGACACCGACTACCTGGACTACGCCACCCGTTTCGTCGCCAACGCCGCGAAGGGATAAATGGTGCCACCCGGATGAATGGTGCCACCCGCCACGTTTGATCCGTGCGTCTCGCCAGCTGAGTTGCTGGCGGGAGACTTGAGCTTCGTTGCCCTCCCGGTTTGGTGGGTGGCATCAAATCATGTTTCCTTTCTGACACCGTTAAGCAATCGTTGGAATGAGTCCTCCGTCGACTCGTATGGGTGCTCCGTTGATCGCCGATGCGAGTGGGCTGGCAACAAACGCAACCATGTTGGCAATCTCTTCCGGTTCTATCAATCTTTGAATCAACGAGGTCGGCCGATTGTCTGCCATGAATCGTTTCTCAGCTGAATCGTAGGGCTCGTCGGGGAAAAGGTTGCTGACGAATTCCTTCACACCTGGCGTTAACGTCGATCCAGGCATGACGGTGTTCACCGTAACGGAGCTTCCCTTGGTCAATTGAGCCAGACTACGCGAGACGGCAAGTTGTGCCGTCTTCGTCATCGCGTAGTGAGGCATTTCCGGAGCGGGCACGACGCCGGATTCGCTGCTGATGAAGATAATGCGTCCGGTGTTCTGCTCCAACATGTCCTTCAGATAGTGCCGTGCAAGACGCACACCGCTCATCACGTTGATGTCAAAGATGTGCTGCCACGCTTCGTCCGTCAGGTCGAAAAAATCAACCGCTTCAAAAATGCCCAGATTGTTGACCAGGATATCGATCTGCGGATGTTCGGCGATGGTTCGTGCGACGCCCTCAGCCGTCCCATTGTCGGAAACCAGCCCGATCAGGTCGGCCTTCGGTTGGCTCTCGCGAATTTTTCCAATCGCCGTGTCGACGCTCGCTTCGCTGCGACCATTGACGATTGTTGTTGCCCCTTCAGCAGCCAGGCGAGTCGCGATCGCCAGACCGATTCCGCCTGTTGATGCGGTGACCAGTGCTGTTTTATGGTTGAGTTCAAGATTCATCGAATTCTTATCCTATTGGTATTGTAGAAAAGTGTGTTGTGTTTGTTGTCCAGGTCCAATCAGCGACTTGCGACTGGATTGATTCCCTGAATCGATAAATGGTACCACCCACCACATGTGATCTGTGCGTCCCGTCTGCTGAGTTGCTAGCGGGAGCGTTGGTCTTCGTTGTCGTCGCGGTTTGGTGGGTGGCGCCAAATCATGCCCATGGGAGGTAAGAAAATTGCCGACGACCAAGGATCGCAGCGGGAGTTCATTTTCTTACCTCCGAAATCTTCTTACCCATTTCCAGCGGCCGATTCGGGAAGGAGTAGCAATGCAATAGGGGCAAAACAATTTCAGATTGCAATCGTCTTGCCCCTCATCGTTTTGCCTCCTTCTTGCGATCTGGCACTATGCATCGATAAGATGTCAGATGATCCCTCCAGTGACATTCGACGCGTTTTTCGTTTGAAAGTCAGTGACGTTGCCCCCAAGTGTTCCTGGATCAAGGTGAACTCGGAATCGTCGATGCGTCCCAGAGGTGGCCCGCACCAGCAAGTCCGGTGGAGAGAAATGACCGCAAACTCAGTACCGGTCACTTTCTCTTGTCCGCATTTCAAATTTCGATCGAGGCGCGATTGAAGGATGGTCAAATGAGTCGCTCAATTTGGATGAGGTCACGTGGGTTGTTGCCACTGACTATCCTCTTCGCAATCATTGGTTTGTACGGTATTTCACTTTCACTTTGGCTGCGCAGCAAGGGACTCGATTCGAAACACTGGGCGACAGCGACAGGGATCGTGCTGTCGTCCGAGATTCAAACGGAACGCACACGCTCATCCACAACCTATTTTGCGGATTTGAAGTACAGCTATGCCGTGCACGGCGTTCGCTACGTGGCGAGTGCTGTTCATGCAGATGATTACGGAAGCGGGGATCGCGATCACGCCGCGAGCATCATCGCAAAGTACCCTGTCGGTGATTCAGTCATCCTCTACTACAAGACGAGCAATCCCGACGTTGCGGTACTGGAGACCGGATTGTCAGGTGGATGGATGATCGGATTGCTCGTCGGTCTCGGCTTTCTGCTACCGGGGATGTTTTTAACGTGGGCATTCTTTGCCAAGGGTAAGGACTTCGCCGTCGGCATCATTTCTCTGTTTGATTAATGCTGTTGTGATCGCATTTTTGTGCCACGGACCCGAACGTGCAACGCACGCTCATCGGCACTGATCAATCCGTGGGGACTGGCCACAGCAGTGAACCGCAGGTCATCCGCGGCAAACCCGTATTCGACCCACCAGCCGCATGGCACCAGCCGCACCGTGCTCGAGGGCTTGGGCGTAAATTGCTTCGACACCCTCCGGGGTCGCGTCAGGCGGGTGGCCAGTAGCCGGAGGTGTCGCTACGCTCACCTCCGGCTACTGGCTTTGACCCCGTCCGGGGTCATGCCACCGGCTTCGACACTAATCGATGGTGCACCCACCACGTGTGATCTTTCGCATTGAGCTCGGCGTGCGGGTTGCCGCCTCCGGACGGCACCAACGCACAGCCACGCAGTCTTTGGCACAGACGCGGCAGACGAATAGACGCTGCGTCGAACTGAATCGAATTGCTTTCCGCTTCGACGGTTGACGTGCGGCGTCGATGGGTGGGGCAAACGCGTGACTCCAGCCCGGAAGGCTACCGCCCGCTTCGCGAATCCTCCGGTCGCAGGTCGTCAGCGTTTTGTTTCGATTGACGTGTTGATCTCTCGTGGCCCATTGAGTGATACACAGACGCATGACTTTCCCGTCACTCGCGTCGTGTGGTCGAAGGTGTTTTTTTATTGAAAGACGAACCCGACCAAACGCACGACGCGCCGTTCCTTGGGAGTCGAGCGCCACGGATGTTGGAAGTGTACCAATGAGATCAAGACGCCGTTGCCAGCACAACGCTGATGAACTGTGGCCAGTGGATTTGCAAAGCGGACGGTTTGGATGCGCGATGGATCGATGGATGGTGCCACCCACCACGTGTGATCGGTGCGTGCCGCCTGCTGAGTTGCTAGCGGCAGCGTTGGTCTTCGTTGCCGTCCCGGTTTGGTGGGTGGCACCAAATCACGTGAATCATGCTGTGTCTCTCCTGCGAAAACCGCGAGGCAGTTGATGAGATGACGACGCAAGCGAGAAAACACGGCGGAACCGCTGACATTAACCCGGCGCAAGACCACGGATTTATGTACGGTCGTTGTTTTACAGACCCGGACGGCCACGTTTGGGAGCCGATGTGGATGGACCCCGTAGCCATTCCGTCCAGTTGATCATTTGACAGTCGAGAAGAAGCTGACGAATGGGCGGAAGCAGTACGAAGATCTGGTGCACCGTATTGAACAAGCCGCAAATACTTCATTGACGTGATACGAGACCGTTTTACCAAACAGTTGTCTGCGCAACGTAGCGGTGTTGGGACAGGTGGGGGCACCAAATCACGGCACCCAATCACGTCGACCGGCAACAACGTTGCCGAGAACGCGTCAGGACCTCCAGGATCGGTCGCCCCGTTGGAAGGCGAAGGTCGTCCGTATTTGAGCTACTCGCCAAGGATGCGCCGATACAGGGTCAGATAGGCGTCTGCCATCCGATCGATGGTGAATCGATCAGCGACGGCGCGGCGGACGCGGCGGCGATCAATCTCGTTGATCCGCTCGACTGCCTGATTCGCTTCCTCAAGGCTGTCGACCAGAAAACCAGTGATGCCATGCTCAATCAATTCAGGCATCGATCCCCGCCGCGAGGCGATAACGGGCGTGCCGCAAGCCATCGCCTCGATCACCGAAAGCCCGAATGGCTCTTCGAAATTGATCAGGTGCAAGAGCGCGCGTGCTTCGCCGAGGGCCCGTAGCCGCTGCGTACCACCGACGGCGCCGTGATAGGTGACCGAAACGCGGTCAACAGCTGGCAGGACTTCCCGTTCGTAATAGGCCGTGTCCTGCACGATGCCGTACATGTGGAGATGTCGACCGCTTGCCCGAGCGGCCGCGATCGCCTCCGCAGCGCCCTTGTCGCCGTGGATGCGTCCGAAGAAGAGCAGATCGTCACTGCCCGCCGAATGGAATGGAAAATCGTCGATCGGAATGCCGTGATGAATCGTCGCAGCGTAGCGTAGATCGGGATAGCGATCCGCGTCGCTGATGGCGACGTAATGGACCACATCCTGGTATTCCGCATACATCGGCAGGATGCGGTCTGACGAGAAGCCGTGGATCGTCGTTACGATCGGCGTGTCGGTCAGGCGTGCGAAGGCGTGGGCAGGGAAGTCCGCCTGATTGTGAATCAGATCGAACCGGTCGGCCTGTTCGAAGAGGTGGGCGAGGTGACGAAATTCCCAGACCTTCGCGTCTATCGATGCATCGTCCCCATACGGAGCGGGCACGACGCCATCGAGTTTTCCGGCGGTCATGCTGTCGAGCGTGGCGAACAGCGTCACGTCGATCCCACGCTCGACGAGTGCCTCGGTCAGCATGCTGGTGACGAGTTCCCAAGGGCCGTAGGTTCGCGGCGGCGTGCGCCAGGCGATGGGGGCCAGCATTGCTATGCGCATTTGAGTGTTCCTTTCAGTCGCAGGACGAGACCTTCGTCAGGGGCGAGCGTGCCGTCCATCGAGCGAAACGCCCCGGTCGATGGTGGCAGGGCCGATGGTGACAGTGTCGATGGCCACAGGGTCGATGCAAGCACCTCTTGGACACACGTCTCCGTCGGTAGCGTCAGGGGCCGCGTCTCGCCGCCCAGGTTCAGCGCGATCAGCAGGCTCTCGCCGGCATGTTGCCGCTGGTAGGCGAGCACGCCCTCCCCTGCGTCGATGAGCGTGATGTCGCCGATTGCGAGTGCGTCGTGTGATCGCCGCAGCGCGAGCAGAGATCGATAGAGAGACAGTAGTGAGCCGGGGCTGCGATCCTGAGCCGCAACGTTGCGCGACGGCCAGTCCTCGTTGAGCGGAAGCCACGGATCGACGGTGCTGAATCCCGCATTGGCCGACGCATCCCACGGTATCGGTGTGCGCGAACGATCGCGACCGATCCCCAGGCCGGGCTGACGCAGGTCCTGGGGATCGCGCACTTGATCCGGCGCAATCTGCACCTCGCCGATGCCGAGTTCGTCGCCCTGGTACAGCGTCGGCGTGCCGCGAAGTGTCAGCAGAAGCATGGCGGCAACTCGTGCCTGCGGTTCGCCGACCCGTGCAGCGATGCGCGCCGCGTCATGGCTGCCGATCACCCAGTTGGGCCATCCAAACGGCGGCAAAGACACCTCATAGGCAGCGATCATCTGCCGCAGCGAGTCTGCGTCCCAGGCGTTTTCGATGAGCTGAAAATTCAGCGGCAGATGCACTTGCGGACGTTCCGGCGTGCCATACCATCGGGCGAGGCGGTCATTGGGCAAACAGATTTCGCCGACCAGGACGCGATTGCCATAGCGATCGGCCAGCGCGCGGAACTCGGCGGAGATTGCGTGCGCCTCCGGCTGGTCGGTCGAATGGAGTTGGATCAGGCGGTCACGCTGCGTGCGGTCGGGTGTCCAATGCGAATTGAGAGGGTTGTCGGGCAGCCCTTCGGCCTTGATGATGTGCCATAGCACGTCGATTCTGAATCCATCGACGCCGCGGTCCAGCCAGAAGCGGAGCACCCCCATCATCGCTTCCCGCACGTCGGGCTCGCGCCAATTGAGGTCCGGTTGTGACTGGAGGAACGCGTGAAGGTAATATTGACCGGTCGTCTCATCCCACTGCCAGGACGAGCCACCAAAATCGCTGATCCAGTTGTTCGGTGGCCCACCGTCTGGCGCTGGATCGCGCCAGATATACCAATCACGCTTCGGGTTCGTGCGCGAAGAGCGACTTTCGACGAACCATGGATGTTGGTCTGACGAATGATTGGGAACGAAATCGAGCAGAAGTCGGAGCCCGCGTGCGTGGATCGCGGCAAGCAACCGGTCGAATCCCGCGAGATCGCCGAACAATGGATCGATGCCGCAATAATCGGCAATGTCGTATCCGAAATCCGTCATGGGTGAGGGATAAATCGGTGACAGCCAGATCGCATCGATCCCAAGCTCTGCAAGATAATCCAGCCGCGATTCGATTCCGGCAAGGTCACCCACGCCGTCCGCATCGCTATCCTGAAACGAACGCGGGTAGATCTGATAGATCACCCCGCGTTCCCACCAAGACGACTGTCTTTGTCCTTCGCACACCAAATGGACCTGTCTCAGTTCGTAGGAGTTACGTAGGAGCATCCCGGGTAAGATCCGCCTGGACCGAGCCCGATTGACCATGCCGAGGACCATGCCGAGGACCATCGGTCGCCACACGCAGTGCCGAAGTCTCCCACATTGGTCATGCCACTCTACCACCATGTCGAATCAATAGCAGTCCCAACGAGCTTGATCAGCATGATTCGGCTGATTGATGAATGGTGCCACCGATTGATGAATGGTGCCACCCACTGATGAATGGTGCCACCCACCACGTGTGATCTAAGCGTCCCGCCCGCTGAGTTGCTAGCGGGAGCGTTGGTCTTCGTTGCCGTGCCGGTTTGGTGGGTGGCACCAACTGCGTGGCTGTGTTGACCCATTCCGAAACGTCGGCCTGTGGCGCGACTCTGCACCGATCAATCAGCGATCGATGATCGTTTTGCGATCAGCAACTTGATGCGTGATTGGTCAACCTATTCGGACAATGCGCACCTCGAGCGTTGCGGTCCACCGACACGATTTCCGTAAAGTCCGCTCACACCGATGCAAATCAGTGGCTGCCGGTTCAAGGGCTCCATGATTGCGAAACGAAACCAAATGAAGGCTCCTTCGTGGTACACCGTTTGCCGCGAGTTCTGATGAAGGTCTCCATCGACCTATTGCTTGTTTGCTCTCAGATAAGAACCACAGGAACTACAATGAGAACATTCCATCGTCCGGCGGATTGGATCGGCGGACTCGCCGCCGCGTTGTGTCTAAGTTTCACCCCGCTGGCACACGCCCAAAATTCATCTGGTCAAAGTTCATCCAGCCGTGCCGACACGGTATCGTTGGACGTGCTGATGCGTGGCCCCGTTCACGAGGCGTTTGCCGAGCCAGCAGCCTCGTCACAGAGCGATTCGTCCGATCAGACACTCGGAACGCTTGAATTGCCGGCGCCCATTCCCGATCCAATTGATGAACAACCGGCCCGCATAAGACCAAGCCATACGCAGCGTGAGGCGGTGTGGATCCCCGGCTACTGGGGAGTGGAAGATCAGGAGAACCTGTGTTGGGTTTCTGGAACGTGGCGATTCGCGCCGCCGGCAATGCAGTGGGTTCCGGGCTATTGGGCAGACACACGAGACGGCTGGGTTTGGGTTCCTGGGTTTTGGATCCGCGAGTCACTGGAAGAACTGGCATACCTGCCCGCCCCGCCTGCTCCGCCGGCCGACGTGATCCGTTATCGAGAGCCTCGCGACGGACGCTTTTGGGTACCCGGCAGCTATGTTTGGAGAGACAATCAATACGTTTGGGTCGACGGCTTTTACGCCCGGTCCCAGCCGGATTGGGTATGGGTGCCGCAACGACTGGTCCGCACGCCACGTGGTTATCTTGAGGTCCCGGGTTATTGGGACTACCCGATCGACCGCCGCGGAACTCTGTTCGCTCCGGTGCGGTTTTCCAATCGGATCGTGCGGCAGACCTACCGACCAAACGTTGCAGTAAATGTCACCCAGGCATTGGTGTCGTGGTTCGTCCGTCCCAACTACGGACATTATTACTTTGGCAGTTACTACGGAGACCGGTATCGCGATTTCGGACTGGTGCCTTGGGGGCCATACTCGGGTCGCGATCTGACGTATTACGACCCACTGTTTGCGTATTACTCGATGACGCGAACGAGTTTTCTGGACGACCTGATGAAGAGTCACCAGACCTTGTTGGGAAGCGGCGCCAACACATTACCTGTGACGTTCAATGAGTATCAACGGTTCCGCTCGCGAGGACAGCAGACTCCGGTCGGAAACCTGGCTCGAACGATCGATGAACTCATCCGTGAGAACGACACAGAAGGCTTTGAAAACCTACGCGAATTCACCTCCGTGACCGACGGCGACGTTCAGCAACGCGTTGAAGATCAGGTGAGACAACTACGTCAATTCGCCGAGGGACGACGTCAAACGGAAGTCGATGCCAGCACTCAAGCAGAGTCTGAAGGTGCGGTGCGAGCCGAACCGGGGGAGGCGTCATCAGAGACTCAAGGGAGCATGAATGCGGAAGGCGGTTTGAATGTCCGTGACACCAGGGACGATCAGGATCAAACGCAAGGCCAGAACCGTCAAGGGCGAGACGATCAGGATCAGCAACAGGCCGATGGCCAGAAAAACATGGACGAGAAGGCAGCTATCCCTGGTTCGCAAACACCGCCAAGTACTCTCGACGGCCCCTTCAATCCCAATCGTCAACGGAGCGACGAGTCGGGCGATCGCCCGTCAACCAAGCCGAACGATGCCGCAACGGAAAGGTCTGGTGACCAGAACACCGATCCGAACGGCAACGAGGCTGCAGGGCAATCAGGTGGCGAGGGACGCGATCTGATGAAGCGTCGCGCTGACCAAACCGGCCGGCCATTGGGTGACCGTACCGACGCGGCCGTGCAGGCTGCGGATGAAGCACGTCGGCAGGCAATGGAGAGAGCTGGTCAATTGCGTCCATCGGATCGCGATCGTGGCAAGTCAGACGGCAGCAACACTGACCAGCCGCAAGCCGATTCGCAACTTGATTTGCGAGCTGATGCGCGAGCTAATGCGCGAGCTGATGCGCGAGCTGATGCGGAACGTCTCTCAAGGCCAGGTTCGAACAGCCAACGGTTTGACATCCGTCGGTATCGTCAGGGTTCGGAAAGCCGGCCTGGCGATGCTGGACCGGACCAAGATCGTGGCGGATCCAGTTCTATCGCGCCTCCACCAACGCCGCGGCAGGAAAGTGACGCTGGTCTCAACGGGCCGATCAAGGCCGAATCCGGCGTGAACGGCAACTCGCTCCGTAGCGGTTCGCCCCCGAGTCTTCGCGGACAAAGTCGTGCGGGGCAAAGTCCTCCTGAGCAAAGCAATCGGGGGCAAGCCAAGCGCGTCGCGGACGAGTCGGCCGCCTCCGGAGGCAACCAAAAGCCACCCAAACCTGCGAAGGATCGTGGCAAATCGACTGACCAGTAACTCGTGGGTTCCTTTCGCTCCATGATTCGCGAAGCGGCGGCACGTAAAGGTGTCCGCCGCTTCGTTCATTGCGCGACCTTGGATCGCCCCGTCCCGCGAATCATTCGAGCAGCAGCACACTTCCGGACACAATCATGACTATTTCCGTCCACCAGTCCTCGTCATCGGTGCCTGCTAACGGGAGTCGCTTCCTCGTCGAATCGATGGTGAACGGCTGTGTGACGGCCGATTGCGGTTGATCGATTGATTCCGTTTGAGCGTTTTGGCCGAAACCGACGCGGGCCAAGTAATTGATAACTTGTAAAGCGTCTCGAGGGCTGACATTCCCGTCTTGATTGACGTCAGGACAAAAAAGACGACCGCCAGATGGCGGATTCCCGCCATTGGAGACGACCGCGATCGAGTTGATGACGGCGAGTCCATCACCTGGTGTGATTTCGGAATCGTTGTTGACGTCGTGCGCAAGAGCCACGTTGTGCCATTTTAAATCAACGGGCTCGACCAGCACGATAGCCGCGGAAAATTGGCCGCCCTGTCGTAAACGGTATCGGATCGACTTCAGCGACAGTCTGATCAACAAAACCGCCGGTGGCCGATCGAAAACGATAACGCAACTCCTGGTCGACGTAGTACAACTGACCCAAGTCGCCCGTTGGACTGACTCGCAGCGTCCCAAATCCTTCACCGGCAAACGATACGCGATCGCCTAGATCGCCAAGCGCGGCAGACGACGGTGCATTTGGCTGAGCGATGGTTGTGTCGACAACTGTCTCGACGGCCATGTCGTGATCCGCTACATCGACCATGACCGCTTGTGTCGCCACGCTCGCCAAACACATGCGAACTTCCAATCGTTCGCATCGCAAAACGCGTGTCCAACACTTTTCGCTTGAGAATTTTCTCATGCCGTTCCGGGGAAGGGTTGTCTAAGAGCATGCGAAAACTCACGGTCAACGTCACAGCGCAGTCTCTGTTCTAACATGGGGTGACACGAACCTTCTGCTCTTTTGTTGCGAAGTGACGTGCCGATGTGAGGAAAAAAAGAAGAAGAGAAAGGAGGATCTGCGCGGGCTTGGTGCTCTGACGGTCGCTGCAACGCTGGGGTTGCGTTGCCGTCCAGGATGGGTGAGTCGCAGGCAATCACGGCACCAAATCGCGTTGCAGGCGGTTCGGATTGGCTGCGTTTTCAGAAAGCTTCGCGACTTGACGAACCGCTGGGGTGGTGTCATCGTATCATTCAACGTCCTTGGTCGGACCTCACTTTCCTTTCTGTCATAGCTACTGACGGTGCAGTTCCGACCATCCATTGCCGCCATCTTGTGCTTCGTGACCGCTCTCGGTCATGTTCCGGCATGGGTTCACATCGCGTCGTGCAGTGAATGCGCAACGTGCAGTGAATGCGCAACGTGCAGTGATCGCGTCACGTTCGAGACGGCTGCGGCAGATGCACCGGACTGTGGGCACCGCTGCTCCCATCATCACCCCGACGACGTTGCTGACGCCAAGGCACGCGGCGAGCACTCAAGAGTACCGCACGATTCGGACCATTGTCCGATCTGCCAATCAATTGCATGCCCAGTCGGTTATGGTTGGGCATCCTTTTCGCCGCCGTTGCTTGGTGCAGCCTCTGAGAGAGTTGCTGTCTTCTCTGATCGCATCGCTGACAGGCGGTGGATCGCTGCGGCACGTCCCCGTGGTCCTCCTATGCTCGGCGCGAGCTGAACGGTCTTTCGGGTCTCACATGGTGCGCTCGCCTCGGGGCGAGGTTGCATGTGGCTGGACCGAAAGCTCTTCGCCCATTCAATACGGCTCGCTGCACCTACGCGTGACCGGCACCAGGTCGGCCAAACGCGATCGGTTGCGGTGTGCGTCATGGGAATTCTTCTGTCACCCGAACCATCACGTTCAATGCGCGTCTCACGCGTGCTGACCGAGCGATTGGTCTGCGCGTACGCGCGGACCATCGCTCGACACCAAATCGAATCTTAAAACCACATTGAAATGAAACACAAAACTATGAATGACCACAAAACGCAGAATCGACACGGCTTTACGCTGATCGAGCTGTTGGTTGTGATCGCCATCATCGGCGTGCTCGTCGGTCTTCTTCTGCCTGCGGTGCAAGCCGCTCGCGAGGCTGCGCGACGAATGTCTTGCAGTAACAACATGAAACAAATCGCCCTCGCGGTGCACAACTACGAAAGCGCCTTCAAGGTGATTCCGGCGATGACGGGATCAAGTAGTTATTCGGTGCAGGCGAGGATTCTGCCCTACATCGAGCAGGCCGGTCTCAGCGACCTCATCGATTTCGAAAAGCCGTTGTTGACCGGGCCAGCCTGGCGGGCCCAGTTCAATACCGACTTGCGAGAGGCCGTTGAAACGGTCGTCCCGACGTTTCTTTGCCCAAGCGATCCAGAAGATCCCCACTTCGGAACGACCTTCAACGATGGAACAGAAGGTTTTTCGGTCGGGCTGAGCTACATGTTCAGCTATGGCAGCGGAACCGGAACCAACTATGACGATCGCTATCGTACTGATGGGATGGTTTGGACGGATTCCTGGGCAAAGTTTCGCGATTGCCTCGACGGGACATCGACCACCGTCCTCACCGCTGAAACGGTGATGGGGGACAAGACGCAGGGACTCACCGAAGCCTCTCCCTCTGGTCCGCATCGGCGAATCGCAAACTTCGGCGGGACCAGTCCCAACACGGCTCCGAATCCTGGTTTCCTCGACGGCGGCACGTTAATCGAAAATCCAGATCTCGACTTGGTGTACCCCGCACGAATTTCTTCCTACCGGGGAGATCGTGGCGCCTCATGGATTCGTGGCGTTCCCTACGCAACGGTGATCAACGGCTACATGACGCCCAATTTTCGCATCCCCGATGTCGGGATGCACGGCCGCGGATTCTACGCGTCGCGATCGCATCATACCGGCGGATCACATCATGCGATGCTCGATGGCAGTGTCCACTTCATTACCAACTCGGTGGACCGGCAGACCTACCACGCACTCTTTTCACGAGACGGTCATGAAACGGTTCAGCTTCCCTAAGGCACCTTTGATTCGGCTGAGCGGAACGATCCTTGGATTGACGCTCTTGGCAGGTTGCATTAACAGCGAGCGGACGGCAGGCTCAGACTCTCCGGCAGGCATTGCTGTGACGTACCAAGATTCACCCGTTGCCGGCCTGGAGATCTGGTTGTTGGATTCGCCGAACGGTCGAGTGGTCTCCCGGAGTATCACTCTCAGTGACGGCATTGCCAGGTTTGATCCTCCGTCTCAAGAGCCGGAGGAGTACTTCGTCTCGCTTGAGTCCCTCGGTGATGGTGGCTGGGTACTTCAGCCACGCGTTGTTGCTCCATTCATTGAGCAAACGACCCTGAAACCGTTTGCGGTGAAGCCTGTGCAATCAATCGAGCTTCCCGCCTCAGCCATAAGAATATTGTCCCCATAACCCATTGACACAAACCAAATGAAAATCTGTAGAACTTGCTTCTGCATCGTTGTTTTCTATGCGATGCTCCAGCTTTCACCCGTCGTCCAAGCTGAGGGCTGGACCTCGTTCCGTAACGGCGGGGGCTCGCTTTCCAAATCTCCTCTTCCACTTGAATGGTCGCCTTCGGAAGGGATTCTGTGGCAGAAAGAGCTGATCGGCTACGGTCAGTCCGCTCCGGTCATCTCCGACGGTGAGGTATTTGTGACCTCGGTAGTCGGCGATCGGTGCGAGACCGTCGCCATCGAGTGTTTCGATCTGCTCAGCGGTGAGCTTCGATGGCGGTACCAGCAGCCGTCTTCGCAGCAGCATGTCTCCACGTACATGCATTCACGGGCAGCCCCGACCCCGGTTGTCGATGACGATGCCGTTTACGCGTTCTTCGAGACCGGCGACTGCATTGCGGTTGATCGAAAGGGCGAGCGGATCTGGTCCAGGAATGAAACGGAGGCGACTGGTCCATTCCAAAACCATCACGGATTGGGCGCCTCTCCAGCACATGACGACAACAACCTTTACTTGGTTCTGGAACACGATGGACCGTCCTGTCTTCTCGCAATCGAAAAGTCAACTGGGAGGACGTCTTGGAAGGTTGATCGAGACTCAACCAAATCCTGGTCTTCACCGATTGTCACGAACGTGCATGGACGATCACAAGTCATTGTTAGCAGTGGCGGCACGGTCCAAGCCTATTCTGCGAACGAGGGAAACCAGCTGTGGCAGATCGATGGTCTCGAAGGCAATTCGGTTCCTTCACCCGTTGTCGCGGGGGATTACTTGTTGGTCGGAGCCCGGTTGCCGGAATTCGCTCAGGATGGAACCGTCCGCGCAAACTGCTGTATTGACCTGTCCACAATCGAATCGGGCAAGATTCCCTCGGTCGTCTGGAAAGCCGATAAAGCGATTTGCGACTACGCCAGTCCGATTGCGGTGGGAAACTGTGCGTACTTCATCAACAAAGCGAATGCCCTTCACTGCATTGATCTGACGACCGGTGAGGTGCACTACCGACGAAGGTTGGAATTGACTTGTTGGGCAACGCCAATTGCGACGCAGAGCAACATCTACTTCTTCGGAAAAGACGGCCAATGCAAGATCGTCGACGCCGGACCGGTCTACCGCGAAGTAGCTGTTAACCGTCTATGGGATCTCGATGCCCCGCCACCGCCGTTGCGTTACACGGAGGCGACTGCACCAGCACACGGCACCGAACAATCGTCTGACGAACGTCCTGGCGGAGGAATGGTCGGTCGTTTGCTTGCCGGAGACGTCGATCAAAACCGGTTTTTGGAAGGCGACGAAATCCCGGCGATGTTTGCCAAGAACCTAGACCGGGTCGACACCGATCACGACGGAAGACTCGATGCACAGGAGATTCAAGAAATGGCGAAAGGCTTCGCCGAACGTCGAAAGCACTCGCAAGCGTCGAGTCGTGACCCCATTCTCTACGGGGGCGCCGCCAGCGAAGGCAAGCTCGCTCTGCGCACAGGGACCCGGATTTACGTCATCGAAAAATAGTGTTTCAACTCATCACTAAATCACTTTCAACATCACAAACGAACATGAAACAAACTACCTACTTCATTGCGATCTTGTTACTTTGTGTCTGCAATAACGTTCATGCGAACGGGTATACCATCGCTCGGATATTTTGGCAGGACGACCAGGAAGCCAAACTGTTTTACGGCGACCTAAAGAAGTCCGCGGATGGTTGGACGCTAACGAAGAACTCGATCGCTGGTTTTCCAAGCCTTGAAGCAGACCGCCAGCAGCTAGTTCAGATGGCAGAGCACGACGGGGTTTTGATCGTCGGTGTCCACGACGATGAAGGGGGAACCTACGAAAGCGGCTGGGTTGCAATCGAATCCGGCGTTGTCGAAGAGCCCCATGGCAATCACTCGCACTGGCAATATGAATCGAAACCGACGGTATTGCACCATCTGCTTGATGCCGAACAGGGAAATCCGGCGCATGTGTACCTGTACGGTTCAACCTTTGTATTGGCAAACGACAAAGCAAACGGATTCACACTTGCAACTCCGAAAAGCATCCGAGACGCAAAGCACCCTTCGCAAGCGACACGGTTTGTGTCCGGAGGGAGCGGTCATATCACGTTGGCCGTGGTGGAGAATCACGTCGCGTATGCGACTTGGATTGACCGCGAAGGTGATGACTGCGGCAGGGTGGACGTGATCGCGCTGCCCGAAGGCAATCAACAAAGCTACTCTTTTCAGTGTCCAAGCGGATCGCTTCATGGCGCTACGGTGAACTCGGGGAAAGTCTTTCTTGCTCCATCCGATGGTGTCTGCTGGACGCCCGTCGATTTAGAGGCAGACGATCATCCGGATTCGGTGTCAGTGCATCAGCTGTCCTTGGGGAAATCGTCCGACGGGAAGGAATTGCGGACGGGAGCATTTGCAAATTTGGATCGGTTTGTCTTCTGCAAAGCGGGGCGTGGAAAAGAGACTCAGCTGTGCTGGATCGATGCAAGTGAGGCAGAGCCAACGGTCAATTGCCTCGCGATCGATGTCGACGAGGGCGAACAGATTTCCGGTCCAGAGGTGTTCCAAAACCGTCAGGGACAACCGTTTGCGATCCTCTTCGGTGAAACGAATGGAGACGACACGTCCGATAGGATGATTGTTGTTCGGCTCGACCCCAATGGCGACGGCCCACTGGACGACGCGAGTGTGGCAAAGTCAATCTCAATTGGTGCGAACAACGTCATAGGGCACTCGGGGCATCACGCTTGCACTCCTGTTTCTGGCGGCCGGTACGTTCTTGTTAGCAACCCGGGCGATGGAACGATAACGCTACTTGAATGCAAAGACTGGTCCGTCTTGCAGACCTTCACTGTCGACGGTGCGCCATCGCGTCTCGGTGCAGTGGGAGGATAACGAGAGTTTCCTGCCCGCGCAGAGAACCATCGGGCACCGTCGTGGATGATGGTGTCTGATGGATTTGTCTTGCTCGATCGCCTGATCAATGGTGCCATCTGATCAATGGTGCCATCTGATCAATGAAGCCATCGATCACGTGTGATCGGTGGGGCCCGTCTGCTGATTTTCTAGCAGAAGTGTTGGTCTTGGTTGGTGGGTGGCACAATTAGCGGGTGGGTGGCACAATTAGCGGGTGGCCCATTTAGCGAAGGAGCGATTTGGCTACAACACGATCACGCAGTCCGGCAACTGTGCCTGTAACTGCTCGCCCAACGTTTTGTCGAGTCCACCCACATAGGCCGGATCTGCTTCGTCGTAGGTCAAGATCTGGAGCGTCTCGTTCAGCGGAGACATATCCCAGTCGGCGTCTTTGAGCGATTCACAGCCCGTCAACGCCAGCGTGCGAAGCGCACCGGCATATTGGGGCAACTCCGTGAACAAACGCGTAGCGTCGAATTGGTAGCAGTCGGTCATCGAAAAATGCTGCAGCTGCGCGAACGTTGAATAGTCGAGGTCGGAGCATTGCAACTTCGGGCAATGCGAGACGTTCAAGGTGACCAGAGATTCAGGCAGCCTGCCGCCCAGAGATCGCAACGAATCGCAATCCGCCAACCGCAACTCGACCAACTTGCTGAGTCGGTCGAGTTGCCATCGCTCGCCGGTCAAGTTTTTGCATTTTTCCATTCGCAACGACTCAAGCGAAACGGGCAGTTGATTGACGCTACTGTTGGTCAGATTTGGCAGCTCGCGCAGATCCAAACTGCGAAGCTTCGGCAAACGGTCTATCCGCCAGTTTTCGCCTGTCAGGTGACGTTGCTCCGACAACTTCAGTGACTGCAGTCCTGTTAACTGCGTTGCGATCTGAGAGATCAATTCGTCTTTCAGATAGAAGCACTTGCTGAGGTCAAGCGTTCGCAGTCGGTCGCCACAAGCGAAATCCCAACCCTCACCGGTGACCACTCCCGGGTCGCTTTCATTTCCACGTCCTCCATTGACCCAAGTCAGGCTGAGCGTTTCCAGGCGATCGAGCCGTGACAACAGTGTCGCGAGGGTGCTGTTGCTAACGGTGCAATGATGAAATGAAAGGGATTGAATGCCGTCCGGCAACGATTCAAACAGATCTTCTTCCAATGAACCGCTGGAGAACGAAAAGGATTCCAAGGCGTTCAGATGTGAAAAGGTCGCTTCCGAGTTTGCAGCGTCGGATTTGCTTTTCGAGAAGCCTGATAACTGGAGCGATTCTAGAGAGGCGGGCAGTTGGGTAAGCCCTTTCTGGGTTGCACCGAAACTGGAGACGTCGAGACTCCGCAAGTTGCTGAGGTGCGATAGATCGATGCCATCGAGCGCGTTCGGTGGCAGTCCACGCAGTGTCAACGATTCCAACTTTCGTAATGACGGTAAGTCCTTAAGCGAAAGTTGAGTTTTCTCACGGGGGCCAATGATCGACAATTCTCGCAAGTTGTTGGCCTGCGACAGATCAAAATTCAGGTCGAATGGTTCGTACCATCCACTCAACCGAAACGACTCAAGCTGCGGAGCTGAGTGGAAGATGCCGGTAAACTTCTCCATCGAGATCCCCTCACAACGGTAGAACTCCAACTGGCGAATCGCCGAAAGCTTGGTCGGCAACCAGGCTTCACCGGTAAACTGATCGCCGTACAAGCTCAATGATTCGAGGTTGGGTACGTCGCTCAGTATTCTGTCAACCAGTGGATCGTGAAGGTAGTCTCCCAGAGCAACGCTTCGCAGCTTTGCAAGTGACCCCAGCGGCCAGTCTTTACCGACGAGGGAGCCTTCCTTTCGAAAGCTCCCCGTCACACTCAACTCTTCGAGGTTGGGCGTCCAGGCTAGCAACTGCGCCCATTGTTCGTCGATCGTTTCGACCCAACCGACATTGATTTCGCCGGCATCCGTCACGTTCTCGCGCCCGCCTAAGCAACTCGTCACCCTCAGTTTCCGAAGGTTGGATTTGCCTGCGTCAACTTTGTCCACAGGACCGTCGACGACGATACACGAGATCACGGACAGCTCTTGCAGATTTTCGGATAGTGCTGCCACTGCGAGGTCGCTCAGCCGGAGCGTCCAGCTATTCAGGGTGAGTGCTTCAATTCGGGGGCAGCGGCGTAGAATTTTCGGTAGCACCGAAAGCTGGTCGTTGATCGAGAGTTTGCCGGTTGCACCAGACCCCGAATACGGTTTCAGTTTGAGTTTGCGAACATCACGTTGGTTGACTTCTGCGATGAACGCCTCCAATTTGTTTGAGGACAACATGGGGCAACCGAAGAATCCGTCCTCCAGCGGAGTGAGTAGCGCACGCGTCGTGGGCTGAGCCGTCTCCTTGCCCGGAGGCCTTTGCTCGACTGCAGTCGCTTGCGGGCCCGGCACCTTTGTGTCGCGTTGACAACCGACGACGAACAACAGGCTGGCAGCAAGAAGGCTGCCCGCGATCCATGATCCTCCGGCAGTCGGCGCGGACTGAGCGGAATGCGGTGTGTTCGGGAATTGCTGGGATTTCAAATTTTGCCCGGCTTTCTGAAGTCGGATGTGCCACTGCATGATGGTCCTCCCTAAAGGCCCGTCGTTCCATCACTGGAAACTCGCGTCGATCAAACTCGCCTCAGCATTTTAAACGGTCGCTAAGCCTTTCTGTTCCCTGCGAAACGCCTCGACGTCACATGAAGAAAAAATACCGGTTTGGGGGATGAAGTTGGAAGTAATCCTCTCGCGGAGACTCGTGTTCTGATAAAATTCGACGGCATGTCTACTTTGGGTCTGAAGAGGAGTTGAAATGATTGGTTTTCGTCGCGTGTGTTGGATCGTCGTTTGTGTCGCGTTGATTCCCGTGTCGGTTGACGGTGACGACGCACTGGAAAAGGAGCAGATTGACAAATGGTCGGCCTATTATTTGCAACAAGCGAAGAGCTATGAGTTGCGACTGACAGATCCGGATGACGAAAGCTTGGCCTTGGTGCCCACTCCGGTGTTGCGCTGGCAAAACCCGCTGCGATCAACGACCCACGGGGAGTGTTTCGTGTGGACGCGCGATGGCAGGGTTTTGGCGATCGCGTCCATTTTTTCTTATCCCGTCGATAACAATCAACGCAGGGTCGCGCACGCGTTCAATTCCTTTGCCCTGGCACCCTTGGCGGCCGAACTCAACCAACAGCCGTTTTGGAACGCCCCGCCGGTGGCGAACGAGGAGTGGCAGATGGTTCCCAATTCACCAACCGTTGCAAGTTCGCCAACACGACGTCTGTCTCAAATGCGTTCCCTTGCTCGGCAGTTTACCTCGGAGCTTGGAGGCACCGATGGAGAGGAGAAACGAATGTTGCGATTGATGACGGCGCCGCTCTATCGTTATTCGTCGCATGACGACGCGGAAAAGGACGGAGCTCTGTTTGCGTTTGTGATGGGGACCGATCCGGAAGTCATCCTGCTGCTTGAAAGCCGCAAAACCGACTCCGGATTGAAGTGGTTTTTTCTAGCCGGACGTCATAGCTACACCACACTCGTACTTCAACACCAAGATCGTGAAGTTTGGCGGTATACACGCGGTGAGCATAGTCCGCGTTACCTTTCGCAGCATGGCATCGATCTGCAGCCAGCCGTTCTTGAGTGATCGCTGCCGAAAACGCTGCCGAAAACGGTGCCGCATGCCGACACCGGCTACAATCGAGACTTCCGAACACTCTGGTGGGGACAGCGATCCGGACGCAAACCCCTGTGATCGGGCGGAGTGGCTCTGGAGCGACGTGTTGCCTTTCGGGGTCTGCTGACTCATCAGATCATCGGTTGGGTTTCTAGAATCGAGAAGCGAAGGGGGCCTTGGTAATGAGTGAATGTTCTGGCCGGCAGTCCAGCAACAAGCTGCGCTGGCTGCTGATCGGCACCGCCGGCATGCTCGCCGTCGTGGGGATGCTGTATTTGCTCAATCGAGTTGGTGTCTTCAGTCCGCATCCACGTCAGTTGCGAGACCGCTGGAAGGCTGGGCATTTCGATCTTTCAGAGGATGAACGAAGGCGTCTGCGAGGTGTTTCTGTCGAGTTCGATTCCTCCTACGCCCGATACGCCGACCTTCCGTTCGAGCAAACGAAGCTGGCCTCTTCGCGTGTCATCGATATGGAAAACGCGGTGAAGCGTCGTGAGCCACTTGCCGTCTTTGAGCGAGATCCGACGCGTAAAGTTGCTGTGACGTCGGAACAATTCCGGCACTTCTATCAAGCGTACGCCAATCAGAAACACCCGGTGTTCATCACGACGGACTCGATCTTGAATGCCTTTCATCGGATTCTGGAGGACTCGATTCTAAAGTTGGAGTTTCGTCAAGTCGAACGACTGCAACAGTTGTTGCCAACGATTGACGATCGGCTGGCTGCGGCGAGTCGGCCCTCGGATTCCGACATGGTTCGATCCGCCCGCCGACGCGCGCAGATCGTCATCGGCGTCGCGTGGCAGTTGATCGATGCAGACTATGAGCCCGATTCGGAGATCCGCAGCATCGTACGAGCAGAGACGCAGCGGGTGGAACGCGGCACGGGACGCTCAATGCCCGAGTGGTTCGGAGAATCGAGACCGTCGTTTCTTGCCATTGACTATTCGCGTTTCACGCCCCAGGGACTCCACACGCGCGGCGATGTGCTTCGCCGTCACTACCGCGCCGTCCGCTGGTTGCAAACGATCCCGTTTTTCGTCCACGATGACGAGCATCTGATTTCGCTGGGGCTGATTGGTGGGGCGGGAAAAGACACCAACTGGGCTGCGTTCGTCGAGACGTATCGCGAGTTCTTCGGTGGTGCCGACGATTGGGACTTGCTGACTCTCAATTCGCTGCAAACAGACTCCGGTGATTTCCTGAATTCGATCGAACCCGTTCGAACCAAGCTCTTGCAGCGAATCGACGAGGAGACACCGAGCCGAATCAACGATCAGGTCGCCACGGCGTTTGCCCCCGGAGACCCTCAGGCCTTGTCCTTGCGTGTACTCTCCGCGTTTCGGACTCCCGAGGCATTCCTGTTCCAGTCGGCCGCTGAGTCGATAAAGCCGTCAGGTTCCGTCGGACTGCTCCTGTGCACGACCCTTGGTTCGAAATTGGCAGCCGAGCTTCTTGCCGAAGCGAACGAATTGGATTCAATTGACAATGCAGATCGCTTGGACGGGTTGCCCAATGACGACTTCGTGTACGGTGCCTACCTACGGTGTCTCGCGACGCTGTTGCAGCCGATTGATTCGCCGCCGGAATTCATGTCGACTCGACGTTGGCAACTGAAAAGCTGTCAGACCGTTTTGGGCGGGTGGACGCAGATGCGCCATACGTTTGCACTGCAGGCAAAACAGGACGCTTTGATTCTGAGCGAATCGTGGCATGTCGGGGCGGGGTTCGTCGAGCCAAACCCCGAGTTTTTTCATCGCCTCGGTCAATTGGCCTCCAGGATGGAAACGTTGCTCAGTGAATTAGGTGCCTTTGAAATCAATTATGAACACTTGCACTTTCGATTGAATGAATTTGCTCGTTTCTTCACACTGATTCGCGAGTTGGAGAACGAAGGGATTCGGGTGCACGAATTGAACGAAAAACTGGCGCGCGAAGATCGAGAGTTCATCAACGATGTCTACGACAAAATGGGGGCATCGAATCCTCAATGGTGGCTGGGGCTCCACCAACTCGATGGCAGCACTTCTGAACTGGTATTGGCCGCCCTTGTTCAAATTTCAGACCATGTTAAACGAGCGGAACTGCCAAGCGATCCGGCCGCGCGCGGGGCGATTCTCAGCGGCGAAAGTCGTTCGGATCGGTCCCGTTGGTTGCGTTTAACGGAAGTGTGTGAGCGGCTTGGTGACCTGGCCAGCAGGCAACTAGACAGTCAGACACTGACGGCGGAGGACCAGCAATTCATCACCAACTACGGCGAAACGCTTGCCGCTC
The DNA here is from genome assembly GCA_033042175.1 of Phycisphaera sp. RhM. GTDB lineage: Bacteria > Planctomycetota > Planctomycetia > Pirellulales > Pirellulaceae > Stieleria. The sequence goes on from WCIL01000055.1 coordinate 30,673, forward strand.
TACTCAATTACGAATCTTATTCCGCTGCGCATCCGCTGGACGATGCGATGCGTTGCGTCAGCGTCTTGACTCAGAGTAATGGAAATCACGTTCACATCGCGGTGAGTCGTCCCCAAGCCATCTATGTGTTGTATCCTCATCAAGGTCAAGAGTTGCTTTGCCGTGGAGCCGTGTTCCCGTATTTTGAATTCAGTGACGAGCAGGTTGTCGACGATGCGTCCTGGAAGACTCGTATCGACCGAGGGACAATGCCGGCACGTCCGGACTGGCTGGAGCCGTTGTTTTCAGACGACTAAAGCCGCTCGACCAACCGAATGTTGCACGCACCGGCGCGGGCGAATCGAACGGCAAGAACGTGAGTCTTCCGCGTCGACCACCGGTGCTCGGCATCGACGGTTGGAATCGGGGGAGGTAGCCTCGGCAAGTATCAAACCAAAAAGTGAACACCGAATCATGAAGAAGTGCTATCTCGTTGTTCTTGTCCTCGCAAGCTTTTTGACGGGGCCGTTGCACGGTCAGGAATCGACAAATTCCAAGGCAGTGTTGTCCAACGCGGAGGTCACTTCGGCAGACGTCATTGTCTATGGTTCGACGCCGGGCGGGTTTTGTGCCGCGATCGCGGCGGCGCGCGAAGACGCTGCGGTGATCCTGTTGGAACCGACCGGCCATGTGGGGGCGATGACCACCGGTGGTTTGAGCCACTGCGACTCCAACCAGATGGTTCGCAGCACCTTGATGGGACTCTTCGACGAGTGGCATAGGCGAGTCGTCAAGGACTATACCGATCGCGGCTTGAAGGCTCCCTACAACCCGGCGGTGAAAGACCAATCGCGGTGGACGTTCGAGCCGCATGTCGCGACGCGGGTCACGATGCAAATGCTCGCCGAATCCGGTGTCACCGTCCTCACCGAACGCTCTCTCCGATCGGTCACAAAAGAAGGAACGCAGATCAAGGCACTGGTCACGAGCAACGGGGCGTTCGCGGCCAAAGTCTTCGTCGATGGTACTTACGAAGGCGATCTGATGGCTGCCGCCGGAGTCGACTGGACGATCGGTCGCGAAGGCCGCGACGAGTATGGCGAATCACTGGCGGGCAAACAGTACCCGAAGCAGAAGATGGACATCGACGGCTTTGATGATGACGGCAAACTGTTGCCGCTGGTCACCACCGACGATGCCGGGCCGGAGGAGGCTGGCGATAGGAACATCATGACGTACAGTTTTCGGCTGTGTCTGACCACCGATCCCGTCAACCGCGTGCCGATGCCGAAGCCAGAAAACTACGATCCGGCCCGTTTCGAAGTGGTTCGGCGTGCCTTGAAGGCGGGAGAGAGACGCGTCGGCTTTGACCTTTATCCGCTACCGGGAAACAAGTTTGATGGCAACAATTCGATCGGCGGACAGTTTTCGATCGGCTTGGTCGGCGGGGGCAATCATTGGCACTCGGCGGAAGAAGCGGGGCGGAAGAAAATTTGGGAAGCGCACAAACAGTATACGCTCGAATTCATTCACTTCCTGAAAACCGATCCGGCCGTTCCTGCTACGATGCGCGATCGCTATGCGAGCCTGGGCCTTTGCAAAGACGAGTTTGCAAAATACGGGCACTTCTCTCCGGCCCTCTACGTCCGTGAGTCGCGTCGGATGAAAGGCGTGTACGTCATCAGCCAAAAGGACATTCTCGACGAGCCCAGCAAGGATGATCCGATCGCGATCTCGTCATTCCCCATCGACTCACACGACGTCCGACGCGTGGCACTGAAAGATGGCGGTGTGATCAATGAGGGCACGATCTTTCCGGTCAGGCGGATTCCGGGCCAGGGATACGCCTACCACGTGCCCTACCGTGCAATCCTGCCAAAGCCTGATCAGTGCGGCAATCTGCTTGTGCCAGTCGCGCTGTCTTGCACCCATGTCGGAGTCTCGTCGCTGAGGATCGAAGGCGCCTGGATGGTCATCGGTCAGGGAGCCGGTGTCGCAGCCGCCATGGCGGCGAAAGACGACGTGGCAGTGCAGCAGTTGGAGTACGCAAAACTGCGTAGCCGGCTGCTGGCCCAGAAACAGGTTTTGGATCTACCGGACAAATCAGACTGCCGACCGCAGACGGCTCCATTGATGCCGAATCGCTTCCGGGAATCGTACGCGACGACACGCAAGCGAAACTGACGGGCAACTGGTCCAGATCAACGAATTTTAAGCCGTACATTGAAAACGGTTACGTCTTCAGCGGAGAAAAGGATTCGAAAGCGAAGGGCGATGGGAGCGCGACGGCGACATTCCAACTGACCGTGCCAAGATCCGGTCGCTATCAGCTGCTGATGGCGTATTCGGCTCACGAAACTCGGGCGAAGCAGGTCCCCGTGACCGTTTCGTCAGGCGCTCACCTCAACAGGATTATGGTCGACCAAACCAAGCCCCTTCCCGGCGGCAAACCGTTTCGCCCGATCGGCACGGTCGAACTGGAGGCGAACGCGGAAACCGTGCTCCAAATCTCGAACCTCGACACGACGGGGTTTGTGATCCTGGACGCAATACAACTGATTCCTGCCCAGCCGAATTCACGATGAATTCGCGTCTTGCCTGAGAGGCACCACCCGCCAAATCGTGGGCAGGGTTCCGGGGTCGTGTTCCAAGACGGACCTTCGCTGATTCGAAAGCCTGGCGCAGAATCGCCAGATCATTCCTTGATTTCGAAGATCGCTTCGACCTCTACCGCAACGCCTGTCGGTAAAGCGGCAAAACCGACGGCGCTGCGTGCGTGATACCCGTCAGCGTCCTTGCCGTAGATTTCATGGACCAGGTCCGATGCGCCGTTGATGACGAGGTGCTGGTCGGTGAAATCAGGCGCCGAATAAACCATTCCGAGCAGTTTGAGCACACGGAGATTGTCGAGTGTGCCGTGTGCGGCATGGACGCTGCGCAGGATTTTCTTCATGCAGTCCTTCGCCGCTTCGTAGCCTTGTTGGACCGTCAAGTCTTTCCCAAGCACGCCTTTCATCTCGCTGACGTGACCCGACGTGATCAGCTGATTGCCCGATCGAATACAGAGATTCAGATAGCCCGGCTCTTGGGGTTCCAGGGATACTCCCAGTTTGACGGCCTTTTCTTGTGCGCTCATCGTTGATTCAGCTCCAATGGTTGGTGATGTGAAAAAGAGAAGTTTAGCCGCGTCCGAATCGCGTGAAAGGTCACAGACGCTTTGCGAACTGCCTATGATGTGCTTTCCCACCCAGGTCCCACCGCGCGCAATTCTACGCATCAGCTCTTTTCACCATGACCCCGATCGACTGGATCATTCTGTTTCTGTACGCCGTTTCCACGATCGGATTGGGATGGTACTTCAGCAGAAATCAGCAGGACACGAGCGAGTACTTTGTCGGATCGGGGAAGATGAATCCAGTTCTGATCGGCGTGTCGTTGTTTGCGACGTTGTTGAGCACGATCAGCTACCTTGCGATTCCCGGTGAGGTCCTCGGCAAAGGACCGATCTACCTGAGCAACTACATCGCGTACCCGTTTGTCTATCTCGTCTTGGGATTCGTCATCTTACCGGTTTACATGCGGCAACGCGTCACCAGCGCGTATGCGTTGCTGGAAGATCGGCTTGGGTTGAGCGTCCGGCTACTCGGTGGAATCCTGTTTCTGGCGTTGCGACTGGTTTGGATGTCGCTGCTGGTGTTTCTGACGGCAAAGGCGATCGCGGTCATGATCGGCGTTGGCGATGAAATGGTGCCTTGGATTGTTTTGGTGACGGGCATCTTTGCGGTCACCTACACCTCTTTGGGAGGACTGCGTGCGGTCGTGATCACGGACCTGATGCAGACCGTTTTGCTTTACGGGGGGGCGTTGCTCGTGATCGGAACGGTTAGTTGGCAGATGGGCGGTTTCAGCTGGTTTCCTACCCAGTGGCCCAACGACATTTGGGATGAACAACCGATCTTGAGTTTTGATCCGGCGACTCGGGTGACGGTGGTCGGATCGATCGTCTCGGTCTTCCTCTGGATGGTCTGCACTTCGATGGGAGACCAGGTTTCTGTGCAGCGTTTCATGGCGACCGAGGACGCAAGGTCGGCTCGCTTTGCAATGGGAATGCAGCTGATCGTCTCCGTTGTCGTCGGGGCGACGCTGGGGCTCGTCGGCATCGCGTTGCTCGGTTTCTTTCAGGCCAACACGGGGATGCTGCCTGGCGAAGGCACGTTGAAGGCGCAAGCGGACACTGTTTTTCCGCATTTCATTGCCGCTCACCTTCCGCCAGTGATCACCGGTCTGGTCGTGTCAGGACTTTTTGCGGCTGCGATGTCTAGCATCGACTCGGGTGTGAACTCCATCACGGCGGTGGTGATGACCGATTTTCTAGAGCGTTTTGGACGCAAACCTGAGACGCAGGCAAAACAACTGAAAATGGCTCGCCTGTTGGCGATCGTCATCGGTGGCGTCGTTGTCTCGCTCAGTTCGTTCATTGGTTACATCCCCGGAAACTTCATGGCGGTGACGAACAAGACGGTGAACTTGCTGACCGTTCCGATTGCGTTGCTGTTTTTCTTTGCCTTGTTCGTTCCCTTTGCCAACGCAAAAGGGGTTTGGATCGCGACGATCGCAAGCGTCACCGTGGCAGTTCTGATCGCGTTTTCGGGTGTGATTTTCGGGAAAGTTTCGGAGACTGCCTCGGACCCCGTCAGTTTTCAATGGATTTCGCCCGCCGCGTTGATCGTGGGTGTGACGGTCGGGCTTTTCGCTTGTAAGTTGTTCGCAAAGAAGTAAGTTGTTCACAAAGAAGACGACCGCATGAATCGAAGAAAACTTGTCGCCATCCTTCTGGCTCTCGCTTCATCGGTGGCCGCGCGAGCCGATCAGGGATGGGACTTGACTCCGACGTTACGGCAAAAGTGCGTTGCGGTGCTTCGCCAAGGTTTGACCGGCGATGATTTTTGGCCCGCGATGCATGCAGCCGAATCGTTGACGTTTGCCGGACAAACGCAGGAGGTTCGCAAGCACCTCTTGCCAAAACTTGACACCGAAACGGACGATCAACGGCGATGTGGATTGGCGAGGGAATTGGCCCGCGCGGGAGACCAAGAGAAAAGCACGCTGCTCTTGGAGATCCTGCGAAAGAACAATCCCCACGGTCACGTGCACGCGGCCGAAAGTCTGTATAAAGTCGGCTGGCCGGGCGATGGCACTGAATTGCAAAAGGCGTTTGCCAACAGCAGTGACATCCGGGTACGAATCATGGCCGCGGCTGCTCTGGCCAATTACGGTCAAGGGCCTAATCGCGATGAGTCGTTAGAGTTTCTGCGGCAAACACTTCGCGACGAGAAGGACCCAGCCCTTTTTCGACTCGCCGCGTGGATTCTGGGCAGGATCGGCGAACCGAAAGACTGCGTTCTGATTCGCTCCCGCCTCAAAGATGCGAAAAACGATGCTTTGGCCCAAGCATTCCTGCAGCACGCGCTGGCTGCACTGGGGGATCCACAAGGTCGGGAAGTCCTGATGCGAAACCTACAGTCAACCGATTCCGCGATACGAACCTATGCAGCCGTCTTCGCGGGTGAGTCGGGGATGACAGACGCCGCTCCATTTCTGATCCGCCAACTTGATGACGAAAATCTCGATGCGCGGATTCGTGCAGCGGGTGCCCTCCTTGCACTTGACCGTCAACCCAAGACCAGTTCGGAACGACGATGAGCTTGTTTGATCTTATTCGCCTGGACGGAAAACGCGTGCTCGTCACCGGAGCTGGTTGCGGCATTGGAAAAGGCTGCGCACTTGAGCTGGCTGACGCCGGTGCCGACCTGATTCTCAATGACCGACCTGGCAGCGACGAACTCACCAAAACCGCCGAAGAGATTCGTGCGTTGGGAAGAAAATGTTGGACTGTTGAAGCCGATGTTTTCTCCGCAGCCGGTTGTCAATCGCTGGTTCGTCAAGCGATTGAGCATGCCGGCACCATCGACATCTTGGTCAGCAATCCGGCCTACGGGAAACGATGCGGCTTTCTGGATTTTCCCGCTGATGAATTCGACAAGGTGATCGACGCGACGTTCAAATCGGGGTTTCACATCAGCCAAGCGGTCGCACGTCACATGGTAGAACGTGAAATCTCAGGAAAGGTTCTGTTTATCAGCAGCGTCGTTGGCGAGATGCCGTTTGAACGCAATGGCCCCTATGGATCGGCCAAGGCTGCTCTAAATCAGTTGACCCGGAGTATCGCAGTGGAACTGTTCCCGCATCGTATCAACGTCAACGCGATTGCGCCCGGCTGGATCGACACACCTACCGAACGAAAGACATTCACCAAGGAAGTCATCGAAGCACGAGGCCCCACCTTGCCTTGGGGACGCATCGGAACGCCGTCGGACATCGGTCGCGCCGCTGCGTTTTTGGTTTCCGAAGCCGCTGATTACATCACGGGAGTCGTGCTGCCGGTCGACGGCGGATTCCGATTCAAGGACATGCGAGCCGACGATGAGCCACAGGAAGCTGAACCGTTGTGAGCATGAACGAAGCGATCCAGCTGGAATTTCGTCGCTTTGGCGGAAATCATGTCGGGCCAAATCTGTTGATCACCGCGGGGGTTCACGGTGATGAGTATTTGCCGATGCTTGCCGTGGGCGAACTGATTCGAAGGTTCGACTCGGATGACAGACTTAGGCGAGAGCTGCGCGGCACGTTGACATTAATCCCGGTTGTCAATCGTTCGGCGTACCAGGCCGGACGCCGCGTCGGTGATGACGGTCGGGACCTTGCACGCACTTGTCCCGGACGGCAAGACGGAACCGTCACCGAGCGAGTCGCCTATGCGTTGGGCCGTCAGATCGTCGAAGCGGATTTCTACATCGATTTGCATTCGGGAGGAACCGAGTTGTGCGTTTTGCCGCTGGCCGGTTACATGCTCCACGCAAATGCAGCGATTCGACAGCAGCAGCGAAAGATCGCGTCCGTCTTTGGACTGCCATTCGCCTGGGGCACGTCGGCGGAGTTGCAAGGACGGTCCCTTTCGGTGGCGCGTGATGCCGGTGTTCCTGCGATCTACGTCGAGTATCTCGGTGCGCATCGTGAGCTTTCGGAACTGTTAGACGGTGCGTTTGCATCAGCGGGAATCAATCACCCGCTTCTCGCTGGATGTCTGAACGTGATGCGGCACTTAGCGATGCTGCCGGGAGCGATCCAGAGGTGCGAAGACCAGCAAGTGGCCGAAGACTGGCGCGCCGGTTCGGGGCACATGCAGATCAGCCATCCTGCGCCCATCGGCGGGTTTTTGACTCTCAAGCTAAAGCTCGGCCAAAGAGTGTCACGCGGCGAGTTGCTTGCCGAGGTCGAATCGCTGTTCGGAGGTGAGAGACATGTGATGGTCGCTGAACAGGACGGGACCGTTGTCATGCTGCGCGAGTATCCGAGAATCAATGAAGGCGACTCCGTGGCCGTCATCGTGGAAACTGGAGAGCAGTCATGAGTGTGTGGCGATGGGCGGAACGGTATTCCCCATCGATTCCCGAGGAGAACTGCCTCTCGCTCGGTGAGGGGCAGACGCCTTGCATTCGTTCGAGGAGTGTCGGCGCTGATTTTGGGATTCGTAATCTCTTATTCAAGCTCGAGTCGGTGAATCCCAGCGGGTCCTACAAAGACCGGTTTGCCGCCCTGGCGGTCGGCCACATGTTGGCGAATGGTCAACACACATGTCTGGCCACGTCGAGTGGAAACACTGGCGCGGCTCTGGCAGCGTACTGCGCCGCGGCAAAGATTCGATGTCGAATCGCGGTGGTCGAATCGGCCCCCTCGGCCAAGCTGCAACAGATGTTGGCCTACGGAGCGGAAATCCAGCGGGTCCGAGAGTTTGGCACCGACGCGAGTGTGACCGGATGTGTTTTCGAACGACTCGAAGCGAAATCTCGGCAACAAGGTTTCGCCCTACAGATCAGCGCGTTTCGCTACAGTCCGCTCGGGATGCAGGGAGTGGAGAGCATCGCATTTGAATTGCAGAGTCAGGTGTCTGGTCAAACTAGCAACGTTTTTTGCCCGGCGGGCGGCGGTGGGCTAACACTGGCAGTCGCTCGCGGGTTCGCCAAGGCGAACGGTCATGCATCGGTTCACTGCGTGCAACCCGAAGGAAACGACACGATCGCCGGCGCGCTGCGCGAAGGCAGCACCGAGGCACGCAACGTTCGCTGCAGCACGAAGGTCAGCGGGCTGCAAGTCGCCAACGTGATTGATGGCAACGAGGTGATTGCTGCTTGCCGAGAATCAGGCGGCACGGGGCACACCGTTTCGGATCAAGAGGTTTTCGATGCCCAAAAGCTTCTTGCGCGAGCCGAAGGAATCTTTAGTGAACCGGCCGGAGCGGTGGCGCTCGCGGGGGCGCTTAAGGCGGCCAGACGGGGCGAGTTGGATCTTGATGTGCCCGTGGTCTGCCTGGTCACCGGAAGCGGTTTTAAAGACTCGTCATCGATCGACGCAATGAATGCCGATGCACATTGTCCAGTCGTCACCGCGGACGCAATGTTCGCCGAGGATTAAGAGTCGAATTAGGAAATCCCAAGGATTTCGAACCCATCACGGAAAATCAACTTCTCGATTTCCTGTTCATTCAATTTCGGCAGATTCGTTCCCGCTACCATCTCGTTTAGTTTTCTCAATCCCGAGATCGATTCGTTGACCGTCGTGAACGGGTAGTCGGAGCCGAACAGCAGCTTGTTCCAAACGCCATACTCCTGGACCAGCATCAGGCTGTTGTAAAGTTGCCACGGTCGGTAATGCAGCGCACTGATGTCGGCAAAAACATTGGGGTGCTTTCGGATGGTCGCCACGCACTCACCCTCGTACGGATGACTGAGGTGCGCCAGAACGAAGCGAATCTCGGGGTGTCGCGTCGCGACCGGATCGATCAATCGAGGCAACGTGTACTTCAGCGGTGCTTGGCGAACAAACGTGGTTCCGGTGTGCAGCAACACCGGCAGTCGCTTTTCTTCGGCGTATTTCCAGAGCGGTTCCAGCCGATCGTCGTCGACACCGAAGCCCGCGTACATCGGCAGAAGCTTGACACCACAAAGCCCCAGTTGCTCGTGCCCGCGCCGCATTTCGTCTTCCCATCCCGCCTGGGTCGGATCGATGGAAAGGTATCCGGTGAGACGCTCCGGATCTTGTGCGACGTAGTCGGCGATATACTTATCATCGACCCACAATCCGCTCAATCGCGCCTTTCCACCAAAGACGACGGTACGCGTCCCCGGGGGCGCGGCATCGCGATAGTCATCCAAACGAATCGTCAGGTCGACGGTTTCCCCGGCTTTCGCCGCAGACGCTTGGCGAATAAAGTCTTCGTTGAACGCTTCGGGAAATGGCCATGCGTGGCTGTGAATATCTGTGATCATGTGAGGTCTTGACGCAGGAGTGGTCGGATTTTCGTACACTATAGAGAAAGGCGCCCACGCGGTGGTTCTTGCCTAGCGTGAAGGACAGAAAGGATACACATCTGCAGTCATGACCGACCAACCTCGTATTCTGATCATCGGCGTCGGATCCATCGGCGAGCGACACCTGCGTTGCTTCCAGTCAACCGGACGCTGCCACGTGGGGTTTTGCGAGCCGTTGAGTGATCGACGCGCCGAAGTGGCCGAGCGATACGCTGTCAACGGATACGAGTCTTGGGAGCAGGCGTTGGCGGACGAGCGTTTCTCCGCCGCCGTCATCGCTTCTCCGGCTCCCTGTCACATTCCGACTGCCCAAGCCCTCACCGATCGTGGAGTTCACCTGCTGATCGAGAAACCTTTGAGCCTGAATACCGATGGCGTCTCTCAGTTGTCGGATTCCATCAAGCGTCATGAAACACGCGTCTCGGTCGGGTTCGTTTATCGCTCTCTGCCGGCGCTGCAGCAGATGCGTGCGCTGATTCGGTCTGGAAAGCTCGGGCGGATCGTTCAAGTTCAAGTTCAATCCGGACAACACTTTCCGTTTTACCGACCAGCCTATCGCAACATCTACTACGCCGACGCTGCGCAAGGTGGCGGACTGATCCAGGACATGTTGCCGCATTTTTTGAACGCGGTGGAGTGGATTGCCGGACCGGCCACAAAGGTCGTCGTCGATGCAGCGCACCAAGTTCTTCCCGGGGTGGAAGTGGAAGACACCGTCAATGTTCTTTCCCGGCACGGAGACGTCATGGCGAGTTTTACGACGAATCAACATCAGTGCGTGAATGAATCCGTCATCACGGTCTTGTGCCAGCACGGCGCTGCTCGATGGGAACTCAATGGGCATCGGTGGTTCTCGGCCGATGAAATCGGAGGCGATTGGACGTTGCAGCAATCGTTCGACCATCAACGCGATGATTTTTACATTCTTCAGGCCAATGCGTTTATGGATCTTCTTGAGGGAAAGGCAGAACCGTTGTGCTGCTTCGATGAAGGAGTCGCCACGCTGCGTTCAACGTTGGCGATCCTGAAATCGAGACAGACAGACGCCTGGGAGACTGTTTTCTAATGCTTTGTCACACACAGCAACCGTTGGTGTTTAGCCTTTAGGCGATTCCCGGGTCGCTGCAACGCAGCGACAGTGGGCGGCTAAAGCCTGGACACCAACACGTATGCCCGTGCCACCCGTTAACGCACTCGAACGATCACCGGAATAATCGTATGAATGATACAACGATAAAACAGTTGTTCGATCTGACCGGTCGGGTGGCTCTCATCACGGGAGCTTCCGGTTGGCTGGGAAACGCGATGGCTGCGGCGCTGGCGGAAGCGGGTGCCGACGTGGTGGTGGCCAGTCGAGACCCGAGCAAGGCAGACGAGGCACGGTCCAAGCTTCCCACGCACAAAGGGAGCCAACACCATGCTGTTGTGCTCGATCAACTCGATGAAGCGTCCGTCTGTCGTGGCTTCGAGGATGCCGTCACGAAAGCGGGCAGGGTCGATATCCTGATCAACAACGGTCACGCCGCGGAAGGTCATGATTTGACCGATGTGAGCGCCGACCAGTTTCAACAGGTCCTCGCCAACGCGACCGGCTGGTTTCTACTGTCGCGGAAGTTCCACGGCCATGTCGTCAATCGCAATGCGTCGGGCTGCATCGTGAACATTGGTTCGATGTACGGTCAGGTCGGTTCCTATCCCGATGCCTACCAGGGCATTTGCGCGGCAAGTCCGGTTTCGTATCACACGCTCAAAGGCGGGATCATCCACATGACCCGCCACCTGGCCGTCTATTGGGCAAAAGACAATGTTCGCGTCAACTGCTTGAGCCCAGGCCCGTTTCCGGGACCCGGTGTTTCCCAGGAATTGGTCGAGCGACTGAAAGCCAAATCGCCGATGGGGCGAATGGGGTTACCGCACGAACTCAAGGGCGCCCTGCTGCTGTTGGCCAGCGATGCAGGAAGCTACATTACCGGCCAAAATTTAACCGTCGATGGCGGCTGGACCGCGTGGTGAGGAATCCGTGATGCAAGAATTGCCGCAATTGTCGATCGAATCCTGTCGTGTTCGCCAACAGAGACTTTGCGAATCGCTAGCCGACCAAAACGCGGATCGTGCGATTTTCGTCGCACCCGAAAATGTCCAATGGCTGACCGGTTTTCGTCCCCACCCGTTGATGCGGGCGATAGCGGTGCTCGATGTTGACGATGGTTGCATGCTGATTGCACCCGGCGAAGAGCCTCCGTACCACGCGGCAGACGAGATTCGAATTTTCGATGCACAATGGCGATGCACATTGCGACAAGATCAATTGAAAGCTGCGATGCAACGGGTGGAGAAATCGAACAAGAGAACGGCGTTGGAATTCTCCTCCTGCGGGGAGCACGTCAGGCAGAGTGTGGGCACCGAGCCGATCGATCTGGATTCGACACTTTGGAACCTGCGACGCAAAAAGGAACCCGATGAGCTTGGGATGATGCTGCACGCGATCAACTGTACGGACGCGATGTATCAAAAGGCTCGAGAGATCATTCAGCCGGGTATCACCGAGCTGGAAGTCTTTTGTCAGCTTCACAGCGTCGCCGTGCAAACCGCCGGCGAACCGTTGACTGCCCTTGGCAACGACTACCAAAGCAATTCACCGGGCGGGCCGCCTCGTACTCGTTGCGTACAAGCAGGCGAGTTGATGATTTTGGATCTGGGGCCGGCATACCGAGGTTACCACGCCGACAACTGCCGCACCTTTGCCGTCAACGGCCGGCCAACCGACAAACAACTCAGGGCGAGAGACGTCATCATGACCGTGTTTGATTTGGTCAAAGCGTTTGTGAAACCGGGGCAGTCCTGCCAAGAATTGTTCGTTCAAGCGAAAGCGTTGCTGGACGAGTACGAACCCGACGCGTTCTTTCATCACTTGGGGCATGGCGTTGGTTTGTACCCGCACGAAGCCCCGCACTTGAATCCGAGTTGGGACGACCGATTCGCCGAAGGCGATGTGTTTACCGTCGAACCGGGGCTTTACAACGCATCGTTACGTGCGGGGATTCGGATCGAAGAAAACTACGTCGTCACCTCAAACGGTGTTCAGCAGTTGACCAACACGTCGACGCAGTTGTAATCAAAGGTCATCTATTTCGCTTTCTTTACAGCACGCCGTACTTGTGAAAGGCATCGGTTGCCTTCATGCCGGCCGCGATCGCGGCTCTGACTTTGTTCTCATCGTGAACCTTCATCCACGCAAGAGACAGCACTTCCGCTTCGACTTTCTGCGGCACGACGACAATCCCATCTTCATCAGCAATCACCAAGTCGCCCGGAGAAAACGCGACGGAGTCAATTTCCACAGGAACATCCACATCAACCACACGTTGCCGATTCTTACTGTCGTACAAGCACGTGCCACGAGCGACGACGGGAAAGCCCAGCTGTCGGATTTTTCCGACGTCACGAATCGCGCCATCAACGATGGCACCAACACAGCCGCCATGGAGTACCGCGGTGGTTAGCAGCTCGCCCCAGATTCCTGATCGCATCGATCCTCCGGCCGCAGCAATCAACACCTCATCGAGCCCGCAACTGTCAACGGCTTTCAGTTCCAGGTCGTAAGGGGCAGGATCCTCATGGAACATGTCTGCCCAGAGCGTGGTACGGCATCGTCCCACGATCATTTCGCTGGATGTAAGTTGACGCAGTGGCGTGCGCGGCGACTGATTGGTGTACCCTATCGAGTCCAACGCATCGCAAATGACGGCAGAATACATTTGGTCGCGAACATCCGAGAGCGAGATAGCATTGGGTGGTGGGGCCATTCTTGCGTTTTTTTATGAGCGACATGCAGGGAAGGATCGGACGATGGTAACGTAACCAACGCTTCGAGACGACCTTTGACTTGCCTGATCAATGATTTCCCATGCGAATTGGCATTATCGCGCTACTGCACGAATCGAACACGTTTTCGTTTCAACCAACCACCCTGGAATCGTTTCACCAGAACCTGCTGCTGACAGGCGAATCGATTCGCACGGCCCTTGCGGATACCCATCATGAGGTCGGTGGTTTCTTTGCCGGTATCGACGAGAGTATCGACGCCAGTGTCAATGCGGGGCAAGCGGAAGCCGTTCCGCTGTTTGCCGCGCGTGCGCTACCATCGGGAACGATTCGCGCTGAGGCGTTTGACTCGCTGGTCAGCCAACTGCTCGATTGCGTGCGCGAGAGCCCACCGCTCGATGGAATCCTTGTGGCTCCCCACGGCGCAACGGTTAGCGAAAACTACCCGGATGCTGACGGCCATTGGCTCAGTGAGTTGCGTCAACTGGTCGGTCCAGAGATACCGATCATCGGAACGCTGGACGCGCATGCAAATTTGTCGCCGCTGATGGTGGAGAGCTGCACCGCATTGATCGCCTACCGTACGAATCCTCATTTGGACCAACGTGAACGAGGTTTGGAGGCCGCCAACATGATCCTGCGAACGCTGCGCGGTGCGATCGTGCCAGTCATGTCGGCTTGCTTTCCACCGATGGCGATCAGCATTGAAAAACAGTGCACTGAAGAACCACCTCTGGATGCTCTGTATCGTGCCGCGAACGAGCAATTGAAAATGGAGGGCGTACTCTCGAACAGTATATTGCTTGGCTTTCCCTACGCCGACGTGGAAGAATTGGGGGCTGCCACGATTGCCGTGACCGACGGACGCAGGCGACTGGCCAGTCAGCTGGCGGACGAACTGGCTTCGTCGCTTTGGCAGTTGAGAACGCAATTTTGTAGCGAATTCACATCGGTCGACGAAGCGATCCGTCAATGCGAACAAGCAGAACGCAGGGTTTGTCTGCTGGACATGGGGGACAACGTTGGCGGAGGATCAGCGGCTGATGGGACGGATTTGCTGGGGGCGATTCATGCTCAGGAGATCGGACCGTCATTTGGTTGTCTGTATGATCCGGAGTCAGTCGCTTCCTGTGACCGAGCAGGTGTCGGATCGACCGTTCGGCTCCGTGTTGGCGGGAAAACGGACGCTCAACACGGGGATCCGATCGAGGTGACCGTCAAAGTGATCTCGCTCTGTGACGGAAAGTTTTGCGAGTCAGAGCCTCGACACGGTGGCATCACGGATTTCGATCAGGGGCGAACGGCAGTCTGTGAAACCGATCGTGGATTGACGCTCATGCTCACTTCCCGGCGGATGGTCCCGTTCAGCTTACAGCAGCTCAGGGGCTGTGGAGTCGATCCGATGCAGTTTCGAATTCTTGTCGCCAAGGGCGTCAATGCACCGATTGCAGCCTATCGCGAAGTGTGTGCGTCCTTCATTCGAGTCAACACGCGGGGCGCTACTTGCGCGGACCTAAGCCGATTGACCTACAAGCATCGTCGCCGTCCGATGTTTCCCATGGATCCTGAATCAACGCAATGACCGGAGCGAATCATGACATCCTCAGCGACTAGCCAGCCCTTGCACGGAGTTCTTCCCGTTCTGCACACGCCATTGACCGATCAAGGCGGGATGGATCACGAATCGCTTCAGCGCGAAATCGACTGGGCGTTTGAGACGGGCGCCGATGGAGTCGTTGTTGCGATGGTCAGCGAGATCCTCCGGCTCAGCGACCGCGGACGGCGTGAGCTTGTTGAACAAGTGTGCGAAAGGGTTGGTGGTCGTGGAGACATCGTCATCAGCGTCGGAGCCGAGAGCACGGCCGGAGCGGTTGATTTCGCCCGACATGCGGAGGATTGGGGCGCGTCTGCCGTGATGGCAATCCCACCGGTTGCAACCACTCTGGGAGCCACGGCCACCTGCGAGTATTTTTCTGCGATTGCCAGCAGTGTTTCAATTCCGCTGGTGGTTCAGGACGCCTCGGGATACGTGGGGGCTGCGATCGACTTGGGCGTGTATCTCGAACTGCTCAACCGATTCGGCAGTCAGCGGATCTTTTTCAAACCCGAAGCCAGCCCGCTCGGTCCCAATCTCTCGAAGCTTCGCGACGCAACCGATGGTCAAGCCAGGATCTTTGAGGGTTCCGGCGGGATCAACCTGGTCGATTGTCATCGCCGCGGCATTGTTGGGACCATGCCTGGTACCGATTTGCTTGACGGAATCGTCGCACTTTGGAACGCACTTCAAGCAGGTGACGAGAAACGCACCTACGCATTGTCTCTGCCGATCGGCGCGATCGTTGCGTTGCAGATCCAGGCTGGCCTGGACGGTTTTTTGGCAATCGAAAAGTACTTGATGCAAAAGCGGGGACTGTTTCGCAATACGCATCAAATCCAGCCTGTCGCGTGGAAGTTAGACGAAGAAACCCGAGCCGAAGTCGATCGTCTATTCGCGCTCATGCTGTCCGCGATCGAATAACGTTTCCCATCACACCTACACCCAAATGGTGCCACCCACCATTCTCTTGACTCAATTTCCCCGACGTGCTCACTCAAATGGTGCCACCCACCATTTTCTTGACTCAATTTCTTTGGCGGGGTAGAATCGAACCACCATTGCTTCTTGGGGGAGGGGTTTGCCATGGGACGTCCGTTACGTTCAGAGCAGGTTGCGGGTGATGTAGTGTCGATTGTCCATGCCGTTCAGCGTTGTGTCCGGCGTGCTTTCTTGGCGGGCGTCGACCAAGTGACTGGGAAGGATTACGGCTTCAGACGCGAGTGGATTCGGCGGCGGATGGAAGCCCTGGCATCCGTATTCGGCGTTGATGTGCTCTCCTATGCCGTGATGTCCAATCACATGCATTTGATCCTTCGCAATCGCCCCGACGTCGTCGCTGCTTGGACCGATCAAGAGGTCGCCATCCGGTGGCTGAAAGTCTTCCCCGGACGTCGAATCGAAGAACACTTGGGCGAGCCCACCGAAAACGATGTACAAATGCTGGTCTGCGATCGCGAGCGTCTCGCGGAAGTGCGTCGTCGGTTGTCGGATATTTCCTGGTTCATGCGTTCCCTCAGCGAGCCGATTGCGCGGATGGCCAACCGGCAAGACGAGTGCACCGGTCGATTCTGGGAAGGGCGATTCAAGCTGCAACGCATTACCGACGAGGCCGGATTGTTGGCATGTGCGATGTACGTGGACCTCAATCCGGTTCGTGCCGCGCTCGCCGAATCGCCAGACCAGTCGGTGCACACGTCGGGCTACGATCGGATCAAGGGAGAGCAAGGTCAGCAGATCGATTCGGCCGCCTTTGACTTGGTTCCGATCACCACCAAACAGGCCGGCGAAGAGCGTCGCACCATGCCGGTCGATGAGCTACGTGATAAGCAGCGAGTGAAACGAAGGAACTCGACCGGCAAACGCATTCGTCGCGACGGTTGGCTGGCGCCGTTGACCCTGAATCGTTCGACACTTTCCAGCGATGCGGAGTTGAACCGCGAGGGTGTGCGGGCGAGCGACAAAGGATTCTTGGGGATCAGCCTGACAGACTACACGAAGCTTCTCCGATGGACCGCGAAGCAGACCGAAGAGGGGGCGGGACGCAAGGTCCCACCGAGTCTGCAGGGACTGGTTTCCCGGTTGGGGATCGACTTGTCGATGTGGCGCGATCTCGTCTGGAACTTTCAACGTTACTTCGGCAACAGTTGCTGTGCGGGATCGCCGAGCGGCATGTCACAGTTCGCCGAGTCGAGCGGTCGTAAATGGGCCAAGGGGCACCGGCGAGTCGCAGAGTGCTTCGCCGTATGACAAAAAGCGACTCGTATTGCCGAGGACGCTGAGTCGTCCAGTCGACAGACATCGTTGGGCGTCTTGCCTGTGAGCAGGTGATGGCATTGAGCAAGGCGTTGGAACTTCTGATCGCCGGGACTCGCAGGCGATGCATCTGTTGGTTTCTGCGGTCGGAGTGAGTGTTCAAAGCAGCGAACGCACGCCTAAACTCTTGGTGGGTGGCACCAAACGGAGATGCTCCAGACTGGATCTTGGTGGGTGGCACCAGACTGGATGCCAGACTGGATCTTGGTGGGTGGCACCAGACTGGATGCCAATCAGTGTGAATCGCAGGTGAATCGTAGTGGGATGGGAGACGCGTCGACCGGCGCGACCGATCAAGCGTTGCTTGCTGTCGCAGATGTGTGTTTTTTGATCCGGTCGACGATATCGCCAACGTTCGGTCAGTGCGGTAGAGCAGACGAAGCGGTCGAAGCCCTTCTCCGGCTGTAGCCAGACGGTTCGAAATTTACAACCGGTCCAGTCGTCGATATTTTCGTTGGAATCTCGCTGGGCAGTGTAATGCTCTTCGTATGTGAGAGTGCAGGCGAATCGTTCTCGCCTTCGACTTACTCTCCCACGAGGCCGTTACAATGTTGAATCAAATTTTTCGGATCGTTGTGGTCACCGCAGCGATCATCCCGCTGAGTTGGTTGCAGTCCGCGGTGCCACTGCTTGCCTCGCCGCCGATCAGTTTTATTGGCGCCGAGCCCACCGAGAGCGGGAAGCTGATCGTGTTTCCAACGGCTTCCTCCTATGCAGGTGGGCCAAAGGGTTGGGAATTGTGTTTCAATCTGAACGTGAAAAACACATCCGCCAATCCCATCTCTCTGAAGAACGCCCAAGTTGTGGTGTATTCGCAATCAGGAACGGTGCTGAAGAATGTGAATCTGTTTGAGAAGCTAAAGAAAAAGGATGGCGACGGTACGTCCCTTTTGGTCGACGATGCGGGGCTGGGGCCCAACGAAGTCGTACGTTTGATGATGTTGCCGGACCTTTCGTTTCCGATGATCGTCGGACAGACTCCGGCGGTCGTGAAGGTCTTTCTCTACTGTGATGACTTCTCGGGGGCCGCGACCTACACGAACGACGTGCTGGTCTATCACAATAGCGTGTGTTCCTTTCGGTACCCCGCCAAATTGGACAGCTTGGGTGCGAATCAGTACTGGAATGGCAGCAGCAATGGTGGCGGAGGACACCACCGCGAATCCAAGTCGTCTATGTTTGCCTTGGACGTCGGCATTGTGCGGTGGGACAACGCCATCGAAAATTGGGTGGAACTGTGCCCCAA
Organism: Phycisphaera sp. RhM; assembly: GCA_033042175.1. Taxonomy (GTDB): domain Bacteria; phylum Planctomycetota; class Planctomycetia; order Pirellulales; family Pirellulaceae; genus Stieleria. Next base: position 49,061 of record WCIL01000055.1, read on the forward strand.
CGCAGATGGCTCGGCAAACGAAGACTACCTGGTTTGGAACAAAAAAATCTATTCGATGGCCGATGGTGTGGTTCTCGATTTCGAAGATGGGAAGGACGACCATTTGCCGAATGCAGAGGGAAACGGAGCCAACTTCATTAAAATTCGGCATGGCAATGAGATCGCCCGCTATGTCCATTTCAGGAAGAACACGCTCAACAGCGAATTGATGGAGGTCGGTGCGGCGGTTAGCGCCGGGCAGTTCCTTGGCCGCATCGGCAACTCAGGCAACTCTTCGCATCCACACCTTCACGTCGAAATCCAGAAGAGTGGAATTGGTCGGCCGATCGGTTTCAGAGATATCTATGTCATCTCCGATGTGGCAGCCGCACAGGCGTTCGCGAAGGGCCAGGCTGGCGCCCCATTCACGTTGATGGATGGCGAAGCATTGCCCTGGTGTGAGAATGGGGAACGCAACTTGGTGTACCCGGCCCCCAACGATTTGGCTTGTGGGTCAATCAATCCGTCGCTCGGCGGCGTCGTCAATGATGAATTGGCTATTTCGAAGTTTGGCGAGGCACCGATTGTGGATCCACAACGCGATTGGACCGACGCTCTCTCGGTGCCACGCGTGATCGTGCCGCAACCGCCTCGTTCGCGCTATCCGATGTTGACTTTGATCCCTCCTGCGAGGACCGGGCCGCCGGTGATCCGGCAACCCGTGAACCGAAGATCGATATTGAATCCGGCCGCGGGTCGAGTGTTGGAAGAGGGGCGGTCTCGTCGACCGAGCGGCACGACGAGAGATGTGCCGCGTCGACCCAGTCGGGCGCGTCGAATCGACGAGACCTCCGGATTGCCCGGACGTCACCCAACCATCGGTCGACCGCAGGTTCAGGTCGCTCCACTACGGCAGTTTGATCGTCGTGGGCGAGACGCTGACCGAAAGCCGACGCGACCAAGCCGAGCGGTCACCGATGGGGCAAGGCGATCTAACGGAATGAACTTGATTCAGCGGCCGGCTAGGAACGTAAGATGAGGGTAGGAAGATTTTGGGGGTAGGAAGATTTTGGGGGTAGGAAAAAAGCAGCACGACAAGCATCGCGGGACCGGAGGTGGACGCTGAATGATCGTTACTTCGTTTGCTTGGCGAGATACTTTGCCAGTTCGATCAACGAAACGCGTTTGTCGTCGTCCTGGTCGGCATGCTTCAAAATGGATTTGGCAAGCTGGCCGCTGACCGGTGACTCAAACAACTCCGATTCATCGATGAAGGTGCTGCGGTTCTTGTCGTGACGGGTGAGCAACTTCCTCGCTTCGGCCAGATGTTCGTCGTCGAAACCGAGAGATTTCCGCGTTTGCGTGATGACTTGCTGGACTTCCATTTGCGTCAATTCGCCGTCTCCATTCTTGTCCAATTCGCTGAGTGGGTTCGTCGTTGAGCCGCTGGAAAATAGACCTCCGGCAGCGGCGAATTCATCGGTGTTGATGGTGCCATCGGAGTTCCGGTCATAACGTTCAAACACTGACCGCACCTTAGCGAGATCCGATTTGCTCATTCCCGAGTCGCGACGATGCTTGGCCAGCATGGTGGCAATCTCCATGATGCCGAGTTTGCCATCGTCATTTTCATCAAAGTCTTTGACGGGCAGCGGAAGGAAAGCCCCGGCTTGCTCATCCTTGTCCAACTTTTGGTCCCTGTTGGTGTCAAGCTTTCGGACGGTGCGAATCGCGGTGACTTGATCGACCTGCTCGATTCCCATTTCGCGGCGCAAGCCGCCCATGTAGGCAAATCGTTTTGCAATTTCGGCGAGCGTGATCACGCCATCCTTGTCGGTGTCAAACTCCTCCGGTTCGCTTGGCCAGCCATTGGCGATCTCGTCGGGATCGAGCTGGCCGTTGCCGTTGCGGTCGTTTCGCCTCAGATAGACGTTTGCGTTGTTGACGACCTGCTGTGTGACACCGGAATCGCCTCGCAATTTTGCGAAGCGAACGCAGAGTTCCAGGTGTGTCAGTTTGCCGTCGCGGTTGAGATCGAACTGTTTGATTTCGTCCTTCCAGTCGAGCCGTTTCTGTTCCTCTTTATCAATCGAGCCGTCTTCGTCGGTGTCGTAGACGGTCATCGATCGCGTCGCGTCGGTCAAATCGATCGGGGCGATGATTAATGCGTACAGGTCCGGCTTGTCGGCGGAGAGAATCTGTGCCGAGGCGGTGCCGGCTATGATGACGATCGACAGACCGGCCAATAGAAGAGTCTTAAGCATGAGGCACCTGACCGAAACACGAAGGGGGAGGTGGTCGCCACCCCCGTCATTCTATTCGATCTCACAGGGGAGGTCGCTCGCGCTGGCGCGAACCGGCTGAATTTGAAGCCGCCGACTTTGCGGTATGCAACTTGCATCTCGCGATGCTGTAGGTTGGAGAGTGACATTTGGATAGCCTGGAGAAATGATGGACCACGCCAAAAAAGAGGAGACGTCATTGCCGGTCGCCGATCCGTCAATGCAAATTGATCCGGTTTGTGGCATGAAGGTGCCTGCAGACGCTGCCCGTTCGGCAGATTTCGAGGGCAAGCATTACGTTTTTTGCAGCGATGGATGCTTAAAAACGTTCCGTGCGGATCCGGCCGGAGTGCTGGCCAAACGATCGCAGAAGGAGGCCTCGAGCGGCTCGTCCTGTTGCGGTGGAGACACTGCGACTCGGATCGAGGAAACCGCGGCAGCGTCTTCGTGTTGCGGTGGTCACTCAGCGACCAAGACGAGCGGTTCGCCGGCAGACCCGACTGCGATCTACACCTGTCCCATGCACCCGGAAATCGAACAAGTTGGGCCTGGCGATTGTCCAATTTGCGGGATGGACTTGGAACCGAAGGTCGTCGCCTTGGCGGATGAGGGTGAAGACAAACAGTACGCCGACATGAAACGTCGCTTTTGGGTTGGCGTTGCGTTGTCGGTGCCACTGCTTGTGATCGCAATGGGACCGATGGTGGGA
>WCIL01000056.1:0-49480 GCA_033042175.1 Phycisphaera sp. RhM
GATCGCGTCTCCAGTGACGGCGGTTCGATCTATGGCTACAACAAACCTTCGGCCACGCCGCGTCCGGCGACCACCGCCGTCGGGCTGCTGTGCCGCATGTACACCGGCTGGGACAAGAACCACCCCGGGATCAAAAAGGGCGTCGGCCACCTGACCAAGATCGGCGTCAAGAAACCCGACTTGTACTACAACTACTACGCCGCACAGGTGCTCCGCCACCACGGCGGAAAGGAGTGGGACAAGTTCAACGCCGAGTTGCGTGATTGGCTGGTCGAAACCCAAGATCAATCCAAAGGCGCCAAGGGAAGCTGGTATTTCAACGGAGCCCCCCACATGAGCGAAGCCGGCCGATTGTGCCTGACCTCCTTCGCCACAATGATCCTGGAAGTCTACTACCGGCACATGCCGCTGTACGCCGAAGCCGCCGCCGAAGACGAATTCCCGCTCTAATTGGGCGACTTCCGCTCGCGATGCGACTTCGTCATACTGCCAAGCTTTTCCCGTTTCGCAGCTTCGCTCGGTCAGGACGTTTGGCATGTTTGAAGACAAAATCAGCTACTCCGGAGTCACCTTCGATGACGTCCTGCTGGAACCCCGCTACAGCGAAGTCGTGCCCAGCGAAGTCGATGTCAGCAGCCAACTGACACAGCGCATTCGCCTGCAAATCCCGTTGCTGTCGTCCCCGATGGACACGGTCACCGAAGCCGAAATGGCGATCGGACTGGCCAAAGAAGGCGGGCTGGGCATCATTCACAAAAATCTGCCCACCGAATTGCAGACCAAAGAAGTCTTGAAGGTCAAACGATCGGCCAACGGCATCATCGTCGACCCCGTCACCCTCGAGCCGGGGGAAAAGGTCAGCCGGGCCGCGGAACTGATGGACCAGGCTAACGTCTCGGGCATCCCGATCGTCGACAAGGACCGCAGACTGGCCGGAATCTTGACCCGCCGCGACCTGCGTTTCCTAGAGAACCCAGACCTCCCCATTTCTGAAGTCATGACCTGTGAGAATCTGGTGACGGGGACGGGGAATGTAACGCTTGAGGAAGCTGAGCGAATTTTAACGGCAAAAAGAGTCGAGAAACTTTTGCTGATTGACGAAGATAGAAAACTAACGGGCCTGATCACCATCCGCGACATCGACATGATGAAGCGTTTTCCCCGAGCCTGTAAGGATCCGCAAGGCAGATTGCGGGTCGGAGCGGCGATCGGGGTGGGTGATTTGGAGCGTGCCGAGGAACTGATTCGACAAGGCGTAGACTTGTTGGTCGTCGATTCGGCTCACGGCCACAGTAGAAACGTGGTCGAGACGGTCAAAGAGATTAAGGCACAGACCGGCTGGGACATTGATGTGGTCGCGGGGAACGTCGCGACCGCAGAAGGGGCCCAGGCACTGATTGATGCCGGTGCGGACGCGATCAAGGTCGGAATCGGCCCCGGGTCGATCTGCACCACGCGAGTGATCAGCGGCGTCGGCGTGCCCCAAGTCTCGGCGATCTTACGGGCGACCGCGGTCGCCAAGCAGCAAAACATACCTGTCATCGCCGACGGCGGCGTTCGCTTCAGCGGTGACATTACCAAGGCAATCGTTGCCGGAGCCAACACCGTGATGATCGGCAGCTTGTTTGCCGGACTGAGTGAAAGCCCCGGGAAAGTCATCCTGTACCAAGGCCGTACCTTCAAAACGTACCGCGGGATGGGATCGATGGGAGCGATGGTCAAGGGCAGCAGCGATCGATATCGCCAAAGCGGGGTCCAGGCAGGAAAACTGGTCCCCGAAGGTGTCGAAGGCCGTGTGCCCTACAAAGGTCCGCTTAGCGATTACGTCTACCAACTGGTCGGCGGCTTGCGAGCGGGCATGGGATATTTAGGAACCAGGACGATCGACGAATTGAAACGCGATGGCCGATTCATTCGCGTTTCCGCAGCGACGGTTAGGGAGAACCACCCGCATGACATTGCGATCACTCAAGAAGCGCCCAACTACAGCCCCGACGTCCACTCGACGGACCAAAGTTAGGCAAAGCCTGACCCGGCATTCCATGGCCGTTGCCGTGGCGTGCCTGTCCGTGGCACCTTGGGCTTGCGCCGACGTTCAGGCCCAGCAACCGGCCGCGACGACCAACCCCGGTTGGAACCTGCGGTGGCGCAAGAGTCCGAAAGTCACACCCCCGGCCAGCACGGCCGCTCTGCAACACCCGTCCCAACAGGACGTGTTCGCAATTCCGCCACGGCCGCATCAGCCGGTCGCCGCCCGCGGCCATGTCGCCCCCGCCGCAGGCCAAGTGACCGTTGCAGGCCAACCGACCGCTGCCGGCCGAGTGGCCCAAGTCGCCCACCACCAGCCGATCACCAATCCGATGCGGGCGGACCAACCCAACGCGTTTGAGCACGCCGCCGTCTCGCGGTCGATCCGACAAGCTCAATACACTGCACCGAACGTTACGGCGCCGAACGTTACGTCGCCCCACACCACTGCCCCGGTCAATGGTCCGGCCCCGGTCGGAAACTATCGTCGCACCCCGACGCAATCTTCGGCCCCGCCGGAGCGGCTCGCACAGCCCAACGATTTTTTCAACAACCCCTTCGCCGAAGGACTCAACGCGCCGGCCCAATCGGCGTCGATGGCTCGGCGAGCCGGCGCCCCACAGCGTCACGCACCGCAGCGCCACGCCGCGCCCGCCGCCAGGCTGGCGCTCGCACCGGCACCCCAAACAACCGGCGACGGCCCCGCGCCCGGATTCAGTCTTCCGGATCTGCCCGCGGCCGAGCCGCCCGCCGCAGGTGTCGCCCCGCCGGCGATCGAGCAGCTGCCGCCCAACGCATTGCGTGGATCGGAGGCCGACGCACAGACCTTGCCCGCGCCCAGTCTGCCGGCTCCCGGCCAGCGATCCGCTGATGACGATTCGTCGATGCGAGATCTGTTGAGCGATCCTAGCGAACAACTCAGGCCCAACGAATCGCCCCAAGACGCCGACGATGCGGCCATCCCCGCACCGTTCAACGCCCCCACAGGCCCCGATGCGACCGAGACTCCATCGGTTCCCCAGTGGAATGATCCCAACAAGCCGCAAACGGACCGACAAACCGATTCCCCGTCGGACAAGGGCGACGCCGAACCCGGCGTTTTCCAGAACCCGTTTGACCAAAACCGCGCCGAGCGCGAACAAAACGATCCCCAGACGCAAGCTCCCCAGGGACGGCAGCCCGGCGACACTTCGATGCTGAAAGCCAACCAGCTCTCCTGCGAAGACTTTCGGGCGCGGATCGCGCGGGAAACGATTGACAAGATCTCACTCGATCCCAGTCCCCCGTTCCGTCCCGATCTGTTTGATCCGCAAGATTACCAACGACAACGCGAGAAATTCGAAAGCCGACAGACCTCGCGCCCATGGAGCAGCATCGAAGGACGTGTGATCGCCACGGGTCGCTTTGTCGAATTGGCTTACGAAAAAGTGATCATCGAAACCGATGACGGCGGCAAACAAGAATTGCCGATCGAGCGACTGAGCGAAGGTGACCTCGGTTACCTGTCGGAAAACTGGGGACTGCCCAAAGAGTGCTTGATCGAACAAGTCGCTTACACACCACGCTCGTGGGCACCGCTGACGATGACTTGGAAAGCGTCGAACCTGTGCAGCAAGCCGCGCTACTTTGAACAAGTCAACTTGGAACGCTACGGACACACCGCCGGACCGTTGTTGCAGCCGGTCGTTTCCTCGGCCCACTTCTTCGCCAACATTGCCGTGCTGCCATATAAGATGGGGATCCATCCCCCGAACGAATGCCAATACGCGTTGGGTTATTATCGACCCGGCAACTGCGCACCGTGGATCGTGCCGCCGGTCCCGATCAGTGCACGTGGTGCCCTGGTCCAAGGTGCCACGATGACCGGAGCGTTCTGGTTGATTCCCTGATCCCGATCGTCGCAGATAAAGTGGGATAGGCTTCCAGCCTGCCAATTTTAAAAATGCCAACCCTGACGCTTCACGACATCGACCTTGAACGGCTGCAACAATTGGCCGGCCAACTGACGCGACTCTTTCCCGCCCAGTTGGTCGTGGGGTTAGTCGGAACACTCGGGGCGGGAAAAACCACGTTGACCCAAGCCCTTGCCGGGGCGATGGGTGTCGATCCGGAAGACGTCACCAGTCCCACGTTCACGCTGCTATGCAGCTACGACGCAACGCTTGCCGCCGGACCGATTCGCTTGCATCACCTCGATGCCTACCGGCTCAGTGACGAAGACGAGTTCTTGGAACTGGGCGTCGAAGAACTGTTCGAATCCAAAGACACCTGGGTACTGATCGAGTGGGCCGATCGCGTCGAATCGGTGCTGCCACCGGAAACACTTTGGATCCACATCGATGTCGCTCCATCGAGCGACGACATGCCGCAGCGAGTGATCACGTTGACCACCCAGAATACGGAACTCACACGCCCACTCGATGCGCTCGCCGATGCCCTGTCACGCGATTAGCGCTCTGGCTACTTTTACCGCAAAAAAGGTCAGGCTGTCACTTGAGGAACGGTGGAACGATTACTGGGCCCACGGATGGCAGCGCGAACCCACGGATTTTTTCACCCTGTCATCCGTGGGTTCGCGCTGCCATTTGTGGGTATTCTTTTCGATCGGTAGCGCCGTGAAATTGCTGGAGTGCTTCGTCAAGATCGGATCTTAGGGTTGAAGCCGTAGCGGAAGCCGGAAACGCTTGTTGAGTTCCGCTACCACAAAATGTAAATGTGGCCAGAGCGCCCCAACGTCGCGAACGCCTATCCCACTCATTCGACGATGATCCCGACAGAGATCCGAAGCGGCTTGCAACGACTCGGTGTGACATCGATCACGCCGATGCCGCCCGGCTTAAGCGGCGCGCGCGTGTTTCGTTGCAGCGGCGAGGAAACGCTCGTGCTGCGTTGTTGGCCCGACGGCACCACCGAACAGCGTGTCAACGAGATCCACGCGGTCGTCTCGGCAGTCGCATCCACGTTTGATTTGCTACCAAAATACAAACCGATTGATCCCCAGGGTGCAACGCTAACGATCGACGCCTCGGGACACATCTGGGAGCTGGCGACATGGATGCCGGGCCAGCCGCTAGACGAGGACGCACCGTTGGGCTCGATCGGCAAGGGTGCCGCGGCGATCGCTCAAATGCATCACGCGATGGGGCGACTGGGCCGCTGGCAGCAACCGGCCCCCGCGATCGCCCAACGGCTGCAGCGTGTCGCGTGGCTGAATCAACATTTGCCCGGTTGTCTGGCGACCGATCTGCAGGGTCGGGTTCACCCAAGTGTCGCGGCCCCCGTGGTCCGAGCCTGCCGTTTGCTGAAACAGCAGTGGCCGACCACAGCCCCGCGATTGGTCGCGGCCCTGACCCCGCTGGCCAGCCGGCGGTTGCCGCTGCAGTACGTTATCCGGGACATTCACCGCGAGCACATGCTGTATTCAGCGGGAAAAGTGGTCGGAATCATTGATTTTGACGCCCTGCGAGTCGACACGGTCGCAGTCGACTTGGCCCGCTGGGCGACCAGTTTCTTACAATTCCGCGACTCCCCGGTACAAACCATCGATCGAATCCTGGCGGATTACCGGTGCGAAGCGTCATTATCAAGCCAGTCGGCCCCCCGCCAGCTCGACGCCCCCTTAGCCGCTGATCGGACGTTCGGCATCCCAGAGATTGGCATCGGACAGTCAGTCCTACCGGAGCTTGATGCTCCAGAGTTTCGTACACTGGTACTGACGATCGCTGAGACCTCACTTTGGATCAGCTTGGCAAATTGGGTCGTTTGGCTCGTCGGCGAGTCGAGACAATTTGCCAATTTGCAGCTGGTGTCCCGGCGGCTGGGCCGATTAATCGAATCAGTTGATGGGCAAACGGAACGTTGACGTTTTTTAGCCGCCACAACTAAACTCGTGGGGGCGATCACCGTGACGATACGATCACTATGAAAAGAAATCATCCCTCTATGACCACGATGTCTTTGAACAGGGCCTCCCGGGCGACAATGCTCACCACCGCTGTGCTTCGCATGACCGTGCGTCGTGTGGCGGTGCTTGGTGTCGCCGTTTTGGCCATGGCCCTGCCCGGGATCGTCCCGGTCGGCCAACCGAGCGCGTTCGCCCAAGGCACGTTCGACGCCTCCGCGCTGGACCAGTCCGGTGACGTCTTCGGCGGCATCAGTTTTGGCGGGCTGACCGACGCCCAACAAGATCCGGTCAGTTGGACGGCGAGCTACGTCACCAACGGTCAACGCGGACGACTAGACATCGAAGCGACGGTGGGTCGATCGTGGCACATCTATTCAACCACTCAACCGCCCGGCGGACCGCTGGCGACCAAGTTTTCGATTGCGTCGCCGCAGTCGGTTTCGATTGCCGACGAGTTCAAACCCGACGAACCACCGATGAAAAGCGTCTCGGATGTTTATCCGGGCGTGACAATCGAAGAACACGAAGGCGTCGTGCGTTGGTCGGCTCCGATCGAACTGCCGGCCGGGTTCCAAGACGCGATCAAGGTCGACGTCAAGGCGTTGGTGTGCCAGACCAGCGGGTCTTGCTTACCAGCCAACGAAACCCTGACCGCCACCTTTGCCGGGCCAGACACGACATCCGCCGAACAAGGCAACAACGATCCAGAGACATCGTTCGTGGCGAATCCCGTCACGGCAGAAACGGCCGCCAAGTTGCTGTCCGATCCGAACGCCAAACCGACCACGTTTCGCGACGGAGACTACGACGTCACCTGGACCGCCGGCGTCTCGTCGTCGGTCGTCCCGGGCGGGCAGGGCCAGTTGGTCTTTCGCGCCACCCCCGAAGCCGATTTTCACGTCTACAAGGGTGTCGTCGATGATTCCGAATCGTCGACCAACTTCGTCGTCACCGAAAAGAGTGGCTTGCGGGTCGGTCACCCCAACGCCAACCAGCCGATCATTTCCAAGTCCTTGTTCCCCTCCATCCCCGGTGTGCCCGACACGCCACCGGTGAAGTACTACAAGGGCCAAGTGACCTGGTCGCTGCCGATCAAGATCCCCGCGGGGACGGCGGCGGGCGACTACCCGATCCGAGGCTATGTCTGTTACCAAGCTTGCACCGACAAGAGCTGTCTGCAACCGATGGCCTTCGAGTTCACTGCGGTGGTGACGGTTGCGGACGAAGCCGACGCCTCGCTCGGTCCGATCGATATCAAGTCTGTCAAGTTTGTCACCGCGATCGATCAGGCCGCGGAAACAAAGTGGGTCGATGACTTGGACAAAGACGCCGAGGAACCGACGGCGGGGCAACCCGGCGTCAACGCCGTCGATCCCACCGACACGATCCCCGACTCACCCGCAACCCAGCCCGCCGATCCGGTCGTCCAAACCCAACCAACCGAGAACGCCGGTACGAATACGGTCGCCCTGGCCGGCGATACCCCGAAAGCGTCGCTGCCCTTTATCATGTTGCTCGCATTCTGCGGCGGGTTCATCCTGAACTTCATGCCCTGCGTGTTGCCGGTCATCGGGATCAAGGTGTTGAGCTTCGTTCAACAGGCCGGTGAAGACCGCCGCCGCGTCGCGCTGTTGAACTTCGCCTACGTCGCCGGAATCCTGACCGTGTTCGCAGGGCTGGCTGTGCTGGCCATCGTGTTTTCGTTCGGTTGGGGCCAACAATTCGCTTACTTCCCCGTGCGGATCGGATTGACCGTGCTGATTTTTGCCCTGGCGCTGTCGTACCTGGGTGTCTGGGAACTGCCGACACCGGGTCTGGCGACGGGCAAGTCGTCGGAAAACCTGCAGAGCAAAGAAGGCTTGAGCGGCGCGTTCTTCACCGGAACCTTCGCCACGATCCTGGCCACACCGTGCAGCGGCCCGTTCCTCGGCGTCGCGCTCGGGTACACGATCTATCTCAATTCCGTCGAATCGGCGCTCGTCATCATGACGGTCGGACTGGGCATGTCATTGCCCTATATCCTGCTGGGATTGTTTCCGTCGCTGGTCGGCTTCCTGCCCAAGCCGGGCAACTGGATGGTGACGCTGAAAGAGTTCTTGGCGTTCCTGTTCTTGGGAACCGTCGCGTACTTCTTCAATCAATTCAGCGACGAGCAAAAGTTGCCGGTCTTTGTGACGCTGATCGGCGTCTGGTTCGGCTGCTGGGTGATCGGAAAAGTGCCGCCGTGGCAAACCATTGAAAAACGGTTGCGTGGCTGGAGCCTGGGCGTCGCCAGCGCCGTTGCCATCGGCTGGCTGGCGTTCGCGTATCTGGAACGCAACCCGGCTCCGGTGGTCGGGCCCGGCCAAGTCCAGTACGTCGCCGACGACCACGTCCGCTGGGAAAAGTTTGACGAAGAACGGCTTCAGGAACACCAGGCAGCCGGCCGCACCGTGATGCTCGACTTCACCGCAGCCTGGTGCCCCAACTGTATTTTGAATACCGAGATCGCTTTGGACACCAAGCCGACCAGCGAGTTGCTCGCAGAGCTGGACGCGGTTCCGATGCTGGCCGACATGACCGACTTGCCCGAAGACATCGTCGAAAAACTCGAAAAGGAATTCGGCAGCAAGTCGATCCCGCTGTTGGCCATCTATCCGGGAACCTCGCCTGAAAAGCCGATCGTGCTGCGTGATATCGTGACGCAATCGATGGTTCTCGATGCGTTGAAACAGGCCGGCCCCAGTCTGGATGCGTCGATGGCGTCGCGTTCGTCGACCAAGGCCGCGCGTTTGACTTCCAAGCCGGATCCCGCGGTCACGACCAGCCACTGACCGATCGGCAATGGGATTTTCAAGCTCTATCGAGATCGAAGACACGATCGTCGCGATCGGTTCGTCCACCACGCCCGCAGCCCGCGGCGCGGTTCGGTTCTCGGGGACCGATGTGATCGAGATCGCGCGACAACTGGGAATCAACCCGACGAGTGATCGATCCGCACATTGCGTCGAAGGCGCGGTCAACTTGGGCAGCCCGCTCGGCGAGATCCCCGTCCGTGCACTCATCTGGCCGACGCCCGGCAGCTACACCGGTCAACCGTCACTGGAAATCCACACCTTCGGTTCGATGCCGATTCTCAGCGCGATCGTCGGAAGTGCCATCGAACTCGGTGCACGCGCGGCACGACCGGGTGAATTCACCTTGCGGGCCTTCCTCGCCGGCCGGCTCGATTTGACTCAAGCCGAAGCGGTCTTGGGGGTGATCGAAGCCGAAGGACGGGGATCGCTCGATCACGCGCTGCGTCAACTGGCCGGCAACCTTTCGCGACCGATGGAATTCATGCGGAGCCAATTGCTGGACTTGCTGGCCGACGTCGAAGCCGGGCTGGATTTCGTCGACGAAGACATTCAATTCATCAGTGATGACGATCTGGTCGCTCGACTGGATTCGATCCGATCCACGCTGGCAATGACGCGCGAACAATTGACACAGCGAACGCGAGACAAGTCGCAATGGATCATTGCGTTGCGTGGATTACCCAATGCGGGCAAAAGTCGACTGCTGAACGTTCTGGCCGGTCACGAGGCCGCCATCGTCGCCGATCAAGCCGGGACGACGCGCGATGTGGTTTCCGTGCCCATGCAGTGGGGTGAACACAACGTGATGCTGGTCGATACCGCGGGGATCGAAACCGCCGACGGCGATTCGTCCCTGCAACAGATCTCGCATCAGGCTCAACTGCAAGCCGACCGCGCCGGCCGCGAAGCAGACATCCGGTTGTGGTGCGTCGATCACGGATCCCGCCAATGGCAGGCCACCTGTCACGCCATGCACCAGCTCGCCGACGAGAAACGACGTCCGGCGATCGATCTGTGGGTGGCCACGAAATGCGATTCACTGCGCAATTCACTGCGCAATTCATTAGTCGACCAAACACCGGGCGACCAGCCAACACCCGAGCCATGGATCCGCACTAGCGCGTTGACCGGCGCCGGGATTGAATCCCTGCGGCAACAAATCACCGATGCGATCGAATCCCTGGATGCCTCCGAGGGTGTTTCGATTCTGGGGACGGCCGCCCGCTGCACCGGTAGCCTGCGCGCAGCCGAGACGGCGATTGCATCGGCGATTGATTACGTCGGCGGCGGAGACGGCCACGAGTACGTTTCCTCCGAACTCCGTCTGGCTGCGTCCGCCCTGGGTGAAGTGACCGGGGCCGTCTACACCGATGACATCTTGGACCGCGTCTTTAGCCGATTCTGTATCGGCAAGTAGCTGCCGTCGCCAGACGGCGGATCATCTTTACTCCGGCGAGTAGCTGCCGTCGCCAGACGGCGGATGATCCACGCTCTGGCGAGCGTCAATACGACGTTGGTTTTTCGACCGACGCTACGCCGGACCCAGGCCCATCATCCTCCGCCAGGCACTGAACTGACCCATGTGCAGCATGATGTGACCACCCAGGTAAAACGCGTGCGCTGCGGCCATACTCGGAAACTTCGCCCGCATCGCTTCGTTGGGGTTCTCGACAAGGAACGAATCATCTACGGCTTGTTCGACCGTTTCGATCGCTTTTTCATATCCGCTGCGGAATGCCGCGACGACTTCGTCCATGCTCGGGTACAGCGTCCCGTCGACGTCGTCCACGCACTTGGCATCCTTGCTAAATACCTTGCTGAACGTCTCACTGGGCTGGATCGCCGACGCATCCTTGCCCAGCTCGGTGACGACTCGCGAGGGGTACAAGCTGAGATGCCCGAGGATAAAGCAGGGGTGATTGGACTCAATTACTTGGCCGTCCGCGGTCGCAAATCTCGCAAATTGATCGGGACGGACGTCGGACAACATGCGATCGGCATAACCGAGTCCGAGTCGCGCCGAGGCGGCAATCACGTTGCCGATCACGTGGTTCAAATGGTTCATTGATGATCTTGGGGTATTTTTTTTACGGGGAGAGGAATCCGGCCACGCTGCCAGGTGATCGTTCTACAATCTCAGGCCGTCATTCACCATGGGCTGCCGCGTCACACATTTTTTAAAAAGGCCATCGACATGCAAACGTCTCGTTCCACACGATTCACCATCGCCTGTTGTGTGATGTTCATGCTGTCGTTTCATCCGTCCAATCGCGGCGTGATGGGATTCGAGCCCAATTATGACGAGTCAAAGATTCCGGACTACACCCTGCCGGATCCGTTGGTCACCCAAGGCGGTTCACCGGTCACAACGGCCCAACAGTGGAACACCCTGCGCCGGCCCGAGCTATTGGCACTGTTTGAAAAACATGTGTACGGGGTTTCGCCGCCGCCGTGTCCGATTCGCCGCCAACAGGTCAGCAGTAAAACGGTGTTCGACGGCTTGGCGACCCGCACCGAAATCGATGTGTTTTTCGGCTTGGCCGATGACGCGACGTCGATGCGAATGATGATCTACGTGCCGAAGCAACGAACCGGCGCGGTGCCTGCATTCTTGGGACTGAATTTCCAAGGCAATCACGGCGTCGACGACGATCCCGCGATCGAATTGAACCCGGGCTGGTTTCGCGTCGGCAGAAACGGGACGACCGACGGCAACAAGGCGAATGAAAAGTCACGCGGTGCCACGGCTTCACGGTGGCCGCTGCAGATGATTCTAAAACGCGGCTACGCCGTGGCGACCATCTATTACGGTGACATCGATCCCGACTTCGACGACGGGTTCAAAAACGGCATCCACGGCACGCTCGGCGATCAAGTCGCCCATGTCGCGCCGCAATCACGCTGGGGCAGCATCGCCGCCTGGGCGTATGGACTCAGCCGCGGACTCGATTGCTTGGAAGCCGAGACCGATCTGGGCATCGATGCCACCAAGGTCGCCGTGCTCGGTCACTCGCGCCTGGGCAAGACCGCGTTGTGGGCCGGCGCGACCGACCCGCGTTTCGCGATGGTCATCAGCAACAATTCCGGGTGCGGCGGTGCCGCTCTGTCGCGGCGTGCGATCGGTGAAACGGTCGGGCGAATCAACGAGGTCTTTCCCCATTGGTTCTGCGACCGATTCACCCAATACAACGAAAACGAAGGTGCCTGTCCGGTCGACCAACACGAACTGATCGCCTTGGCCGCGCCGCGTCCGATTTACGTGGCCAGTGCGACCGGGGATCAATGGGCCGATCCCAAGGGCGAATTTCTGGCCGCCGCCGCCGCCGATCCGGTCTACCGGTTGCTGGGCACCGATGGCATGGGCGGTGACGCACCGCCGGCCAAGATGCCGGCGGCCGAACAACCGATCAACAGCGGTGTGATCGGTTATCACCTGCGAACCGGCAAGCACGCCGTGACCGACTACGACTGGCAGCAATATCTGGACTTCGCCGATCGGCACTGGAAAGACGGTCGTTGAAAAACGTCACTTTACGCGGGCCGGGCAAATTTCGTATAGCCGTCTCGAACAGGATCCTCTCCCGCCATTCAAGGATGAATCGCGATGTTGCTGGCAGAAGCAAGCATTCCGACGACAGAAACGCCATCGGGCGACACGACGAACGAATCGTCGCTGGACGGCGTGCTCAGCCAAATGCTCAACGGTGAATTCCAGGGCGTGACCGAGTACCTCGAAAACACCGTGCTTCCCAACCTGGTTCCGGCCTGCTTCGGATTGGCCGTCATTTTCTGCGGCTATTTCGCTGCCAAGTACTTGTCGCGAATCATCAGCCGGCCGATCCGCGAACGGATCGACGAGACCTTTGGACGGTTTGTGGGGACCGCCATTTTCTACAGCGTGATGCTCAGTCTGATCGCCGCGGTGGCCAGCAAACTGGGGGCACCGCTGGGCGGAATGGCGGCCATTTTGGCGGCCGCCGGTTTCGCGATCGGCTTGGCGTTTCAAGGAACGCTCAGCAATTTTGCCGCCGGCGTTTTGATGATCGTCTTTCGTCCCTTCAAAGTCGGCGACATGGTCAACATCGCCGGGGTTTCAGGCAAGGTCAACGAAATCGACCTGTTCACCACCACGCTGGACACCCCCGACAATCGGCGACTGATCATCCCCAACAGCTCGATCAGCGGCGCCACGATCGAAAACATCAGCTTTCATGCCCATCGCCGTGTCGAGGTGCTCGTCGGAGTCGACTATGACGCGAACATCGATGCAACCCGACACGCCTTGCAAGCCGCCGCCGACGTATTCCAACAGCATACGATTCATGGCGAAGGCCGCGGTACCGCTGTCATTCTCGGCAACCTTGGCGACAGCGCCGTGGAGTGGAAAGTCCGCATGTGGGTCAAGTCGGCCGACTATTGGAAACTGACCGAATCCTTAACCGCGGAAGTCAAACGGCAACTCGACGCGGTCGGCATCGGGATTCCCTATCCGCAGATGGACATTCATCTCAACCGCATCGATGCGGCCGACGTGCAAGGGACCGACCGACACGTCCCCACACGTCCACGCATGCGACCGGCTCGCCGTGACGGCAGCCTGCCCTACGCGTCTTAAGCAGTGGGGTGAGCATCCGGCTTGTCAACGCCATGACCAATCGATTGCACGCGATCATTCGCCGAACGCACTGCCAAGGCACGCACCAGCGCTTCGCGATCGATGCGTTGCCGATGATCCGCTCCGATGCCGGGAAACGGTTCACCGCTTGGCTGTTGTACTACCACCGATCGTTTCTCCGCGGTGCGATCGACCCGGACGTGCGGTTTCGTGATTACCAGAATCACATTCTGCATGTTCGCGAGGGCTATTGGGGCGGCGCTCCACGCGTGGCCCACCAGTGGTACAACCGCCTGCAGAAATACCTCCGCGCAGAACGGTTCCGTGATGCGGCCCATGCGGCCGGGGTACTGTCGCACTACGTGACCGACATGGCCCAGCCCCTGCACACGATCAGCACCGAGCGGGAGGCGTTGATTCATCGTCCGTTGGAATGGAGTGTTGATCAAGCTTACGATCGCATCCGACAGAAATGGCATGACGATCAAATCAACGTCATCATTCAACTTGCCGACGACCCCGGTTGGCTGGGTTCGTTGATGATGCACATGGCGCGTCACGCCCACCGTCATTCCGATCGGCTGGTCCGGCGCTATCGTTTTCACGAAGGCGTGCGAGACCCCCGCCAGGGGATCGACGAACACACCGTCACGTCTCTAGCGGAATTATTCTGTTTGGCGATCACCGCGGTCAGCCTGGTCCTGGATCGGGCGGCCGAAGAAACCGAATCTTACACCGGATACCCGATCCCCGAATGCCGCTGCGGATGGGCATTGGTCGGCGCGACGCTGCGAGCCCCGATCGCGGTTTGGAAAAAACAAGTCAGGCGACACGTGCAGACGCGGTCGATCCGGGCACTGGCCGAGGAGTACTTTCGGACCGGAAGCCTGTCCGAGTGGCTTCCCCACGAAGTCGACATCAAACGGCGTGTGATCGCGATCCGCCATGACGAAAAACGCCGCAAGCAGGCCCGCCGTGCCGCAGCCTGACTCGTCAACACGCTACACCCCAAGCTACACTTGAAACGCATCCCCTTCACCACACCATCCGGGCGATCACGATGAGAGCTTTCGAGGCGACTCGCCGATATTTTCACACCGCAGCCGAACATCTTGATCTGAGCCCCCAGGCACGCGAAGCGATGCTGATGGCATCACGGGAAATCCGGGTCCAGGTTTCCATTGAACGCGACGACGGCTCCCTGGCGACGTTTGTCGGATTTCGTGTCCAGCACGACAACAGCCGCGGGCCGATGAAAGGCGGCTTGCGGTACCACCCCGAAGTCAATTTGGATGAAACGCGGTCGCTGGCGAGTCTAATGACGTGGAAGACTGCCGTCGTCAATCTTCCCTATGGAGGCGCCAAGGGCGGGATCGGCGTGGATCCACGGTCACTGTCGACCCGTGAACTGGAACGGCTGACAAGAGTGTTTGTCGACCAAATCCACGACATCGTTGGCCCCGACACCGATATTCCCGCACCCGACATGGGTACCGATCATCGCGTGATGGCTTGGTTTCGCAACCAGTGGGAAAAATACCATGGGTTCAATCCCGCCGTGATCACCGGCAAACCCGTCGAAGAATACGGTGCCAAGGGCCGCGAAGAGGCGACCGGCCGCGGCGTGGGTACGTTGACGGTCAAGCTGACCAAACGACTCGGCATGAAACCCGAAGCCACCAGCATCGCCATCCAGGGCTTTGGGAATGTCGGATCCCATGCGGCGAAGTTCTTGTCCGAAGCCCAATTCCCCGTCATCGCGATCAGTGACATCACCGGGACGTATTACCGTAAAGAAGGTCTGGATATCGCTGCCGCACTTCATCACAAATTGCAGCATCCTTACGGGCTGCTGGAAGGGTTCAAGCAATGCGATGTCTTACCGACCGATGCGCTGCTGACCCTGCCAAACGTCGACATCTTGATTCCCGCGGCGCTCGGCGGAGTGATCACTGAAAAGAACGCCAAAAAGATTTCGGCCAGAGCGATCATCGAAGCCGCCAACGGCCCGGTCGATCCCGATGCCGACAAGATCCTGCACGACCACGGCGTCACCATCTTGCCGGACATTCTGGCCAACGCCGGCGGTGTGACCGTCAGCTATTTCGAATGGGTCCAGAACCGACAGCACTATCGCTGGACCCTGGACCGCGTCCGCCAAGAACTGGACCGAACGCTCTCGGAAGCCTTTGAACACGTCTGGCAGAACGCACACGAACGGGACATTCCACTTCGGACAGCCGCGTACATGATCGGAATCACCCGCGTTCGCCGCGCCACCGAATTGGCGGGACTGACATAGGTCACGCGGCGCGACACGTCAGGCATGCACCGCATGCCCCACCAAACTCGGACAATCGCGGCCGAACCACAGGAACTTCCGAATCAAAAGCGTTCGGCGGGCTCTGATGAAGCACTGACCATCACCATCTGCCGGACGAGTTCCAACATGGGTGCAACCCTCGCAGTCTTTCTTGTTGTCTTTGCCGTCTCGGTCGCCTACCTGCTGCGCTCGGCGGTGACGGGATCCAGGTCGCCGATGCCGCTGATCGTGGCCGTTGCAATCATCGCCATGGCCACACTGGGTGCCTGGTACGCCTGGGCCGAATCACGATCGCTCGGCTGGACCCTCGGATACCTCGGCGTCGCCCTGGCCACGTTCACCTTGGCGACGCTCGGTTGGGTCCGCGGCGGACAGCGTGCCTAGTACGTAGTAAGTAGGTCACGCTGTGCGTGACGATTGGCATGCACAGCATGCCCTACGAAGACGAACGACTAAATCGTTTTCCAGGACCGCTCGTGGGCGCTGGCGAGGACGGCATCGCAAACCTTTTGAGTTTCCAGCGCCGTGCGGAAACTCGGTTCAATCGGTTCACCGGTTTCCAGCGATTTCAGGAAGTCGGCGACTTGGTGAATGAAGGTGTGCTCGTAGCCGATGTTCAATCCCGGCACCCACCAGTTGCCCATGTAGGGTTGATCGCCATCGCTGACGTGAACGCTTCTCCAGCCGCGGACGATTGAATCATCGCTGTGATCGAAATACTCCAAGCGATGCAGGTCGTGCAGATCCCACCGGATCGACGCGTGTTCGCCATTGATTTCCAACGTGTACAGCGCCTTGTGGCCGCGTGCGTAGCGGGTCGATTCGAACAGCCCCAACGATCCGTTGTCGAAATGGCAATGGAACGTGCAGGCGTCGTCGATCTTGACGGCTTGCTTGGCACCGGTCTCGGCGTGCGTTCGTTCTTTGATGAACGTTTCGGCGACGGCGGAAACGTCGGTGATGCCACCATTGAGCCAGAGGGCGGTATCGATGCAGTGGGCCAGCAGGTCACCGGTCACGCCGCTGCCGGCGGCGTCGGCATCGAGTCGCCACGTGGCCGCACCGCCTTGGGGAACGTCCGCATTGATCGTCCAGTCTTGCAGGAAGTTCGCGCGGTAGTGAAAGATCCGTCCCAATCGACCTTCATCGATCAGTTGCTTGGCCAGCGACACGGCGGGGACGCGTCGATAGTTGTACCAAACCATGTTGGCAACACCGGCCTTCTCGACCGCATCACACATCTCTTCGCCTTCGGCGACGTTCATCGCGATCGGCTTTTCGCACAACACCATCTTGCCGGCTTCGGCGGCAGCGATCGAGATTTCTTTGTGCAGGTTGTTCGGCGTGCAGACATCGATCGCATCGATATCGTCACGTTTGAGCATCTCGCGCCAGTCTGTCTCGATCGACTCATAACCCCATTGGTCGGCAAACGCTTGGGCCTTGTCCTTGTTTCGCGCACAGACCGCTTTCAAGACAGGCTTGTACTCGAGATCAAAGAAGTGGTTGGCTTGGCAGTACCCGTTGCTGTGGGTGCGGCCCATGAATCCGTAGCCGACCATGCCGATATTGAGAGGTTTCATAGTAGGTTGTTGCGTTGTGAGTGGGTGAAGTGGGATAGGCTTCTAGCCTGTCATTACAGGAGTGCGCAGTCGTCGGGCTATTTCAGCGACTCGTCGACTTTGATCATGGTTTCAAGGATCGTGTTCCACGTTCCGGGCTGTTCCAGCGTTTCGTTGGGGAACATGCAACCGTCCCAGCAGATGTGTTTGATGCCGCGCTGCTCGGCGTCTTTGAGCCAGTATCCGGCGCACTTGACGATGTCCAACTTGCCGTTGGGGTCATCGGCGGGGCAGTGTTTGCCGGTCTTGTCGTGGTCGCCGGCGCCGTGGACTTCCCCGTCGTTTTGGGCGACGTGGAAATCGATCGTCCAGGGCCGCAGCTTGTCGGTCATCTTCTCGTACGCGGCGTAAAACTCTTCGTCGCTATACCCGTCGTGCAGCAGCGCGTGCTCGGGGGCGTTGTAACCCATCAGATACAAATACGTGTGGGCCAAATCGGCTTGGAAACCGAGCGTTTCGGGCATCCCGACGGCTTCCAACAGGTCCAGCATGTCTTTCCAGCTGTGCATGCCGGCCCAACAAATTTCGCCTTCGGCAGCCAGCCGTTCGCCGTGGTCGGCGGCGATCTTGGCGGCTTCGCGGAACGTGTTGGCGATCTTGCTGGTATTGGCCTGCGGATCTTCTCGCCACTTTTCGACGCCGAATTCCGCGCTGTCGATTCGGATCACGCCGTATTGGCGGACGCCGTGTTCGTTAAAAATTCCGGCGACGCGGCAGGCCATTTTGACCGCCGAAAGGAACTTGTCGGTCTGTTCCTTGTCGCCCATGGCCGAATCACCGATCGTGCCCGGCCAGACCGGTGCGACCAGTGATCCGACGCTAAACCCCTTGGACTGGATCAGGTCGGCGATCTTCCGCAGGTCGTCGTCGCTGGCTTCCGGATCGGTGTGCGGCAGGAACAGAAAGTAATCGATACCGTCAAACTTTCGCCCGTTCACTTCGGCCGCGGCCGTCAGGTCAAGCATGTGTTCCAAACTGATCGGAGGTTCTTGGTCGGGGCCGTCGCCTTTGCCAACCAGTCCGGGCCACATCGCGTTGTGAAGTTTCATCGTGTTTTTCGAATTCGGGGGATGAGGGTCGATTCAGGAGTTTCGATTCTGGGATTCGCCGCAGTCACGCAGTCACGCAGTCGGCGATTTTATTCGATCGCAATGGGGACGGGGGACCGCGTGTTGGCACGTGGCCCAGGAAGAGCAGGAAGTGGAATCAAGAGCCGCCTTTGGGCAGGTCGCTATGGGTATCGGGGCCGAAGTAACGTAGTCCGACCAGCGGTTCGGTGCCCAGATTCTCGATCTCCACACCGCCGGTTGCGGCGACGTGCGAGATAAAGACTTCGTCGGACGTGTTTTCGCCGAAGCGAACCATGGCCGGCGTCTGCAGGTCCAAGGCTCCCATTCGCCCCCGACCTTGCACCGTGATCCAGCTGCTCGCACCAGGATCTTTGAGCGTGCACTTGGCCCCGGCCGCGACCGTCAACTCTTTGGCGCTGAACAATTGCTGGCCGTCGACGGTGCCGTAAACGATCCACTTGTCGACGAAGCCGTCGCCGCTGCGGTTCTCGTCCACGATCGGCTCCAAGTAGTTGCTCTCTTTAAAGTGAGTGTCAACATTTTTGTCCCAGTCGAGCTGACCGACGATGAAATCCAGGTCTTGGTGCTTCTCTTCGGGCATGTCCTTGACCAGCAATTCCCAGGGCACGTAGCGTCCTTCGACGATCGATTGGTACATCCCGAACACGTCGCTGCCCCACTGCGGTTCATAGGTGCACAACGATCCGGGTGCGTGCAGAACGCCCGGCGGGATCAACCAACCGGTCCCCCGTTTCAATCGGTAGGCACGGCTCAGGTCCAGAATCCCGTTGTCGCCTTCGTTCCAATTTTCCAGACAGCGGCGGACGTCTTGCGGTGTGGTCCCCGGTTCCAATCCCATAAAGGTGTAGGCGAAGTTGTTGTCGACGTTGTTGAGTTGCGGGGGGAAGTAATAGCTTTCCGGTTTCCCCTCTTGTCCGACCAGCGCCGCATCCTCGAAGGACTGGTGCATGTGGTGTGGGATCGGCCCCATGTTGTCAAAGAATTTGCTGTAAACGGGCCAGCGGTTGTATTTCCCAAAAATCGCGTCGCCGACGATGTCGTTGCCCCGTTCGGCGATGGCTTCTTTCAGCATGAATTTTTTGCCTTCGAACAGGCAAAAACTCTGGCCTTCGTGCCACACCCGACCGTCGTTGGCCGCGTCGGTGGTGCTGCCGAACCAGCGTTCATCGATCCCACCCCGGTCGGCCCCGAACCGGTAATAGTCCCCCGGATGCAACTTGATGCGACGCCCCGGGTGCAGGAACGATCGCGGGACCCAGGTCGGGGTCAAACGCAACAATCCACCGCCAGCGTCCATGGCGGAATCCAAAATCGAGGTGATCGAGTCGCCACGGACAAGTCCGTCGTCGAGCTTCACATTCGTCATGGATGAATTTATGGTTGGAAGGGTTGGAGATTTTTGGAGCTATTGTGGCGGAAAGTCTGCCCGCATGTTGTATTGATTGGAGCACTGTGCGACAAGAATGCAGACCTGCCCCAATCGGAGCAGAAACCGCCAAGCCATTCGTGTCATTCTATCGGCTGAAACGAATCGCCGCGCGGGATCGGCCACGCGGCGATCAGGCTGCGGCAATTCGTCCGCGGAGACAGATTAAGGAATTCTGATGGTAAAAACGAAGACGGCTCGATCGATCGACGATCGGCTCAAGAGTGTGGTTTGGGACGATCAATCGCCGCTTTCGGTCGCCATTGAATCGCCCAAAGGAAAAATCCAAACGCGGCACGGGCGATTCGTCGGCGGACGTGCCGACGGGGTCGAAATCGTGCGGATCGACACCGGCGCCGTCGTCGTCAACGTGCTCCCCACACGCGGGATGGCGATTTGGAGCATCGAATCCGACTCCGGTCGGTTCGGCTGGCACTCCCCCGTCGATGGCCCCGTCCACCCGTCGTTGGTCCCGATCCACGACCCCAGCGGACTCGGCTGGCTGGAGGGGTTCGACGAACTGGTGGTCCGCTGCGGGCTGGAAAGCAACGGAGCCCCCGAACACGACGACAACGGGAAACTGGCCTACCCGCTGCACGGACGCATCGCCAATCTGCCCGCCGACGGATTGCAGATCGAATTCGACGAAGTCTCCGGACGCCTGGAATTGATCGGCGATCTCCGCGAGAGCCGGCTGTTCTTCACCAATCTTCGGCTCAACAGCCGCATCCGCGTCCACGCCGGCAGTGCAGCGGTCCAGATCTTTGACGACGTGACCAACGAGCGTTCGACGCCGGCAACCGTGCAAATGTTGTATCACATCAACGTCGGCCAACCCGTCCTGGAAGACGGCTCGAAATTGATCCTGCCGATCGAAGAACTGGCCCCCAAAGACAAACTGTCGGCCGGCGAAATCGAATCGTTCCACGAGTTTGGCGAGCCGCAAGTCGGTTACGCCGAGCGCGTCTATTTTGCCAAGCTCCGCAGCGATGCAGCCAACTTGACCTCGGTGATGCTGCAAAACGCCGATGCCTCCCAAGCACTCGCTCTCACGTACGGCACCAAGACCTTGCCGCGGTTTGTCCTTTGGAAGAACACGGCCGATCCCGCCGACGGCTATGTCACCGGACTGGAACCGGCCACCAACTTTCCCAACCAGCGGTCCTTCGAAGCCTCGCATGATCGGGTCGTCGAAATTCAACCCGAACAAACCGTCTGCTTCCGAGTCACCATCGATCCCTTGTCGGATCCCGAATCGGTCGCCGAAATGGCCGAGCGAATCCGAAAACTTGCCGGTGATCAACCGCCGCTGATTCACTCCAGCCCGCGACCGGGCTGGTCGCCCGGGGCGTGAAGGTTTCAGGTTTTAAGTTTCAAGTTTCCTGACTCTAACGTTTTCTATGTGTGTTCGCGATGAAGCCCGGAGGGCTGGCACAATGCTTGCCGGTGGCGTCAGCCACCGGAACGGAAAGACCTCGATCACGGAGGCCTGAAAGGCCGGCACAATCGGTCTCCTGAACCGCGGGTATTTGGAATCGCAGGGGAATTGTGTCGGCCCGCTGGGCCTCAAGGACTCCTTGAAATCATCTCCGGTGGCTCACGCCACCGGCATCCACTCTGCCGGCCGTCCGGGCCTGCATGACTTCGCCTATCCGGCAAAATCCGATACATAGAAAACGTTAGGGTCAACAAGTTTCAAGTTGCTAACTGCAAACGCTAACCGCTACCTGCTAACCGGCCAGCCTTGGGCCCACTGCAACTCGAATTGCGCCCGGTTGTGGTCGACGACCGCTCGCAGGTACGCGCGGCTGGCGGTTTCCAACGCCTGCAGCGACTGCAGCACTTCCAGCGGCAACCCTTCGCCGTCGCGGATCCGCTTGAGATTGCGATCGTAAGAATCCAGTGCGAACTCGATCGCCCGCTCGGTCGCAGCGATTTGGCGATGGCGCGACTGCACCCGGGCGTAGCCTTCGCTGATCTCGCGGGCGACCTGGTCCATCACGCGGATCCGCTCGTACTTGGCTTGCTGGACGCGCGCCGATTGCTCCCGCCGCGCCGCTTTTTCGCCCAGCCCCAAGTTGCGGACCTGCCACGACATCACGGCATCGAGGTCGTATCGCCCGCTGACATCGTCGAGTTCGTTGCCCAGCCCGCCGCCGAATCCGCCGGTGCTGAACCCCAGCAACACGCTGGGCACGAACGGCGCATACTTTTCGCGGTTGTAGGCCTGGCAGGCGGCCGCGACGAGCGCCTGCGACTCCTTCAACTCGGGACGCATCGCAAGCCCGGTCCCGATCAACGAAGCCTTGTCGACGTCGACCGACACCAACTTGAGTGGAACCACCGTGACGTCCATCGGTGTGATCCGCGGCTGGCCACGCAGACTGATCGCTTGAGCCAACCGAGCCGAGGCGACGGCGGTTTGTTCCTGGGCGGCGATCAAACGGTTTTCCATCAATGCCAACTCGGTTTGCATCCGATCGGCGTCGGCCTTGAGCCCCTGGCCGGCTTCGGCAAAATCACCGGTCAGCTTGGCCAATTCCGCCGTTCGCGTCTTGGACGCTTCCAAGATGCTGACGTCCTGGTGTGCACTCACCAGATCGATGTAGGCCAGCGCGACCGTCAGCAGTTGCAGGTTCTCGGTCGCGTTGGCGGCGTGTCCGCTGGCCCAAGCGGTCGCCTCGGCCACTTTCGGCTGAAAGATCGCGTCGGCCAGATGAAACTGCGCCACCAGCCCCGGGTTGGGAGTCGTCCCCGCCCCGGTCGCGCCGGTTCCCAAGCCGTATTGAAAGGAGTTGCGATTGACGTCGACGACCCTGCCGTCGCTGGCTTGGTAGTTGCCGTCGTGACGATGAAAACCAAACCCGGCTTGAATCGACGGCAACCACATCGCCTCGGCCTGGGCCAGTCGGGCGTACGCTTCTTGGACCCGCCACCGCGCCACTCCGACCGCCGGATGTTGGCCGGCCACCATCGCCAACGCCGACGGCAAGTTCAAGTCGACCGACGGCTCTGCCGATTCGATCGCGCCGTCCGCACCGGACTGTTTTACTGCGGCGACCTGATCGATGGGCGGTGCAAACCCGGTCGGCTCGGCAACCGCTTGCGACTCGTCCACGAAGGGTTCGTTGGCGATGTAGTCGACCAGCGTCAAAGTGTCCGCCGCCGCGTCGGCAACATCGATGTTGGCCGTCGGCGGCTGCAGCGGCACTTCGACCGCGGGGGGGACACTCGGCGCCTCAGGGATGTGCCCCACCATCGCAGGGCCGGTTGCACAACCCACGCAGCCGATCAATCCTAAAGTCAGTAGTCGCTTTGGCATCCTGCCGCCTATCGGTATTGTCCATCGATCCCATTATTGCCGTCGCGTCAAACGCAGCGGTCCTACCGATGATGCTTCGGCAAACGACGGCTCCGGCAATAACGACTGCAACAACTGGTTTACCGGAAACCGCGTGATCACCAAGCGAAATCTCTTGTTGTGATAACTATGATGCACAGTCATATCGCCGAAAGTGATTCGCTGACGGCAACTCTGACGGTTACACCGGTCATCCTGGCATTTTCCCACCCTTTGCATGATGGACAGACAATTGATGATCCTTCGCCGTGGCAATCCCATTCGGCTCTCGTTGGCAGCAGCCCCCCTGTTGCTGGCCGGATGTCTACCGCCACCGCCCGTCGCCAACACGTCTGATCGTGATCGCGTCGTGGCGGTTCGCACCGTCGCCGTCACCGACGCGGAAATCCAACCGACGACATTGCAACCCGCGACCGTTCATCCGTTTTACTACTCCGAAGTTCGCCCCAAAGCATCGGGGTTTGTCAGCCAACTTCACGTCGACATCGGTGACGTCGTCCAAACCGGTCAGGTGCTGCTCGAAATCGACGTTCCGGAGATGTCGAAACAGCGTGAAGTCATCCAGGCGCGGATCACGCGATTACAGGCCGATGAAAAACGCGCCGCCGCCGGCGTCAACCTCGCCGACGCACAAGTCCGATCGTCTCAGGCCAGCTTGGTCGAGGCGGAAAGCGAGATGCGTCGCGCGGACGCTTCACTCGCGGCCGCCGAGTCAGAATTCCAGCGCACCGGCGATCTGGTCGAGCGCGGATCACTGCAAGACCGGATGCTGGACGAAGTGCGAAAGAAACGCGATAGCGAGCGCGCCGCCAAACAATCCGTGGCCTCGGCGATCGATTCGGCCAAAGCCAACGTCGCGGTGACCGAAGCACAGAAGGCCGCTGCCGAAGCCGACTTGGAAGCCGCCCGGGCCGAAACGATGATCGCCGAGCGTGAGCTGGAAGAATTGGATGTGATGATCGACTACGCAACCGTTCGAGCACCGATCGCGGGCATCGTCTCGCAGCGCAACGTCGAACCCGGCGACCTGGTCGGCAAGGCCAGCGACCAGGCCTCGACGCGGCCGCTCTTGGTGATCAACCAAATCGACAAGCTCCGGGTCCGCATTCCCGTGCCCGAAACCGATGCGGCCCGCATCAATCCGGGCGACGAAGTCACGTTGACGTTCCCCTCGTTCGCCGGTGAACCCGCGATCAAGGCCGCCGTCACGCGGCGATCGGGAAGCCTGGATCCGAGCACGCGGACCATGACCGTCGAAGTCGAATTGGAGAACACCGACGGAAAGCTGTTGCCCGGAATGTTCGGCCAAGCATCGATCAATCTGTCCGGCAAAGTGGCAGCCAACTTGCTGCCCGCGCGTGCGATCCGGTTCAGCGAAGAAGGGAAAGCGTACGTCTATGTCGTCGGCCAGGACGAAACCGTCACCGTCGCATCCATCGAAACCGGCCTCGATGACGGCCAATCGATTCAAGTCCGCTCGGGGCTGTTGCCCGGGCAGCGCGTCATCGATGCGCACCTGAAGCGTTTCACCGACGGCCAAAAGGTCAAGGTCCTGACCAACTAGGTCACACAAACGGTGGGATAGGCATCCAGCGTGTCATTTCAGCCTCGACAGGCTGGAAGCCTCTCGCACAGGTGACAAACCTCCGTCAGGCACAGCCTGACCTACCAGCAAGTGCCCCTGAGATTCGGATAGCCCCTGATGGGATTGATTGACTTTTCGCTACGAAACCGCTTCGCCGTGCTGGCCGGATCGATCGCCCTGTGCGTGCTCGGGGTAGCCGTCATCCCCGGCATCACGATCGACATCCTGCCGGACTTTAAAAAACCGGTCGTCGTCAGTTTCTTTTCGTACCCCGGGCTGCCGACGATGGACATGGAAAAGTCCGTCACCTCACGCGTCGAACGCGCCCTCACCCTGGCCGGGAAAATCGAACACCAGGAATCGCGCACCGTTCCCGGCGCCGCGGTCATCAAGGTTTTCTTTCAACCCGGTGCCGACGCCAGTTCGGCGATGAACGACATCGTCAACCTGGAAGCCAGTGACATGTTTCACCTGCCGCCGGGCATTGAGTGGCCGTTCACCCTGCGCAGTGAACCGGCCAACCTGCCGGTCGTGCTGGCGGCGATCTCCGGCGAAGGGCTGAGCGAATCCCAGCTCTACCAAATCGGCTACTACGCCGTGCGGAACAAGATGGGTGGACTCAAGGGTGTTCAGATCCCTCACCCCTTCGGCGGCAAGTTCCGCCAGATGATGGTTTACGTCGACCCGGCAAAACTGCAGGCGTACCACATCAGTGCCACCGATGTGGTCGACGCGATGCGAAAATCGAACCTCGTGCTGGCCGCCGGAACGGCGCGGCTGGGCGGCACCGATTACCAGATCCATCCCCGCAACACGTTGCCGACGATCGAAGAGATCGAAGCGATTCCGATCGTCGTCCGCGACGACCGCCCCATCTTCATTCGCGATGTCGGCCGCGTCGTCGATGATGCGGCATTGCAATACAACATCGTCCGCGTCAATGGAAAACGCAGCGTCTACTGCCCCTTGCTTCGTGAACCCGGCGAAAACACGATTGCCGTGGTCGACCGAATCTACGAGGGCATCGGCAACGAAATCCCCAAGATGAAAGAACGTGGCGACATCCCCGAGACCACCGAAGTCACGTTGGTCTCCGACCAGTCCAGCTACATTCGAAAAGCGATGGCCAACTTGCAGACGCAAATCGGCTTGGGCGCCCTGCTGGTCGCGATCGTCGTTCTCGTTTTCCTCCGCCGCTTGCTGCCGACGGTGATCATCGTGGCGGTCATTGTGTTTGCCGTGCTGATCGGAGCACTCGGGTTCGCGTTCAGCGGCCAAACCATCAACGTGATGACCCTGGGTGGACTCGCACTGGCAATTGGAACAGTCGTCGATGCGGGAATCGTCGTCGTCGAGAACGTGATTCGCCACCAACGGATGGGCAAGTCCGCACTCGATGCCGCCCGCGACGGGACGGCGGAAGTGTCCGGCGCGATCCTGGCGGGCACCGTCACCACACTTGCCGTGTTTCTGCCCGCGGTGTTCTTGACCGGGATGATCAAGTACCTGTTCACCCCGCTGTCATTGGCCGCCACGCTCACTATCGGCGCGTCCTACATCTTGGCGCTGACCGTGGTGCCGGCGTTCTGCGCGACCTTCATCCGTGAAAAGGTCGGTGCACCAACTAACGATGCCGACCGCGGGGATGCGATGCCCAGGGGACTCTACCACCGATTGCTCGGTGGCGCGATGAAAGCCCCCGCCGCCAGCGCGCTGGTCATCGTCGTCGCCGTCGGTGCCACGTTCCTGCTGTGGCCACGCATCGGAACCGAACTGTTCCCCAGCGTCGACTCGGGATCGTTCGAGTTGCGATTGAAAACGCTGCCCGGAACCGAGCTGATCGAAACCGAAAAGCTGGTCGCGCGAATCGAAGACACGATCAAGCAGGTCATTCCCGAAAACGAAATCGAAACGCTGATCGCCAACATCGGATTGCCGGTCGGCAAAGGCGCCGGATTCTCGACCGTGCTCAGTTCCAATTCCGGCCCCGACACCGCCTACCTGATCGTGAACCTGAAACAGGACGGCCGATCGACCAGCACCAACACGTACATCAACCAGCTACGTGATAAACTGGCCGATGACTATCCGCTGGAAGAGTTCCTGTTCGTCTCCGGCGGCATCGTCAACATGGCGCTCAACGAAGGCGTGCCGACTCCGATCAGTGTTCAAGTCTCCGCGGGTACGCTGGGACAATGCCGCGACGCCGCCGAACGAATCGTCCAAGCCATCCGTCCGATCGCGGGAACCGAAGACGTTCAAATCGCGCAGTCGCTCGACTATCCGCAATTCGATGTCCAAGTCGACCGCACGCGCGCCAAGTACTTGGGGCTGGACCAAGAGGAAGTCGCGCAGACGGTGTTGACCGCGCTGGGATCCAGCGTCGGCTACGCGCCGACCATTTGGATCGATCCCAAGTCCGGCGTCGATTTCTTCATGGGGGTGCAGTACGAAAACAACACCTTCGAATCCCTCGACGAAATTCGCAACATCCCGCTGTCGCTCCACACGCCCAATGGCCCGATCACGATTCCGCTGTCCAACGTGGCGACGGTCAATCGGGTCAACATTCCCGGCGAGATCGCCCACTACAATATCTCCCGCGTCAACGACGTCCACGTCAACGTCTCCGGCCGCGACATCGGTTCGGTCGCCGCCGACATCGAAGCGACGTTGGCCGACATGGAATTCGAAAACGGCGTCGGCGTCGCGCTCCGTGGCCCGGTCGAAAAAATGCGTTCCGGGATGAACCTGTTGGGTGTCGGGCTGGCGGTCGCCACGCTGTTGGTCTACCTGGTGCTGATGGCGCAGTTCCGCTCCTTTGTCGATCCGCTGATCATCATGCTGGCCGTGCCGCTGGGGATCGGTGGCGTGCTGCTGGTGCTGTTCTTGACCAACACGACGATCAACATTCAATCGCTGATGGGGACGTTGATGATGATCGGCGTCGTGGTCAACAATTCGATTCTGTTGGTCGAGTTTGCCAATCGCCGGCGTGCCGAAGGGCTCTCGCCCCACGACGCGGCGCTTTCGGCAGCCGGCGTCCGCTTGCGACCGATCCTGATGACCTCGCTGACGCTGGTCGCATCGATGTTGCCCCTGTCGTTCCAGCTCGCTCCGGGCAACGAGGCCATGATTCCGTTGGCCCGAGCCCTGATGGGTGGCATGATTGCCAGCACCCTCCTGACGCTCGTCCTGGTGCCCTGCGTCTACTCGCTGGTGCACCGCAGGTCCGTTGCCGCATAACGTGGGTTAGGCTTGCCGCCTGTCGATGTTGTCGTCGTTGGACACGATTCTCCTTCAGGTTTTGGAGGTCGCGCGGTTATTAAGTCGTTGATCGTACGGGGTTTTCGTCACTCTCCCCCTGTGGATTGGTATCTACGCAAGTCGCTTCTTGCCCAAAGGGCATGCATATCCATAGCCTGGGGCAAGCAAACCGAGCATTTGCGACGGTTGCGCCGCCCCAGGAACAGCATCGCAATGAGGTTCAATTTGGCCAACGGCCATGCACAAGATTCGCGTTTGACCAGGCATTTGTGTATGGCCGTTGGCCAATCGCTCTCGCTCTGGTCTGCGGACCTTGGGCGATGCCCAAGGCTATGGATGTAAACGGCCGTTGGCCGAAACCATCCATTGTCGCGTCCCGATACGATGCCAAATGGCGGACCGCCTTCGTGCCTGCCCCCCCCGACACACGAAATTGTTGCGGAGGGCACTCGGAAAAGCGTATAGTGCGCATACCCCTCTTCTTACCGGACGCGTCGAAATGACTCGCCGGGACACTTTTCAAACGGAATGCCAGCCATCGTCCACGCAACGAAAGGCCCTATAGGATTCGCGCAGTTTCCCGCGACGGTCGCCGCGACGATCGCGATCGCGTGTCTGCTCGCCAACCCCGATTGCAGCACCAGCCGGGCTGGAGAACGGCACTCGCTTCAGCGACTCAAGGGAGTCGATCTGACCGGACGGCTACGTCGGCTCGGCGAACGGGGCTCGACCAAGGCGGTCGTCGTCACGTTCTTGTCGACACAGTGCCCGATCAGCAACAGCTACCTGCCCCAGCTGAATGACTTGTCGACCAAATACCGCCGCGACGGAATCGAGTTCTACGGCGTGGTTTCCGATCCGTCGGTGACGCGTGCCGATGCGATTGCCCATAGCGAAACGTACAAGGTTCGTTTCCCGATTCTGTTTGATGGATCCGGCGAGTTGCGTCTGGCGCTGTCCCCCACGCATACGCCACAGGTCTTTGTGCTCGATGACCACGGCCGCGTCATTTACAGCGGTGCGATCGATGACCGTTATGTAAAACTGGGCCGCAAGAAAGAAGCCGCCAGGACCCCGTATCTCGAAAACGCGGTCAATTCTGCCGCCCACGGCACACCGATCGATGTCCCGGTGACCAAACCGATCGGCTGCCTGATGGAAGAACCGCCCAACAAGACCCGCGAGGGCAGCGTGACGTTCACGCGCGACATCGCGCCGATCATCCAGGCCAATTGTTCGTCCTGTCATCGCGAAAACCAATCGGCACCATTTCCATTGTTGACGTATGACGATGTCAGCAGCCATGCCAACCAAATCCTCGAAGTCACCCGTAGCCGTTACATGCCGCCGTGGAAGCCCGCACCGGGATTCACCCGACTTCGCGACGAAATGCGGCTGACCGATCATCAAATCGATCTGATCGACGTGTGGGTCGAAACGGGCAAACCCGAAGGCGATCCGGCCGACTTGCCCGCCCCCATCGAGCACGTCAAGGGTTGGAAACTCGGCGAGCCGGATTTGATTCTCGAGATGCAGGAAGCGTTTACCGTTCCCGCCAGCGGTTCCGACATTCGACAGTACTTTGTGATCCCTTCACGACTGACCGACGACCGGCTGATCACCGCCATCGACTTTCATCCCGGCACGCCGCAAGCGATTCATCACGCCAGCTTTTACCTGGACACCCGCCGTGCCGGGCGACGTTTGGACGAAGCCGATCCGGCGCCGGGGTACAGCGGCTTCGGCGGCCCCCGGTTTGAATCTCAAGGCACCCTGACCAGTTGGTTCCCCGGGATGACGCCGCGCAGGCTGCCCCGGGGGATGGGCCGGTTGGTGGCAAAGGGCAGTGACATCGTCGCCGAAATTCATTACGTCACCACCGGCAAAACCGAACGGGACCGTTCGAAGATCGGACTCTATTTCGCACACCGTTCGGCCCGGCAACTCGTCGTCGAACTCCAGGTTGGTAACAAGGACATCGAGATTCCCGCCGACCAGTCACACCACCACGAACGAGCGGCCTACACGTTGCCGGTTAGGACCATGCTGTTGGATCTGGTGCCCCACATGCACATGCTCGGCAGCGAAGTGAAGGTCTGGGCAAAGTCACCCGACGGCCGCACCAAGCCGCTGTTGTGGATCAAAGACTGGGACTTTAATTGGCAGGGACAATACTCGTTTGCCAAACCCGTCATCCTGCCCGAAGGGACGCAGCTGATCGTCGATGCCTGGTTTGACAATTCGTCGAACAATCCGCTCAACCCACACTCGCCCCCGGTCACCGTCCGTTGGGGCGACAACTCGACCGACGAGATGCTGCTGTGCACGTTCCAATGCACCTGCGAAACCATGGACGAACTCAGCGAATTGATCGACCACCAACGCCGCTACATCTCCAAGGCGCAAGAGTAGTAGACGCCGCAGTTCGCAGAATTCAGGGACGCACACCATGCACGTTCGAATCCTCTTGTTCGCAACCCTTTGCTCGATTGCAGTTGCAACGCGGTTCTCCCAGGCTGCCGAGTCTGCCGCTGCGAAGGACCGCCCGCGGAACGTATTGCTGATCATGGCCGATGACGTCGGCTTTGAATGTTTCAGCAGCTACGGCAGCAAGGAGTACGCGACGCCGCGGATCGATGCACTGGCAAAACAAGGCATCCGATTCACTAACGCCCACTCGACGCCCTTGTGCACGCCCTCACGCGTCAATTTGATGTCGGGCAAAAGCAACGTGTTCAACTATCAGGACTTCGGCATTTACCCCATCGGCGAACCGACGTTCGCCAACCACTTTCAAGCCAACGGCTACCGCACGGCGGTAGCCGGCAAGTGGCAATTGCAAAGCAAGCAACCGGGCAAGGGCATCACGCCCGAAGTAGCGGGTTTTGAGACATGGTGTCTGTGGAACATTCCCGGCGGAGCGCGAGAGCGTTATTGGAAGCCCTCCTTTGTGCAAAACGGCAAACTGCTGAATCTGCCGCCCCGCACATTCGGTCCCGACGTCATGACCGATTTTCTGATCGACTTCATGACCCAGGAAAGCGACAAGCCATTTCTCGCCTACTACCCGATGATCCTGGTGCATGACCCGTTCGTGCCCACCCCCGACAGCGAGGGCGGTGAACGCGTCGACAAGACCAAGCGGACTGCCAAGCGTCAGAAACAGAACTACGTCGAGATGGTCGCGTACATGGACAAGTGCGTCGGCCGCTTAGTCGATGCCCTGCAAGCCAGCGGGCAGCGCGACAACACGCTCGTGATCTTTACCGGCGACAACGGCACCAACGCCGTGCTGTCATCCCAGCTTGATGGCAAGACGGTCAAAGGCGGCAAAGGCTACACCCACGACTATGGCACACATGTACCGTTGGTGGTTAATCTGCCCCGCGTCGTTGCACCGGGACAGGTCAACGACGACCTGATCGCCTTTTCGGATTTCTTCCCGACCATCGTCCAGGCCGCAGGGCTGCCACCGAAGGCAATCAAAGACGGCGACGGACAAAGCTTCTGGCCGCAATGCCTCGGGCAACCGGGGCAGCAACGCCAGTGGATCTACGGGTATTACTTTCCGCGACCCTATGCCGCCAAGCTGGACAACAAATACAGCCATTACGAAGTCCGCTACGCCCGCAACAAGAAATACAAGCTTTATGACAACGGCGACCTGTACGACACCATCAGTGACGTGATGGAGACACAACCGCTGCCGATCGACAGCGTGGATGCCGAGCAGCAATCGGCACGAAAGACCTTGCAACATGCCCTCGACTCGTTTCCAAACCAAGGGCAATCCATTCACCGCGACCGCGTCAGCAGCGATCGAAAGCCGGGTTACCAAAAACGCTCCAACCACTGACGCTTCCCCGTGCCAAGCAACTTCGTGAAACACTCCTCTTCGCCGTTGCCCCGAATGGCATGCTCGACGCCCGATCGACTGAATCCGCGACGCAATCTTCCTGCCCCAAAATCTTCCTACCCCATTCCATCGACCATCCCCATGCGTTCCACCGCTCGGCAAATTTGCCTGATCGCGGCGCAGTGCCGATCCAACGACGGGCTCTCTGACACCGGGGCGCGTTAGAATCGACATTGCCCGCCGTGTTCCCCAACGGCGCGACACTCGTTCGGACGAAATCCCCTTTTCTAAGGAGCACCGGAAATGTCCAAACAGAATCTACAGGTCTCTGTCGCAATCGATCGCGACCCCGAGGATGTGATCCGCTTCATTGCCGACCTTCGCAACCGCATGAAGTACCTGCAATCGCTCAAGGGCGTTTCCAACATTCAAGGCGACCCGGGTCAGGTCACCAAGAGCTGGGATTGGAAGTGGGACTTGCTCGGCCACGAGTTCACCGGAACCGCCAAAACCATTCACTATGTCCCCGGTCGCCGCTACTCGTTCGCCACCGAGGGCGGCATCAAAAGCCAATTCACATACAACGCCGAACCCGAAGGCACCGGAACCAAGCTGACCGTGGACGTCGAAGCCGAGATCCCGGCAGAACTCGCGGGAACCGACGGTCTGGACCAATTGCTCGCCGGCGCTCAGCAGAAAGGACAGCAATCGCTGCAGAAACTGAAGTCGTTGTTGGAACCGTCGTAGTGGTTCGCCGCAGCTCAATGTTCGGGCGGCAACCATCGTCTAAGCCTGTTGATGAAATAGGATCGCAAATGGGATCAGCCGTTTGGCGTAAGGCCAAGCCGCTAACTCGACAAGGTCTTGACCAGCGCAGGGCCCGTAGGCTTGAACACAGCACGTGAGAGTGACGAAATGAGAATCGGCTTGATTGCGATGAGCGGCATTCGCTGCTGCGACCAGGAACTGTTGCGTAAAGGATTGACGCTGCCCGGCTTTGTCGAACGCAGCGAAACGATTGCGTCGTTGCCCAGCCTGGGCCTGTTGACCTTGGCCGCGATGATTCCCCCGCAGGATTCGGTGGAGTACTTCGAGGTGCAAGACCTCAAGCAACTCGACCCGCTGCCACAAGCTCTCGACTTGGTCGCCATCTCCAGCTTTACCGCCCAGATGCCCGAGGCCTACACGCTGGCCGATCAATACCGTGGACTCGGCATCCCTGTCGTGCTCGGCGGGTTGCACGTGACGTCGCTGCCCGACGAAGCGCTCGGGCATTGTGACGCGGTGGTGATCGGCGAAGGCGAAGTGGTGTGGCGGGACGTGCTTGACGACGCTCGCTCGGGTCAGTTGCGGCGCCGCTACAGCTCCTTTGACGTCGCCGAATTCGATCTCGCCGACGCGCCGATGCCGGCGTATGAATTACTGGACATCTCCAAGTACAACCGGCTGACGGTTCAAACCAGTCGCGGCTGTCCGAGGCGTTGCGAGTTCTGCGCGTCCAGCATTTTGCTGACACGACGCTACAAACAAAAACCCATCGCGAAAGTGCTCGCCGAAATCGACCGCATCTGCGAACTCTGGCCCAGACCCTTTATCGAGTTTGCCGACGATAATTCGTTCATTCATCGCGCGTACTGGAAGGAGTTGCTGCCACAGCTGAAAAGGCGGCGCGTGAAGTGGTTCGCCGAAACGGATCTGTCGGTGCACGAAGACGAAGAACTGTTGCGAATGATGCGCGACAGCGGATGCGCCGAAGTGCTGATCGGATTGGAAAGCCCGATCTTGCCGGGGTTGAAAGGCATTGAACTGAAGAACGATTGGAAGCGTCGGCAATGGCCGCACTACATCGAGGCGGTGGAACGGATCCAAAGCAATGGCATCCGCGTCAACGGCTGCTTCATTTTGGGGCTGGACGGCCAGGGGACCGACATCTTTGACGCCGTGTACGACTTTGCCGAGCAAGCCAAGCTGTATGACGTCCAGATCACCTACCAGACGCCGTTTCCCGGCACGCCGCTCTACCAACGTTTGGAGAAAGACAATCGCTTGCTGTATCCCGGCGCGTGGGAACGATGCACGCTGTTCGACTTGAACTTTCGCCCCACGCCGATGTCGGCTGACGAACTCCAACAGGGCTTTCATGATCTTGCCGACCGACTCTACTGTGAAGACTTCACCCAGTGGCGGCGAAAGCAGTTCGCAAAGTACTACCTGTATTCACGTCGTCACAAACAGCGGGCGTTTCACCCATGACACCTCCCAACGACGACGGCTTTGTCGCGGCGGGCAACCTGAACCGACTGCTGGGATGGACGACGCTGTTGATCGGATTGACGTTGTCCGCGGCATTGGATCCATGGCTGTTGGATGCGACAACTGGGCCCGATTCTGACGGCGGTGTTCCCCTCGCCGTCCGGCACGCCCACGGCGTGGTGATCGCGATGGCGTTTCTGCAGCTGGCGATGTCGCATTTGCTGGCGACTCCCGCGTTCGATCGCCGGGCACGGACAACCGCGGCGCTGCTCACCGCGGTCGGCGCCGGCAGCTACATCGCCGGGTACGCACTCGGGCTGTGGTGGCCGGCGTGTCACTGGTTGGTGCTTGCCGGCAGTCTGGTCAATTTCAGCGGGTTCGCGTTCCTGTTGTGGGTCGGCCCGTCGGGCCTCTACGCAAAGCAGATCAGGATGATTCTGCCGGTGGCGTGCTTCGGGATGCTTTTGGATTTCATCGCCGGTCTGCTTCCCGTTTTGCCCGCAGCCTGGGTCTTGGAACAGCTCGGCAGCGAAGACGGCGTCCGGTTGCGAATGTTGCGTCTGGCGCGAGTGGCCGCGATCGCATTGTCGGTGTTGACCCTGCTGTACTACGGGGTCGCCCGGCGCGCCGGCCCGTATCACGCCAAAGCGCGACGGGGTGGAGTCAGCTTGGCGATCGGGGCGGTCGGCATGCCGTTGATTCTCGCGCTCGCTTGCTTCATCACGATGCACCTGAAATACCTGCTGGCCTTGCCGGCGACCGCCGTTGTGATCGGCGTGTACTCGGGTCTGATCCTTGCGATGAAGCATGGCGGCACGCTGGAACGCTGGGGTTGGTTCCTGATCGCCGCGTCGACGTCGGCCGGCATGTTGATCGGACTGTATGCCTTCGAGGGTCCGTTTCCGACGCCCGAATTCATGGGAGACTACAACGCGCTGCCGCGGCGTCTGACACGATTAGCGCACAGCTATTGCATCGTGCTCGGTATGATGTCGATTCTGCTGTCTCGTGAGGGTGCCGGAAAGAGCGAAATGAAATGGCCCCCCAAGATCGCGTCGTCCGCATTCATCGTGGGCTGTGCGCTCACACTGGCGATGCTGCTGCTACAAACGGTCACTTCCATGCCACCGCTGGCACTCAGCCTTGGTCCGCTGCTCGTCCTGGTCGGTGCGATCGCCTGCCTGGCCAGTTATACGTCGCCCGCGAACGTGACGAGCCGCACCTGATTGGCGGCCACAAGAACCACATCATTCCTGCAGGTACACCGGTCGGCCGTTACGTTGCTTAGTCAAAAAACCAAATCGTGCCCGGTCTAGAAAGCCGTCCGGGGCGATCAGCAAGGCGTCATTGGGTTTCAAACGGGTCTGAAAAACCTTTTGATACTCGCCGCGGAGCTTCTCTCCACGTACTTGCGGCGTGTCGAGGAAATCATAATCGAGCGATGTTCCGTTGGGATCCAGATGATTGGGAAGCGACCGGTACGCGCGTTCGGAAATCAGGCGAATGGCGTCGTAGGGATCTTCCATGCCCATCAGCAGATAGAATCGCATCCAATCGGTACCCGATGCTTCCTGGGCGGGGTGCCATTGGAACGCGTTGACTTGCAACACGCGTTGAGCCGCATCGCCGCCGAGAAAATACAACAGCGAAGCAGCGGTGTTCTGTTCGATCGGCGCCAATTCCGGTTTGTCATGCCCATACCACGCGGCCAAATGGGTTGCCGTTTGCTCAAGCGTCTGATCCAGGTGGCAGAGGTTACAAGCGTTGGGGCGACCGGTGTCGATGGTGGTGGCGACCGAGGGGCTGGAAATCGTGTGCGAGCGAATGGTCTTGAGAATCCCGTAGACGGTGTGCGGCATGTGGCAATTCATGCAACGGCTGCCTTCGGAATCGATCGGGTGATGCGTATGCTGCGTCCCTAACTCCTTGTAACTCGGATGACACTGCAGACACGCGGCGTCGCCTCGCATCTCCGGTTTCAACTGATCGTCCTTCCAATCGGACTGCAGGGTGAGATCTTGCTGGTGCATCGTGTGACACGACATGCACGAAAGTTCTCCCTGTTGGAAACATTTCGACTCGATCATTCCGGTGTAATCGCGTCCGGACACTCGAACCTCTCCGTCGGGCCAAAAGTGTCCGTGAAATTTCCCCGGCATGGCGTTGAACTTGCCGAATGTTTCGCTGTCCCAATGCTGCTTGCTCCCACGGACGACCTTCAGAAAATACGCCTCGCTCAAATCATCTCCGGGGCGGAATCGACGACCGACGTCAAAGAACTCCTCCTGGTCGGCGGCATCATCGATGTTGACCATCATGATGCCATGACATTGGCCGCACATGTCCGATCGAGTGTCGGAGGGCAAGTCCAACGGATTGACGATCGGATCGGCCGCCGGCTTGGAATCGCCGGAATCGGTTTGATGAAAGGCAACGTGTGGTTCGCCCGGCCCATGGCAGGCTTCACACGTGATTCCAAAATCACTCACCCGCGTGTCCCAGGTCGGCCCGTCGGGATCCGGACGAGTGCGGGGATGTGTCGAATGACACTGACAACACGTTTCATTCCAGCGTCCCAACTCGTGCCCCTTTTCCATGTTGGGTGGTCGTAGAAACGCACTCTGCCGTGGGATCCATCGCTGTTGATCGATCAGGAACAAGATCGGCAGCTGCGCGGGTGTTTTGTCGATCCCGGATTCGTACCAAAAAATGTGCATGTGATGAGACCCCGTCATCAGCACCAAACGACGCGTCATGCGTTTGCCGTTCGCGACCGGGTCGTCCAGTTCGACGGAGAACTCGTCGTTGTGACGATGGAACCGGTACGTTCGCCCTTGGACCACCACGCTTTGATTGTTGATCGCCGACGGCGCGGTTTCCGAGGTGATCGGTTGGGTCATCGTGCGGTGATAGGATGCGTGCCACGACTGGTGGTAATCCTGGTGGCACTGCTGACAGGATTCGGCGCCGATGTATCCACCACTGCGGTCGACCAGGGGACGGGCGGCGACCAAGGTGGCTTGCTGGTGCGGAAATCGCGGATCCGCGGCGGGCAGCGACGGCGGGTCTGCGTTCTCGATCGCTTTCGTTGTAGGGGCCGTCCAACGAAGGCCCCAGCCGATCGCCGTCAAGACGGCCACCGCGATCAAGATCACCCCGTGTTTTCTACTCATCGAACCACCACCGACCGTTCACCGCTGGATATCATTGCGACTGGAACTCGGGACTCGTCTTCAACGTCGCCCGCATCCTACCCCAATTACGCTTTGATCGTCGCCAAGACCTGCCCCGTGGTGACGTGGTCGCCGACCGCGACGCGGACTTCGTCGACCGTTCCGTCAACGGTGGAATTGATTTCCATCTCCATCTTCATCGCTTCCAAGATCAGAATCGGATCACCGGAGTGGACGTGATCGCCCGGCTGGACCAATTGCTTGAACACCGCTCCGGGCATTTGTGATTTGATCTCCGTGGACGCAGCGACGCTTCCGCCCACTTGCGGTGTCGGCGCCGCGGAATTTTCTGGGCGAATCGCCACCCGATACACTCGGCCGCCGACGGTGACCACATCACCCTCGAACGCCATCATGATGTCTTCGCCATTGACCGTGACCGTGTACTCGGCGGGGCCCGTCTGGGGCTTGCCGGTCACCTGAGCCGCTTCGGCGGACTTGGCAGCCTCGGCCGCTTTGTCGATCTTCCGAACGCCCACTTCGGCTTCGCCCTTGAGAAACTTGATGCCTTTCTCTTTGCATGTCGAGGCGATGAAAACGTTCTCATCGGTCACCGGCAAGCCTTCCTTTTCTAAGACCGCGGTCGCCGCGGCGACGCCCTTGGTGGGGTCGGCATCATTGATCTCCAAGACCGGCCGCGTGGTCGGTTCCAGCTTGAGCTGTTCGGCGGCCAAGCGAACCACCTCGGCGTCGGGCTCGACGGGCGTTTTGCCGAAATAACCGAGTACCATCTTACCGTACGGTTCGGCAATTTTTTTCCAGGGGCCGAACATTACGTTGTTGAACGCCTGTTGGAAATAAAACTGCGACACCGGCGTTACCGACGTGCCGTAGCCACCCTTGCGGACAACGTCGCTCATCGCCATGATGATCTTGGGATACTTTTCCATGATGCCGTTGTCACGCAGCATCTGGGTGTTGGCCGTCAGCGCGCCACCGGGCATCGGGCTCCAGGGAATCAACGGTTCGACGGCGGTCGCCTCGGGCGGCAGAAAGTAATCGCGCATGCAGTCCTTAAAAACCTCTTCGGCCTCGCGGACTTTTTCGACGTCGACGTCCAGTTCGTAATCGCTGCCGCGGAGCGCATGCCACATCACCAAAATGTCCGGCTGACAGGTTCCTCCCGAACACGGTGCCATGGACAAATCGATCGCATCGGCCCCCGCGTCGAGTGCGGCTTTGTTGGCTAACACGCTGACGCCGGCCGTTTCGTGCGTGTGAAAATGAATGAAGGTTCCTTCGGGCAGCATCCGCCGCGCCGCCTTAATCGTCTCGTAGACTTTCGACGGCACCGCCGTTCCCGAGGCGTCTTTGAAGCAGACGGCATCGAATGGGATGTCGGCGTCGAGGATCTGCTGCAAGGTGCGGGCGTAGAAGGCCGCATCGTGGGCGCCCACGCAGCCGGGCGGCAGCTCCATCAGCGTCACGCATACCTGGTGCTTCAGCCCCGCATCGACGATGCACTGGCCGCTGTAGATCAGGTTGTTGACATCGTTGAGCGCGTCAAAGTTGCGGATCGTGGTCATGCCGTGTTTCTTGAACATCTCGGCATGAAGTTTGACGATGTCGCTGGACTGTGAATCCAGACCGACGACGTTGACGCCCCGGGCCAGCGTCTGCAAGTTCGCATCCGGCCCGGCGGTTTCGCGAAACGCGTCCATCATGTCGAACGCGTTTTCGTTGCAGTAGAAATACAGGGACTGAAACCGTGCCCCGCCCCCGGCTTCGAACCAGCTGATCCCCGCATCACGTGCCGCTTCCACTGCCGGCAGAAAATCTTTGGTGAACACGCGGGCGCCGAACACGGATTGAAATCCGTCACGGAATGCGGTGCACATGAAGTTGACTTTCTTTTTCGACACGTCGTTTTCCTCGTTATCAAAACACGCTCTTACAAACAGCTACGTGGGCATGGGCCCCGCTACGTGAGCACAGCCCACAACACACCCGCGGCAATCGCCGAACCGATCACACCGGCCACGTTGGGTGCCATTGCGTGCATCAACAAAAAATTGTGCGGGTCTTCTTGTTGACCCACCATCTGCACCACGCGGGCCGAATCGGGGACCGCGGAGACACCGGCGGCGCCAATCAACGGGTTGATCTTTTCTTTCAAGAACAGGTTCATGAACTTGGCAAACAAGACGCCACCGGCGGTGGCGATCGCGAACGCCAACGCACCGAGTCCAAAAATCAACAGGGACTGCCGCGTCAAAAACGTGCTCGCTTCGGTGCTGGCGCCGACGGAAAAACCGAGCAGGACCGTGACGATATCGATCATCGCTGTCCGCGCCGTGTTGGCCAAACGCTCGGTCACCATGCTCTCTTTCAACAAGTTGCCAAAGAACAGCATCCCCAACAGCACCATCGCCCCGGGTGCGACCAGGGTGCAAATCAGAAACGCCGCGACGGGAAAGATCATCTTTTCACGACGCGAGACCTTGCGCGGCGGCTTCATCCGGATCAACCGCTCGTCACGCGTGGTCAACAAACGCATGATCGGCGGCTGGATCACCGGGACCAACGCCATGTAGGAATAGGCGGCGATCGCGATCGCGCCGAGCAATTCGGGCGCGAGCTTGGACGAGAGAAAGATCGCGGTCGGCCCGTCGGCACCGCCGATGATCCCGATCGCACCGGCCTGCTTCAGATCAAACCCGAGCCAAATGGCGCCGAGGAACGTCAGAAAGACGCCGACCTGCGCCGCCGCTCCCAGCAGAACGAGCTTCGGATTGGAAAGCATCGTGGAGAAATCCGTCATCGCGCCGATGCCCAAAAAGACCAACGGCGGGTAGATGCCCCAACTGACACCGAAATACAAATAGCTCAGCACACTACCCGGCTGATAATTGACTTGCCCGTCTTCAATCACCCACCGATGCATGTCGTAAACACTCAACGACATGCCTTCAATCAATGGGATGTTGCCGACGATCGCACCCATTCCGATCGGGACCAGTAACAACGGCTCGTAATCTTTTGTGATCGCCA
The DNA here is from genome assembly GCA_033042175.1 of Phycisphaera sp. RhM. Taxonomy (GTDB): domain Bacteria; phylum Planctomycetota; class Planctomycetia; order Pirellulales; family Pirellulaceae; genus Stieleria. The sequence continues at coordinate 40,393 of WCIL01000056.1, forward strand.
GCGCGATGAACACAATCCCGATCACGATCATGACCACGTTGCCGAGTCCGAGCGACCAGAAGCCGGTCGTTTTTATAAACTCTTGGAGGATATCCATCGATTACCTTCACAATCCACGGTGCCAACAACTGCCCCACGTTCCTCTCGCCGTCATCCTTTCTTCATCACCGCGTTCTCGGCCGCGCACTGACGCTGAAACTCGGTGTGCAACACAAATCCGATGGCCGCCAGAACGACTTCGTCATCACCCGATTGACCCTTCGGATCCGGCCGCTTGCGATGACGCTCGACAGGCTCCGGATAGACTTTGGCGACCGCGGCGAGAATGCGAGGCGATGCGGCGATGAACAGACTGATGAACGTCAGCGCAAACATCACGATCAGCATGCCTGCCACGGCGATGGAAAGCCCGCGAGCGGCTATCTCGTCAACCGCCAAGAGGTTGCCGAAAACCGACGGGACGATTGTCGAAAGCACTGTTGTCGCAAGCATGGCCCGTTCGTGGTGGTGGTCATTGAAAAGCGGGAACCGGGAGACGCATGATAGCGGTATCGGACGCACAGCAATTCTTCACCCTAACGAAATCGCTATTTTTCGCTCCGATTGTCACGCGCGATCGGATCCGCACTCGATCGCCAAACTACAACGCGTGAACGTCGTTGCCCGCGATGAACCAAGTCGAGTCATTTTGTCGCGGGCGAACCAGATGCGTCCCGGTGAATTCTCCGATCGCAGGCAAGACCAGACATCCGGCGGAATGCCAAAAACAAGGCAGTTTGCCCGCGGACTCTCGACCAACGCGATAGCGGATCGCCGGATGCAGATGACCGCAGACGTACAGGTCGGCACCCTCGGGTGGTTCCAGCGGATGATGCCCCAACGCGACCGAACCGATGCACCACCCGGGCTCACGCACCGTGATCGGCCAAGCCGCCGGAAGTCGACCGACCTGGGCGTCATGATTTCCCAAGATCAACGAAAATTTCAGGTGTGCGAATTCGTCAAAAAAAGCATCAACCTGATGACGAATCTCAGCGGACAACGATGACCGCGCATGAAAGAGATCTCCCAGAATGCACAATCGGCTCGCGCCCGTTTGCCGCAACACACTCGCGATCGTTGACAGTGTGCCTTGTGTGCTGCCGACCGGAACCGGAATCCCGTGACGACGAAACGTGGCTTCTTTCCCCAAATGCGTGTCGGCGACCAACAGCATGTCCTCGGCCGGCCAATACACGCACCGCTGGGCAAACAGCCGAAACTCATGTCCGGCAAGCTGGATGTCGATGGTGTGCGACACGATAGAAAGACCTCGTCCTCTGGAAACATTAAAAATGGAAAAGCGCTGGTGTGCAGGCTTTAGCCGCCCACTGTCGCTGCGTCGCAGCGACCGGGAATCGCCCGAAAGCTAGTACTCCGCCGCACCTTGTTTTTCGGGTAGGCGGTAGTGGACGAGGCGACGAGTCCTTGCCGAGAAGCCGACGACGGAGGACTCGTCGCCTCGTCCACTACCCGGAAATTGTCGCCTCGTCCATTGCCCGATAATTGAGCTGCGATAGACGACGAGACACCAACGGTTGCTCAATCGCGTTCCGCCTCAGTTTGTTCCTGGTCGCCCGGCAACCGTCGATCCGCCGCCTTTTCCAGTTCCGCTTGCATCCGCGCGACGCGATCACGCAACGATTCGCTGCTGACGCGTTCCCTCAGTTTGTCGACCAACAACGGAAACGCCAACGGAGTCACTTTGCGGGGCGCCTGAATCAGCAACCTGCTTTCGCCGATGCGGTCCAGCGCCGCCAGCATTCGATTGGCTTCCAGCTGAAACTGCAACACCTCTCGTCGGCTCTGCTGCAACAGCAGATTGTTCGGATCGTACTCGTGAAAGACGTCGAAAAACAGGTTGCTGCTCGCCTGCAGATGGCTGGCTTTCTTGGGTTGCCCCGGGTACCCCGGATGAATCAGCCCGGCAACCCGCGCGATCTGACGAAATTGACGCTTCGCCATCTCCGTCGCGTTCATGCTGTTGGAAAGATCTCCTACCAACTCCTCGGTCGAAAACATTCCTCGCTCGATGGCTTCCTCCACATCGACTTCGTGTGGCGATTCCAGCACCAGTCCATAGTCGTTGCACGCCATCGTCAACGTGGTCTTTTGGTACCGCGAGATCCGATAGGCGAACAAGGCGGCCAGCCCTTCGTGAACCAACCGACCTTCGAAGGGAAACAAGAACAGTTGGTAGCGTCCGCGAGAGCGAATCCGCTCGATCAGCAGTTCGTCCTGTTTCGGCAACACGCTCCAGCGCTGCTGGAGTTGGAGCAGATTCTTCAGCGATTTCATTTCGCTGCCGATCAACTCACCGGCGGCCGCTTCGGCGATCTTTCCGCGCAGCGCGGCACTCAATTCACTCGACAGCGGAATTCGTCCGCCCATCCACCTGGGCACCGTATCGGGAGTGCCGGTGGCGCGTTTGACGTACGCCGCATTGTCTTTGATGCGGACCAGCGAGAGCAGTCGCCCGGCGAACAGGAATCGATCGCCGGGCTCCAGCTTGGACAAGAAACTCTCTTCGGCGGTCCCCAGCGTCGTTCCCTTAAGATACTTCACCGTCATCGAGGCATCCGAAACGATCGTTCCGATGTTCATCCGATGTGTCGTGATCGTTCGCCGGTCGGTGACTTGATAGCGGCCTTCGACCAACTTGACACGATGATACTCCGGATACGCCGTCAGCGACGAACCTCCATGCACGACGAAGTCCAATACCCACCGCCATTCGTCGTCGCTCAACGACTGATAGGCGTAGCTTGATCGGATTTCATCGAGCAGCGCATCGGATCGAAATCCGCCGCCGATCGCGATCGTGACAACATGTTGGGCGAGCACGTCGAGCGGTTTGTTGATCAACGGCCGGGCTTCCAAGTGGCCTTTCTTGATCGCATCTTGGGCGGCCGCCAATTCAATCAATTCGATCGCATTGGTCGGAACAAACGCCAAACGGCTCTCCGAGTCCGGCTGATGTCCGCTGCGGCCTGCCCGTTGCAGCAGCCGCGCGGCGCCCTTGGGGCTGCCGATTTGGATGACCAGATCGACCGCGGTAAAATCGACGCCCAGATCCAGGCTGCTGGTGCAGACGACGGCCCGCAGCGATCCCTCGCGCAAACCGTCTTCAACCCAGCGGCGCACCGAACGGTCCAAAGAGCCATGGTGCAATGCGATCCGGCCGGCCCAGTCCGGTCGCTGTGCGAGCAACTGCTGGTACCAGATTTCCGTCTGAGATCGCGTGTTCGCAAAGATCAAAACACTGTTGACCCCGTCGACCAATTCGGCGACTTGGGGAACCATCTTGGTGCCGATGTGTCCCGACCAGGGAAACCGATCGATCCGATCGGGGATCAGCGACTGCAACTTCAGCCGCTTGCGTTTGTAACCCTGGACCAGTCGCACGTCGCGCCCGCCCTGGACAGCTTCGGCGCCGACGAGTGATTCACGCGCCTGGTCCAAATTCCCCAGCGTCGCCGAGACGCCCCAACTGCGAATCGCGGGGTTGAGCCGACGGAGCCGGGCGAGAGCCAATTCGGTTTGGATGCCACGTTTGGTGCCGAGCAACTCATGCCACTCGTCGACGATGACGGCTTCGACACCGGCCAGCTGCTCCAACAACTTTTCGTGCGTCAGCATCAACGACAGGCTTTCCGGTGTGGTGATCAGCGCCGTCGGCAATCGCTTCAACTGTCGCGCTTTCACGCTCGCCTTGCTGTCGCCGGTTCGGGATTCCAACCGCCACGGAATCTCCATCGCCTCCAGCGGTGAGCGAAGCGAACTTTCGGTGTCACCGGCAAGGGCGCGCAGCGGAGTGATCCAGATCACCTTCAGCGGCGGAGGTCGTTTCGGATTCCATTTGGATCGGTCAGGATTCTCTCGCAGCCATTTCAGGATCGGCCCCAGCCAAACCGCCAATGTCTTTCCCGTCCCGGTCGCGGAATGGAGCAGACCACTGGCCCCTTGCTGGTACGCTCGCCAAACACTTCGCTGAAATCGAAACGGCTTCCAACCCAGCGAGGCAAAGTAGCGGTCGACGGTGCGGGAGGGCGTTTCGTTTTCGCTCTTCAGCATCGCGTCAGTCTTCCGGTAACAGCTCGAGTAAATCCGCCAAGGCGTTGGCATCCTGGGGGCGTTTGTCGTGACGCCAACGAACGATCCGCGGGAACCGTGTCGCGACGCCGCTCTTGTGACGACCGCTCCGCTGCAGCCCCTCGAAAGCCAACTCCATCACCAACATCGGTGTGACGCTGCGGACGGGCCCGAACGAATCATTGGTATTCTTTCGGACGAACTGATCGACCTTTCGAATCTCTTGGTCGTTCAGCCCGCTGTAAGCCTTGGCAAAGGGCACCAGCTGGCCGTCATCCCAGAGCGCGAACGTATAATCGGTGAACAGCCCCGATCGTCTGCCGTGTCCTTTCTGGGCGTAGATCAGCACGGCGTCGATCGTGTAGGGAGCGATTTTCCATTTCCACCACGTGCCACGAACACGTCCGACGTCGTACGGTGCGTCCTTTCTCTTTAACATCAATCCTTCGGCATTCCGCTGGCGACTGGTCGTTCGAATGTCGGCCCACGCGTCCCAGCTTTCACCATCGATCAACTCGGTCGCTTTGAGATGGGGATGGTCGATCGAACGCAGCAATTCGTCCAAGCGTGCCCGACGATCGACGAAACGAAGCGACCGAACATCCTCACCATGGTGCTCCATCACGTCAAAGGCATGAAAGACGACGGGCACCTCGGCGAGCAGTTTTTTGCCGACCTTCTTGCGGCCAATCCTTCGCTGCAGTTGAGAAAAAGGCAATACCGCCCCAGCCGGAATCGCCGCCAGTATCTCACCGTCGATCACCGTCCCATCGGGCAGCAACTCGGCAGCCGACTCGATTTCCGGCCAACGGTTTTCCATCAACTCCTCGCCACGCGACCAAAGAAAGGTCTGGCCAGATCGGCGGATGACCTGTCCCCGGATCCCGTCCCATTTCCACTCCGCCAAGTAGTCCGACGCCTCACCCAAGACCTCCGGTCCTTTCTCATTGTCGATCGGATGCGCCAAGCAAAACGGATAGGGTTTGCTGGGAACCGTATCTTGGATCTCGGGATCGATCAACGACGCAAACGAATCGGCCGATGGGTCAAAGTCTCCCATCAAGCGATGGGAGATCACGTCGGCTGGAATACCGGCATGGCTGGCGATCGCTCGCGTGACCAGTCGCTTGCTGACGCCGACACGAAACGATCCGGTGACCAGCTTCATCACCACCAGTCGCAACCGGGCCGACGTTTCGTTCCAAATCTGCAGCACCGCGGCGTGTTGTTCTTCATCGCTCATCGAGCGCAGCGGCGTCAATCGATGCTCGACCCAATGCGTCAATGATTCATCCGTTGTCGTAGTCCCAGGCGGCACGACCAGCGAAAACGTCTCCGCCAGATCGCCGACAGCCTGATACGACTCTTCGAACAACCACTGAGGGATCTCGGCCTGCTCGGCGGCCCAGACCCGCAGCAACGATGTCGGCACCAGGCGTCGCAGTTTGTTGCCGGACAGAAAATAGGTCGCCCAAGCGGCATCGGAATGATCCGCACCGGCAAAGTAGCGAACCATCGCCGCGATCTTTTCGTTCGTCTTGGTGGTCGAGTCCAGTTCGTTGTACAGTTCAGCGAATCGAATCATGACGCAGACTCCGCCGCGTCCGCCGTTGCATCTTCGTCGCCCTCGCGACGTCCCCCGGAATCGAGTTCGTCCGCGTTTCGTCCGTTCTCATTCAAGTACCGCGCCACTGCGGCGGTGTACCCGTGCGTCGCCCATACGGTCTCGGGATCACATTGATCGACCGCGACCAGCAGCGACTGCCAATCGACATGGTCGCTGACCACAAACCCCCGATCCATCGCCCGCCGTCGCCGCGATCCCCGCACCGCCATCCACCCGCTGGCCATCGCAGTACTGACGCGACCAAACCGCTTCATCCAAGCCGATCCGTGGGCACTCGGGACGGCGATCACCATTGCCCCACTCCAATCGTGCTTTCCTTCCACCGCACCGACGTACTGCGTCTGCGGCAATTTCACACCCGAGCGGCGATAGGCTTGCACACCTTTTTCCACCGCGCCGTGGGTGAAGATTTTCCCCAGCGTCGTGTCCAGTCCGGCCAGCAGCGATTGGCTTTTCCCGACCGCGTAGCCGTACAACACGCAACACTTGCCCTCGTCGCGACAACGCCGCCACCAGGCATTGATCTCGTCGCGAACCGATTCCGGTGACGGCCAGCGATAGATCGGCAACCCGAACGTCGTTTCGGTCACCAACAGATGACATCGCACCGGTTCCCAGCCTTGGCAGGTCAGATCGCGTCCCAGCTTGTAATCGCCCGTCACCACCGCGATCTTGCCGCGGTGCTCCAAGCGGACCTGAGCCGATCCAAGCATGTGGCCGGCCGGATGGAGGCTGACGCGAACGCCGCCGACTGAAATCGATTCGCCGTAAGGCAGAAACTGAAACTCGGCATCGTCGTTCATTCTCATCCGCAACAGATGCTCGCCGGGCGCAGCAGCCAAATAATGCCGGCAGCCCCAGCGGGCGTGATCACTGTGGGCATGCGTGACGACGGCGCGATCGACCGGTTGAGTCGGATCGACAAAAAAGTCACCGGCATCGCAATAGAGTCCACTGGACGTCGGCCGTAGCAACGGTTCGAAGGAAACCATCTCGTTATCCAGTCACCCGAAAGCGTTCGGCATTGCAGCGTCCAACCGGTCCGGCTCGTTATTCATTCAATCGACACCACTGGCTAGAACATCGAACGCAATAAAGGAAGCACCGCGACCCGCAGATGGCAGACGCCCAACAGCACACCCCAACCCGAGGGCACGCCAAATCCGAGCCGTCCAATTGGCGCACCATCGATCCGTAAATCCAGTCTGTTTTCCGTCTGGACCAACCACTGGACGACCCTTTTGATCAGGGTGCGCAACGAGACACCTGGGCCCGTGCTGCGAATCGCGCCGAGCAGGGCGTGCACGTCCGGGAAATCGACGACGATCGCTTCCGGTCCTGCAGAAACGGAAAAAGACCGTCCTTGGACTTCCAATTCCAACCAACCCTCCGGCGTCAACGGGAACCGATTCGCCACCATCAGCTCGCTTGATCGGCGGCACGGTCGCGGGTCGCGATGCGGATCGTCCCATTCATTTTCCAATGCGCGCTCGGCGAATCGGCCGCGGTGGAACTGGGGACGTTCAATTCAAACTCGTCGAACGAGTAGCTGATCTCGGCGTTGCGGCCGGTCAATTTATCGTACAGTCCGATCGCCAATTCGGGCCAATTTTGAGTGTTTGGTGTTTCAGCCATGTCAATCTCCGTGATTGGAAAGAGTGTGTTCGCCCGGCGGAACGTTAGGGGCATGGCAAGCGACCCGCCCATCCGCACCCCCCATCCGCTTCCGACGACCGGATGAGAATTACCGGTCCGCTACAGTTCAACCGAAAAACGACGCGATTCTGACTCGCAAACCGCTCGCCCCAAGGTGATCACTTTGATTCTGGCCATCCTTCCCAATCAACTGTTCTCCGATCACCCGGGCCTGCGTCAGAAACCGTCGCAGGTGTTGTTGCTGGAAGACTCGTTGTTTTTTGGCGACTGGCGATACCCCGCGACGTTCCACAAGCAAAAACTGTGGCTGCATCGGGCAACGATGAAGCGTTATGAAGCCGAATTGATCGACAAGGGTTTCAGCACCCGGTACGTCGAATACGACCGCGAGAACCCCAAACTGGCCGATCAACTCAAGCAAGCAATTCCGGCGAAAGATCGCGACGGCCAAACGCTTGCGATCGCCCATCCGACCGATTTCATTTTTGAGAAACGCGTGCAGGAGGTTTGTGATGAATTAAATCTGGAGCTGGAAATACTGCCCAACCCCGGCTTTTTGAACACGCCGGAACAAAACAGCGAGTATCGGTCCGGGAAAAAACGCTGGTTCATGGCCGACTTTTACAAGTGGCAACGCAAACGACTGGACGTGCTGATGGACGGTGACGAACCAGTCGGTGATCAATGGAGTTTTGACGAGGACAATCGCAAGAAGATCCCCAAGAAACAACTCTCCGCGATTCCGCCCGTGCCAGAACCCAAACGTGATGAGTTTGATAAAGAAGCAGTGAGCTACGTCGAAGACCGATTCGGCGATCATCCGGGCTCTCTCGACACACTGTTTTATCCCACGTCTCGCGCCTCGGCACGCTACTGGTTGAAACAATTCCTGGACAAGCGGCTGACGAACTTTGGTGATTATGAAGACGCGATCGTGGAAGGCGAGTCGTGGCTCTGGCACAGTGTGCTGACACCGTCGCTCAACATCGGCTTGCTGACACCGGACGAGGTTCTCAGCAAGGCGTTGAACTACGCCCAGGATCACGATGTGCCGCTGAATTCACTGGAAGGATTCGTGCGTCAACTCATCGGTTGGCGCGAATTCATACGCGCGACGTATCAGGACTTGGGCGTCAAGATGCGGACGACCAATCATTGGCAACACCACCGGCCGATGCCAAAGTGTTTCTATGACGCATCGACAGGCGTCGACCCGATCGACGAAACGATTGAGCGTGTCTTGCAAACGGGGTATTGCCACCATATCGAACGTTTGATGGTACTGGGCGGATTCATGTTTCTGTGTGAAATCGACCCCGACGACATCTATCGCTGGTTCATGGAACTGTTCGTCGACAGCTATGACTGGGTGATGGTTCCCAACGCGTATGCGATGAGCCAAAACGCGGACGGCGGGCTGATCACCACCAAACCCTACTTTTCGGGTTCATCGTACATTCGAAAGATGAGCCATTACAAATCCGCGCCCTGGTGCGACATCTGGGACGGACTGTACTGGCGATGGATTTGGAACCATCACCGGGAACTGGGCAAGAACCCACGCTGGGCGATGATGTGCAGCATGGCGAAAAAGATGGACGCCGAAAAACGCAACCTACACCTGGACAACGCAGAACGATTCCTGGAGGGGCTGGAGTAGCAGACCGCAGAAAA
>WCIL01000057.1:0-49118 GCA_033042175.1 Phycisphaera sp. RhM
GAAGTGCGCCGTCTGGAAGTGCGCCGTCTGGAAGTGCGCCGTCTGGAAGTGCGCCGTCTGGAAGTGCGCCGTCTGGAAGTGCGCCGTCTGGAAGTGCGCCGTCTGGAAGTGCGCCGTCTGGAAGTGCGCCGTCTGGAAGTGCACCGTCTGGAAGTGCACCGTCTGGAAGTGTACTGGGCAGTCCTAGTCATTCTGGTAGCCGACCAACGCCGCTGCCCACTGGTGAAGCCCCCACAATAGCGTCGGCAGCAGGAGCCTTGAAATCGTCGCAAGTGTCCGTTGGCGATCGGGTTCGCTACTTCGGTGATTATGAACTACTGGAGGAAATCGCCCGAGGCGGAATGGGTGTGGTGCTCAAAGCGCGACAGATCAATCTGAATCGGGTTGTCGCCCTGAAGATGATTCTGGCTGGTGACTTAGCCGGAGATGAGGAGGTCAAACGGTTCAAGAGCGAAGCAGAGTCCGCAGCACAGCTCGATCATCCAGGGATTGTCCCGATCTTTGAAATTGGCGAGCACCAAGGGCAGCACTACTTTTCGATGGGATTCGTCGATGGAGTCTCTCTCGCCGTCCGTTTACGGAACGGCCCGTTGCCGCCAAGAGAAGCAGCTGAGTTGATGGCGAAGATCTGCGAAGCTGTCTCTTATGCTCACGATAAGGGGGTGATCCATCGCGACTTGAAGCCGGGAAACGTGTTAATCGATACGAACGGCGCGCCCAGGGTAACCGACTTCGGACTAGCGAAGCAAGTTGGAGGTGACAGTGAGTTGACTCGCACAGGCCAGATCCTGGGTACTCCCGCATTCATGCCTCCCGAGCAGGCATCTGGCAAGCTTGATGAAGTTGGTCCACTGTCAGATGTTTATTCGTTGGGGGCAATGCTGAACATGATGCTGACGGGCAGAGCCCCCTTTCAGGCAGCAAGCCCAATGGAAACATTGTTGCAGGTGCTCGACGAGGAGCCGGTCGCTCCGCGTCAGCTCAACTCGGCAATTCCCATTGATTTAGAAACAATTTGCTTGAAGTGCCTCGAGAAGCAACCGCAATTTCGATATGCAAGCGCAGCGGAGCTTCATGAGGACATGCTGCGATTTCTAAATGATGAGGCGATTGCTGCGCGGCGTCCTGGCACGATTGAACGCCTCGTGCGTTGGTCTCGTAAGCAACGCACTAGCATCAAGGTGGCTGTAGTAGCATCCTCGTTTGCGATCGCCGCACTTCTGATTGGCATGGAGGGCAAACGTCGTCTTGACTTATACCGCGAAGCCTATTTGTCTGTTTCCGTCGCAGCCGACTGGACACCTGTGACTGTCTTTGAAGCCGGCAGCGACGAGGAGGTAATGAGGTTCACTGCCCCAAGCGAAAAGCGAGTCCCGATTCCCGCAGGGTCCTACATGATTTGGGCAGAACATTATGGTCAGCACTGGCAAGTTGATTTGGAGCGAAAGGAGGAATCAAAGATCCATCTAGAAGACGTTGATGGGCGCGAGTTGTTTCAAATGCGAGACGATGTTGATTTTGACTCGTTCTTTCGCGTGATTCCAGGCCGGCGCGAAGCTTACTTTCTCCGTGAGAATATCCGATCCGTCGCGAATCGTAGCTCACCGAATCGTCAGGAAGGAGGGTGGCTCCCGATCGGCCTTTACGATGGCTGGAGCGACCAACCGCTTTGGACGATCAATGATAAGCCCAACGAGCTTGATATTGACTTCCCGTCGATGAGTATTCCAGGAGGTGCTTGGACTGCTGACTTCAACGGCGACGGCGAACGCGATTTAGCGTTGGTGAAAGGTGGCTTTTACCTGGTTGTTTCCGGACGCAATGGCCGGGTGTTGTTTCAAAAGCCGATTGAAGGTCAGGGGCTCTCGTTCGGAAAGATGATGGACTTAACTGGTGATGGCATCACTGACCTGCTATTGAAAACGCTTGGTGAGGACCTGCAACTTTTAGATGGAAAAGATGGGTCGCAAAGATGGAAGCGAAGTGTAGAACCAATTTACATCAAACGAACAAACCATAATTTGAATTTCAATGACACAGGTGGAGCGCAACTAACCTTCATTTCGCATATTGACAAAAGTTATGCCGTAACGTTCGATGATGGTGTTACCACGCTCGACGCGACAACGGGTGATGTGGTAATGGACACATCGGAAGCAAATAGGCATGACTCACTAAAACTGGGGATCTTATCAAGTCCTCAAGAACCGCTGCTACTTTGCGTGCGACCGAGGGAAGGGAGGGCTGTGCCTTCAGTATATGATGAGCTCGCCGCCATCGGTCTTCTCTCCGGGACATGGCGCTGGAGACTGCGATTAGATGAATACTGGCCAGAACTGGGGTTTGAAAGAGAATCGCTCATCGTTGATGACGTGACATCTGATGGCACATCCGATGTCCTTATCGCTCTAAAGCCCACTTGGCACGGCTCAGATCCCAACCGACTTATTCTGGTTAATGGAAAAAGTGGGAGCATCGAATGGGAAAAGAACATTGTTCCACCTCCGTTTTTCGGGCCGGATTGGACAGTGTCGAGTCACGTCGCGGCACTTGCCAGCGATTCGGTGAACCGATCTCCTTCGATCGTGTGTCTGGAATACTTCGATCCGCCTGCATCGCCAGACGAATCCATGGTTCGCAACGTGCGGATTGAAGGCATCCATCAGGACGATGGTCACGTTCTTTGGTCCTCCAGTTTGGGGTCAGCGAGGGAGGATGAGTATCCCGTCTTTCTTTCGCCTACGGACGGTTCCGTCTCGAATGAGCTTGCTATCGCCACGGTCACCTACGGCCATTTCAACTCCGTGATTCTTGCCGACTCACGAGACGGTGCTATTCACCGGGTCATCCCTGAATCCAATACGAGGGATGCTGCATCCGACGTCCCACGTTTCAAAGGCTATCGGGATATCAATTACGACGGTTTGGCGGATGTAGTCTATGAGCAAAACGGAAGGGTCAAGTATCGAGGCGGACGGCCAACGGAGCGATGGTGTCGTCTCGGCAGTACTCTGAGGCTCGGTGATGTTGACGAAGACGGAATCGATGATTGCCTCCTATTGCGAAGTTATGTTGACCGAAGTTCTGAAACCATGGTCAGGGATATATCGACCGTGGTTTCAGGTGCCTCCGGCCGGAAGCTTTGGACTCTGGATATCGGGTATGACTCCCGCGACGAAAACAGTGTTGCTGTGGACGTGCTCGGTGATGAGCAAGAGGAACTCGTTTGCTTTGACGGCAGCGATACGATTAACGTCGTCGATTCCAAAGCAGGGCAAGTCGTTTCGACAATCAACTTTAAACGCACTTATTCGATGGACGGCGTAAGCACTTCTGGTGTGGGGGGGCGAATCTTTTTTTCCGATCTGGACGGAGACTCCAAACAAGAAATTGTCGTTGGGTTCCCGTGGGCTGCGTACCAGGGAACCGGCCAGGTGGCGCTCGACTGCAAGCCGAAATCCCCTCCAAGATTTATCATTGGTGTCGTTGCTGATGCGGAGGAGAATCGTGATGCATTGCTTGATTGCGAACTGTTGAGCTTAGACTCTCTTTCAGTCCGTTTGATCGACGGAAATGGAGCCGAGCTTTGGAATCAGGTGTTGCGTTTGCGCGGCACTAGCCCTGGACATGCCGGGGGTAGTGGATTCAGCGACAGCCATTTCGAGGTTGCACGCGTCGACGATGACGGCGACAACCACCCCGAAATCCTTCTCAAATGTGGAACCGATCACTGGATCCTGAATCTCAGTAGCGGAGAACTCCTGTCGGAAGTCCTGTCCTCCACCCTGCAAGAGCAGCGGAGGCGTCGTCGCCAAGTGCATCAAATCGACATGGACGAAGATGGACGGAATGACACGGTATCGATTCAGAAGGAAGGCGTCGTTGTCGCAGTCGATTCCAACGGAAAATCGCTTTGGAAATGCGAATTGCCAGAGATTCTTGATGCCCCAATCCATTCTACCTGGGAGTTTGCGGAGCTTCGTACGTTGAATGACTGCTTAGTAATCCAAAAACGCCATCATGTGGTGGGAGTCGAGTTGCACTCTGGGCTTCCTCGCTGGCGCTCACACGGGCCAATCGACGCCTCACTTTCTACACTCCTTCGCCGGAAGGAGAATGACACTCCGTTGGTGGTGTTCCACGTAAAGAAGAGTAACAGCGTGTGCCGGAAAGCGTATCGAGTGAAACCCGATTGGAAGTACGTCGTCCCGGGCTTTCCAAAGTAGCAATCCTCGTCGCAGCATCTGATTCGAGGAAACGGAGGGAACGATCCGAATCGTGAAACGTTAACGAGAGCCAACTACAGGGTATCCAAGGGGTCGAACTGATCCTTTAACCCGCCTCGGGCCATTTCAACCATCACGCATCGGTTGCATCGACCGCCGCGGCGAAACGTGTCTCCTTCCACGCGGCGGTCAGATTCGCCGCCGCGCCGAAACGAACGACTGAAAGTGGATCTCTCGCGCCTGAAATTCTTTTCCAGTGCCGCTTTCACCGGGGACCAATACGCCAAGCACTTGGTCTCCGTACACCAACAGAGGTGGGCGGGATTCACTGATCGGGCGTGTGGCAAGAATAACGATATTTCGTTTTTGCGTAACGGTTTTCGTGATTCTTGAAATGTCGTGCCACCGGCCGTGATCGGAAGAATGGCCGCAACTCCTTTTTTGAAAGTCACTTAGGAAAGCATCACTCATTTGGCATTGAACGTGCGTTGGGAATGTCAACGATCGGCGAACGACGCTGACCAACCGAACCACTTTCAGAAGTCGAGTTGAACGATGTCCAGAATCCCAACCATCAATCCCAGAAGAGCAACGGGCAAAGCACAGATATTGCTCAACGGGTGGAAGTTCATCGAGTCGAGTTTATCAAGGCCAGTTCTTTTCCCTGTCGAAATGTTCGGGCGCAAGCTACGCAACCGGCTGGCAGTCGCTCCGATGACCCGCGAGAGTGCCAGCGGCGATGGGCTCGCGACGGACCGCATGAAAGATTACTACCGCGAGTTTGCTCGCGGTGGCTTTGCGATCGTCATCACGGAGGGGACCTACACGGACAAGGATGCCAGCCAGGCTACGACCGCCAGCCTGGTTTCGCAAGTCGGCGGCAAGCCAACTCCTGGGCGCCGGTCGCCAATGCGATCTCCGATCACGGGAGCTTGGCCATCATGCAACTGATGCACGCTGGCACGCTGGCGCGCTGGCGCAAAGGCAAGAAGCAGGTCGCATCATCGCACCGTCCGCCGTGCAGCCGCTCGGCGATTTGATGCCAGCATACGGAGGCAGCGGTCCCTATCGCGTACCTTCGGCCATGACGAAGACTGACCTCGCTCAGGTTTGCAAGGGCTTTGTCGCAGCGGCAGGACGTGCACGACGCGCAGGATTCCACGGCGTCGAAATCCACGCCGCGAACGGTTATCCACTGAATCACCGGCTCGGCGCGCAAAATCAAACCCAATCCAAGAAACATGACCGCGATCACGTAAACGAGCAGACAGAGCGGTGCACGCTGCACATGTCGGTAATTGCCGTTCATCGTTGCAGTGCCCTGACGAAACGGCCAACGACATCGACGTATTCAATCTCGTTTGCCCGAAAAATCGTGTTGTGATTCCCATACGGAAATCGAACAAGTTGCTTCTGTCGGGAACCGGCCCATTTGTGATTGCGCTCTGCGTGGGAGATATCGATCAACCCGTCATTTTCGCAGTGCAGCGTCAAAAGCGGGTTCGTGTATCCGGCGAGCTTCTTCTTGTGATTGAAGTAGCGTTTGACGTCCGCCTGGACATCCGCTTCATCCACTCCCGCCGTCTCCAGGTCGGCGTAGGCCAGGAATCGCTCCAAGGGATCGGCGATGCCGCTCTCGATGATCAGGCCAGCGATGCTTGGCTGGCGATGGGCTAATTCGATGGCGTAGAGCGATCCAATGGAACGTCCGAAGACGATTGCCTTTTCCGGGGCAACCTCTGCGGCGTCCATGGCGGCCTCGCCGTCACCGAGCATCGCAACGAGTTGGGCCTCGCCAGTCGACCCACCGTAATCGCGATACTCGACGAACAGAGAATTCAGACCCATGGCTGTAAACACGTCCGCCATGAAGGGAACGTAGTCGGCGACCGCCTCACCGTTGCCGTGGAAGTGAATCATCGTGAAGGCATCGGCATCAACCATCCTCCTGTAACAGGCCAGTTCTATCAGACCGATTTTGACGCGAAACGGATCAACAACACACCGTGTTTGCGGGAAGAGGTAACATCCGCTGATCGCAGGGGTATCGAGAACGCTGTTCACTTCAAAAACGCCGTTCGTATTCGGATAGACAGAAACAAGGTATCGCCAGATGAGTCTCGGGAAATGGTCTCTGGCTCAAGCATTCGGACCAAGCCAAGTCAGTCCACCATGGTCAATCGTCCCGTTTGCAGTTCTCCACAGCGGACTCGTAGACTGTGACCGCAGCCTTCGACATCAGGTGCATGGTCTGGTGACTTGGAAGAAGTGGCAATCGCTTCAAGCCCATATCCATGATGACTTGGACGATCGCCGCCTGAATTTCGCGTTCGAGCTTCTTGACGATCTTCTGGTCCATTGTCTTTCTCCCCTGTTGAACTCATTTGCGAACAGCGATTGCAATCAAACGCCCGACTCCCACCGCGCAGCCCAAGGCGATCACAGCATAGCCGATTCGAAACGCCCAAAATTGAGCCACGTTGTCGGTCGGCTCAAATGTCGCCAAGAAGCCAAATCCACAGAAGGCAGCGACAGCGAGAAGGGCGATCACCCCCGAAATTGCGGCAATTCGTTTCATGATTCCCCGCCTTTTTTGGTCAACTTCGCGTCACGGGACTTACGGCACCTCTCGCTACAATACTTGACGTCGTTCCAGACCTTCTCCCACTTCTTTCGCCACGTGAAGGGGCGCCCGCAGACGACGCAGATTTTCTCGGGCAGCTTGGACAGTTTCTTTCCCATCGCAGTCACTCTCGCGCGAGTTTGATCTCAATACCGTAGCGTGGAGCCGCTTCCAGGAGTTTGTTCATCTCGATCTCGTTCGGCGGCGGAGCCGTCTCAGCTTCGTTAGGGAGTGGCTGTCCAACCTCGAAGAACATCTCCTCCAGCCCGGCTGGAGCGAGTGAAATCAACAGGCGAGCTGTCTTGTCGCTCTCATTCTTGAAGCAGTGCAAGCTGCCAACCGGCATGTTCAAAAAGGTGCCTTCACCGGCGACAAACCGCTTATCGCCGAGTTGAAACGTCATCTCGCCTTCAAGGACAAGAAATGACTCCTCTTCCCGGCTGTGACGATGCGGAGGAGGGCCGCTACCCGGCGGCACAACGGCCTCGAACGTGACGTACTTCCCGTCCGTCTCCGCTCCGGTAGCGAGGAACCGGTAGACATCGCCGACGATACCGATCCGCCGGCCTTCCTTTGGATTTCGTATTGTTGCTGGGTGTTTCATGAAAGCTTTTCCTTTCTATCGTTGTTCTCGGCCGTCCGCCGACCGCTGGCACGCTGCGAGCAATGAACGGTGCCACTGAATCTCATCAAATCCGCCGCCAATTGGGCAGTCCACGTTGCATTTTCTTTGTCGCTTTTTCGGGATCGAATTCGTCGGCGTCGAAAGGGCCTGCCCACTGCGCGAAGTGGTCATGGTCTTCGTGCTTGGGGTCGGCGAGAACTTCCAGGAATTCCGCGTAGCCCCAAACACCGCCGACATCTTCTGGTGGGCAAGATCTTTCACCCTCGACACAGATCGGATACCGCACGCCTTTCTCGGCACGGAGACATCCCTCGAAGAGCACTTCGTGGTGCCAACTGTCTCCAAAGTCGTATTCGTACCGAAACGAAAACCGACTGCCGTCTTTTGGAACGATCTCGCTGATTTTCGTGACGGTCGAATCGACGCACTCAAAGTCGATGAATCCATCATCAAGAAGTTCGGGATCACCGTACAGTTCGCCGTTGACCTTGAACTGATGCAAATGCGAATTGGTCCAGCCCATTGCGGTCTGGATGCGTTCGTGGAGCTTGTCCAGCGTGCAGTTTTTAACCTGAATCCGCCGCCAGATCGCCGGCGTCGATTCGAGAAGCGTGATCTTGAACTGATACAGTCGCTCCGCCGCGGGAATTGAACCGATCCCGGTTGCAGATTCCAGCGTCTTCGTGACAGCTTCGACGACGTGCCGGAGCGAGTTGCGTTTCATCCCATGATGCGGATAGTGACGAGCGGCTTCGGCCAAATCATGGACGGTCTCAAGCTCATGCACCGTCAGCTGTACCGTGCGAGCATTGACGGCATCCAGCACAAGCCGATCTTCCAGACCGGGAATCAACTCCGCAATCACCTTGCGTTGGGCGGCAGAAAAAACAGTGGGGAACGTTTTGTCGGACATCGCTTCGACCCCCATGGAATCAGGGCCCTTCAGAGGACAAGCTTGCAGAGCTGCCATTATCGCAGATAACAACCCGCTCCGGGAACCGCGCCGCAGCGAGCCAAAGTTCGCAGCTGCCGTCAAAGCCGGGCTGCTGTCGTTCACGCCAACGCTTTGCCACACCGTAGCCGACACCGTAGACCTGCGGTGGAATTTGCGAGTAGGCGGCCGGGATCGCGTAGTGGCCGAACACGCAAACGGGCTCATCGCCGCCGTAGTCGTCCCACCACGGGACTCGTTCCTCGTATCGCAGCTTACCACTGGCTTCAAACGGCGTCCCAACGCGAGGTTCTTTGCCAGACGTCATCACCCGCGTCGCAACCGACGGGCGGGTCGCAGATCATGTATCGTAGCGATTATCAGCAGCGTGATCTCCGCTGACGTTACGACGGTCAGGTGACGGGCCGCGGCGGAGAATACACTATTACACCGACGATTGGAAATTGTTGCGTGTCCATCAAGCGTAGACTTAAGACGACGTGAGTCAGACTTCGTCATGCATTTCCCCTCTCTCCCCCCGAATGTGTCTTGAACAATCAGCTCTTCAGCGTTCGCGTTTCCCAATTGGTGAGCTTGGCATTTCTGTTGTGTCTGTTGTCCCCACTATCGAGTTGGGGCCAGCCGCCAGAAGGGGACACTCTCGACCCGCTAATCGAACTCGTTCAGCCAGGCGTCACGTTGTCATTGGTGACCGAGCATCCGGCGATCGTCACTCCGACGGGCATCGATGTGGATGACGACGGACAGATTTGGGCCGTTGCCAGCCACACTCATTTTCGCCCCAAAGATTACCGCGGGCCCGCGCATGACGAGGTTATTGTGATTGACCGCGGAACTCCGGGGCATACCGCCAGTCGCCGAGTCTTCTACAACGAAACCGCTTCGACGATGGACTTAGAACTTGGCCCCGACGGATGGGTCTACTTGGCGGAGCGGGATCGGATCTTGAGGGTACGCGACAGCGATGGAGATGGCCGGGCGGATCAACAAGAGAATTTGGCCGTGCTCACTACCGAGGCGGACTACCCGCACAACGGATTGAGCGGCCTAGCATGGCATCCAAATGGCGATCTTGTTTTCGCACTCGGCGAAAACTATTGGCGCGACTGGACGTTGACTTCGACGGACAATCGGATCATCAACGGAACCGGCGAAGGGGGTGTATTTAGTTGTCGTCCAGACGGATCACAGCTGCGCCGAATTGCTCGCGGTTTTTGGAATCCGTTTGGTCTCTGTGTCCGCGAGGACGGGACGATGTTCGCCGCCGAGAACGATCCGGGCGCGATGCCGCCGTGTCGACTGCTGCAAATCGTCGAAGGTGGCGATTACGGATACCAGCGTCTTTATGGGAGTGCTCCCTACCATCCATTCGTTTGTTGGAACGGTGAGTTGCGAGGCACGTTGCCGATGCTGCACGCCGTGGGAGAAGCACCTTGTGGAATCGCGCCGTTGGCAAATGGACTGGTCGTCCCCTCATGGGCCGAACATCGAATCGACTTTTATCCGTTGTCGGCCAAGGGCGCCAGCTTCAAGACCGAACGCGTGACCCTGGTTCGCGGCGGTCCGAACTTCCGACCGACCTGCATCACCCAGGCTTCGCCAACCGTCTTTTATCTGACCGACTGGGTCTACGGATCTTACGAACTACACGGACGCGGACGAGTCTGGAAGCTCGAGGTCGAACCGAACGCGACCTGGCTTGGTGACCTGAAACTCGATCCACCGAATGAAGACGCGATACAGGCAGCTGACTTGGTGGCCGGCGGCGACTCGTATTCTGAGACTCAACTGTTGAGCTTGGCGAGATCATCCGATTCTTTCATCCGGCATGCGGCGATTTCAGCGATCTCAAAGCGAAGCAATGCATTCATTGAGAAGAACGTCGATACCTTGGACACGGAGGATCGGATCACGTTACTGTTGGCCGTTCGTCGCTCGCAGCCGAAGAGCATTGCCTGGGTGCGCTATTTTTGGAAGCAACCGGTTGACGAGATTCGCTTCGAAACGCTTCGATGGATCGCCGATGAACGACTGGGGGCGTTCCAAAGCGATGTGGACGCATTGCTCAATCAACCCGAAATAACGTACCGAATCTTCGAAGCTGCGTTGGCGACTCACAATGTGCTCTCGGGCAATGCAATTGATGGGATTGCCGATAAGAAGATGACGATCAATCGAGTCACCGATCCCGAGACATCACCGAAAATCCGAGCCTTTTCGCTTCGTTTGCTGGATGTCAACGAGAAAGTATTTGGGTCGGCTTTGTGGAAAGACCTATACAACACCGGTGACCCCGCATTGATTGCGGAATTGACTCGCGCGCTGGCTTCCGCCGGTTCTCCTTCAGCAATCTCTTTTCTGCGGCAAATCGCCAACAACGAACAACTCGACCCATCAATCAGATCGGATGCGATTGCCGGCATCGCGGCAACGTCCGAGTCGAACACAACTTGGCTCATCGACTTAGCCGAGTCAAACGAAGCAACGTTGCGAGAGGAAGCACTGCGTAGTTTACGGTTCGCGCAACTGGATTCGGATGCGGTGGAGAAGCTTCGAGGTGTCGCCGTCCGCTTTCCCGAATCGGCTGATCTGGTTGAGGCGGCGATCGAACCGTCGGCCTTAAAGTCGGGCCGGCCGGACGTGACCGACACCGGAGCATGGCAATCGCTGCTTGGTGCGATTGCTCAACCCGTTGACTTGGCGGCGGGCCGACGCATTTTTCATCATGCCACAGTCGGGGCCTGTTCGAAGTGTCATCGCCATGACGGACGGGGGAATGTCGTCGGTCCTGATCTCTCCGCTGTTTCCAACGACGGAAATCCCGATCGTTTGCTGCAAGCCTTGCTCGAACCTAGCCGCGATATTGATCCGCAGTATTTTCCTCGCATGCTCATCACGGAGGACGGTCACGTCTTCACCGGCCTGTTGTTACGCGATGGCGGCGGCGGACGTGAGGTTTATCGCGACAACGCCGGTCGCGAGCAATCCTTTCGCACGTCGGATATCGCCGAGCGGAAAGAGCTTCACACGTCCATGATGCCCGATGGTTTGATCGACGCGATGACCGATCGTGAAATCCGTGATCTGATTGCCTTTCTGGATGCAACCGGTCAACGCGAAGAATAATGGCACACGAAGTCAACTCGCGTCGCTGCGGTGCGGGAACTGACGAGAACGACGGATCGCGTCAGCGTCAGCCAATTGGCCGGCCACATCGTCCATCATCGCGTTGTCCGACACGGTTGAGGACGGCACATTTTCGTTGGCGATCCAATTTGGGGCCTGCCAGAGGAATCACCTTCACATCAGGCCTATAAGACGCTGATCTTGCGGTATCAGTGATTGCAACTATGCATTGGCTACTGCGATGAAATGGCGTCAGAGTCGTGACGATCAGCGAATTCAACGCGAAACTCAGTGCCAGCTTTCAACGAACTGGCACTGACGACTATTTTCCGGTGCCGGTCGATGGCAAGTTGCTTCGTCGGCTTTGCGAAGCATTTGGATCTGAACGAACCTGAATTACAGCCCGGATGTCGATACGATCGATGGCCGCTCGCTTTGTGCTTGCAGTACTAGCGGTAGAGATTTCGTCAGTTCGGGCATGCGTCTTGTCTCCGGTGGAAGCCAAAGCCGTATGCACGGTATTGGAACACCGTGGAAACGCCGCACGCTTGACGATCAAGCGGTAACTGAAAGAGCAGTTTCGGCTATTAGAAAAAGTGAACAATCGCAACAGTCGGGGCGACACGATTCGAACGTGCGACCTTCTGGTCCCAAACCAGACGCTCTACCAGGCTGAGCTACGCCCCGATGATGGCGATTGTGGCGGCAAGATAACGGAGTTCTCGCTCCGGCGAAAGGTTCAGTCAGGACGCTTTTTTTTCGCCCGACTGCTTTCCATCGACTTTCTCCGCCGATGGGACAGTCGTTGCACCTCGGCCCGACACCCGCAGTGGGCGTTTTTTCCGCCCGATTTGTTGGTCCGGGCGTGGAGCAGGGGACGAGGTGTGGGGTGGGGTGGGGGTGGGGGTGGGGTGTTCGCGAGCGAACAGGAGAGGCAAGCAGGATGCTTACCCCACTTTACAGAGGCAAGCGGGATGCTTACCCGACTTGGCAGAGGCAAGCGGGGTGCTTGCCCCGCTTAGCTGACTTGGGCGGGTTCGCCGTTGCCCAGTTGCGCGAGGACTTGCAGGACGCCGTTGAGATGGGCCAAGCGGGGGCCGAAACGGTCCACGAACTCGTTGAGAATGAATTCGCTCTCCTCCAATCCCTCTTCGCTGTCACAAATCTCTTCGGTCAAATTGTCCAAGAATTGCGTCTGCACCCGGCTGAGCGTCTCCGCCGCCGCGCGACACGATCGAGCCAGCCGCGGGTTGGCTTCCTTCCACTGCTGCAGTTCACTGGCACGCTGCTCATTCATCGCGTTGTTCTGCTGAATCAATCGCTCGAGCAATTGGTTCTGTTGCTGCTGGCCGGCAACCAAATGACGCAATAAGTCGACCACGACCTGATCCTTGGATTTTCGAGGCTCGCTGTCGGACTCGGCGGTGACGTCGATGCGGAAAACGGGCGAAAGCGGTTCGTGCTCGTATGACGACATGTGAAATAAATCCTGGGGAGCTGCGACATTGCTTTTGCTAGCGGAGCCAAAAAAAATCTTCCCGCCGGCGTGTCTCGATGAAGCCCCGAGTATAACCCGACAAAAATGGGCTTGTCGATTAATCGGAAACAGCCCGGAAAAATTCCCCCCGCACGCCAGGAAAAATCGTCAGAAGCGGGTTTTCTTCATTTCCAACAAGTCGCTGCCGCGGCGTCGTGACCGTTAAAGTCAACGCAAGCAGAAAGCCGAAGTCTATCGGTGCGGTGACCACTGATTCGGCCGCGAGCCTTCTCGCGATCGAAACACCGCCAACCTCCCAGTTTCTGTTCGCGGTTTCGGATCGAATGCCTGACAACTTGCCTAAGAAGAATGACGCGACGATCGGTTATTTTACCGTCCTGGATGACCCGCGGACCGGCTGGACCGGCGGACTGCTGGTCTTGGACCGAGCCGGCCGACCGCTGGAGTTCCAATGCACCCTGCCGGTCCGCCCCACACGCGCCCACGAAATCTTGTTCGGCCCCACGCTGCGTTCCCATCTGGTCGCCCAGGTGATCGGAAAGCTGTTGATTTCCAAGTGCCGAACGCCGCTCTCGCTGATCTGTTGCGATCTGCCGGAAGGGTTGAAACTGGAATCGTTCACGAAATCACCGGTCGCCCTGGTTCTGGAAGCCACGACGGTGGACGGGCAGCCGGTCGCGGCAACCGACTTCGTGGGCTCCGAACCGGTTCAGCTGGCCGGATCGACGTTTCTGGTTCCGATGGAACGCCACGCCGAACTGGATGCCATCGCAAATTTCTACATCGACCTGCCCGACGCGGTCGAACCCTTTGAACGAATTCGCGAAGCGGTCAAAGAGGCCCACTCGCAACTGTCCCGCCATGGTTCGGAAGCGGCCTGATGAGTTTCTTTTCTCCCCGACGACGCGACACGGCCACCGACGCTTCGGACTTGGTTGCGGCTATCGATCCGGTTCATTCCTGGGTCGCCGACTCGATGTTCCCAATCGAAGTGTGTGCTCTGGACCTGCCGACGATTGAAACGGTGTCGATCCCGATCCGTCTGCCCAAATTGGTGACTCAGGCACGAGGATTCCAATTCCCCGATGCGGCGCGCTGGATTCCACCCCAAACGGCGTCGGCGGACAAATCGGCACGTCCACCGGCCGCCGGCGAGTCGAAACAAAAGTCGAAGCCCCACCGAAAGCACAACCGGATCAAGCCGCCGTCGGACATCGTCAAACTGCAAGACCGGCTGTACTACTTGCTGCAACCGCCGTTGGACCTGTTGGTCGGCAGCGGGCAACTGAATTTTCCCTTCGATCCGTTTCCGTACCAGTTGGACGGCATGGCGTTTCTGTTTCCCCGCTACGCCGGCATCTTGGCGGACGAGATGGGACTGGGGAAAACGATGCAGGCGATCAGCACGATCCGATTGTTGCTGTGCAGCGGCGAAGTCCGCAGCGTGCTGTTGGTCTGTCCGAAACCGCTGGTGACGAACTGGCTGCGCGAATTCAGCGTCTGGGCGCCGGAGATCCCGATCGCGGCGATCGAAGGCAACTCGGCCAAACGGGAATTCCAGTGGCGTTCGCCCCAGGTTCCCGTCAAAGTCGCCAACTATGAATTGTTGATGCGTGACCAATCGATCCTGACGGACGAATCGATGCATTTTGATCTGGTCGTGCTGGACGAAGCACAACGGATCAAAAATCGCAGCAGCACCACCAGTCTGGTCGTCCGCAGCATTCCGCGAACCCGGTCCTGGGCCTTGACGGGGACTCCGGTGGAAAACTGCCCCGATGACTTGGTCGGCATTTTCGAATTCCTTTCACCCGGCTACCTGAAACCCGGCATGCCGATGAATCAGATCGCGAAACAGGCCGGTGACTATATCTTGCGACGCACCAAAGACATGGTGCTCGACGACATGCCTCCGAAACTGTATCGCGACGCGGAGTTGGATCTGACGCCGGAACAGTGGTCGACTTACGAAGCGGCGGAAAAGGAAGGCGTACTGCATCTGGAAAACCTGGAACAGTCGCTGACGATTCAGCATGTCTTCGAGTTGGTGTTGCGGTTAAAGCAAATCTGCAACTTCGATCCGGTCACCGGAAGCAGCTGCAAGCTGGAACGCCTGGTCGCCGACGTGGAAGAAGTGGCCGCGAGCGGCAAGAAGGCGATCGTGTTCAGCCAGTGGGTCAAGAGTCTCGATAAAATCCGCGACGCACTTGAGCCCTTCGGTCCGCTGGAATACCACGGCAAGATCCCGCAAAAGAAACGCAACACGGTGATCGACCGATTCAAGTCGGACCCCAACAGCCACGTGATCCTGATGAGTTACGGAGCCGGCAGCGTGGGCTTGAATCTGCAGTTCTGTGAATACGTGTTCCTGTTCGACCGCTGGTGGAATCCGGCGATCGAAGACCAGGCGATCAACCGCGCCCACCGACTGGGCGCCGCCGGGGCCGTCACGGTGACGAAGATGATGGCGATGAACACGATCGAACAGCGGATCAACGATGTGCTGGATCAAAAGCGGGAGATGTTTGACACGCTGTTCTCGTCCAGCGAAACGCCGACGCGAAACGTCGGGCTGAGTCGGGAAGAGATTTTTGGTCTGTTCGATTTGCGCGCCCCCTGTGGGAAGAAGGTGGCGTGAGGAGTGCTGGCGTGCAGCGTTGAGGGGATGGGGGTCGCTGCGGAGCAGCGACGCAGGGCGGCTGAAGCCTGCACACCAGCGCGTGGACGTTAGGGGCAGACGAGACGTCCGTCGGCCAGACGCAGCTGGTGATCGGCGCGGGCGGCGACGGCTTCGTCGTGCGTGACGACGATCAAGGTGATCGATTCGTTGCGATTGAGTTCTTCGAGAAGCCGTAAAATCGAGTCGCCCGTTTCGCTGTCGAGGGCGCCGGTCGGTTCGTCGGCCAGAATTAATTGGGGCGCATTGGCGAGCGCCCGCGCGATGGCCACCCGCTGCGATTCGCCGCCGGAGAGCTGGGAGGGCAAATGGTTTTCGCGTCCCGATAAGCCGACTTGATCGAGTAGTTTTTTGGCCCGTCGGGCGCGCTCGGCTGGACCGTAGTCGGATTCGAACATCGGGATTTGAATGTTCTCGGCCGCCGTCAGATTGGGCAACAAATAATAGCTTTGGAACACAAAACCCACGTTGCGCGAACGATGGCGATCGAGGTCGCTGTGGGCGTCGAGACGTTGTCCGTCGTAATCGATTTCACCGGAGGTGGGTCGATCGAGGCCACCGATCAGATTGAGCAAGGTCGTTTTTCCGCTTCCGCTCTTGCCGACGATGGCGACATAGTGTCCCCTGCCGATGGAAAAAGATGCATCGGAGAGCGCATCGACTTTTCCTTCGTCATAATGGCGACAAACCTGTCGCCCTTCGATCAGGACGGGAGCGGAAACGCTTGATCCCTGAGCCGATCGATCCGACTGTGGAGAGGGAATTTCATCCGCGCGGGCGGATGGAGATTCGGAACGGTGCTGGGACATCTGGACGTGATCGACGTGGTCATGAAACAAACTCACACTCTAACGGATAATGAATCGATGCAGTACGGCCCAGCGCCGCGGCGCCGAATGCCCCCACACCCCGTCTCGCCGGCGCAGCGTTTCGCATGGACCTTGTTCGTGGTGTGGTTCGCATCGCATCTGATTTCGGTTCATCGTCCCGCGGCAGCGAATGAGGCGCTGTTTCATCCGACCCCGATTGCGGTGGTCGATCCCGGCACGCGGGTGATGGATGAATCCGAGCAGGTGTCGTGGAACCGGCAGATTCTGGTCGCATCGCCGAAGATCAACAGCGGCGACATCGATTCGCTGAGCGGATCGATCCGTGACGCGGCAACCATGTGCGCGCTGACAATCATGGCACGGGTCGAGAAATCGACGTCACAGGGTCAGTACGAACTGAAGCAGATCGGTGTGGGCTACAGTGTCGAAGGTCCCGCCGGCCGAATCATCATCTCCTCGGACACGGCATCGGATCTGGATGTGCCGCTCGGTTTTATCGCTCGTCAAGTGCTGAAAACCAACGAGCGGCAACTCGCCGACGTGTCGTTGATCGCCCACAGTCCCGCGTTGGCGATGTTCGATGCGCCGTCGGTGATGCTGCGCAACGGTCAACACCGCAAGTATCTGACGCGCCATTTGGTGTACCTGGATCCAATCACCGGTGAAGGCGCTTTGGTGACCTGGTTGCTCGTTCCGCCGAGCGACGAAGAGCATCCGATGGCGATCATCAATCAGCCAATGCGGGTGACGAAGTGGAACACGAACGAAACACGTCGAATTCATGTCGACGCCGACGAGTTCAATTTTTTAGGGGTGCCGGGGGAACTGGCGTTCGCGCTGGAAGACCTGCCGCCGGGCATCGACGTCACATGGACCAAGCGGGCGGCACGACTGGCAGGCAAGAAGGCGTTTACCGAGACGGAGCTGCGCGAGCTGGCCGACGCGTTGCGTGAAGCGATGCAAGCGAAGTAAGTCGCGCTGTGCGTGACCGATGGCATGCGTTGTATGGCGTCCGAATTGACAGGCTGGAAGCCTATCCCACGTGCTATCCGCTCGATGCCGATCGCGCGTTTGGGATCGGATCGATCAACCGATCAGTGCGTGTTGGACTTCACCGTGAACATCGGTCAGGCGGAAGTTTCGGCCTTGGTACTTGAACGTCAATCGTTCGTGGTCGATGCCCAATTGATGCAGGATGGTTGCCTGCAGGTCATGGATATGGACGGGATTCTCGGCGATGTTGTATCCGAACTCGTCGGTAGCACCGTAGGTCATGCCCGGCCGAATTCCTCCGCCGGCCATCCAAACGCTGAAGCACCGTGGATGGTGGTCTCGTCCAAAGCTGTTGGGCGAAAGTTTGCCTTGGCAATAGTTGGTGCGGCCGAACTCACCGCCCCAAATCACCAGCGTGTCTTCCAGCATGCCACGTTGTTTTAAATCGGCCAGCAGCGCCGCGGAGGGTTGATCGGTTTCGCGACATTGCCTGGGCAAGCCGTTCTGGATTCCGCCGTGGTGATCCCAACCCGGGTGATACAGTTGAATGAACCGTACGCCGCGCTCGGCCAGCCGCCGAGCCAAGACACAGTTGGCTGCAAACGTACCGGGGTTCTTTGCTTCGTCGCCGTACAGCTTGAACGTGCTTGCCGGTTCGTCGCTCAAGTTGGTCGCATCCGGAATACTGGATTGCATGCGATAGGCGAGTTCATACTGCGAGATCCTGGCTTGCACCAGCGGATCGTGGGTTTGGTCCAGTTTGATTTGGTGCAACTTGGAAAGGGCACCGATGGCACTGCGTCGGCTGTCTGGATCGATCCCCTCGGGATTGTTCAAGTACAACACCGGATCTTTGCCGCTGCGAAAACGGACGCCTTGATGGCGACTGGGCAAAAAGCCGCTGCCCCAAAGCCGCGACACCAGTGGTTGGCCGCCCTTGTTTTTGGTGACCATGACGACGAACGAAGGCAGGTCGTCGTTTTCTCGGCCGAGTCCATAGTCCAACCACGCCCCCATGCTGGGGCGTCCGGGGAACATGCTGCCGGTTTGCACGAACGTGACGCCGGGGCCATGGTTGATCGCTTCGGTGTGCATCGACCGCACGATGCACAATTCGTCCGCGACGCCAGCCAGGTGCGGCATCAGTTCACTCAGTTGCGCGCCCGACTGACCGTGACGCGAAAATTTCCACGGCGAACCGACCAACGGCAAACTGGATTGATTGCCGCTCATTCCGGTCAATCGTTGCCCACCACGCACCGAGGCCGGCAATTCGGTTCCATGTCGTTCGTTGAGCAGCGGTTTGTGGTCCAGCAGATCCAATTGGCTCGGCGCACCGGATTGGAACAGATAGATGACCCGTTTGGCGCGTTGCGGCAAGTGCAGCCCGAGCGCCCGGTACGTCGGGTCGGTTGCGGGAGTGGCAATCGCGTCACGACTGGCCATCGCCGCCATCGCCAGGCTGCCCATACCGAGTCCGCCGGCGGCAAAGAACTCGCGGCGCAACAACGCCGTCCGGTTCGGATGGATGGGTGAGTTTTCTTTCATCGTTTCATCACACTTTCATCGTAATTCATGAGGGTCCCGATCACGACAGCGGTCGCGGCAAATGCGGCTCGGTCGGATGACGGGACGCCGTCGTGTTTGTCAAACTTGATCTCCCCGACCGACAAGTATTCTTTCGCGCGATCGGGATGCCGCTGGAAATAAGCGAGCTGGTCGGCGTACAGTTCTTTGATGACCTGGGTTTCCGCATCGGTCGGATAACGGCTGGTCAACGTCCGAAAGGCGGCCAGGAGCACGGCGTCGGAATCGTCACCCTGCTGGGAGATCAAACGAAAGGCCGACACGCGTGCCGATTCGACGTACTGGGGACCGTTGAGCAACACGAACGCTTGCAGCGGCGACGAGGTTCGTTCACGCCGGACGCGACAGACATCACGTTTGGCAGCGTCCAGAGTCATCATCGCGGGCGCCGGTCCGGTGCGTTTCCAGTAGGTGTAGATGCTGCGGCGATAAAGGCCTTGGCCGGAATCGCGTTTGGAGGGTTTGAACGAAGCTTCGACTTCATAGGGTTTGACGGGCGGGCCGCCAAGTTTGGAAACCAATTGTCCCGAGACCGCCAGGGCTTGATCACGCAACATCTCGGCGGGAAGCCGGTAGGCGTTGTGGCGGGACAGCCATCGATTTTCGGGATCCTGATTCCAAACCGCCGGATCCGGGTGCTCGCTGGCTGCCTGGTAGGTCGCCGACATCATGATTTGTTTGATCATGCGTTTGATGTCCCAACCGCTGTTGACGAAATCGATCGCCAGCCAATCCAGCAATTCCGGGTGCGTGGGCGGTTCGCCTTGGCTGCCAAAATCTTCGGGAGTTCGAACCAGACCGGTACCGAAACAGAGTTGCCAGATGCGATTGACGGCGACGCGACTGGTCAGCGGATGGTCGCGACGCAACATCCAATCAGCCAGCCCCAATCGGTCCTTTCGCGTGGAATCGTCCAAGCCCAGGATCGCATTGGGGGTGCCGGGCGTGACCGCTTCAGCCGGCGCGTCGTAGGCTCCGCGTTCCAATCGGTACGTGGTGCGGATCCCCGGTGCCTCTTTCATCACCATGATCTCTTGAATCTGATCCTGCAACTGACAAAACGCGCGTCTGGCTTGCCCGAGTTTCTCTCGGTGTTGTGCCAGAAGGGTGTCGTGTCGCCGCAGCAGATGGTCGGACACGATTTGCCGTTGCGCCGGCGTCCAATCCTGGGATGCCGAGTGGACCCAAGCCAACGTTTCGTCGGGCTCGGCGAGACGCTGGATCTCCAGGTCGGTCAATTCACAATCGAACACGTGAAACGAATCGACTTCACCGGATGTGAATCCGCGATCGCGAAAACGTTGCCCGATCGCCAGGTGGTCGCCACCGCCTCCGGTGATCTGTTTGGTCAAATGGTCGCGCACCGTCACGGCCGGAACACGTTGCCCGTCGATGGCGATCGACAATCCGTCGGCGGAACTGGAGCCGTCGTTGGTGACGACCACGTGAACCCATTGATCGACGGGAATGGGATCGGGGGTGCGGATGCGAATCGCGTTGCCCGGCCAGAAATGAATCAGGGACCAACTCAGGCGTCCGTCTTCGATCAACAACTGATAGCCGCGGCTGGCGGCGTCGGTCCAGGCGCGAGAGCGATGGAAAACGACCGCGCGGTCTTTGACATCGGGCGTCTTGATCCACAGCGAAACCGAGAACGGTTGGTCGCGACGGAAATTCCCCGTCTTGAGATTGACGACGTCATCGCCGGTCAAGCGAACGGCGTTGCCTGCGATTCCCGGCACCGATTGGTTGGGCGCCGACGGTGGCGATTCAAAGTCCAGCGATTCGATCGGCGTGGCGTACAGCCGATCGACCGGTTCGGTGGCAGCATCGCCACCACTGTTCGGTTCCTTGTTCGGTTCGCTGTCTGTTTCGCTCTTCGCCTCACCAGACGCTGCCGTGTCGGGGACAATCGCTGCCGCAACGTTTGTTTCCAGCAGATCGCGATAGGCCTGGATGTCGATCTGTTTTTCACAGGCTTTGCGATAGTTCGCCAGATGTAAATCGACCTGTCGTTCCAGTTGTGACAAACGAATCGCTTGGGCGTCGCTGGGCAGAGGCAGTGTCGGCGTCGGAATCGATGGCGTGAAAAAGGAGTACAAGCCGGCTTCGTCGATGTTGGCGAAAAACGCGGACAGCTGGTAGTACTCGGTTTGCGTGATCGGATCGTACTTGTGCGAGTGGCATCGGCAGCATTCCATCGTCAATCCCAAGAAGGCGGTTCCGACGGTTTGGGCCCGGTCTGCGACGTACTCGATCCGAAACTCTTCCGGAACGCTGCCGCCTTCGACCTTCTGCGGATGCAGGCGATTGAAGGTCGTCGCCAGGATCTGATCGCGTGACGCGTCGGGCAACAAATCACCGGCGAGCTGTTGGCGAAGGAATTGGTCGTAGCCGAGATTGCGATTGAACGCATCGACAACCCAATCACGGTAGGGCCACACGAATCGATCGCGATCGACCTGGTAACCGTACGTGTCGCTGTACCGCGCCACGTCCAACCAATCGGCGGCCATCCGTTCGCCGTAGCGAGGATCGGCCAACAGTCGGTCGATCACTTTTTCGATGGCTCCGGTGGAGGTGTCGGCCAGGAAGTCATCGAGTTCGGCGATGGTCGGCGGCAGCCCGATCAAGTCGAACGTGATCCTGCGCAGCAACGTTTCTTTGTCGGCGGCCGGTGCGAGTGGAAGCGAGTGTTGTTGCAGCCGGTGGAGAATGAAGTGATCGATCGGGTTGACGGCTCGGTCGCTGGCCACCGCGGGCACGGGTCGGGCGAGCGGCGTTTGAAAGGACCAGTGGGCCTGGTAGGAGGCGCCTTCATTGACCCAGCGGCGAATCAATTGTTTTTGTTTGTCGGTCAGCGCGCGTTCGCTGTCCGCCGGGGGCATCAACGTTTCGGGATCGTCGCTGAAAATCCTCGCCACCAACTCACTGGACTCGGCATCCCCTGCAACGACGGCCCATTCTTTCGCACCCTCTTCGGTGTCCAACCGCAACTCGGCTTGTCGAGCGGAAGCATCGGGGCCGTGACAGTGGTAACAGTTTTCCGACAGGATCGGGCGAATGTCGCGATTGAACTGAAGCGGCTCGTCGGCGAAGGCGGTGTCGGTCGATGCCCACTGGATCGTCAGACCCACGAGGAAGATCGGGAAACAGAAGCGAATCAGTCGCAGCATGACGGTATCAGGTGGGACAGGCGGGGAGGGCTGGACTGACGATTATACCCGAGTCGGTTTGCCCGACGTCTGTTTTTCGCGGGGTGTTCGAGGATGCGGAGGAATTGGAGGGCAGCCGGTTGTGCCCTCCGGACGCGTTTTTGTGATTTCGTTGATCGAGTCAGCCAGGCGTGGGGTGCGATTCGGCAGGGCACGGTGGCTGGGTGGAGAGGTAGGAAGATTTTTTGGGTAGGAAGATTTTGGGGGTAGGAAGATTGGCTCGATCGAGTTGATGGAGTCCTTCATCATTTTCTTACCTCCGAAATCTTCCTACCTGCTTTCCGCAACGGCTAAAGATCGTTGCGCGCGAACGTGCGTGAACCGGCTGACGTCAGTTGTCGATCACCGATTCGATTCGCCGTCATCGGGCGGTCGTTGAGATTCGCCGCCGCGGTTTGGATCTGGTTCCGGATCGACAATCGCCGATTTGGTCGCAGGCGGATCCATCCGAATGTGTCGCGCCTGGAATTCGGTGATTTCGCTCAGCAACACGATCTTCTGCCAGATCTTTCGCGACAGTCCCGTCGTCAGCTGTTCGACTTCGCTGACCGCGGCGACGGACGCGGAATCATTGAATCGCTGGACATAGAGCGCTGCGATCTTGCCGATCAGGGACAGCATTTCGGTGCAGTAGTCCAGGTAGCGGTTCAGCTCGAGCGGGCTCATCGCTTCGGCTGGCGAATGGTCGGTTTGACGATAACGTTCCAGCATCCGTTCGGGATCTTTGGTCAGCTGGTGCATGTCCACGACGTGCGCGATCGATCGCAATTCGTGCACGGCCACCAAGGCGCGGCGACGCTTGATGCGAATTTCCAGACTTGTCAGAAAGTAGAGCGTCGCGCCCAGCACGATCAGCGTGTTTCCGCCCGCGTCGAACATTCCGATCAGGTCGGTCCAGCCGATCGCTTCATCTTTGAAGCGGACCGAGTGGGTGACGAACCAAATCATCGAACCGACCAGCACCATCACCATGATGGCCAGCACATAGCCGCAAATACGAATCCACCAGACTGACTCGCCAATCCCCTGCGCCCGAACGGCTGACTTTTCGGCAACCTCAAGCAACTGGGTGCACAGATCGGACAGTCCGCTGCGGGGAAAGCGGTCAGAAATGCGTTGGTGCAGCGCCGCGACCGTTTCGACGATCGCTCGCTCGCTAAGAATTAACCTGGAAGTCATGGTTGGACTGGGGTGAAACAAATTGGGTCGATCAATCCAGGTGCTTTCTCAGGAAACGTCGAACAACGTCACGTGCTTGTGGCGTTTGAAACGCTTTTCCTCCATGGCCGGCGCCCTTGATGATTTCCAACTGGACCGGCACACCCGCTTTGCTCAGCGCGTCGGCCAACCGAACGCTCTGGTCCAACGGCACCCCGCTGTCCTGGTCACCGTGCATGATCAGCATGGGCGGGTCATCGGCGCTGACGTTGTAGAGCGCACTGGCCTGTTTCGCCAATTCCGGAACCGACATCACGGGGGCCTGCAACAGCCTCGCTCCGTTGGACGTGGCGACCTGTTCAAAACTCCGCGTCTCGGTAACGACGTTGGGGGGCATCGTCAGCAAATCCGCGGGGCCGAACCAATCGACGCCGGCTTGCACGCGGCTACTGGTCGATTCCGTACCGGGATAGGGACGTGTCGCCATCAGCGCCGCCAAATGACCACCGGCCGAAGTCCCCCAGGAGACGATGCGATCGGGATCCAAGCGGTACCGGTTGGCGTTGGTGCGAACCCAACGAACAGCGGCATAGCAGTCGTTGATCTGGGTCGGCCAAGCGGAAACGTCTAGCAGACGATAGTTGATGCTGGCGATCGCATAGCCGTCGCCGGCCAGCCACGCCGCATGCTTCAAAGCGGACTGTTTGTCGCCTGCTTTCCAACCTCCACCGTGCACAAACACGATCACGGGCAGATTGCCGTTGAACGTCTCGGGTCGGTACAGGTCCAGCCGCAACGGTCCATGCGGGGTGCTGGTGTATTGGATGTCCCTGATCAATTCGACGCCCTCGGGCAGGGCTGTCGATGGCGGGCGTTTCGACTTTGCCGAATTGGGGCTGGCCGACTGCGCCGTGGCCGTCAGCGGCGACACCGCAATGCAGGTCGTCGCGAAGGTGACCAGGGCGATGGCGTCGCGGAGGAACGACGTTTGGGTGGAGCGAAATTTCATGACTGGCCGAGCGGAAGGCTTTGGGTGAAAGCCTGCCATTCTAACCGAGCCGTTGAATCGATGGACGATCAACACAT
This sequence comes from Phycisphaera sp. RhM, assembly GCA_033042175.1. Taxonomy (GTDB): domain Bacteria; phylum Planctomycetota; class Planctomycetia; order Pirellulales; family Pirellulaceae; genus Stieleria. The sequence continues at coordinate 24,597 of WCIL01000057.1, forward strand.
CCAGGAATCTCACTCTTCGCGTTTGTCGCATTCGATGAATGCGTACGCATTGTGATTGTGGATCGATTCGTAGTTTTCGCTGCTGCACTGGTACCAGACGATCCGGTCGTCGTTGTTGAGTGCAACGGCCAAGTCACGCACGATGTCTTCGACGAACTTGGGGTTCTCGTAGGCCCGTTCGGTGACCCATTTTTCGTCGGGTCGTTTCAACACGCTGAACACCTGTGTCGAGGCGCATTGTTCGACGATCCCGAACAGTTCTTCGATCCACAAGTGGACGCCTTCGGCCATTCGGACCTTGACCGTCATGTCACAGCGTTGGTTATGGGCGCCGTAGTCCGAGATCTCCTTGGAGCAGGGGCACAGGCTGGTCGCCGGGATCTTCAACGTCATCACGAAGTCATCGGTTCCGTTGCTGGCCAGTTCAAAGGCGACGTCAAAGTCCAGCTTTCCGGACTGGCCGCTGACGGGGGCTTTCTTGTCGACGAAGTAAGGAAAGCTGAGTTCCAGGTAGGCATCCTGGGACTCCAGTTTCTCCTTCATCCGATTGGCCACTAACGGCAACGCGTCGCTGCTGAGTTCTTCGTGGTATTCGTTGAGCACCTCCAGGAACCGCGACATGTGGGTTCCCTTCACATCGTGCGGCAGCGAAACAAACATGTTGATCGTCGCGACGGTGTGGATGAACTCGTTGCCTTTTCCTTTGCCCGGCGTCCGCAAGGAGATGGGGTACCGCACATTGGTCACGCCGACTTTATTGATCGCGACCTTTCGTCCGTCGCCGGTCGATTGGATGTCGGGCAACGGGGTCGCGGTGATGGAAGCTTCGGTCATGGGCTGTCTGTATCTATACAAAAGGGGGATCGGTGGTGAGCGATCGGATTGAATCGCTCCGACTGCGGACGTATCCGCGAACCGAAAAAGTTGCTTCGGAGCCACTGTGCCGAGCGAACACGCTGGCGCAGTCGTCCAAATCGTTTGGCGGTGGTTAAACAGTTAAGCGGGGAAAGGCGGCTACCGCGGGCGAGCCTTTCCCAGCTGGCGGGAGTACGTTGCTCAAAATCGCAAATTGCGATCGAGCCGTTTGCAAGCGCAGTCGTCCCGGCCCGTCCAGTGTGACGTGGCGGCAACCCCTACACAATGGCTGACCCGCGACGAGCCGCAAAACGCCGTTGATTTACCGAGAAAATCGGCCAGATTGGGTCCTTGATTACTGACCAAGTGTCCCGTGGACGTGTCCGCGGATGGTCAATCCCGGTCAGTCGACCACAATCAGGAGGCCGCCGCTCGCGCTGGCTCGAACCGGCTGATGTCAAACGATGATCAGCCGTTTGGCGCCAGCCTAATGCCAGCTACTTTGGAACGGAAGGAAGTAGCGGAACGGCGCGAGCCGTCCGGTTTCAGCTTGGAAACACCATGAAAGACCGGAGGGCTCGCGCCCTGCCGCTAACAAAAAGCACCCCATGTGGTGCCCAAGGAAGCGGCAATGGGTCAGCGCCGTCGGCTCACCAAACCGAGGGGCTGGAAACGGATCCCACGACCCTCGCTATTGGCGCAGTTGAGCCGCTTTTTCATAGCATTCTGCGGCCAGCTCGTTTTCCCCGAGGGACTCGTGCAAGCGGCCCAATGACTCGTAGGCCGACGCTTGCCGCAGCCCCTGACTGACGAACACGGCTTGCATCAAATACCCCTTCGCCGCCTCGGTGTGGCCTTGCATGGCCAAAAGCTCACCAAACGGACGACAGGCTCGATCGAAATTTCCGATCTTGAACAATTCCGTGTACTGCTCAATCGCGGCGTCAATTTGTCCTTCGTGGACCAAGCAGTCCGCCACGATGTACCGACTCTCCAAGTCCAACGGCAGCAAACGCAAGGCGTCGTCGGCGTTTCTCCGAGCCTCCTCGAATTTACCCGCCCAATGGGTCAGTTTGGCCAAATTTCGAAACGCGACCGCTTGGGCCCGCAGATCGATGTTGCTCTCCACGACTCCCGTCGCCGCGACGATTTGCTCGGCGGTCGGCGTCGTTGGCACGATCGCCCGGTCGGCGAGCGAGCGGAGGATCGCCAACGCGATTTCGCCATGCACCTCCACCGTCGGGTGGACATGATCCAGAAACGACTCGGCACCGAAACAGACGTGCCCCTGTTCGCGCTGCGACAGAGCCGCCAAATGAGATTCGAAGTCGACCGGAATGACGGAGCTTTCCGCGAGGAACTCGCGTAGGATCTGCTTGATCGGCGTGGTCGCGCGCAAGGGGCAGATGTCTTCATCGATCGCACGCTGAAAGCTTTTCGCGGCGTCGTCTTCGAGACCGACTTCCAGCAGCGCGCGACCGCGTAAGAAGTGGACGTCGGCATTGGCCTGGTTTTCTTCCAGAACAAGCTCCAGGACCTGCAACGCCTGAGCCGCCGCGTCGTCGGCGAGCAGCTCGCGAGCGGTTTCCAGATCTTGCGTCAATCGTTGCCGCGTCACTTCATCGATGCCGTCGCCGAAGTCGGCTTTAAAAGGCGAACAGTCGCGAAGGTTGGACGCCGGCACGACCACCGCCAACGTCGCTCCGGCCCCCTGGGCAATCCGTTCCATCCGCCGCAGGTTGATGTGAAAGTGTTCTTCGACGCCGCGATACCAGGACGGATTCCGCTGATAACTGGCCGGACCAATCGTGTGATTCAAAATCTCGTCGACTTCGCCGGAAAGCATCGGCTTGGATTCCGATCGACCGGTTGAACGGAGACGGCCGACCAACGATTGAATCGATTGGCCGACTCGCGTTTTCGTAGCAAGCGTGGAGAGTGCACGGGCGGCCGGCACACCGGGTGTGTCCGACGATTCGATCAGATCGCCATACGTCCGCCATTCCAAAAACTCGTTCTGGCCGGTGTACAAGATGAACAGGTCGACGTCGTGCCGAGCGAATTCCTGCATCACGCCCGCGACGCGATAGCTGGCATAGCTGACACCGCCGGCGTTGATCACTTCCCAGTTTCGCTCTGGGGCGACCATCGGCAACAACGTTCTCAGCCAACCGCAAAACGAAGTTGAATCATTAAAGGGGCGGCCGAACGTCGTCGATCCGCCCAGACAGACGATCCGGTAGGTCCCCACCGGTTTGGATGCCGGAAACGATTGGTCGTTGAACCACACCAGCTTTGCCGGATTGATTCGCAAACCAGATCCCGCCGCGTCGCCGTCTGAATCCGATCGTTCCTCTTCGACCAACAACGGGACACTGGGAGAAAAGCCCACGAAGGGGTCGGTCGGCGGCGGGGGAACCCAAAAGCAAGCCAGCAGGATTTCAACGATACCCAGGAAGCCGACGGTCACCATCAATGAAAAGAGCAGTCGCTTGCCAGGGCTGATGCGAGGTGGATTGTGTGTGGCGGATGGGGACGCGACGTTGTGGTTCATGGTGTCAGTATAGACATCCGCGACCGTACGGACCGTGTTCCCGAGACTCTGCCGCGAATCATTCCGCCATGGCTCCCCTGATTCTCATCGGTTTGACAGGTCACGGTGGCTGGGTGGGAAGGTAGGAAGATTTTGGAGGTAGGAAAATTGGTGAAATGGAATGGATGGTGCAGCTCAACGTCTTCTTACCTCCTAAATCTTCTTACCTCCTAAATCTTCTTACCTCCTAAATCTTCTTACCTCCTAAATCTTCTTACCTCCTAAATCTTCTTACCTCCTAAATCTTCTTACCTCCTAAATCTTCTTACCCGCCTTTCGCAGCGGCTTAAAAACGGGGGACCTGAACGCTTGATGCAAATCCGGATTCGTCGTATCAAGATGCCCCGCGCAACCCGCCGATTAAAACGGAGTGCGTTGTGATCGACCGCTTTCCCCGTGCCGCTTCTCCCCGATGCCCGAAAAGACTCGCGTTGTTGCTCCCGGCCCCTCCGCCCAACAGGTCGTCGACGAAGACGGAACGAAGCTTTCGATTCCGACCGGCTGGGAATTGTTGCCGCCCGGGGATGCGGGGCTGACCCGTCGCGTCAAAGCGGCCGGACCGACGTGGACGGTGAAGGAACGCCGGGGGCGACGGGTGTTTTCCAAGGGCGTTTGGGCAGACGCCGCTCAGATCGCTGCGGCCAAGGCAAAGCTGGATGCCGAGCGATCAACCGATGCGTATGCGCGGAAGCGAAAAAGTGACGCGGCCCGGCGCGAAAAGAAACAAGCCAAGTACGTCGACGAGTTCGAAAACGCGGTGATCACGTTTCTGGATTTCCATGCGTCCCACGACAGCATCGCCAGACGATTGGCCGTCGCCGTCACCACGCATGCAACGCCCGTCGGCAGCGGCACGGTTGCACGGACTCAACGCATCCCGGTCGAACGCCGCGCCGAGTCTGCCGTGATCGCTTGGATGCGTCATCAGACGACCGCCTATGACAACCTGTCGATCCCACGTGTCAAGGGAAAGCGACGCGAAGTCCGCCGCATGCTGGCCGCCGAATCGCGACGGTTGCTGCAAGGTTACCGAAGCGGAAAACAAATCGACGCGGCACAATGCCCGTTGCAACGGGCGCTGGCCGACGCCGGCGATTGATCGGCCAGCCGATTAATGAGTGTCGTGGATCGCTCGGGACATCGATTGTGTAAGTGACGGATTTGATCGTAGCGGAAGGCGCCAAGACGTTTGCAGTGTGAGCCCTCTCTGGCGTTTGCTTGCTGCGCAAACGCCGTCTCTCCCAGAGGGAGAGAATCTAGATTGGTTGCCAAAAGCTGCCGTAATACAATCGAGGTCCCCCGCGATCCGATGTTGGATCGGCGGAGCGATCCACGACAAGGCGACTCTTCTTTCCCGCTCGTTGCTAACGTTCGATGCCGGCTGGTTCATCGACCGGGATCAACGACGCCAGTGCGGTTTCAATTTCAACCGATTGTCGCTTGCGGCCGAGAAAGAAATTCACGTGCGTGTACCCGACGCTTTGCAGCAGACGCATGGCGGTTTCGTAACCGTCGCCGACGCGCTCGGACGTATGGGCGTCGGCGCCGAGCGTGACAGGGATGTCACGGGACTTCATTTCGGCCAGCATGTCGGGAAAGGGGTTCATTTCCGAAATGCGTTTGTTGACGCCGCTGGTGTTCAATTCCATCGCCACACCGGTCTTCGCGATCCGGTCCAGTGCCGGGCGGATCACGTCTAGGATCGAATCGGGATCCCAGGCTTCGGTGGTGAAATTCTTGATCAAGTCCGGATGGGCCAGTGAATCAAACAACCCCGTTTCGGCCGACTTGGCCAACAGGTTGAAATAGATCCGTTGGACTTCGACCAAATCGTCCTGCCAATACCTTTCGCGGAACTCGCCGATCTGGGGATGCACCGAACCGAGCACGAAGTGAAAGTCTGCGCCGGCGAGTTGCTTTTCCAAATACGCTTCGTGCCCTTCGAAGTAATCGGCTTCCAGCCCCAATCGCACATCGACACGGCCTTTCCAGTCGTCGGTCGCCTGGGCAACCAAATCAACGTATTGGTCGAATTCCGATTCCGCCATTCGGACGCCGGAAGAAAACCCATTCGGCATCGGGTTGTGGCAGGTGACATGCATGCCCAACAACCCGCGCGACTCGGCCACCGCAGCGTATTCCGTCGGCAAACCGTCGGCGTGTTTGCAAAGCGGCGTGTGCGAGTGGGATTCGAAAAGGACGGGATCTGCTGAGGACATAGACACGTTGAAGGCTGGTGTGATGAAAATAAAAGTGGGTAAGCTTGCAGCTTGCGACCCCACCGCAAGCGTTGCTTGCACGGGAAGGCAAGCAAGATGCTTACCCCACGGTTTTAAAACAGGGGGTCGTTGTCGTCTTCGGGATCGCCGCACCATTTTTTCAAACTGGCGAGCACATGGTCGCGTCCGCGCAGACTGGTCCAGACCGATTCTTCTACATCGAGCCGAATTTCGTATTCGCCCTCGCGCTCGCAATCTTTGTCGCCGCACCAGTGGGGAAGGTCGGCGACCCAGACAATGCGGTAAAGTGGGACGTGCTTGTCGTCAACGAGGATCAATGGTGAATCCATGCGACCTGCCATAACGGGGGATGAATAGGAAAACGGAGAAAGCCGGTTTGGCACTCTATGTTCTCAGAAATTACGATCTGGACAATCCTTTAACTCTCCTTTAACTCACTCGGCTCGTCAGTACCGAAGTCGTCAATACCGCAAGGACATCATGAATCTTTCACTCTCCGTTCGGATCGCCTGCAGTTTCGCGACCGTTTTCATCGCCGCGGTGACTTGCCGGGCCGATGAACCGCCCTCGAGCGAGGAGCGTGCGGGTTCATTGCCCCCCACCGCCGTGCATGTCCGCGGGGACCTGCATCGCAGCCGCGAAGTCTTCACCACGACCGGGCAAGGACGCGTCGCGTTTCTCGGCGGATCGATCACGGAGATGAACGGTTATCGACCGATGGTCATGGATAGCTTAGTGGCTCGCTTCCCCGGCACCGAGTTCAACTTCATCAATGCGGGAATGTCATCCACTTGCTCGCACACTGGGGCATTTCGGTTGCCGTCGGATGTCTTGAGCCACAAGCCCGATTTGCTGTTCGTCGAATTCGCCGTCAATGACGACCAAGATGCCGCCCACAGCTATGAAGACGCACTACGGGGCATGGAAGGCGTGATTCGCTCGGCCCGGTCCAGCCTGCCCCAGGTGGACATCGTCATCACCTACTTCGTCAATCCATCCATGTTGGAAAAAGTCCAAAACAGCGAGGTACCGACAAGCATTGCCGCCCACGACGCGGTCGCGAAGCACTACCACGTTTCGACCTGCAACGTGGCGGTGGAGCTGGCCAAGCAGATCGCCGAAGGAAAAACCACCTGGGCGATCTACGGCGGCGTCCACCCGAAACCGGCAGGCAATCGGATCGCGGCGAATCTGATCGAAGATGTTTTTCGCCAAACCCGATTCTCGCTGGCCGAAGCGAAGTCGGCCAGCCGCCAGACGTTCGCCCCCCACCCGCTGCCGCCGCCGATCGACCCGACCAGCTTTTGGCGCGGCCGATTCCTCCCCCGCGACGCGATTTCGATGGGCAGCGGATGGTCGTTTGTCGAGCCGCAATGGAAAGACATTGACGGCTCGTTTCGCGAGCGGTTTGCCGGGCGGCCGCTGACGGTCGCCACGGCTCCGGAGGCGGAACTGCAGGTCACCTTCACCGGAACCGCGATCGGACTGTTCGTGTTGGCTGGTCCCGATGCCGGCGTCGTCGAATTCTCTATCGATGACGGCGACTGGCACGCCGCAGACCTGTTCCACCGCTTCAGCAAGGGACTGCACTATCCGAGAACCGTCGTGCTGATGTCGGGACTGGAGGACGGTGCACACCAGATGAAGCTGAGGGTTTCGAAAAAGAAAAACGGTGCCAGCCAAGGCAACGCGGTTCGAATCTTGGAGTTTGTCGCGTCGTAATCGGTTTGCTCGGCGGGAGTTTCGTCGTCGCTTGAAACTCACGGCCCGACACGACGCAACTCAGTGCTTCGTCCAGAGTTGACTCTTCGGGGTTATGGTCGTCACGGAAACGGGGCCCACGGATGGCAGCGCGAACCCACGGATTTTTAGCACCCTGCCATCCGTGGGTTCACCCTGTCATCCGTGGGTTCGCGCTGCCATCCGTGGGAGTACTTTCCGATCGTCAGCCCGGTAAAATCACTCGCACGGCGCCGCCTCGGACAACCGTTCGACCAACTGCGTCCGCAAGGGGCCGGTTGCGAGCAAGGCGGAGTGGTCGAGCAGGCAGAGTTGCTCGCCCAGCAATCGGCAGCGGTCCAGCGGGCCGACTTTGTCGCAGCGTCGGTCGCTGCTGCGGTGCATCGATCGATAGCCCGGACCGACTGGCAGTCCGGCGCGGCGGAGTGTTTCCAGCATTGCGTCACGTCGCTCGCACAAGAACGCGAACTTGTAGAACGTCGCAGGAGGCGTCAGCTGGCCATCCGCGGTCGCCTGTCGGATCCAGTCGACGCCTGCTGTGATTGCCGAAACGGTCTCCGATCGGATTTGGTTGCATTCGCCCAGACGATCCAGCTGGGGCAGCAGCGCCGCGGCTTGCAATTCGCTCATCGGCGCCGAGTCACTGGGTCGGTCCAGCCAGGCGTTCAAGCGGCTTGCAATCGGGTCGCGATCGGTCAGCACCGCGCCTCCATTGCCGGCGGTCAGCGGTTTGCTCCCCCGAAGCTGAGCACACCGACGTCGCCCCAAGCCCCGGCGGCGCGGCCATCGATTTGCATGCCGGGCGTCTGGCAGGCGTCTTCGATCAGCGCCCAGCCCGCTCGGTCGCAAAGTTCGCGGAGGCGACGGATTGGGGCGGGAACACCGTAAAGATGCGACACCACGACGGCTTTCACGGCGTGTTTCGTGCCTGCATCTTGCCAAAGGCGTTGCAGGGCCTGCGGATCGATCGAATGGCTGGTCGGATCCGCGTCGACGAGGACGGGTCTGGCCCCCAGCAGCTCGATCGCCCGAAAATTTCCGGGATAATCGTAGCCACACAGGGCGACCTGTTGACCGGGCGTGACCCCGACGGCACGGAGGGCCAATTCGACACCCAGCGACCCGCTGCTGACCAGTCGGACATGGCGGCAGCCGACCTGTTGGGCGATCTGTTCCTGCAGCGCGGCGGTCGCTTCCCCCCGGTAGCGTCCCCAGTCGCCGCGGCGGACGCTCCGTAGAATCGACTCGGTAATCTCGGGCCATTGGGGGGGCCAGGCAGGGAACATCATGGATTTGCGGTCGGAGTTGGCTTGGATCGCGCGATCGGCAGGGGGGACGCGTTCGGTTCACTGACAGGGCGAGGGCAGACTCGGCATCATTTGTCAGTCAGGCAAACCGACGTGTGAGTTTGCGGGGGAAAGTGGGTTGCGGTGGCAAGAGTCTGGCAAAAGCGTCGAAAGTTCGTTGCTGGCTGGGCTTGTGACCAATTTTGGCCTTCCATATCATGCCGCTCTTGTATTTTGCCTACCCAACCAGATTAGAACCCATTCGGTCCGAATTGTGATCCAACCCCTGCTTCAATTCGTACCGTGGACGATCCTGGCCGACGATGTGGCCCCGGAGGTCGCCGAGCCGAAGCCGTTTGTCTTGCAATTGATGGAGAATCCGCTGTTCCCGATCGCGGGAATCATTTTGATCTTCTACCTGACGTTGATCGCTCCGGAGCGTCGACGCAAGGCGGAAGAGGCAAAGCGGATCGCGGGGATCAAGAAAAATGATCGCGTGATCACCAGCGGTGGATTGCACGGAACGGTGGTCAGTGCACCGAGTGACAGCGATGTGGTGACGCTTCGGCTGGACGAAAGCGGGACGGTACGGGTGAAGGTCAGCCGGTGGGCGCTGACGGTCATCGAAGAAAAAAAGCCGAAGGACGACGCGAAGGACTAAAGAACATCGATTCGACATCGAATCCCCCTGCCTGACGCGCGAGCGTTTCGGAACGTTTGCCCGCACTAACAGATTGAACCAAGACTGCCCAAATACACCCGAGGTGGTGACGTGACCCGACTGGGGTTGCGGTTTCCACGTTCCCGATCACTGCATTCGTCACGTTTGCATTCCTTTCGACTACGAAACAACCAACGATGGACTGCTTTTCTCTCGTTCAGCCCCTGGCCGATGTAAGTCTGACCGACCCGAGTCTGCTACCGGGTCTGCTTTCGACGATCGACACCGCTTCGATCGCGGGATGGTTCGGCGACCTGCTTTCGGCCAGCCCGATCGCTCAAGGTGAAGCCGAACAAGGTATTTCATGGCAGCAGTACGGATTGCTGGCCATCGCCTTGGCGGTGATCATCTTGCCGTTCACCGTGGGTGGCTTTTTCGCCAAGCGGCTCAAGATGCCGACGCATTCGACGCGAATCGGCTTCATCCTGCTGGCGATCACGGTCAGCGTGACGGTGTTGATGAATCGCTTGCCCGATCAAGGGGTGGACCTTCGCGGCGGGACGATTTTGGTCTACGAAATCGACCCCAGCAAAAGCAATCCGGACGCCGAGCAGCAGGGCAACGGAGTCAAGTCGAAGGATTTGGTCGGACCGCTGACCAAGCGAATCAACCCCAGCGGCACGCGTGAGATCGTGATTCGCCCGTACGGTGATTCGCAAATCGAAATCATCATTCCCGAAGTCGACCAGCGTGAAGTCGCCCTGATCGAAGAGACGCTCAAGCAAGCCGGGATTCTGCGTTTTGCGATCGTAGCCAACCGCACCGACCACCAGCGAGTGATCAACTTGGCGGCCGAGCAAGCCGCTTCGCCCGAACGTGCGATCCGGATGAGCGAAGTGATCTCCGACGCCGATGGAAGCACCGTCGGCCGCTGGGCGATCGTCGACCGCGAAACCACCAAGACCGGTGACAACGGACCGTTTCGGGTCAACATCGGCAACGCGATTGTTCGCAATCCCGATACCGGCGAGTTCGTCGAATTGCCTCCGCAAGTCCGTGGCGACCAAGCGTTGCAGGCCAAGTGGGTCGACGACAACGGGCTCTCGGGTCTGGAAGTGCTGATGATCATCGACCCCCAGATCGACGTCAAAGGGGAAGACCTGGCGTTCGCCTCGACGACCTTCGATGAGCAGGGTGCACCCGCGGTCGCATTCAACCTGACCGACTCGGGCAGCAACAAATTCCGCGTGCTGACGACCGAAAACGCTCCCCAGGGAACGCGTCAGCGTCAGCTCGGCATCGTGATGGACGATCGCCTGTTGTCGGCGCCGAACATTCTGCAGCCGATTAGCAAACAGGGCCGCATCACCGGGAATTTCACGACCGAAGAAGTCAAGGCGCTTGTCGACATCCTGAAAGCCGGCCAGTTGCCCGCCGCGTTGACGAAGCAGCCGATCGCAAAGAATCAGATCGACGCGACGCTCGGTGCCGACACGATCCGCAAAGGGGTGATGGCGATCGGCGTGTCGCTGGCTCTCGTGCTGGTCTTCATCCTGTTCTACTATCGTTTCGCCGGTGCCATCGCCTGCTTTGCCCTGGTGCTGAACCTGGCGATGATTTTGGCGACAATGGTGCTGATCCACCAACCGCTGACCTTGCCGGGATTGGCCGGTCTGGTATTGACGGTCGGTATGTCGGTCGACGCCAACGTGTTGATCTTTGAACGGATACGCGAGGAAATCAACAAGGGCGCCAAGGACCGCATGGCGATTCGAAACGGGTTTGCCAAGGCGACCGTGACCATCGTCGACGCCAACTTGACGACGCTGTTCACCGCGATCGTGTTGTACGCGATCGGAACCGACCAGATCCGTGGCTTCGCCGTCACGTTGATCTTGGGCATCCTGTATTCGATGTTCACCGCGATCTACATGTCACGAACGCTGTTCGACATCGCCGAACGACACAATAAAGTTTCTCTCGGCATGTCCGACATGGTCAATGCGATGAAGAACTCGGTGTCCGGTGGCGGCATGATGGACTTCATCGGCAAAGGCAAAGTCGCCCTCGCGATTTCGTCCGTGCTGATTCTGATCGGCATCGGATCGCTCGTCGCTCGCGGCAAGACGATTTTGGACATCGACTTCGCCGGTGGATCCTCGGTGCAGTTCCGGGTCAGCAAATCGACCACCACCCAAACCATTCGTGACATTGTCGGCACGGGAATCGGTGAGCAAGACGGCACCCCCGTTCAATTCACCGTCAACGGCGTGACCATGGACGGCGCCGACGACGGCACCGTTTTCAAAGTCGACTCGTCGCTGGTGTCGGTCGATGACCTGCAAAAGCGGATCGTCGAATCCTTTGCAACGGCGGCGGAGACCGACTTGGTCACCTACGACGTGACCATCTCGGATGTGGCCGGTGGATCCGACACCTCCTCGATCGATCGCGATTCCAACGGCGTGATGCTGGTCGCAATGCAAGCGGAAACGGCGGACGAGTCTGCAGCCAGTGACGCTGTAGCCAGTGACGCTGCAGCCAGTGACGCTGCAGCCAGTGACGCTGCAGCCGAAGACAGCGACGCGCAAGCCTCGACGTCTCAGCCCTCCTTGACCGCGGGTGAATCGGCCGTTCGCCGCATCAGTCTGGGGATCGGCGACGGCGACACGAGTGCCTCGATCAGCGGCCCCACGTTGATCCAGCGAATGAAGGAAGCCGCCGAAGCATTGAAGATCCCACTCAATGAACGGGCCGTGGACTTGCTGCCTAGCGGCGAAGGCGCCGAAGACTGGAAGATCGGATCAAGTGTTCCGTTTTCCGAATGGCGAGTGACCTTGCCGATGGGCAACGAAGCCGCCGACCGGGTGATGCAAGCCGTCGAGCGATCGCTCGGCGACGAACCGGTCTGGGTCAGCAGCAGCAGCGTGGGTGCACGGGTCGCCGGTCAAATGGTCGGCCGTGCCTCGGTCGCCCTGTTCGCCAGCTTGATGGTCATCATCTTGTACATCTGGTTCCGATTCCAACGCGTCATCTACGGCTTTGCAGCCGTCGCCGCACTGGTCCACGATGTCTTGATCACGCTGGGTGCGATCGCGATCAGCTACTACGTCGCCGACGCGCTCGGGTTCCTGCTGATCGATCCCTTCAAAATCAGTTTGACCGTGGTCGCGGCCTTGCTGACCATCATCGGTTACTCGCTCAATGACACCATTGTGGTCTTTGACCGGATCCGCGAAACGAAGGGCAAGTCACCTCGTTTGACCGGTGAGATGATCAATACCAGCATCAATCAAACGCTCAGCCGAACCTTGCTGACCTCGATCACGACCTTGATCGTGGTCGTGCTGCTGTATCTGTTCGGCGGCCAGGGCATCCATGCCTTCGCATTCTGCCTGGTCATCGGGGTCTTGGTCGGAACCTATAGTTCCGTGTTCGTCGCCAGCCCGATTCTGCTGATGTTGGTCAAGCGAGGCGAAAAGCCGGCCGAAGCGGCCTGATCGGTTGCAACGTCCTCACGCAACGCGTGACGTCGCGGTACGAGGCGGAGTGGTTTTTTCGATCGACTTGCTGCCCGAGCAGAACTCGGGCGTGAAACTCAATCGCATCCGCTCGCCTCGCCGAGGTAGTTCCTGCCACCAGTGCTCCGTCAACTTTTTTTGGAGAGGGTAGCGGAACTCGCCAAGAGGATCGACTCCGCCAGCGAACCGCCGAAAGCCTTGACGGCTTCCGCTGCGGCTTCGACGCCAAGTCCAAGCTGGAAGAAGAATTCCAGTAATTGCACAGGGCTTACCATCGAAAAAAAATACCCACGGATGGCAGGGCGAACCCACGGATGACAGGGTGCCAACAATCCGTGGGTTCGCGCTGCCATCCGTGGGCTTAGAGGTCGTTTCCTCTCTCCGTAAATTACAGCCTGCCCCCTAGCCCGCTCTGACAGTCGGCACATGATCACCCGAAAAAACTCGCAACTTGGTTGGGCGTCCCACATCATGACAGTTTCCGCGCCGTTTGCGATGCTGTTGGCATTGTCGCAAATCGCATTGCTATCGATCGGTGCGGCCCATTGCACGGCCCAAGAATCCGCCGACGTCAGTGCGCCGACGGTGACCGAGACGCTTCGCCGGGACATCCAATTCTTAGCGTCGGAGGAACTTCGCGGGCGAAGCATCACCGACGAGACGATTGATGTGGCGCGGGATTATTTGCGTGGGCGGATGGAATCGATCGGCTTGGAACTCGACTCCGTCGCCGGCGGTCCATTCCAGCGAGTGGAAATCCCGGTCGGAAGCGAAGTCCGCAGTGAGTCGGGCAATGTTTGCCGGATTCAGATCGCCGATCAGCCGGTCGTCGACGCCGGCCTGGGCGAAGGGTTTGGGCCGCTGGGGATCGGAAGCGACAAGCATTCTGTTTCGGCCCCCGTCGTTTTTGCGGGCTACGGAATCACCTCCAAAACGCATGATTACGACGACTATCAATCGATCGATGCGCGCGGTTCGATCGTGATGTTGTTGCGCAAAGAACCCGGCGCCAGCGATCCGGACAGCCCCTTCGATGGGGTCAAAAACACGCGCCACGCCTACTTTGCCACCAAGGTGATCAACGCGATCGAGCACGGCGCCGTCGCTGTTCTGATCGTCAACGATCCCGACAGCACGCGTGAAGCGGTGCAAAAGGTTCAAAATCGGATCGACCAGGAACGGCGCCGCAAGGAAGGCCTCGTCGAGATGCTGTCCAATCTGCCGCAACAAGCGGTCAAGAACCGCGCCGCGACGGCTGAGAAAATCGCCAGCACGGAGCGAATGATCGCGGCGATGCAGGCCGAGCTTGAGTCGGCTCGCCGGGGCGTCTTGGGAATCGCGGACGCCGGCACGAAGTCCAAGCAGAGCGAAAAGATCCCCGTCGCCTCGATCGCGCGCGATCTGGCCGACCGGATGTTGCGTGCCGGTGCCGGTGCGTCGCTGGAAGAACTCGAAACGCGAATCAACCAGACCTTTCGCCCGGCCAGCCGAGCATTGGATTTGGTCACGGTCTCACTGTCGGTTGATCTGAAGCCGGCGATTGCGGTCAGCGACAACGTGATCGGCCGTCTGCCCGGCAAAGGTTTGCTAGCGAATCAGACCCTAGTGATCGGGGCGCATTACGATCACGTCGGCATGGGCGGATTTGCGTCGATGGCTCCGGGGACGATCGCGGTACACAACGGGGCCGACGACAACGCCAGCGGGACGGCCACGATGCTGGCTTGCGGAGCGGAATTGAAGCGTCGGCTCGAAGGAGTGGACTCGCATCGCACCATCCTATTGATCGGGTTTACCGGCGAGGAGCGTGGGTTGTTGGGCAGCCAGCGATATGTCGAAGCCCCGGTGCGACCGATCGAAAACACGACCACGATGATCAACTTGGACATGGTCGGGCGGCTTCGCGACAACGAGTTGACGGTGTACGGAACGGGTTCGGCCAGCGAACTGGAGCGCGTCGTCGACACGGTCAATCGAGAATTCCAGTTCAATCTGTTCAAGGTGGCCAGTGGGTATGGCCCCAGTGATCACCAGTCGTTTTACCGGGTCGGCGTTCCCGTGCTGTTTTTCTTTACGGGGCTGCACAACGATTATCATCGCCCTTCTGACGATTTCGACAAAATCGATTTTGGGAACCTAACCCGTGTAACCGATATGGTCAGTGGTGTGGCATTCCGCCTGGCGGTGCTCCCCCAACGGCCCATTTATGCCGAGACCGATCCGAAGGTTCAGATTCGTCGTCAAATGACAGCGTACCTGGGCGTTCGAATTTCGGAACAAAACGGCGTGGTGAAAATCACCGAGGTGACCGATGGGAGTCCGGCATCGCAAGCGGGATTGCAGATCGACGACCAAATTCAGCGTATCGGCCGGCAGGCGATTCGCACCACGGGTGACGTTTTGTCCTGGGTGCGGGCGCACGAACCGGGCGACAGCTTCGAAATCGAAGTCCGTCGAAATGCAAGCACCGTGACGTTGCGTGGAAAGCTTGAAAAACGCTCCTAGAAATGGCGTGATCAATCTTTACGTGGCTCAGGGCGATTGCCACAATCGGAAAACAGTGAACAAAAGCCGGAGCGATTTCGGCACGTCAGCGAATGAGTGATTTGGTACAGGCAACGGATGTCTGCGTCGAGCCATTCCGAGCGAATCGATACCGTAACACGATTCGTTTCAACGCTGAGACAAAGGACTGCGACTCAATACGCAAGGAGAGCGAAAGTGCGAACCGTTCGCCATCAAGTCTGTGGAATTGCCATCGGATTGGCAACTGTGTTGGCCCCGTGTCTGATGACCGGTACTGCGTCTGCACAGGATTCGGCTCCTCACCGCGTTGCGGTCGTGGACGTCGCGTACATCTTTAAAAATCACCCGGGCATTAAAACCCAGGTGGCGAACGTCGAAGGCGATCTGAAGGCCTACGATGCAGAGCTGAAACAAAAGCGTGAACAGCTGCAGAACACCGCTGCAAAGCTGAAGACGCTGTCGCCGGGTTCGCCCGAGTACGCTCAATTGGAAGAGCAACTCGCGAGCATGGATTCGAAGCTTCGCTTGGACATGGCTCGCAAACGCAAAGAGCTGGCCGATGCCGAAGCCAAGATCTACTATGACAACTATCAACAGATCGCCGCCGGCGTGAAGTTCCTGGCCAATCACTACAAGATCAACTTGGTGCTTCGTTACAACAGCGAAGAAATGAATCAGGCTCAAGGCGAATCGGTCATCCGCGGCGTGATGAAAAACATCGTTTACCACGATGCCGCCTTGGACATGACCCCGGGCGTCATGCAGTACCTGGACAAGGTGATCAAAGCAGATCCGGCAATCGCCGGCCGCAACGGCACCTCGCAACGCCAGTAGGCAGCGGGTCACGCCGAAAGGCAATGAGCCACGTCAGGGGCAATGGCGTTGGCTCGGCTATTACACGAAACGGCGGACAGCGATGTCCGTCGTTTTTATTTTCCCGTTTTAAAGAAGTGGCTTGGTTCGGCAGGGAGGCACGCCGTGAAGTTATCACGCAACCAGCATTCGATCGCGTCGTCTTGCCGGCTGAGTGGCCGAGGTTATTGGACGGCCAAGGAAGTCGAAGTCGCCATCCATCCGGCCCCGGTGAACACGGGCGTCATCCTTGTCCGCACCGATTTGCCCGGCCATCCCTCGTGCCCGGCCCACGTCAGCCAACGGACCGACGCCCAACTGAGAACAAACGTTGCCCAGGGTGACGCCCAGTTCGAAATGATCGAACACTTGATGGCGGCACTCTACGCGATGGAAATCGACAACTGCATCGTCGAAATCAACGGCTGCGAACTGCCGGGTCTCGATGGCAGCAGCAAACCCTTTATCGACGCGTTGGCGACCGCCGGATTGGTCATTCAAGCCGGTGAGCGACGCCGTTTGGTGATCGACCAAGTGATCACGTTGCGTGAAGGTTCCTCCTGGATCTCTGCGGCACCGGTTCCGACCGGCGTCAGTCATTTCGGATACCAGTTGGTCTTTGACCAGGAAGGCGAGATCCCTAACCAATGTTACGGCTTTGCCTGCACACCGACACGTTTCAGCCGCGATGTTGCACCGGCGCGAACGTTCGTGACCGAAAGCCAAGCCAAGGCGTTGCACGCCCGGGGTGTCGCCCAACATGTTTCCTACGAAGACTTGTTGGTCTTCGGCGCCGACGGCCCGATCGACAACACCACCCGCTTCAAGAATGAATGCGCCCGCCACAAGGCGTTGGACCTGGTCGGCGATCTGGCCCTAGTCGGAGTCGAATTGGTGGGCAAGTTCATCTCCTATCGCGGCGGCCATCGCTTGAACGGCCGGATGGCCCAAGCGCTGCATGACCTGGCTGTGCAATCACAGTCCCGGAGCCAAGTCGGATGCTTTAGTGATCGACGCCATGCCGCCTGAATCGCGGTGCGAAAAACTTTCCATCGGTGGACGAAAAAACAGCCTGATTCCTCTCGATCCAGAAGACCGTAATTCGCTACGTTCCCAATGATCCGCGATTTGATTTCGCTTTCAGATCGCAACTTCCTTTATCAATTATTCATATTGGTTTGCCATGAGTGTTGTCATCGCTCAAACAGCCGTCGTTGATCCGCGAGCCCAGCTAGGTAACGGCGTTCGAATCGGCCATTTTTCTGTGATCGGGCCGCATGCGAAAATCGGCGACGGCACGCTCATCGAAGAACACGTCGTCATCACCGGACACTCGTCGATCGGCGAAGACAACCACATCTTCCAAGGCACCGTGATCGGGGCCCATCCCCAAGACACCAGCTACAAAGACTCGCCGACACAAGTCGTGATCGGTGACAACAACGTGTTCCGCGAACATTGCACCGTCAACCGTGCGACGGAAAAGGAAGACGGCGTGACCGAGATCGGCCATGACAATTACTTTATGGCCGGCACCCACGTCGCCCACGACTGCAAAGTCGGTGACCGGATCGTGATCGCCAACAACGGCATGTTGGGCGGTCACGTGCGAGTCGGAAACGATGTCACCATCGCCGGTGGCGTCGGCGTGTCACACTTCGCCAGCGTCGGACAACTGAGCTTTGTCAGCGCGATGAGCCGCGTGCTGCACGATGTCCCGCCCTACACGATCGTCGACGGCCAACCGACCAAACCGCGAGCGGTCAACACGATCGGCTTGAAACGACACGGTTACACCACCGAGGACATTGCGGTGCTGACCCAGGCCTTCAAGTTGTTGTATCGGGCACGCGTCGGCGTCGACAAGGCTCGTGAGATCGTTTATTCGCAAGGCCCGATCCGGCCCGTCATCAAACACCTTTTTGATTGTGTCGATCGTTCGTGCAACGGACGCCACGGCCGCGGTCAAGACCAACGGAGTAAGAAAGCAGCATGACACGTTTGCGCGTAGCCGTCATCGGCGCCGGACATCTGGGACGAATTCATTCCAAGCTTCTCGGCAGCGTCGACGGTGCCCAACTGGTCGCGATCAGCGATCCGATCGAGGCGGCCAGGAACAACGCGGCACAACTTTTTGACGTGCCGACCTTTGCCGACTACCGCGACTGCATCGACCAAATCGATGCCGCCATCATCGCCGCGCCTACCGATGCACACGCCGAGATCGCAACGACTCTGTTGAAGGCCGGCAAGCACCTGCTGGTCGAAAAGCCGCTGGCGACGACCGCCGACGACGCCGACAAATTGGCAATGCTCGCCGCGTCACGACGGCTGACCCTGCAAGTCGGCCATGTCGAACGATTCAATCCGGCGTTCACCGCGCTGGGAGATATCGGTGTCGATGTGAAATACGTCGAAGCCGTCCGCGCCTCACGCTTTCCCGGTCGCTGCCTGGACGTCGGCGTCGTGATGGACCTGATGATCCATGACATCGATCTGGTTTGCTCGATGACCGACGCAGCCATCGCCGATGTCTCGGCCAGCGGGATCGCCGTCGTCAGCGATCACGAAGACTTGGCCGAAGCACGCCTTGAATTCGCCTGCGGACTGGTCGCGAACTTGAAAGCGTCGCGGGTCAGCCCCGCACCGGCCCGCCAAATGCAAGTTTATGGTTGCGGCGGATTCGCCGAAATTGATTTCTCCGGTCCCGCCCTGCACGCCGTGCGGCCGAGCGAGTCGCTGGTCGATCGCGAATTTGACCTGGACGAAGCGACCGACAACCCACTCGGCTATGCCGACACCTTGTTCACCGACCATCTGCAGTTGGAAACCAAGCAGCTCGAATCGCGGAATGCGATTCTGGACGAACTGCACGACTTCGTGATCAGCATCCAGTCGGGAATTTCGCCGACGGTCAGCGGACTGGCCGGCGCCCGAGCCGTCACGATCGCCGAAAAGATTCTCGACGCGATCGCCCGCCGGGCCTGGTACGCCGAAGCCGCCCCGTCGGAAATCGGCCCCTTGGCAAGCATCCGCCGACGCATCGAAACACCCCACCGCTTCCGAAAAGCGGCGTAAGCTTCCAAAGTGGCGTAAGCTTCCAGCTTGCGACCCCACAAGCTTTAGCTTGCCCCCCAGGATACTTTACCAACGGCTGCAAGCTGAAGCTTTCAGGGGGAGGCAAGCAAGATGCTTACCCCACTAGAGCAGCGCGATCGCTTTGTGGATGGCCTTGGACGTTGCCGCACAGGCTTCGTCGTTGTCCAGCTTGTTGAGGGCTTGATTGAAGGGTTCGGCGCGAACCGGGCCGTCATAACCGACGTCGATCAAGGCCTGCAGGAAAGACTTCACGTCGATCACTCCCGTCGCAGCCGGCAGTTCACGTTGGTTGTCGATCTGTTCGTCGACCGCCAGCCCCGCGGGCGCATCATTCAAGTCACAGCCGACGATCTGCTGTGCATTCAACGAGCGAATGTCATCGGCGGTTTCACCGGCGGTGTACCAGTGCCAGGAATCGAGCACGAACCCCATGTTGTCCACGCCGATGGCCGAATGCAGTTCCGCCGTTTCTCGCATGGTGTGAAGGAACGGGAATCGCTTGGAGTTTCGCAACGTCGACGTGCCGACATACTCCAACCCCAGTCGCAGCCCGTGGTCTTTTAAGATCTTGGCGCACTCGCGGAGACGATCGGCGTGCTGTTTGAAGTTGGCGACGTAAGTCAGTTCGTCGTGGCACGGCGAGATCCAGGTACCCATCCGGTCGACACCGGCGCGACGCAGCGCCGCGGCCAGAGCGGGCAAGTCGGCAAGATCACTTTTGAATTTCGCCTCATCCTTGCGAAAATCGACCGGCAGGCCCGACGAGCCCCAAACCAACCCTTTCGCTTTCAAGTCGCCGACCAACGTTTCGCTTTCGGCATCAGACAGCTTGGCCAAATCATGGGGTGCAGCGGCGACGGACTCAAAGTCATGTTTTGCCGCCAACTCGATCGCTTCGGTCTGGTTCGCCTTCACGCCAATGCTGCCCCAGCGAAGGTCAACGGTGAACTTGCGTTTGGACTCGGACAAGGCCCACGCGGGAGAACAGGCCGCCAAGGAGAACGCTCCGGCCGAGGCCGCAATGACATCGCGTCGAGAGAGTTTCATAAATCATCCGCCAATGGAGTGTGTAGGTGGGATCGGCTCGCGCTCACGGTAGGCCGCGCATCGCCTTGGCCTCACCGATGACGACTAGTCTAACATCGATCGACAGGCAGTGGCGGATCGCGAAATCGATCGCGTCTCCTTACACTGGGCGAAAATGCGATCCCGGAACGGAAACCACCCATGATACTCATTGCGACCGACGAAGCCGGATACGGGCCCAAACTGGGACCGCTGGTCGTGTCGGCTTCCGCTTGGAAACTTCCGCTCGGGGAGGCCCGCCCGGGCGACCTGCCGGAAGCCTTTGCGGCCGTCGCCAAGCCCGTCACCGTGTCCGGCCGGCGGATCGTCGTCAACGATTCCAAAGCCGTGTTTCAGCCCCAATCGATCACCAAGAAGTCCGGCGGCTACGGCAAGCTGGAATGCGTGACGTTGGCCGGAGCCCGATGGTGTGGACTGGCCGACGCGCGTTTGGACCTCGTCGATGATCTGGCGGCACACGATCGCGACTCGATCGGTGCGACACCGTGGCTTGCGGGCTTGATGAAACAGGCGATCGACACGGAATCAGCCAGTCCGCTGGTCGCGGCCTGGCAACCGGGGCCGGCACAGTTGGCGGGAATGAAAACGCGAGTGATCACCGCCGCCGCCTTCAACCGGTCGTGCCGCGGCGGAGCGAACAAGTCGGACCTGTTGTCACAGAGCACGCTCGAGCTGGTCAAGTCGCTGCTGGACGAGCTTGCGATCGCCCCCGACGAACAGGTCCCCGACGAACAGGTCACAGTGTATTGCGACCGGCATGGCGGCCGCCGCTATTACGCCGGCCCCCTGCAAGCGGTCTTCGACGGTACGCTGGTTCGTGTCATCGCAGAATCAAAGGACGAAAGTTATTACGCAGTACCCTACCGAGGCGGCGAGTTCACGATCCGCTTCACGGTCAAGGGAGATTCCTTCACGCCGGTGGCGTTCTCGTCGATGGTCGCCAAGTACATCCGGGAAAAGGCGATGGAATCATTCAACGCGTACTTCGCCGACCTTGCATCCCACCCGCTTCGCCCCACCGCGGGTTACCCCGTCGATGCCGATCGTTTTTTGAAAGACATCGAAGCAATCGTCCGAGAACAAAACATCGACTTGGCCACGTTGGTGCGTTCGCGGTAGACAGCTGTGATGCACAGCATCAGCTACTCGCTCACCCTCGTCGCCGAAAGCCTTCGCCGCCTTGCAGGTTCGCTCGCAGGTGGTTGCGGCAGGCGGTCGCAAACTCGGCCACGGCGGCGGTCCGATAGTCGGGGTAGGTCCAACGATGGTGCACCCATTTTTTGGCCGTGTACGTCAGCGTGATCTCGCCAAACATCCCATCACGCAGGTAAACGCGATGATCACGATCCTTTGTCGTCGCCAGGACCAGTTTGGCTTGGGTGATGTAGCCGGGATCCAGGTTCAACGGGCGTTCCGGACCGGATTCCACTGCGGATTCCACTGCGGATTCCACTGCGGATTCCACTGCGGCGACCTGCGTTTCCAGGGCGTTGGTCCAATGTTTCCAGTCGGCCAGTTCGGCGGCGTCACAGGGCTGGCGAAATCCGATCAGTTCCTTTTGCAGGTGCTCGCCCATCGATGGGGCGTAGTAACCGCCGGCTTCGAACGGCAGGGGGTCGGATTGATGAAAAATCTCGCCCCAGTGGCGTTCCAATGTCTCGATCGCCCGCCGCCGAATCAGGGCGTCGCCGGAAATCACCGCACAAAACCGAATCACCGGTTCAACGTATAGCACCTCGGCCACAAGTCGTCTCTCGTCTAGAATCTGCGTACTTACGTTTCGACGCGACGTCTGACGCTGCGTCACCACCGATTGCCCAGAGCATAGCAGAACCATGCATCCTTGGATCGCCGACCGCACCACGACCTTTGACGCCAGCGGGATTCGTAAAGTCTTTGATTTGGCGGCCAAGTTAAAAGACCCGATCAATCTGTCGATCGGACAACCGGACTTTGATGTCCCCGAGTCGATCCAGGATGCGGCGATCGATGCGATCCGTGGCGGCAAGAACGCCTACTCGCCGACACAAGGCATCGGGCCGCTGCGATCGGCTCTGCAACAAGAAATCGACTCTCGCTACGGCCACGACGACCGTGAGGTGTTCGTCTGCAGCGGCACCAGCGGCGGGCTGATGCTGTCGATGCTTTCGATGATCAATCCGGGCGACGAAGTGATCTACTTGGACCCGTTCTTTGTGATGTATCCGGCGCTGTTGAAGATGTGCGGCGGGGTCGCGGTGCCGATCGATTCGTACCCCAGTTTCCAGCTCGATCCCGACGCGATCGCGGCGGCGGTGACGCCCAAGACGAAGATGATTTTGCTGAACAGTCCGGCCAACCCGACGGGGGTCACGGCGACGGCTGAGCAGCTCGAAGCGGTCGCCCGATTGGCCGCGGAGAAAAACATCGCGTTGATTTCGGACGAGATTTACTCGCGGTTTCATTACGACGACGCCTTCGTTTCACCGGCTCAGTTCAACCCCGACACGATCGTGATTGATGGGTTCAGCAAAAGCCATGCGATGACGGGCTGGCGCGTCGGCTACGTTCATGGTCCCGGCGAAGTGATCGCGACGATGCTGAAGATCCAACAGTACTCGTTCGTCTGTTCGCCCCAACCGGCCCAGTGGGGCGCGTTGCGGGCGATGGAAGTCAACCTGCAAGGCCACATCGACGACTATCGCAGGAAACGCGATTTGATCTGCGACGGATTGGCCGAACGATTCGAATTCACGCGTCCCGGCGGCGCGTTCTACCTGTTCCCCAAGGCTCCCGGCGACGCCGGCGGCGAAGCGTTCGTCCACCAGGCGATCGAACGGGGTTTGTTGATCATTCCGGGAAAGATTTTCAGCGCCCGGGACAGCCATTTCCGCATCAGCTTCGCGGCGTCGGACGAGACCATCGCCAAGGGCGTCGCGCTGCTGAACCAGTTGGCCGACGAGGCGAATTCGTAGCAGGCCGGTGAGTCCTGGGCGTAGCTTTCAGCCTGTCCATGCTGAACCGATTTGATGCGTGCCCGGCGGCTCCGTTCCCAGCGGCCCCCCAGAATTGCGTCCCCTTCCGAGATCCCCGTCTCTGAACGAAACTAGGGTGCAATCCCCTCACCGGCCTGTCGATTGCGTCGATTTTCCGAATTCAAGGCGATTCCACCATCCCGATCCGTTAGTGAGGGGTGCAGTGTGGCCCCTTGCTGACGCGTGCGGGCTTCAATCGACAGACTTCACACCACCGGACTCCCGAACCCCCCATCGAAACAATATGAAATATGTCATCGTAATCCCGGACGGATGCGCGGACGAACCGATCGAGGCGTTGGGAGGAAAAACACCGCTGCAGGCGGCCTCGGTTCCGGCCATGGACCGGATCGCGGCGACCGGGGCCAGTGCCCTGTCCAACAACACGCCGGCGCACCTGCCCGCCGGCAGCGAAGTGGCCAATTTGTGTCTGTTCGGCTACGACCCGGACCAGTACTTCACCGGTCGAGCACCGTTGGAAGCGGCCGCCAGCGGGATCACGCTGGGCAAGCATGATTTCGCCGTCCGCTGCAACCTGGTGACGATCGAAGAGCAGGTCATGGTGGACTTCACCGCCGATCACATCAGCACCGAGGAATCTCGGCAATTGCTGGCCGCCGCCGGTGAGGCGTTGCTGGGTTCCGAAGGCGGCCGCTTTGAGTTTGTCCCCGGTGTCAGCTACCGGAACCTGTTGATCTACCGCGGCGACGAGAACACGCCGGCGCCGTTTTCGTCGGAGACGCGATCGACGGCGCCCCACGATCTGACCGACCTGTCGGTGACCGATGATTTTCCGCGCGGCCCCGGCAGCGATCTGCTGGTGCGACTGATGAACGGGTCGGCCGATGTGTTCGCCGATCATCCGGTCAACCAGGCCCGACAAGCCGCCGGCAAACGCCCCGCGACCCACGTCTGGTTGTGGGGCTTGGGCGGAGCACCGTCGATGCCCAGTTTCGAAGAACGGTTCGGCGTTCGTGGCGTGATGATCACGGCAGTCGACCTGTTGCGCGGGATCGCGGCGCTGGCCGGATGGCCGCGGATCGAAGTCG
>WCIL01000058.1:0-49137 GCA_033042175.1 Phycisphaera sp. RhM
TCAGTGACGGAAAACCGAGTGTCAAATTCAGTTTGAAGCCGAGAGATTAGTTCGTCGTACGGCAACGCAGACGCCCCCGGCTTTGGACTGAGGTTGAATTTCACGTGGTCACTTCAGTCGGGGAACGATGAATTATTGGCAGTCCGACTGCTGTGATTTAAGCATATTATCAGCAGTCGGACTGCCGATAATGGGGACCACCCGATTTTACGGGGCCCTGCAGGGCTGGTCAAGAGTACTTCCTTCGCATAGGATCTAGCAGTCATCCGAATCATGCGAGGGGGGGAATGGGTTATGACGCTCCAACGGTACGAGGCTTGTCTAGGATTTTTGAATTTGCCAGCAAAGGAGCGGGAGTGGTTTCCCCGTTGGATGAAAGCCTACGCCGACTTCCCGACGGTCGTGGCGGATCAATCTGCTGCGCCCGACCACGCGGTCAAACGGGAATTGGTGATCGCATTTCTACAGAGTTTGAGGGACCGCAAGATCGAGGCTTGGAGGCGATTGCAAGCCGCCCGTGCGATTGAGGCATACCAAGGAACGGTGCTCCAATCCAGTGAAGTTGACTTTCGGCCGATTCGAGAAACCTTGCAACAGTTGGCGCGGCGACAATCCACTGGAGCGGCATCTCACGATCCACACGACGCCAATCTGGTTGCCGGTGAGGGCAATCCGGGTGTCATTGATGAAACGGAACCGGACTGTATCCAGCGGATGCGGGCGACGATGCGACGACTGCATCATCCTAAGAGCACCGAAGACACGTACGTCGGGCAGATCAAAAAATTCATACGGCACTTGGACGACGATCGGCTGGAACGATTCGGGGAACCGGAGATCGGAGACTTCTTGACCGACCTAGCCATCGAAGGCCACGTCGCAGCAGGCTCGCAGAACCAAGCCCTGTGCGCGATCCTCTATTTCTATGAGAAGGTGTTGGGAAGAAACCTTCAATTCATCAATGCAGTCCGCGCCAAAGCCAGTGAGTATCGTCCGGTCGTGCTGACCAAGAATGAAGTCAAAGAATTGTTCCCATACGTTCCGGGCATCTACCGTCTGATGTTCCTGCTGATGTACGGCAGTGGACTGCGACATCGGGAATGTAGGAAGCTGCGGATCAAAGACCTGTGCATGGAGTCCGGGCAGATCTTGGTTCGGGACGGCAAGGGCATGAAAGATCGCGTAACGGTTTTACCCGAAAATTCGCATGGATTGCTACAAGAACAAATCGCAAACGTCCGCGCGCTTCACCAGTGCGATCTGGCAGATGGTTTTGGTGAGGTCTACCTGCCGTTCGCTTTGGCACGAAAATACCCAAGTGCACAGCGTGACTTCGGCTGGCAATACCTGTTCCCCTCGCCGAAATTGTCCAAAGATCCGCGAAGTGGAAAACAACGACGCCATCACCTGCACGAAAAAACGTTCCCGGCCCGATTCAAAGCGGCAAGGAAGCGAACAGAAATCGTCAAAAACGCCGTTCCCCATACGCTGCGCCACAGTTTTGCCACGCACATGCTCGAGGACGGGGCGGACATTCGCACGGTGCAGGAATTGCTCGGGCACAAGGATGTCAAAACGACGATGATCTATACCCACGTGATGAACCGCCCAGGCCTGGCTGTGACCAGTCCGTCGGATCGGCTGGGGTTGGTGTGAGTCGCTGGGAAGCATTCAACCCGAGGTGCTTGGTGTTGCGGCAGCAACGTTCTGACGTCCCAAGGGGACGTCGATTGTGTAAGAACCGAACGGAAAATAGGCATCGGATCTAGCGAGTGGGAAAGGCTTCCAGGTTCGTCAGCCCAGCGTCGACAGGCTGGAAGCCTATCCCACTTTTTTCCGTGCGATGCGAAGTGGCGGGGTTGATCGTTGCGGAACGAGCCAAGGCTTTCGCAGCGCGGGCCCTCTCTGGCGTTTGCTTGCTGCGCAAACGCCGTCTCTCCCAGGGGGAGAGAGACTGAATCGGTTGCAAGAAGCTGCCGTTAGGAATCAGCGATCGGTTCGACGTCGACGCTGACTTTCAGCGTGTTGGTTCCGCCGCCCAGGACGACGCCGCGCATCGGGCTGACGTCGTCGTAGTCGCGGCCGATGCAGACGGGGATGTGGTCGGCTGCGACCAAGCAGGCGTTGGTCGGGTCCAGGCCCAGCCAGCCGATCGTGTCGCCGGCGTAGACTTCGACCCAGGCGTGCGATTCATCGGCGCCGATCAATCGTTCTTTCCCCGGCGGGGGCAGCGTGCGTAAGTAACCGCTGACATACCGCGCGGCCAAGCCCATTGAACGCAGGCAGGCGATTTCGACGTGGGCGAAGTCTTGGCAGACCCCCGCACGCAGGTTGAACGCTTCTTTGGTCGTCGTCGCGACGGTGGTTGCGGTGGTGTCGTATTTAAAATCGGCGTTGATGCGGCGTGTCAAGTCGAGTGCCGCATCGATGATGCTCCGCTGCGGTGTGAACGAACTTGCCGCGTACTTGGCGTAGGGGTCGGCCGGTGTGATCCGCGGCGAGCCGAAGCGATGTTCATCGATTTTGGGGCGATGCAGCTCGTTCGGGCCGTTCGCCAGCAGCGTTTCCCACTGCGGTGACGACTGGGTTTCGGTCGTCATGTGTGCCGACACGGCAACGATGCTCTCGACGTCGACGGTCAACGATTTGTGGATCGCTTCGATCGAAAACGTGATCACCCGATTGCCGAAATAGTCGATGTGTTCGTCCCGGCTGGTCGGCTCGGGGGCGATCGACAAATCGGTCCGTTCGCAAGTCACATTGCCGCCGGTGACCGGTTGCATGCGCACCTGGTTTTGGCAGACCGCGACGTTGTTGCTGTATCGGTATTCGGTCGAATGCCGGACACGGTAGCGAATCGGCGGGTCGTGGTTCTCGCTCATCGTCCCGTCCCGGTGAGGAATTGTCGCGATTCGGTATGGATCAGATACCTGGCGTTGATGCCTTCGGCGAGTCGGGGCAGGTCTGCGGCGACATGTTCGAGGACCGATTGGAGTTGTTCGAGGCTGCCGTCCGGGCTGGTTTGCGACAATTCGATCGGGTCGGCCGTGGTGATGCGGTATTGCAGGTCCAGCACGATGCGTTTGATCGCGTCGAGTCCGACGGGGCCTTCGGTTGAGGGCAGTTTTTGAAACAACGTGGCGATGTGATCGAGTTGAAAACGCAGCGAACGCGGGTTCGTTTCGTCGGTCACGAGCAGATCGATCACCGGTGCCAGGCGGACCAGGTTTTTGTAGCGTGAGCGGTAGGTCACGATGCTGTCGGTGACTTCCAAGACCGCTTCGCAAACCGGTTTGCCGTTGTCGGTCGGCGGGCACAGGGTTGCGGTCAGCAGTTCGCAGAGGTGTTCGGCGCGCTCGAGTCGGCGGCCCAGTTCGAGGAATTGCCAGGCATGGGTGCGGACCAGGCTTTCGCTGGTCAGCCCCGCCAGTGCCAACAGGTCAACGATCAACCGATCGACGCGTTCGATCGCTTCGCCGATGCCGATCGAGTTGGCTCCCGACGGGGTGGTCGTTCCGGTGGATTGGGTCAATTCTGCGGTGGCGCGATGCACGATTCGATAGGCTTCCGATGACAACCGTCCACGGACGGCGATCGTGTTGTGCATCACCGATTCAAGGGTGCGGACGAGTCCGCGAGGCTGTCCTCGGTCCAGCACCGACAGCGGCAGATTTTGTTCGACGTGAGGCAAGTTGGCGACGAAGGGTTCGACGGCAAAGCCGGGCTCGATTTGTCCCATCGAGGCCAGCGTGCGAACCAGACGTTGGACTTCGGCCAGCGTGTCCCAGTGTTCTTCGCCGGCGATCCGTGCCAAGGTCGTCCGCATCACACGCGAGATCGCTTCGGCGCGTTCGGCGTAGCGGCCGAGCCAGTACAGGTGTTCGGCGACGCGGCTGGGTAATTCGTCACCGCCGCGGCGCAGTTTGATCACCGTCTCGGAATCGGGAAGCAGCGTCTTGTGTTCGTCGACCGGCACGTCGCTGGTGACCCAGCAGTCCTGCGTCATCTGCCCGCTGATGGGGGACCGCGACAATTCCAATTGGTCATGTCCGACGCGGGCCAGCGCGCCCGGCAGCACAGTGACCCCGTTGCCGGTGAGCAGTTGGAAGGAACGCAAGGTCGTCTTCTGGGGTTCGATCTGTTTGCCCGTCCAGACCGGTGTTTTGCTGAATTGCAGACGTTCCTGCGCGACGTAGTCCGACGGCTTGGCGCTGAGACGTTGCAGGAAGGCTTCGCGATCTTTTGAAGACAACTCGGACAATACGATCGCCGATCCACCCGAGACGGCGAACGCGTTTCGAAAGTTCAGCGAATCGAGATGCTGCATCACATAGCTGCGGTGGCTCGGGTCACCGCACCAATAGGTCGGTGCCGCGGTCAGTTTTAATTCGTCGCCAAAGAAAAATTGGTGTGCCTTGTCCAGGTAGGGCAGCAGTGCCGGCGTTTGGACGAGCACGCTGCCGATGGTGTTGACCACCGCGACGCTGCGGCGGCGGACACAGCGGAGCAGACCGGTGACACCTTCCCCAGATGCCGGATCGAGTTCCAGCGGATCACAGCGTCGATCCGAAACGTGTCGCCACAAGACCTGGATCGGCTGCAACCCGCCGAGCGTTTTCAAATTCAGCTCGCCCGTCCGGACGGCCAAGTCGCTGCCTTGGACCAACGTCAAACCGAGATAACGCGCCAAGTAGTTGTCTTCGAATTCACGGTAGCTGCCGCTCGGGGGCGTCAACAACACGACCCGCGGATCGTCGCGGTGGGTGGTCGCCAGCGAGTACAGGTGGTCTTTCAGGGATTCGAAAAACGAAGCCAAACGCAGCGTGTTGCTGCGCCGAATCAGCGTCGGCAGAACGCGGCTGGTGATGATTCGATTTTCCAACAAATAGCCGAGGCCGCTGGGGGCGCGGGTGCGATCACCGGTGACATGCCAGACACCGTCGGCGTCTCGGGCAAGGTCGGTCGCAGTGATGTGCAGGTGCTGCTGCGACGTTTCCAGATTGTGGTAGGTGCGATTGAAGGAGGGATTGGCCCACAGCAATTCGCCCGGCACGACGCCTTCGCGGATCAAACGCTGGGGGCCCAGCAGATCCGACAAGACGGTTTCCAGCAGCCGCGTCCGTCCGGCCAATGCGGTCGACAGCGTCTGCCATTCGGCGGCGCCGATCACGAACGGAACGACGGACAATTTCCAGGGGCGGTTGGATTCGTCGGGGGTCTCGCTGGCGTGAAAGGTGACGCCATTCTCGCGGCAGAACCGTTCGATCGCCGCGGAGCGATCTCGTAGCTCCGCAAGGCCGAGGCGATCGATCTCCTCGGTGACCGTCGCCCAGTGGGGGCGCACCGCTCCCGCCGCATCACAACGCTCGTAGTAATCTTGGGCGTTTAGAGCGGAGTCGTTCCACAGAGAGTTGGATTGGAGCGTCGTGTTCAATCGGTCCCTTTTTCCGGCCGCTTGGAGATTCAGAGGTCGCCCCGGATTCGTTCACAGGGCACGTCGTGCGGTACATCATAGCCGCCGACGATGGATCGTCGATGGGAATGCAGTGCGAGGAGGACGCGGGACGCAGTTGCGGCGGATTTGGTGCGGGTTGGGTGCAGGTTGGCGCTGTTGCGTGGTCCTGCGCAATCGTGGTTGCACTGCAGAAAAGTTTCGACGTGAGTATCCGAAGGGGGGTTGCGCCGTGATTTCTGCTGTGTCGCCAGATCTAACCGGGGTTGAAGAGCGTCTCGTTGCCGCAATCCAGCAACGGCGCAGAGAGTAAATTCCCCTCAACCCCAGCCCCTCTCCCCCGATTTCTGACTCGCTGAGGCTCGCCAGGAATCGGGGGAGAGGGGAGCCGGGGAGATTCATGTTCCCTTCTCGATTTAGCGGCAGTGGGCTCGCGGGCCGTCGATCTAAGCCCGCATGCGTTAGCGAGGGGCGACGGCGGCGACCCTCGCTAACGCGTCGGGCTGGGATGATCGCGTTGATTTCGGAATATCGACTAAATCGACATCCCGCTCGCGCCCTACCGCTAATCAGAAAGCCGGCCGAGGGAGAGGATTCTTCGGTGACCGGCGAGGTCCTTGATGAACCGCAAATCGCCGAGTTCGCTGATCTGTTCGGCCAGGTCTTCGCAGGCGTCGGCGATCATCGGGCTCAGTTCGATGATCAGCCGCCCGCCGGGCTCGAGTCGCGGGTAGGCTTCGGCCATCAGCCGCTTGATCGTTTCCGTCCCGTCCTCCCCCGCGACCAGGGCCGATTTGGGTTCGTGTTCACGCACCGAACGGTCGAGTTGGGCGTATTCGGTTTCGCTGACGTAAGGCGGGTTGCTGCAGATCAGGTCGAACGTCTCGGGTTGCTCGACGTCGGCCAGCAGATCGCAGCGGACAAAGTCGACGCGATCGGCAACCTCGTGTTGATCGGCATTCCACTGCGCGACTTCGAGGGCCTGGGCGCTGATGTCGGTTGCAATGACTTGGGCGCTGGACAGGTGCAGTGCCAGCGCGACGGCGATCGCGCCCGAACCGGTCCCCACATCGGCGATCCGCAGCGGTCGATCGTTGATCGACATCGCTTTGGCGCAGTCGAGCGCCTCGATCACCAGGTGCTCGGTTTCGGGGCGTGGGATCAGCGTGTGTTCGTTGACGCGGAATCGCAGGGAATAGAATTCTTTGTAGCCGACCAATTGGGCGACCGGGGTGCCTTCGCCACGCCGCCGCACCAGTTCGCGAAACGCGGCGCGCTGTGCTTCATCCGGTTCTTCTTCGAACGCGGTGTACAGTTCGATGCGGCTGCACTGTCGCGCATGGGCGAGCAGGATTTCCGCATCGAGCCGCGCCGAGCCGCTGCCGCGTTTTTGAAAGAACTCGGTCGTCCATTGCAGCAATCGCAACACGGTCCAGGGTTGTTCGGACGTTTGTGATTCAGACATTAATCGACCATGTCTCCACGGAGTTGATCTCGGTCGTATTCAATCAACGCCTCGGTGACCGGCGACAGATCACCGGCCAGGATTTGATCCAATTTGTAGAGCGTCAGATTGATCCGGTGATCGGTCAGCCGGTTTTGGGGAAAGTTATACGTGCGGATGCGTTGGCTGCGGTCGCCCGATCCGATCAATCCCTTTCGTTGTTCGGCTTGCTTGGCCGCTTCCTCTTCGCGTTTCTTTTCATAGATCCGCGCCTTGAGGACCCGGAGGGCTTTGGCCAGATTCTTGTGCTGACTTTTTTCGTCTTGGCACTGCACGACGATACCGGTTTCGTGGTGGGTCAACCGGATCGCGGATTCGGTTTTGTTGACGTGCTGGCCGCCGGGGCCGGAGGCGCCGAATTTGTCGACGCGATAGTCATCGGCTTTTAAGTCGATTTCGACGTCTTCCGGTTCCGGCATGACGGCGACGGTGGCGGCACTGGTGTGGACGCGGCCTTGGGTTTCGGTTTCGGGGACGCGTTGGACGCGGTGCCCGCCCGATTCATATGCCAGGTCGCGATAAACGCTGTCACCTTCGAGCGTCAACGTGATGTCTTTGAACCCGCCCATGTCCGAGGGGCTGCTGTCCATCAATTCGACTTTCCATTTTTTCACTTCGGCATACCGGCGATACATTTCGAACAGATCGCGGGCGAACAGTGCCGCTTCTTCGCCACCGGTGCCGGCGCGGATTTCCATCACGCAGCGGGTGCGGTGGCTGTCTTCGCCTCCGATGGTCATCGACAGCAGGTCTTCCCAGAGCGTTTCGCGTTGGCGCCGCAGGTCGGCCATTTCGGTTTCGGCCATTTCACGTTCTTCGCTGTCTTCGGCCGCCTCGGCCATTTCCTTGCAGCCGGCGATTTCGTTGCTCATTCGTTTGAATTCGCGGTATTTGCCGGCCAGCCGTGCCAGACCGCCGTGTTCGCGCGCCGTCGCACTCATCCGCGCCCCGTCACCGAGCACTTCGGGGTCCGACATGTCGCGTTCAAGTTGCTCGAACCGGTTGAGTTTTTCTTCCAGCAGGTCGCGGATGGTGCTCATGGTCGCAAACAGTCCGTTTGGGACTTCGGGGGGGGGGGCAGGATTCGGAGAAGAAAATCGAAGAAAAAAACCGCATGTTCCTGCCAAGGGCGAGGACCATGCGGTTGGCGTAGCCTGTCGTCAGCACGCTTCCGGCGCCCGAGGGGGTGCGGAGCGGTCTGGCGGCGGAAATGAACCGGCTATTTCTTTTTGCCTTTTTTCTGCAAACTGCCGTACGAGCCGGCGGCGAATTTCTTCTGGAATTTATCGATCCGGCCGGCGGTGTCGACGAATTTCAGCTTGCCGGTGTAGAACGGGTGACAGGCGTTGCAAATATCGACCTTCAACTCGCCGCCGCGGACGGTGCGGGTTTCAAAGGAATTGCCGCAACCGCAGCTGATTGTGGTCGCTTGGTACTTGGGGTGGATGCCTTCTTTCATGGCATTTCTCTCGTTGTTTTTGGGGTGCAAGCGGGCCTGGCTGGCGTACAGAACCGCGAAGCCCCACAGAATAGGCAATCATCCCCCGGTTCGGCAAGGGCTCTCGCGACAGCATCTCGGCACGTGGCGTGAGCTGGTGGCGCGTGTCGGATCGTGGGGAATCACGCGCCGGTCGCTGACTCGTCCCGCTGGGGTGCCGGTCGCTGACGGGTCCCGCTGGGGTGGCATGCCAGCACGTGGCGTGAGCCAGTGGCGCGAGGGGAACGAACGAAAACTCCGTCGGCAAAAAATGCCGACGGAGTTTGCTTTCGAACGGTTGCTCTCAAGCCGAACGGACTCAGCTCTTGGGCAGAATCACGGTGTCGATGACGTGGATCACGCCGTTGGACGAATTGATGTCGGTCTTGACGACCTTGGCCTTGCCATTGAGGACCACACCGCCGTCTTTGACCTTAATCTTAATCGGCGAACCTTGCACGGTCTTGG
Source organism: Phycisphaera sp. RhM (assembly GCA_033042175.1). Taxonomy (GTDB): domain Bacteria; phylum Planctomycetota; class Planctomycetia; order Pirellulales; family Pirellulaceae; genus Stieleria. The sequence continues at coordinate 8,902 of WCIL01000058.1, forward strand.
CTTCGCTGAGTCCGACGACGTCCTTGGCCATGACCTTTCCGGCGACGACATGATAGGTCAGGATGCTGACCAACTTTTCCTTGTTCTCGGGCTTCAGCAAGCTTTCCACCGTACCTTCGGGAAGCTTTGCGAACGCCTCATCGGTCGGGGCGAACACCGTGAATGGGCCTTCACCGGACAGCGTTTCCACCAATCCGGCAGCCTTGACGGCGGCCACCAAGGTATTGAACGACTTGGCGGCGACGGCATTCTCCACGACAGTCTTGTCGCAGGTTCCGCATCCGGCGAACGCTTGAGCACTGAACGAACCGGCCAACACGACTGCCAACGCAACTGCAACAAACTTACGCATCTTGAATCTCCACAAACAGGTGAGGTGACCGACTCGGCGGCGTGCTGACAAACGTGAGTCAGCGGGGAACGATTCGCAGCGAGACTGGATCACCCGGGTCTCTTTTTCGTGACCCATTGTGGGGACCCGGCAAGTGCTTGCTGAAAGTTTTTTAATTCACAGCGTCCAAAGTCCCCGCGCCAACCGGCAAAACGTCCACGTTCTGGCGAACACAACGGCAACGCTTTGTTTCCGCTGGTTGCTTAGCGCATCGTTGACTTCAACGCATCGAGTCGGCGACCGAGTCGATGATGGCGTCCAGGCCTTTGGTCGGGGCGTAACCGATGGTTTCGGCGATCCGGGTCAGGTCGGGCACTCGGCGACGAATGTCTTCGAAGCTTTCGTCATAGGCGTCGGAGTAGGACCGGAAATCGATCTCCGCCTTCGGGTTGACTCGCTCGATCACGCGTTTGGCCAGGTCCAGGATCGACACCGGGGTATCGCTGCCGATGTTGTAGACTCGACCGTGGGCCTGCGGGGTGTCGACCAACTTGACGACCGCGCCGACGACGTCGTCGACGTGTGCGAAGCATCGGATCTGGGCACCGTCGTCATGGACCACCAGCTTTTCGCCTTTCAGCGCCGCTTCGACGAATCGGGGCAGCACCATGCCATACGCGCCGGTTTGGCGTGGACCGACGACGTTAAAGAACCGTCCCACCACGACGGGCAACTGCTGTTCCTTGTAGAACGCCAACGCCAAGAACTCATCGATGGCTTTCGACACGCCGTAGCTCCAACGCGGCTTGGTCGTCGCGCCGAACACCAGGTCGTCTTCTTCAGACCAGACCGGTTTGGGGTTCTTGCCGTAGACTTCACTCGTGCTGGCGATGAAGCATGGGATCCGCGCTCCGCGCCGCGCTCGTTCGCCCAATCGGTCCAGAATCAGCTGGGTGGGGTAGACGTTGCGCTCGATCGTTTGAATCGGTTGCTTGGCGATCAGGGCGACGCCCACGGCGGCGGCCAGATGGTAGACGCAGTCGGCGCGGCCGACGACTTCCGCCACCAACCGATCGTCTTCGACCGTCCCCTCGATGTATTCCAAATTCTCGTGGTCGATGATCGGCGCCAGGTTCTTCTGTTGCCCGGTCGACAGGTCGTCGACGATCAAAACCTTGTCCCCCCGCGCGAGGAGTCGCTGTGCGAGGTGCGAGCCGATGAATCCGGCGCCGCCGGTGATCAAGTGGGTGCTGCCGGGGGAGCTGAGTTGCGTCACGTCAAAATCACTGTGAAATTGTATAGGTGTCCTTCACGACTACTGCGAAGCTTACTGATACGTCGCCAGGGACGCGAACGGTTCACTGCGGAAGTGTCTAGATGGGAAAACGGCGGGAAATGCGACGGTTTTGGCACGCGTGTGCCGAATCGAGAGACGTTGGGACCGACTTTTCGGACTGGGCAATCCCGAGGGCGAACTATCGACTGAATCGACACACCGTTAAACTGTGGACGATGTCGTCGCTGTCTTTCGGACTCCTCTGGCCCCCACGTCGCCGTGCGTTCTGATTCTTCCTTGCAGTCTTCTGTCCGTGCGATTGCTGTTCGCTTGATCGTTGCCCTGGCGTTGTTCGTGCCCGCGACGGGGCTCTCGATCGGCACGCGTGCCGGTGCGGCGGAGTCGACCGAGGCGTCGATTGCGCTCTACGCCGATGCGGCCAATTTTCAAACCGGCGGTGCGATCGAATTGGCGATCCAGAACTGGAAGAAGTTTCTGGAGATGTATCCCGATGATGATCTGGCATCCAAGGCGGCGCACTACTTGGGCGTCTGCTACATGCAGAAAGAAAACCCGGATTACGTCGCCGCGGCCGAGGCATTCGGCGTGGCGCTTGAAGACAAAACCTATGAGCTCCGCGAAGAGAGTTTGGCCAATCGCGGTTGGTGCTTTTACGCGTCGGCCGGTGATGGACCCCAACGTGACGCGGCGCGATTGAAACAGACGATCGAAACCTTCGAGACGCTCCGCAAAGAGAACCCCAAAAGCGCCTACATCGACCGCGCGTACTTTTACAGTGGTGAAGCGGCATACGGGTTGGGCGATCGATCCCGCGCGATCGATTACTACAACAAGTTTCTGTCGCTGCCGGCGGCCAAGGATTCGCCGTTGCGATGTGACGCCTTGTACGCCTTGGGCATCGCGCACGAAGAGCTGGAGCAAACCGATCAAGCGGTCGCGTCGTTTCAGCAATTGTTGTCCGGTTGTGCGGACAGTCCCCTGGTCGTCGACGTGCATTTGCGGTTGGGCGATTTGAGGATCATGCAACGTGACTTTGATGCCGCGGTCACGTCATTCGACAAAGCGATTGCGGCGTCGAAGGAAGATGCCGATACGAGCTACGCGATCTTTCGTCAGGCGTACGCGCTGGTGCAAAGCGGCAAGCCGAAGGAAGCCGCCGTCGGTTACGACCGACTGCAACGAGAGTTTCCCGATTCGCCTTACGCCGCCAACGCCACGCTGGCGTCTGGTCAAAGCCTGTATCGGGGCGGTGACATCGACGAAGCGGCGACGCGATTTGAAAAGGTGCTGACACAAAACAACCCGGTCGCGGCGACCGAGGCGGCGCACTGGTTGGCAAGGATCAAACTGACCCAGGGTGATCCGGCCGCGGCTGTGACGATCGCCAAGCGACAGATCGACGCCGGACTGGAGGGTGACTTTGCGATTGACTTGCGGGTCGATTTGGCCGAAGCGTTGTCGATGAACCCGGCAACGGTCCAAGAGTCCATCGACGTGGCCGAAGCGGCCTACCGCGACGCGCCTGCCGACGCGTTGGCACCCCGCGCCCTTTACAACGCCGCGTTCTCCGCATTGCAAGTCAACCAGTACGACCGGGCGGGGAAACTGGCCGGTGAGTTTTTACAGCAGTTCGGTTCCGACCAGCTCGCCAGTGATGTACGTTTTATCGTCGCCGAAAGCCAGCTTTTTCTCGGCCAGACTGAAGCGGCGCTGGACAGCTATCGGCAACTGTTGCGTGTCGCCTCGGCCGACCACGCGCAACGCCCCTTGTGGGTCTTGCGGACCGCCGTCGCGATGAATGCGATGAAGGCGTTTGACGAAAGCATCGCGCTGCTGAAACAGGAGAACGAGAGTTTCTCGCAAGCGTCGCAACAGGCCGAAGCCCAATTCCTGGTCGGCCAAGCGCACTTGATGTCCGGCCGACCGGCCGATGCGGCGGATTCGTTCGGCCGGGTGACCGAAGTGGCGGCGGATTGGCCGCGTGCCGGAGAGGCCATGCTGCTGCAAGGAACCGCGCTGCTGTCATCGGGGCAAGGCGACCGAGCCAAAGCCACCTGGGAAACGTTGATCGGCCGCGACCCGTCATCCGCGATGGCTGATCAGGCCCGCTACAAACTGGCTCAACTGGCCAGCACGACGGGTGACTATGGCCAGGCGGTGAATTTGTACAGCCAGATCATCGACGCCGACCGTGACGCAGGGCTGATCCCCTACGCACTGTACGGTCGTGGTTGGTCGCAGATGCAACAAGGCAAACACGCCGACGCACTGCAGTCACTCGACAAGATTCTGAACCAGTCGCCCGGTCATGCACTCAGTGACGATGCGTTGATCGCGCGAGGCATCTCGCACCGGACCCTGGGCGATCTTTCCTCCGCACAATCGGATCTGAAGAAGTACCTGCAGCTCGGTCCGACCGGAGTCAATTTGGGGCATGCGCTTTACGAGTTGGCACTGGTGGACCAAAAGCAGGGACGCCCTGCCGACGCGGCGGAAAAGCTGCAGCGTCTGGTCGACGAGGTTTCCACGTATCCCGCGATGGACAAAGTGCTTTATGAACTCGGCTGGTCGTTGCGTGAATCCGGTCAGGACGATCAAGCCGTCGAGCAATTTCGTCGCCTGTTGAATGAGTACCCCGACACGACGTTGGCTGCCGAAGCCGCTTACTTCGTCGGTCAGCAACGGTATTCGGCCAGCGATTGGGCAACCGCGGCAACCTATTTTCAGCTGGCCGCCGACAAGACCAGCGATGACGCGATGAGCGAAAAATCGTTGTATCGTCTCGGTTGGTCGCTGTTCAAACAATCAAAGCTGGATGAAGCCCGACAGGCGTTCGCCGAGCAGGTCGAAAAGCATGCCACCGGAACGCTGGCGATCGACGCACGGATGATGGTCGGTGAGTGTTTTTTCAAGGCCGAAGCCTTCGCCGAGGCACTGGAATCGTACGCCAAGGGGCGGCAACAGATTCGCGACGCAAACGAGAACGCCGATTCGCTACGCGATGCGGCCGAGCGACAGGTCCGCGAATTAATTTTGTTGCACGGAGGCCAGTCCGCGGCGCAACTGAAACGCTGGGATGAAGCCATCGGCTGGTACGACGAACTGAAGCAGCGGTTTCCTGCCACCGCCTACTTGCCGCAAGTGTTTTATGAAACCGGGTTCGCTTATCAGCAAAAGAATGATCTCGACAAGGCGCTCAAATACTTTGGGCAGGTCGCCGAACAGTATCGCCGTCGCGAGGTCGGTGCGCGGGCCCGTTTCATGATGGGTGAAATCCATTTTGGTGAAAAACGATTCGACAAAGCGATCCCCGAGTTTCAAAGCGTGATGTTCGGTTTCGGCGGAGACAACGCGCCGGCCGAGATCAAAAATTGGCAAGCCAAAAGTGGGTTCGAAGCGGGACGCTGCAGCGAGCTGCTGATGCAAACCGCCAGAACACCGGATGCAAAAAAACGTTCGCGTCAGTTCGCGACACAGTTCTATCAGTACGTCGTCCAGAAACATGCCGGACACGAACTTGCGAAGAAATCCGCCGAGCGTCTGGAGGCGTTGCAGTAGTCGTGACTTCCTATCCGATAAACCCGAATCGACAGGAACGCGTGAAGCAAAAACGCATCGCGTTGATCTGTCTGGTTGTGGTCTTGTGCGCGGGTTGGCTGTGCGGGTTGGCCGACTCGCCCCGGGCGTGGGCCCAGGCGGAACCCGAACCGCCGATCAACGCCGCCGACATCCAAGCGGTCATGAACGCCGAAATCGCGTCCGAGGAACCGCCGCCGGTCGCCGAACCGACGGGCATCGACATGCTGTCGCTGATCCTCCGCGGCGGTCGGTTCATGATTCCGATCGGATTGATGAGTCTGTTGGTCGTGACGCTGGCCGTCGAACGACTGCTCAGTCTGCGCCGCGGGAAAGTCATGCCGCGGCGTCTCGTCCGCGAACTCCGTCGGTTGGCCGATCCGGTCGAATCGTTTGATCCGCCGGCCGCCTACCAGGTGTGTTTACAGCATCCGTCGCCGACGGCCAGCATCGTCGGAGCGATGTTGATGCGAACCGGTCAACCGCTGGGGGAAATCGAACGCACCGCCACCGAGACGATCGGACGGGAAGCCGACCGCTACGCATCGCCGGTCCGCTGGTTGACGCTGGCCGCTGCCGCGACGCCGCTGATGGGACTTTTGGGAACGGTCTGGGGCATGATCGTCGCGTTCCACGAATCGACTTCGCTGTCGGCCGATCGTTCCCGCAGCGAACAGCTCTCCGAGGGGATTTACACGGCGCTGGTGACGACCCTGGCGGGATTGGCGGTTGCGATCCCTGCGGCGATCTTTGCCCAATACTTGGAAAACCGGATCGCCAAACTGTTTCACGGCATCGAACAACTGGTGTTCGACTTGGCACCCGGCTTGGCCCGCTTTGACGGTCGCCGGCGGTTGGATTCCGATGGCACGCTGATCCCGATCCAATACATCGATTCGCCAGGCAACACCGTCACGCCTCCCCCGCCCTCCCCTCCCCCGCCCCCGCAGGCGACGGCATCGTCTGCGGGCGTGGCGGAGTCCGGCAACCAAGCCAAGGCGAGTTGACCGATGGCCGTTCAAATCAAACGCTCCAGCGTCGCCGGAACGCTCAGTCTGACCCCGCTGATTGACGTGGTGTTTCTGCTGCTGATTTTCTTTCTGGTCACCAGCGAGTTCGAAGAGGAAGAACGGCGTTTGGATATCGTTTTGCCGACGGCGACCAGTGCGGTCCCGATGATCGGCAAGCCCCGTGAAATCGTGATCGATATCGACCAGGCCGGTGAAATCTATCTGCGCGGACAAGCGACGTCGTTGGCCGATCTAGAGAAATTGCTCAAAGCGAGCGTGGCGTCCAACCCGACCAACCAATCCGCCGTGATCCGGGCCGACCGAGGAACGTCGTTCCAACCCGTCGTCAGCGTGATGGATGTCTGTAATCGAAGCGGAATCAGCGACTATTCGGTGACCACACAAGAAGGCCCGGAGGGGTGAGTTTTGAGTTTTGAGATTTGAGTTTTGAGATTTGGAATCAGTTCCAGCTATTTTCCTGTCACCCATTTTCTTGCCTCTTTTTTCCCCACCTCTCTTTTTCTGCCTCCCATTTTTCTGTCACCTGCCTACTCCTACCTGCCAAGTGGCTTGAAACCTGAAACCTGAAACCTGAAACTTAACCGTTTGCCGCGGGGCATTTGATTTGCATTTTGATTCCGACTACGACCGTCCACTTGTCGAGAGCACACCGGCCGATTCGCCGCGGATGTGGCCGCTGGACTTGTCGGTCGTCACGTTGGCCGGATTGGTGCTGTTTCTGATCGCCACGCCGTTCCGGTTTGACGATCCCCGCTTGCTCTACAACGCGACGACCTATCTGGTCGCCATCGTTTGCGTCGCGGTGATTCTGTCCTTGGTCTTGCGTGCGATCACCTCTCGCTTCCTGCGGAAAGCGATCCTGTTGGGCTTGCTGTTCAGCATTTCGGTTCACCTGTTGCTGTTGATTTTTGCGATTCACTACGTCGTGTTCGCGGCCTACCAACCCCTGGCATCCAAGGGAGAAAAACGCGAACGCACGCCGATTCGAAAGACCATCCCGGAACACATTTTCCAGGCGCCGAAGGAATCGAAAGAAACACCGGATTGGTCCAAACCGGTCGATGCGGAAACCAAGTCGCGTGAGATTCCCAAGGAACAGCGACAACTGCCACCGGTGGAGCGTTCCCAGCCACGCTTGGAGGTCCCCAAGCCTCGGCAACCGGAAAACCAACCGATGCAGAAGTATCTGATGGAGCGGAATCAGCCCAGCGCGGCCGCGCCGATGCCGGCGGACTCGCCGGGCAAATTGGCGCGGCGCCAGAACAACCAGTCGGCACCCAATCCTCGATCCGAGCCGATCGATGTGCCGTCGGAATCTCAGCAGACGACACGTCCCGTGCAGGCCGCACCGTCCGAACGCCAACTGACCGATCGTGCGTCGCCGCGGTCATCGCGTCAGGCGCCGGCACGTCTGGACATGCCGGCCGTCGCGCCGCAGCCGAGCGAATCGATCCGGGCGACCCAGTCGACGCCTTCGGCCGCGTCCTTGAGTGCGGTTGAATCAATGCCGACGATCGGCGACGCGGGGCTGCAGCGCGCCCGGCGTTCGCGAACCATCGCCAAACCCTCGGCGGTCGCCGGTGCCGCACCGGCGCCGGTCGTGGTCTCGATCGCGCGGGCTAGCGACGATGCGTCGATGATGCTGGCCCCGACGGACATTCCCACCGATCGCCGTGGCGAGACGACGGGGGCACAGATTACCGACGGGCCCGCGCCGAGCTTCATGGCCGAAACGACCGATCTGAGTCCCACCGGTGGAGCAACGGTCGCGCGGAGCACCCTGTCGGCCGCGGTCGGGGCGCCTCGCGTCAATGCCGGACCGGCCACGCGCGCCCCCGGGCGGGCGCGTCGCATGAACGTGACGCGTGGAACGTCACCGATGGGATCGATCAACCCCGCCGATTCGGTACCCGCCAGCGCCGCGGGCATCGCCGGTTCGGCCCTGTCAGATCAATTGGACGATCGGTTGGGAGCCTCGGATCCGGCGGTCCGGCGTGAAACCGAATTGGGCGGCGCGGCGGCGACCGATTTGGCTCCGGCCGGTGCGCCCGGCATGGCACTTGATCTGTTGGCCGAGCTCGGCCCGGCCGGGATCAGTAACACGCTGGCACCGCAGGCCGGTTTGCTACCTAGTGACGTGCAGCCGGAAATCGCGGTCATGGAACTGCCCCGGGAAGCCAGACCGCGACGCCAAGTCGGCGGGCCGGCCACGCCGGCGGGCACCAAGATTGCCGCGGTGGAATCCTTTTCGCGACGCGTGATGCGAACCAGCGGCGGGGCGGCGTCGAGCGCGCCCGGCATGGGCGGCCCCGCGACCGAAGAAGCCATCGAACGCGGGTTGGCGTATCTGGCCAGTATCCAAAACGAAGACGGCAGTTGGTCGTTGCAGGGGCATGGCGATCGCGTCTTGTTACGCAGCGACACCGCCGCGACCGGTTTGTGTTTGTTGGCATTCCAAGGCGCCGGCTACACCCACACGCAACATCAGTACGCCGGCACCGTCAGCAAGGGGCTCAAATTCTTGCTGGACAACCAACGCACCAGCGGAAACCTGTATCGCAGCGAAAACGAAATGAGCGACCGCAACGTGATGTTTTATAGTCACGGGATTGCCGCCCTTTCGCTCTGTGAAGCCTATGGAATGACACAGGATCGCGAACTGCGACAGGGTGCCCAAGAAGCCTTGAATTACATCATGGCCACCCAGCATCGCAGCCGCGGCGGTTGGCGTTACTCGCCCCAAGTCAGCAGCGACACCAGCGTGACCGGATGGATGATGATGGCGCTCAAAAGCGGTGACCTGTCGGGGCTGCAAGTGTCGCAAGATGCCTACGACGGGATCGACTTGTGGTTGTCGTTGGCGCGCGAAGAGGGCTCGGATCGTTTAGATCGATACCGATACAACCCCTTTGCCCCCGACACGCCCCAGCAGCGACACGGACGCTTGCCGACGCCGACGATGACCGCCGTCGGCATGCTGATGCGGATGTACAACGGTTGGAGCCGTGAGCAGCCGGCCATGCAGTCGGCCGCCGAATACCTGCTGAAATATCCGCCCCAACTCGGTGAGCGACGCCGCCCCTTGCGCGACGGATACTATTGGTACTACGCCACGCAGTTCATGTTTCACATGGGTGGCGATTACTGGGATCGCTGGAACCGGCACCTCAACCCGTTGTTGCTGGAAACGCAGATCAAGGTCGGACCGGAAGCGGGTTCCTGGGACCCCGAGCTGCCGATCCCCGACCGCTGGAGCGCCCACGCCGGCCGGGTGTACGTGACGACGATGAACCTGTTGAACCTGGAAGTCTACTACCGGCATCTGCCGATCTATGAAGACACCGCCGCCAAGTGAGTGACGCGGAATGGACGCCGTCTGGATCGCTCTCATTTTTTGACCACCCCATTTTTTGACCAACATTCGGTCGCCACCTTTGGCCGCGGTGATGACTCGCCGGGATCACGCCGCGGAGGTTTCCTGCTGGTATTTCAGCCTCTGACGCACGCCGTAGCGCAGCCCGGCTAGACAACCTTGGAGAATACAACGCCGCCCAATCACAAAGCCTTCCCCTCGTTCGATCGCCCCGCCATGAAACGTCGACTTCGCCGTACCCTGTTTCCCGCCGTCATCACGGTCGCTCTGGCGATGCTGTCGCGAGGTGACGCCGCCTCGCCGCATGACGTCGTCTCCGTCACGGCGTCCAACCCAGTGCTGCACGGTTTGGAAGCCCAAACATCGCTCGATGCCGAGCGTCGCTGGATTAATTTTCGCGGTCCCAAATTCTATTCGGCTCCGCGAGACCTGACGCAAATCAACACACCGAGCTACTTGAATTGGTACGAGATCCGCAAACCGCCAACCGAAGCGGTCAAAACCATAGAAATAAGCGACGCTTACAGCGGATCAGAGTCGTTTTCGGTCATGCTGGGCTTGCCGGCGTTCTACCTGATTCCCGCTCAGACGATCCAGGACGGACCACCGGCCGACATCCCCGAATCGCTGAATCATTTCATCGCGTTTCGAATCGCTAACGTCGATTCGCTGGCGTTGCCCCAGCCCCAGCCGGGGAAACCGGCCTTTGTGTGTCTGCCGGCCCAGCAGTGGCACCACGAGGAACACGTCGCGATCAAGTCGGCAGAGACGGTCTTGATGGTGTACGAAGTGGGATCAAAGGTGTCAGAAGGAAAGGTGACGACCATCGACCCCTTCGGACTCAATGTCCTGAAGACCGGCCAGAAGACGTATGTTTATGCCGAGGGGAAACTTGTTCAATAGGGGCCAAGTTTCCGGCTTGCCAAAGTGGGGTAAGCTTCCAGCTTGCCAGACAGGCTGCTCGCAAGCTGGAAGCTTACGCCACGGTTCGCAAGCTAGAAGCTTACGCCACGAATCGCAAGCTGGAAGCTTACGCCACGGTTCGCAAGCTGGAAGCTTACGCCACCGGGGTGGTGGTGAATTCTGCGGATTGGGTGAAGTTGACCTGAGGGGAAAGACGATCAGGTGGTAAGGATTGTGCTTGGACACCGGTGCAACATTTTGACCCCTCGAACCGGCAAGGACGCTGGCGTGAGCAAGACTGAATCGCAAAACGCAGGCAAGTTTGATAGCAACCAGGACAGTCGTGTTGCGGATCACCGCGACCGGCTCAGCGGGATCGTCGCGGTCGCGGGTGGGGGCGTGTTGGCGGGCGTGTTCTACGCGGTGATTTACGTCACGCAGTGGGCCGCGCTGGAACGCTACTTCCTCGGTCACCCCGTTGCCATCGCGGCGACCATTTTGTTCTGTGTCGCCATTTCCATCTTGTCGCTCAAGTCATGGGCGACGCGTCAGCAATGGTCACTGCTTCGCCGCGCCGACGACGCGGCGTTGGCACCGCGGCGAGAAACCGATTCGCCGACCCAACAGTTTCGCGATCGCCACGATGCGGGGTTTGTCGCCCAAGCATGGTCGAGCAACCTGGCCAAGCTGCCGCGCGACATCGGTCGATCTCAGCTGGTCGTTCGTCTCCGCGAGGTCTTGATGCGGCAATCCGGCCGTGGGACGACGAAACACTTGGCGGACGACTTGCGTGAGCTTTCGTCGCGGGATGCCGATTCGGCCCACGACTCCTTCGCCCTGATCCGCATCATCGTGTGGGCGATTCCGATGCTGGGCTTTTTGGGCACCGTGATCGGGATCACGCAAACACTCGGCGGGTTGGATTTTTCCAACGGCAACGCCGCGGTCGACAATTTGAAGAGCGGCTTGTACGTCGCATTTGATACGACCGCGTTGGGATTGGTGTTGTCGATCGTCGCGATCTTTTTGCAGTTTCCGGTCGAACGCAGCGAGCAACAGTTGTTGGCCGCCATCGACGAACGCGTCGGCTACTTGACCGGACTGCATCTGCCCGGTGACGAGGCCGCCGACAATCAATTCGAATTGTTGGCCCAGCTCTGCGAGGGTGTCCGTGCGGCCGTCGCAGAATCGTTGAGCAATCAGACGACGTTGTGGCGTCAAACGATCGACGAAGCACAAGGCTACTGGCAACAAGCCCACAACGTCCAATCACAAAGCTTCATCGATGCGGTGGAGCAAACGCTGGTGCCCGCACTGCGTGATCACGCCGGGCAGATGGAATTTTCGACACAGCGGAATCGCGAACAGCTCGGGATTCAATTCGACAAGTGGCAGTCGCAACTCGCCGCGTGGCAACAAACGATCATTGCCGGTGCGGACGCGATGACGAAACAACAGGCGATGATGTTGGACCAAGTCGATCAGGCCGCTTTGGTCCGCGAGCAAGCCAGTTCGGTGTTGAACCTGCAGCAAACGCTGGCGGCGAACTTGAACTTGCTGGACGAAACGAACCGTCGCATCGATGAAAACATCGGTGCAGCGGCCGGACAGGGCATGGCCGACGCCATGATCGTGTTGGCCCGGGCCGTCGATGTGTTGGCCCGTGAAATGACCGTGGTCAAGTCGAACACGACGCACGATTCGAGGCGGGCTGCATGAGCGGGCGGCGACGAAAGACCCTTTCGCCGACGCTGTTTCCGTTCCTGGCCGTCTTGGTTTGCACGCTGGGAACCCTGATTCTGTTGTTGGCATTGGTGGCACAAAACACCTCCGACGCGGCGCAGCAGATCGCCGAAACGGCGGCCCAAGAACGCACCCACGTTCCGGGGCAGTTGACCGTGGGGGACGTCGAGTTGTTGGTCGAAGAGGAAGAGTTTCGTTTGGGCGAATTGATTTCGTTTCGCGAAGCACAAACCGGTGACCTGGAAGACCGACGCAACCAGCTGGCCCACGTCGAAGATCACATGCGACGCATCCGTCAGCGTTTGAAACAGATCGGCGAGGCGATGGAGCAGGCGATGTCGGACGATCCGCCGTCGGCCGCGACCGCCGAAGAACTGAAATCGCTGAACGAACAGCTGGTCCAAGAACAGTTGGTTGTGAAGAAGTTGCGTGAGGAAATTAAAACCGCCAAGCCGCGTTTCGTCATCGTCCCGCACCAAGGCCCCAACGGCACCGAGCGTCGGCCGATCTATTTGGAATGCACCGCCAAGGGTGTGACGATCTGGCCCGAAGGCGTCGCCATCACACGGACACAATTAGAGCAAACATCCCGGCACGCCAATCCGCTCGATGACGCGCTCCGCGCCGCACGCTATCACGCGATGCAACAATACGGCGACGCCATCCCGCCCTATCCCATGTTGTTGGTCCGCCCCGAGGGCGTCGACAGCTATTACGCCGCCCGCGCGGCGATGTTGGATTGGGACGATCAGTTCGGGTACGAACTGGTTCCGTCGGACGTCAACCTCGCCTACCCCAATCCCGATCCGGCCATGCGGGAGCGGATGGAATATGCGATCAACCAGGCACTGGACCGGATGACGCAACAATCGATCGCACGATCAATCCGTGGGTCGGGCAGTCGCTCTCCGGCCGGTCCCGGTGGAACGGGCGGAAACTTTGACCGCCAAACGTCGGCCAGTGGCGCCGGGCAGTCTCCGGCACCGTCCGGCCCCGCGGCGGTGGCGGAAAGCCCCTATGGCGGAGCGGGTTCGGTCGGATCTCATACAGTCCAGCCACCCGAGCCAGTCAAACCGGTGCCGCGCCTGTCGGTTTCGCAGATGGATCGTCAGGGCCGACAAAGCGGTTTCCGCGACCATCGCATGTTTCCGACCCGAACCTACGGCCGCAGCGGCGGTGGCGAGCCATCGCCGATCACGTCCGAAGCCGCCAAGCGACGGTTGGAGCGGCAGCTGCAAGATTCCGCGTCTTCGTTTGTCGAGGTAGACTCCGATCGCGATCTGAATCAGGCCGCGATGACGGCGGTCGACCAGATCGCCACCGGGACCAACTCGGGATCCACCAATTCGGGATCACCGGATCAAACGCAGCCCCGGCCGAACACCCACGATGCAAACGCACTCGGATTTCAGAACCCGTCCAGCGGTGGTGCCGATTCCCAATCGGCGATGTTGGCGCAAGGCAACGCGGATTCCGGCGGTCGACAACGGACAAGCGGCAAGGCGAGTGCGCAAACCGACGACAATCCGGCGGGGATCGGTCCCATGGCCGGCGGGCCGACGGGGATGAATCGGTTGGATCAACCCAAGGTTTCACAGCGCATGAAAGCCGGTCAACCGGCCGACGGCCAAGCCCTGAATGCGGCCAGTCAGAAACCCGCGTCCAGCGAACAGGCGAAATCAAGGAAGCCCGGTTCGTTGGTGCAGCGCAACGGTGCCGACTGGGCGCTGCCCAGCAGTGTCGTGTTGGCGCGTGGCAACGAGATCGTTCGGTCGGTTCGGCTGCAAGTTCACGCCGATCGTTTCATCTTGCTGCCCGACGCCGGGATGCGCCAGAGCGAAACGTTTTTGATCGAACCGGACGGCGTCAATCTGGCGACGCTGCAACTGGCGACCTCGGTCCGAGATCGGATCGAACGTTGGGGGGCTGCGGCGCCCGGTGCGCGTTGGTCGCCTCGGTTAAAGGTGGACGTCATGCCAGGAGCTGAATTGCGATACGACCAGTGGAGCCGATTGATGACCGGCAGTGGGCTACCGATCCAACGTACCGGTGACGCCCAAGACGGCGGGTACACTCAGGCAGAAAACAACCCGCGAGGTGAACGGAAATGAGCGGGCGACATCGCAGAGAGGGAGTTTCGGTGGGGCACGATGCCTTTTTGGACATCGTCGCCAACCTGGTCGGCATCCTGATCATTCTGGTTGTGGTGTTAGGCGCCCAATCAGAAGCGATCATGCGCGAAGCAAAGCCGCCGGTGCAAGAACCGCTGGATCCCAAAGCACGCGTTGCCGGCGAAGCGGAGATGGAAACGTTGGTCACGATGGCGGCCCGCGCCGCGTCGGCACAGGCCGATTCGATGCGACTGGAGCGAACGATCAAAGTCTTGGATTCCAAGATCGCACAGCAAGCCGAACGTCGTACGATCCTGTTGACATTGTTGACCGAAGCCGAAGCGGCTTGGGAAGACGAACAAGCGAAGCTGGACGATGCCAACCGCCAAGCCGCGATCCGCAACGCGGAAGCGTCAACGCTGAAGAACGAACTGGCCGAGTTGGCCGGAACGCGTACGCAATTGGAAAGCAAGCAGCCGCCGATCGTCGCGATCTCCCACCTGCCGACTCCGATGGCCAAGACCGTGTTCGGTGAAGAGGTCTATTTTCGGTTGAAGGAGGATCGTTTGTCCGTGATTCCGTTTGAGTTGTTGGCCGATGAGATCGGTCGCAATTTCCGTCGCACGTCCTCCAGTCTTCGCGAGGGCGTCAGTGATGCGGCGGTCGGTCCGGTGCGTGGCTACGTCGCGCGGTATGTGCTGAACCGTAGCAACGAATTGGTTAGCAACGGCAATGCGATCGCCAGGATGAGTCGCGCGCGCGTCGTGGTCGCGTCGTTCGAGCCGCTGCGAGAGCCCTATGGAACGCCGATCGACCAAGTGTTGGCCAACGATGATTGGTTGGATGTCGAGCTGTCGGGATACCCGCCGGACACGACGACGGTGACGGTCGCGGTCTATCCAGACAGCTACGGTTCGTTCCGCAAGTTGCGCGAAAAGATCTATGCCAAGGGTTACGCGTCGGCGGCGCGACCGATCAAAGAGGGCAGCCCGATCTACGTGAACTTCGCCGGCGGCGGGACGAGGTCGGTGGCGCAGTAGCAGTAGGTCACGCTGTGCGTGGCATCTGGCATGCACGGGATGCCCTACGAATAAAGCAACAGGCCGAGAACCGGCCGGCAGAGCCGGCGAGGGTGGCAAGCAGGATGCTTACCCCACTTACTGCAGCGCCTTGTCGCTGATGTCTTTGCGGCACCAGGCACCGGGCCAACGGATTTTTTGGACGGCGGTATAGGCCTTCAGTTTTGCGGCGCTGATGGTGTTGCCGATTGCGGTGACGCCCAGGACACGCCCGCCGTCATTGACGACGTTGCCATCGACGGTGGTCGTTCCGGCGTGAAAGACTTTCACATCGTCGACCTTCGCCGCCTCGTCCAGTCCGGTGATCACACGGCCCTTTTCGTAGCTGCCCGGGTAGCCTTCGCTGGCCATCACGACGCACAGACTGGGGCGCTCGTCCCATTCCAGCGGTTCGAGTTCGGAGAGTTTTCCGTCGGCGGCGGCGACCAGGACGTCGAACAAATCGGTTTTCAGCCGCATCAACAGCGGTTGGCATTCCGGGTCACCGAACCGGACATTGAACTCCAGCACTTTGGGACCCGCTGCGGTCAGCATCAATCCGGCGTACAGCACGCCCTTGAACGGTTTCCGAGCCCGTTTCATCGCGTGGACGACCGGGACCAGCACGTCGGATTCGATCTTTTCAAACATCGCCTCGTCGACGATCGGGGTGGGGCAGTAAGCGCCCATGCCGCCGGTGTTGGGACCGCGGTCGCCATCGTGGGCCGGTTTGTGATCTTGGGCGGCCGGCAGCGAAATGATGGTTTCGCCGTCGGTGATCGCCAGCACGCTGGCTTCCTGGCCGATCAGCTTTTCTTCGATGATCAGTTCATTGCCCGCTTCGCCGAATTCCTTTTGTCCGGCGATGCGATCGATCGCCTGCAGCGCGTCGCTGCGTGTTTCGCAAACGATGACGCCTTTGCCGGCGGCCAACCCGTCGGCTTTGACAACGACCGGAACCTGGTCGGTCGGCTCGCTGTACTTGTCTTTAATATAACGCGAGGCGTCGTCGGCATTTCGAAAGGTGCGATAATCGGCCGTCGGGATGTCGGCGGTGTGCAGCAGGTTTTTGCAAAATACCTTGCTGCCTTCCAATTCCGCCGCGGCGGCCGAGGGGCCGAAGACGCGCAGTCCGGCGGCTTCGAGTGCGTCGACCAGACCGAGCACCAGTGGCGCTTCGGGGCCGACGACGGTCAAGTCGATCGCGTTGGTCTTGGCAAATTCGACCAGCTTGTCGACATCCGTGGCCGCAATGTCCACGTTGGTCGCTTCCAGCGCGGTGCCTGCATTGCCCGGCGCGACAAACACTTCGGTCACCTTGGGACTCTGACCCAGTTTCCAGGCGAGGGCATGTTCTCGCCCGCCGCCGCCGACCACCAAAACTTTCATCACATTCACCGCAGGAAGGATTCATCCAAACAAGATTACTGAATTGGGGGCAATGTAATTGTTTGTCGCAGATGATGGCAGATGGCGCCTTTCATCGATTGCCTGCCGTGGACCTCTGTCCCAATACCGCTCAATCGACAAAGTTTTGACCAGCGCGGGGCCCGTAGGCTCGCGTCAAACGGCTGATCATCAATTGACAACAGCCGGTTCGCGCCAGCGTCCAGACGCCCACGAATGTCGATTTTGCGGTATTGGGCTCTGTCCGTGTGGCTCTGCATAAAAGCAGTGGTTGCGACACAAGTCTTTTGCCCAAAGGGCATGCATATCCCTAGCCTGGGGCAACCAAACCGAGCATTTGCGAGGGTTGCGCCGCCCCAGGAACACCTTAATTCGGGAGGGTGACTGAACCTCCCGACCGCAGAGCGACGCGGGCCACGGGGGAGGAATTCCACCCGTCCCGACGGGACTTCCAGGGTCTTTATCGTTCATTAGCGGTAGACATTTTTTCCTTCGAGCGTATAATCACAAGTGACCCCCCGGGAGTCGTGTTTCTGTCGCCTATGCACCCCACCCCACCCCAATGGCGACGCGACTCCCGACGACTAGTTTTTGAGAAGGTGGCGGCCGACTGAGTCCCCCGCTCCGGTTCGGCCGCCGCCTTTTTCAATGCTCGTCCTGAACGAGGCTTTGTGAGAGCTTTCGACGTCACTGCTGGACGCGGTCTTAATCTGCGCTCGCGGACCAATTACACTCGTTGCGTTCTAGGCATCCACCACTCCAGGAGTTTAAGTGTGAACCACTTTGTATCTATGACCCGATTGTTTGTTCCGACGGCCGTCGCGATCGCCGTCAGCACGTTGCTGACCGCGGTTTCGCCCGCCCAGGCCCAGGAAACTGGAACGTTGCGGATGACGTTCAAGCTCAAGGGCGCCGCGAAGAGCTTTCCTCCGATCACGCCCAACGTGGACCAAGCGTTCTGCGGCTCGAAAATGATTCCGGACGAGACCTTGGTCGTCAATTCCAAGAACAACGGCATCAAGAATGTGATCGTGTACGTCTACACCGGGCGTCGCGGCACCGAGTTGCCGCCGATGGAATTGGAGCCCGAAACCCACGTCTTGGCGAACGAAGATTGCCGATTCGAGCCCCATGTCGTGATCGCCAAGAAAGGTGACACGATCAAGGTCACCAACCCGGACAAGGTCGGGCACAACGCCAATTTTCAGTTCTTCAATAATACCCAGCAAAACCTCACCGTTCCCGCGGGTGGTGCGGTCGAAATCGAGCTGAAAGAAGACGAGCCGGCGCCGATTCCAGTCGCCTGCAATATTCACAACTGGATGAAGGCTCAAGTCGTCGTGCTCGATCACCCCTTTGCCGCGGTCAGCGATGAAGACGGCGTGTTGGAGATCAAGGGATTGCCCGTCGGGGAAGTCGTTTTTCGTGCCAACCACGAAAACGGATCACTCAAAGACGTGATTGTCAACGGTGAAGAAACCGAATGGCGAAGCAGCAAGTTCGAAGTCGAGATCAAACCCGGTCTGAACGACATGGGCACGATCGAGGTCCCCGCCGACGCGTTCTAAGCGACGAGCGGATGAGACAGGTCAGGCCCGGGCTGTTGATTGAAGCCCGCATGCGTTAGCAAGGGGCCACACGGCGCCCTCGCTAACGCCTCGCGCCGGGCGTGCCGGCCATGAGCGACCCCCGCGGGGGTTCGATCTGGCCGCTGCTTGGATGCTGCGACAATTGATTCGGTTGGTTCATGCGATCGCGTTCGGTTACGCTGCTCCTATGAGACCAACCCTCTGCAAAACGTCGATTTTTTCGCTGCCGGATTGCTCGGCAGCCGTGTTCGCCCCGATTCGGCTTGCCCCAATCCTGTGGGCCGGGGTCCTGTCCGCGGCGGCCTTACTGTGCGGCTGTGATGCACCGGTGGAGCATTATCCACCGAATCAGGTTTACTCGCTGGTCGTCTCGGCCAAGCTGGATGCCCCGACCGAGCTCGCCGCGGAGGACACGACTGCGGCGTTGGAAGCTTGGTTCGGCACGCCGATCGAACCACGCTGGCCCGCCGACCAGATGTCGCGTGACGCAGCCAAGTCCTTGGTTCGCCTGGAAAATCTGCAGCGGGCTGCCGGGCCGGTTTACAGCGATCAAGACAATCGGCATTTCGGGCTTTTCAACGAGCACTGCGTGACCTGCCACGGGGTGTCCGGCGGTGGGAACGGTCCTGCATCGTTGTTGCAAAACCCTTATCCGCGTGACTTTCGCCCCGGCGTTTACAAGTGGAAATCGACCCAGCGGGGTGCCAAGCCGACACGCCAGGACTTGATGACGATTCTGCGTCATGGTGCACCCGGGACAGCGATGCCGTCCTTCCAGCGGCTTTCCGATGAGGACTTGGAAGCTTTGGTCGACTACGTCATCTACTTGTCGGTTCGGGGCGAATTCGAACGGCGTTTGCTGACCGAAGCGGTGGTCGAGTTGGGTTATGAACAGTCGCGGCCCGATGACGACGCCAGTTTGTTGACGCTGGCGAATTTTGACCAAGACGCGTTCGCCATGGAGGTGGCCCGAGACACCCTGGACCGTATCACCGGCCAATGGGTCGACGCCCCGCAAGCGGTGATCGCCGTGCCGGAGGAAACACCGGACGATGCGGATTCGATCGCGCGGGGGAATGAGTTGTTTCACGGCCCGATCGCCAATTGTGTCGGTTGCCATGGAAAACAAGGCGGTGGAGAAATCGTCACCTTCGACTTTGACGACTGGACGAAAGAATTTACCGAAGGCATCGCGGTTACGCCGACCGATCCAGAGGCGGTGCGGCCGTTCCGAAAGGCGGGGGCATTGCGACCGCGGCAGATTCAGCCCAGAAAGTTGACCGACGGTGTTTATCGTGGCGGCGGAGATCCCCAGACGCTGTACCGCCGGATGGTTGCCGGGATCGCCGGCACGCCGATGGCCGGACGAAGCGTGTCGGATCAGCCGTCGGACAAAGAACTGACCAGCGACCAGATTTGGGACATCGTCCATTACGTTCGGTCACTTGATGAGGCAAAACCATGAGTCGTGACAGTTACCGCAGTGTCGGAGCCATCGTCGGACTGGGGTTGGGGATCGCCTTGATGGTGATGGCCGGGCAAAGTGGGGTGTTGCCGGGAGCGATCTTTGGCGCCGGCGGGGCACTGGCCGGCGGCATTCTCGGCGAGAAGCTCCACGCGATGCGGCATGGAAATTGATGAGCGAAAACGAATCCAACGAAACGAATCCAAACCTCGCCGCCGAGCGGTCACCGTTGCTGCATCGGTTGGCGGTGTTGTCGGTGTGTTTGGTCTGGCCGTTGATTTGGGTCGGCGGTTTGGTGACCACCTACGATGCGGGAATGGCGGTTCCCGATTGGCCCGGGACTTACGGATACAATCTGTTTTTGTACCCGCTGTCGACTTGGTTGTACGGTCCGTTTGACCTGTTCATCGAACACGGCCACCGGCTGTTGGGGGCGGTCGTCGGTTTGGTGGCGATCGCGATGGTGATCGCGGCGGTTCGGCGTGAAGACCGTCGCCCGGTCGTCTGGCTGACCGTCGGGATCCTGGTCGCCGTGATTTCGCAAGGTGCGTTGGGCGGGGTCCGCGTGTTGTTAAGCGATCGAACCACCGCGATGATTCATGGCTGTTTCGGCCCCGTCGTGTTTGCCTTGTGCTGCATCGCCGCCTCGGTGACCAGCCGTCGTTGGTGGGACCGCAAGCTGACGGCAAAACGGGCGACACCGGGCGCCGAATCGGTTAAGCCGCTCGGCCGCTGGGTCGTCACGTTGGCGTCGGTGCCCGTGCTGTTGAGCTATTTGCAGTTGGTCCTGGGGGCACAGCTGCGGCATGTCCAGCCGTTGACCACCCCGGGAACCTTCACGCTGATTGTGGCGGTCCACATCGTCACTGCTTTCGGTTTGTGGTTGTTGACGCCGGTTTTGTTCGTTTTGGTGCGTCGCTGCGGCGATTTGACGCTGTCCAGGCCGGCCGGTTGGCTGATATGGTTTGTGGGCTGTCAAATCTTGCTCGGCACCGGGACATGGATCGTCACCTACGGTTGGCCGAGCGTTTTGGAGTTTCTTCCGTTTGGCGAAGGCTTTTTGGTTCGCTCAAAGGGATTCGTGGATTCGATCATCGTGACCGCCCATGTTGCGGTCGGGTCGCTGATTCTGGCGACGGCGGCGGTGATCCTGGTTCAAGTTTTACGTCAGCGAACGCTTGCCACCCCCGTTTAATCATTTATGTCCAGCAACGTCCTTGCCACCGATTCCCGCTATGAAACCGATCGCCGAGGTGTCAGTGCCCCCTACGCAGCGGCCCCGTACACTGCCGCCCGGGAATGCGGTTCGGCAACGGCCGTCCTCGATCTGCCGGCACAACGCAGGGAAGCGACTCGACACATGGAAGTGACGGCCCAGGCAACACCGGCATTGAATCAGATGGTGGACCAGACGGAGGTGTCGATGCGGGTGTTGGTTTCTGATCTGATTCAGCTGACCAAGCCGCGGATCGTCGTGATGATCTTGGTGACGACGGTCGCCACGGCGATGATTGCTGCCGGCGGAGCGGTTTCGCTCGGCACGCTCGCCTTGTTGCTGTTGGGCACCGGGATGGTTGCCGGCAGTGCCGGCGGGGCGAACCAGATCTGGGAACGCGTGATCGACCGCAACATGCCGCGCACCGCGGTTCGGCCCCTGCCGTCGGCGCGGATGTCGACCGGCATGGCGACGGCGTTCACCGCGTCGATGGGCACGCTGGGGCTGGCGATCCTGTGGATGGGATTCTCATTGACGCCGGCCGGTGTGGGGTTGGCAACCTGGTTGTTGTACGTGTTTCTCTACACGCCGATGAAAACCCGGACGTCTTGGAACACGACGGTCGGAGCGATCGCCGGTGCATTGCCGATGTTGATCGGTTACACGGCACTGGGCGGTTCGTTGGCCGACGAGACCGGATGGTTGTTGTTCGGCGTGTTGGCTGCTTGGCAATACCCGCATTTCATGGCCATCGCATGGCTGTACCGACGCCAGTATGAACAGGCCGGATTCTGCATGTCGACGACGGTCGAGCCGACCGGGGTCTCTGCGGCGATTCAAAGCATCGTGGGGTCGCTCGCGGTCATCGTTTGCGGCGTCGTGTTGTGTTGTCTGTCGCCGGGGATCGTACCCGCCATCGTGTGCAGCGTCGCGGTGTTGGCAGCCACGGTCCCGATGCTGAAGGCATCGATCCGTTTCGCGCGGAGCCGAACGGATGTGACCGCACGCCGATTGCTGCGGTCCTCATTGTTGGTGCTGCCCGCCGTCTTGGCGGTTGTTACGATTCGTGTCTTTTGGTGATCTATGAGAACCGCGTCAAACATCGCCGCGATCTTGTTCGTGGGAGTCATTTTAGGATTGGTGGGCCGCACGCTTCGCCAGCGGTCGGCGCCTGCGGGGCCGGGGCCAGAAGAGCTGGTCTACACCGCTGAGGTCGCGCCCGGTGAGGAACCGCTGGTCAACGACAGCGACGAAATCGCCAACGATGAAGTCGTCCATCCGCCCGAGGACGAGGCTTGGTTGAGCCGGTTTGAGCTGACCGAGCGGAGCGGCGAGTTGGTCAAGAGCGAAGACTTGTTGGGTCAGCCGTATGTGGTCAGTTTCTTTTTCACGACCTGTCCAAGTGTTTGCCCGCAACAGAACCAGAAACTGAAGGAGTTGCAGGAGCGTTTCCGAGGCGAAGACGTCAAGTTTCTCGCCATCTCCGTCGACCCGGAGCGTGACACGCCGGAAGTGATGCGGGAGTATGCCGCCCGCTTCGGTGCCGACAAGGACCAGTGGTTGTTCTTGACCGGCGATCTGACCTACATCCGTCGCATCGGGGCTGAGATTTTCCAGCAGCCGATCGACAAAGGGTTTCACACCGAAAAGTTTGTGCTGGTCGATCCGAAAGGAAAGATCGAAGGCTTTTACAGTTGGCCGGAACCGCGGCAGATGGACAAGCTGGAATCCGCGATCAGCGAAATGCTCTAGCGGCGCCGGGGAGCGATTTGCTGTTAAAACCTGAAACCTGAAACCTGAAACCTGAATCAAAAATGTGGCAAGTACTTGCTGATTATTTGCCGCACTGCACGGCGTTACTGAATGCCGCGGCGACGGTCGTGCTGGCCCTCGGGTTGATCCGGATTCGTCAAGGCAATCCGCGCGGGCACAAGAAGATGATGTTGACGGCGCTGGCGATCAGCGCGTTGTTCTTGTTGCTGTATCTGTTGCACAAGGTCGCGTTGTATCTGACGACCGGGGAGCCGAACACTCGTTTTCCCACCGATACCGATGTCGCACCGCTGGCGGCGCGGTACACGTATTACGGGATCCTGGGCACGCACCTGTTGTTGGCGATCGCCGTGCCGTTCTTGGCACTGCGTGCGGTGTACTTGGCGATGAAGGGTCGGATCGTCGCGCACAAGAAACTGGTGCGTTTCGCCTTTCCCGTTTGGATGTACGTGTCGGTGACCGGCGTGCTGGTGTACCTGATGCTGTATCAGTTGTATCCGGCGGCGTAGACTTTCGGCGGGCTGTTGCGCTTCGTTGCCGTCGAGAGCGAGAGTCGCCTCGGAAAAGGGTTCCGGTGCGAATGGCATGTGCATGAGTGTTGGTGTGCAGGCTATATAGCCGCCCGCTGTCGCTGCTACGCAGCGACCCGGAATCGCCTAAAGGCTAAACACCAACACTCATGCGCGATCGCTACGCCTTCTTGGCCCCGACGTAGGCCATGCGGAGCAGATGCAGGACTTCGTCGAACATCTTGTCTTCGTCTTTGTCGGTGTTGCCCTTGGTTTTTTCTTCGAGCATTTCCAGGGTGTCGATGAAGTGTTTGGCGATCCGCAGGTCGGTCGATTTTTCGCCGGTCGCGGGGTTTTCCATGACGCCTAGTGCGACCATCGCTTGGCTGTAAAAGGTGCTGATCAGCATCGCCAAGGACGCCGGAGGCAGGTCGCCGGTGGCGTCCTCCTCGGCGGCTTGCTGGGGTTCCTCGGCGGCGTCTTTTCTTTCTCGACCTGCGATTTCCAATCGTTGTCGACGACCAGTTCCGGTTCTTCTTTGTTTTCAGACATCAAGATTTCAGGCGTGGGGATTAACGTTGGCTGACGGCGGGTAGTTCCCGTTCGTGTTTACGTGTTCCTCGTTCAATCGCGGCTTCGACGAATCCGGCAAACAGCGGATGCGCTTTGAGCGGCTTGCTTTTGAATTCGGGGTGGTATTGTACGGCCAGGAACCAGGGGTGGTCGGGCAATTCGACGATTTCGACAAGGCTTCCGTCGGGGCTGGTTCCGGAAAATTTCATGCCGTGTTCGCGGAATTGATCGCGATAGGCGTTGTTGAATTCGTAGCGGTGCCGGTGGCGTTCGTGAATGTCTTCGGCCCCGTAGCACTGCTGCGCCCGGCTGTCGTCGGACAGGTGGGTCGGTTGGCTGCCCAGTCGCATGGTGCCGCCCATTTGGGTCACGTTTTGCTGTTCGTCCAGCAAGCAGATCACCGGGTGCGGGGTATCTTTGTCGAATTCGCTGGAGTGGGCGTTTTCCAGGCCGCACACGTTGCGTGCATATTCGATCACGGCGCACTGCATGCCCAGGCAGATGCCGAAAAACGGAATGCCGCGTTCCCTGGCGAAACGAATGGCTTGGACTTTGCCTTCCACGCCGCGTTCGCCGAAACCGCCGGGGATCAGGATGCCGTCAAATCCGCCGAGCAGACGTTCGCATCCTTCGCGTTCGATATCGCTGCTTTGGATTCGGCCGATGCGGATTTGTGCCTGGTGGTGCATTCCGGCGTGGTCGATCGATTCATAGATCGATTTGTAGGCGTCTTTGTGTTCGGCGTATTTGCCGACGACGGCGATGCTGACTTCGTGGCGCGGGTTGCGCAGGCGATGCAGCAGGTCGGTCCAGGGGGTGATGTCGAGCGCCTTGCTGGGCAGCCCGAGTTTCTTGACGATCAACTCATCGAGTTTGTTGTCGACCAGCGAGATCGGGACTTCGTAGATCGAAAAGTCCTTGTCTTTTTCTTCGATCACCGCTTCGGTCGGGACGTTGCAAAACAGTGCGATCTTGTCACGCTCCTCACGGCTGATCGAGTGTTCGCAGCGGCAGACCAGGACGTCGGGTTGGATGCCGATTTCGCGGAGTTGGCCGACGGAGTGTTGGGTCGGTTTGGTTTTCAGCTCGTCGGCGGCCTTCAGGTACGGCACCAGGGTCAGGTGCATGTACAGCACGTTTTCGCGGCCGACGTCCTGGGAGTACTGGCGGATCGCTTCGAGGAACGGCAGGCTTTCGATGTCACCGACCGTGCCGCCGATTTCGGTGATCACGACGTCGACGTCGTCGCCACCCATCCGGGAGATGACGGATTTGATCTCGTTGGTGATGTGCGGGATGACTTGGACGGTTTTGCCCAGGAAGCGTCCCTTGCGTTCCTTTTCGATCACCGACAGATAGATCTGGCCGGTCGTGTAGTTGCAGTCGCGGGTCAGCGCCCCGCTGGTGAAACGCTCGTAGTGCCCCAGGTCCAGATCGGTCTCGCTGCCGTCATCGAGCACGTAGACTTCGCCGTGCTGATAGGGGCTCATCGTGCCCGGATCGACGTTGATGTAGGGATCCAGCTTCTGCATTCGCACTCGCAATCCGCGAGATTCAAGCAGCATGCCCAGGGAGGCGCTCGTCAGGCCCTTTCCGAGCGAGGAAACAACCCCGCCGGTTACAAAGATGTGTTTGGTCATGGACGCGGATGATACCGCGCTGAGGAAAAACCGGAAGTGGCGGGATCCTCGATGCGACGTCGAAACGCGGCAAGATCTTCCGGCGTGTCGATTCCGGGCATGGCAGGGCCGACTGCGGCGACGACGATTTTTTTTCCCGCTTCGATGGCCCGCAGCTGTTCGAGTTTCTCGGTTTCTTCCAACATGCTGGGGGGCGAGCCGGCGAACCAGGACAAGAAGTCGCGGCGATAGGCGTAAAGTCCCAGGTGGTGCCAGTAAATCGGTGGGGTTTGCGCGAGCAGCTCGGCCGGGTTGCCGCCGCGGCGGTGGGGGACACAGGCGCGGCTGAAGTAGACCGCCCTGCCCTGCCCTGCTGTCAGATTGCCCTGCCCCACTGCGAGAGTGCCCTGGCCTGCTGCGGCGGCCGTCCGGGTTGCTGTCTGGCTGTCGGTCTGGGGGTCGCCGGTCGGGGAGAAATCCGCCATCACGATTTTCACGATTGCCGGGTCATTGAGCGCCTCGGCCGACCGGATCGGCGTCCCCGCGGTCGCCATGTCGGCCTGCCGATCGCCGGCGAGCGTCTCGGCGACCGCGTCGATCGCGGCCGGGTCGATCTCCGGTTCGTCGCTTTGGACGTTGATAAAGATATCGGTGGTGGGAAACTGGTCGGCGACCAGGGCGATGCGGTCGGTGCCGCTGGGGCAATCGGTCGGGGTCATGATCCAGCGGCCTCCGAACGATTCCACTTCCTCCGCGATCCGCCGGTCGTCGACCGCCACGATCACGCCGGCCGACGCCGATGAGGCCCGCGATGCCGACTCGTAGGTATGTTGCAACACGCTCTTGCCGGCCACTTTCTGCAGCAATTTTTCCGGCAAACGGGTCGAGGCAAGGCGTGCGGGCAGCACGATTTGGGTTTCGGGCATGTGGGGTCGAGTCGGGAAAACGGTTGACAGTTGGTGCGGGCGGGTCTACCTTTCGCAATCAACGTTTGGTGGTGCCGATTGGGCGGTGATGAATCGTCCGCGGGAACAGGGAACTTTGGTGGAACTCCAAGACGGCCCGGCCGCTGTAACCGATGCTGTTGGTTTTCACGTCGTCTGAACAAAGACGACGCGGGGATCAGCCGTCTACGCTTCACTCTTTTAGCCATTGTCCGCGGATCATCCTGCTTGATGCAAGATGACCGAATGACGAGAAGGCGAAGCGTTAGGACGTCATCGGGAGTCAGAAGACCTACCACCCGACGGACGCTTCAGGGACCTTCCAGGGTGAGGTCGGCGTCAACAGATTGGCTTGCGCACGCACGACTGCATCGCCCCTAGTGTCGGATGCCCGAATGCGCGCATCGGTCTGTACACTAGAGCGTTCGCTGCCGCCGGGACATCCGAGTCTGGTCATGCGTTACCGTAACCGTCAAATCCGTGGGACCGCCAGCGGGCCGATTCGTATCGGGTTTACGCTGGTCGAACTGTTGGTGGTGATCGCCATCATCGGGATCCTGGTCGCGTTGTTGTTGCCTGCGGTCCAGTTCGCCCGCGAGGCGGCTCGTCAGGCCAATTGTCGCAACCACCAGCACCAGATCGGTGTCGCACTCCACGCCTATCACAACATGCACCGGTCGTTGCCGATCGGATGTTTGGAGTGGCGGTTTTGGGGCCAGCCGAGCACGCGAAAGAACCTGGCCTGGTCGGCGTTTCTGTTGCCACAGATGGGCGAACAGGCGTTGTACGAGGCCGTTGATTTCAACTACGCGTTTGACCATCCACGCAATGCCGATGCGGCGGCGGTGGTGGTCGAATCGTATTTGTGTCCGACGGAAATTCCTCAAGGCAATCGACGCGCTGAGATCAGTTACGGCGGCCTGTTCGGCGAACGCCTGGTCGATCGACGCCCCGACGATGGCGTGTTCTTGTACGAAAAGCGGATCCGGTATCGCGATTGTCTGGATGGTTTGTCTAGCACGATGGCCACCGGCGAAGACATGGTGGGGCCGGACAGCGAATGGATCAACGGCGGAAACGTGTTCGTTCAATCCCATCCGATCAACGACGATCGTGCTTGGGTGGGCGACAACGAAATCCGATCGCTGCATCCCGCCGGCGCCATGGTTCTGTTCCTCGACGGCAGTGTGCATCTGTTGAACGAATCACTCGACACGATCGTGCTCGGCCAGCTGATCACGCGGGACGGTCACGAAGTGATCCCGGCCGACGCCTGGTAGTGACGCGTCGTGCCGACGCGCAAATCAATCTGAAACTCCAACCTTTGAACTCCAAGATTCGCAACAACGAAATCGTTTCACTATGAATATCTCTCGCCAATGTCTGTTTGTCCTGTTTGCCGCCGGTTTGCTCTGTTCGATGGCCGGTGCCGAAACCGTGACGTTTGAAAACCTGCTGACCACACCCGATTCGTTTTACAAAGGCGAGACGTCACAGATCAACAATGATCCGTGGGTGGTGGACGGGTTTGAATTCAGTAACCGCACCACCTGGGTTGGGTTTTGGAGCGGTTGGGCGTACAGCAACACCACCGATACGACGACGCCGGGGTTCAGCAACGAGCATTCCGCGATCACCGGCGGCGGCAGCAACGGCGCCGGCGGATCGGTCAGTGGTGAAACCTACGCGTTGGCGTTCGGCTCCGGCGCAACGATCAACCTGCCTACGGGCGCCCTGATTGAAAGCGTCGATTGGACCAACGGGACGTACCCGTATCTCTCGATGCGAGACGGGGACGCGTTCGCGACGCAGTTTGGCGGTGCCAGTGGATCCGAGCCGGACTACTTTCGTGTGACCTTGACCGGTTACAGCGACCTGAACGCGACCGGCGCTGCCACCGGATCGGTGACCTTGGATCTGGCCGATTATACGTTCAGCGACGATAACCAAGACTACATCGTCAACACGTGGCAGGTGAATGAGGATTTGACGCCGCTTGGGAACGCTCGTTCGATCGATCTGACGTTCCAGTCGAGCGACTCGGGACAATTCGGAATCAACACGCCGGTGTATTTGTTCATCGACAATCTGCAGTACTCGGTCACGGCGATCCCCGAGCCGACGGCAGCAGGATTCTTGGCGCTGGTCGGTGGCGTTTGTGCCTTGCGACGTCGGCGTTAAAGGTTTCCTTCGTCGGGGCTGCCCGTGTTCACGCGTCAGAGCGAATCGCCGAAACCAATTCGGCGATCGTTTGCTCGAGTAACTCGATGCCACCGAATCGCATGCCCAGGGCTTGCAGTTTATCGGTGACGATTTCGTGTTTAGCGGTCTTGGCTTGGCCGCTGATGTTGGACGGGCTGCCGGTGATGCGTTTGGCGATCGTCGCGACTTCAAAATCGCTGATCATTCGGTCACAGCAATTGTAGGTTTGGCCGTTGATCGCGTCGTCTTGCGTGAGCAGCAGTGAGACGGCGTTGGCGATGTCGTCGGCATGAACGGCTTTGCTGCCGCCGCCGGCTTGGACGTCTTTTCCGGCACAGACCTGAGCGACCAGATCGAACCAGCGTGAATCTTGGGCGGGATCGGCGAGGCCATAAATCGATGGCGGACGAACCGTGGCGGCGAGCAGTTTTCCGCTGGCGCCGTAGTGGTGCACTAGGGTTTCGACCGAAGCCTTGTAGGCGCCGTAAAGCGTCGACGGCAGCAAGGGGTGGGTTTCATCGAGTGGGCGGTCCGGCAGCACGGTGTCGTGGACGGTACCCGAGGAAACGAACAGGAATCGTTTGACGCCGGCCCGCTCGGCGGCGTCGAGCAATTGCAGCGACCCGGTCGCGTTGCGTTGCCAGTACTCGAGCGGGTCGTCGCCGCTGTCCATGAACGACGCTCCGCCGCGAAACAATCCGGCATGGACGACGGCATCGGCAGATTCGACCAGTTGTGCGGCGTGGTCCAGAACGCCGAGTTCTCCGCGGATCCAGCTGATCTGGTCGAATTCGGGGGCCGTTGCCGGTGGGGTGCGATACCACGCCGTGATCGTGTGGCCGTCGTTGAGAAGCCGGCGGATCAGGTAACGGCCCAGGAATCCGGTGGCGCCGGTGAGTGCGATGCGCATGGGGGAGTGCCTGTTGCGAGTGGAAATCGGGCGATCAAGCGCCCTATCGAAACATGCAATCGCGCAGCAAACAACCGCCTCGAGCGTTGGCGGCGGATGCATTCCGGCTGCCGGCTAAGGCGGTTGGTCGTGAGGGGAGGCTGGGAGGAGAGGAGTCGAAGCTTCGAAGTGGGATCGGTTTCCCGCCGGTCAAGCTTGGAAAGGACAGGCTGGAGCCTATCCCATGCACGGTTCACCCGCTCGTTAGTTGCCCATGGCGCCGGAAATGGCGGCTCCAGAGGCGTCGAAGCTTTTTTGGGTTTCAGTGGTCAAGGTGGCGACCGAGCCGACACAGACGGCGATGATCAGGGCGAGCATGACGGCGTATTCAACCGCCGTTGTGCCCTCCTCATCCCGCCACAGCGACTGTCGCTCGGGGAGTGGGTCTTGGTTGGTCATGGTGGGGATATATCTTTTTGGTTGGTTTTCTCGGGGAAAAGGCACAGCCAAGGAAACATAGGCCAGGAATCTGCGTACTCACTTCGAATACGTCCACTTTTTGCATGCCCGAGCATCACCGCGGGGTTCATCCGGTAGGGATTGCAGCGTCCTTTCGGATTCCCCGGCTCGGTGACGCCTTTGGATCGCGCATTGTCATCGGCTTGTCCGCGTTTTACCCTGGTGCCAGTTTCGTCCTCCCACCCAAGCTCATATGATCGGTCCAGTATTCAATCGCGAGGCGACCGTTGTTCCCAAGCGTCCCAAGACGTACTTGGCCCGCGGCTTGTATCTGATCACGCTGTTCGGGCTGCTTTGCACCGGGTATCTGGTGCTGGACGGTTCGCGTTCGTTGGCGACGGTGTCCGATTCGGCCCGTTTCGGCGGTTGGATGTTCTTGTTGCTCGCCCCGCTGCAGTTGTTGGTGTTGTCCAGTCTGGCGGCGGTGGGATCGGCGGCCAGTGTGGCCCAAGAAAAGGACCGGCGGACGCTGCTGTTGTTGCTGATGACGCGTCTGAGCGGGTTTGAGGTCGTCGTCGGGAAGCTGGCCGCGACACTGCTGGGGCCGTTGGCCATGTTGCTCGCCGCGCTGCCGTTGTTTTTGGTGCTGCCGCTGTTGGGCGGCGTTTCGCCCGGACAGGTGTTCTCGGTTTTTCTGGTGACCGCTGCGACCGTGATCTTTGCCGGATCGATCGGTACCGTGGTCGGTCTGTGGCGTGAGAAGACGTTCCAAGCGATCGCATTGACGGTGTTGATCTTGTTGATGTTGTTGGGTGCCGGCGAGATCGCGATTGCCTCGCTGAATTTACCCGAGGTTCTGGTGTTGGCCCTCAGCCCGGTGCGGGCGCTTGCCGCGGCGGCGTCGCCGCTGGGAAGTCTTTCGCCGCAAACGTCGCTGGGCGTCTGGTCGTTCACCGCCGCCACGCTGATCGCCTCGGTCGTTGTGTTGGCCGTCGGCGTCGCCCGCGTGCGTGTTTGGAACCCGTCCCGCGAAGTGCGGCTCAAAGCGCCCGAGCCGGAGACGAGCGAAGAGATGGAAAACCAGCAAGCACCGAGCAGCTGGAAAGTCCGGGCGCCGCGGCAGGTTTGGAAAAACCCGATCCTCTGGCGCGAAGTCCGTACGTGGGCCTATGGTCGCAAGGTCGTGGTGATCCGGTTCGCGTTTGGATTGTTGTTTCTGCTCGGCGCGGCGGTGATTTATGGGCAGATGCAAAACGGGACCGCGTTTGAGCCGGCGGCTCGGATCGGTCGCGCGCTGCCGGCGGCGACGTTGCCCGTCGCGGCGATCGGCGTGGTCAGTTTGGTGTTGATCAACGCATTGGCCGTCAACGCGGTCACCGGCGAACGTGACGGTCTGGCGCTGGATCTGTTGTTGGTGACGGACTTAAGTCCCCGCGAATTTGTGTTCGGCAAATTGTTGGGGGTGCTGTATGTCGGCAAGGAGATGATTCTATTGCCGCTGGCGTTGTTGTTGTTTCTGGCCGTCAACGGCGTGATGACGTATGAAAATATGGTCTATGCGATGCTGGGGGCGGCAATCTTGTACGTGTTCGTCAGCATGCTGGGGATTCACGCCGGGCTCAACTACGTGGCCGGTCGGACGGCGACGCTGGCGAGTCTGGGGACGGTCTTTTTTCTCTGTGTCGGGATCGCGATCTGCATGACGATCATGGTCAGTTTTCGGGGTGCGTTTCAGCTGCAATTGGCGCCGTTTTTGGTCATGATTCTCGGCGGCGGTGCGGCGTTGTTCGCGTCACTGGGTTGGCGGAACCCGTCCTCGGCGATCTTCCTGGCGTCCTTCACGCTTCCGCTGATCACGTTTTATTCGATCACACAGTTCTTGCTGCAAACCGACCACCTGTTCGTCTTCTTTTCGATGGCGGTGGGTTACGGGTTCACGATTGCTGCGTTGATGATCCCCGCTCTCAGCGAATTCGATGTGTCGCTCGAACGCGATCGAGGGGCCGAGGGAAATGGCTGATTGAGCGAGCTGTTGCAGTACGTCGGCTGGTTGGTGCCGATGGCGGTTTTGATTCTGCTGAGTGCGTTGTTCAGTGGCAGCGAAGCGGCTCTGTTCTCGTTGACCGTGCGACAGCGCCGGCAACTGCGGCGCAGTGGCGTCGGCGGCCGGATCGCCGATCGGATGCTCAGCGATTCGGAAAAACTGTTGTCGGCGATTCTGTTTTGGAACCTGCTGATCAACATGACCTATTTCGCGATCGCTTCGATCGTTGCCAGCCGACTCGACGCTTCCGTCGATGCCGGGGCGAGCGTGGCGTTGGTGTTCACGTTGGCCAGTTTGTTGACGATCATTTTTTTCAGTGAGATGCTGCCCAAGAGCCTGGCGTTGCTGGCTCCGATGCAGGCTTCGGTCTTGATCGCGCCGGTGCTGAACCTGGCGGTGCGGTTGGTCAGTCCGTTGCTGCCGATCATCAAGACGTCCAACCTGTTGGCCGGCCGATTGCTGTGGCCGTCGTTTCAGCCCGAGAATGAAATCGACTTGGTGGACATCGAGCGCGCCGTCGAACTGGGCACCGACGATGCCGCGCTGTTGGAACGGGAGCGTTTGGCGCTGCAAAATTTGGTCGCCATCGCGGAGATGCGGGCGAGTGAGTTGATGCGTCCCCGCAGTCGTTTGCACCTAGTCGAATCCCCGATCCAAGCCGAGGCCCTGTTTGCCCGATCGCCGCCGGGCGGCTATGCGATCATCACCGACGAAACGGGCGAGACGATGGTCGGTGCTCTCGGCGTCAGGATGTTGCGGCCCAGCCAGATCGATCATTTCGAAGACCTGGTCGAACCGGTGATCTATGTCCCCTGGTCCGCGCGGGTGGCGCGTGTCTTGGATCTCTTGAACGAGAACGATTTGAGCGTGGCGATCGTGGTCGATGAATACGGTGATGGGATCGGGGCGCTTTCGATCGACCGGATCTTTCGCCGCCTGCTCGCGCCCGAACATGACCAGTTCGAAGAAGACACCGATTCGGCCGCGATCGAGCAGTTGGAGCCTGATTTGTATCGCGTCGCCGGTGGCATCTCGCTGCGTCAGTTGGCCAAACAATTAGCCGTCAATGTCCCCGACGAATCGGTGGCCACGGTCGCCGGATTCATTCAACGCACCAATGAACGCTTGCCGCGGCTGGGCGATCAAGCCACGCTGGAAGATTATTTGCTGACGGTCGTCGAAGAGTTGGAGGGGGCCTTGCGAATTGAAGTCCGGCGGCAATCGCCATCCGATGCATCCCATTCACACGACGAGCGGGATTTCCGATGATCTTCTTCGCCATCGTGCTGTTCTTGTTCGGTCTCGTGTTGAGCGCGTTTTTCAGCGGCAGCGAAACGGGAATGTATCGCGTCTCCCGCACCCGATTGGTGCTCGACGGCTTGGACGGTTCCCGCAGCGCCCGCGCGCTGATTTGGGTGTTGAATCGACCCGTGTTGTTCGTCGCGACGGCGCTGGTGGGCAACAACTTGGCGAATTTCCTGACCAGTTTCGCCATCGTTCTGGCCGTCATCGCACTCTTCGGTGACTCGTCCGCGGCCGAACTGATCGGGCCGATCCTGATGACGCCCTTCGTGTTTGTGTTCGGCGAACTCCTGCCCAAGCATTGGTTCTTTCAAGCTCCGTACCGGCTGCTGACCCTGGTCCGGCCGGTGTTGCTGTTGGCGACCGTGTTGTTCCTGCCGGTCTCGATTTTTTTAGGCGTGCTAGCGGCCGCCCTGGGCGCGTTGACCGGCCAGGCGCCGTTTCGGATCTCCGTCGCGATGGCACGCGGGGAACTGACGCAACTGTTCCGCGCAGGAGAAGAGGCGGGCATCCTGCACTCGGGCCAGCGTTCGCTTGCCGGCAAGTTGTTCGACGTGGGGAACGAACTGGCCGTCTCGTTCGCCGTCCCGCTGGATCGATTGGCCACGGTCGAGTTGCCAATCGACAAGATCGCCACGACGGCAGCGGCCCGACGGCACAATCACCCCATCGTGCTGGTCCAGCAGAAAAAGAAAATCGTTGGCTACCTCCGATACTCCGAACTGGCGACCGGCAAAGCTCAGGTGGAAATCCGACCGGTGATCCGAGTCAATCTGGCCGAACGTCACCTGACGACGTTGCTGAAGTTGTATGACGAAGCCAGCGAGGTCGCGCTGTTGTGCGATGATCACGATGAGGTCCGCTCCGTCGTCACCCGTCGCCAACTCTTGCAGCCGATGAACAAGTAGACCGAACGATCGCGGAACCGCTTACGATTTGGCGTAACCGAGATTGGTGATCACCAGCAGCATTTCGTCGCAGGTGATGTACCGGCGATGGTGCTCCAGTTTGTACTGGTCGATTGCCAGTGCCAGTTCGCGTCCGGCGTCGGAAAGGCCGTCGTGTGAGCTGCCGAATTGGCGTCGCTCGGATCCCGCCTGTGACCCGCCTTCGCGACGTCGATCGACAAATCCACCGGATTCGTTGCCTTGTGATCGGTCGTGACCGCTGCCCTGCCCTGTGACGCCTGGGGCGAGGGGTGAAGCAGCGAAATCACTCGATGGCGTTGCGTTGGCAGCGTTGTATAGCGACATGAAGAGCTCTCGTTAAGAAAAGGACTGTGGAAGGATTGGGAGTTCGGCTTCCGTTGAGTGTCCGTAACGACGGAATCGGCGACGTTGCCGTGTGGCCAAAATTCACCCCGTCCCGCGCAGTTCGTCACTCAACCGTAGGTCATTGGCGGGGAAGACGCGTCCAAAGTGCCCAAAAAACGCTGCGTCCAATCAAGGGAATACCCGTTCCTGCGCGTTAGGTTCCGGTTACGGGCACGCCGGCAGCAGGCAACGCCCGACAATCGTCAAAATCGTCAGACCGCGTCCATCGGGCTGCGGAACTCGCCGACCGGGGACAGACCCCGGACGCCAATGGGGACAGACCCCAGACGCCCGGACATTGGGGACAGACCCCGCGCCCGGACATTGGGGACAGACCCCGCGCACACCAACCGGGGACAGACCCTGGCGCACACCAACCGGGGACAGACCCTGGTGGTCGTGCCACGCCGACCGGGGACAGACCCCGGACGCCAATGGGGACAGACCCCAGATGCCCGGACAATGGGGACAGACCCCAGATGCCCGGACATTGGGGACAGACCCCGCGCCAACCGGGGACAGATCTGGGTGAACCGGGGACAGACCCCGGGCGAAGCGGGGCGGGAGTCTCAGCGACGTGTCTCGTCGTCGGCTTGCTGCGCCGCCAATTGCTCCGGTGACAACAGGTAGGTCTTCCAGCCACTCGATTCGACCAGCTGGCGATCGAGTTGCAGGGCGCGGGCGACGGATCGGCTGGCCAGGTCGGGACGGCCCTTTTCCAGTTCGATCGCGGCGAGTTGCAGATGCGGCTCGGCGCGCAGCGGGTCACTTTCGGCGGCCTTGGCAAAGTGTTTTGCTGCCAATTCGGGGCGATCCAGGTTCCGCATCGCGATCCCACGCAGCATGTGCACGCGAGTGGGGGCGGCGGATTCGTCACCGACCGGGTCGAGCTGGTCGAGTGTTGCCAGGATGCGATCGTACTGATTGCTGTTCAGATACAGCTCGGCGACATGCAGTTTGGCTTCGACGTAATCGGGCTGCAGGGCGAGCGCGCGATGGTAGGCCGCCAACGCCTCCTCTTCGTTCCCTTTCTGTCGCAGGCAGTCGCCGCGGAGGGTCCAGATTTCGGCGGAGTTGCGTTCCGAAGCGAGCGCGATTTCACTTTGTGTCACCGCTTTTTCGAGCTGCCCTTCTCGCAAGTACATTTCACCGAGCCGGCCGACCAAACGTGGATCACCGGCGCTCAACGCGACCGCCTTTTCCATGTGCTCGATCGCCGAAACCCGCTGCCCCCGGTTCCAATAGGTCTCCGCCAGACCGCGATGGGCTCGATCATCTTTATCGGACAGGGCCAGGGCTTCGCCAAATAATTGTTCGGCGTCGGTCCACTTGCCCACTCGCATTTTCTGCAGCCCCTGACGTGACAACTTTCGCGCGGCGATCGATTGTCGGCTTTCGCCAATCCCATGAATCGCACGGCAGCCAGTGGCCGAGCAACACAGCACGGCCAGCAACGACAGCCCGATCCACACGCTCCACCGGGTACCGGTGTCGCGCACCGA
Source organism: Phycisphaera sp. RhM (assembly GCA_033042175.1). Classification (GTDB taxonomy): domain Bacteria; phylum Planctomycetota; class Planctomycetia; order Pirellulales; family Pirellulaceae; genus Stieleria. The sequence goes on from WCIL01000058.1 coordinate 45,131, forward strand.
TGCCACGAGGGTCGGGATGGGGCGATTGATCGCACGCACAATGTTCACCGGACGAGGCTGGGGTCACCGGACGAGGCTGGGTGGAAACGGTCGACGCCGAGGGGATTTTTGGCACTTCGACGCATTGACAGAAACAAGAAATACCAGCGAAATGCGTTGCACTGCAATTGCGCCTTTTACAGCCTCCTGATTTGCCCGCCAATTTGATGCCTGCTCAATTTGATTCTTTCGGACTCCGTTTTCTCTATCCCGACAACTGGACCGTCGCCGACCGTGCCGACGAGGAAGGAGATCAGGGGGCGACGTTGGATATTCCGGGGGGAGGATTTTTTTCGATCGAACGGACCAAGGCCGAGGAGGTCCCGGGGTTGATCGAGCAGATCGTCGACGCGATCGCGGCAGATTACGAGGACCTGGAGCGTGAAGATGTCACTCTGGGGGTGCTGCCGGCCGACACGCCGGTGACGGACCTGCGGTTCTACTACCTGGATCTGTTGATCGTCAGCCGGATCGTGATCCTGCGGCCCGACGGGGACCCCGCCGGTGAGGACGTGCTGATGGTTCAGATGCAGGCCGAGAGCCGGGATTTTGACAAAAACGAGGCCGTGTTTGCGGCGATCCTGAAACAGATCGCACCCTAGTATTCCGTCTCAGCTCAAATTTCCGGTAGTGGACGAGGCGACGAGTCCTCTTCATTGGGCGTATTGACAGGGACTCGTCGCCTCGTCCACTACCGCCTACCCGAAACGCAAGGTGACACGGAGCACTCGGGGCCCGCTACACCAGGTCCTGTTTGCGTTTCTTTCGCCGCCGCCGCGAGCACTCACGGCAGACGCCGCTGATGATCATCCGGTGGGATTCGACGCGAAAGCCGTGCAAGGCGGCCATTCGGTCACGGATTTCGACCAGTTCGTCGCTTTGAAATTCCAGTAATTTTCGGCACCGCGTGCAGTACAGGTGGTCGTGCTGGGGGTAGCCGTAATCGTGGTCATAGACGGTGCGGCCGTCGAGTTGAAAACTATTGAGCAGCCCGGCGTCGACACATTCACGCAAGGTGCGATAGACGGTCGCGGTACTGACGTAGTTCGCTTCCCCCCGCCGTGGCAGTCGCTCGATCAACTCTTCGGCGTCGAAATGCTCGTGCTGGCTGAACACTTGGTCGATCAAGAATTTTCGCTGGCTGGTTTGCCGCAGCCCGCGCGACTGCAGGTACTCGCTGAACCGTTCTTGAGGCGAGAGCGAAACCTCCAACGGCTCGACTTTTGTCGCAACCGTTTCGGAATTCGAGTTCGCCGTTTCGGAGGTTGAGTCCGACAATTCAGCCATGGTGCGTGTCAGAGGGAACGTAGAAACAGCCCGTCAGCGCGGGGCGAGCACCCTCTCGAAACGCTTGGTCGACGAGTCCGGTCATCTAGAAGTCTACACGACCGGTCAATCGCTGTCTTCGCCGGGGCGTGCCTGGCTGCCGGGGGGATCGGGCCTGTCAAGCGAGGCCCGCATGCATTAGCCAGGACCGCGCGACGCCCCTCGCTCACGTGTGGGGCTGCCGTGATCGGGCTGCCGTGATCGGGGCGAATTCGGAAGATCGACTAAACCGATGAGCCGCTAGCCCAACAGGTCCAAGAACCGATCCAGGGCGGCGTCCATCCGTTCGGGCGAGTCGTAGGATCCGTCGGCGATTTGCCGCCGCAGCTCAGCGACCCGTTCAAATCGAATGCCTTCCCCGGCGACCGCGGCGTTGCCTTCGATGCGATTGGCCGAGGTCGCCGCTTGGCTGAGGTCGAGCTGGTCGACCGGGCCGGCCGACGCCGGCGACGACGCTTGATCGGCCTTGGACGCAGCGGAGCCGCGATCGACTTGCGAAGTGGATTGGACGTTGGAGGCGGATTGCGTGGTGGAAACCCGATAGGGACCGTAAATCTGCATTTGAGCGATGCTCCGGAGACAAAATGGACTACCCCACCGCTGGCAAACGACTGCGAAAGCAGATCGGTTGATAGCAATGAGGGGATTTAGGCGACGTAGGCCGGACCGGACCGATGGGGGAACCCCCATCGACTTATTCAGTCATTTCCGCATCGACCGTCAGCGCCGCGATCCGTGTCCCAGGATGCAATCCGTACAGCTTTGAAGAGACTTTTGCTAAGCGCGAAGCAGCGGAAACAGTATAGGTTTCGGCTCGCCGCTCTGCGTCAGTTGAGTCCATTCGTGAACTTTCTGGGGGTCAACCCGAGACACTTGCAGCGACGGTAGCAAATCGGCCGCGGCGATGGCAAGTCGATTTCTGGAAGTGGCTTAAGCTTTCAGCGTGCGTCCACTCCACACCCTTGTGCCCGATCAATTCCTGAACGCTACGAACGCCCGCCCCGTCATCGAACATGTGAGCCGCCCGCGCCGCCTATCGACGCAGCCACGCGGGAGTCTTGGAGATGAGAATGACGTTCCTGAAAGAGTTTAGGCCTTTCGATTGATTTTCCATTTTTTTTCAACGTGATTGTGACAGTGGATTCAAGACGTTAGCGGCGACACCTTTTGGATGTCTTTTTGGTGGTCCGTGAGGTAGACAAGTACGTTCGCTTTGGACGTCGATGGTTGGATCTGATTTCGGGTTGTTGCGGGTCGTTCTTTTCACAGCGACCGCACCCCATACATTCCTTCGTGGGTCCCATCAATGCATTCGCATTGATGCCTTGACGCTATCGGCCAATCACAGATTTTTCGATGCGATCCGCCCACCACAATCCAAGGCTCCTAATCAATGCAACGTTCGACTATCAGGCTGTGAACTGAATCACAACGAGGTCGGATCTACACATGGTTCCGGGCGATTTGGATCGGGTGAGCAGCTCGGGTCCACAAGACTTGGCACGATCGTGTCAAGCAGCAGAGGCCAAGCCGATGCCATCTTTGTTTCAAAGCTTCATGAGGCGGAATCTTGTGGGTGTTGAATGAATGAGGTTGCGAGTTGGAGTTACGCTACACGTTGACTCTTGGCGTTGAGTTGACTTTTGCGACGGGAGATCATGGCATCACGACATTCGCTGTAGGATTGTTTCTCAACAAGCATGTTCCGGATGATCACCGACAGGCGTCGCATGACCGCGGTCCGCGCGATACGGCTTCCGCGACGTGCACGAATCGGCTTGTACCACTGCTTCATCACTGGGTCACGACGCAAGACGTGCTGCGTGACTTGAGCGAGCAACCAACGCGCCATCGTGCTTCCAGTTTTCGTGATGTGGCCACGTCGTCCTTTCGCTTCACCACTGTCACGAACACCAGGAGTCAGTCCCCAATAGTTTGAAAGGCTCTTGCCTCGTGGGAAGAATTTTTGCATCACCGATACGGCTAGCCAGTGCCAGTGCGGAGCAGTAACCACAACCGGGGATGGTGCGAAGCAATTCGACTTCCTCGATTCCTTGACCGCGCGAGAGAATCGTTTCTTCGAGTGACTTCATTCGAGTCGTCAAGCGTTCGAATTCGCCGAGGTGATAATCCATTTCGGTCCGATCCCACAAAGGAAGATCAGCAGTCTTTAGCCAGGCAATTGCCTTCACCGTGGGGAAGCTCTTGGTAGGCATAGACCACTGAAGGTTGTGCCGTCTGAGAATGTGTTTGATCTGATTGGTCGCACGCGTTCTTTGTCTTCCGGCTTGTTGTCGCAGTAACGTGATGCGTTGGTTCTCGGCATCAGTGCACCGCAGTCGGCGAGTTGAGTTTGTTTTCGAGTTCAGGTCGATCGCGCCGACGCGGTGACCACCGACGTTCACGCTGCTAACCGACGCCTAACGACGGCGCCAATTTCCACTTTCGTGTGTTTGGCGTGTTTCGTGGTTCCCTCTTCTGCAATGTTCTCAGTATCGTCCAGCGCCTGGCATCTCGACTGCGATTGGTGCTACCGAAGCGCGCCCACTGGATTTCATTAGACCTCTGTTTCCTAGTATTCGCTTCTGATGCCAAGGTTCGATTGGTGCGCGGTCGACTCGGCCGAGTGAGACGAACCGGCG
>WCIL01000059.1:0-49036 GCA_033042175.1 Phycisphaera sp. RhM
CAACATCATCGGCTTGCGTGGTTACAAGATCGATGCGCATGCAAGCGGTCCCGACGTGATCGTTGTTGGCGCAGAAGCCAAGACACCGTCCACGAATCACACCAATGACACGAATGAAGACAATGCCGACGACAATGCCACTGTTGCCGAGCCAAAGCCAATAGCCCAAGACGAGAACGAACTGATCATCGAAGACAATCAAATCACCTTCATCCGCGATGATCGTCGCTATCGCATTCGAGGTCTTGAAAAGAACAAGTCCACCATGACGCTCAAGATCAACCTCATGGCTTCGCGCGACGGCCTGGTTCACATGGACACACTGGACTTGGTCAAGGCCCGCTCGCGCAGCTCGTTCATCAAAGCCACCGCAACGGAACTCTTCACCGATGCCGACATCATCAAGAAAGACATCGGTGCCTTGTTGCTCAAACTCGAAACACTGCAATCCGATCGCATCGCGGCGCTGAAACAACCGGCACGCGTCGAAGTGAAACTCAGCGACGAAGAGCAACGCGAAGCGTTAGCGTTGCTGCGTTCTCCCAAACTTCTCGAACGGATCGTTGCCGACATGGACGCCTGCGGCATCGTCGGAGAGTCGACCAACAAGCTCGCCGGCTACTTGGCCGCGACCAGCCGCAAACTATCCAAGCCTCTGGCCATCGTGATTCAATCCTCATCGTCGGCCGGTAAGACATCACTGATGGATGCCGTTCTCTCGATGATGCCAAGTGAAGACGTCAATCGATTCAGCGGCATGACCGGTCAGTCGTTGTTCTACCTTGACAGCGACAGCATCAAACACAAGATCCTCGCCATTGCCGAAGACGAAGGCATCCGTCAAGCGTCGTACGCATTGAAGCTCCTGCAGAGCGAAGGCGAACTCCGCCATGCAACAGTGGGCCGCGGCGAAGACGGCCGCAGCCAAACCCAAGAACACTATGTTGAAGGGCCAACTCAGATCTTTCTCACGACAACAGCGCTCGACATCGACGAAGAACTGGTCAACAGGTGCCTGGTCCTCACCGTCGATGAATCGCGCAACCAAACCGACGCGATACAAAGCATTCAACGCGATGCGCGCGCCGCCGTGCTCAGCCAATCCAACGAACTTAAGAGATCACTTCGCATCCTGCATCAAAATGCACAACGACTGATCCGTCCGCTCACGATCGTCAATCCCTACGCACCACAACTGACCTTCGCCAACTACAAAACGCGGCTCCGGCGCGACCATGAAAAATACCTCACCCTGATCGACACCATCGCGCTGTTGCATCAGCACAGCCGCGAGGTGAAAACAGTCAATCACGGCGATCAATCGATCGAGTACATTGAAGTCACCAAGAACGACATCGCCGTTGCCAACGGCATCGCGGGCCTGGTGCTCGGACGCAGCCTTGATGAACTGGCCCCACAGACGCGCAACCTGCTCGGCCTGCTCAACGACTTCGTCACCGACGCGGCCAAAGTGAACGCGGTTCCACGCGACGCCGTCCGCTTCACGCGTCGCGACATCCGTGAAGCGACCGCGATCGGCAACAGCCAATTGAGCATTCACTTGAACCGTCTTGTCGATCTCGAATACGTCCACGTTCATCGCGGCAAGAACGGTCAGCGATACGTTTACGAGCTGCTCTACAGCGGCGAAGGCCGCGAGGGCCAACCGTTCCTGATGGGCCTGATCGATCCCAGCAAGCTCACCGAACCTGCACCTACGACCACAACCTTCCGGGCCGCGAGTTGACCTTCCGGTCTGGACGGCAAAGCTACCGCCATGCTTTCCACCGGCTTCCACCGACCTTCAAGCCGCTTCCGATTCACGCAAGTCGTTGCCACGCAATGACCTAACCGCTCTGGCGTCAAACCCGATGCCAAAACCTTGCAAGGCCCCCTTATTGAAAGCCTTGTCATAGCTGCATCGCCGCGTTGGTGATGCCGTCTTCTTCGGCCGAGTGACGTTCACTCAGCCGCTTTCACCCGATCGAGCTCGCCCGGCTACCGGTGCGCGCCGACTTCAACCTAAGGATGCAAATCCATGTCCAACGTTCCCGTTCCCACCGTCCTGCTGTCTCGTTACTTCAATCACCTCAAGATGAACAACTGGTCGGCCACGACCATCTCGCGACGAGACTATGTCTTGAACAAGTTCATCGCCTGGTCAAGTGAACGCGGCATCGACGCCGTCACCGAAATCACATCGGAGTTACTGACCGCGTATCGCCGTTATCTGTACCACCACCGCAACGAGCGAACCGGCAAGCCACTCAAGTTCTGCACGCAAGCTTCGTATCTTTCAACGGTCGCTCATTGGCTCGCCTGGCTGACCGAACAAGGCTGGATCAACACTGATCCATCAACCGGTATCGAACGCCCCAAGGAAGAGCAACGCCTTCCATCATCCTACTTGACCATCGATGAAATCGAGACGCTCTTAAGTTCGGTGGATCTGACAACACCAACGGGTCTCCGTGACCGTGCGATCTTGGAACTGTTCTATGCGACCGGCATGCGCCGCGCGGAGTTGATCGCACTGAAGCTCGACGACATCAACCACGAATCCGGCCTCGCGATGATCCGTCAAGGAAAAGGTCGTAAGGACCGCGTCGTCCCGACCGGCAAGCGAGCGCTCCAGTGGCTGATGAAATACCTTCACGACGGCCGTCCTGCGCTGATCGATGAAGACACGGAAGTGATCTTTCTGACGACCCGCGGCAACGCGTTCCACCCGGTCACGCTCTCGCAGTTGGTCAGGAGCTACTTGACCGCGGCGGGCATCACCAAGCCTGGCAGTTGCCACATGCTTCGCCACACGACGGCGACGCTGATGCTCGAGGGTGGCGCGGACCTACGCTCGATTCAAACGCTGCTCGGTCACGAGCAACTCAACACGACGCAGATCTACACGCACGTCTCGATCAAACGCCTCCGCGAAGTCCACGACAAGACGCATCCGGGAGCCAACGACCGGCCGCCGCAATCTGATCCCAACAAGTCCGACGACAAACCCACCGAGTAGTCGATCGATCCACTACAATATCGGGATGCTCTGTCATCGATCATCCCGCCGCCAAGCCTTTCAACGCCGTCTCGCGCGCCGCCGCGCGGGAGGCGTTAAACCGTGCGCCGATTCAAAACTAATCCGTAGCTGCAAGACGCTTCGTAAACCAACTTGCTCGCCCGGCAAATCACGCCCTAAGAGCGATACGTCATCAACCAAGTTCGCCTCTCGCTACCCTTGCACCAAACAGTACAGCATCACCGCGCTGACTGATTCGTCAGGGACGATCAAGGAGCGTTACGCTTACGATGCGTTCGGCGGTCTGTCGATCTTCGATGGCAGTGGAACCGCGAGGACGTCAACGGCGGTAGGCAATCGCTACACCTAAACCGGACGCGAGTGGGATAAGGAGCTTGGGCTCTATCATTTTCGAAGGCGGATGCACGATGCGATAAGCGGAAGGTTTTTTGGGAGGGATCCGATTGGCTATAGGGACGGTTTAAATTGGTACTGCGTAACCTCCCCACTTAACGGAATGGATCCGAGTGGGATGATCCGCATTAGACGCACTCCGGGACATTCGGGCCCTAAGCCGCAACCAAAACTCTTCCGAAAGAAGAACAAGTGTGCTGTGACAATGCTCGACCATGACGGGCGCAACGACGGCTGGGAGCGGGAACTAAGACAGCTGGTTGGCTATCGTGTCAAATCAGGAATCCGCAGTCGTGATGAACTTGCCGCCTGGATAAAACTAAACAATTGCTGCAGTATCATTACGATCGGTCACCAGGGCGACATACGTGGCGTTCGGAATAAGCGAGGAATCGTTACGTATCCCAACCCAGCCGAACCTCATACGCCTGTCATAATCTTTCCGAGCGAAAACAATCGTCTACCAGACACGCAGGCGTTTCACCAAAACTTGTTTAGTCACTGCAAGACTTGCGAAATAAGCGCAGTCGCATGCGGAGGTGAATCAGACCAGCACCTAGAGACTCGGAGACGCCTCGCTGAAGAAACTGGATGCAAAGTATGTGGATCACGCAAGAGCATTGTCGCGGGTGGAAGAAATGCAATTGACGGTGTGGGGCCAAACGTGACACTAGGTCCCGGTGGAGTCGTAAAAAGGCGGGGCATGACCAAGTTAACATTTCAAGAACAGTGGGACCCGGATTGCGTGTCACCTTCCGGCGGTCTATTCGGATGGCTTTCGCATTAAAGTGATTGCGTTTTAGTCGGTTAAGCAACGGTTAATTCGATTGTCAAAGAAAACCTGTCAATATGGAAACGGTACGTTCCGAGAATGGGCAATCATGTTTTTCGTATATTTTCGGTGTGCCTGGCCGTTGCTCCTGCAATCCTTTTGATTTCCTGTCAACACGCGATTCCGCTTGGCAAACACTCGCTGACCGCTGATCCACTTTCCGAATACGAATTGAGCGGGGAATCCAACGAAGTAAACACCGCACTACGTTTGTGGGGAAAGCTCATTATTGAAGATTCGCCAAAGGCCAATGGTCCAGTGTTTCGATCTGCTGATGGAAGCATAGTGGACTGCTTCGAATCGCAATTGACACCCAAAATCAAGAAGGCAATTACGAACGAAAACAGTGTACGATGGGTCCGAATCGTCTCAGACTCGGACCAAAACACTGACCTATCTTGGATAAAGAATGCAAAATCATTAAAAGGTCTCTCACTACGCAACTTTCGGGAAGAGGGTTTTGACGTAGAGGTGCTTGCTCAGATGACCGGTCTACGATGGCTTGATCTCCGAGGAACAAATTTGTTGTCGACAAATAGGAGCGTCTTGTTAGACCTTAGACAAGTTGAAATAGCGTGTCTTGGGTCGACACGGTGCTCCGATCAGCAATTAAGGCAGTTTGGCTTTTCCCAAACGCTTCGAATTCTCGGCGTTCCGGCGTGTGATATCTCTGATGAGGCCATATCCCATATTGCGAAAACAAATACCGAACTGACCGTGCTTGATGTCTCTTGGTGCCCAAATGTCTCAAGTGCATCTTTGCGTGAGATCCCGAAGCTGACAAAACTGAGAACGCTGTGGGTACTTGGAATGCCTTTAGCTAAGGAGCATGCGAAGCTGCGAAAGACTATGCCGGAGTGTGAGATAAGGGCCCTTGACTAGGCAAGCAGGAACGCATCTAAGAGGTCTAATGAGAAATATGGCACGAGCCGAATTAGCAGGATAGGTAACGTGACGAGTCGTTCCTCCTGTCTCGCGGCGGGCGCTTGACGTGAACGCACGACTGAACCAACGTCCGCCGCAATGGGAGGTCACTTGGTCTTGCCACACGACCGACCGCACACCCGGACGCACAAAGAATGCCGTAGACACGGCGGGTAGGATGCCCGTCGATTGAAACCCGTCGGTGACAGGATGTCAGTCGGAGAACGATGGCAGGGAGCGGGAGCACAGTTTCAGGTTTCAAGTTCCAGGCTCCAAGTTGAAAGAGAAGAAGTTGGAAGTTGAAAAGAATGAGCGGGCCATCGTTCGCCGACCGGAGTGGTGGAGGGATCGACCGAACGGAGCCGACGGCCCGCGGAGGTGCTGACAGCGACCGAAGGATGAGGGTAGCGGCGAGCGCGAGCGAGCAGCACCGACGCCGAGGGCGGAGCCCGATTAGCACAGACGAGGCAGGAAGGCGCCCGAACCGTTGGTGTGCAGCCTTCAGGCGCTCTTCTACGACGCCTTCGGCGTTCGTACGACCGGACAAGGATCGGCTAAAGCCTAGACACCAACCGTTCGTGCCCCTGCCTGTTATTTTTCATTTTTTAATCGCTTTCGCCTTTCATCGAGTCGCATTCGGTCGGCCGAGACGCCTCGGTTTACGGCTTAGATCAGGACTTCCACGCGGCCGTCTCGCGCGCGTACCGGGAAGGTGCGTTGCAGCGGTTGGCGGTTGACGGTCTGGATTCCGGTGGCCAGTTCGTATTGCCAGCCGTGCCACGGACAGGTCACGCAAGTCTTGCCGGCATCGGTTTTTGAGAGTTCGCCTTTGGCAACCGGGCCGCCTTGATGGGCACACAGGCCGTCGAGCGCGTAGAGCGAATCTTCATCGCGAAAAATGGCGATCACGTGCTCCCCCACCACGACCTCCATCGCCTGGCCGGCGGAAAGATCAGCGGCACTGGCCACATCAATCCAATCATTCTGAGACTCCGATTCCATTGTTTTTTTCCCTTGGGGGTGCTGCCCCCATCGACGAGCGCCCGGCAGCGGCCGATCTCGACACGCATTCTCCGTCCGCTGTTTTCGTGATCAGATCGCTGCGGCGGCAACCCGACGCTGCCCCAGCTATGTCCGGGCGGTGCCTTCGATACAATACTGTCACTGACACTTCAATGCGATCGCGACATGCCGGTCCCACGAAAACTGGAAAAGACGGAGTCTGAAAGTGAAGCGAATCATCTGCCCCATGGCCGCGTCCTGTGTAGTTGCACTGTCCCTGCTGTCGGTCCCGGCGACCGGGCAAGAAAGTGCGACCACCGAAACATCGCCCCAAACCAACGAAAATGACGGTGATCAATCACCCCAGGAACTGATGAAAGTCACCGAAATCGAAGGCATCTCAGAATACAAGCTCGAAAACGGCGTCCGTGTGCTGCTGTTCCCCGACGACAGCAAGGAGGTCGTGACAGTCAATATGACAGTCTTTGTCGGCTCCCGCCACGAGGGCTACGGTGAAGCCGGCATGGCGCACTTGCTCGAGCACATGCTCTTCAAGGGGACCCCGGCGCACCCTTCGATCCCCAAGGATCTGACCGAGCGGGGGGCCAATTTCAACGGCACCACATGGGTCGACCGCACGAATTACTACGAGACCTTGCCGGCCAGCGAAGAGAATTTGCAATTCGCCTTGTCGTTGGAAGCCGATCGATTGATGAATAGCTTCATCAAGGGCGAAGACTTGGAAAGCGAAATGACCGTGGTTCGCAACGAATTTGAGCGGGGTGAGAACTCGCCGTTCCGGGTTCTGATGCAGCGAATCCAGTCGGCGGCCTACGACTGGCACAACTATGGGCAATCGACGATCGGCAACCGCAGCGACATCGAACGGGTACCGGTGGTGAACTTGCGCCGCTTTTATCGCAAGTACTATCGCCCCGACAACATTCAATTGATCGTTGCGGGGAAGTTTGACGAAGCCAAAGCGATCGAAATGATCGGCGATTCCTTTGGCGGGCTCATCGCACCGGACATCCCGATCGACCCGACCTACACCACCGAGCCGCCCCAGGATGGTGAGCGAACCGTGGTGTTGCGACGCGTCGGCGACGTGCAACTGGTCGGAGCCGCCTATCACATTCCATCGGGCAGCCACCCCGACTTCGCCGCCGTCAAAGCCCTTTCGATCGTGCTGGGAGACGAACCCAGCGGCAGACTTTACAAGAACCTTGTCGAAACCAAGGTCGCCAGCAACGTGTACTCGCTCGCCTACGCGTTCGCCGAACCGGGCTTGCTGATGGCGATCGCCGAAGTCCCGGAAGACCACTCGATCGAAGACGCTCGCGTCAAACTAATTTCGATCTTGGAGGATTCGTTCGCAGAGAACCCGATCACCGAACAAGAAGTCGAGCGTGCCAAGCAGCAAATCCTGAAGCAACGCGAACTCGAAGCGGCCAATACCGACAAACTAGCCGTCTCGCTCAGCGAGTGGGCCGCCCAAGGCGACTGGCGACTCTACTTCCTGTTCCGCGACATCGTTGAAGAACTCAATGCGGAAAAGGTCCAAGCGGCCGCACAGAAGTACCTGGTCCGGAACAATCGCACGGTCGGACTGTTCATCCCCAGCGATGATGCCCAACGCGTTCAAATCCCGGAGTCACCGGATCTGCTGGCCAAGCTGAAGGACTACAAGGGACGCGAAGTGATACAGGCTGGCGAGCAATTCGATCCCGATCCTATGAAGATCGAAGCACGGACGCTGCGTGGAACGCTCGACAATGGAATCGAATACGCCCTGTTGCCCAAGCAGACACGTGGGGGATCGGTTTCCCTTTACCTGACGCTTCGTTTCGGAACCGCTGAAACGATGGTCGATCGTTTGGGCGCCGTCGAACTGCTGGGCATCCTGATGGCCCGTGGCACTGAGTCGCTCGATTACCAGGCCCTGCAAGATGAATTGACACGGCTGCGGGCCGACATGCAGCTCTACAGCACACCGGGATTGCTGCAACTGTCGCTGAAGACCAAACGCGAATACCTGACCGAAGTGATCGCGCTGATCGGCGACGTCCTTCGACATCCGCGGCTCAGTGGCGAAGAACTGGAAGTGATCAAACGCCAAGTCGTCACGGGTTTGCAACAAAGCGCAAGCGAGCCCACCGCGGTGGCCGCCCGAGCGGTCAAGCGGGCGATTTCTCCCTACGGTAAAGATGACATTCGCTACGTCCAAACGCTGGACGAAGAAATTGAAATGTACCAGTCCGTGACAGTCGAACAGGTCCAGTCGCTGTTCAACGAGCTGGTCGGCGGAAACGTCGGCGAACTGTCCGTCGTCGGCGATTTCGATGCCGACGAAGTGAAGGCACAAGTCGAAGAAATGCTTGCCGGCTGGGAATCCGATGTGCCATACGTCCGCGTCGATCGCCCGGCAAACGCCGACGCAGAAGGTTCGCTTGCGACGCTCAACACGCCGGACAAAGCCAATGCGTTCTTCTATTCGTCGCTACAGATGAACCTGGCCGACACCGACTCGGCCTACGCACCGCTCGTGTTGGGCAACTTTATCCTGGGCGGCGGTGGACTGAGCAGCCGCTTGGCTGATCGCGTCCGACAACAAGAAGGCCTGTCGTACACGGTGCGAAGCGGTTTGAGTGCACGGGCCAAAGACGACCGGGTTGATATGACGATCTACGCGATCACAAATCCGGAAAACAAAGACCGTTTGATGGAAGTGATGCGTGAAGAGATCGATCGGTTGAGAAAAGACGGCGTGACGGAAGACGAATTGGCCAAGGCGAAGTCGGCTTACTTGCAAGCCGAGCGAGTCCGCCGAGCCAATGACGGATCGCTGGCGAGCGAATTGATCCAGACGATGTTCCTGGATCGAACCATGGAAGCGGCCGCCGAACACGACGAACGCATCGAGTCAGCCAGCGTCGAAAGCGTCAATGACGCGATTCGCAAGCACATCGACTGGGACAAACTGGTCAAGGCGGTCGCGGGCGATTTCGAAGCGAAGGCCAAGGAAGAACAGAAGTAAACGTCGACCGACGGCTGGCATTCCTGGGCTAACCGGATGATGGGTTCCTGGGGCGGCGCAACCCTCGCAAAGGCTCGGCTTGCTTGCCCCAGGCTAGGGATATGCATGCCCTTTGGGCAAAAAGCCCCTCGCATCGCTCGCCCCTGCTGCCAAGAGGGCGCATCGCTTCGGCCATACGTTGTGGCGCCGATCTTGATTGGCAACGGCGCACAAAAAAAGGCCTTCCCTCTTCCATGAGGGTCGGCCCAGTTTTTGTCATTATGCCTTCCGGGACGGCTCATCCTGAGCCGAAATCCGGACGACGAATTATCAATGACAAAATTGGAAGTTACTTTCCCTGTCGCAAATCCGGGGTCTGACTTGCCGGCTATCCCTTTCGGTGCCGTCTTCCAGGAATCAACAGCCTCCACATCCAGTGAGGCTGCTCCGAAGCAAACGCGTCCTTCGCCAACTTCAGATGATTGTCTTATGCGTTATCGCTCGCGGTAGGTAATGAAACGTGAAGGGGGCGTCCCGATGGAGGCGCCGGAACTTCGCTGTCGGCAGGCCGTAGCGACCGCACCATGGCGAAGCGACAGTGGCTAAGCGACAATGGCTAAGTTTGGTAGCACAAAGCGAAATCGAATTTCGCGAACGTGTTTGTCGAGTCACGACAAAACGTCTCCTGTGCAAGTGGTGAAAAGTCAAAAAGCAAACGCCACGTCGCGAACAACTTTTCCACAACGTGAGCGTCAGAGAAATGTGGCGACCTTCGATTGGAATGTCAACAACAAAGTTTGACGTCTGTGCAGTGTAGTGAAGCAGAGTCGTTGAAAGTCTCGCGAATTACGAGACAAAACAGATCGAATTTTTTTTGCGAAGCGGATGCAACCGAATGGCGTTGGTGTTGATTCGTGTTGTGCGCGACTCCGATTGAAATCCAACGACCACTTCCAATTCAACGCCTTGCTCAATGAGTCGGTGCGAAGCTTCGTTGGATCGACTAACATTGCTCAAGCCTGTCCGGTTTGCTTCGCGTTTCTCAGTCAACTTCATGCACGATCCCGCCGATGATTCGCCGATCCATCCACCCAACCGGTTCGGCATGGTCGCTTCGGATGATACCAAAGGCCAAACCAATGACGGCTCGTTTTGGGGGACCGACTATGTTCGCCGGATGCACGCCGAACTTGGGAAAGACGCCTGTCGTAAACTCGCCATCTTTGAGCTCCCCGAAGGATTCTTGTTGTCGGTCGTCGTTCCGGTGTTCAATGAAAGCGGTACGGTCACTTCGGTTGTCGATCGGCTTCGCGCGACCGGCTTGCCGATGCAAATCATTTTGATCGATGACGGCAGCAAGGACGGAACGCTCGAAGCGATGTCGACACTGGAACATGACCCCGACGTCATCGTGATCGCACACGAAAGGAACCGAGGCAAAGGCGCGGCGATACGCAGCGGCTTTGAACAAGCCACCGGAGACATCGTGGTGATTCAAGATGCGGACCGTGAATACGACCCTTCTGATTTTCGCTACCTGCTTCAACCGCTGATTGCCGGCGAGGCTGACGTGGCGTACGGCACCCGCTACGGTCACTACGATCGCCAGCTTTCCCCATGGTGGCACCAGACGGTCAACGGGTTGATCACGCTGTTGGCCAGTATTGCGATCGGCATTCGCTTGAGTGACGTGGAGACCTGTTACAAGATGGTCCCGCGGAAGCACCTGCAGCAGATCATGCCCGATTTGCAGGAGTGTCGATTCGGGATTGAGATTGAATTGACCGCAAGGCTGGCCCGGCTGGGACTGCGTTTCACCGAGCGACCGATCCGTTATCAGCACCGTTGGTACGATGAGGGCAAGAAGATCGGTTGGCGTGACGGGGTCGGGGCGTTGTGGTGCATCGTCAAATACGGCTTGTTTCGGCGTTAACACCGTTGCACCGACACGACGCTTGGCGACCGCAGTCGTCGGTCGAGGATTTCGCAGAAGATGTGTCCCAGGGTTGCCCGCTGGGCGGAAATTCTGGTTAAAATCAGGTTCCATCCACTCGGCCTCCCTGCCACCCTGTCCCACCGAACGGTCCCTCCATGCCAGCCTTTCTGCCTTCCCTGGTCGCATTTGATGGCGCTCAGCCGACCCACCGTCTTGCCAAACACGTCCTCGCCTGCCTCTTCGGATTGACTCTCGCTTGCAGCGTCGCGTCCACGCACGCCGACGACTGGCCCGGCTTTCACGGCCTGGGGATCGCCGGAGTGCTTCCTGAGGCGAAACTTCCCGACGGTTGGGAGAAACAAGCGTATCGCTGGACCGTCGATTTGAAGACACGTGACGTCGGTTCGATGGCGATTCAAAATGGACGCGTTTATCTGCTCTCGATGTCGCCGGCCAAACAGACGATTCGATTGATGTCGTTCAATCTGCAATCTGGCAAAGTCAACTGGTCGCGAGAGTTTCCGCAAGCGAAGAATCATCTGCACAACCGAAACACACTTGCGTCGAGCACGCCGGCGACCGATGGCCAATACGTCTACATCGCGCACAGCGATCGCCAGCACACTTGGCTGAGATGCTTGGACCATCAAGGCAACGAGGTCTGGCAACGTGACTTCGGCGTGGCGCAAAGCCAGCATGGGTTCGGCGTCTCGCCCACCGTTCACGGCGACATCGTGGTGCTGAATTTTTCACAGCAAGCCGAACGGGTCGAAAGCGGCCAGCCCGGCACCAGTCGCATCATCGCAGTCAATCGTTCCACCGGTGAAACGATTTGGCAGACGCCCGTGACGTCGACGCGTGTTTGTTACGGCACGCCGGTGATCCGCGACGGCAAAGTGATCTGTGCCAACACGGGAGACGGCATTTATGCGTTGTCGCTTGAAACGGGCAAGATGCTTTGGCGACTGCCGGTCTTCAAGATGCGTTGCGTCAGTTCGCCGATCGTCGCCGGTGACTTGGCGATTGGATCCAGCGGCAGCGGTGGTGGCGGAAACCATCTGGTCGCCGTGCGAATGCCCGCAAACGATTCGGACACGCCGCAAGAGGTTTATCGGATTGAAAAGGCCGCCCCCTATGTGCCGACCTCGATCGTGCACGACGGCATGCTGTTCTCCATCGACGACAAGGGCATCGCGTCGTGTTTTGATGTGGCCACCGGCGACGTCCAGTGGACCAGTCGTATCGGCGGGACCTTCAGTGCGTCGCCGATTCTACTGGGGGATAAGGTCCTGGTCATCAACTTAAGCGGCGAGGCGACGGTGTTTCGCGCGGCCCGACAGTTCGAAAAACTGAGCGAAATTAATTTGGGCGGGCCGGTCGGGGCGACGCCTGCATACGCTAACGGACGCTTGCTGCTGCGTGTCGGTACCGAACTTCGCTGCTTGTAAAAACAGCGTGGCGCAATCACGTCAACTCGGCGGCGGCATCAACCGATGCGTTAAAGAATCCAAGCACCCTCCGTTTCTGCTAATCTGTTAGGAACACTTTTCTTTGGGGCGTTTTTGCCAGGTCACTTCCGTTTGCCGCATTGCGAACGGGATGCCCGGCTAGTGCTCAGACGCTGCTTGATTCCTCCGGTGCATTTTATGAACACCAAGTCTGCCCACCGCCGTCGCGGATCGACGCGGGTTGCCAATCCTATCGTTTCATGTGGACCGGCTCGACGCGTCCCGCTGTTACTGCTGCTACTCTGCGTGCCGGCTCTGTCGGGATGCTCCAAAGAGAAGCTCAAGGATCTTGCCGACACCGTTCAAACGGAAGGCAAGAACCTGGTCAAGGAAAGCAAGAAGATGACCGATGCGTTGGTCGAAACGGCCAAGGAGGAATTGCCGGAAACGGGCAGGATGGTGATCCAGACTGCCGAGCCGATTGAAATCGATCAAGCCGTCGTCACGATGCATGTGGTCGGCGACGGCCGGGAAAACTCGCTGCAAATCACGAGCTATCCGCCTGGGGCCGAACGCACGTCCGCGCCGGCCGTCTTTCTGCACTGCACCACAACGGTTGAAACGGTGGCGTTGCTCGCGGGAAAGTCGCTGCCGTGCAATCTGTTCATCGAACCCAAACCAGGGGCGGCGATCGCGCGGAATGAAATCGGTCGCCCGGTCTCGGTCACTTTCGGATCGATGAACATGCAGGAAAAAACGATGGCGGCGACGATCGAGCCGTGCACGCTGATCGGATCGGACGATCAACCGTTGCAAATTGCCGGTGGTGAAATCCTGGCGGTCGTGGAGGGGAACTGAGCGATGAAACTGAAACACTTCCCGATACTGCATTGGCGACGAAGCATCGGAACATTGATCCTGGCGGTTTGTCTGGCCGGCGGGTTCACCGCGGGTGCTTATGCCAACCCGAGCACCCAGGATCCTGAAAAGCCCCTCAAAGCGCACAATACGATTCAAGGCGCTGAAAAACAAATCCAGGCGATGTACGCCAAGTTCGCCGAGTGGGAGGAGCTGGTGATCCGCAGCACCGAAGCGGCCAATGCCGGTCGACGCTTTCCCCATCAACAGCTTTCCAGGATTTACCCCGAAGTCTATCGCGGCATTTGGTACGCCGAACACCTCATGGCGATGGGCGAACCAGCCGGCAAGGACTTGAAGCAGAAATTTATGATGCTACGCAAGGCGATGCAAGTTTTCGCCCAACGGCTGATCGAGTTTCAGCCCAAAGAACTTGCAGTGCTGCAGAACCAGACCACGCAACGACAAAAGACGATGGCCCGAGCCGCGGAACTCGCCGGCCAGGGAAAACTCGCCGAAGCCGAACGGCAAATCCAGCCGTTGCTCTTAAAACAGCTTTCCAGTGTTTTTTATCTCAACAGCTCCGTGGGCAGGCCGTTTCAGAATGAAGTCAACGTTCCGTACCAGGATATTCTGAATCGACTCAATCGCGAGCGCCGCAAAGACTATCAAGCAAGAGCGACGGAAAAGATCCAAACGTACGTCGACGCGGTCGACTTGTTGAAGTCCGAATCGACTCGCGTGGCAACGGAGCTGAAACAAGCGTCCACGGTGGCACTGGCCGATGGCAAAAGCGGCGATGCTGCCGAGGCGATCGAGTACATCACGATGCTATGGGGCAATGCGTCGGCCGCCGTCACACGCAGTGTTGCGACCGCATGGGCGTTCAGTGACGGGGATGTCCAAACGACCGCCCAACCGTTTCAACAAATCATGGACCAAGTCGAAGCGACGGGCAACGCGGCGATCGTCAACGTTTTGAACGCCGCCGCCCAGTCGACTCCCCCAGATCAGATCGCCACGTTGTATCCGAACGTGCTTCGCGCCTTGTCCAAGCTCGACCGACGACTGCTCGGCTCGCTGGACGCGAGCGTCGTAGCGGCCGTCGAGCAGTTGGCCGCCAAGCATGCCCCGCTGGCCGAACACGTCAAACGCTATTCCGTCGCAACGGCGGAACCGACGCGTTGGATGCAACGTTATGCGTCGCAGCAGATCCAACACGCCTCAAGCGGTTACCCCTTGGCGTCGAACCGATTGAATCGCGACGAAACGCCGGAGACGACGGTGGCACCGGCGATCTACGGGCCGCAATCGACACGCTCGCGCGTGCTCACACCCGGTGTACTCTCTTCTCCTGCCAGCTGGATCGTCGGCGATGCAAAGTCGATGTTGGGGACGAAGATGAAAGACGAGTCGACCGTGCGGCTTTCACCGACAGCCAAAGTGACGATCGTTCCGCAGGACCCTCGCCATTACACAAGTGTGCCCGCTTCGTTTCCGATTCATGCGTACGTGTCGGAGCTGAATGATTGTTTGTTACTCGATGATTCCCATGGGCCATTAGACTTATCCGCCGCAGACGCCCAGTCGTCCGCGGAGCTTCAGGAGTTTCAAAACGTCGGTGGGCGAATTGCTCGGCTGACTTTGGAGCCGTTTGTCTCGCGTTTTGCGACGATGCCGGACCAGGCATCCGCGTTGGTGCCGCTGAACCGATTGCCCAGCATCGACGCTCGAGACACGCCGATCGACAAGCTGATCTGGCGTGTTGATTTAGAACCGGACTGGGTCGCGCATCGAATGTTCGTCGCGGCCGGCGCATCACCGCAGTGATCAAAGCCGGCGGGTCGTCGTCGCGTGCGAACCGGGTGTCGCCGTCGCCTGGGCTGCTATTTCCGCCGCTTCCACTGTGGTTTGGCCTCGGGCTGCTGGTCCAATTTGCCGCGCAGCTGCGCGACGATCTCAGTCGATGCCGCGGCGATGTTTTCTGTTTCCAAGGGATCGATCTGATAGTCATAGAGTTCGATCTCGGCTTGTTCGCGTGATCCTGCCACCGCCTTCCACTCCACCATTCGGTAACGACTGTTTCGAATGGCACGTCCGAGTCGTCCGCCGCGCGGATAGACGTGTGTCACAAAGTCTCGAGCGGTCGCGTCGGCGTCTCGGATGACATCGGCAAAACTCTGACCGTCCAACCCGGCCGGCGTCGGTAATCCCGCCAACTCACTCAGTGTCGGATACAGGTCGACGGTTTCGATCATGGCCTGGGTCGCCGCACCGCGGACACCGTCCGGCGCCGCAACGATGATCGGAATGCGCGCCGCTTGCTCATAATTCGTGTGTTTGCACCACATGCCATGGTCCCCCAGATGCCAACCGTGGTCCCCCCACAGCACGATGATTGTTTCATCGGCGAGATTCAACCGATCGAGGGCACCGAGCAACTTGCCGATTTGCGCATCGGCGTAGCTGGTTGCGGCGTAGTAGCCGTGAATCAAATGACGCGTGGTGGCTGCATCGATCTCGCCCCGGGCCGGCATATCGCTATAGTTACGGAGTTCACCAAACGTCGTCGACGCGTAATTGGGGGCGTCCCGCGGCGGTGTCTTGACCTTCGGCATCGGCAAGTTGTTTTCGTCGTACAGATCCCAGTAACGCTTTGGTGCGACGAAGGGCAGGTGTGGCTTGAGGAATCCGACGGCCAAGAAGAATGGCTGATCGGTTCGTTTCTTGTAGACTTCCAGCCGGTGGACTGCTTCCTCGGCGATCAGGCCATCGGCGTACGTCTCGTCGGAGACGTCGGCGGATTCGGTTGCCGGGCCGCGCACCCGTCCTTTTGCATCCGGCTTTCTCCTCGCCAAGTTCTTTTCCAGGACGTACGCAGCGGCCTTGGGACGCCAAGACGCAACACTCCAAGAATCGGCGTCATCACGATTCCCGTGGCCGGTGTGATAGATCTTGCCGAGTCCCTCGGCGAGATACCCGTTGCGTTTAAAGTGTTGGCTGACCGTGACCGCATCGGGTGCCGCATCGCGAAAATGCGTGGCCAAATCGTAGACGCCGATGGTCTGAGGCCGCAAACCGGTCATCAGAGCATTGCGGCTGGGCGAGCAGACGGCCTGATTGCAGTACGCCATGTCGAACCGCACTCCCCGGGCTGCCAGGGCGTCGATATTCGGTGTGACCGCGACCGGGTCTCCATAGCAGCCGATCGTCGGTTTCAGATCATCGACGCAAATCAGCAGGACGTTCGGTGACTTGGACTGCACCAGGGACGGCGTCCCGATTGCAACGAGGCAGATCAAAATGGTGACGCAGAATCGATTGAGCATCGCGGCGATTCCAAAGGGGTGGGGTGGGTGGCGTAAGCTTCCAGCTTGCGCTGCTCCGGTTCTCCAGGCAAGCTGGAAGCTTACGCCACCGAGGCACTATAATGTTCGTCAGCGCGAAACTGGCCCCACCCCTGTCGATCCCATGGGTTTTTTAATGCGAGTTTGTTGTAGTTTTCTCCTCTTTGTGCTGACCGGGCTCGCGTGGTGCGACCTGGCCGCGTCCGCTGATTCGCAGGAGCAGACGGTTTCGTTCAACCACCAGATTCGACCGATTCTGTCGGACACCTGTTTTTTCTGCCACGGACCGGACGAAGAGGACCGGCAGGCGGATGTCCGTTTGGATATCGCGGGGCATGTTGATTTAACGGAACTGGTCTCGCGCATCACCTCGGATGATCCGGATACGGTGATGCCGCCGCCGGATTCGAACAAGTCGCTTTCGCCAGAGCAAATCGCGTTGCTAACTCGCTGGGTGAAGTCAGGGGGACGCTACGAGAAACACTGGTCGTTTGCCCCGCCCGCCGAAGTCACTCCACCGACTCTTGCCGGGGCGGACGAATCCAAAGACGAGATCGATCAGTTCGTGATCGCGAAACTGCGGGAACGCGGATTGACGCTCAACGATGCGGCGGATCAACGGACGCTGATTCGTCGCGTCACGATGGATTTGACTGGATTGCCTCCCACGCGGTCGGAGATTCACGCGTTCCTCAATGACCCGTCTCCGCAAGCCTATGAGAGTTTGGTGGACCGATTGTTGGAATCACCGCACTATGGCGAACACATGGCGCGCTACTGGTTGGACCTGGTACGTTTTGCCGACACCAACGGATTGCATCACGATCACTATCGCGAAATGACTCCCTATCGCGACTGGGTGATTCGCGCCTTCAACGAAAACCTGCCCTTCGACAAATTCACAGTCGCACAAATCGCCGGCGACCTCTATGAACAACCGACGACGGACCAGTTGATCGCTTCCGGATTCAATCGACTGCACTTGATCATCGATCGCGGTACCGCCCTGCCCGAAGAGAGTTTCATGCGGAATGTGGTGGACCGCGTTTCTGCCGTCGGCACCGCGTTCCTGGGGCTGACACTCGAATGTGCCGTCTGTCACGACCACAAGTATGACCCGATCACGCAACGTGACTTCTATCAGTTCTACGCGTTCTTCAATAACTTTGACGGCGAACCGGAAACCGGTGGACGTCGCGGTCTGGACTTTAAACGGGGTCTACAGCCGCCGTATTTGGAATTGCCCAGCGAGAGTCAACGCGAGGAATTAACGCGATTGAATCAGCAGATCGCCGACGTCCAATCGAGCCTCAAGAAACTCGATCGCAAGCAGAAGTCGAATGGACAAGCGGGGCAAGCTGCCGAGTCTGAAGAGCAGGATCGCGCGGCGGAGAAATCACGAAAGCAACTGGATGATCAACTGACGCGACTGCAAGCGTCCCGTGACCAGTTGATCGAATCGATTCCCGCGACGCTGATCATGAAGGAGCGCGAGGAGGTCCGTCCGGCACACATTCTGGTTCGTGGCAATTACGACCAACCCGGCGAAGTGGTCACCCGGGACACGCCCGGTTTTTTGCCACCGCTGGAATCGGACCAGCCGACCAAGACGCGGATGGATTTGGCCAAATGGCTGGTCGATCCGGACAACCCGCTGACTGCGCGGGTGGCCGTCAATCGATTCTGGCAACAATTGTTTGGCGTGGGAATCGTCAAAACGTCAGAAGACTTTGGTGCCCAAGGTGAACCCCCCAGCCATCCCGAACTGCTGGACTACTTGACGAACCGATTTGTCGATTCGGGCTGGGATGTCAAAGCGTTGATCCGAAAGATCGTCCTTTCACAAACCTATCGCCAGAGTTCGGCCGCCCCGCAAGAACGATTCATCGCCGATCCGCAAAACCGGCTGCTGGCGCGCGGCTCGCGTTACCGTTATGACGCCGAGGTGATTCGCGATCAGGTGTTGGCGGTCAGTGGTCTGCTGAACCCGACGCTTTATGGAAAAAGCGTCAAACCGCCGCAACCCGAGGGGCTTTGGACGATCGTGGCCATGCCGAACTCGTATCCGCGCGTCTTTGAACCCGACGAAGGCGGCAAAATCTATCGGCGGAGTGTGTATTCGTTTTGGAAACGCGGCTTGCCGCCGCCGCAAATGACGATCTTTGATGCGCCGACACGGGAAAGTTGTTCGGCCCGGCGGGAGCGGACCAACACACCCCTGCAAGCGTTGGTCTTGATGAACGAACAGCAGTACTTCGTCGCCGCCAGGACGCTCGCCTCGCGGTTGCTGCAGACCGAAACGAGCGACCGCCAGCGAATCGAGATTGCCTATGAAACAATCACGTCGAAGATCCCGAGTGACGACGCGTTGAATCGCATGATCGACGCGATGCAGCAATTCCGTGCGGTCTACCGCGACCACCCGGATGCCGCGCAAAAGATGATCTCGCAAGATGGTCCCGCAATCCTGCCAGCCGATGGTCCCGAACCATCAAGCACCGACTTGGCGGCGATGACGATGTTGGTCCACTCGCTGTTGAACCTTGATGCCACAAAGACGAGAGAGTAAGCATGGACACGAATCAGCCAACCGATCATCGGCGTGGGTTTCTTAAGAATTGTCTGTTGCGCCACTGCGGCATGGGACTGGGTGCGACCGCGCTGGCGTCGTTGCTTTCACAGACTCACTCCAATGCCAATCCGGCCACGAGCGGCGGCGGAGCACTCTCCGGCAGCGGACTTCATTTTCCCGCCCGCGCCAAACGTGTGATCTTTTTATTCATGGCCGGTGCGCCCAGCCAGATCGATTTGTTCGATCACAAGCCGGAACTGCACCAACAGTTCGGCAAGCCGTTGCCGCCCAGCGTCAGCAATGGCCAGCGTGTGACGGCGATGACCAAGGGAAAAGCGCAACTCGTCGCGCCGTCGATGTTTTCGTTCGCCCCGCAGGGACAAAGCGGGCTTGTGATGAGCGAATTGTTGCCGCACCTGTCCAAAGTCGCCGACGATTTGTGCATTGTAAAGTCGTTGAATACCGACGCGATCAATCACGACCCCGCCAAGACGCTTTTCTGCACCGGATCACAAATTCCCGGCAAAGCGAGTTTGGGGTCCTGGCTGAGCTACGGGCTGGGACGCATGAATGAAAACTTGCCCGATTTTGTGGTGATGAATTCCGCGTTCTGGACCGGCGGCACCGGCAACGTGCAAGCGCTTTACAGCCGCCTTTGGGGATCCGGGTTCCTGCCATCGAAGCACCAGGGTGTTTCGTTTCAACCCTCCGGCGACCCGGTGTTGTTTTTGTCCAACCCGCCCGGTGTGATCCCGCCGAGTCGACAGCACATGCTGGATCTGGTCTCGGAGTTGAACCGAGAACACTTGGACGAAGTCGGTGATCCGGAAATCAAAACCACGATCGCCCAACAAGAGATGGCGTTTCGGATGCAAACGTCGGTTCCCGAATTGACCGACTTAAGTGACGAGCCTGAGCATGTGCTTGCCCGATACGGTCCCGAAGTGCACAAAAGCGGGTCGTTTGCGCGGAACTGTTTGTTGGCGCGACGGATGGTCGAACGCGGGGTGCGGTTCGTGCAATTGTTTCATCGCGGCTGGGACCACCACGTCGGGTTGCCCAAAAAATTGCGTGGCCAAGCGTACGATGTGGACCAGGCGTCTGCGGGACTGATTGCGGATCTGAAACAACGCGGATTGCTGGACGATACCTTGATCGTCTTCGGCGGCGAATTCGGACGCACCACCTTTTGCCAGGGTAAACTGACGCCGACCGATTACGGCCGCGACCACCACCCACGCTGCTTCAGTGTTTGGATGGCCGGCGGAGGAATCAAGGGCGGAATGGCGTACGGACAGACCGATGAGTTCAGTTACAACATCGTCGAAGATCCCGTCCACATCCGTGATCTGAATGCCACGATTTTGCACCAACTGGGGATCGACCACAGACGGCTGACCTTCCCGTTTCGTGGACTGGACCAACGGCTGACAGGCGTCGAAGAAGCACACGTGGTCAAGGATATCTTGACGTAGGGCGTTTGTGGAATCGGCAGCGGGATGTGCAGCGGGGCACGAGAGTGGCAAGACGATGGGGGCAAAACAATGGAGAAGAGGTGAGGGAGACAAGGAGATGAGGAGATGAGGGCTGCGCCGTCGATGGGAACTAGACCTACGGAGCCCTTGTTGCCACCCCATCATTCTGCCACCCCATCATTCTGCCACCCCATCATTCTGCCACCCCATCATTCTGCCACCCCATCGTCTTGCCCCCATCGTCTTGCCCCCATCGTCTTGCCCCCATCGAACTCCGGCACGAGACGTCACCCCGATTGAGGGTTGCCGGTCAGAACGGCGGTATTACGTAGGATCCCCACGACGGTGAACTATTTTGATGACTCGCACACCGACTATCAAACAGGAGCCGTTGACGTGAGCAGTGATTGCGCATTGGACCAGCCTCGGCCGACCGATTTTGTGGATCCCTACTTCTTCATTTCCCATCGCGGTCTGTCGGAGATCACCTACGTCAGCCCCTCGGTCGAAAACGTGTTGGGTTACGCCCCCGATTCGATGGAGGGCCTGTCCTACGAATCGTTCCTTTGCCAAGACGACCCGCTCAACGACGATGTCGCCGAATGCCAGCACGCTGACCTCAGCGGTGGCGGCAGCCTTCACGCGCTTCGCTGTGTTCGCGACGCAACGGGCAATCCCCGCATCCTCTCCATCCATACCGTGGGTGTTGCTCAGCACGACGGCGGCCCGATCGTGAGACGTCACCACCTGGCGCGCGATGTAACCGAGAGTGTGCGTCGACACCTGCAGATGATGAAGCAACTCGAGTCGCTCGAACATGCCGCCAGCCAGATGACGGACCAGGAACGCGCGGTGGCGGAGCGGATCATGCAAGGCAAGATGAATCGTGTGATCGGACGGGAGCTGGACATTTCAGATCGAACGGTCGAACGCCGCCGCGCCGCGATCATGAAACACTTCCACGCAACCACCCTTGCGGAATTGATTTCCAAGCTTGCTCAGCTCGACATACTTCGAGAATGGACCAACACCGAGACGGAGACGCAGTGGAAAACGGCGCGCAACGCTGATCAGGTTTCCGCCTTGGCCGTTTAAGCGGGATCGGTTTCGAGACTCGTCGTTGTTAGCAGAACGGCGCGAGCGGACTGTCGGTTGAGTCGATATTTCGAAATCAACGCGTTCATGCCAGCCCGACGCGTCAGCGAGGGGCGCCGCGGGGGCACTTGCTAACGCGTGCGGGCTTCAATTGACAGCCCGCGAGCCGTCCGGTCTCACCCTCGGTTTAGAAGGCGACGGATCGCTACGGCGAGACGCCCCCCAACCAATACGTTTCTGACTGCCGCTTCAATTCCGACGCACCGATCAGGAAGGTCTCGTGACGTTCTCCGGTCCAACGATCCGAAACACGTTTCAGCTTTACACGAATGGCCTGATCCAAATCGTGTCGCTCGGCAAGCTGGACGGCCAGATCAAGCTGATACCTGGCTTGCGGATAAACGGGCACCCAGCGCCGCTCCAGCGACCATTGCCCGATGTCCAAGTCACTCCATCGATCACCATCCGGGTCGTCCAAATAAGCTGCAACGTCACTCGGCATCCGATCGATCGCGGACTGATGGATTTGGATTTCGGCGCGGCTATTGTGTGGCGAATACAGTGCCCACGACGTCCAATGATCCCAATACCCCGATCGTTCGGTCAGGGGCAACAGCAAGGCGGCGACGACCGCCAGACGAATCGGCCAGCGCAGCGGGGCTCGTGCCGGCAGCGGGACTTGCCGATCGGTTCGCTCCATCGATCGCGGGGAAACGACAAACAGCAACGCCGCCTGGATGGCCAGCAATCCGTTCCATGCCAACACGCCCGGGCTGTGCGAGAGGGACCACGGGCCGAGCAACCCGATCAACGTCACATGCATCGCGATTGCGCAAACACCGCCGATTCGGCGTGTCCGGGGAAACGCCAACGCAATCGCGATCGCAAGTTCACCGGTCGGCAACGCAAACGCAAGCCTTGTCGCGGTCGCATCACCAACGCCGCCGAGCGGACTGGCGAGCGTTTGGACCATTTGATGGCCAACGGTGTGAACAAACTGGTAATCAAACTTGCCCGACGCGCTGTAGAAATAGATGCTGATCGCAATCGCAATCACCCAGCGGCGACCGTCCCGCCATGACATCCCGGCAAACAGGACGGAATACAATAGCGACTGGTAGGCCCAGGGTTGCAAGCGATGTTGGTCCAACACGATCAAGACGGCCAGCGCCGCGGCAACGCCCCACCAGCACCATCGATCGGCGCCGCGGTAGACGGCCGCAGCCAATCCGACCAGCAGCAGGGCCAGTGCGACAGTTTCCACCGCGCCGACCAACCACTCGGCACCGGGCATCGCGACCCAAGGAACGGGCGGAAAGCCGGGGTCGCGCCCCCAGGTCGGAATCCAGATCGGCAACGTGACCAGGATCAAAACCGCTAGCCCGATCGCCCACACGCGGGCAAACCGGTTGGCTGCCATCGATTGCATCGGGCCCGTCGAGGGTGATGGGGGATCGGTCGTGTCGGGCGGAAGTGTCAAGACCAGACGTCGGGGTTGCAGAGTGATCGTTCATGCGTCAAGCGGCACGCGTCGGACCACGAGGTTACACTACGGCGTTCCAATTCCCCAGCACCTACCGGAGCATCATCATGCGGCTACCTCAATCCATCGCCTTGCTGGTTGTCAGCAACCTCCTGTGGAGCGTTTGCGTCAACGCTCAGTACGAGATCGAAGACGGTTATCACTCCCTGTTCAACGGCGAAGACCTCTCCGGTTGGGTCGTCCCCGAAGGCGACAACGGTCACTGGAAAGTCGTCGACGGCGTCATCGATTACGACGCCCGCAGCGAAGCAACCGGCGACCGAAACTTGAAGACCGCCGCCGAGTATGGCGATTTCATTTTGAAGATCGATTGGCGGATCAAAGAAGCCTCCGGGTCCTACGACGTCCCGATCGTGCTGAGCGATGGAAGTTACCTGACCGATGCGGCCGGCCAGAAGCTGACGATCAAGATGCCCAACGCCGACTCCGGGATCTACTTGCGAGGTCACCCCCAAGCCCAGCTCAACATCTGGCGTTGGCCGGTCGGCTCGGGCGAAGTGTATGGGATTCGCAACAACCGCGACACGCCGCCGGAGATCCGCGCCGGCGTCACCCCACGCATCAACGCCGACAAACCGATCGGCCAGTGGAATTCGTTTGTGATCATTTTGATCGGAGACCGGGTCACGGTGCTCCTGAATGACCACATGGTTCTGGAGCAAGCCAAATTACCGGGGATTCCCGAACGCGGCCCGATCGTGCTGCAGCACCACGGCGGCCCGGGAAAAGACGGCAAACTCAAACCCGCCTCCAGCTTGGTTCAATTCAAAAACATCTGGATCAAGCCGCTGGATCGGTGATGCGTCAAGAATCCAACAAGGCGTGAGCATTGGTCGGCACGCCGCGTTCACCTTATAAAAAAAGCACCACCGATTCACAATCGGTGGTGCCTTGATGAATGGGTATTCCCAGGGCTTACGTCTCAGCGACGACGGCGACGCAACAACACCATGCAGCCAAGTCCACTGAGAGCCATTATGGTCGTCGGCTCTGGCACCGAGGTAATCGTAATGGTTCCGGCGTTTGCGAAAAGCTCTGGATCAAGGTTTGTAAACGACGCATCATCGAGAACGTTGTCCGCAGTTGAGCCTGGGTTCGGATCGGTAAACGTAAACGTCGTCGTGCTTCCGCTTTGTTGTACCGTGTAATCGAAGAAGCCAATCAATGCGTTTCCAGTATCCTTTCCAGGGCGCACCGGTGAAAAGAAATTCACTCCACCGCCCGAGACAACCGTTCCGGCCACGTTGTCAAATGTTGCAGGTGGACCAAAGCTGAATCCTGCGTCCGTCGTCGCATTGGAAACTACGCCCACACCCGTATTGAAATTCGCGCGAAATCCCGCGGTCGTCAGGCCGGTTGCAGCGACTCGGGTGTCACCGGGTTCCTGAAAGACGAAAACCGAAAGACGTACGGTATCGCCCGCGTCAGCGAGCACAACCAAGTTGTCTCTCGCACTGCCCGCAGTTCCATCGGACGAGTACCTCAACACAGCAGCTGCGGAAGCCTGGGAAGCAATTCCCACAGCAAGTGCGAGGGCACAAGGGAACACAAAACGACGCATTACATACTCCAATGACAGCGACTAACGACCTAAAGTCAGATTCCGATCATATGCAAATCCTACAAACTGTCCAGCTTATTGACGGCGACTTTGCAGATTTATCCGATTCCAACACCCCCTCCCATGGTGAACACCCCCGGACCAAATAGAGTAGGAGGCATACGGTGCCCTGATCGTGCAGGATCGCTGGAGTCGTACCGATCACACCGCAGTCGCCACGCCGGCGGCATGAAAAAACTTAGCCTGGGGTCGCAGTATCGCCCCCCCCAAGTTCCGGTCATCACCTGCAGTCCATCCCTAGTGGGGGCAAAGAACACACCCGAACGATTCACCGACGCCGTGTGCGACGCCCGGCAATCTCACGCTGTTTGTTGAACGCCGCTGGCGTTCCATTCCCGTTTTGTCCACGACCCGGGGTGCGCTCGCGCGACCCCGGGCTGTGTTGTTGCACCGCTCTGCGGTGTGACGCCGAACGGCGTCGTGGGAACTTCCATCCACCACACCGGCCGCGTCGCGGCCGTCACGCCAGCGGCGTGCCACAACAAAGCTTGGGGTCGCGATAGCGCACCCCAAGTCCCCGTCGCCTCCTGGCCGCCAACCCCAACGGGGTTGAACACGATTCGACACCCCCAAACTGGCAAATTTTTTTTTTTCGGAGGACGCCGCTGATGCTATACAGATCAATCAAATGGAATCTGTGGCGGTTGGATCGCATGAGAAATCACAGGAGGCGATCAAGTGGGGCAATCACTGGTTCAAATCTACGTCCACCTCATCTATTCGACGAAGTGCCGAAGGCCCTTCTTGAAGGACCCTGAATTTCGGCAACGGCTGTTCGCGTACAAAGCTGGTATCTGTAACAAACAAGGTTGCCCGGCCATGATCATAGGTGGAGTTGAAGACCATGTTCACCTGCTCTGTCGACTCGGCAAGACGATCGACATCGCAAAATTCGTCCAGTCACTCAAACGCCCGAGCAGTGATTGGATCAAGCAAGAATCGTCCATCAGGAATTTCTATTGGCAAACGGGCTATGGTGCGTTTTCGATCAGCCCCGGGCACGTCGACGGATTGACGGAGTACATCCGCGACCAGGAGATTCATCATCGCAAGGAGTCATTCCAGGATGAATTCCGTAGAATCTGCAAACGTTACCACGTTGAGATCGACGAACGATACGTCTGGGACTAGGTACATGCCGGCCGATTCACCGGCGCCGGCCGACCATCTCGCGTCGATGTTGAACGCCGCTGGCGTTCCATTCACGTTGTGCCACTACCCGGGGTGCGCTCTCGCGACCCCGGGCTGTGTTGTTTCGCCGCTCTGCGGTGTGACGCCGACGGCGTCGCGGCAATGGTTCATCACCCACACCGCGTCCGCCCCGTCGCGTGCCCCCCATAATCCGACCAAACGCACCGCGGTTCCACGCCAACGGCGTGTCACATCAAAGCTTGGGGTCGCGATAGCGCACCCCAAGAAACGGTCGCAACGCGCCCGCCAATCCCAACGGGGTTGAACAATTCTACAACGCCTCTTCTTCGCCCGCGGGGAGTTCCAACACGGGCTCGCCCCAGTCGGCGAGAAACATTTCGCCACAAGCTTCGCACTTCACTTCGGTTCCCAACAGTTGATCGTCGATGACTTGCGGGATGCCCTTGCACTCGACCCGCACCTTGCCCGGTTCGGCCGCCATGGCTTTGAGGTGCATCGGATCGACACCCGCCACTTCGATATCCTCCGGCTGGAGCGTCGTCAGCAACTCACGCGTGATGTCTTCGACTGTTGCGATGCGATTGGCTAATCGGCGCACACTCCGTTCCAAGCTGTTGCGGGATGTCCTTCCATTGCCGAAATGTCGATCACGGCTGGCGTACAGGTAGGTGAATCCTCGCAACAGTCGACGCCGTGATTCGGTCGGCAAGGTGTACTTCGATTTTTTGGCGAGCAATTCGAAGATCCGGCACAGTGCTTCGGGCGAATAGTCCGAGAACTGCATCGTTGTGCCGACGCGGCTGCTGAGCCCCGGATTGCTGCGGATCATTTGCCGCATCTCCACGGGGTAACCGGCCAGGATGACGACCAGTCGGTCGCGTTGATCTTCCATGCGTTTGAGCAAGGTCTGGATCGCTTCGCGGCCATACTGGTCTTGGCCACTCTCGTCGATCAACGTGTAGGCTTCGTCGATGAACAAGACGCCGTCGAGCGCTTCATCGATCTTGGCGTTTGTTTTGGGGCCGGTCTGCCCGGCGTATTCGGCAACCAATCCACTTCGATCGGTTTCCACCAAGTGGCCTTTTTCCAAAATGCCGAGTGCCCCGTAGATCTCGGCAATGATCCGGGCAACCGTCGTCTTTCCGGTTCCCGGGTTGCCGACAAAGGCCATGTGCAAACTGGGACGCGAGGTCGGCAGATCCAGCTCTTTGCGGCGACGTTCCATTGCCAAAAAATTGGTCAACGTCGTGATCTGATCTTTGACGTTCTCCAGCCCAATCAGGTTGTCCAGCTTGGCCTTGGCGTCAGCCAATCGCTGCTCGGGTGTCCGCTCATCGATCGGTTGGTCGCCGGCCGAGCGGTCCACCGGCTTTGCCACGCCGACGCGACCACCGGCTCCCGCGTCTCCGCCCGGACCGGCAACCGGAGTCGGTTTTTCGGCGGCGGTGGGCCCGACGCCTTCCCGGAGCCGCTTAGCCTCTTCACGCAACCACTTCAGGGCATCGCGGGCGTTGGACGTATCGGTTTCGCTGACCAACGTTTCCGGCGCCCGACCGCGGGCGACATCGAACTGCTGTTTCATCAACTCGATCCGCTGGTTGTCCGACGCGCTGACCGTTCCGTCGACCGACGTTAACAGGGTTGCCATCCGCATGGCCAACGTTTCCAACTCGCCCCAGTGGTCACGGAGTTCCGGCAGTTCGACGAAAGGACGCACCAGGTCGGACCACTGGAAGTCGTCTGCGGCGCTGATCAGCCAATCGACGGCTTCGTGCAGTTGGCTGCCCAGCACTGATTTGCCCCAGATGTGTTCCAACAACACGCGGCCGAGTTGACGTTGTTCCAGATTCTTGGCACTCGCGTCGGGCACGACGGTCGCAAAGACTTTCATCAAGAACCCCTGATGCAGTTCATTCATCTGGTCTGCGAGCGACGCCGCATCGGGATCGTCATCGCCGCCCAGCCAGCCGTAGGATCCACGCACCAATTGGCCCCCTTCGATGTACAGGGCTTGCGTCTCCGCAAGGGCTTCGCGATAGAGCCGAATGGATTCGATGATCCTGTCGTCGCTAGGTCGTGACATGGTCTGGGGATTCCTGAGAGAGAGATTGTTACGCCAGTGCGTCCTGCCATTCCCGCGACAGTTCGGGGAGATGCATCAGAGCGTGCACGGCCATCCGATCGACTTCGCGGCCGTAAAGAACATCGTTGGCACGTGCGATGGTCCAATCGGCGTTGGGCCGGCTGATCAATTTCAGCTCTGAACCCGATGTTAGCGAGCCGCCCGTGATGACTCGCACATACCATCCGGTGCGTCCGGTCTGCGCGACCTCTTTGGTCATCGATTTGGTCTGCCAGCGCCGCGCGATCTTCCAACACGGCTGACGCGGTTGGCTGACCTCCAGAACACACTCGCCGGACCGGAAGCGATCACCGATGCACACGCCCGACTCAGTCACACCACCGAGTGTCAGGTTTTCACCGAATCCGCCGGCCGAAAAGTCAAGCTCGGGATGCTCGTCGGCCCAAGATCGATAATGAACACCGGCATAGCAGAGGATCGCCTTTTCCGGGCCGCCATGATTTTTCGTGTCGGCGACCTGATCGCCGACAATGCCCATTTCATTGATCGAGACCGCTGCGGCGACCTGCGTCTTTCGAAAGGCACTCGTCCACTGGCGTGACATCGCGTCACGTGAGCTTGGGTCACCCTCGGTCACCACTTTTCCCAGTTGGATCGATTCGATCGTGATCATTTACGTTAAAGTGGAACGACTTGGAACAGGCGTCAGTGCGTCGCTTGATCAAAATAACGGATCGGACACGGATTGATCTATGCCCACCACCAGAATATTGCCATTGGCCCCAGTGCTTTGCGGTGCCGCGTTTGTCGCCGCCATCCTGATGAGCACCGCGCCGAGTCCCGTGATCGCGGCGGACGGTGAACCGCTTGCGATTCGATTGTGGCCCGATGGTCGCGTCAGTATCGAAAACCACTGGGGACTTCGGGTGGTGGTTTCAACCAGCCGACCACCTCAGCAGTCCCCCGACAGTCCCTTTGAAAAGCATGTCACCAGCCGCGGTGGGGTCGATCACGCCTGGTCCCGACGGGCCAATGACGACGCGGCAACTTGGACAGCGGCGACTTGGACAGCGGCGACTGATCGAAACGCGATTCCCGGATCCATTCACGTAACGTCGATATCCGGCCAAGACGACATAGCCGCCGGGATGTTGGTCCGAACCGACGGTGTCCGTGTCGCCCTCCTGAACGATCCGTCCGCCGCCGGCGCACCGCCCGCCAAGCAGGATGCGAAACTTGATGTCGTGGTCATCCCGTTGCCCAAAGATGTCCCGGATGCCGATGCCGCAGTGACCGCGTGGATCAAAGCCATCAAACCCCGCTACGTGCTGCTGCCATCGCAGGTCACTGACGAAGCCGCCAAGTCGTTCGCGGCTTCGATCGACGCGTCCGGCGAAATCACCGACGTGGACCACAACACCTTCGCGGTTTCGCAGTCCACCGATCGCGCCGGGCAAACTCGTTTGGTGAAAATGAACGACCAGCCGTACGAGCTGTCCGAGGAACTCGACTCGTTGATGAAGCAAATGGAAGCGTCGTGCGATCGCTCCCAAGCCGTGTTCAGCCGCCTGAGCGCGAATCAATTGAATTTCCGGCCCGCCAACGGGACGCATACGCCACGCTGGAATGCCGAGCACATGATGGGGCGTCAGCTGCTTTTCTTTTCGCAGATCTATCACGCGCTCGACCCGGCGATTCCGGTGATGGATTTGAATCCCAAGCAGATGCCGCCCGACTACGTCGCAGCCCACCCTGATTGGGACGGAAAGGAAGAGGCACGACAAATGCAACGCGTCAGCGACTTCACGCGACGGTTCGCCTACTTGCTTCGCGGCATCAATCTCGACGTCCGGGCGCCGGGAAGCCGCTGGACGCTGCGCGGACTGTTGCGGCAAATGGACCGACACTACGACGACCACACGGCAAACACGAAAAAGAAATTCGAATTGTCCGGCTGGCCGGACGAATGAGCCGCGCTGTACCGAGCCGCTCTGTTTCGTGCCTTCACAACGAAAGAGTCTGCGATGGCAAATTGGGATGTGATTGTGATCGGGCTCGGCGGGGTCGGTAGCGCCGCCGCCTATCACTTGGCTGCCAGGGGTTGCCGTGTTCTGGGGCTGGACCAGCACCACCGCCTCCACACCTATGGCAGCTCGCACGGCAAGACGCGCATCATTCGCCAAGCTTATTTCGAACATCCGTCCTACGTTCCGTTGCTGCGTCGCAGCTATGAACTGTGGAGCGGACTGGAACAGAGCGTCGATGAGCATCTGTTTCATCGAACGGGCTTGGTCGAATTGGGTCCGAAGGACGGCGTGGTCATTCCCGGTGTGTTGCGAAGCGCAGCGGAGCATGGACTGGCGATCGAAGAACTTTCGATCGCCGAGGTCGCGAGTCGTTGGCCGGGATTGGCCGCACGAGAGTTGCACTCACAGTCCCCATGGCAGGCCGTGATCGAAAAAGACGCCGGTTACTTGCGCGTTGAAGCGTGCGTGGAAGCCCATCTACGCCTGGCCGAACAGGCATCGGCGACGTTGCAACATGAGCGACCGGTTCGTCATTGGCGCGCGACCGGCCACGGCGTTGAAGTGACCACCGACGACGGCGTCGAACACGCCGAGCGACTGGTCATCGCCGGCGGCCCCTGGAGCGGGCAACTGCTTTCCGGGTTGGGGATCCGCTTGAGCATGCTCCGCAAGTATCAATATTGGTACGCACCGCAACAAACGGGCTACGACCAACGCGACGGTTTCCCCTGCTTCTTCCATGAAACCCCGACGGGATACTTTTATGGTTTCCCCTCCAACGAACGGGATGGATTGAAAGTCGCACGGCACAGCGGCGGAACACCGGTCACGACTCCGACGTCCCCCCACCCGCCCGATGGCGCCGACCAATCATTGATCGAAGACTATCTCAACGCGTACTTACCCGGCGTCGGCAATCACCTGCAAGCACAAGTCGGGTGCTACTACACGGTGACGCCGGATGAACACTTCATTGTGGACGTGCATCCGGACCACCCCCAGGTCGTGATCGTCGCCGGGCTATCCGGGCACGGATTTAAATTCACCAGCGTGCTCGGTGAAATCGCCAGTCAACTCGCCCTCGACGGCCAGACACCCCTAGAGACCTCGCTATTGCGCCTTGAGAGACGACACCAAACCTGACGCTCACTCTCTCCCTGTCTCCTTGTCTCCAAACGGCCCCGACGAACACGATTCACCTTAAACGAACCCTGATCCCCATTGCCCGGCCGCAGTCGGTTCGCATTTTCACCTTGCCGCGACGACTTCTTACGCCCGCGGGGGCTGGGGTTTATGTTGGCGGCATGCAAGACTTTTGGCCCATCATCGCGTCCGTCCTCGGTGTCTTTCTGGTGATGGGCGTGGGGGCTGCTTGCCGGTCGCTCGGATGGTTGACCGCCGAAGCCGATCGCACGTTGGCCAATCTGACCGCCAACGTCATGCTGCCGGCATACTTTGTGCACCAGTTTTCGCAAAGCAGTGAGATCGGTGAGATCTCCACCGCGTGGCAACCCCCGCTGTTCGGATTCGTGTCGACCGCCTTTGGATTGTTTCTGGCGTTTGGCTTTGCCCGTTCGGCGGTCGGCCGCTGGTTCGGGCTGGTCAGCGATTCGTCGCAGCGAGCCTTCGCCTTGAGCGCGGGGATTTGCAATTACGGTTACATCCCGCTGCCGTTGGCCGAGCAGTTCTATCCCACCGCGATGATCGACCTGATTCTGCATAACGTGGGGGTCACGATGGCGCTGTGGAGCATTGGGATTGCAATCATCAGTGGTTCGGGCCGCGACGGTTGGAAAAAAACGTTGATCAGCCCACCGTTGTGGGCGGTCGTGTTCTCGATCTTCCTGAGTTCCATGGGCTGGGCACAGTCCATCCCGGCTCCCGTGGCGACGGCGATCGGAACGTTGGGGTCGTGCGCGATTCCGTTGGGATTGTTGCTCAGCGGTGCGATCATCGTCGACTTCATCCGTGATCAATCCTGGCTGTCCGACGCGCGGGTGATCGTAGCGGGGATCGGCGTCCGCCAGCTGATCTTGCCGCTCTTGATGCTCGGCGTGGGTGGCTGGTTGGTGCAAAGTCCCGACTTGCGCACGGTCGTGATGTTGCAGGCGGCGATGCCGGCGGCGGTCTTTCCGATCGTCCTGACCAAGCTCTACGGGCGCGACACCGAAACCTCCTTGCGAGTCGTCTTGTGGACGTCCGTCGCGGGCATCGTCTTGATCCCCACCTGGCTCGCCGTCGGAGCCTGGTGGCTGACCTAGTGCTCTGTCCCGAAACGACGTTCACCGCCAGCAAACCCCTTTTCGCGAACCTGGTTTTCGGATAGGCGGTAGTGGACGAGGCGACGAGTCCTTGCCAATTTGCCGACTACGTAGGACTCGTCGCCTCGTCCACTCCCGAAAATTGAGCTGCGGTAGACTACTCGCTTGCCAGTGGCGTACCGGCCCGTTGATTCAATCGGCCGGACGGTGCGCTTCCAGCTTGCGACTCCCCAAGCGCCCCGCTTACGCCACGAACTTCCCACGCACCAACTCGGTCGCTCGGTTCCAATCGTCGGCGTTGGCAAACTGTTCACGCGAGACCAGGCAGCAGGCGACGTCGTTCTCGTGGGGGTACAGCCCGATGGAGTCTTCGGTGATTTCAACGTGATCAAAGAATTGCCATGTCGCCCGTGTTTGCCCCAGCGACGTCATTGCACAGTACCCTTGGTCATCCAGCCAGCCCTTGGAATACCAAGCGATCATCCGGCCTTTTTGTTTTGCCGCACGACGAGCGCGCCAGACACGCACAATGATACTCGCCACCAAAATGGCGATCCACAGAGCCGCCAGAGCGACATACAGCACGCGAAACCCCGTCAGCACAAAGATGCTCAGCAACAAGCTGGCGAGAAGGACGGCCAACGCGACCCAAGTTCGCACCACCGCTTGTTTGGTCGCCGTCAACAAACGTGTTCCCCGTGCACAGTCCTCGTAAAAAACCCCTCCAAACTCGATCGCATCCCCGGGCATCGAAAACCGACACACAGCCTCCGGCGGCGTGCGTTTCCGTTCGTCCAGGAGTTGTGGCAACTGGGGCGGAAAGGCTTGCTGCAGGTCCGCCGCCACGCTTCGGGCCGACGCCGGATCGGCGAACGCATCGATCGGAATCGTTTGCCAAAACGTCTGCTCCTTTCCAAAGCTGAGCACCCACAAGTCATGCGTTGCGGCGCAGGAGACGAGTTTGGAAAGCGGCCAATAGGCTTGGCTCTGCTCGGTTTCGAGCCACAGCCCGTCTCGGTCGATCCAGCCATGAATCGGCCCCGAGGCGAGCTGAAAGCTTGGAACGCGAGACCCGATCAGCCAACGCTGGTGGCGACAAAACAGGACAACGCCGACGAGCAGCACGGCTGTCGCCAGCAGTGTGCGAAGCAGGTGGATGGCGTCCAGATTGCCGGAGACCAACACCAGCACGCCGGACAGCAGCGCGAACAAACCGGCCAGAGCAAGCATGACGCGTGTCGTGTTGCGATACTCGGTTCGGATTCCAGCTTTGATGACCGCATCGCGATGATGCTGCGGCGTCACGTCACCTTTGAAATCCAAGCGGCCTGGAATGAAGTGACTTGGCGGCGGCGATTGCTGGGCGGCAAACGAATCGGTCAGCGGAGCTTGATAGGGATTGGGCGTCACGCCTCCGATTTTTGTACCAAGTCCAAGAGCTCTTGATCGATCACGAGTGATTCATCGCTTTCGGGATTGAGATACAAACCGTGTTCGGGAGGCATGTATTGCAGCAGCGCGTCACCGTCGAGGACGTAGCCTTCGATTTCGTCTCCCTCTTCGTACATTTCTTCCATCGAATGGACGAAATCTCCGGCAGCTTGCTCGTTGGTGAATGCGACCAACAAATGCATCCCGTCCAGTTCGGTGCTGAAGACGCTGGCACCTTCTTCGTCATCATCATCTTCCTCATCCGACATCGTCAGCAGCACAAACTCTGCCGAGTCGAACAATTGACGAACCAGAACGGCGTCGCGCTGCTCGATCGCGAGCGCCAGTTTTGATTCGAGAGATTCGGTCGATTCGGACATCATTTGGCTCGCAGGGTTCTGGGGGCGGTTGGGCCGGAGTGGTGATTCCCTAGTTATCGCAGCCGGGCACAAAAAAGCAAACCCGTGATCCCGCCACGCGACGCTCGCTCACGCCTCCCGCTGGAGTGCTGCATCTCAGCACGTGGCGTCAGCCAGTGGCGCGTGATTGCCCCCAATCCGCCACGCGACGCTCGCTCACGCCTCCCGCTGGAGCGCTGCATCTCAGCACGTGGCGTCAGCCAGTGGCGCGTGATTGCCCCCAATCCGCCACGCGACGCTCGCTCACGCCTCCCGCTGGAGTGCTGCATCTCAGCACGTGGCGTCAGCCAGTGGCGCGTGATTGCCCCCAATCCGCCACGCGACGCTCGCTCACGCCTCCCGCTGGGAGGTCAGCCGAGCCGGGGGCATCAATCCCCCATAAACATTTCGCCCAACCCGCCCAACAGCGAGCCTTCGCCCTTACGGGTGTTTCCGGCCGAGGGAATCGCAGCGGCGAGTCGTCCGGCGAACCGTGAGAACGGCAGCGATTGCAACCACACCGGACCGGGGCCGCGAACGGTCGCCAGAAACAGCCCTTCGCCGCCGAAGAACGCGTTTTTCAGCCCGCCGACGAACTGGATGTCGTAGTGGACCGATGGCCCCATCGCCATCAAGCACCCGGTGTCCAGTCGCAGCGTCTCGCCGGGTTCCAGTTCGCGGTACATCATCGTTCCGCCGGCGTGGATGACCGCGATGCCGTCCCCTTTGAGCCGCTGCATGATGAAACCTTCGCCACCGAACAGCCCCGCACCGATCTTCTTTTGAAAGGCGATGTCCACCGTGATCCCGCGGGCGCCGCACAAGAAGGCATCTTTTTGGCAGATGATTTCGCCGCCCAGTTGATCCAGGTGCAGCGGAATCATGCGTCCGGGATGGGGTGCTCCGAAGGCGACCTTGGCTTGCCCGCGGCCCTGATTGGTAAAGGTCGTCATGAACAGCGCCTCGCCGGTCAGCGCCCGCTTGCCCGCCGACAAGACCTTGCCGAACAGGCTGCTGTCCTGCTTGGACGGGTCGCCGAAGACGGTCGCCATCTCGACGCCTTCGGTCATGTACATCAGCGCGCCCGCTTCGGCGATCGTCTGTTCTCCCGGATCGAGCGTGATTTCGACGTATTGGGTTTCGTGTCCGAAGACTTCATAATCGATCTCGTCACTGCGCCGGCTGACTCCATCGCCGGATTGTCCGCCTCGCATCGTGACCGGCGCGGTGCTCATTTCGATCTCACCGGCAGAGAACCGATCATCACCGTCGGTGGTGGAATTCAGGCCCGAAAAACCACCCGACGGCGCGGTCGAGGAGCCTCCCGGGACACGAAACGTCTGGCGACAGGCCTTGCAATTGACGTCTTTCCCCGCCATCTCCTCGCCGGCCTGGTAGTGTTTTCCGCACATCGGACAGTCAAATTCCACTGTTTCCTCTCCTCCAAACATTAACGAGATGGTCACTTTTCGCTGGGTCGCAGGCTGCCCCAAAGGGCCCATTAGCAGTTACCATAGGGCGCTGGCTCCGATACCGAACGCGAACCGTGGATTGCCACCGATCCCCGCTCGTTCGCGCCGTCCCGATATCCAGTCCTGATCTGCAAATTTCCCACACCAATCCAGTCCCCCATCATAAAGGCATTCCGATGACCAAGCGATCCAAGGTGAACCATCGCCAAGAACGTCGCCAATTCCTCAAGACCGCCGCCGCCGCCTCGGCCGCCGCCTCGGTCCCTTACTTTTACTCGACGCCTAAAACGCTGGCCGACGAAACCAAGAGCAAGAACGACCGCGTCGCGATGGGCGTCATCGGTGCCGGCGGCATGGCGGGCGGCAACATGAACTCCGCCAAAGACTGGGTGGACGTCGTCGCCGTGTGTGACGTCGACGCCGGTCGCCGCCAGTCCTTCAGCCAACGACACAGCGGCGGCAAAGCCGTCCAGTCATCCGACTATCGCGAACTGCTCGACCGCAAGGATATCGACGCGGTGCACATCGCCACCCCCGACCACTGGCACACCAAGCCACTGATCGAAGCCATGCTGGCCGGAAAAGACGTCTACTGCGAAAAACCGCTCACGTTGACGATCGACGAAGGCAAGTTGATCCGCAAGGTTCAAAAGGAAACCGGACGCATCGTCCAAGTCGGAACGCAGCAGCGCAGTACGTTCAATCTGTTTGTCAAAGCGATGGCCATCGTCAACGAAGGACGACTCGGAACGATTCGTGAAGTCCAAGCCGCAATCGGCGGTGCACCCACCAGCCCTCCGATCCCCGTCGCCGAAGTGCCCGAAGGACTGGATTGGGATCGCTGGTTGGGGCCGGCCCCGAAGGTCGACTACCGCAATCTGCCCAGCCAAAAGAATCGTGGCCGCGGCAACACGAACTGCCACTACGAATTCCGCTGGTGGTACGAATACAGCGGCGGAAAACTGACCGACTGGGGCGCGCACCATGTCGACATCTGCAACTGGGCGCTCAAACTGAACGGTCAAACCGAAGGCCCGCTGTCGATCGGCGGCACCGCCACCCATCCGGTCGAATTCAAAGACGGCAAGCCCGTGATGAATGACCGCTACAACACCGCGACCGCGTTCCTGTTCAACGTGATGTATCCCGGCGGCACCAAGATGATCATCCGCAATGACACCGACAACGGCGTGCTGATCACCGGCGACAAGGGCAAGATCTTTGTCAACCGCGGCAAACTGGTCGGCAAACCGGTCGAAGATCTGAAGGACAACCCGCTGCCCGAAGACGCGATCGCCAAGGTCTACAAGAACCTGCCGATGGAGCGGAACGAGCGGGCGGCTCACTGGGCCAACTTCCTGCACTGCGCGAAAGAACGGAAAGAGCCCATCAGCGACGTCCACACCCACATGGAAATGCTCAACGTCTGTCACTTGGCCGGCATCAGCGCACGACTCGGTCGTGAACTGAAATGGGACAACGCCAGCGAGCAGATCGTCGGTGATTCGCAAGCCAACAGCATGCTCGCCAGGCCGTATCGCAGCGGCTACGAAATCGACATGGGCTAAAGCCGATGCAGTCCGAAGACGCGATCGATCTCCGTCGTCAGCTTCGCCTGACATGGCTGCTGCTGACGCTGGTCACCGTGGTCTTTGTCTGGCCGACCGTCCGCGTTTGGCTGGGGATCGGAATGGCCGCCAGCGGAACACCTCGCGCGATCACCCCGCGAGGTGACTTGGCGGCCTTCGAACAATCGACGGTCGAACTGTTTCGCACGGTCAGCCCGTCGGTGGTTTACCTGACGACCCGATCACGCGTCGCCAGCCCGTTTTCGCGGCGGGCCATCGAAGTCGATGCGGGCTCGGGCAGCGGTTTCATGTGGGACGAATTCGGCCACATCGTGACCAATTTCCATGTTCTGCAAGAAGCCTCTTCGGCCAAAGTCGTGCTCTGGGATCAATCGTCCTACGAAGCGATCTTGGTCGGCGGATCGGCCGACCACGATCTGGCGGTGCTGAAGATCAACGCACCGGCTGCGAAATTGCTGCCGGTGGCCATCGGCACCAGCGATGACTTGCTGGTCGGCCAGGCGGTGTTCGCGATCGGCAATCCGTTTGGACTCAATCAAACCCTAACCACCGGAGTCGTCTCGGCCAAGAGCCGCTCGATCGACAGCCCGACGGGACGTTCGATTGAAGAGGTCATTCAGATCGATGCGGCGATCAACCCCGGCAACTCCGGCGGCCCGTTGCTCGACAGTGCCGGGCGGTTGATCGGCGTCAACACCGCCATCTACAGCCCCTCGGGCACCTCGGCAGGCGTCGGGTTTTCCATCCCCGTCGACACGGTCAACCGGGTCGTCCCGCAAATCATCGCCAACGGTCGCTATGAGCCGCCGCAACTGGGGATCCGCGTCAACCGTGAACTCAGCGAAGTCGTGACGACGCGGCTGGGCGTCGAGGGCGTGCTGATTTTGCACATCGTCCCCGGCGGCCCCGCCGATCGCGCCGGACTACGGGAAACCGTGATCGGACAATCCAGTTTGGTCCGGCCCGGCGACATCATTCAAAAGATCGGCGACACGACCGTTCGCGACATGAACGACATGCTGGAAGCCTTGGAGCACCACCGCGTCGGCGAGACGGTCACGGTGCAATTCTTGCGGGATGGCCAGACCGAAACCGTCGACGTCGTGCTGCAATAACTGTGGGATAGGCTTCCAGCCTGTCAATCCACGCCCACTCCCCTGTGTCCCACGCCGATCACTGATACCGTGGTCACTCCCCGCGGTTTGCCCTAAACTGTTCGCCCCTCTCGACAAACCACCGTCCCCAGGAAGCGAATTGATGAGCGAGAATTATCGCCCAGGAACATTGGCGTTGCACGCCGGCCAGGAACCCGACCCGACCACCAACGCCCGCGCGGTGCCGATCTATGCGACCACCAGCTACACCTTCAACGACACCGACCATGCCGCCGCGCTGTTCGGGCTGACCGAGTTCGGGAACATCTACAGCCGGTTGATGAACCCCACCGTGGATGTGTTGGAAAAACGGCTGGCGGCACTCGACGGTGGCGTCACCGGGCTGTGTTTTGCCTCCGGACAAGCCGCGATCACGGCCGCGATCCTGACGATCGCCCACAGCGGACAAAACATCGTCAGCAGCACCTCGCTGTACGGCGGCACCTGGACCTTGTTCACGCAAACGTTCAAGAGCCTGGGCATCGAAGTTCGTTTCTTTGACCCCGATCATCCCGAACAGATCCATGGCTTGATCGACGAGAACACGCGTCTGGTCTACATGGAATCGATCGGCAATCCCAAGAACGACGTGCCGGATTTCAAAGCGATCACCGACGCCGCGCACAGCGCCCCCCACGGTGCGATCCCCGTGCTGTGTGACAACACCGTGATGACCCCGATGTTGCTCAAACCGATCGAGCACGGCGTCGACATCGTGATCTACAGCACGACGAAATTCATCGGCGGCCACGGCACACACATCGGCGGCGCGATCGTCGACAGCGGTAACTTCAAATGGGCCGATCAACCGGAAAAATGGCCGGAGTTCTGTGCGCCGTCTCCGTCCTATCACGGTGCCGTCTTCGAAGAGCATTTGCGACCGATGGGCAACATCGCCTACCTGC
Source organism: Phycisphaera sp. RhM (assembly GCA_033042175.1). Lineage (GTDB taxonomy): Bacteria > Planctomycetota > Planctomycetia > Pirellulales > Pirellulaceae > Stieleria. Next base: position 39,575 of record WCIL01000059.1, read on the forward strand.
TGCATGCCCGAACGCACTGGTTGCGTGACACCGGCGCGGCGATGAGTCCCTTCGCAGCATTCCTGTTCCTACAAGGGCTGGAAACGCTGCACCTGCGAATGCCCCGGCACTGCGAGAACGCTCAAAAGGTCGCCGAATTTCTGGAGTCCAACGACGCGGTCGAGTGGGTCAATTACCCCGGATTGAAATCGCACAAGGATTACCAGCGCGGACAACAGTACCTGCCCAACGGCCAGGGTGCGATCATGGGATTCGGCATCAAGGGTGGCATGGAAGCGGGAAAGAAATTCATCAACGCCTGCAAGCTTTGTTCACACCTGGCGAACATCGGCGACGCCAAGACGTTGGTGATTCACCCGGCCAGCACGACGCACCAACAGTTGACGGCCGAAGAACAAGCCAAGGCGGGTGTCGTTCCCGAATACGTTCGGGTCTCGGTCGGGATCGAAGACGTCCAAGACATCATCGATGACCTGAAACAGGCCCTCGCCGCGGCGACGTGAGCCAGTCCGACTCCACCGCCGATCTGTTCGCAAGCACCGACGACGACCGCGTCGTCGGACCGCTCAAGCATGTCCGCTCGGTGACCTTCGACGGCGATGTAGAGTTGGAACTGGGCGGACGCCTGAGCAACGTTTGCTGCGCGTTCGAAACCTGGGGCACACTCAACCGCGACGCCTCCAACGCCGTCCTGGTTTGCCATGCCGTCTCGGGCGACTCCCACGCCGCACGCCACGACCCGGACGACGATCCCGGCTGGTGGGACGAACTGATCGGCCCCGGCAAACCGGTCGACACCGATCGATACTTTGTCGTCTGCCCCAACGTGTTGGGCGGCTGTCGCGGCACGACCGGCCCTAGTGATCTGAACCCGGAAACCGGCCAGCCCTTCGGCGCCGACTTTCCGCGGATCACGATCGGGGACATGGTCACGGTCCAGCGGATGCTGGCCGATCATCTGGGCATCACCCGCTGGCACGCCATCGTCGGCGGTTCGCTCGGCGGCCATCAGGCGATGGCTTGGGTGGCCAAACATCCCGATTCGACCGACTTGTGCGTCGTGATCGCTTCGAGCGCGCGGCTGACCAGTCAAGCGCTCGGGTTCGACATCATCGGCCGCAACGCCATCCAAACCGATCCGCACTTTTACGGCGGCCAGTACTACGACAAACCCAAACGGCCCAACACCGGGCTGGCCATCGCACGCATGCTCGGTCACGTGACCTATTTATCGACCGAAGCGATGGAGCAAAAGTTCGGCTCCGACCGTCACGACCCCCGGCAAATCGTGTCCGTGTTCGAACAACGATTCAGCATCGGTTCATACCTGGCCCACCAAGGCCAAAAATTCACCACGCGTTTTGATGCCAACAGCTATGTCACGCTGACGATGGCGATGGATCTGTTTGACCTGGGCGTCAACCGGCTGCAATTGATGGAAACATTCAACGATGCGGATTGCCAGTTCCTGGTCGTCAGCTTCAGCAGCGATTGGTTGTTCACCACGGACCAGTCACGTGACATCGTCAACGCGCTGACGGCATTGGGCAAGCCGGTCACCTACGGCGAAATCACCACGCCGCGGGGGCACGATTCCTTTTTGATCGCCGAAGACATCGCCCAGTACGGACCGTTGGTGCAAGCTCGACTCGGTGACATCGACACCACGCCGGCCTCGATCTCGGAAGTCGAAGAGCTGATCCTCGGCGAGATTCCAGACGGCGCGTCGGTGCTGGATCTGGGCTGTGGAGATGGTCATCTATTGGCCGCGCTTCACAAGCGCGGGCATCAGACACTCGTCGGCGTCGAAGTCGAACAGGAGAGCATCGTCCAAACCGGACGCCGAGGCATCGACGTCATCGATTATGACCTCAACCATGGCTTGCCCGCCTTCATCGACAACCAATTCGACGTGGTCATTCTGAGCGCGACCTTACAAGCAGTCGCCAATGTGGAGACGCTGTTTCAGGAAATGATCCGCGTCGGTCGGCGGATCATCGTTAGCTTTCCCAACTTCGCCTACCGAAAACTCAGAGAAGACTATGTCGTCCGCGGGCGTTCGCCCAAAGCCCCCGGCGAATTCGCGTTCGAGTGGTACAACACGCCCAACCGGCGATTTCCCAGCATCGCCGATGTTCACGATTTGTGCCGCCAAATGTCGCTTCGTTTGGAAAAAGAGATCTATGTCGATGCCTCCCTGGGCAAACGCATCGACGCCGATGACGATCCCAACCTGAACGCCGACACCGCGATCCTGGTGATTTCGGGATAACCAGTGGGATAGGCTTCCAGCCTGTCGATGGAACCGCGGGCGACTGCCCCCCCCTACAGTTGACGCGTTCCAAGGCTCCGCCTTGGAACGTAAGGCCGCGGTGGCTCCTGCCACCCGCTGATGGCAGCCAGGCGGCGGGAGCCTCCATGACAGTGCGTTCCCAGGCGTAGGGCGGAGCCCGGGAACAAGGCAAAGAAGTATTGGGTAATCCGCAGGATAGGCTTCCAGGATCGTCATCGCAGACTGACAGGCTGGAAGCCTATCCCACTTTCATTCACCCCCGAAACGATGTGATCGGCGAATCAAACGGATCGGTGTCGATGTCCAAGTCCGACTGGACCAGTTCGGGCGGCACGTCACTGAGAAAGTACGGCTGAGAGCTTGATCCGCCGGATTGATAAAACCGATTGTGGTGCGGGACATAGGCACCGTGCGAACGCAGGGTTCCGGTCAGAAACAGTTCGTTCTGGGCACGCGTCATCGCGACATACAACACCCGTCGCTCCTCTTCCTCTTTGTCGTCGTCGCCGATGCTGCGGACATGGGGATAGTTTCCCGGCTGGACTCCGATCAGATAACACACCGGTGCTTCGGTTCCCTTGGCACTGTGAACGGTGATCAGCGTCACCAAATCGTCGACATCTTCGTTGCTGGCCTCGGATTCGGTGATCGGGTCCAGCGTGTACGTCTCTAAAAAATCGCCGACCGATTGGTGTTTGGCCGCTAGTCGTTGCAACAACTTCAGGTCCTTGCTGCGACGATCCCAGTCATCGTATTTCTTTTCCAGCAGCGGCGTCATCTTGTCCGTCGCGGCGCCGATCACGTCACTAGGCCGGTCCCAACACGTCAGACATTCGGTGATCGATTCGGCCAGACGCGGATTGGTTTTGTATTGATCGGTCAGGAACTCGCTGATGGCTTTGATGTTTGGCATCGCCAACAGTTTGCCGATCGTGGTCGCCGCCGTCTTTTCGCCGATCCGCGGCCACAGCGTCAGATAACGCATCCACGCCAATTGGTCGGCGGGATTGTCGATGACGCGAAGCAGGCTGAGGAGGTCTTTGACGTGTGCCGATTGAAGCAGTTGCGTGCCGCCGATGAATCGATAGGGAATGTCGTTTTCGATCAAGGCCGCTTCGACACTTCTGGCCGCCCATGCGCTGCGGGTCAGGATCATGTGGTCACGCCACGGATCACCATCTTCGTGTCGCTGCATCAAATCCGATGCCACCCAGTCCGCCTCCTCAAAGTCGCCGTCCAATTCAACCAGGACCGGCTTGATGCCCGGACCTCGGGCGGCCCGAAGGTGCTTGTCATAGCCCAGTGACGACTGGTCGAGCAACCAGTTGGACAGATCCAAGATCTCCTGGGTGCTGCGATAATTCTGTTCCAGTTTCAGCACCTCCGCGCCGGCGACTCGCTCGGTGAAGGAATGAACGTTGCGAAAGTCGGCACCGCGGAACGCATAAATACTTTGCGCGTCATCACCGACACAAAACAATTTTGCCGGGTCACGCATGCCATCCAAGATCAACCATTGCAGCGGATTGGTGTCCTGCATCTCGTCGACCAGAATATGGTCGTAACGCGATTGCATCTTCTCGCGGACGATTCGACTGCGGTGCAACTGCCGGGCGAACAGGTGCAGGATGTCGTCGTAGTCGAAATATCGACACTCGTGCTTTCGCTTGGTGTAGTCCTGCAAGACGCTGCTGATCCGTTTGATTGCGTCTTCGTCATGGTCGGTGAACTCGGCCAGGTACTCGGCGACCGGACGGTTGGTGTTCCGCGCGTAGGAATAGTAATTGGCGAGCTCGGCCGACTTGGGAAACGCGGCGTCCTTCCCCACCACGTTCGCGCGGGCGAGCTTCATCAGTTGCAACTGGTCGTCGCGGTCGATGATCGTCAACGATCCGCACTCGAACAGATCCGGCCAACGACGAAGGTATTGCAAACAAAAATTGTGAAAGGTTCCCGTCGGCACGGTCTTGGCCGAGGAACCGATCTGCTGGGTCAGCCGATGCCGCATCTCGCGGGCGGCGCGGCGGGTGAAGGTCAACAGCAGAATGCGCCGCGGGTCGACGCCGATCTTCGTCAGATGGACGACACGGGCGACGATCGTGCTGGTCTTTCCCGTCCCCGCACCGGCCAGGACCAGCACGTCATCCCCGGCGAACTCGGCGGCACGCTTTTGCTCGGCATTTAGTTCCATCACGTCCATTCCATCCCGCATTCGATCGGCAAAACACCGGGCGCAACCCCAACTACCGCTCAATCGCCATTGATGGGCGCCGCTCGCGTTGGCGCGAACCGGCTGATCTCAGGGTTGCCAAGTTTCAGGCTATAGACTTATCCCTTTTTTTTCAAGCGTCTGGCGATTTCCCGCTCCTCGTCGGCGGCGTCGAAGTCGGGATTCGGCTCGGTCGGCACGGGGGCAGCCGTCGATTCTCGCCAGGCCTTGAGCAGCCCGTGCAATCGGTCTCGGTCTTGCGGATGTGACGCGGCGAGGTTGGTCGTCTCGCCGGGATCGGCTTCCAAATCGTACAGTTCCAACTCGCCGTCTTCGAAGTATTCGTGCAGCTTCCATTTTCCGTTGCGAATGATGCTGCAAGGCCGAGAACGAAACAGCACATCCCGCTGCTCGTCGATTCGTTGGTAGCTTTGCAGATAGGCAGGAAAGTGCCAAAACAGCGAGCGCGACTGGAACGCCGGATCGGCTTCGCCGGCCAGCAAGGGGCGCAGACTAAGTCCATCGACGGGTTGATCCGGCAGCGCCGCGCCGGTCATCTCACAGAACGTCGGGAACAAATCGACGTTGATCACCGGCGTGTCGCAGGTCGTCCCCGGCTTCGTCACCCCCGGCCAAACGACAAACATCGGTTCGCGGATGCCGCCCTCGTAGTACGTTCCCTTGTATCCTTTCAGTGGTTTCATCGATGTCGCCGGACCGTAGCCGCCGTTGTCGCTGGTGAACACGATGATGGTGTCGTCGGTTTGCCCCAGCGACTCGATCGTCTTGATGATCCGCCCCACACCGACATCGACACTTTCGATCATTGCCGCCATCACGGGATGGTCATGCAGTTCGCCGGGGGGCTTCTGTTCGTACTTTTTCACCAGCTCCGGCTCACTCTGGATCGGCGTGTGCACGGCGAAATGGGTCAAGTACAAAAACCACGGCTTATCGGACTGGCGACGAATGAACTTGATCGCTTCTTCGGTCAAACGGTTCGTCAGGTACTCGTCCTTGGGTGCATCGGCCAGCTCGGGAATGTTGCCGTGCGGCGGGTAGTAACCCCGTGGTGGACTGCCGCTGTGGGTTCCCGCAAAATTGAAATCGAATCCATAGGGCAGTGGGTCGTCGCTGAGATGCCATTTGCCGATCGTGCCGGTGCGATAGCCGGCATCACGGACACAGTGGGCCCACGTGCGAATATCGGTTCGCAGCGTGTCGGTGCCGGGAATGTGCATCAACCGGCCGTGTTTCCGATTCCCCCGCCGCGACGTCCCCACGTTGTAGATCTCATGACGCGGCGAGTACTGACCGGACAACAGGCAGCCGCGCGACGGAGCACAATTGGCGGCTCCGGCGTAGGCATCCGTGAACACCATTCCGCGAGCCGCCAATGCATCCAGGTTCGGAGTCTCGTAGAAATCGCTGCCCATGAACCCGGCATCCCGCCAACCGAAATCGTCCAAGAAAATGAACAGCACGTTCGGCTTGTCGGCATCTGCGGCGTCGGCGGATTCGATTGCTGCAGTCAACAAACTAACGAAGCAGCAAACCAGGGCGAGAAGTTTACAGGGCATGGCAGAGACAAAGGTTGGGACGAAAGAGGATCAGACACCACAAAGTGGGAGAGGCTTCGAGGCTGTCAGGGCAGCGACGATCCGAAGCATTCACCACATCATAACCTGTTCACCGAAACGTTTGAGACAGCGTCCCGATGCCCCCCTCCTGCCAGGTCGTGTCAGCTGGGTGACGCCGAAAACTGCACGACCTCTGACAGGGAGGGTGGAACGTCATACTGATACATTTCGCGTCCAGGCCGCCATTGGACCATTCACGGTCGCAAAACACGTCGCGAGTTCACGCCAGCGGCGTGCCACAACACAGCTTGGGGTCGCGGCAGCGCACCCCAAGATTCGGTCGCCAATAGGCCGCCAACCCCAACGGGGTTGAACAGAACGCGGATCGCCGGATTCCCGCCGCCGCTTGCGCCGTCCGATCGCGCTGCGTCGTTTGTTGACCCCCGCTGGGGTTCTTCTCCCTCTGTGCCACCACTTCCTGCGTTGACTGCATTTGATCGAAACAGATGGTAACACCATGCGAGGTTTTTCGCTGTGTCCGTGCAGGGCAATGTGTTGCCCATCCCCTCAAAAGATGGAAACCATTCGATGATTAAAAAACACATTCTCGGCGGATTGATCGCAGGTCTCGTAGGCGTCATCGTCTTGGGCGGCGTGTTCGCCGGTTCCGTTTCCAAAGCCTCAGAATTGCAACGCGATTTCTTCGCAAAAATCGCTTCGCATGATGTGGATGCTCTGACCCAGTCGATGCATCCAAGCCTGGCCTGTCAAATCGATCCCGCGGTGATGCATGAACTTGTTCGCGCGATCGATCAAAGACTAGGGAAAGTCGAGAGCATCTCGCAGACGGAATTTCGCATTGAGAAAAATGACGCCGGCACCCGCGTGATGTCTCAGGCCACGGTTCGGTTTGAGAAGGGAACCGCGACCTCCAAACTGGTCACACTGGCCGGCAAACTGATTCAATTCGACGTCACCTCGCCGGCCTTGGCAAATTGGTTCGTCGTGCCGACGCGGACCGAACAGTACGAGGCATTGGGGAACAAGTTTTTGGAGCAATGGCTGAGCGGCAATAACGATGTGGCATGGGCATTGTTCCATCCCAACCTGCAAGAAGCCATCAGCCAAGAGCGACTCGCAGCAATGGCAAACGTTGTGACTGAAAAATTCGGGCCGTTGAAATCGGTCACACCGACGGGAACGCGAATCGGCGACAACAGCAAAGCCCCGACGCTGATGATCGACTTCACCGTGGTCTGCGAACAAGCCGAACTCGGCGGAGAAATCGAAATCCAGTTCGGCGGCCTGAAAGGTCACTTGCTCGGATTTAAAATCTGAGATTTGCTGACTCTAACGTTCTTTTGAATTTCCTCTCCCTCGGTAGGTGGAAAGCAATACTGAACCATTTCGCGCTCCGGGGTGCCATCGGAACACTCACGGACACCGACCACGTCGCGATGGCTCTTGAGAGGCCCTTTCGGACGCAGGAACGCCTTGTTTTACGAGTCGACCTCAGTTGCCTCTTCCGGCTCGGTGGCTTCGGCGGTCATCTGGTACAGCCGGACGTGGCCATCGGCATGGGCGACGGCCAATCGGTCCTCCCCGACAAGATCCACTCCACGTGCAGCGCTTTTCATTTTGAAGGTGTGAAATGCTTCGTCCTGATCGTCGTTGTAAAACCAAAGTTCGCCTTTGCCTGATTTGTCCGCACCTCCGCCGACCAGGAAGCCTTGGGGATGAAACCGGACCGCCCACGCGACTCCTTTGAAATTCTCGGCGGCTCGAAGCTGTCGCGTCGCTTCACCGGTTTCCCAGTCAAAGACCACGATGATCGGATCTTGAATCCCGGCGAAGGAGTTCACCACCTTGGTGATCCCTGCGCTGGCCCATCGGCTTCCGCAGGCATTGAATTGCATGTCCCGTGCGCCACCCATGTCCGCCGCAAATTTCTTGTCGTAGCCCGTCATCATGCCGGCATCGATTTTGCGTTGCTGCTCACCCGTTTTCAGATCCCAAATCAAGATGACGCCCATCAGATCTTGAGAAACCAAGTGCTCACCGTCGGGGTGAAAGTCAACACCGTAGACGTGTCGCTCGTGCCCCTTCAGTTCCAGCTCTTGTTCTCCGGTTTCGATGTTCCACAGTTTGACGAGCAAGTCATTGCCGCATGTCGCCAGACGTGTGCCGTCAGGGCTGACTCGCACCCAGCGGGCGGCGCCCTGATGGGCGGGGATGCTGCGGATGATCGGAGCAGCGTCCTGGGTGAGGTCCCAAATATTGACGACTCCGCCCCAGCAAGCCGTATAGAGCCGTTTCGAGTCGGCTGAAAAATCGATGGATCGAACCCAGCTTTGATGCCCACTCAGCGCCCTGAGTCTGCCGTCCTGAAGATCCCAGAGTTGAACATCCAGGTCTTGCGCGCCCGCGGCGACATAGCGAGACTCCGGATCGACGCGGAGCGTGGTGAGTGGCCGGGAATGCTTCAGTTCGAGAACGAGATGCGTCTGAACCGGATCAACAGTTGCGTTTAAGTTCATGCCAATAACTCCTCAATCGGGGCAGCGGCGGGGTCCCCGATCGGAATCGATTTTCCGGCAACGTCGTGGTCCATCGTAGAATCAAGCCCGAGTGCGGACAAATACGTATGAAACAGGTGTCCGCCATCGACTTCACGCTCGACAACTTTAGTGCCCTCGTCGTTGGTTTTGCCGATCACCCCGGCGGGTTGGATGCCGCAGCCGCCCATCGCGACCGACCACGCGGTTCCCCAATGATCACGACCGTATTTCGTGTTGATTTTCGGTGTGCGTCCCATCTCGGAATAGACGATCACCAATGTACTGTCGAGCATTCCGCGATCGTGGATGTCGTCGAGCAGCATCGAAAACGTTTTGTCAAATTCGCCGAGTTGCTCCAGGTGAAAATTAAAATTCTCTGCGTGCGTGTCGTAACCATGATGCGTGACCTTGACGCACGTGGCACCGTTCTCCAGTAAGTCGCGGGCGAGAATGCAATGGCGGCCGAAATCGTGGCGGCCGTAACGGTCCAGGTCTTGTTCGCCGACGTCGCCCTCAAACATCGCCTTGCGTTTCATCAATTTCTCCGCTTGTTCGAACGAACTGTTGTAGACATCCGTCAGCGCCCGTGAACGTTGCTGTGAGAACCGTCGATCAAATTGAACACGCAGTCGTTGGCGAGCTTCGTCAGCAGGTTCGTCGATCGTTTTGGGAGAGGCGAGGTTTGCCGGTGCCTGATCGCCGAGCAGTTTCAGTTCGGCGTGCCGTGCCCCCAAAAACGCTGCCGTCGAATCGTTGATGCCGCGTTTGCTGATGTGAATGTAGCCGGGCAGTTCAGCATCGGCTGGAGCCAGATACTTTGAG
>WCIL01000060.1:0-48292 GCA_033042175.1 Phycisphaera sp. RhM
CTCGGAGGGAGCAATCTAACGCAAGTGGTCATAGCCACAGCGACCGGTGAACGCTCCTCACGAACAACCCAGACCGATATTTGACGTCATTCGGCCTGGTGTTTTCAACATACGAGCGACCGGCGCGTGTTGCCCCGCGCAGCCATCGCCCGCCACTGGCTCACGCCACGTGCTAGAATGCCGGCGAGATTGAGATTCTTTCCCACCCGAATGAGCCTGCGTCTCAACTTCCGGCCTTATCGGCTTGTTTGGAAACGGCAAGGTTTCAAAACTGGGCGTTTCCTGATCTTGATCGTTCTCTGACGATTCTTTCCCAACCACCTACTCCCCCTAACGTCATGTCAGCGTTCCCCGACATCTCGACCGTCCAATACGAAGGCCCCCAGAGCGACAACCCCCTCGCGTTTCGTTGGTACAACCCCGAAGAGGTCGTGGAAGGCAAAACGATGAAGGACCACTTCCGGTTCTCGATCGTTTACTGGCACACGTTCCGCGGCACCGGCAGCGACCCCTTCGGCCCGGGCACGGCGGTTCGCCCCTGGGATGATGGCACCGAGTCGGTCGAAAACGCTCAGAACCGGGCGCGTGTCGCATTCGAGTTATTCGAAAAGCTGCAGGCCCCCTACTATGCGTTTCACGACCGCGATGTCGCCCCCGAAGGCGCTTCGCTGGCGGAGACCAATGCGAACTTGGATGCGGTTGCCGATGTGCTCGAAGAGGAGCAGGATCGCAGCGGCGTGAAGCTGCTGTGGGGCACCGCGAACATGTTTTCCAACCCCCGCTTCATGCACGGTGCGGCGACGACCTGCAATGCCGACGTGTTCGCCTACGCCGCGGCACAAGTCAAGAAAGCGATGGAAGTCACGCATCGACTCGGCGGCGAAAACTATGTGTTCTGGGGCGGCCGAGAGGGTTACCAGAACCTTTACAACACCGACATGAAGCGTGAACTGGACCATCTGGCCAAGTTCTTTCATATGGCCGTCGACTACGCCAAGGAGATCGGCTTCACGGGACAATTCCTGATCGAGCCGAAACCGAAAGAGCCGACCAAGCATCAATACGACAGCGATGCGGCCGCCTGCATGAACTTCCTGCGTGCCTATGACCTGACCGATCACTTCAAGCTGAACCTGGAAACCAACCACGCGACGCTGGCCGGCCACACCATGATGCACGAAATCGATTACGCCGGCGCCCAAGGCGCACTGGGCAGCATCGATGCGAACACCGGCGACCTGCTGCTCGGTTGGGACACCGACCAGTTCGCGACCGATTACTACCTGACGACCCAGATGATGTACTACATCCTCAAGCACGGCGGACTCGGTAGCGGCGGCGTGAACTTTGACGCCAAAGTCCGTCGCGAATCGTTCGAACCGATCGATCTGTTCTACGCCCACGTCGGCTCCATGGACGCCTACGCCAAGGGGCTCAAGATCGCCGCGGCCATCCGTGCCGACAACGCACTGGAAGGATTCATCAGCGAGCGTTACAGCAGTTTTGACAGCGGCATCGGAGCCAAAATCGAAGCCGGCGAAGTCACCTTCGCCGACTTGGAAACCTACATGCTGGAAAAAGGCGACGCAGAACCAAACGTCAGCGGACGCCAAGAATTGCTCGAAAGCGTCATCAACCGCTACATCGATCGCGTTTAAAACCTATTCCCCAACCTTCCGCCGAGCCCATGCGGCGGCGCCTTTCACTCCGGCGTCGTCGCCGAGTTTGGCGGCGACGACTTTGAAGCGGTCTTTGTAAACGCTCATCACGTTTTTGCGCGCCGTCTTGGTGACCGTTCCGACGATCAATTCCTCCATTGCCTCGACCATTCCCCCACCGAGCACGATAGTGTCGGGACAAAGCAGGTGAATGATGTTGACGACGGAGATGCCGATCGATTCGGACGCGTCCTCGACGAGCCGCCGAATGACTTTGTCACCCGCCTCGATCGCATCGGCCAACGCGCCGCTGCGGATATCGGACAGATCGGTGCCGACGTTTTTGGCCAGCGACGGCGCGTCTCCGCGGAACGCCGCTTTGGCCGCTTCGGCAGCGATCGACAATCGACTCGCTTCGGCTTCCAACGTCCCGGGCAATTCGTAGCCGCTGCTGCGTGTGCCGCTGCTGATCCGGGTGTGACCGATCTCCATGCAACTGACACCCGCCCCCTGCAAGATCGTGCCTTCGTACACGCACGCACCGCCGACACCGGTGCCGGGAAAAATCCCCACGGCACAGCGTGACCCGGCGGCAGCCCCAAACTGATACTCGCCGTACAAGCCGGCATCGACATCGTTGAGCACAACCACCGGACAATCAAATTTCTTGTGCAGGAACTGCTCGATGTCGACGTCATCCCAGCCCAAATTGGGTGTCGTCAGAATTCGGCCCTTGTCCAGATCAATTGGCCCGGGACATCCGATCCCGATCCCCCGAATCTGCTTGCTCTTCAAATCGTTTTCATCGATCAAACGCTCGATCGTCGATCCGATCCTGGCGATGCCGCTATCGCTGCCGTCACGGCCTCGCGTTTTTCGTCGGCGGCGGCCTAACGCATTCCACCCGTCGTCGTAGGCGATCGCCAGCATTTTGGTGCCGCCAAGGTCAAATCCGATCCAGATGTCGTTTGATTTCTCTGCCATGATCACTCCAGCATGTCTCACTACGTTCGGCTAAGCTACATCTTCCCACCACGCATCGGATCGCGTCAGTAGGGCGGGCGAATTTTCTTTCCGGCATCGACCGATTTGGTGAGGATTTCGCCGAGAAAAAAACAAAATCCTGTCGAATCCGTGAAATAAATCGACAGCGGTGCGCAATGAAAGTCGCGGCAAGCGCAGAACATGAGCAACCTTCCCGCCGACGATGGCGCCCCCTCCCCCGAATCCTCTCCCGGTGCATCGGGAGACCCGCAGCCCGATGACGGTGCGACCGAGGGGGGCAGTCAACACGCCTGGCGTGAGGAGTTCAGAGAAGCCGAAGCGGGGTTGCGACGTTTCCTCGCGGGAAAGCTGCCCCAAGCGGCCGACGTCGAAGACTGCTTGCAGACCGTGATGGTCGCGATGCTCAGCAACGAATCCCAGATCCCACACGCGGCCCGACGAGCCTGGTTGTACCGGGTCGCCGCAAACGAAGCCGCCCGGTGGTGGCGAAACAAATCGACGACCGACCGAGTGCTGGAAAAGCACGCCCATGCGAGCTTTCGCATCGACACCGAACCCCGATCCGATCTTGAGACCCAAGAGACACTGCGACACGTTCATCAAGCGATCGAAAAACTGCCCGAACACACCCAGCAAGTGATCCGACTGCGGCTTGCCGAAGGAATGACCTTTCAAGCCATCGCCGATCGACTCGACCAACCCCTGGGAACCGTCCTGACGCGAATGCGTCGCGCGATGCAGCAGCTGCGAAACGAACTCGATGACGATACCACCCCCTGACTCCGACCGTTCCATCGACCCTCGCGTCCCTGACATGCAGGGCATCCCCCAATGACATCCGACACTCAACCCTCCCCGCAAGATCCCCTGCTGCGTCAACGCTGCTCGGATTACCTGTTGGGTGAGATGACGCCGCAACATGCCGCCCGCTTCGAATCCGAATTGGATTCCCCGGCCGTGGCCCAAGCGTTGATCCGAGAAAGCGAACTCCTGTGCCTCGTCGCCCACGCTCAAATCGATCCATCGAGGGCCACGACCAGCGACATCACCGGCCCGGCCCCACGATCACTTCCACTTCCCTCCCCCGCCAGCGCACACCGGACCGCAACACTGCAACGAATCACCCTCGTGATCGCGGCGTTGGCGGCATCCATTTTGGTGATTTCACTCGCTTCGATGCATCCCCGCAAGAATCAAATCAATCGCAGTGCGACGGCGCTGAATCTGGAACCGGCAACGACCAACACTTCGTTCGAGTTTGAACTGGCCAAAACCTGGGTCCAGCCGGCCGTCGACTGGGACACGTCCGGTTGGTCAGCCGGCATGATGGAATCAACTGATCCAATCGCAGAAGACAGCTTGCTGGCCGAGTTCGGCGAAGCGGTCAGCGACGAAACCTTTTCATGGATGGTGGTCGCCCTCGAAGCCGTCATCGGTGAGGAAGACCGCAACGATGGTTAGACCCCTTTCCTTCCTGTCCGCGCTGGGCCTGCTCGGCGTTCTTTGCATCGCTTTCTCTGCCGGCAGCGGGCACGTCGCCGCAGCCGATGATCCTTCCCTCTCGAAGTCCGAAAAAAAGTCGCCGCCACGCAAACTGGATCCAGAACAAGAACGCGGCGTGCTGCAGATGGTCCATGATCACCTGCCCGAAATCAACGTCTTGCTCGATCAACTGCGTGAAAAAGAACCCCGCCAATATGACGCCGCCATCATGAACCTGGCCAAGTCGTCGCGGCGATTGCAGGCGGCCCAAAAACGCGGTGAGACCGCTTTTGAACTGGAAGTCCAAGTCGTCCAAGCACAATCTGCGATCAATCTGTTGGTCGCGAAACTAAAAGTCCGCGACAACAAGGCCGATCGAGCGGCGTTGCGAGAGGCGACCAAACGCTTGGAACTGGCCGAATTCGCGCGTGCCAAACACGACGTCGATCAAATGCGATCGCGGCTCGACAAACTTCAAGAACAACTGCAAGTCGCCGAAAAACGACTCGGTGAAAAACAGTCCCAACAGGACAAGAACATTGAACGGGCATTCCAAATCTATTTGCGAAAGTCCGGCCGAAAAGAGTAACCCACAACCTCTCCCCACCCTCTCCCACCGACTTACCAGAATCTTATGAAACAGCTTTCAACACGCCTGTTTGTTTGCTGCCTCGCTGCCGCCACAATTCCCGTGGTCGGATTTCGCGTGGTGACGGCGGAGCCGATTGCACCCGTTCGTTCCGACCAAACCGCGGAGGCCGCCGCGATCCCGGCACCTTCGATCCAGTCACGTTTCTCTGACAAGGATGTCGACGAAGTCCCCGATTTCCAAAAACACGTGATGCCCTTGCTGGGGCGACTGGGATGCAATGGTCGAGCCTGTCACGGCTCGTTCCAAGGCCGCGGTGATTTTCAGTTGTCGTTGTTCGGCTACGACTTTTCCGGTGACCACGAAGCGTTGATGGCCGAAAACACCGGCCGCGTCGATGTCGATGACGTGGAAGAAAGCCTGATCCTTGCCAAACCGACCGACGCCGACATGCACGAAGGCGGCAAGCGTTTTGAAAAAGGTGAGTGGCAGTACCGCGTGCTGCGGAACTGGATCGCCGACGGTGCACGGTTCGACAAAGAATCCTTTCAACCCCTCAAGAAACTGCAAATCGAACCGTCGGAAATTCGCTTCGGCGACACCGCAGAAAACGTCCAGCTGACCGCCATCGCCCACTGGGCCGACGGAACCGTCGAAGACGTCACCGCACTGTGCCGATTCAGCAGCAACGATGATTCGATCGCAGCGATCGACGCCGAGGGTCACATCCAATCCGGTGACGCCGGCGACACCCACGTCGTCGTCTACTATGACAACGCCGTCGTGCCGGTTCCGGTGCTGCGTCCGATCTCGGCGCCGACGAGCGACGCCGCCGAATCGATCGCGCAGCGCACACCGAATCGGGGCGAACCGACCGAGCCGATCGATGTGCTCGTCAAGCAAAAGCTGGACAAACTCGGGATCGTTGCTTCGGACCTCTGCACCGACGCCGAGTTCATCCGCCGCGCGGCGCTGGACATCACCGGCGTCCTGCCTTCGGGAGAACGCGTCGAAGCCTTCCTGGCCGACGATGCGGCCGATAAACGCCAGCGACTGGTCGAGGAACTGTTGCAATCGCCGGCCTACGGCGCCTGGTGGGCCACTCGAATGAGCGACTGGACGGGCAACAACGCCGAACAACTCAACAATGTCCTGCCGATCCAAAACATCGGCACCAAACTGTGGTTCAACTGGCTGCGAAAACGCCTTCAAGACAACATGCCGTATGATGAAATCATCGAAGGCATCGTCAGCGCCGAATCGCTCGAAGACGGAGAAAGCTACCTCGAGTACTGCCGCGAGATGACCGAAATCTGCGGCGGCGACTTCGACCGATACGCCGAGCGCGAAAGCATGCCGCTGTTTTGGGCACGCCGCAACTTTCAAAAACCCGAAGACCGCGCGATCGGATTCGCCTACACCTTCCTGGGCGTTCGGATCGAGTGCGCCCAATGCCACAAACACCCCTTCGATCAGTGGTCCAAGCAAGACTTCGACGACTTCTCGGCACTGTTCGGCGTGGTCCGAGCCGGGAACGCCAACCAAGTCTCTCCTGATTCCAAAAAAGCTCGCGAAGAGTTGATGGAAAAACTGACCGGCGGTGAAAAACTAAACGGCGGCGACCTGCGTCGCAAAATTCAACAGGCCGCCCGATCCGGCGAAGTCGTCCCGTTCGGTGAACTGTACATCACCGCCCGTGGCATGACCGACGCCCAAAAGAAACAACGGGCCGCCGCCAAAAAGAAAGGACGCAAGCTGCCGCCGGTTCGTGTCCCGACCGGAAAGATCCTCGGCGTCGAACAAAAAGTCGAACTCGACGAAGACCCGCGGCCGGCGCTGATGCAATGGTTGCGGGATGAATCCAATCCGTACTTTGCCAAAGCGATCGTCAATCGCGTTTGGAGCAACTACTTTGGCATCGGAATCGTCGATCCGACCGACGACATGAACCTGGCCAACCCGCCCAGCAATGCCGCCCTGTTGGATCATCTGGCGAGCGAATTCATCGCCCACGATTTTGATCTGAAATGGTTGCATCGCGAGATCGTCACCAGCGACGCCTACCAGCGCAGTTCCGCGACAAATTCCACCAACGCCGCTGATCGCAAAAACTTTTCTCACCATCTTCCCCGACGCCTGCCCGCCGAAGTCGTTTACGACATGGTGGTCCTGGCGACCGGATCGACGCAAAAAGCAGATCAGATGCGCGGCGAGCTGGATCAAATGGCGATCGCCGACGGGAAAGCCCGACGTCGCAATGCTTCCGATTTCGCACTGGAAGTCTTCGGCCAATCGATCCGGGAAAGCAATTGCGACTGTGACCGCAGCGACGCGCCGAGTCTGTTGCAATCGATCTACTTGCGAAACGATGCGGAGATGTATGGCCGTATCGCCGCCCGTGACGGCTGGGTCGCCGAAGCCTGCAAGGAACTCGGAATCGCGGCGCCACGTGCCGGTGCCGGTGCCGACCCCCGAGCCGCCGCAGCACTGCGTGCCGCCGATTCGATGCGACGGCAAATGATCGACCGCATCCGGCAATTCAACAAGCTGCCCGAGGCCCGTCGTGAACAAACCCAAAAGCGGCTCGTCCAGCAGTACAACAGCGTCGCTAAAAAGCTTCGCAAGGATTACCACGTGCCCTCGTTTGAGGAACTGGTTGCCGACCCGAATCACTGGACCGAGTTGACGCCGCCTGTTGCGACCGCAGGGTCCGACGGGGTGATCGAGTCGGACCGATCGCTCGAAAAGGTCGTCCGCCAGGCCTACCTGCGAACGCTCAGTCGTTACCCCGACGACGAGGAACAACAAGTTGCGATCGACTACATCAACGAGTCGGAAAACAAAACCAACGGGATCGAGGGCTTGATGTGGGCACTCGTGAACACCAAAGAATTCATCATCAGCCACTGACCCACCCCCGCACCCAATCCTTCCACCCATTCTCCGGATACCTACCATGAAACTCCATAAAACCTGCGATGGCGTTCGACGACGCGATGTTCTGAAGATCGGCACCCTGTCGGTCGGCGGCCTGACGCTGGCCGGTTACAACCAACTGGCCGCCGCCGGCCAAGTCGCCCCCGGTCATGCCGATCGAGCGATCTTCATCGAGTTGCCCGGTGGTCCATCGCACATGGACACCTTTGACTTGAAACCCAACGCGCCGGACACGCATCGCGGTGCCTTCAAACCGATTTCGACCAACGTTCCCGGCATTCAAATCTCCGAGCACTTGCCGAAACTGGCCCAGTGCATGGACAAGTTCGCCATTCTTCGCGGCGTCAGCCACACCTTGGCCGCACACCGCCTCGGTCGCGAATACGTCAACACCGGCAGCAAACCGATTCCCGCGTTGGAATACCCCAGCTTTGCCGCTGTGATGTCCAAGGAACAACCCGCCGATCCCGATATCCCCAGCGCCGTCGCGGTTCCCAAAGCCAGCCAGGGTCCCGGGTTTCTGGGGATCCGCTATTCGGCCCTGGAAACCAATTCCTCGCCCAGCTTCGGAAGACCCTTTAACGTCCGCGGCATCTCGCTTCCCGGAGGCATCGGCGTCGATGAAGTGAAACGCCGACAATCGCTGTTGCAGAAACTCGACCGCCGCTTCGTCGAACTGGAAAAGAACGACCAACTGCTCGATGGGCTCGATCAGTTCGGCGACCAAGCGTACTCGATGATCACCTCCTCTCGCGCCCGATCGGCATTCGACATCAGCAAGGAACCGGAAAGCTTTGCCCGCCAGTTCGGCGAAGACTCCTTCGGCCAAAGCTGCATGCTTGCGCTGCGGTTGGTCGAATCGGGCGTGCGGTTCGTCACCGTCCAACTGGGCGGCTGGGACACGCACACCGATAACTTCACCAAGCTCAAGACCCAGAACCTGCCTAAACTGGACGCCGGCCTGAGCGGGTTGCTGACCGGGCTGGAACAACGCGGGCTGCTCGGGTCGACCGCCGTCTACGTGACCGGCGAATTCGGTCGAACCCCAAAGATCAACACGCGATCGGCCGAAGGCGGACGCGACCACTATCCCCGCTGCATGTTCATGCTGATGGCCGGTGGCGGCGTGCGGGGCGGCCAGGTGATCGGAGAAAGTGACGACACCGCCTCGGGCCCCCGGCACGAAGGCATCTCCCCCGATGACGTCGCGGCCAGCTTCTATCACAACCTGGGAATCGACCCCACGTTGGAATACGACAGCACCACCGGTCGTCCGATCACCCTCGTCCGCGACGGCTCGATCATTAAAGACCTGTTCGTATAACGCCACATTCGTGTGACGTTACAGACGGCAGTCAAAGCGGCCAACCGGTCCCAAGGAGCATTCACGTCCATCGCTCCGCGGGATCGGCCATCGGCCCGATCAACCACGACCACACGGTTCCCTGGTGATACGCGGCATCGCGTTTCCACACGTCGCCGTGGTAAACGCCGTGATACTCGGGATCGCTCGCAGAGAGCGAACGAAGTCCTACCGGCGTGAGCAGATGTGTTTTGACCTGATCGACGACAGCCGGCCAATGGATCGGATCGAGCACGGCGTGCTTGAGCGAAATGGCAAAGAGTTGGTTGGGACGCAGCGACGCATCGTCACCCTGTTCGCCGTCGACCACATCGAACAGGTACCCAATCTCATCCGACCAAAACCGCCGATTAAAATTCGTGCGAGCCGAATCGGCAAGCTCCCGCAGACGCACAGCATCGGACACACTGCCGTGACGTTCGATCCAACCGCAATACAATTGTAGTGCGTTGTACCAAAGCGCTTTGATCTCAACTGCTTTTCCGCGTCTCGGTGTGACGACCCAGTCGCCGGCTTTCGCGTCCATCCAGGTCAGCTGGACTTCGTGCTGCCCTTGCACGAGCAATCCGTCATGCTTGTCGACACCGATTCCGAAAACAGTCCCTTCCAGATGCGCGTCGATGATGCTCTTCAGTTTCGGAAGCAGCTTTCGCACCAGTTCCATGTCGCCACTGACGGTTTCATATTCATCGAGTGCTTGGAAGTACCACAGTGTCGCATCGGCGGTGTGATACATCCCTTCCTGGCCGCCCTCTGGAAAGAGGTTCGGGATCAGACCGTCGCGAATGTAGTCGGCGAACGTCAGCAGGATGCTTCGCGCATCCCCGTAACGATTCGTTGCCAAGGTCAATCCAGGCAAACTGATCATGGTGCCACGCCCCCAGTCGGTAAACCAAGGGTAGCCTGCGATGATGCTACGACGTGCTGGCTCGTGCGTCTGCGGATCCGCATCGGGGAGGTCAGCCTTTCGCGGTGCCGGTTCAATCAAAAACTGGTCAGCGGCGAGCACCAACTCTGCAGTCACAGAATCACCGGTGACACCGTCGACACGTTGGACCAATTGCTCACGGCGCTGTCTTTCATCGTTGCGATCAAAGAGACGCTGCCACCGGCGTGAAGATCGACAGTGAAGTATCCCGGACTGTGAAGATTGCCAACATGGTCGTAGCCGCGTGCCTCTTCCACCGCGTAGAAACAATCCTGATCCGTGAACGCGGCATCGTTCCAACCGGTTCGACTGTCACAGGCTCGGATTCGCAATCGTCGGTCATCGACATGCGAAATCAATTCTTAGCTTTGGTGCCCAACGGTTTCACATCGCGTCGGAGTCTCAACGGCAACCGAATCATTGTGACCACGAAACTGAACCTTCGGCCGGATCCGCAGCGACAGGTTTTCATGACCTCCCGACGATGTGTACCGAACGCAAACAACGTTGCTGCGATACGGCATGACGATTGTTTTCGAGACGTTCACGTCACCGATTCGGTACGTCCACGTCGGGAATCCTTGGTCGAGGACGAACTGGCCGAGAGGCTGGGAGCCATGGATTTCCGCGGTTTTGCCGGAATGTTGAACGCCCCAAAGACTCGCTCGGACAGAACCGTCGTCCGCAAGCAGGTCTTCCCGAAGGCTTGAGAGGGACAGCGTACGCCCCTGCGGTGCGGGCAAGTTGGAAATCAACAATCCGTGATGACGCCGGGTGGGGACAAAACCGAGTGTGCCTGCAGAGTAGCCGCCGCTGCCCGCCGTGACCAACCATTCCCGCGAGAGGAGCTGATCGATTCGTGCAGTGGTGCCTTTCTCGAAGGTAACGGTTCGCATCACGTCAGTCTCCACCACCGATAACCGTGCGGACCGAGAGTGATCCGATCGGTCGGTTTCTTCACCGCGTCGTATTCGGCATCCGACAGCAGTTCTTCAAGTGTCGCCTTTGATTTCCCCGCCAAGTCGAGTTCTACCTCCTGCTCCTCGTCGCTAAAGTTGTGAATTGCAACGACGGTGACACCGTCGTGGTCGCAGCGGTGTGCAAGAACATGGATGCTCTGCGTTTCGACAATTTGCCAATCGCCCCAGCCAAACGCCGGGTTTTCCTTGCGGATCCGTATCATGTGTTCGGTCACACTCAGCAACGAGTTGGCGTCGCGTTGCTGGTCGGCGACATTCACTTTCTTGAAGGAGAAGTGTCCTTTGTTTACGATCGGGCGGATCATGTCACTGATGTCGGCGGACGAGAAACCTGCCCCTTTCTCGCTCGACCATTGCATCGGAGTGCGTATCGTGTCTCGCTCATCGAGCGACATGTCTTCTCCCATACCGATCTCTTCGCCATATCTCATCACCGGTGTGCCGGGAAGCGTCATCAACAGACTATGCGAAAGTTTCAACACCTTCACAACATCCGACTTTGTCGCATCCGCGTCGGCCAACATCGGCGGTAGACCTCGGCGGATGCCCCGATCGTAGATCCTCATGTCCTCTTTTGGCGCAAACGCTGCATGAATTTCGTCTTGCTGCGATTGACTCAACCGGCCGACTGGAAATTCGTCATGGTTACGCAAAAAGTCCCCCCACTGACACTGAACGGGAATCGGCGGTGGTTGAGACATGCCCTCGCGGATTGCCATTGCGTTCCCTTGGACCAACGACAACATCAAGTGTTGATTCAGAATGAATAAGTCCAAGTCTCTTTCTGAAAGCCCGGGAAGACGAGAAATTCGGCCGCACCCTCGGGTTTTTGGTCTTTCCAGACGTAATAGTCGCGATAGGGAGATTTTTCATCGGCTCGCGATTCTTGGAACCAGGGATGTTCGATCGACGTGTGATTGACCACCAAATCAATGATGACACGAATGCCGCGTTCGTCGGCGGCACGGATGAAGTCGACGAAGTCGCCCAGACTGCCGAGGCGTGGGTCGACGTTGAAATAGTCCTTCAGGTCGTAGCCGTTGTCACGATTCGGCGTCGGGTAGAACGGACCCAGCCTCAGACAGGTCACGCCTAGCCCCGCTAAATCGTCCAAACGCCGCGCCAGCCCGACAATATCACCGATCCCATCCGCGTTGGAATCCTGGTAGGTCTCCACATCTAAGTTGTAAATGACCGCATTCTTGTACCAGAGCTGAAACACGATTTTCCGGTGGCTTGAAAGTAAGGTCGCTGGCGAACGCGACTGGAAGCTGGCGAACGCGATAGGAAGCTGGTCGATCAGCTCGGTCGCCGAGACAGCGGACGCGGTCGTAACGTTGACGCCAAAACGACTATGTAAGTCTTGCGCCGCAGCGGCAAAGAACCGGTGACTAGGAAGAGCCTTTTCGACTCTTCCGGCGTTCAAACCAGCGTTCGATCGAGCCGACGAGTATCAAGACCACGACTGCAAAGACCGTAACGCAAATGGCAAGTCCGGTCTGATCGACCGCGGTGGCGACACCGATGCCCGCTGTCAGATAAATCGTCGCTGCGGTCGTTAATCCTTCAACGCCACCTTCTTTCTGGTGCATGATTGTGCCTGCACCGAGAAAGCTGATGCCGACAACAATGGCTTGCAAGGTACGGATCGGATCGACGCTCAACAGCGAATTCGATTCCTGTTGCTGGAACTGATTCACAATCTCCTGGCCCAAGATCATCATCAAGGCGGCCCCGGTACAGACGAAGATGTGTGTGCGGATGCCCGCGGGCTTCCCGGCAATCTCGCGCTCGACCCCCAGCACACCTCCGCAAGCCGCTGCGATCGCAATCGTTTGTAAATTCGCAAGGTCGATCGTATCCCACATCGAACTGATCTCGTTCACGTTAGGTCAGCCGCCTGTCGCAAAAACAAGGATTGGTTGCGTCGAGTCATGATCGGTCTTCGAACGCTCCGCCAGCGCAGCGAGCAGCGTTGTTTCTTGTCCGCCCTGAGAGCCCGGCATGAAAGGAGCGGGAAGTCAATCAAGCAAAACACGTGCCATTGGGCATGCAGTCGATGTGCTGCGTTCAGCGTCCAACGCAGCGAGGCACTCGCTGTGGCGGACCCACAGCACCAAAAAACAAGCCCGACGTGCGAACACGTCGGGCTTGCGGGTCGGGTGACTGGGCTGCATTGCTCCTCCGGAAAGATTGCTCTTTCGGAAAGGAGAAGGGCCATGGTGAAGCCCTCCCTGCCTCACCATGGCCCATCAGTGCTGGAACGATGGCACCGATCGTTCCACCCTCCCAATCCATGGTACCTGGAGTATCGGCTAACGCACCGCGATTCCTGTAGCGGTTTCGCGGCGTCGTCCGATTTTTTTCTTTGTCCAGGTCAGGCGATTTGCTAGCAAACTAGATCCGGCCGGAGGTCACGGCGTGAGGCCGCCGGACCATTCGGCCGGCGCGGGGCCACAATCGGTCGGCGCCGCCGCACAACCTCCGCTGCTGCAACCGTTGTCACAACCACTGTTGCAGCCGTGCGACTTGCCGTGGATCGACAGATCGATGTGCGGCTTACACTGGTTTCGAAAGCCATTCCACACGTTGACGTTGCAAGCGTTGGATCGCCAGTATTGGTAGAACGTCGACGTCGGCAATTGGGGCGTCATGTAAGGTTGGCAAGCGCCGGGTTGGATGAAGTCGCGGTGCTTCAA
Source organism: Phycisphaera sp. RhM (assembly GCA_033042175.1). Lineage (GTDB taxonomy): Bacteria > Planctomycetota > Planctomycetia > Pirellulales > Pirellulaceae > Stieleria. The sequence goes on from WCIL01000060.1 coordinate 13,642, forward strand.
CCCGGCCAACCGGCAGTGCTTGCCACAGCTTGGCGTGCATTGGTGGCAGCACGCGGCGGCCTGAACTGCCCCGGCCGGTGCGCTCTGGTCCACGATCGGCTCTGCAATCGGCGGTGTCGGCAGCGGCTCCGAGTCGGCCGGCATCGCCAGCGCTTCGGCCGCGGGCGTGGTGGTCAATTCCGTCGCGTCGGCCACCGTGTCGCTCGATTCGGCGATCGCTTGGACGGTTTCGTCGACCAAGGTGGTCGCCGCGTCCTGGATCGCGGCAGGCTGTGCCGCGGCAGGCTGTGCCGCGGCGGGTAAGGCTGCGGCGGGTAAGGCTGCGGCCGGAGCGTTGTCAAAGTTGACTTCGGCCAACAACGCGTCGAAGTCACTTTTCGCTTGAGCTTGTCCGGCCAAGGAGAGGGACCCGGCAAGCATGGCGGTCAGGACGAACCGTCCTAAGGGGGTGCGAGTACGCATGAGCAACATCCATGTGATTGGTGGAGAGGGAGACGAACGACATGTCGCTCGCGGCTATCGCCGGCGCAGCATCCATGCCTCTGCGGTTCTATCACTGTAAGCTTTCCCGCGCTTCGGCCTGGACGCAAACCGCTAGCGAGAAAACTTTGTCAAACGCCAGCCCCTGGGCTGCTGCAACCGCATCGACTCGGTCGCCTTTCGCAGCCGTTAAAGCGGCAACGGTGCGTCGGCGTTACCGGACCGTCAGAACCCCACCCGGGCAACCGCCGATTCGACTGCGGTTTCAGTGTTCCGGTGATTCTTCTTCATCCGGTGAGATCACCGCGAGCACGGCTGCCCGCACTTCGGCTTGACGCAGCTTGTTATCGACTTGACGGCCATCGGCTTCGGTCAAATAGAACACATCGGCGACCTGATCCAAGTGCGTATCGATCTTGGCGAAATGCAACACCAGATTCAGGCCCGAAAGCGCCGAGGCGACGCGATAGAGTAAACCGGATTGGTCATAGGCGAACAGCGACAAGATGGTGAACCGATCCAAGGTCTCGTTATCCAGGTCGACTTTGGTCGGCAGCACGTTGACCGTCTTTGAATCATCTTTCTTGCCGACCGACCACTTCCGCTTGCGTGGCGGCAGTGGTTTTTCCGGCGAATCGAGCAACTGTTTCACGCGCGAGGACACCGTCTGGATCCGTTTGGGCGGAGGCTGATCGGGGTACTCGGGATCGTCGACCCAGAACTCATCCCAGACGATGTTTTCCAAGGTCACGATTTCAGCGCGGAGGATCCCGATCCCGCAGGACATGAATGCGCCCGCGACCCTGGCGAAGATACCAACGCGAGTGTCATCCTGGTGAAAGATGACGACGTACCGCATCGCCGAGGCGATCGGATCGTACTGGGCGAAGCAAAGTGTCCGTTCGCCCGCATCCAAGGCCGCGGCGACGTGAATCAACTGTGTCGCCAGATCCTCCGGCTTTTCCCGACGCAGCATCGACAACGGGATCTGCTTGAGCAACGCTAAACTGGTCGCGGCGGAACGCTCGTCTCCCAAGTACTCGCGGACCTGGTGACGAATCTCGTCGGTCATCTCCTCTTGATCCGCGTCCAGATCACCGGTCTCGAAATACCGCCGGGTGCGCAAATAGAGATCTTCGATCAGCTTCATCTTCCAATCGGTCAAGACACCCGGACCGACGGCCGCCAGATCGGCGACCGCATGAATGATCAACAGTTCCAGCCGACGGATCGATCCGACCTCCTTGGCGAAGGAGATGACAATTTCGGGATCGTTTAAATCGTGTCGGAACGCGACCGTGTTGACCGCCAGGTGCTTGAGGACCAGCCATTCTAAAATCTCGATGCTGCTGGCGTCCAAATCCAATCGCTCGCCGGTCTTTCGAGCGATCCTCGCACCGACGACGGAATGGTCCTCTTCGTATCCTTTTCCGATGTCGTGAATTAGTAGCGCCAGGTGCAACAGCGTTTTGTCTTTCAATCGTCGATAGCGGCGGCCCATCGCTGTCGGGTCATCGGCAAAATCGGTCGCCGCTTCGACGGCGCGAATGCAATGCGCGTCGACGGTGTACTTGTGATAAGCGTTGAATTGCAACAACCCGCGCGTTCGCTTGAACTCCGGGATCAACTGATCCAGGATTCGCAACTCGTGCAATCGTTGCAGCAACGGCGCCAACCGCCCGCCGCGACTGAGCAGCGACAGGAAGGCGCCGACCGATTCGGCGTCCGGAGCCGCCGGCTGACGTTCCTGCATGGCCTTGCGAATCGTCTGCCAGGTGTGGTGCCCGATCCGCCGATTGTTGTGATTGGCCAAACTCATGAAACGCAAGATCCGCGGCAGACTCAAGGCGAACTCTCGCAACTGAGACGCCTCGACCCAGATGTGCGTCGGCCCCATCAGAACGTCTGCCCCGATGCGTTTGGCCCGAATCCGTTCGATGATCTGACCGATCAGTGGGCGGCTGCGGTTGTCATCGGCAAAGAATCGGGCGGCATAGCGGACGTCCCGCGTGACATCAAAGTACTGCTGCATGAACGCTTCGACCGGCAGCACCCCTTCACGCCCCTTGTAACCCCACGCGTTGGCGATCACGACTTGCGTGGTCCGATCCAGCACGTCCTGCGCCCGGCCTTCACGAAAATGCAATTCGTTCCGCAACCGGATCAGAAAGTCATAGGCCCGCCGCAGCATGCGGTAATCTTCATCGGTCAGCGTCCCGAGTTTCAACAGCCGTTCCAAATCCACTTCGCCGTACCTGGCGAATCCGATCCAGCGAATCATTTGAATGTCACGCAACCCGCCGCGCGACTTCTTCAAATTCGGCGTCAACAGATAATTGGTGTCACCCCACTTGTTGCGTTCTTCGCGTCGCGCTTCGATCAGATCGCGAACCAGACGTCCGCCGCGACGAACCGCTCCGTGTCGTAGCGATTGGAAAAATCGCTTGAACACCTTCAAGCTGCCGGCAAGGAATCGCGATTCGGTCAGCGAGGTAAAGATGACCGGGTCGGACCAGGACAACGAACAGGCTTCGCGGGGCGTCCGCAGCGAGAACCCGACGTCCAGCCCGATGTCCACCAAATCGCGTGTCAGCGCCTGAGCCAGCTTTTCGGCGACCGCGGTCGAACGCCCGCGGACGATCAGCATCAAATCGGCATCCGAATACGGCGCCAGATCACGACGGCCGAAACCGCCGTGGGCGACCAACGCGACGCCCGCTGGCGTTTCTCCACCAAAATGATCGGCGCAGGCCTGATTCCAAACTTCCAGCACCAAGTCGTCATAGAGGTCGCTGACGAGCGTGGAAACCTGGGTGCCGCGGGACCCGGCATCATGCTGACGGCGGCATCGCTCACGTCCCTCGCGTAGGATCGCGCGGCCGCGTAGAACAACATCCGAGAGCGAAGAACCAGCCATCACGAACACGCCGCCTAGGGTCCAAGAATGCCGGCGTCGGAGGGTTCGCCGAGATTGGGGTGAGCGAAATCAGTCCTCCCCAGGGCCGGCGACCCCGGCCACGGAACTCGCACCCGAAATGCACCGCGCGACAATCGCCTGGCAGGACAATCGCCTGGCAGGCCGCACCCGCGTTTAGAGTGCTTCTTCGCCCCGCTCACCGGTTCGGATGCGGATCGAATCTTCCAGATTGGTGACGAAGATTTTGCCGTCGCCGATCTGACCGGTTTGGGCGGTTTGCAAAATCGTGTCGACGACCGTTTGCAGGTTCTCGTCCGTACAAACCACCTCGATCTTGACCTTGGGGACAAAATCGATCGCGTATTCCGTACCCCGATAAATCTCCGTGTGGCCCTTTTGCCGACCGAATCCTCGTACCTCGCTGACCGTCATCCCGTGGATGCCCTGGTCCGTCAACGCGTTTTTGACATCTTCCAATTTGAAGTGCCGAACGATGCCTTCAACTTTTTTCACGTTTATGCCTCGGAGGATGCGGCTGGAAATCCAGTCCCATAGGGTGAACTGAGGTCGTACTCGTGCCGCCAAGTGAATCCCGGCAGCCTACTGTCGGCCCCATTGTACACTCGGCGGTCGAACTGCATCCAGCGGGTATCACCCCAGAGCCGGCATCACCCGAGGCCTGCTGATTGTCAAACCGGCCGCTGCCAGGGCACGTCGGCGATCCCCGCCTGCGAATTCACTTCGCGTGAGAGCACAAACAGATAATCGCTGAGCCGATTCAGGTAGACGATCACCGCGTCAGAAATCTTGACCCCCTGCTGATCGCCTAGCGTCACCACGCGGCGTTCGGCACGGCGACAGACCGCCCGGGCCAGATGCAACATCGATGCGGCCTGGGTCCCGCCCGGCAGAATAAACTGCTTCAGGGGATTCAGCCCGCTCTCGTGCTCGTCGATCCACGCTTCGATGCGGGCGACATGGGTCGTGCCGATCACCCGCAAGTCGTGCTCGTCGGGATTCGGAGTCGCCAGCTCGGCACCGATCGAGAACAACTCCCGCTGAATCAGCTCCAGCTGCTCATCGACGCCTTCACTCACCCCGCCCTCGCCGAGCGAACGCACACAGCCCAACGCCGCATTGAGTTCGTCCACCGTTCCGTAGGCCTCGATCCGAGCATCGTCTTTGGAGACCCGAGGCCCCCCGAACAGACCCGTGCTCCCGGCGTCACCGGTTCGCGTATAGATTTTCATGTCCCACCCGCTCAAGTTCGTTCTAATCCTGTCGCCGTTCTTTTTAAGGCGATTCGCCCCGGCGACAAGTCCGCTGTGCCAAAGAAACCGCAAAACCGAAATCCATGACCGACCCCATCGCAACACCGACCAAACGGGCCGCCGGCATGTTGCTGGTCACACGAGCTCAACCGAGACAGTTCTTGCTGATGCGTCATCACGACCGCTGGGACCTGCCCAAGGGTCATTGCGATCCCGGTGAATCCGATCTGCAAACGGCGATCCGCGAAACCGAAGAAGAAACGGGGATCTCCGGTGACTCCGTTCAGATCGATCCCGAGTTTCGTTTCGAATTGAGCTATCCGGTTCAATACAAACGCCACGGCGACCAAATCTTTCACAAGACCGTCGTCTACCTGCTCGGCTGGGTTGACGCGGTCTTTACACCCACCCTGACCGAACACCCGGGATTCCAATGGTTCCCCTGGAACCCGCCGCACCGCATCCAAAACCAAACGATCGATCCGCTGCTGGAAGCCGTCGCAATCCATTTGGAGCAGCAACAGCAGGACAATCGAAGCTTGAGCGGGGAGGGGTAGGAAAATTTTGGAGGCAGGAAGATTGCTCAAATCGAAGGGATGGTGCACTTCACCATTTTCTTACCTCTGAACTCTTCTTACCTGTTTCCCGCGACGCCGCCGTCAGTCTCCGTAACTGGCACCGCGGATTTCGACGTTGATCTCACCCAGCCGCCGGAAGACGCGCGCAAGCACGATCTTCAAGTCGGCATCCCCGGCCGGTCGGCTGAGACACAATTGATCGGCGCGGTTGATCTGGGACGTCATCGGATCGATCGAAACCCATCGCCCTTCGATCGACGCCACCACCCAGGCGGCCAGATGCATCGTGACGCGATTCTCCGTAGAACTTTCCGTCGCTTCGGAACGCGAGAGTCCAAACACGACCCGTGCGGGGATTTGTCTGGCACGTAACAAGGCCGCAATCAACACGGCGTGATCCATCTGTCCGCCCTGCCCGTTGCGAATGATCGCCGACGCCGGCCGCAACTCTCCTTGGGGGATCAGCGACAAATCATTCTGCGCCAGACGCGCCAATTGCTCCGCCAAGTCCCGGATCGGTAACTCGCCGATCGAACCGGCCATGCGGATCACCGACGGATCCCCGACGTCGATCCACTTCGTCGCGGCGGTATCGATCGGTTCGGCGACCGAACGGTCCGCGTCAAATCCCGTCGGCGTTTTTGCCTGCGTCGAAACCATCACCTGCACCACGTCGCCGCTGCGTTTTACCGATTGCCCGGCAACCGCCGGCAGCAGCAACACGTCGGCCGAATCCGCATCGGCCGGGCGGGTTTCACCAGAATCGCCCCCGGATGTCGATCGCGAGGGGTCGCTGACCACAAACGCGACTCCCGTGGGATCGGCATCCGCCCGTAGCGAGCCGGTCACACTGAAATGGACTCGCCGATCGTCAGGCCGACTGAAGAGTTCCTCGGCCGACACCCGATCGGTCCGAAACGATTCCAGCCGCAATCCGAGATGCAATGTTTTCTGGATCACGCCCTGCTCGTCGATCCAGACGACCAGCGAATCGACCGGCTGACCGTCCTGAAACGTCGACACATCCACTTCGCGAAGCGTTCGATAGGAGCCGTCGAGCATCGGAACCGACGCATCACCGGTGCAATGCAATTCGATCAGCCCGATCGATTGCAGTGAAGGCATCAGGACCGGCAAGCGGCGGGTCTGCCCCGTTTCGATCACACGTCGCCGCAGCGTCTGTTCCAGGGCGAACAACCCTCGCGTCTCGGCGGGCCAATCGAGTTGACGTGTTTCCTGTCCGTTATCGCTCGACAATTTAATCGCCAGCTTCTGTGGACCGCGTGTCCCGCGTGCGTTCGAGGAGATCGGGCCGGCGTGAACTTCGCTTTGAAAACGTTCCAGCGTACCATCGACCGACTCGACACTCGTCAGCGTGATTCGACGCACAAAGGACGCCTTGCCAGTCCGAAAGACCAAACGCTCGATGCGACTGTATTCCACTTCGGTCGCAGCGGCGAACTGCACGCTGTCGATCCGCGCGGTCGCTTTGACTTCGCTCACGCCGACAACCTGGCTGCCGAATCGGTAGACGTACCACGCGTTCCAGTCCCCTTCGAACGACTCTGGCACGACCTGGTCCTCGGCGGCGACCGCATCAGCATCCGACGCGACGGAGTCCTCCGACTCGGCGGTCGGCAGAGCGGGTGGCCCGATCGGCGGCCGCGGCGGAATCAAGTCGCCGCACCCCGACGTGACGCACAGACAACCGAACAGACAGACCAACCAGGGCAAATTCAAGACACGTGTCATCGGATTTCACTGAAAAAGAACGGATCGCGACGAGCCATCGCTGCCCTGCACTATATCCGGCGATCGCTGCCTATGGCACAGACGCAACATCAATTGCCCCGGGTCCACAGCGATCGCCTTGAAATGTTGCCTCTGGACAACGCCCTCAACCCTGGCGAAGGAGTTCGATTGCAGGGGTCGATCCGGTCGATCCGCCTGATCCGAACATGCCTCAACGATTTCATGGGGCGGGATTTCCGGATTGGCGAAACGATGCGCCCGGTCCATCACATGACCTAGCGTTGGCTGTAGACCGAGCGGCAGCTTGCTTTCGCCCGATCTTCAACATTCCCGTGAACAATCCCCCCGCGCCAAGAACCGGACCGCCTGACATGGGCTTTTTGAAACGCATCCTCCGTAACAACACCGTCGAAGATACAGGGTCGATCTTCACACCGGGTAGCTTTGAAGCGTTGACGGAGGAGGAACTGCAAACGCATATGGGCATCGACACCTACGGTGCCTTTGACCTGACCGATGCGATCCGCCCCTCGTACGATCTGCAAGTCGTGCCACGCCAGGGATTCCGGTTTGACGAATACGTCGACGACAACAGCCAAATCCGTACACCGGTCATCATGGCGGCCGCGACCCGGCATCGAATCATGGACCTGTTCCTGGATCTGATCGACCGGCTCGGCCCCGTCGTCGATGTGGTGCTGGAAACCAGCCACCACTTCGCCCCGCATCAGCAAGATCTCTATCGCGAGCACATCGATGTCCCCGTCCTGAAAAGCATTCTGCTCGATCACGAGGACCTGTTGCTCAACGACGGCTGCACCGGGATTGCAGTGATCAACCCGGGACGGCGACAAGAGGTCCAGCTGGACGAACACAAATTGATGATCATCTACGGGCGACCACTGGAACAATTTGAACAAACGCTGATTTCGGCGGACGTCTATCCGGATGAAAACATCAAGTTCATCACCGAAGCGGAACATGTCCACAGCAGCAGCGAAGCCTATTTCGACAAGTTCAACACGCTGAAACACCGCTTGGGCATGGACAGCGACGACTTGTCGGGTTGCTGCTAGCGGCCTGTCTGAACTACGATTCGCGAAGTCATCCGCCTCGCCCCCCAGGACTTCGCCATCATGATCTTGGTCTTGAGCGCCAGTTTGAACCCTGGCAGTCGCAGCCGTATTCTGGCCAACGCGTGCCGAGAGCGACTTGAAGCCGCTCATCGAGACGTCGCCTGGTTTGACCTCTCCGCCACGCCGCTGCCGTTCTGCGACGGTGCGGCCGCCTACGGTCATCCCAAAGTCGTGGATCTGGGACACCTGATCGAAACGGCCGATGCGATCTTCATCGCGTCCCCGGTGTACAACTTCGATGTCAATGCGGCGATCAAGAATGCCGTCGAGCTGACGGGAAAAAAATGGACCGGCAAGGTCGTCGCGATGATGCTGGCCGCCGGTGGCGCCGGCAGCTACATGAGCGCGATGGGCCTGGCCAACAGTTTGATGCTGGATTTCCGCTGCCACATCGTGCCCCGGTTCGTCTACGCGACCGGTGAATCCTTCGAAGGCGACAGACTGGCCGATGATGACATCCAGTCGCGCGTCGAGTTGCTGGTCACCGAAACCCTGCGTCTGGCCGACGCCCTGGCGTCAAACGAGTAGACGTCCCCTCCAGTTGGTGTCCAGCATCGCTGCGACCTACTTCCGATAAACCCCGTTGGCTTCGATATAGACCTCGACCGGTCGGGGAACACGATGGCGAATGCTACTCCCCTGCCCTGCCCTGTCGCGAATCTCGCTGCTCGAGATTTCGATCAGCGGCATCTCGATCACACAGCGACGAAAACGCTCGATCCGCTCTTCACCGACCAGCCCGTCGAGCACGGAAAAATCGATCTCCCCTTCACCGCCGCGACGCACCACGGCCAACGTCACACGCGACAACAACTCCTCCGGCTGATGCCAGCGACGCATCGAAGCGAGTGAATCGCTGCCGATGATCAAAAACAACTCCGCACCGACATGCTCCCGCTCCAATTCGGCGATCGAGTCGACGGTGTAGCTGACCCCCGCACGATGCAATTCCCGCTGGTCCACGTCGTGCCCCGGACGCCCCGCGATGGCGAGCCGCAACATCTCCACCCGCTGCTCGTTTGTGGCGACCGGCCCGCCGGGTTTCAACGGCTGGGTCGCCGTAGGGATCCACAACAATCGATCCAAGCCCAAGGATTCGGTCGCCGCCTCGGCGATCCACAAATGGCCCACGTGCACCGGATCGAACGAGCCGCCGAACACTCCAATTCGCATCTCCGGGATCCTGTGGGTCATCGTTGACGGAAGGGTGATCAAGGTGCTCAACCGTGGCTGTGGGCTGGCGATGGAGCTTGAGCCGCGCCCCTCACCTGCGAGGGAGGATTCAAATTGTCGCGTTCGGATTCCCGTTTGACCACCCGTGTCAACCCGCGGGAAACGATTCCTGAAAAGACCCGACGATCCAAAATCTCCAGGAATGCTCTATGCTGACAGGCGAAGCTTCACATCCCGACATCTCCGCCGGCCCGATCCCCATGCCGTCCGCCGTTCCACCCCAGCGACCTTCCGACACGCACCGGAGCGACACACGCCCCTCCCCAACCGACGCCTCCCCAACCGACGCCTCCCCAACCGACGCAGCTGGCGACGTCTCTGGCAGTTTGTCCGCTCCGGGATTCTTTGACGCCAGCGACGGCGCGATCGGCGACCGGACCAAGCCCGATGGCAGACGCAGTGCGGAGCACGTGACCCAAGGCCAACTGTTCGAAACCGATCCCCCGCCATGGGAATTGACCGTCGAGGAAGACGTGGCGGTGGCCAGTGTCGTCTTCCGGGATGCCCCCTACGGCCCCTACGACTACCGGATCCCGGCGGAACTGCTGGACCGATTGCACCCGGGAATGCGGGTTCACGTGCCGCTGGGCCGCCGAAAACGGCCGACGGTCGGTTGGTGCATCGAAACCAAACTGGGCAACAAGACCGGCAAGACACTCAGCGACGTCGCCGAAGTGCTCGACGAGGCGCCGCTGTGCGATCGGCCGTTGGTGCGATTGGTGACTTGGATGAGCCACTACTATCAGTCGCCGGCCGGTCAGGTCTTTGACGCGTTGATCCCCTCGAGCGTTCGCGCCAGCGCAGGCACGCGTGAGCGGACGTACCTGTCGCCGTCGCCCGCCAGTGCCGACGAAACGGTCGTCGACGCTTTGCCGGCCAAACAACAGCGCGCGTTGCGGTTGTTGATCGCCGCGGGGAAACCGATGACGTCCTCGCAATTGATGGTCCACGCCGAATGCACCGCCGGGCCGATCAACGCGCTGCGCAAAAAAGGCCTGCTCGACGAAGACACACGCCGCGAGATGGCGACGTCGATGCCAACCCGCTGGCAGACGAGCGACGGAGAAAAAACCGAATCGCATGAGCTGACCGACGACCAATCCAACGCGCTCGGACGGATCACCGCGGCCCTCGATTCGGCCGCCGCCAAGACCCTGCTGTTGCACGGCGTGACCGGCAGCGGAAAAACGGAGGTTTACATCCGCGCGATCGAACACGTGGTCAAATTCGGCCGCGCGGCGATCGTACTGGTGCCGGAAATCAGCCTGACGCCACAAACGCGGGGACGCTTCGAACGCCGTTTCGCTTCGGTCGCCGTGCTACACAGTCAAATGACGCCGGCCGAACGCCATTTCCAGTGGCAACGCATTCGTCGTGGCGAAGTCCAAGTCGTGGTCGGCCCCCGCAGCGCCGTCTTTGCCCCGCTGCCGCGTCTGGGACTGATTATCTTGGACGAAGAACACGACGGGTCGTTCAAACAGGACAGCCAACCGCGTTACCACGCACGCAAGGTGGCCTACGCCCGCGCCCAATCCTTACAAATTCCGCTATTGCTCGGTAGTGCAACACCCTCGTTGGAATCGTGGTACGCGACCCAGTCCGGTCACGCCGAACTGATCTCCATGCCGTCTCGCGTGGGCAATCGCCCCATGCCGGACGTCCAACTGGTTGACCTGCGAATCAAAGACGAACGTTCCCGGGGCGGCGCGATCAGCCGACAATTGCACCTGGCCGTCACCGAAACCCTACGTGAAAAAGGGCAGGTCATCCTGCTGCTCAATCGCCGCGGCTTTGCGACGACGATTCAGTGCCCGTCGTGCGGACACGTCGTCGCCTGCCCCGATTGCGAAATGCCGCTAACCCATCACCGCGATGGAGGCAAAGCCGTCTGCCACTACTGCGATTACACGATCGCCACGCCACCCTGGTGCCCGGAGTGTCGGTTTGACGGAATCCGATACGGCGGACTGGGCACGCAAAAACTGGAAGTCGAAGTCAAGGCTCGGTTCCCCGAGGCGCGCGTCGCACGCATGGACAGCGACACGATGCGCCGTCCGGGCAGCCACCAAAAAGTCCTCTCCGCATTTCGCAGCGGCGAACTGGACCTGCTGCTCGGCACCCAGATGATCGCCAAGGGCTTGGACTTTCCCAACGTCCTGTTGGTCGGCGTGATCAACGCCGACGCCGCGTTGCACTTTCCCGATTTCCGCGCCGGCGAACGCACCTTTCAATTGGTGACCCAGGTCGCCGGTCGAACCGGACGCGGCAACCGCGGCGGACGTGTGATCGTGCAAACCTTTTCACCCGAGCACATGGCCATTCAAGCGGCCTCGCGTCACGATTACCTGCAATTCGCCCAAGCCGAGATCGCCAACCGGCGGAAATTCAATTACCCGCCTTTGGGAAGCGTCGCCCGGATCATCATCCGCGGCGCCGTCGAAGACGTCACCGAAGCCACCGCCAACTCCCTGATGCTGCGACTGGAATCGGCTCGCGAACGGCTCGGCGCGGAAGTCCGCTTGCTCGGGCCGGCCCCCCCACCGATCGCCAAACTCCGCGGCAAGTATCGCTTTCACCTGCTGTTGCAATCACTCGACCCGTTGCAACTGGGCGCGACGATTCGGATGGCGACCAAGACGTTCAAGATCCCCGAGAAAGATGATGTGCAATACGTGATCGACATCGACCCGATGGACATGCTGTAGCCGATCGACGATCCGGCCTTCTTTTACTTGGCCTTCTTTTACTTGGCCTTCTTCTTCCGCGCGGTCAACTTCTTCATCTTCTTCACCTCGTCCTTGCCGACGACCCAGCCACGACAATCTCGCGATCCACATCGGCAGCGGGGAATCCAATACTGGGCTTCCCACTGGTAATCGAAACAGATCTCGGTTCCCGGCTCGATGTTGCATCGAGCGATCAGCCCGTTGGTCGTGTCGGTGACCTGCACCAGGTCACAATTGGGGCTGCAGGAGTGATTGATAAACGCCCCGGGGATCGTCGGTTCCAAATACCAATCATCCTCCAAGTGCATCGCGTAGGTTGATCCGTCGTATTCATCCGCCGGAATCAATTGCCCCTTGATCTCCATGACCAGCTCGCCGGGAAGAAACTGACGTGATGCGAACACACCACACCCCAGTTTTCCGCCGTGATCATACACGTACACGTCACGGTCTTCGTATTGCCGATACCCGTAATCCTGATCGACAGCCGATTGAAGTTTCTTCCGTCGCTTCTTTGACAGTTCCATCTCTCGTCCAAATCAAACCCATACAATCTTAAAAACCACGCAACTGGATTGCGTCGCAACCCGACTCCGTCGCGACAAGATACCGATTTGCTCGCCGCAGGGTGAGTCGTAAACCACGACGCCGTGGTGAAAAACCTTGCCGGTCGTTAAAGCGGATCATCACGCCAACAACCAACTCTAGCACGCACTCTGGCAAGCGTTTTGGCAAGCACGGCACGCGTTCATTCAGCCGACGACGTCCGCGGCGTGCGACCTTTTTTTGCCGGCCGATGTAAGACCCGCACGACGATCCAGTAGTCCCCTGTGTTGACGACGACCGGCCATCGCAGACGACTTCGAAACCAATCACCGCTTTCTGGGAGCCCCCCCATGTCAATTGACGTTCGAAATCAAACCGTCTTGATTACCGGTGCAAATCGCGGCATCGGAAAAGTGATCTTGGAAACTGCGATCGAGCAGGGAGCGAGTAAAGTCTATGCGGCCGTGCGAGACGTCAACTCGGTCGCCGATCTGGTGGACAAACACGGCGACAAGGTTGTCCCGATCGCCATCGACCTGCAAGTGCCGCAAACGATTGCGGATGCCGCAAGTGTTGCGACCGACGTCACCATCGTGATCAACAACGCAGGGATTGCCAGGACCAATGATCTGCTCTCACCACAAGCCTTCAGCGACTATGAAGCCGAACACAAGACCAACGTGCTCGGACTGCTGCACGTCGCTCAAGCATTCGCGCCGGTGTTGAAATCCAACCGAGGCGGGGCGTTGGTGCAACTCAACTCGGTCGTGTCGATCAAATCCTTCGTAGACTTTGCCACCTATTCCGCGTCCAAAGCGGCCAGTTATTCGCTGACCCAGGCATTGCGTGAAAAGCTGGCCCTGCAACAGACCGCGGTGGTCAGCGTTCACCCGGGTCCGATCAAGACCGAGATGGCCGAGGCCGTCGGTCTGGCCGACGTCGCCGAATCCCCCGCCCTGGTCGCCGAGGCCATCTTTGCGGCGCTCCGAGACGACCAGTTCCATGTGTTCCCCGATTCGATGGCAAAACAATTCGAGTCCGGTTACGCCGGGTTTGCGAAGGCATTCGTCGAAGCAGAGCTAACCGAACAAGCCTGATCGATGGTCGCACGGGACACCGAAACTTAATTCTTGCCCGCCGAATCGCTTCCAATTGAGTCAACCTCGCTACAATCCTGGTGGTTGTCAACGTTCGTCCTCGGCGAAGGTCCTGGAGATGCTCGATTCGGAATTCGAATTCACTCAATCCGAGACATTCGGATTGACCGATGTCGGCAAGAAACGCACCGTCAATCAGGACCAGTTCTTGATCGCAGAGTTGAGCAAATCGATGCTCGTCTCCGCGTCAAGTCTGGCGGAGATCGATGTCGGTCGTTTTTTTGGCGGCATCCAAGGCCAGGTGTTGCTGGTCGCCGATGGGATGGGGGGGCACGCGGCCGGTGAAAAAGCCAGCAGCATCGTGCTGCAACACCTGATCGGTCGACTGCTCAACAGCGTCCATTGGTTCTTCCAGTCCGACACCGGGTCGGAAGAAGAGTTCGTCAATGGCTTGAGGAATCTGCTGCGTGACGCGCACAGCCGCGTCCTCGCTGAATCTCGCGAAAATCACGCGGCGGCCGGAATGGGGACCACGCTGACAATGGCCTACATCCACTGGCCCGCGATGTACGTCGTGCACGCCGGCGACAGTCGCTGTTACCTAATTCGTGACGGTGTCGCCCGGCAAATCACCACCGACCACACGCTGGCGCGACAAATGGTCGAGGCCGGCGGGATGAAGCCCGAAGACGAAGCAACCAGTCGCTGGAGCAACATCCTGTGGAACGTCGTCGGAGGCCACGCCCAACGAAGTTTATTGGCCGAAGTGCATCGTGTCGATTTATGCGAAAACGACTCCATCGTCCTGTGCAGCGACGGCTTGTATCGCTACGTCGACGGCGATCAGATCTCGGCGATGCTCACCACGCAACCCAACGCCTCGCTGCTGTGCAAACAATTGGTGGAGCTTGCCAATGAGCGCGGCGGCGAAGATAACATCACCGTGGTGGTTTCCCATCCGACACCCAAAAAACGGTTGGCCGCCAACGGCTCGGTAATCACCAGCGACGCCGCCCAGAAAAAGACGATGCCCGTCGCCGAGAACGACCAGGACAGCTAAGGACCAGTCAACTGCCTTCCGTTTTGCCTTCCCCCCGTCGGATTTTATGGCAGGGCCCCGTCTGTGGCGTCGCCTCGGCCGTCCTCTACACGCTGACCAATATCGCGCTGCGGAATTGTGTCGACGTCGATGCCTACCTCGTCTCCGCCGTCAAAGCCGCACCGACCGTGGTCGTCTTGGGGCCGCTCGTCGGCTGGCTGTCGATGCGACCGGCGCCCAAGCGCCCGTCGCCCAAGCGCCCGGCGCCCAAGCGCCCGGCGCCCAACCGCACGTCGGCAAACCGCACGTCACCTGCCAACCCTTCCCGATCGGCCTTCCGCCGGTTGCCCCAATTCATCCTGGCCTCCTTCCTGGCGCAGTTCTTTGGCAACGCCGCGTTCCAAAAGGCGCTCGAGCGGATCGGGTTGGCCGCATCGGTCCCCATCACACTCGGCGTGCTGATCGTCGGCGGGGCGATCCTCGGGGCGGTCTTGTTGAAAGAACCGGTCGGCCGACGCAAAGTGATCGCCATGATGACCTTGATCGTCGCCATCGTGGTGCTGTGCTTGCCCGATCGCCCCGTCAACGAACCGCTCAACGAATCCCTCAGCGCGAACGCCGAGCCGATTGATTTGGTCGTCGGATCGCTCTGGGCAGCGGTTTCTGGATTGGCCTACGCGTTCTTCGGCGTCACGATGCGGCAGACGCTACAGACCGGAATCCCGGCCCGAAATCTGATGTTGATCAGCGGCGTCACCGGCAGCGTGGCGCTGTGGGCGTTCTGTTTTGCAACCCTGGGCCCCGCGGCAATCCTGTCGACCAGCCCGTCACAATGGACGCTGATGGTCACCGCGGGATGCTTGAACTTCTCCGCCTTTGTCGCCATCACCACGGCGCTTCGCCTGCTGCCGGTCGTTGCGGTGAACTTGATCAATGCGTCTCAGGTAGCCATGGCGGGCGTGGCCGGCGTGATCCTTTTCGATGAACCGATCACGACCCGACTTGCCGTCGGCATCGCCCTGACCTTTGTCGGCCTGATCATCCTGGCCCGCCGCACACGGGCACCGATCGTGATCACCGATTAGCCACAAAAAAATGGCAATCCGCAGTACCTTGGTCTGGCCGAACGGTTTAAAAGTCAGATCGCTCACCACACATCCGTTTCGGTCGGGAGGCCACAACACCTTCCCGATTGCCGGTCGCCGTCGTGAACGCCATCTCCCCCCTCCCCTTTCTCTTTGAATTCCCCACGAAAGAGTTTGCGATGAAGAAAACTGCGCTGAAGAACACACTGCTCGGTCTGACTTGCGCCCTCGTCTTGAGCACCGCCTCGATTGCCGAGGATGCACCTGAAAAGAAACGCAAAAACAACACCGCTGCCCGCAGAGCACCGGCCGCCAACGTTTTGAATCAACTCAAAGACGTCGGCCTGACCGAGACGCAAAAAACCGAAATTCAAGCGATGGCCAAGAAAACCGCCGCCGAGACGCAGGCCGCACTCAAAGAAGCCGGCATCACTCCGGAGATCATGAAAAAACGTGCCGCGGCGCAAAAAGAACTCAAAGACAGTGGCAAGAAGCCGGCCGAAATCTCCGCGGCGATCAACGAGAAACTCGGTCTGACGGAAGACCAAATTGCCGTGTTGAAAAAGTCCAACGCCATGCGTACCTCGCTACTGAAGAACGCCGTCGCCCTGCTGACTGAGGACCAAAAAGCGAAACTGCCCGAGCGTCTGGTCAAAATGACGAGCCGTGGCGACGACGCCAAAGGAAAGGCGAAAGGAAAAGCCAAAGGAAAGAAAAAGAAGACCGAAGACAACTAACCCGCCAGCGGTACCGCTCGGTCAATCGCCCCACCGGGCTGACGCTGCGGGGGCTGACGCTGCGGGGGCTGACGCTGCGGGGGCTGACGCTGCGGGGGCTGACGCTGCGGGGCACAGCTCGGCCGAACCTGATTCAACCGTCACGACGGCGGCCCTGCCACGCAGGGTCGCCGTTCCGTGTTGCCGTCGCGGCAGGTTTACGTCGAGACCCGTTCACCGCCCCGGCCGACGTTCAAGCGAGCTGTACCGGTTATGCCGTCGACGAATCGACAGGCAAAGAGTCGTGCGTGGGTATGCCGATGAGATTGCTGCGAGCGAACGGTTTGTCGTTCCGGAGAATCATGGAACCGGTGTCCCGAACGATTGCGAGCCTTGATTGAAAACCCCCCGCGGTCGGAAACGCACCGCCAACCGTCATTTGCAATCTCCCCAACCGGCGGAAGGAACTGCCTTATCATGCGATGCACTAGCTTTTATGGACGTTTGCTGATCGTTGCTGCCCTGGTGTCGGTCACCACGACATCGGTCAGCGCGAAATGGAACGATCACTGGAACAGTTTTTGGCACAAGGTCGGTGTCGGGTACGAACGCAACAATGCGTGGCCCGATCCCTTCAACGAGATGGATGCCATGGCCGTGATCACCCCGTTCGAAGCGATGAAGCAGAACGGTTGGATCTTGCACAACACGATCGGGCCACATCAATTCCGCGATGGCGACGGTGCTTTGAAGACGTCGGGCCAAGAGACCGTGGCCTGGATCGCCCGCCAAGCTCCCGCCTCACGTCGCCAAGTCTATGTCGTGCGTGCGGCGACGACCGAGGAAACCCAAGCACGGGTGGCGTCGGTGCGTGAAATCCTGTCCCAGTTTGAGGGCGTGGGCCCGCTGCCGACGGTCGCCGTCACCGACCGCGTGCCCCCGACCGCTTCGGGTGCCTGGGCGACGAAAGTCAACCGCGCCTGGTTGGAAGAACTCGCTCCGCCGAAACTGCCCTCCAGCAGCGCCGCGGGCACCTCTGCCGTCACGCAACAGTAGCCGGCACATCGCGTCGCGACACGCTCGCTGTTTGGCAGCCACTGCCAAACGAGTTGAGTCCCCATCGACACCCACTGGCGGTTTCCCCTCAAGGGGAACCGCTTTTTTTCGTCGAATCCGGCTGACACGGCGGACCGAATTGAAGTCAGTTTGATAATCGGTCGATCCCTACAATCGGTGTCATCGGACTCGCGTTGTCACCGCCGCCGCTTCGCCCTACTCGTTGACTCCAGTGTCACGGGAGAAACTCAGACGTGACTGAACAAATCAAAACGCTTCGAAATCGACGACGTCATCAACTTTCATCAACGCTCGTCGCTTCACTGGTGATCGGCTGTGTCGCTACGACAACCGGGTGCTCCAGTTCCCTCGGCCCCCGAGTCGCTTCCTTGAATCCGTTTTCGAGCAGTCCGGCCAGCCCCAGCGTCGAAGAAAGTGGATCGAGCTGGCTGAGCGGCCCGAAGAACGTCGGCACCTCGCTTGCCAGCGGTGCCAAAGGCGCCGCCTCCAAATCGCGCACAACGGTCGCAAGCTGGTTCGGACGCAGCGACAAGCCCAATCGCGATGTCACCGAAGGCGACGCCACCGACCCGACCAGCCTAACGCACAAAGCCGAAGTGACTCCGGAAGTCTTTGTCGCCAACGGACGACTGTGGGAATCGACCGGCAATTACGAGAAAGCCATGGAAAGCTATGCCAAGGCGCTCGAAAAACGACCCAACGACGCAGCCGCTTTGGCCAACATCGCGCGACTGCATTTCCGTCAGGAAAACCACCAAAAGGCCGCCGAGTACTTCGGCAAGGCGATCGAACAAAATACGAACGACGCCGGACTGTACAACGATCTCGGATTAACGCTCAGCAAACTCGGCAACTACAACGCGGCGTCAACCACCATCGAACAGGCGCTGCGGCTCTCGCCCGGCTCCTCGCGATACGCCAATAACCTGGCGAGTGTGAAATTCCAGGCCGGCGATCCCGCAGGTGCACTGGAAGTCCTCGTCCAAAACAATCAACCCGC
This sequence comes from Phycisphaera sp. RhM, assembly GCA_033042175.1. Classification (GTDB taxonomy): domain Bacteria; phylum Planctomycetota; class Planctomycetia; order Pirellulales; family Pirellulaceae; genus Stieleria. Next base: position 32,295 of record WCIL01000060.1, read on the forward strand.
CGTGGCCCACTTCAACATGGCCTACCTGCATTACAAGCATGGCCAGAAAGCCGAATCGACACGGCACCTCAACCAGGCACTCGCTTACGAGCCCCAAGCCGCATCCGACGCGGCCACCAAACGCGCCGTCGAACGATCTCGCGAACTGCTGGCCCAGATCGGAAACCTTCCCGGAGTCACCCCCGGAGTCGCGATGGCCACCGCGGCACAACCGGCCGCAAACTCACCCGCCGACACCGCGGTCCAACAGGCGGCTCAAGGCTTCACGCCCGGAACCGAAATCCCCGGTTTCCAGCATGCCGTTCAGCCCGCTTCCACCGCCAATACCAACGTCCGTTTTGGGAACGCGTCGTACAAAACGCCCGCCCCTGACAACAACGTCAATCAGACGTCGGCCTCCGTCCCCGCACCGGCCACCACGCCGACGGCTGACGGGCAAGGTTCGTCCGAAAAGTTCGCGCTGCCCCGAACTTCGCGATGCCCCAGTAACGCGATCGCATCGCGTGTCTCGCCATCCCGCCGTCTCGATCGAGTGCTCCATGTCACCTCGCGTTTCGGGTAGGCGGTAGTGGACGAGGCGACGAGTCCTCTGCCAATACGCCCACCGCAGAGGACTCGTCGCCTCGTCCACTACCTGAAAATTGAGCTGAGACGGAAGCCTCAGGGTGACTCCGACCGGAGGGTCCGCGCCGGCGCGAACGGCACCTCAGATCGACTTGATCGATGCGGTCGATCCCGAGAGAATTGATCGGTGGCCAATGGCAACCCGGCGGTCCTCTTGATCGCCGCTCACCGGTCCCTGGAATCAAATCGGAGAACTCTTCCCATGAATCGAACACTGATGTCTGTCGTCATTGCGTTGGTCGGGGCAATTTCCCTGGCATCGCGGTCCGCCGGACAATCGCTCGTCGATTTTCGCGACGCCGTCCGCACGAGCGAGCCTTCGTTGATGACCGTGATCGTCGACTCGGCCGACGCAATTCTCGATCCCAATGCCGCCGATGACGTGGCCGACGCCGCGCCGCCGAGGGGTCGGCGGATTGAGATCCTGCGCCCCGACGGCCAGCCGCTGAATCGGTTTCGCGATGGTCAAGCACAAGGGTTGGTCAACGCCCGACCCGGCAAAACCACCAGTGCCGCCTTCGCCGTCGGTGACTCAATCGTCGTCGCCTTTGTCGGCGGCCCGGTGAAATCCGTGACAGTTCAAAACGCCAGCGGTGACGAATCCGAGGGCACGGTGGTGGCGCTAGACTACGTCACTGGATTGGCTGCGATCAAAACCGAAACGGCACCCGAATCGGGATTGATCGTCAGCGCCGCCGAAACCGAACCGGGCATGCCGGTCGTCGCCGCTTGGATCGCCGACCAAGGCTTGGTGACCGATTCGGCAATGGTCTCAACACGCCCAGTGGCGACCGGGTCGGGCGTGGGAACGACGCCGACCCTCGATTTCGGAGCGGGCCGACAAATGACCGGTGCCCCCGTGCTCGACGCGGCCGGCATCGTGGTCGGTGTGCTCGTGCCCAGCCGAAACGGCGGTCTGGTTTGCGCTCGTTCGACACATGTTCTCAGGCTGGTCGAAGCGGCAAACGCCCCCACGCCACACGATTTGAAACGCGGCCTGATCGGCATCCAGTTCGAAGGCAGCGGTCCGCTCGTGCAGCAAGTCAGTCCGGGCTCTGCCGCTGAACAAGCCGGTATCGAGGCAGGCGACTTGATCCAACAGATCGACGCGTTGGTCATCCGCGACGCCGCCGAAGTCGTCGCCGCAGTCGCCGACGCTCGCGCCGGCCAGACACTGCAAATTGTCGTCCTTCGTGGCGATCAAACGATGACCCTGCCCGTCACCCTGACCGAACACCCCGACCAGCGGATCGCCCAAAGCCTCCCCGAGGGCGACACCTTTCCGGCGCAACAGGCCTTTGAATTCCGAGACGGACAACTGTTCCCGTTGGACATTGCACCGGGCGCCCCTGCGATCCCACCGGCGATGCGACGGTTCAGGATGGACGAACTGTTCCGAGAATTCCAAGCGCCCGACGGCCCGCTGTGGAGAGTTCCACGGCAAGGGGAAGCGGAGGGGGACGGCTTCCAATCAGAACGCGGCGACGTCGAAGAAACGCTCAAAGAACTGCAACGTCAAATGGAACGGCTGAATCAAAAACTCGACCGTGAAAATGATTGAGCGGTGGATGATCCGCTTCCAGCCTTTGCCCGGGACAAAGGACGTGACTATCAGGGTGATGAACGAAAGGGGGTAAGAAGATTTTGAAGGCAGGAAAATGACAAACCCGGTTGGTCCCTACCCCAAAATCTTCCTACCCCAAAATCTTCCTACCCCAAAATCTTCCTACCCCAAAATCTTCCTACCCCAAAATCTTCCTACCCCAAAATCTTCCTACCCCAAAATCTTCCTACCTATCACAACTACAGCACCATCAACCGTGTTAGGGTTTCGCCTGCAGCGGCGCACAGACCAGCTCTTTGTCATTGCGGGCATAGATCATGCCATGGGCGATCGCCGGATGCGACCAAACCACGCCGCCACGACGCCTGAGTTGTCGCAGCGTCGGTGCGATCAACTGGGAACGTGATCGGATCTCGATCCCGTCACGCGAGAGGGTGACGAACAGCAATTCGCCCTGGTCGTTCAGCATGATTTCGTCGTCACCGTTGCGAATCGTGTGCACGGTCGCCCAGCGATTGATCGGAACCACCGACCGATCTTCCCAAATTCGATCGCCCGTCTTTAGATCCAAACAGCGAAACTCGCCATAACTATCGGCACCATAGATTGCGTCGCCCTTGATGATCGGACCAGAAATCATCGCATGCAGGGCGTCGGTATTTTTTTCATCTTGGCCGATGCGATGCCAGAGCTTGGTCGCCTTCGGGGCACTGAGATCCAGCTTGATCAGCATCGATCCGTCGTAGAACGACGACACGAACAGACGATCACCACTGACCACCGGCGTGGGCACACCGATCGGCATGTTGCGTGGTTTCATTTCAATCGACCAAAACGTTTCACCGCTACGCGGATCAAGCCCGCTGACACTCTCGCCGGTCCAACAGACGACGACGTCCTGGTCGCCTTGGCGGATCATGATCGGCGCGCTGTAGCCGGCTTTCTCATCCAAGGCTTTCCAGCGTTCTTTTCCGCTGGCCAGATCAAACGCGACCAAACACGCACCGTCGCGTCCGCCGGTCACTTGAATGACCAAGTCCTCGAACACCAACGGCGCCGCCGTGATGCCCCAATTCGGCATTCGAATTTGATAGTCCTGATCCAGATCACGGCTCCAAATGACGTCGCCGGTTTTGGTATCGAGACAATTCAGTCGCCCCATGCCACCGATAGCGATCGCTTGCGATCCGTGCACCGTCACCGCGGCACGCGGCCCCGACGCTTCGTAACCGATTTTGTAGCGAACCGGATCGCTGTGCTGCCAAATCAGTTTGCCGGTGGCGGCATCAAAACACAGCACCCGCTCACGAACCTGCGGAGCTTCTCCTTGGCGGTCGGTCAAGAAAACCGCCCCGTCGCTGATCGTCGGACCACTGTATCCGGGGCCAACGGGAACCGACCAACGCAGCGGCACTTGGCCGCTGGGCAGTTGCCGTACCAGGGACGGGTCGTCGATCGTCGCATCACGCCCCACGCCACGCCACTGCGGCCAGTCCTCGCCCGCGGCCGCCTGAGAGAGGATCAGCCACGACAGCAAGCAACACCAACCACCGGCCCATCGCTTCGATTTCGCCCAGCGCATCATCATCGTCAGTTCCTAAGGTCTTCCAGTAAGTTTCGGACGTTGATGATTGTAGCAGTTTGAAGTTGGAGGGAGATGGGGCGATCGATCAGCGTGATCCGACCGGGGCCGTCACTGGTTCAACTGTTCCTCGATCGTTTCGCTGGACGCCCGTGTCCCCAGTGCGCCCCACAAACCATACGGACTTTGGAATCCGACGGCATGCTGGTTGTTGTTGTTTCGAAAATAGGGAACGGGAGCCCGCGAGTTTCCCGCTTCGATCGAATCGGTGATGAACACCACGGCGCCGTCGCCCATCAGAATGTGTGCCCCGCCCTGGTGCCGACTACTCGGCGGAATCGCCCCGTGACCGCCGTGGTTGGCGATCAAACAGACCTCACTGTTGGGCGGCAAGATCGTCGCGATCGTCGAATACAAGGGCCGCTGATCGGCCCACCGGAATCCACGCATCGTCGAGTTGCCGGTGTAGTTGACGCCGGTCGTCGCCCAAAACCGGGGACGGTCCGGATCAATCTGATTGTTGTCCTCACAGAACTTCGGGTTGTTCAGCAGATTGTCGCGGCCATTGGAGCGTGAACCGGTGGTCGAGATGTTACGGTCCCCCAGATCGGTCGCCATTTCGCCGCCCATGACTGTGTTGGACAGGCCATCCAAGACGTCTCGAAACTTGGTGCCTTTGCTGGGCACAAACATGCCACGGCACGAACCCTGAACCTGACGCATGCGTCCGTTGTGGTCGCCATAGCGCCAGCGACCGGCGTTTCCTTGAAAAAAGTTTTGGCCGTACTGCGTCCGCCACATGCTGTCGCCATAGCTGCACCCGTAATTGGTGCGGCCCAGCGCCGGCAGGCCCCGTCCGGGATCGCTCGGACAACGATAGCTGGGGATGTCCACGTTCCAAGGCCGATAGTCAATGGCGTACGGGGCCGGGCCAAATGCCGGCCAATACAGCCCATTGGAATCCCGGTGTTGATTGGAAATCTGATCCCAAACCGCTTGCTGTTCCATGAACGGAGTGATGCCGACCAGAAAACTCAACAGATTCCGCGTGAACGCGACCGGCGGCAGCCCCGTCGTGCCGGTGACGGCTTCCGCACAACAGGCGTTGTTGGATTCATTCGTCGGCCCCGTTCCGTTGATCGGTAACTGCTTGTAGGCCGAATGATAGTTGTGCAGCGCGATCCCGATCTGTTTAAAATTGTTGCTGCAACTCATCCGCCGCGCGGCCTCGCGAGCCGCCTGAACTGCCGGCAAGAGCAAACCGACCAGAATACCAATGATCGCAATCACCACCAATAATTCCACGAGCGTAAATCCGTCTCGTCTGTGCCCTGAGTGTCGACCGTGCATGTGAACGTTCCTCGACAAAAGAATAGAAAAAGGCTTCGGCGACGACCCCCGTCGTCACCCAACAATAGACATCACCTTCAATCTTCCTCCGCCGCCGCGGAATCCGCTTCCTCGGCCCCGTAGACTTCATCTTTATACGCCTGAATCTCCGCCTCAGTGCGAGGCTCCATGCTGGGCTCCGTGGAGCTGCCGCAGCCGACAGGGCAAACAAAAAGGGTGCCGATAAACAGAAAGAAAAAACTATTTCGAAACAATCGCATCAGTGCTTCCGCCAAGCTCGGTGAAAAAAGGTGACGCATTCATTGTCAAGGGCGCGACCGGCCCAAACAACATCCAAGCGAAACAATATTCCTAACACCCATTAGGCAGCGCCTAATGCACGCTGCGGATCACGATCTCGCGGAACGCTTTTTGATGCTCCGGTTCGCGTCGATGCCGCCGCCGCAGGATGACGATTTGTTCAGTGCCGAACAGCTTGGAAAGATCACGTGAACGAAGCTTCAGACGCCTGCCGCCGTGCGGAACGGATTGGACACCCCAGCGGGGGCTGATCGGCGCGATCGCCAAGCCGAACCCCAATTGGACAAACTGCATCGCCAAATTCTTCGTGCTGGTTTCACAAACGATCCGACGCTGATCGAGCAAACCCGCATCGGCGAAAACCTGATCCACCCGCGTCCGCGTGTTGGTGCCGACACTGGACATCACCAACGGAAACCGCACCAAGGTTTTGGGGGTGATCCGTTTGTAATCGAAAATCGGATGGCCTTCCGGGGCGACCAAGACGAAGGGAAAGCAGGTGATCGGATCGGCGCACAACGTCGATGGAAACGACGTCTCCAACTGCCCCGCGACGGCCAAATCCACTTCGCCACGTTCGAGCAGCTCTCGCGCTTCGTTGCTGACCACGTCCACCAGGCTCAACTCAACATCGCCATGTTGCTCGTAATATTGGCAGATCGGCTCGGGCAGTTCATTGACCAGGATGTTGGCCGGCGAGGCCACCGACAATCGCCGCGGGATCGACTGGGACTGCAGATTGAATTCTTCCAACAGCCCGTCAAAACCGTGGACCACCGGTTCGGCCAGTTCGACCAGCAATCGACCATGCTCGGTCAACGAGACTCTTTGGCGTTGGACTTCGATCAACGGCACCCCGAGCTCTTGTTCCAAGGCACGCACTTGCTGCCACACCGAAGGCGTCGCCAGATCCAATGATTCGGCCGCCGCAGCGAATCCTTTGCCCCGCGACAGTTCAACCACCGCCCGAAACTGTGCGATGCGGACTTGTTTGAAATAACGGCGTTTAGGATTCATCGTGTGACCACTGCCAAGGCCTCGAACGTCAGCCACCGACTTTGTATACTGATGGTTTGTGTTCGACGCAGAAACAGAACAATTAACAAGGTTGGATTATGTTCAAAGCAATGGGTTTGGTGTTCACGTTCGCCGTGGCAATGTGCTTGGTCGGTTGTGGCGGTAACGAAGGTGGTACTGTGACCGAAAACGCCGAGCAATCCGAGATCGAGGCCTATGAAGCTGCGATCGCTGCCGAAGAAGCAGCGATGAATGAGGATTTCGAAGAAACGGAATAGAACGTTGCCGAGTCGTTGCTCGCCAGTTGCATGAGGTCCGGGACCGATTAATGGCATTCAGCCCGCATCACTCGCGACGATCACGACACAAAAAAACTCGACTTCGCGCTGCGAAGCCGAGTTTTTCTTTTGGTCGCTAGTGAGCGTCCATTGCGCTACTGGTTAAGCTGCTCTTGGATCGTTTCACTGCTCGCCCTGGTTCCCAGTGCACCCCAAAGCCCGTACGGACTCTGTGAGCCCGGCACATTGTTGTTGGCCGGTGTGCCATTGAGATAGACCATCGGGTTTCTCGAATTCCCCGCTTCGACCGAGTCGGTCATAAAGATGACCGCCCCATCACCCATCAAGACGTGAGCACCGCCTTGGTGACGGCTCGACGCCGAGCCGATCAGCGTGTTGCCGGTATTGTTGATCCCGCAAATTTCCGAGTTGGGCGGCAAGACCGTGGACATACCCGAGAACATGATGCGGAAGTCCGCCCAACGATACCCCCGGCCGTTGCCGGCGCCGGTATCAACGGGCGCGCTTGGATCCCAGAACTTGGGACGATCAGGGTCGATTTGACCTTGGTCTTCACACCATTTTGGGTTCTGCAGAATGACCGAGTTGCCGTTGCCCGCCAGGTTGGCGTTCCGTGTTTGCCGGCCGCGTTTATCGCGATCCTGCAAATCAGTGATGATCTCACCCATCATGATGGTATTGGAAAGACCATCCAAGATGTCACGAAATTTCGAATCCTTGTGCGGTACAAACGCACCACGGTCACACGCCAGCGAGTTTCGCGCGTAGCCGTTGGTTTGCTTCGGCACCCAGAAGTCCGCACGGTTCTGACCGCGGTCGAAGTCGATCGGTCCGCGAACAGCCCAGTGGATCGAATCACCCATGCACGCACCATAATTGGTGCGTCCCAGAGCCGGCAGCCCGACCCCCGGATCGCTGGGACAGCGAAGCGTTGGAATTTCGGTGACCCACGGTCGATACCGATTCAAGTGCGGCGCCGGTCCCATCGCTGGCCACGGATTCGCAAACGGAGTCGTCGGATCGGTGGCATTGATGCGGCTGGGCTGGCTGATTTCATCCCAAATCGCTTGCTGCTCCATGAACGGCGTCAACCCGACCAAGGCACTCAACCGCCATGCGTTGGCGTGCCCATAACCAGTCCACCAGTTCGTCGTTGGCGCGTTGGACCCTTGGTTAACAGGCAGTCCACCCACACCGTCCGTCCCCGCACCTTGAACCGGCAACTGCTTGTAAGCGGCATGGTAGTTGTGAATCGCAATTCCAAGCTGCTTGAAATTGTTGCTGCAGCTCATTCGACGAGCTGCTTCCCGGGCGGCTTGCACCGCAGGCAGGAGCAACCCCACCAGAATGCCAATGATGGCGATGACGACCAGCAATTCCACAAGCGTGAAACCCTGTCGCCGACTCAGACGTTGACTCATAAAGTCGTCTCACAAAGAAGGACAGAAGAGGTACAAAGAACAATGGCTTGGATCAGATTCGGCCGTTATTCGACCGATACCGCAGATTCAACATACCAAGCTCATTTTCGTGTGTCCAACAATCGCGATAAAAAAACGCCAACTAAGCCACACCCACCAGAGGTATACTGAACACGAAAACCTGACCGTGGCTTACCCCCTGCACTTGCCCCCCCGATCTCGAGCACGCGACGGCGGCACGACCGCCGTCTGGCCCTCATCGATCCAGCTCAAAGGCGTCGTTTTGGCTCTGGACGATGACCAGACGACGGTCCGCGGCAAGACTCGTCAACCGCTGGACAACACCATCGGGCCAACGAATTTCCAAACGCTCCGCCATCTCGTGCGGGCCAAGCCCGAAACTGACGATCGGTTGATTTCGGCACATGTAGCCATCGCCCGATTGCACCACCTTCGTCAACGTCTGACCCGCGATCGAAAGCTTGACCGTCGCCCCGATGGCATCGCGTTCGGCCGTCGTTCCGACCAGCTGAAGTTGCATCCAGTGGTGCGGCGTCTGCGTGCGGTTCTCCAACAACGCCACCGGCTCGATCAGATCGGTCACGACAAAGTCGGTGCGTCCATCGTTGTTCCAATCGCAGCTGGCGAGCGCCCGCGAAAGATGCCCCGCCTTCCAGTACTCCGGATCGCCCGCGACGTCCTTGGCAACGAATCGCGTTTGCTCCATCGCAAACACCAAGGTCGGCATCTCAAACGCTCGCCCTTCCGCCGAGTAGTCTTCGACGTGTCCGTTGCCGATCACCAAGTCGTCCCTGGTGTTGTTGTCATAGTCGAACGCTTGGACGCCGAACCCCAGCATCTTGTACGTCGGTTGATCCAAACCGAACGCGACCACCAAATCATCAAAGAACCCGCTCTCGTCTTGCATGAACTGGTTGTTCCATTCCCGTTCAAAATTCGTCACATGCAGGTCTGGTCGACCGTTCTGGTCGAAATCGCCGACGGCAATTCCCATGCAACCCAGCGGAGTCCCGCGGGCGCCAAACGCGACACCCTTGGCCGCCGCTGTGTCTTGCCAAATACTCGATCGACCGTCGTCAACCACGCGTCGCTGCCACAAGTGATTGGCCAGGTGATCATTGACGATCAAGATCTCATTGCCGGGATCGCCATCCAGATCGGCCAAAACCACCCCCAGCCCGGTCCCCGGCGAGACCTGGCCACTTTCATCGATCCATTGACCGGTCATCGTCCCATCGCCGACGGACAGAAACAAACGATCCCGAGCGGGACGAAAATCCAAGGGAGCCGGCAGCCGAACCGGTGTCCCATCGGCCTTGTACTCGATCGGATCAAAGACGCTGGCATCCTCGACATAGTTCACTTCGACCAGATCGGGTAGATGATCACCGTTGACATCTCCGATCGCCAAGCTCGCGGTATACAACGGTTCGTCCCAGACGCTGTCGCCGGCATGCGGGGCAAACGTCCCGTCGCCTCGATTGATCAATAACGTGTTGCCCCTGACGTTCGCAACGACCAAATCCGGGAAACCGTCTTGATTCCAATCTCCGGCTGTGATGCCACACGTGTAGCCCCGGTCGTCACAGTTTGCGACGTCTGTCACGCCGACGAATCGATCTCCCAGCGAGCGAGCCAACATGTTGGGACGCGTGCCACGTCCCTGCGGCGGTTCGCTCGACGCTTGCCCCAAATAAAAGTCAATGTTCCCATCCAAGTCATAATCGATGCAAGCCACCCCGGCCCCGAATTGTTCGAACAATCGCAGCTCACGTGCCCGCTGCTGTGGGGCGTTGTAGTACGTGAACTCCAATCCAGCCTGTGCCGCGACGTTGACAAACACCGGCTCAAAAGATTGGACGGCGGGCGGTTCTGTCAGCGACGGCGTCGCGACCGGCCCCGCGGTCTTCCACACCGCCCCATGCACCTCACCGGGAAAGCGTTGCAGATCCAAGCCGCACAGCACCTGTGCCAAACGGTTGCGTTGAAACGCTTCATCGTCCGCCATCGCGAGCGCCTGATCGAGCTGTCGCATTCCACTGGTAGGCGACCCCATGTTCTTAACAGCAATGCGATACCAACCCAGGGCCTCCACCGGCCGGCCGGATTCATGCAGCAATTTGGAGATTTCGTCGATCGCGACCGGATCCGCTTTGCCCGTTAAAAACTTTCTCGTGACCCTCATCAAACGATCGATCAGCACGCCGCGCTGGCGAAACCGTTCGTGCTCGGCACGATGACCGCCGGCGGAAAGCGCCTGCGCCATCCGGTCGGTCGCCGCCAGGTCGCCCGGCTCTCTCAAAATGGCTTGGGCGAATTGGCCGACCGCCAAATCAAACTCCCGCTGCCACATCGCCCAGCCTCCCAGAGCCAACCAATACGCCGGATAGCGCTGCGACGCTTGATCGACTTCGCCGTGCCATTTCTGGAACGCATCGAACTGCTGCGATTCGATCAACAGCTGGCCATAGAACGCCATCGCCGCGGGATGACGCTCGGCAAGCAACCGGCTGGTCCTCAACACTTGCGATGCATCTTTGACATCGCCCTCACCGTACATTGCCCGAGCCACGTTCATTTCACCATGGATACGGTGCTGCTCGACATCCTCCACCTTCGGCTTTTCGGACAACCCGGTAAAGGAACGGGCGGGAAAAATTAGCCCACGCAATTCATCCAGTGTCGCGTTTCCCTGGCGACACAACAGACGAACGTGCTCGTTGGCATCAAATCGAAACCCGCGTTGATTCAAAACCGCAACCAACTGGTGCCGCACATCGTCCAGTTCGGGTTCCTCTTGCAGTAACACCTCCAGCCGCTCGATCGCCTCCGGCCAACGCCTCGCATCGGCCAACATCGATGCGGCCCGCTGCCGCCACTTCCAACCATCTTCGGTCGACCACTCGGCGGCCGAATCCAGCATCGCGACCGCGTCGTCCACCTGCCCCTGTCGGTTGAACAGTCCCGACGCCAGCACCATGGCATTGGCGTCCTCCGGATGACGCAGCAAATGCGTCTGAACCGTCTGCATCGCACCGGCGTCATCACCGGAGGCGATCATCCGACGGATCTTGGAAAGATTCGCCAACCGAGACTCCGCCGCACGTTCAGACGATGCAGGATCGATTTCCGCCGCCTCCTCGCGTTCGGCCTCCTCGCGTTCCGCCTCGCGCGTCAGCGTCGATGATCCGCGATCGCCACAACCGACCACCACGCAAAGCAGTACCGAGACCACGAGTCGGAAATCAATGCCAACAAATTTTGACATGGAGCACAAGTCGTGTCGAGCGAAAAAGGGGGGCAGGTACAAACGGCACAAGCATAGGTTACACGGGATTCGGCAACCGTTGGTGTTTAGCCTTGAAGCGATTCCCGGTCGCTGCGTCGCTGCGTCGCTGCGTCGCAGCGACGGTGGACGGCTAAAGCCTGCACACCAACACTCTTGCCCGTTCCATCTGGACGAACCGCTAGTGATTCCGACGCACTTCCTCACTGTAACGCACGCGTGCCGGCAGCCGGCCATAGGGGTTCGGGTTGGCGTCATAGAAGTCCGGCAGCGGGGGCAGCTCCAACGATTCGTCTTGCCCACCCGACCAGTACCCGTTGGCGTCCAGACGAATCGATTCGGTGTCGAAGAACAATTCGATGCGTCGGCGGATGAACGAAATGTGATCGCGTGCAACCGAGTTGAGCGCGGACGTGTACGCCTGCTGGGCTTCCAAAAAGTCCCGTGCGACGACGTTCCCGACGGCCAGCTGCAGCTGCAAACGGGTGCTGACGACACGTTCGTACGCCAGAGCCGCCCGAGCCACCGAAATCTCGTATTGGTTGCGTTGCAAACGGAGCTGCCGCAAATCTTCGCGGACGGCGAGTTTGATTTGATCTTCCAACTCGATCAACGCGCGGCGTCCGGCTTGATAATCGATCAGTGCGGCCCGGTAAGTGTTGCGTTCCAGACGACGGTTCAGCGGCGTGTCCAGCGACAGCCCCAGTCGCGTGGTTCCGCCGTCGGACGTAAAGTCGACGATGCCTTCTTCGCTCCGAAACGCCGACAACGTCTGGGTCGCTCTGACATCCAAAATCGCCCTCAGATCATCGGCGGCCAGTTTGATGTGACGTCGATCGTCGGCAAGTTCGCCGCGTCGATTCATCAGGTCATAGCGTTGATAAAGCGCCAACAACATCGCCCTGTTTTCTTCGACCTCCACTTCATCCAGCCCGCCGACATCACTGGTCTCCACACGATCCACCAGCGCCACGGTATCGGCGACTGTCTCGACGATCACGTTCTCCAGTTCAACGCCGTCGGCGGGCAACAGATCGCCGACCAGTTTCGTCGTCAGGGTGTTCGTGGCCTCCAGCAACTCATTGGCCGCCTCGACCAATTCGGGCAACCGATCCAGTTCCCGACTTTCGATCGCCGCATCCCATCGGCGACGCAGTCTTTGAAACCGCTCGTCCAAGGAATCGACTTTCACCGCGTCGGCGACGTCGCTTTGCAGATTCAGATTCTGTCGCAGCAACGCGGCCCGCTGGGCTTGCGACAATTTCGATTCGACCAGATCGATCGTGCGGGCAAATTGAATCAACGGCTCCCGCGGCAATTCCGACTTCAGTTCACGCGATCGAATCGACTCCATCTGGTCACTTTGCAGTCGAGCTTCCAGCAACGCCAGCCGCAGCCCCAACTGTTCGGTTTCACGCTCGGCGTCGGATTCCTCGCTGATCCCTTCGATCTTGCGGCGGACGCGAAGGGTTTCTCGCAGCCGGTTGATCAGCACCGTCGCGCCGTTGACCGCGGCATCTCGATCACCCAGTCGAGTCTGCGCCGCGTCGAGCAATGTCTGCCGTGTCCGCATCACCAACTGTCGCGTCACCGTCAGTTCATCGCTGGTCGTCAGTGATTCGAGTTCTTCCAGATTTAGATTCAACGGCATCTCCGGCGGCAAACCGATCCGCAACTTCAACCGGTCAAGCGCACTTTCCAAACTGTTGCAGTCACCGACCAACGAACTGCGGCTGCCCAGGGCGTTCTGTTCAAACTGGTCCACTTGCACTCGCGGGATGCGACCGGCTTGCAAGTACTCTGCCCTGCCCTGCAAGAATGCCCGCAGATTACTGAAGTAATCTTGTGAGCTGATCTCGATCGCGCGATACGTCAACAACAATTGGTAGTAGTCGGTCGCCAAATCGACAAACAGCGAACGCTGGGCGCGGATCAGATCGCGCGCCACATAGATGACGTTCCGCTCGGCTTGGGTCAGCCCTTCAAAAACGACATCGCGTTGAAAAATCGTCTGTTGAAAATCAAAGACCAAATCGGACCCGATGTTGGCGGCAAAGCCCTGCGGGCCGTTGAACGTGAACACGACGCTATTGGCGAAACTGGCCAGGAACTGCCCGGCCATCGCCGTGGTCGCCCGGACCCCGGTTTCGGTCGGAACCACCAACCCGTTCCGTGTGGTGCTGTCCAACCGAACGTGGGTGTAATTCACGCCCGAACCGTTCCCACGTCGCCTCGGACGAAGCACGTAGTCGTAACGCTGTGCCGAAAGCACCAGTGCGGCGCGATACAAACGCTCCTTTTGTGTCTGGATCGCACGATTGTTCAACGTCGCCAGTTCGGTGATCATCGGCAACGTCAACCGCGGCGCGTCGCTGAGCAACCCCTTCAGCCCGTTGGAGGTGACGTCGGGATACGAGCGGCGGAACTCCTTGCGAACCGATTCGAACTCCAGCATCCGCGGCACGCAGGTCTCGGGAAGCTGCTCCCAGAACTGCTGCGGGATCGGGACAATCCTCAACTGCTCCGTGTCAGAACGATCATCCTTCGTCGAGTCCCAGTCGGATTCTTCGTCGACCGTGCCGTCGACTTCTTCCGCCGCGTCTTCGTTCTGTGCGTCTTCGTTCTGTGCGTCTTCGCGGATCAGTTGTGCCAAACGCACGACGGGTTCGACTGCGTTTGCGGGCCTGGGCATCACCAGGGCCATGTCGCTGATCGACGAAACGACCTCCGTCGACGATTCCGACGCCACGTCGCTAGCAGGTTGAGCGAAGCGGCGGGCGGTCGATTCGTGACTTGTTGTGACAACAGGACTGAAAGAAGACGCGGCCGGGTGACCGGTGGAACGCGTCTCGGTTTGCGATCGTGACGGTTCTCCGGCCCCCGCCAGCGGCCCCAACTCCAAACTCTCGACATCCGGGGCCGGCAGCTCTTCCACTTCGTCAGCCGTTTCAAGATCCGATCGCTGCGGCGTCCGACGGGGATCACCGGTCACGAGTTCGGGAAGTTCATAGCCGAACAGCTGGGGGACCGGCACCGGTAAAGCCGGGCAATCGTCCGGCGAAGGATCAAAGAATCGGGAGCGGGGATCGACGTCGATGCCCGCCAGAGGAGGCAGCGTGCACGCCTCTTCCGCCCGCTTCTCGGCATAAATCAATGCGACGTCGCGATCCGCCTGGGTCCGGTAATACTTGCGCGAGCAACCCGTGACGACCGAAACCGAAACGGCAACCAGCAGCGTGAAACACAAGAAAATTGGATTGCGAGACAAAACCGAAACACCCCGGCGAGAAAACGAGAGAGCCACTGGGAGCATCATCGTCACCGGGTTGTCCGCGATTTAACGGATTCCTCGGCTCTCCCGGTCCTGCAGACTGGGTAAACCTTGCGGGCAAGCGGCGTCATCGCGGCGCAGTGTCGCGCGATCTCGCCGGCGCGACGACAGCACGATCCCAGACTCGCCCCCCCACCCAAGTCCGAAACTCGCGTATCACGACAGTGATTGGCACAGACCTGCATTTCCAATGCGTTGACGGCTTTCGCATGAACTGTTGGACATTCGCCCCAGAACGTGACACATAAGAAACCATTCGGATAATATCCTCACCCGCAGCCGTCGGGCATGCCGATGGAAGGCACGTCGACGTACATCAGCAGCAGTCCGCACAGGACGCGCAAGCGACCGGAACGGATCAATGACGAGGGAGACGCTTCCTGAGCCCCCAGCGGAACCGGAATCGAACGAGGCCGGCGAATCGTCCGCCGGTACTTCCAAACCGCGTCTCCGAAATAGTGTGGTCGCATTGGCGTTGATGCTCGGCGTGCTGGCCGGCGTCGGTATCCAAGATCGCACGCGAGCGCTGATCGATCGCGCCGCCGCTGCCGTGACCGACCTGTTCGACGCGATCATCGAAGTCCAAGCGGCCGGCGCGACCGACGAGCAACTTGCCCCGATCCGCAAACTGCAACGCAAAGCGATGTGGCGACTCGATTACATCGCCAGCGAAAATAGCAAAGGCTTTCCTGCCCGCCAGGAAGCCGCCCGCATCCTCGGCGAATCAATGGACTACAGCCGGCAAGCGATCGCCCTCTGCTACAAACTGAATCTCAATCCCCCGCAAGCCACCGAAGCGGTGGCAGCCGAATAGGTCACAAGTGATCAACGGATCGTGGCTGAGGGTGCCAGCATTGACCAATCGTGCGAACGACGTCCATCCACGCAGAAACACGCCACATCAAAACTTGGGGTCGCGTGAGTGCCCCCCAAGACCTGGGCACCACCTCGCCGCAAACCCCAACGGGGTTGAATAAGACGCCCGCCCGAATCGCAGCGTCATCTGCGCCGGTCAATCAACACGACACCCATCCCCCGCCGCGAAGCGTTGCCTTGATCCCGAGGGGATCACAGCCAGTAGCCGGAGGTCAGCGCAGCGCTTAGGTTTGACCACATCTTTTTGTTTGCCGGCGGATGTGTCGAGTTGGCGCGGCTGTGAAACCAATTGTTGATCTTTGTAAATGAGTCAAGCTTGGTAAGGTT
>WCIL01000061.1:0-46620 GCA_033042175.1 Phycisphaera sp. RhM
CCGCGCGTGATACCGGCATCGGTCGCACTTCAAATAGCGTGTGCGAACGTGTTTGCCCGTGACTGTCCGGTATCGCCTTAGAACGCCAGCGTCGCATCGTGGGCAGTTGTCGCCGTCTTTCATTGGTCGTCATCCTTGAAGGGGGATCTCTTTCATCTGTCCGCGCTGTCTGTCCGGTTCGGAAGATGCCCATTCAAATTCATTCGTACGTACGCACCTATTTATAGGGGCGTACGTACAAATGAATGGGGCATCTGTCCGCGTCATTCGTACGGCGTACAGACGGCGGACAAATCAGCGGACAAATGGAGTTTGAAGTAGTCGATTGTGGTGTTCTTGTTCTTCGGGTTTGGCTCTTGTTTCGTGTCCAGTTGGCCGGCCAATCGAAACAGCGCTCGGTTCACTCTCGTCTGTCCGAATGGCGACCGCTCACGAATCGCCGAACGGCTCAACCAGTCGCCCGCATCGTCGAGAATCTGCAAAACCACCGTCTCGGCCTCGGCATCGTCGGCGGCTTGTTTTGACTCGTTGCGTGTAGCCGCACGCTTCAACTCCGGCTCGGTGCTGCTTTCGTTCCACAACGGAAACTCAAAGCGTAGTGACGACGGCTCGATCGGCGGGAATGATCGGCACGCCGCATCGAGTACAGCCAACTCGTCGTCTTGGTGCTCACGGATAATCAAATGGGTGTCGGCCGCGCGGCTGATTGATCCGGCACCGCTGCCTACGTCCGTGACCCGCTTGTCGGCTTGGCTGCCCTTGCTGCTGTGATGGTTGAGCACAAACGCTGCGCCGGTCTTTCGGGCCAGATCGTCGATCGTGTTGTACAGCCCGGTCATCGCCGCGTTATCGTTCTCGCTCATTCCTTGCGGGATGAACCGATAGAACGCATCCATGGCGACCATGACAACGCCCTCACCCTCCAGTGCCTCTAAGGGGTCGTAAAGCTCGTTCAGGCCCGCCAGATTGCCCCGTAACGGCATCACGACCACGTTGTCGCGTAATGTGCCATTGCTGACATTCATTGCGTTAGCAACCCGCTTGATGCGACTGCTCAGCGTCTCGGGTTGCAGTTCGTTGTCGATCAACGCAACCTTGCCTTGGGTGGTCGGTCGCCCCAGCCAATCACGACCGGCAGCAATCGAGAGTGCCAGGCCCAGTATCAACCACGACTTGCCTTGTTTCGTGCTGCCGATGACGTTGACCGTCTCGCCGCGCCGAAACAAGCCATCGACGATCGGCTCGGCAAGCTCGGGGTGTGCATTGATGAAGTCGAGCGCCGACTGAAACTTTCGCTTCTCCCACGGCATCTCGGTGTCCTGTCCGTTTCGTTCCGTCGCAGTCGTCATCGTGCATCCTCGAATCGTTTTTTGATGTCGGCATTGGTCCATCGTTTTTTCAGCCCTGGGGTACGATCCAGCAGCTTCGAAATGAACGCGACCGCATCACGCTCATCTAAGTTGTTTGCTTTTGCGATCGCGCAGTAACGCATAACACGCCCGCTGCCGTCGTTCTCGCCGGCATTGACTTGTACCTCGGTCATCGCCCGCCAAGCGTGATCTCGGTCGCTCTCGCCGTCTCTGCGTGGTGTTTGGACCGGGGGCAGTTTCAGCCCGGTAGACTTCGGCTTTGGCTCCGGCAGCGTCAATTGGTCCAGCGTGTAAACCCGACGCGGTTCATAGTCGTGGGCGTAGACGAGATTGCCGTTTTGCCGGCGCTGCCCGACCACCCGCAAAACGCGGTCGATGTTGGCGGTCGCATCCAGCTTGCCATCGGCCAGCGTGTTTAGTCGCTGTTCCCATCGCTTCGCCGCGGCCTTGATGCGCTCCCGATCTTCGTCGTCGGTGATCCGGTGCGGCTTGTCGAGAATCCAGTACGCATGGAACCCGCCGTCGCTGCCGTCAGAATTGACGATCAACGTGGGCTTGTGCGGCATCCGTCCAAGGATTCGAAGCATCGCATTGCGGCTGTGATACTTTGATGACTTGCCGGCATCACAATCGAGGTGAAACGAGACGATCGTTTTGACTTCATCGGCCTTGCCGACGATGTTGATGCCCTTGCCCTCCCGTCTGGATCGTTCACGCATCGCGTCAGCGTTCATCGGGTTAATTTTGAGGTAGTAGCCGCACTTGCCGTCCATCGCCTTAGCGGCTGCGACAAGAGCGTAACCGCTGCCGATCATGTGGCAAGATTCAAGCCGCTTCTTAGTCGGGTGAACCAAGACGATCTCCCCGTCGTCGCGCGTGCATTGACCGTAGAGCGTTTCCAGCCATGCCGCCGTCTCGCCGTAGGTGCTGCTCATCGCTGCCCCCTACGCCAGAGAATCCGATACTTGCCATCCTTGTATGCGTAGGTCACGATGCCGCGCCGAGCGAGACGATACAGCCCCCGGTAAACGTCCTCGCTCGTGACTGCGATTCGTGGTGTCATCCACTGCGTCATCTGCGCCAACGTGAAAACGGGGTGCTCGCAGATGAACGCCAGGATGTAGGGTTCTAGAATGCTCATCGGCGCGACTCCCTGCGTTTTTCCTTCTTGGTCAGATTTTGCATCACGCCCCCAAATTCATTGCGATTTCTTGCCGGACGTCTTCTAGATACTCTGCATCTTCTTGTTCCTGGTCGATGACCTGATTGAAGATGTCCATGTCCATGTTCGCCTCGATCGCTGCGCGAACGTGATCTCTCAGATACTCAGGCGGCAGTGATTCCAATTCCCACGTGTCCGTTCCACCCGTTCGTTCGATGAACGATGCCAGTCGTGAACTTTCCTCCTTTGCGGGGTTGAAGTCGCTGGCAAGATCGAGTTCTTTGATTTGCTCGTCATTGACCGCCACCCGGTGGTAATCAACCGGGACGCCAAACAAGTCACGCAGCGAGCGGACGGCATCGTCGGCAAGATCAAAACCTTCGGGGTCGTAATCGCTTGCGACGATCAACGTCATCGCCTCTTTGCCGCTCTCCTTGAATCTCGTCGCCATGTTCCGCCATGTCGGAATCGAACCGTAGCCTCGACCGAGCGATAGCGTGACGTAGTACTCCCGGCAAACCGGCCTAAGAATCTGAAGGAGAGTGTTCTTCTCGCCGAGCACTTCAATGTGCCGGGGTTGGTCCAGTTGCCGATCCCGGTGATAGCCGCAAAGAAAGCCATCAATCTCGTTGTTGATAAAATCGGCTGCGTTTGACCATCCAGTCGTTTCGAAACAAGGGCGGGTCGGATCGTCGATGCAAAACATCGAAACATGACCGTTGTACCGTGCTTGGCGAAGTAGCTCGATCAATGCATCGTAGCTGCGTTTGTCGTTTCGATACCGATAGTGTTCCCGGTCAAACTTCGATCGCTTCGGTTCACTAATCAGCGGCGGGTTATTCAAGAGCTGATAGTGAACTTGCCGAACGGATAGCGGCCAAAACTTCCGCATGTCTTCAATTACTTTCTTTGCGGCCGTCAGGAAACCAGCCTTCTTTTCAGTGATGTCGGGCACAAATTTCACGCCCTCGACTTCCAGAAACTCCGCCGGAACTTCGATGCTTGCCGCTTTAAAGTTCTCGAGCGCTGCCGTCGCATCTTGGTCACTGAATCGAAGCATCGCTTCTTTCAGCAGCGTCGCCGTTTTCTTAATGCGTTGCGGGTTGTACTCGGTGAGAATCTTCGCCCACTCTGACGCCAACTTCGATCTTGAAAACGACTTTCGCCGAATGGGGATAGACTCCATGTTCAGCCAATTGCACGCGAAGTAGCGACGGTGCCCGCTGACAATGAACCCATCGTCCGAAACGATGATCGGTTCCTCCAATCCCCGCTTTCGAATACTCTCGATAAGCAGATCCATTTGGTCGTCGTGCTCGATCTTGCCGTACACGTCATCGTTTTCGGGTGACGGCTGAACCGATGTGATCGGCACCATTTCGATGGTGTAGTTGGTCATCGAATCACCCCCGGCGCAAAGAGTGTGATTCGGCTTGAGAATTTCGCTTGATCGGTCACAATAGAAGTGCTCCGTGTCCGTGGGGCGTCTTTCGAATAGCAACGGCCAGCCGATCCACCGGTTGGCCGTTGTGCGTTTACACCCATTGCTTTGGCGTAGACGCTGCTGTTTGAACTTTCTCCCGATGCCGACTAACCGACGAAGCATTCGTCTTGGTCTTGATGTATCGCTCAAGTGATTCGTGAGAAACACGCCATACCCGACGCTTGGTGCCTTTGCCGACAGAGAACGCTTCAATCGCGCCGGAAGCGATTTCAGACCGAGCGGTTTCGCGATGGATGCCGAGGATCTCGGCAACCTGATCGACGCTGTAAACTTTGAGTGAAAGCGACATAAAAAAAGCCTTTGGGAAACTGGTCTGCGACCGAATGTTTTCCAAAGGCTAAAGCCGGTTTTCGACTTGGCTAGCTTGCGTTTAATTGCCTCCCGATCTTTCCCGGTCTTTCCCGATAATGTCGTTATCCACCGGTGTTAACTGGCAATCGGTTCGGAAGTATTTGACCGATGTTCGGCTCGTGTTCCATCAAGAAGTCCCGAACTAATCCGTACTCGAAACGCTGTTTTCGCTCAGTGCTGTCTTTCGTTGGCTTCGGGAAATCAGAGTGCCGCTTTTTCTTTTTGAGCCAATCAACGCTCATGCCAGTGTGCGGCGCGATTTGTTGGAGTGTTACGACCTGGGGAGCATCATCGCCGGACCGTGGCAAAACGCTCGCCATGTGCCGCATGAACCGATTTAGCTCTTGCGCTTCACTCTGTATTTCGGCAAGGTCTTGGCTAGCTCCATCGCCTACAATCCATGTGAGATTGTCGTGTTCGGGTTCAGCTGGAATCCGATCTTTCACACGCAACTCCCAACACGCGACCATATTCACGAGCGCCTCAAACCTCCGGACTAGCTGCCGGCTTGCTTCGTCGTAGCGATGAAGTATTAGCCACTCATGCAGCAATTCCAGAATGCTTTGCGTGTGATCCAATACCGAAAACCCGTCAATGCGGCGCACGATGTCGGCTCTTCGTGATGCGTTTTTTGTCACGACGCCAACCAGTCCCGGCGGGAAGTCATTGATTGCGTCGATGACCCCCTTCCCATCGAGATAACCAAAACGCTCGACGTCATCTGCAATTGGAACTACTCCGTCATCAACCGGGGAATATTCTCGCTTTGAACTCATTTTGCACCCCCTTTGCCGTTGGCGTGTTTCTTCGCCGACTTCGGCTTCCCAGCCTGGAACCACTTTCGCATCTGTTGACAGACTTTCTTGACCCGCTCGTCGGGAACGCCCTCCCGGTATTCGCCGGCCATTGATCCTTCGACGTGCCCCATGATGAAGTCGATAGCCGCCTGATCGGTGCCGCCCTGGGTTTCGAGCGTATGACGTAGGGCATAGTGCCCGACGCCCTTACGGTAGACGCCAGCGGCCTCAGCGGCTTTCTTAAACGCCTGTTGAATCGGGGAGGTGTTCTCGCCATCGACGTACCACGGTTTGCGATGCGTCGTCATGAAAACCAGACCATCCCATTCCGGCTTTCTCGCCGGCGGTCGGATCTCCATTGCATCCCTGATCGCTGCCAACGTCTCGGGCCACAACCACGCAGACCGCTCGATACCGGTCTTCTCACGCAGCCCTCTCAACCAGTGCCGCTTGAAGTCGATGTCGGACACACGCAACCGGCCACAATCGGCAGGGCCATAGCCGGCGTTGATCCCCAAGTAAATCATTGCCCGCAGTTGGACCGGCGCGGCGTCAATCAATTTGTGGATCTCCGCCGCGGTGAACAGCTTGGTGTTCTGGTTCCGCTTGTGGAGCCGCTGCCGCTTCTTTGACACACGTTTGAAGTTTGGCCCGGTGTTGATGCGATTCGGGACAGCATCGATGTCGAAAGCGAATTTGAAGACGATCGACACGTCCCTGATTCGGTTGTTGACCATCGACGGCGACCAGTCCGGTTTGAACTTGGACCGCATCAGTTGGAAGTCCGCCGGCCCCAGTGTTTCAAGTCGCCGCCCCTTGCCGAAAATCGCCGCGATGTATTTGCAGACTCGGTGATAGTCCTTCAAGGTACGCTGGGCCAAGTCGCCGGCGTCACACTTGGCTTGCTGGGCGTCCATGAACGTATTGCAGAGCCACCCCACGGTTCCCGCCCCGTTCGCCGTCGTCGGTGTAGCGCCGGCCAGGATCGCATCGACAGACGCCCTGTATTTCGCCAGGGCTGCATCGGGGTCGGACCAGACGCCAAAATAGTGAACCTTGCCCCTGATCTTTTTTGACCATTGCCCGCAGGGATTCGCCGTCAACGGAAAATCGGGGTGGGGCTTCTTCGGCTTCGCCGTGCCGGATTTCACGCTCATCGCTGAACCTCCCGCCGGCGGGAGGTTTCGGTATACCGGGTATACCCGTGACATTGCCGGCAGAGTGCCGAACAGATAGACTTTCGTCTCATCGCTTGAACCTCAATTTCAAGTGGTGAAGGGCTTTGCCGGTCCCACAACCGGCGAAGTCCACCTAATCTAGCAGTTTTCGCCGCCTCGGGTATACCGGACGGGTATACCAAGCGAAAAGCCCCACCCGCGCCCATAGCTCAGCTGGATAGAGCATCGGACTTCTAATCCGACGGTCGGAGGTTCGAATCCTCCTGGGCGTGCTGACAGAAAATACCGTTTTTTACCGGTCGGAAACGCTCTGAGCGTTACCACCACTTTGGTGTGCGACCCCGTTTCAATGTCGAACCTGTACCGAAAAACTGTCCTAGCGGACTGGTACGGGCTCCAGAATGGGAGAGCACCAATGGCACGACCGAAGGCCAAAGCACCCGCACGCCGCTACCACATGAGCGGTCAATCTGTCGTCACGATCGCAGGACGTGACATCTACCTGGGACCACACGATTCGCCCCAGTCCATCGCGCGCTACGCAGCCCTGATTGCGGTATATCAGGCAAGCGGATTGACCCTGCCCGAAGGGTTCACGATTGAAACGCTCGATCCCCAGGTCGCGGCGATTCTTGGGGCATCGCCTCCGCTTACGACGCATCAAGCCAACGAGCCAATCACAGTCCGTCACGTCACCGCGCTTTTCCGAGAGCATGTCAAAGAAAAGTATCGGAACACGCCCCAAGAAAAGCACCGTCACGAAAAACTCTGCGACCAACTCGACCAGCACTACGCCGGCATCTCCGCCGATGAATTCGGACCCGTCCGGCTGAAAGAGTTTCGCACCATGTTGGTCAATCAGGGTCTGGCGAGAAAATACGTCAATCGACTGACCAATTGCGTGATCGCGATCTTCAAGCACGCCGTTGCTGGGGAATTGATCGACGTTTCGACCGTTGAGCGTCTAAAAACCCTCGAAACGCTGCGGAAGGGACAGACTACGGCGCCCGAGAAAGATCCCGTCAAACCAGTACCGATCGAAGTGGTCCGCAAAACCGCCGAGCACCTCTCCCCAATCATCAAGTCAATGCTGCGAATTCAAATTGCCACGGGGATGCGCCCTAAGGAGATTTGCATGATGCGTCCATGTGACATTGACCGAAGCGGCAAAATTTGGATCTACCATCCGAGTGAGCACAAGACGCAATGGTGTGGGAGGGATAAAGCGATCCCGCTGGTCGGAGACGCTCGCGATGCAGTCATCGAGTATTTGCAGCGAGATCCCCGCGACTATTGCTTCAGTCCTGCCGAGGCAATGGCTTGGAGACACGCAGTAGCCGCAGCGAAACGCAAGACTCCAAAGCACCAGGGCAATCGCCCAGGCACAAATCGGAAAAAAAATCCAAAAACGCAACCTCGCGACCGGTACGACGCAGCGTCCTACCGCCAAGCGATTCAGCGAGCTGCGAAGAAGGCCAAGGTCGAAAAGTGGCATCCATACCAATGCCGCCACCTGACCGCCACAGCAGTACGAGCGGCACTCGGCATCGAAGATGCCAAGGCACTCCTTGGACACAGCTCGGCGCTGATGACGGCCCACTATGCCCGCGAATCCGTGGAAGCCGCGACCCGAGCCGCTAAGGTTGCACCAACTTTGTAAAAAGCAATAATCCGCCCAACCGCTCCAGAGACATCTGTAGCGTTCCGTTTTAGTCATGCTGGCGACGGTCAGCATGACGGCATCACGCAGCCGGCGATGGTTTCTCTCTACTCCATCGCTGGCCGTGATGCCAAGCAAGTAGAGAGACCCAAAGAATGAGCGATCCGCTTACGCCTGAGCGTATTCCATGGCGTGTCGAACTACAGCGCCGGCATGACATTGCCCTGCGACTAGAACTCGCGCTGGAACAATTGGTCGAGCTGATCGGCCATCCGCATCAACAGAACCTGACACTGGACGGCGAGTCGCGAAACAGGATCGCATTGGTTCAGTTTCGGCTGATTGAGATCCACGAATCAATCAAGTCAGATCGGTCGCTGTTGGATGCCGGCGATGAGAGGGAGTGGCTCAAGTTCGCTATCGGGGTCCACCGGTTTAGTGACTATTTCAGCGAAATGCGATCCGGCACATTTCGTTGGAAACATAGCGATTGGTGGAGAAGCAACAAGAAGTACTGGAATAAGTTTCGCTCAGCAGCATGTGAGCTCCGCGAATTCATCGTGATTGCTCAATCGAGGCTGTCAGGGAAATCCATTGACGAGATCCAAACCGAGGTTGAAAAAGCCAACCTGAAGCGGCAATTGATGAGCTGGGTTGAATCCGAGCAATTGATCGCCGAGATCGTTGAGAGGGTCCGGGAGTGGAGTAGAGATGACGTTTACAGAAAAAATGTTTCAATCGAGCAGCTATTCTCCGGTGCCGCACCAGACTCAACCAAAGGCGACAACACGACACAAAAAGCGACACCAGAAACGACGCGGAAAAAAAACTCAAAAAAACGCCCAATGAATGCCCGGTCCGCGGATTGCGCTAGAATCTACCGGTCGCGAAGCGGCCAGGACACAATGAAATCGGTAGTTGAAGACTATGTTCAAGAGAATGGTGGCAGCGTCAACTCCATCATGCGAACCTTGAACGACAACCCCGACCAATGGAAAAACGACACGTAGACGACTTTTAGAAACGCACGAAAATAGAACCCACGAATAATTCCTCGCGTTGCACTTTCACACGCGAGGTTTTTTATGTCTGTATCGACTGCGAATGTCACACAAAACGTCCGGCAGGTTCTCACCGAGGACGTCATCACACTGCAAGACGCGCGCCGGGAGTTGATCCCATTTCTAGGACGGCGTCCCGATAAGGCAACGCTCTATCGTTGGTGCCTGCGTGGCGTTAAGGGGACCAAGCTAGAGCATGTCCGAATCGGCAATCGGATCCTTACAAGCCGGCAGGCGATAACTCGATTCATCGAATCCCGAACGGCGACCGGCTAAGCCCATAGGACTCGATGTGGTCGTCTACCGCCGGGACAACCCTTTGGCCCCGAAAGTAGTCGATCTCAAAAAACAATGGCCAACCGGGCGAATCGGCTGGCCATTGGATCGTCAAAAACTTGCCCCACGAACACGGAGCCCCCCATATCGTGACACAGCTCAGCAGCCCGTCAAGCAACTCCTCCAGCCCTGGACTAGGTTTGGCGCTGATGCATCCGCCGGAGATGAGGCCGGCTTTGGCATCAAAATCAAGACACGAGCTTCTGCTCAACATCCGCTGTCACCGGCGGCCGTTTGGGGGAATCATCAGTATGCGTGGGAGGGTTGGCACATGATCGCGTTATCTTCCAAACACCTCAATCGCCGCTTATTGACATGGAACGAAATCGAGGCGGAAGCAATCGACTATCCAATCGCTGCATCAATCCGCGGCGAGGTATTTCGCGTTGACAAGTTGGGCTTGTTGACTCCTGGAAGAGCGTATCCAGTTTGCACGATGCCAGCAGCTAAATCTGTCGACCGTGCTGTGCGATGGCTTGAGCGTGCCGACGCCGGGCGAATCAAAACGCCAAGCATCAGCAGCTACACGCTCAAGCACGCCGCCGAGCGATGGACTGGACAGTACATCAGCAATGGCGCGTTCATCGTCGCCGCACATCAGCGAGGATTCCGGATGATGCCTCGACAGGGATCCCTGTACGCGCCGATAAACATGCTGGTCGGAATGTCAAAGCGCGTTTATTACAGCCTTCCCGAATCCTTGGAGGATTCGGTCCATGGCTAGGTACGAAATTGATACCGTCAAGCAAGCCGCCGCTGGAAGGTGGCCAGAGATTTTCAACGCGATCAGCAGGACAGGGGAAGAGTCGTTCAACGGGCAACATGGTCCCTGCCCGAAATGCGGAGGAACCGATCGCTTTCGGCTAATTGATGACCAGGCAGGAGCATGCCTTTGCAACCAATGTTTCAATACCAAAAACGGTGACGGGATCGCCGCTCTTCAGTGGCTCACCGGAGATGACTTTTTAACTGCACTGGAAAAAATTGCCAACTACCTGGGAATCTCTCCCAAGAAAAGAAAAACCTCGGCAGACCCGGCTGAGCACCTGGATTTCCTCCCCTGGAATCCAACGCTCGTTGGCCTTTGGTGCCTCAAAAAGAAACCAATCACCTGCGAGGCTGTTCAAGCCGTCGGGGGCTGCTTCGCCAAATACCGAGGCCAGTATTCGGTGATCGCGATCCCGGTTTGGGGATCGTCACTCCGCGAAGACAAACCGGTTGGCTGGGTGATCTACCGATCCAACGGTGGCGAACTCCCGAAGTGGTCAAAGGGTGAGTCCGAGCCCGGGTGGGTGAAGGTGAAACTGACCGCCGGCTCGTCGCAAGGAGTCATCTGCGGCACAAATACGTTTGCAGGATCAGAAACGAGTTTGTGGAAAACAGAAGGCCCCACTGACCTGATGGCACTGATCTCAGCCCAACCGACCGTCGCGGCGTTCACAACGGCCAACGGTGCAACCGAGAAACCGCTGGATTGGATCCTTCGGCTTTGTGACGGCAAGACGGTGAACGTCGTTCACGACGCCGACAAACCGGGCCAGGAGGGCGCAACGGAGATCCCGCAACGCGAGGGGCGATCGCGGCCTGGATGGTGCCCTCGCCTGGCGACGTCAGCGGCTGCCGTTCGCAACGTCACTCTGCCCTTCCCGATCGAACGGACGCATGGTCCCGACCTGCGTGATTACTTCAACGGCGGAGGGACGTTCCAGTCACTGAACGCTCGGGCTGCTGAGGCACCGACCTTCGAGGTGAAGGTTGACCCTCGCCGCGTCATTGAATGGTCCGACAACGAAAAAGAACTAGTTGATTCCACCATCGAGGCGCTAACGCAGTGCGACGACATCTTCCAGCGGGGCGGCGAATTACTCGACGTCACTGAGGCCAGGCATCCACTCAGCGACAAAGCCCACACACTTCGCGTCCGCCGTCTACCTCCCGCCCACCTTCGCACGCTGGTCACGTCGTGCGCTAAATTCGTTGTCACGAACGACGAAGGCGAGACACGTCCAAAGAAGCTCCCAGAAGTGTTTACGAGGCAAGTTGACGCATACGGGACTTATCCAGGGATTCGTGAACTTGAATCGGTGAGTGAGTACCCGTTCCTGCGTGAAGATGGATCGATATGCTCCACCAACGGATATGATTCGGCGACGAGAACTTACTTGAAGACCAACGTAGCGGTTGACGTTCCGTCCGCACCTTCTATCCACGACGCCACAGCGGCTGCCAACCGCATCCTCGAGTTGGTCGCAGACTTTGAGTTCAAGGAAGTACACCACAAATCCGCCTGGCTCGCCGGTCTGCTGACCGTGTTCTGCAAGCCAGCGATTCGCGGGTGCGTCCCGCTTTTCATCGCTGATGCATCAGTACAGGGGGCCGGAAAGACACGCTTGGTCGATATCATATCGACGATCGCAACCGGAAAGAGTCTGGCGCGTAATCCTTGGCCTTCTAAGGATGAAGAGATCGCCAAGTCAATTACTGCGATCACGATGTCTGGCATCCCACTGGTTCTGTTCGACAATTGCAAAACGCAGATCGGCGGTCAGGCAATCGAAGCCCTGGGGACCGCGGAAGTCTGGAAGAGTCGCATCCTTGGCCAAAGTAAGGAGTCGGGCGAGATACCGATTCGGCAGGTCTTCTTTTTGACAGGCAATAACTGCTCGGTGACGCTCGACGTCGCACGACGAACTTGCTTTGTTCGACTGGAACCGTCAGTTGAGAACCCCGATACCCGATCGGACTTTCGATTCCCTGATCTGCTCGGGCATATTGCCGACACGCGTGAATCACTCGTGAGGGACGTTCTGATCATCCTGCGAGCGTTCAAGATCTCTGGTGAGTCACCGTCCATGCAGAAATGGGGCGGCTTCGAAAACTGGTCATCGCTTGTGCGAGGCGCCATTATCTGGCTCGGTCTTCCCGATCCGTTCGCCGGCACATTGGAAACCAAAGATGCGGCTCAATCAGATGACCTGTTTGGAGATTTGCTTACCGCGCTCGTCAAGGCAGGCGTTACCGAATCGCTGTCTGGCGAAATCTGCAGGCTTGCGCAAGAGCGTGACGTGATCGGAAAGTTGTTTCACCCAGCGCTTCACGACGTACTCCTGAGCGCATGCGGCGACAAAAAGTTGACGCCGCAGCGGGTTGGAAAAATTCTGCAACGCTACGACGGGCGAATTTTGAACGAAAAGAAATTCTTTTCTGTGATGGATGAAAAACTAAAACAAAAAAAATGGGTTGTGCAGCAAATCGATTGTGGGAATAGGCAAGCCTGGGCAACTACGTCACCGGGAGTCGGGAGTCACCGGGAGTTGAGAGCGTCTTAGGAGGTTTTTTGGAAGTGGTAATAGAAGAGAGTGGCACACGTGTAAAACCCTACGGGTGTGCAAATCATTCCCGGTGACTCCCGACTCCCGGCGATCGACCAACAATTTTTTAAATTCCAAAAACGAAAACTGAAAAAGAAAAATTGCGGAATCAAAAACCCAAGGCGAACGCACCGATGGAAACAGGCAACGGCGCGCTCACGTCGCCCGCTGATAGCAGCTGGGCGATCACCATGACGGCTGCGTGTAAGACCGCGGGGGACGCGCCAAAGCCGGCCCCCGACAGCCGGCGCCCACGCCGTGGTAGCCCCAACCGTCGCCCCCCCCACCCCCTTGGGTCCTCCTGGGGAATTGGCCGAGGCCTTCTGAGCTTTCCCGCCTCGGGGCACATACACAAAGTACGCCCAGTCAATCGCATGCCCCTAGATATAGAACTTTCAACAAGACCGCAGGCGTCGCAGGTAGGAATCTGGCATTTCAGCGGTTGCCGTATGCTCCGCTGGGATCTTGAAACCGGTGACCCGATGTTCCTGCAAGACTGCCAGAGTAGCTTAAACCCCGGTCACGCTTTCGAATCGTCCACCCCCTTCCTACGGGTGGTGCTTCACCCGCAGTCAGCAGCGTTCCGCAAGGCCCCCTTATCCGGGGCAAACCGTGGCACGGCCCCAGAGTGTCG
This sequence comes from Phycisphaera sp. RhM, assembly GCA_033042175.1. Lineage (GTDB taxonomy): Bacteria > Planctomycetota > Planctomycetia > Pirellulales > Pirellulaceae > Stieleria. The sequence continues at coordinate 13,425 of WCIL01000061.1, forward strand.
AACGAGCTCTGCCCGCATGACTGCATACTTGCCAGTCTCAAACCGCTTTTTCTTGGGTAGAACGTCTCAAAGACGTGGCATCCAATTTCCGGACGTTGTCAAATGCACCCGTCTGAATGGTGCAGTAAGCTTTGTGGAAGTCACTGTTGATCCCGTCCCGACAGCAGAAATTCAAGACGGTCGGCTTCGATCGCGATGGTTCGCAGATAGAACTGGAATTCTTCGGATGTCAGTCCAGGCGTTGGTACGCTACATTCGGCAATCAACCGTTCTTTCCGGTCGATTCGGAATCCCACCAACGAGACACTTCGGTTTCGTTTCCAGATTTCTAACGGCAGCTCGGGCAATGAGGCGACGACCGCTTGCTTTACGACGAACGCACGAAGCAAGATTCGGTTCTCCTTCTCAATGACCTTGACGCGGTGTCGTCGACCATCGCGGAGCGAAATATCAACGTTAGACTCGTCGACACTGAAATCCGCCGCATTCGACATTTGGGTCCAATCAGTCGTCATGATTCACTTCCTTGCGGAGATCCTCGCGGAACGTATCAAGCGATTCGTCAAGTCCGGGTAGTAGATCTTGTTCGAGAATGTCGGCATCGTGAACGACTCGCGAGATCAGCTCAGAAACCCGCAGTCGATTCGCCGCGTCATCTTCGTTTAGAAGCACTTCGCCCTCGGCAGTCAAATCGTAGCTGCGATCGTCTCTGCTTACGATTGCGCCGACTTTCATGGGCCGCTTCGAGACCGCCTGTAGCACCGTCTCCATTTCGTTTCCAGGGTCCACACGCCCCACAGGACTGAGACAGCGAACGCACGGGAACTGGTCAACTGAATCTAGGATGATTGTGAATGGCTGAATACGGTGTTTCAGCCTCGCTGTCCCGGTAAGTACGCCTGCTGCGACTGACGGCTCCCATTGGATGTCCAATCCGGGAAGATCATCGATCGCCAACTCTCTGAATTGCTTTAGAATCCGCGAGTGAATATCCGGCACGGCTGCAATTGTCTCGCGAGTGCCCACCAGATGTGATGGCTGAACTGGAAACGCTGTCTTCAACCGACCGCGAATCTGCTCGGGAGGCTTCCTCGATTGGACAAATTCATGGCTCGCGTTGATGGTTCGTCGCTCGGAGGTGGATCCTGATATCCCTTCGTGCATGAGTCTCAAGAAAATGTTCATTCGCTCCAGTACGCGGTGGACCTGAAGGACCTCGACCGTATCCTCCAAATGAGGAAAGAAAACCTGGAGCTTGTCATCGCCAACGAGCTCATTATCCCCCAGCCTCGAAAGGCGGCGATCAGAATGAGATCGAACGCGGTCGATTCGCCCAATCCGTTGCTCCATTGATGATGGTGTCCAAGAGATACCGTAGTGGTGAATCGATGAACAGAATGTGTGCAGATCTTCGCCCTCTTGTAGTAGGTCGGTTGAAAACAGCACCAGCGGATAACCCGGCATACGAAATTGACGGACAAGCGTTTCGTTCACCTTGCCAGACATCCCGCCTACAGGCTGCTGGCGTCCTAGCAGTACACCGAATTCCTTCGCGGCGTCGTCAACATGCTGGTCACGAATGTCTGGAGCGTTCACGTCAACAATCAGATCAAAGTTTGCGGCAACGTCAGCCAACTCATCGAATGCGCGCCAACCTCTCGTCATTCGATCGGTCGTCCGCTGTTCATCCAGAAGATCAAGGTATCCGACAATGTGATCAACATTGGATGATGGTTCGTCGTCACTCCCACATTGCTGTGCCCCTTGATCGAGACTTCGCAATCGAGAAACGGTCAGTACGTACAAATCGATAAAGGCGTGCCCCAAACGAGCTGCTGACGCAAGCATACTAGACCGCCATTCACGTTTGCGAAAACGCATGGTTGGGCTCTCGTCCTCAGGCTCAGGCCATAAAACAGCTCGAAGCTCGGGTCGGTGGCGCAGCTTGGTAAAGAAGGTTTCCACCGCAAGCAATCCTTCGATGTCAGTCGCTTGCGCTGCTGGGCTGGCATGAACCTGCCGCTCAAATCGCTCGTGCCATGCGACGCGAGCGTGTTCTTGGAAGTCCGACTTCTTCTCTTTCAGCATTTCAATTGCCGCGGCCTGTACGGCGTCAAACCGATCGGCACGCGTCTGTCTTTTTGCCGCACTGCTGAGGAATCTACCGGCAGCTTTTCGCAACCGTTCTGAAAGGATTTTTGGATCAATGCCAAGTACTGACGCAAGTCTCGACTCGGCCATCGCTGGTCTACATCCCAGCACATCGGCCACATAGTTGTCCGAGAAAAACGTCGCCAAAACGGTGCCCCGTTGAATGAACCGACGTTGGATGTTGGCTCCACTGACGACATTCGCAGAACCTTCGCCGCGAAAGAACCAAGCAAAGAACGTGTCCAGACCGCCAGTATCCGAATCTTTGCCGCTGCCCGTTGCTACGTCGCCCGACGAGTCAAGTTGCCTGGATCCGGCCGCGAGCCGCTGCTGGCGATAGGCATCGAAAAGTGACTCCAACCGATCCCGCATCCGTTGAGGTAGTTCCGCTCGCAACCGATTCATCAACCAATCATCGTAGCGATCATCTAGCTTGCGTTTCAGCTCCTTGACGGAGGCTACACGGCGCACAAATACCAGGGCCTTCTCGCCGCTATCCCAACACTGCGAGAGGCAATCCACCAACGCATCCATCTTCGGATGCGGCAACTCAGCGTGAAATTTCTTCCGATACGACCGCGCTAAGCGGTTGATGTCGCCAACGTCGATGCCTTCCTTTTCCATAGCGCTGGCTGTCTGATCCGAGTCGTCAAAGTTCGCCGCCTCATCATCGTCTCGTTTTAGCTTGGCCGTTTCCAGGAAGCTCTCGAAGGACGCTAACATTCCAATCTGAAACGACGAATTGAATCGTTCATGCCCCAGCAGCTCAGTCACCTTTTTTTGAACAAGAGCTACGACCATACGTTGCTTCGGGTCTTCTACTCGAATCGGATCATCATGCATTGTCACCCCACCGCGTCGCCATTCACGCCGATACTCGTTCTTAGTCAACTCATCCTCACCGATTCGCACCGATGCTACACGTCGAATCAAAAAATCCGAGGCAATTGCTTTCCGCTCGTCCTCGCCAATTGTCTTATCCAAGAGTTGTTTGTACGGAGTGCCCTTTCCAAAGACGTCCAGCTGGTTCCAAAGCTGCTGATACGTTTCTTCCACTGGCGTCGCCGATAGGAACAAGACGCGAGTTGCTCGAGACGTGTACCCAGGAAACAATCTGGAGTCCACTTCGACGCTCGGATGTCCCATTGCCAAAGCCAATAGGCGGTTACGAGAAGATGCGTTTTCGCCGTATCCGTGTTTTAGATCGTGGGCTTCATCGACGATTACAAGGTCAAAGGTCGGTAGAATGCAGCAGAGCGCCTTTGCGAAATTGTCCTTGAATGCTTCTTTGCTTTGAACGTTGAATATCTCGTTGCGTAGCCAGGGGACGCTACGCCGAAAAGAGTCTCGAACCCTCTCTCCTCGCTCTCGATTGACGTGATTGTTGCCTGTGAGTGGAAAGCTGAAGCTCGTCATCTTGACGAAAAAGTCGCGATTCGGATCCGTGGTTGTCTCGTGAATCAGGTCATGTAAATTGCCGCAAGAGACGAGCGCACGCGCCGGTACACCATGAAGCGACTTCACTCGCATGTCACAGATGCGCACGTTGTTCGCAACGAAGTTTCGCTGCTCCTTGATCCACTTGGCTTGAATGTTGGCGCGTGGAGTGAGCACAAGAACGCGAAAGTTGGGATTGAAGTGGCGGTATAGTGCCAATGCTCCCAAGGCAACGTAAGTCTTTCCCATGCCCACTTCGTCGGCCAGGTAAGCGACACCTCTCGCCTGCAGCATGTTGTGAATTGCAACGGCGCCTTCCAGTTGTTCGTTCGCTCGCGCCCCCGCACCAATTCGGCTTGCGAAGTCCAGCAGCTGCGATGCAAGTTTCGTATCAAGCATCGGCCACCTCCACCGGTTTGGCTCGCCTCAAAAACCATTGATCAAACCAACCCAGGAATTCGGTGAACTCTTCACCATTTTCATTCACCAAGCGATCGCGAATCAGTGCAAGATCGGCGAGCCGCGCCTCAAGCTTTTTGACATTTTCACGCTGGTCTCGCCAATACTCCGGGTAATCGCTCTGGAATTCACGGCACATTTGTTTGCAGCACATCGAAATGACGTACCCATCAACCGCGTCTAGCGTCGCTTGCTGTGCAGAAATACGTTCCAGCAGGGTTCCAAGAGAATCGTATTTGCGTCCGAACAGGCGATAGCTGGCTTGTTTCGTTTGCTCGTCGTCGAGCGATCGTCGTACCGCTCGTTCCAAGCATCCAAACGCATGGAAGAAACCAGCGAATCGATCAAAAAGTGTATCGTCGTCGAGAGCAATCTTGGCGCGGACAACCAAGTCCGCTCCGGTCCCGGTCCCCATCAGGTCCGTGGCCCTCGAATCAATAAAGGCAGCACGTTGCTCAGCGCTTAACAGCGACCAATATCGAAGGATGTCCGTAGTCGATAGCTGCATCAACAAGGACGGCTTGTGCGACAATCCCTCTTCTTGCACCAGTATGAATGCAGAACTTGAGCCATCAGAGTGCACTTCAAAAAGCGAAGTGTTGCGCAGTGCCGCGGCGATCGCCGTGGAGAATTCCGGCGCAAGGCTCGTCCATTCTTGTGGCTTGAGTGAGCTGATCTCTCCGAGGGGCACGTTGCGACCGGTGACGCGAAGGTTTGGCGACGGCTTCTTTTGATCCCAAAAAGCAGTCGCTGCTTCAGAATCCCAGTTGTACCGCAAGTTTAACGGCGAACTTCCTATGCCGGCCACCGATTCATCCTCGGTTCGAATTTCAAAGTCCGCGGGGATTTTGGTGTCTGGGATCAACCAAAACTCAGGCCGGCGAGGCGTCGGCACGTCAACTAGGAACCCACTTTCTATGTTCCCGCCTTGCTGGTGACCGCTATTGGTCAGGTTTGGCGATCCGAGGAAGCAGATCTCACGCTTCGGGCTCAATGTGAAAAATCGGTAGATCTTAGCGTGAACGAACCTATCGCCTGCCTCTTCCCTGGAGCCCCGTCGCATCATGTCCTTTGGCAGGTGACCCCAACGAACATTTGGCAATTCAGCGATCGATTCAAATAGCTCTTTTCGCACCAGAGCTTCCCCCGATGCATTCCGGGGCAAAAAAACTCGCACCTCTTTGGGCGAGAATCGCTCGATCAGCTCATTTAGCGGCATGCATTGAGCGGTGTCATCGAAGTACGGAGAGATAACTTCCAGATAACCGCCTTGAACTTGGTTTCCGATTTGCTGTCCAAGGAAATCCGCCAACCTTTCGCTTCCACCGTAAAAGTGCGGCTGCAATGTACCAGCAACCGATTTTTGCTTGCGTTGGCTACTAGACCTTAGGAACTCGAGGATGTCGTTGATCGCTGCGTGCTATATGCCACTGGGGCTTCTCTTCTTCACGGATCGCAGAAACTGAGAAAGATCATCTTTCAAGCGTGTTTTGTCGCCTGCAGCGATTTCCTCGACATGGCAGCATTCGATGTTCTCCCACCATCCCGACCGGGTCAGGTTGGCGGACATGCACGCGATGAGCAATGACAACGGGTACTCGCCCTCATCATCCGGTTCCTCATCCTCGACCAATAACAACACATTTTTTGGATGGAAAATCGCATTGTGTTGAATCGGCACATAGCGGACATCAAGCTTCGCCGAACCAGCATCACCGACAACTAAACCGCCAGCGTCATAGTAGACCGCGATCTCACCCTGCAGGTCTCGAATCACATCCTCGAGCTGAAGCAGCCGAATTGCCGAAGCATGACTCAGCGGAATATCGACAAAAACTGGCAAAACTTCCTGCTCAAAGAAGCCGGGATCAAACTGATACGTCGTCAGTACCGCTGATCGCAATCGGCGACCTTCCATCCGCAACTGAAAATGGTCCGACAGGGCTTCGCGAGGAATCTCAGGCACTTGGTTTCTCCCTCAACGACGTAGCAACGCTCCGCAGCGAATCGAGGAAGTACGGGAACCGCCACAGCTGGCTGAGTTCGTCTTGCGAAGGAAGCCTACCGTTTTCATCGACAAACCGCACACTCAATTTGCCGCGGCTCTTCTCGACCCACGCCGCGCCACCGCGAGCCGCCATGACGCTGGCGTTCTGTTCGACCAAGTGTTCGATCACATCGAGATAGCTACCCTGCGACAACGCTTTCCCGATTGTTACCCAACGATCTCCGGTAGAAGCCTCATCACCGCTCCATTCGCTGTGCAGGTCTGCGAGTGAGTTTTTGTCAATGGACGCGATCCCCCCACCCCATTGCTGTTCAATCGCATTTGCAACGCTCTTGACAGTTTGCCCATCAGATCCGAGTAAAAAATCGAACAAAATCGACGATGACGCGAGTACCGACTCGGTGATGCGAATCCGGTTCAGATAGAACGCCAACGGCCCCCAGGACTCGCCGCGTCCGTCGGCACGCTTAGCCAGATCAGCCACGGTTGCCGGCGACCAATAAATCGATTTTTCATCGACCGTCTCTTCCAACAGCGAAGCCAACTGACGCTGTCGTCCATCTGTAGTGTCGGCCGGCCCGCCCTCAACGAGGTGCTCGTAGAAGAACTCTCTCTCGGGCATGCGGAGACGTTTCTTCAGCACGCGCCCCACCGCTTCAACAGCCGGATCAACGGACTTCTTCAAGTCTAAGCGGCTTGCCTTGGGTTTCAATAGAGCGACTATTCGCCGGCCGTCCTTGCCAGCCCCACCCTTGCTCAAAATAGGCAGGTAATGCCTTTCTACGAATTCGATTGTCGGCGGCGTTAGACGAGTCGGATTTCCATCGACAAGGCCCGATGCTCTCGATGGCATCGTGTAGAGCCCCCACAGACCATAGATCTTTTGATTGGCCAAAATTTGATGGCTGCGTTAATCAGACAACGAAACCTTGTTGCCGTCGCTGAGATTCCGTTTCACTCGTTCCGTACCACGAAACGCAAAATCGTTGTTGACCGTCGCTCGCGAATACGCAGCCAACTGTTCCCACTTTAAGAACGTCGACAGCTCTGAGCCTGGCCCAAGTTCATCGGCCAGCTGATCGGCAAAGTAATAGCCCAACAACAGCGTTGTAAAGTCTCGAACGGAATTGCTGACGGTGGTCAAATTGCCAAAAACATGCCGGCCCATCCGAGTCCAAACCTGCTGGATCCCCAACGGGTCGCGAGAACCCTTCACGGCCGCACGAGAGTCGAGATCAGTAAGGAAAGGAATTGACAGCATTGAGTCTTTCAGGCGACGTTTTGATCTGAAGCTATTCTCTCCACGACAGTAACTGCGGCACAACCACTACTGCCGCAAATACGTCACCTCAAAGGCTTTGCAGGACCGATGTTTTTGCAGTCGATTGGAGATTGCGAATGAGTCGTTGGCGTCGTAGCGTTGAAAGACATCAAGGCCGCGGTCGAGAAGGATCTTCCAGCCGTTGTCTGTGACAATGTGCCGGGCATGGATTGTGGTCTCAAACTTCCAAGAAAAGAGAATCCCAATCGGCAGACAGTTCTTTTGAATCTTCTCGAAGAACTCGAGTTGCTTCTCGCTGCTGAATTCTTCCTCTGACGTGATCAAGTCGATTTCGACTCGTTCATCATCAGGCTTCACACGGGCCACCGTTTCGATGAACTCCATTAGGTTGCGAGCTTGATGGAAAATACGGATGTACGGATCCGTTAGCACAATCTTGGTCGCGCCAACAACGTATGGCCCAAACAGCGTGTCAAAGTCGATGCCACGCTGATTCTCTTTAACCGTAACGTGCCCCTCCTCAGGTCCGGACTCTGCGGGCGTCGGGGTTGGTTGTGGTGGCTCAGGCTTGGCCGATGCCTCCGCCGACTCGGAGTCCGGTTCTCCACTCTTGTAGTAGATTGCTGGGTACAACTCCTCTTCGAGCGTCTTCACAACAACGTCCTGGCCATCGGTATTGGTGTAGGCAAACCGCACGTCCGCATAGGTTTGGTCGATGCGCATCAACTGATCCTTGACGCGTTTGCGGCCTTCTATTGCGAACACAAGCAGTTCTTCAAGCTCTTTGGTCGTTGCATCTTGATTGGGGAAGATGATCTTTATCAGCCCCGAGAACGTCTTGTTGATTGCATCGCGATCACGCGTTGAGATCTGCTCGGAGAGCTGGAACTCTGTCGCGTAGAGATGCGAGTAGTCGAAATTTCGCTGTTGTTTGAGAATCTCGGCCAGATAGTCCACGACAAAGCCGAAATCCGACGTGTACATGTCGCCACGGAGGATATCAACTTCCCAGCCAGGGACATAGAAATGCATTCGATCCAAGAATGCCGAGTCATGGAACTTCGTCGGCAGCTCGTCAAACAAGTCGCTGTGCCGAAGCATGTGGGCAACGGTGTGCTGCGTATTGCCAACAAACGCCATCGACGCTTCAGCGCCAAGCGTCTCGATCCCGCGTGAGAACGTCTTGTTGGCCATGTAGTTTTTCAGGATGTCGACGAGTGCTTTGTCGACACGTTTCGCCTTGCCAGCGAATTCATCGAACGCGACACAGTCCCAGTATCCGACCAGTCCGATTTTGTACGGAGCCCGATTCTCGACAAACAATTTGGGCACGGTGACCTCACCGCCAGAAATCAACATGCCGTGAGGCGAGAACTCGCCGTAGATGTGCGATTTGCCTGTCCCCTTCGGCCCCAGTTCGATCAAGTTGTAATTGCGTTCGCAGAAGGGGATCAAACGCACCAATTGCAACAGCTTGCTTCGCCGACCAAACGCTTCTGGGTTGAAGCCGATGCTCTGTATCAGCGTGTCGATCCATTCCTCGGTCGTGAACTGTTTTCGAGCCGCCAAGTAACCGTCGAAATCGAAGCTGGATAGCTGGATCGGTTTCAGCGATTCCAGAATCCATGGTATGGACTTCTCGTCTTCGTCGTGTTGGTACTCAATGTCTGCGATGCACCAAACGCCACCGACGAGCAGCTTCTGATGCTTTTTTACTGTGCTCGCCGGCACCGCCACCTTGTTGATTCCAAGGTTGGCGAAGGTGGCTTGGTAAATATCTTCTTTGTCGTTCAAATCAACACTGATCCGATCGATTACCTTTCGCAGCTTTTTCTCGCGAATTTGCGATCGAACCAGACCGGCTTCGCTACGCGTCACATAGTGCTTGGCAACAATATCCTTGACGGTTTCGATACCAGTTTGAATTGAGTTTTCATCGGACGTTGCACAGTATTGCCCCAACAAGTATTCGAGCACATACGAAGGAAGGACTGCATTGCCCTTCACGGCTTTGACCAAATCCTTGCGGACAACGAGACCACCGAAATGCTCGTTGATCTTTTCATCAAGTGGTGTCATGGATTCTGTTCTCGCTGTCCCGTTGTGTTGGTTTAATTTGTTCCTAAGTGCTGTCATTCCCGTGATACCGTGAACCGGGCGGGTCAGCGAGCCCAACCGGAATCACTTTGGACGACATCAATCAAAATCACTGGTGAACGATCGACGCAGCGTGAACGGCACCGACTTGTATTCCTTGTGCTGGGACGTGTCCGAGATCGGTTCTTCCATCTTCAGCATGATCTGCTGCTGGTTGTAGTTGTCGGCTTGCTTGGACAACAACAATCGCACCTTCAATTCACGCTCGCGAGCGTTCTCGCTGGTCAAATCAAACTCCAGCTCGTGGCTGTCCGAAATCAGTTCTCCGTCGGGCGCGTATAAACCGACTCGTAATCGGCGGGCCTGCACTTTTTCGGTGACTGGTTCAGACTGGTAGAAGACCACCGCCAGCTGGCCCGTGGAAATCACGCTCGATGGTGGCGGGATCATGTCCACACCGACTGCCGTCACGTCGCTGCCACGGCTCTTCTTGATTGAAATCACCGGGATCACAATTTCCTGCAACGTGCTGCCACCGTGCATGAATCGCGTGCTGCTGCCGCTTTTGCGGAATCGGTTGATTGACTTTGGTACAGCAACTTGCAAATCGCCATCCAAGCCCAAGAATTGCGACGAGTACAGGTTGGCGCCACCGGTCACCTGTAAATCTCGACCAACAAAAAACCGACGATCCGACGCCGTGATATCACCCTTCACTTCCGCTTCAGAGAAATCGCTCTCGTCCACTTCGTCTTGGTACAAGAAACCATGGTCGGCTGTGACCACCACATTGGTCGCGTTTGCGCTGGTCAGCTTTCGCACCAAACGAACGACATCGTCCATTGCCGCTTCGGCCGCCTCGAACGCTTTGCGTTCTGTCTTTTGCGTGTGCCCGGTTTGGTCGATCGTGTTGTGATAGATGTAGATCACGTCGTTGTCACGAACCAAAGCCCGGACATCTTCCTTGGTCTTGTCCAGTATATCGGCTGCCTGAACAGCGAGTGCCGAGGAGTCCGAGGCGATGCCCTTTGCGGCTGCGTTCAATATCTTGTCACGGTTTGCTGTGCCCACTGTCGAAACATCGTCCGCAACCACGGTTGGGGTCTTGTCGTTTTGGATCCGCAGCTTTTTGTGTGGCAACAGTGCCGCCATGCCCAACTGCGTATAGCAAGGCAGCGCCGTGATCATATGATCCAATTCCGCCTCAAACTTGTCTTCCTGACGCACACGCCGACACAGTTCCTCGCCGACCTCGAAACGCATCGCGTCCGAGATGATCACATAAACCTTCTTGTTCTTCTCCAGCACGCGACGCACGTACTTGTCGAAAAATCCGGTTTGCGATCGGCTGCCGGGGATCGCCCACTTTTCTAATCCGTCCACCAATTCCTGCCAACGGTCACCCAGAGGCATTAAGAATGCGTGCGTGTAACGTTTGCAAATCTCGTCGGTCAGCGGCCCAAGCAACGTCGCGCCGCCCGACTTGACGTAGTGGAAGATGAATTTGCGATAAACCTGGTCCAGTTTGTAGAACGTCTGTATGTACGCCGTCACGCCTTGCTGAAGCGATTCCAACTGAATCGAGAGCGTATCGAGCAAGTGCAACAATTCGGCGGCCATGTCGACCGCTTCGTAGTAGTGCTCGTACTTTGCATACCAGTGCCCACGACGCCGGCCCCGGACCAATTGCGTGCATTCACCTGATGAGATCGTCTTCTTAGCGACTGCCGATGCCAGCTCGCTCAGAACCCGCTGATCGACAAGCTCGAAATAGTCCAGTTCGTTCAGTGCTTTCACGTCACGGTTTGCGAGATCTCCGGCGATACCCAAATTCTCCGCGCACTGATGCGACAGCGTTTCAAACGCTGCTTCATGCGTGCGTGAGTCCTTCCAGCGTTTCAGAAACACGAGGGCTTCGTTCCCCATCCGAACCTCGCCACCGACGTCCATGCGGTAGCAGGACTTGAAAAGCTCGATCGCAAAATCCTTCACGGTCGGCGAGTCGGATGCGTACTGGTAGACATTCTTGGTCTGCTCCCAGAGAAATCCATCCAGTCCACATTTGACAATCAGGTCGTAGCGTTTCGCGCCGTCACCCTTGGCGAGTTCGGCCAGCAGATTTTCGATCACGCTATCCAAACGCGGCTCGTTGTCATCGCATCCAGCGCAGACGCCCAGCATCTTCATCGCTACCTGAGTCAGCGTGTCGCTTTTGGTGACCTTCTTCTTCAGCGTATCTCGCCGCTTTGCACTGTTGAAAAAGAATTCATGCCGAGAAACCAATGGGCGGAACTCGTACGGCAACTCCAGCTCGGTTAGCCACAGCGAAGCCTTGTCGGTGCGGAAATCCGTGTGAGCCAACTGGACATCCAGCAGCCAATTCTCCTTATCCGCCGGCGGGCCACCAGTTTTAAAGACGAGAAACTTTTGTTTCGGTTCCTGTCTAATCATCCGGTATTTCAGGCCGAACTCGTTGTTGGCGATTTCGACTTTCTCGACGCCAGGAACGTCGACGGCGTCAAAGTCTTTGCGCAGTGAGTCTTCCTCGTCATACCAAAAGACAATGCGGTGCTTTGTGAACAGTTTTTCGAGAGCTTGAGAGATGCGTTCTGACATTGGTGTTATCGTTTCCTTGGCTATCGCCATTCTCAATCGTTCGTGCGGTTGTGGCCTAGTCGCCGTTCGTTAGGTGGCAAGATCCAGATGCGAGCCAAGGTAGTCGGCGAAGCTGAAATCCGGCTTTCCAATCCGGCGGCTAAAATCCTCCATCCAAATCCCGCTCGCGATTTGCAACGCGTTAACGCGACTATCCGGCGAAACCTCTACCGGAGGTCGGCTTGCATAGTCAGTCAACACATTCAACGCTGCGTAGCCAGTATCGCCCAATTCGTCAAAGTAACGTTCCGTCAGCTTTTTCACTTCGGCCCGCCGCCGCTCGAAGTTGTCCTTCGTCTTGGCACTTGCACTAGGCGACGGACGCTTGATGTCAAATACCTTACAAACCAGCGGCCACATGAACCCCCTGGGAAATGGGTTCGCATTGAGCGTCACAAGTGATGCCCGAAACTCGGACTCCAGCTTTGCAAAAGTGCCTCGCTTCAGAGCGAATTGCATGCGCAGCTTTTTTTCGGTCGATCGGCTGTGCGAACGTTTGAAGACAATGCTTTCCTTGCCAAAGATCAGACCATTGCGACAGACGCCACGACAAAAACCGAGGTCAAACTGAAGTAGCTTCGTTTTGTTGTAACTGTTTGTGATTCGCAGGAACGGAGTCCACGGATCATTGTCAAAATAGTCATGTTGGGCTTTTGAGTGCACAAAATCCATATGGCAAAACGAACGAGTCTTTGGCATCACCGTGTTATACAGATCCATCTGCTTAACATCGGTCAATTCAAAGACGGTCTCAAAGCACTCGCGACCGATCTCTGTCGCCTGTTCGTTAGTGACTAGATCGTATTCCTGCGTTACCATCGCGAAGACGTCTTTGCGCTCAACATCAACGACAGCGTAATGCCGTGATGCGTCTCGCCAAGTTGGTTTCAGCGAATTCTCAACTTGCTCGCTGGGGATTGCGTACTGAACTTTGCAAAGCTCCACCGGAAAAAAGGGGTCGGCAACTTTGGTTCCGTCAAAGCTCGTTATTAAATCTCTTTCAGACATGTTTAGGAGAGTCCCGTCACTTTCTTGAGGGCTTTTCCGAACAGCGGGTAGTTGTGCTTCACGCCATCGTCGAGGTCGATCTCGATCTTCTTTTGGGCAAGAGGGAACAGCGTGTCGCGTTCGTAGTCTTCCAATTCTTTAAGTTGTTTTTTGATCGCGGTGACTTCTTTGAGTGCCTTGGTCTGTTCAGACTTCGTCGATCCGCCGCTGTCGGCGACCATTTGTTGGTGGTCCATGCGGTGGGCCAGCTTGTCTCGAAAGTCGCGAAGGTACTGCAGCACTGTGCTGACGGTGTCGGGGCGGTAGCGGTGCAGGTAGATCAGGGCGTTGAAGGTGCCTTTGGGGCTGCTGAAGAGCCAGTAGATGGGCCGCTTCTTGTAGAGCTTGATGTGGTGGTTGTAGAACTCCTTGAGAAAGTAGTCGCGGATGGTCTTCCGCTTTTTGCCGGTCAGGTTGTCGGGGTAGAGGGCGTTTTCCAGAAACGTGAGATTCTCTTCGTAGTGCTCGGTGCCGAAGGTGACTTTGAGAAACTCTTTGAAGCGTTCGCTGATATCGTCGGTGAACCAGTCGCCATCGAGCAGCGGGATGACGTTGTCTTCATCGGGCGCGAAGGTCGGCTCGGGAATCTGCTGGCGATAGTCGTCGGCCGTTTCGCCTTGATTGGCAAGGATCAGTCCCGGCTTGTCCAGCGAGTAGCGACCCAACATGCAGCCCACCGCGTAGCTGATGAACTCACGCATCGTGTCAGCAAGAAGAAGGGCTTCAAGTTCGGAGTCGCTCTTGTCTTCGTCGTCGAACCGGCAGTATGGATTACATCGCAACGTAATTTCGGATATGTCAGCTTGTGGCGACAACTCGTCGCTCAAGCTGTACGCATCTAAAAACAGCTCGTTGTTAGCTTCCTCAACCTTTTGAAGCAACGCACATGCGTCATTCCATCTGTCTCGGACTTCAGAGTAGGCGTCATTTAGTCGTCCAAGCGAAGCGTTTGTGACCAATTCAAGTTGAGCAAATTCCCAACTAGTTTCGGAACTGTCCCAATCTGCACGGGACAACGAAACAGCTTCATCCGCTATTGATCGAAGTTCCTTGAGGCGACCGTCAAGCTCTGTGCCCAAGTAGGGTAGGTTGTCTATGTCACCACTCTGAACGTTGAGCGTCGGGTTCTGAGCCTTGATGAAAAAGTTAGCGAGCTTTGAACAGAAGAAACCCAAAACCGGCTCGAATTGCTCGGGATTATTTGGAAAGACAGCTGACCCAGCGACGTCGAAAAGAAAACCTGTACCCGAGACGCGTGCGCTAAATGTCGACGATGTGATTTTGGAGTAGCTAATCATTCGCCTGAAATAGTACCCCCGATCTTTGACAACGTAATCTATGTTGCCGTTCAAGTAGGGGTACTTCTCCGTGACGTAGTCCTTGATTCGCTTTCCGTCGAACTCCCAGTCAACGACGAACTCATGGTTCCCGTACCACTTCCGAAAGCCACCGCCTTTCAAATATGGAAACCACCTTCTTCCCGAGTTACTTGCTTCTTCGTTGGTTGCACTACCGAATTCGGTTTTGTTCGCTGCAACCTCGTGCCATAGTCGGATGAACTGGCTATTGTCGCTCGTTTGAAGCCCTGGTTGGCCGTAGCAATAGTCTTCAAGCTTCTCGCCTTTTGCATACGCAGCAACGGCTTCTTTCGGTAACCAATATGCGATCGGTGAACTTGGAATGCTGGTGTAGTCTGATGTGCGAGAACTGAAACGCCACGCGACACTCGGATTCTTAATTGCTTCACGCGTACGCGGCCCCTGATTTTGATGTCCTGTAAATTGGGAGAGTTTGATGTAAGTCCCCAGTTGCTCAGGGCTGCTTCCCTTTTTCAGGACAAACGTGCAAACGGGAATACAGGCAGGCTCAAATGCGTTGTACTCAAGTTGAATAAGGGACTGAATCGTTGAAGTTTGGAGCAGCAATCCACGGAATTCCTCGAAACTTGCTATGAACATCCAAACGTACGGCGAAACAAATCCACATCGGTCGTATGAAAGCTCAATGCAACGCTGGATAAATGCTGAAAAGAGATCGGACCTGCCTTTTGGAAACTCTTGCTTAAGGAACTCCTTGAGTTCGGAGTTCATCCCTTTCTTGCCAGCGAATGGCGGGTTTGCGACGACGACGTGATACTTGGGACTCAGATAATCGGCCTGCCGCAGCGCTTTGAGCACTTTCTGGTGAACGCCCGCAAGGAACAGGTCTTCGCCCATCTGACGCTCGCGAAGTAACTCCAGCACTTCGCTCACGTCCGTCACCAGTGGACGGATCAGCGAACCAAAGTTGTCCGCTTCCTCCCACTGATTCACGACTCCCTGCAAGCCGCCGCTGAAAAGGTCGCGACCGACCTTGTCTATGTAGTCGTCCAGTTCCTGCGGATCGACTTTGATGTTCTCCAGCACGCAGATGTTCGGCTGCACGACTTTGCCGCTACTCAGAAAACGGCGATACTTTTCCCGCGCCTTCATGGTGAGCGCAAACGCGGCTAGTGCTCCCGCTCGCTGGTCGATCTCGATGCCGTACAGATTGTGGGTCAGGATCAGCCGCGGGATGTCGGTCGCCTGATAGCCTTGCTCTTCGTAAATCGCGTAGAGCAGATCAAACGCATATGTCAGCATGTGACCGCTGCCGCAAGCCGGATCGCAGATTTTGATTTCTTCAGGGCTGCTGATCCGCAGGAAGTCAGTTTCTGGCTCTTCTGGTCGGATGTAGTAGTCCATCTGCTCGACGAGCCGCGAGTCGGGATGGTTCAGCATCCATAACCGGCCCAGTGAGTTCTCGACGAGGTAACGCACAATCCAGTGCGGCGTGAACAGCTGTGTGGCCGCTGGGATGTTTTCCGGCGTGATCTTCTTGCCCTTCTTGAGGGCCGCAAAGACGTCGTCTTTCTTTTCCGAGATGTAAAACTGGTATAGCCAGCCGATGGTCTCCACTGACTGGCAGGCTTCGGGGGTAAGGGCTTCGCGAGTGGCGGTCAGGATCGAGCTGTCGGAGAGCAGATCGTCCGGGATCAGCAGCTCGGTGTAATCGGCGATCCGCTCGAACATGAACGGCATCAGCGTGTGGTAGCTGTTGCAGGCCGCGACCAAAAGTAACTGGTAGGCTTCGGCTTGAGGGTCGCTACTTGGCAACGATCCATTAAGCAAACCGAGAATTCGTTCTTTGTCGACTTTCCAGTCGTCGTCGATGACGCCCTGCTTGGCATCGGCCAGAAGCTCCGGCTGCGAGAACCCTTCCGCAGGTGAAACCGTGCCGATTTGCGTGTAGCGATTCACATCCATAAATCGCAGCGCGCAGAAGCGATTGAACCACGTGTAGGCAACTTGTTCGATCACTTGGTGTCGAGATGACGACTTGATTTGCGATTCCAGCTCGGCGACTGCCTTCGCCGATTCGCGTCGGGCGAGCGAGCCTTCAGCCAAGACACGGTCAAGCTTCAACGTGACCTGCCCAATCAACTGCCGGCGCGCCGCCTGCGCAAACTTCTTCAGCGACGACGTGTCCAATGGCGCGTCGGTGATCTTTGCTGCGGTCTCGGTGGTGCTCATGATCGTTCCTTAACTATCCGATGGCAGCAGTTTCTGGACGAACGCTGCGACCGATTCTTCGCTGTCGAACTCAGCCAGCGGTTGAACGTGGACAGCGGCTACCGTATTGGTGATTCTGCCTTTGGGAACCTGAATGGATACCAGTTGGTCGACCGATGTCGAACGATCCAGCTTCCGTAGGATCTTCAGGTACGCCGCCCGACGAATCGTGAAGTTCTTAAGCTCCTCGGGATCTTTCCCCTTGACCGTTTTGGTACGCACGGAGTCTGTGAGCACAGCGCCAATGACGCTTGGCTGGAACCCGTCGTTACCGGATTGAGTGCGATCGTAGAGTTGGACGCGAAAGACGAGAAACCGACTGTCAGCCGTTACCTGCATGCCCTTGTCAGACGAATCGGAAGCTTCATCGTTATCTTCTTCCTCTTCCTCGCCGCTACCCTGAGTATCCAATTCATACACCAAGCCAAGGTCTGTGCTGACGTAGATATCCGCCGGCGTTCTTTGTTTTCTAGGCGCTAATGGGATCTTGAACCCTTTTCCGGTCAGGCAGCTCGCATCGACCGACGACTCCACACTCTCCTTGACGATCCGCAGGAACGTAACCACCTCGTTGTAGAGATCGTAAACCAGGCCCATGCCGACAGTAATCCGATTCGCAACCTCCTGTGTCGACAGCTTTTCTTTATCGTTCATTTTGCGACCTCAACAGAAGTGGTCCGGACGGTGGGTAATTGAAGTGACGTACAGCATGGGCGAAGTTGAACCGCTTTCGAGACGGCGAGAGTGCCCATAACTGCGGCGTTCTCGAAATCTCCCCTCTACTTGCGACCAGACGGTGTAGAGCCAGACGATCGCCGGCCCGATCCTTCGGCCGAAACTTCCACGCGATTGCCGATGGCGACTCCCAGCGAGCAACTGCTTGCTGTAGTTGGAAACGACCTTTTTCCCTGCGAGTTGGCGAGCGAAAGCTGATCGTCGAATCAAGCGATCGTTTCGCAAGCGACGTGAAACAAGAGCTCTTGCGGTTTTCGCTTACCTTGCTGGTCAGGAAGCTTGCTATGACGGGGCGACCGCCGAAAAGCTTCGGAATCGAGGACGAAATTCCGTGGAATGGCGCAAGGGAGCGCAGAATCAGCAACTGTTTCAGGTCCTCGAGCATGTCATCGTGCCCGCGACTGCAGATGCCTGCCGGCTGGATACGCCGGCACTCCTGCATCAGCAACGCGAGCGTCCGCCAATTGATCCAGAGGATGCGGTCATGGGCACCCGCAAGCTGTACTTGCTGCGACGGCGGAATCGCAAGCGTTGGCGCGATTCGCTTCAAGTACTCGGGTAGCTCGTACTTTTTGTTCTCAAACGGAATGCGGGGAGCATGAAACCCCTTCGTTACTAACAGGAGAAAGAAATCGCGGCAGGGTTTTGGATCAGCGAGTCCGATCAGCAGTTGACGCACGATCTGCAGATCACCGAAGCCGCTATGCAATTTCGCTTCGACGAAGATTCGCATTCCATTGCTAACGATTTCGACATCCGGCTCAGTCCGTTGGCCATCGACACCGCCTGGTGTCGGATAGGACGGCCAAAAACGGAATTCAAAATCATGTTCACCGAACGACTGCTGTCGCAAACAGTGGGCGAACGGCACGGCATGTGGATTGCGAGATGCAAGTCCGCGAAGCAGATGAGCCAAGTATGGCTTACGGGGCAAGTATTTCAGTGTGCCGAAGACGTCTGCCGTCAGAATGTCTTCTTTCCGGGAGGAGAGAAACGATCGCAGAGCTTCCTCAGGATCCAAACCTTCCAAATCCAGCTCTTCAAGATCGCCGAGCTTTCGGCGGATTTCGGCGATTAGCATGACTATTTCCCCGACAATCCAGGGATCTTCTTCAACGCTTTGCCAAACAGCGGATAGTTGTGCTTCACGCCATCGTCGAGGTCGATCGGTTGTTTTTTCTGGGCAAGCGGGAAGAGAGTGTCGCGCTCGTACTCTTCCAGTTCTTTGAGCTGTTTCTTGATCGCTGTGGCTTCTTTCAGGGCTTTCGTCTGTTCGGACTTCGTTGATCCGCCGCTATCGGCGACCATTTGTTGGTGGTCGCGGCGGTGGGCCAGCTTGTCGCGGAAGTCGCGAAGGTACTGAAGCACTGTGCTAACGGTATCGGGGCGATAGCGGTGCATGTAGACCAAGGCGTTGAACGTCCCCTTGGGGCTGCTGAACAGCCAGTAGATGGGCCGCTTCTTGTACATTCTCCAGTGGTGGTTGTAGAAATCCTTCAAGAAGTAATCGTGGATCGTCTTACGTTTGCGAGTCGTCGCGTTATCGGGATAGATCGCGTCCTCGAGGAACTTCAAATTCTCGGCGTAGTGCTCGGTGCCGAAGGTGACCTTCAAGAACTCTTTAAAACGCTCGCTGATGTCGTCGGTGAACCAATGGCCATCGAGCATTGGGATCACATTGTCGTCATCCGGCATGAATGACGGCTCGGGCACCTGAGCCAGATACTCGTCAAGTGTGTCGCCTTGATTTGCGAGGATCAGTCCCGGTTTGTCCAGCGAGTAGCGCCCCAACATGCAGCCCACCGCGTAGCTGACGAACTCACGCATCGTGTCAGCAAGAAGAAGGGCTTCAAGTTCGGATTCGCTCTTGTCTGGTCATAGCGATGATATGGGTTAAAGTCGAGCGAGACGTCGCAACGCTCGACAAATGGTTCTAGTTCATCCTCAAGGCCGAATGCCGAAATAAATGCCTCATTGTGTTGTGTTTCAATATTCTCAACGTCCTTGGTTGCTGCGGCCCAGTTTTCACGGCATTCGGAATAAGCATCAGGCAACGACTCAGCTCTTGGGGAAAGAAGCTCGCATCGGTGGAATCGCCATGACAATTCCGTTCGATCCCAGTCCTCTTTGGAATGCCCAACGAGAATATCGACCTCTCGCGTGAATCGAGATAGCTCGTCAATTACGAGTCGCGGTACCGGCAACAAGGAGAGAGGGCCTTGGTTGTAATGAATTCCCGGGGCAAGCAACTGAAGAAGGTAGCTCGCTGGTTTGCTGTTAAGTAACGCAGCAATTCCTTTTGTGGCTTTGCCATTGTGTGGGCAAAGGACAGGGCCCGTATCGGAGTAGATGAAGCTCGCTTCTGACAGCCTGCAATTGAAATCGGAATTTGAAATTGAAGTCCATGTAATTCCTGACTTGAAGTAGTAGTCCATACTTTGCGGTCTTGACCGGAGTTTGCCATTTGCGTCGAAGAAGTTGCGAATGGAATAGCCGTCGTCAAGCCAATTCACAACGTACTCATGATTTCCAGACCACTTTCGGAATCCGCCGCCTTTCTGAAGAGGAAACCACTTCTTTTCACTCGCGATGGCCGAGTCACGACCATCGCATTCAAACCCGGTATTCTGCAATTCAACTTCAAACCACAAACGCAGAAACGTGTCATTGTCCCCCGTAATGAGTCCTTGCTTAACATCGGCCATCGAACCGAGGTTTTCAAAAGACTCAAAAGCGATTCGAGTTTTCTCATTGACCCAATAGGCTATCGGGGAACCCGGGATACGCTGGAAGTTTGCCGCTGAAGCGTAATACGGTTGGTTTTTTGTATTTAAGAAGGAAGACCGTTTGGCCTCCTCATTATCTTCTTCCACAAGACGGAAGTAGGCACCGCGAAAATCTTCATCCTTTGTGCTTTGCAAGACGAAACTCGTGGTGGTAACGACCTCGCCACCTATTGAGTCGAATGCTCGTGGCCCGAGGTGCAACATCGACGAGATCACTGCGTCTTGAACGATGTGGTTCCTGAGTTTCTCATAAGATGAATAGAACATCCATGCTTGCATTGTGATAAGCGCTGCGTGACCATTCCGAGTCGCCAATTCAAGGTTGCGCTCGATGAACATTGAAAAGGCGTCATGGCGACTATCCGGATACTGGCTCTTTGCGAACGTAACGAGCTTGCCATTCATTCCCTTTGAACCCATGTAGGGCGGGTTTGCGACGACGACGTGATACTTGGGACTCAGATAATCGGCCTGCTGCAGCGCCTTGAGCACTTTTGCGTGAGTCGGCCGAAGAAGTAATTCATCGCCGACCTTTGATACGCGAAGCGTCTCCAGCACGTCGCTCACGTCCGTCACCAGTGGACGGATCAGCGAACCAAAGTTGCATGCTTCCTTCCACTGGTTCAGTGTGCCCTGCAACCCGCCGGTGAACAGGTCGCGGCCGACCTTGTCCATGTAATCGCCCAGTTCGTCGGGATCAAACTCAATTTTCTCCAGCACGCAGATGTTGGGATTCTGGATTTGCGATCTTGTGCTTTGGGTTGGAGAAGACGTGGTTTCAGCGATTGGTTTGCGGGAGAAGAAGCGGCGGTCCTTCTCGCGAGCTTTCATCGTCAGCGCGAATGCGGCTAGAGCCCCCGCTCGCTCGTCGATCTCGATACCGAATAGGTTGTGGGCAAGGATGAGACGCGGTATTTCCGTGGGGTTGTAACCTTGTTCTTCGTAAATCGCGTAGAGAAGATCAAACGCGTACGTCAGCATGTGACCACTGCCACACGCGGGATCGCAGACCCTTATTTCTTCGGGGCTGGCGACTTTGGCGTATTCTGTCTCTGGCTCATCCGGCTGTATGTAGTAATCCATCCGCTCGGCGATTTTCGAGTCGGGATCGTTGAGCATCCATAACCGGCCCAGTGAGTTCTCCACGAGATAACGTACGATCCAGTGCGGTGTGAACAACTGCGTTGCTGCCGGGATGTTCTCGGGCGTGATCTTCTTGCCCTTCCTCAATGCTGCAAATACGTCATCTTTCTTGTCGGCAATGTAGAACTGGTACAGCCAACCAATTACTTCGACTGTTTCTTCGGTATGCTCGGGTGAACAGTTTGCTGGTAGTAACGCTTCACGTGTGTACGTTGGGATCGCACTGCCGGACAACAAATCGTCGGGCAAGAGCAGTTCGGTGTAATCGGAAATCTTCGCGAATAGAAACGGCATCAACGAGTGATAGTGATTGCATGCCGCAACCAGCAGAAGCCGATACGCCTCGCCCTGCGGATCGTCACTGGGATCAGTTCCATCGAGAATTCGCAGCACTTTCTTGCGTGTCGCCGCGGGCACGATCTCTTCATCGATGTGCCCTGCCTTAGCCTCGCCGAGAATTTCTGGCAGGAACTGACCTTCCGCGGGCGATAGAATGCCGGTCTTGGTGTAGCGATTGACATCCATGTACCGCAGCGCACAAAAACGGTTGAACCAGGTGTATGCCACCATCTCGATCGTCTGGCCTTCGCCCAACTCTGCGATCTTACCTTCCAATTCCGTGACCGCTTTCGCGTTTTCCCGGCGCGCAAGACTCCCATCCGACAAGACGGCTTTCATCTTGGTGCTAACCTGTTCAATCAACGACTTGCGAGCGAACGAGGCGAATTTTCTTAGCTTGGAGGTTTCCATCACCCGGCCTCAATCTTTGTCACGGGCCACTTGGGATAATTGGAGTTCCACCGGTCAACATTCAAAACATGGCAGCTCTGAGCTAAAGGGCTGCTCCAACGACGAGCTGCCTTACCTGTCGGAAGTTCGGGTCGAAGCATTTTCGCAAAATAGTTGTTCATCGGGTTGTCAAATGTCAGCAGACAAATGTAGTGAATGGGCTTGTCGACCTTGCCTTCCGCGTGACGGTACAAAAACGAGTCGCGAAACTTGTACTTCAAATAGTTCTTAAGCCACTTCCTGGCTTTCTTACGTTCTTCGTTTTGTTCGTCACTGCCCTGTGCACGATAGTCATACAAGTCAGGGTCTTGATCCGAGTAATCTTTTACCTCAACGAAAATGTACGCCGTCTCTAGTTCCGCAACGACATCAACCGCCTTCATCGGTGCGCCGTGGAATTCCGGTTTGCTTCGGTCCGTTTCATCAAACTTAAATGCATGTATCGCATCGGTAAAACGAAATAAAAATCCGTCGCATTCAACTTCTTGTTGGCTCATTTCCCGAGGTCTCCCATTGATTGAGAGATCTCTTCATCGGTCAATTCGCCGAACGTCTCGTCGATTGCGTTGGGAGAGAGCGACGTATATTCGTCGGTCGTATTCACTGTCACTGAATCGGATTTGTCAGGCCGATATAGCGAGTGGTATCGAACGTGATCACCTAAGCTGCTGTCCGCCAAAAGGTCGATCCATTTCAGCAAGATGTAATCGTGTGTGGCGACAACAACCTGCTGGTTGCTTCGTGTGATTACCAACAGAATTTGAACCATCAGACGCATTAAACGCGGGTTCATGTTTGCCTCGGGTTCATCCCAAAAAAGTGGTCCGCTCACTCCAGGATCTAGAGATCGGTTTGCCAGAAGCTGCTGCAGCATTCCAATCTTGCGGAACCCCTCGGCCGTCATGTGACCTGATATCTCATCTCCTTTACTTCTCTTGAACACGGTTTCTCGCCGTACGCCGAGATTCTTTTGCTCTCTAACACGACGGTCTTGATACTCCCCAGAGAAAAATCGTATCTTGCCGTCGTGGATCGTGAATTGGCCTCCGATGGCGTTACCGATGTCTGGAAAGATCGTCCCGAAGCGTGGATCGTTGTTGACACGATCACTCGTTTCCTCTTCGACCGGTTTCGCCAACATTGCGAAGATGTCGCGATATGTATCGTCAAAAATCAGCGCGAGCGTGTCTTCGTCGGCATGGCCTGCGGTAATTCCGTCAAGAAATGAAAGAACTTCTTTGGTAGGGATGAACACGGGCCTGCCCAACTTAGTGGCAGCGGGTTTTTCACGATGGACGGTCGCGTACGTGTCTCTGCCCGAGAACGAAACCTCTAGCGATTCACCGTCGGCAAACTGCGCAATCAACTCGGTGTCTTCATCCTCACCCGAACGATGTAGCCGCCCTAGCTTGTGATTCGCTGGCTTGAACAAATGGACCAGTTTGTTGCTGATCGCCTTTCTTGCCTTCTCATCGGGCTGCTCGGCATCATTTAGCAACGCACTTTTTGCGAATGAGAGTCCGTATCCTGCCTTAAGTAGGTGAGTCTTTCCCATTCCGTTTGCACCGATAATGACGTTCAGTTTCGGTGACAAGTCGAGTTCACATTCGCCCATGGTTGTGAGCTTGCAAACCAATAGTCGGTCGATCATAGCTGGATCCGTTTCCCCTTTTGGACTGCCTCGGTCATCGTGTCGCGTAGCTTGCTGATGTACTGGTCCACGTCATCGGCCGTCTCCAACCACGGTTTATCGAATGGAACCTCAAGGTGACTAACCCCGATGAACTCGACCGGCGGTTTCCATTGTGGTTTAGGGTCTCCATCCTTCGGTTCAACGTCGGGGTCGGGCTTCGGCGCAGTCCACTGCGTCACCTTGCCGAGGATTTCGGTGTAGGACTTGTTCTCGAACTGTGTTGCAGCTTCGCGGACGACGGCAATGATGGGCTGCGTCCGGATCTGATCGACAGTGTCCTTCACGATTGCGTCAATTTCGCCACGTTGTTCGGTCGTTAACGTGTCATAGCCGGGGATCGCTTGCAGTTTCTTGACTCGCGATGTGACTGCCGCCTCGGCGGCGGCGCGGGCGTCGGTCGCGAGCGTTTCCAATCGTGCCTTCAATGAATCGACCAGGGAGCGAACTTTCTGCATCGAGTTACCGGCGTAACACTTCGGATCGGCCAGGATCTTCTCGAGTTCTTCGGACTCATCGCCGTCGAGATACGCGAAGTTCGTTTCGTTACGGGCGAGGAACTGTTTCGCCTCGGCAAAGAGACTTGCGTTGGGGCCGGACATAAAGCGCCGGATCGGGTCGAGCACTTCTTCTTTAAGATCGAGCAACCGATCCCGCTCCCCATCGAAGTCAGCCAGGAAATGCTTGTAGGACTTTTTGCCCAGCTTTTTGAACTCGTCGATCGGTTCACTGAGAGCATTTAGAAAGGGATAGTCACTCGCTTTCGCGGCAAGATCACGCAGGTCGTCGCACAACGAAACAAACGTTTCGGCAGTCTCAGTCCCGACTGCCTTGGCTTCGTTGGCTCGCGGTGGCTCGTCGAAGAACTGCTCGTGGAACTCACGTGCCGCCCGCGTCTGACTGGCACTGAAGTCAACCTGCGGCTCCAGAACCATGTTGCCAAACTTGCCGGTGTTCTTCAGGTGAGAGAGCAGCGAAGCGCCGTCGAGTAATTGGCCGTCGCTGCGAACTTCGACTTTGCCTCGTGCGAGCAATTTGGCCAGAATGCACTGGATCGCCGGCAGCGGCCATCCATAGGGCTTTGTTTCAAAATCCTCGACCAACTTTTTGACCGTCGGCCGGATGCCTTTGTTCACACTCAGCGTGATCGAACTGAGCATCTCGCTTTCTGGTTCGGTGATGACGGCGGCATCGTTGCCGAACAGCCCGTCACTGGATTGACTCAGGCATTCTTCGATCTGTGCTTCGGTAAACGTGTGGCCGCGCAACATCCGCAGGTTGGTGTAGGTTTGCTCAACGAGCGTTTCAAAACCTTCGTGAAGCCGCAGGCCAGGATCTTCCTTCGTCGATTCGACTTCGCTGCCGGCGACAAACATCGTGGCCTTGCCCAAGAGCGATTTGACGTGTTCGACGAGTTGCCGTTCGCGGTCTTGGTTCGCGGTCGTCTTGCTGCCCAAAATCCGTTTGACGTTCTCCTTTTGGGTCGTTTGATAGTTTTGGCCGACGTACTTGGCGGTTTGCTTCATCAGCGTCAAGTCGCGGATCAGTCGCGCGTCCGCCGGCAACATGACGGTGACTTCGTTTCGACCGATGTAAGCCATTTTGACTTGGTCGGGGTTTTCGCAGTGCTCGTGGAACGGGCTGATGACGTGAACGCCAAGCTCGTATTCCCGACCGTACATCTTGTCATCTAGCTTTCGCGTGAACGAAAAGTCTCGCTTATTGGCTTCGTAACGGAGCTTTCGTCCCTTGAGCACCTTTTCAAAGATGATCTTGTGCAACTCGTCGGCGACTTCGCTGGAGTCGACTTCGGTGTTCTTGATTTCTTGCTCGACGTCCTTCTCTTCGTCGGTCAAGAATTCGTAGTAGTCACCGCTGCGTTGGATATAGACCTGGTTTTCGAGCAGGTTTAGCGCCTCCTCGACGTCTTTGTGT
Organism: Phycisphaera sp. RhM; assembly: GCA_033042175.1. GTDB lineage: Bacteria > Planctomycetota > Planctomycetia > Pirellulales > Pirellulaceae > Stieleria. The sequence goes on from WCIL01000061.1 coordinate 39,229, forward strand.
AACTGTTCGAGATCTGGCTCGAAGCTGTCGATCATCAGCACGCTCAAATTGTGGACCGAGGCCTTGAACTCTTTGACGTACTTAACCAGCAACAGCACTTTCAACAGTTTGATCGCCAGTGGATTGTCGAGTTGCTTTTCGGCTTTCTGGGTCGACAGCAGATGGCTCTTCAATGCCGAGCTGATGCCTTTGTACATCAGGTCGAACGTCGCCAACTTGCCGATCTGGTCCTCGGCGATGGTCATCGCGACTTCTTGGAAAACACCCAGCATGCTGCGCTCACCGACGCTGCTGTGCTTTCCCTCGAACGCGTTGTGCGTCGATAACCCGCGAATGGCGAGCTGGAAAAGCTCAAACTGGTACGGGATGAACGGATAGCAGTTGAAGAAGTGCTCTTCGTCTTGGAAATTGCGGTACTTTTGACCGTCGGTGAATTCAAATAGTGTGCGGAAGTTGTTGACTTCCTTCTCGTAAATCGGGTGCAGCTGCTTTTCACCGTCCTTGGTTTTCAGCAGCAGACGCTTCTGAATAACTTCTGCGACGTTGGTGCTGGTCAGCTTCATACGGTTGGCGAAGCGGGCCTGAATCTTCGAGAAGTCATTGGACTGTTCTTTTGTCATCTCGCCGATGACGTTGGCCATGTCTTCCTGTGCGGTGACGATGATCCATGCGCGCCCTCGGCATTTTGTCGCCAGGCTTTCTGCGATCGTTTGCAGGTTTGTCATTAATTTGGTGTTGTCGGCGATGTACTGCCCAACCTCATCGACGAAGAAGTTCAACCGAAAGTCTTTTCCCTCGCTGGCTTCTTTGCTGTCGATATATGTTTTGACCTGCTCCGCGAAGTCTTCGATCGAGAGCTTGTAGTCGTCTCTGTACTTGCCAATCACGCCCTTGACGGTTTCGCCCGTGACGTCGGTGAACGCTTTGTCGATGTGGCTGCCAACACGTGTCACCCGTTCGCGGCCGGTTTCCCAGGGCATGCCGGCGTGCTTTTCAAACGCTGCACGAAATGGTTTAAGTAAATCGTCGTGATCGAGATGCCGCTCGAAGTAGGCGATGTAGCCCTGCTTGCCGTAGTAGCCACACTTTTCGTCGAACACTTTGACGAATACTGCCAGAAGAGCATCGACGTCTTTCTTGCTGATGACATCGGCCTTCTGGTCAATGTTGAACAAGATGCTTTCACTGGGGATCGCCAGTGCCTTGTCAATTCGACCGACCACCATGGTATCCTTGACTTTGCCGCGCAGCGTTTGTCCGACGTCTAGTCCATCGACTTGGCGACCAGACAGCATCAGAGCCAGCATCTTCAGTAGGTGCGACTTACCGCAACCGAAGAAGCCTGACAGCCAAACCCCGTTGGCGTTCTGGTAGTTGGTGTAGGCTTCCAGAAAATCGTCGAGCCTGCGTTCGATCTCGTCGGTGAAGACGTATTCCTCGACTTCGGTCTTCAGCTGCGCGTCGTCGTCGGCTTTGATGACGCCTTCGATCGGCCGGTCGATCTTATATTCAAAGATTTGTCGCAATTGCATGGCTGGTATTTCCGGGTGCCCAAAATTCAGAGTTGTATGTCGCTAATCAAAATTCGCTCAGGTCTCTCGTTCGTAGAGATTGAACGCTCGGTAATACTTGTCGTCGCGGAGACGGCCAAACAAATCCAGCGACGCACCTTCTTCGAGCGAGTGGGAGTAGTCGCCGGGGAAAAACATGATGGTCGGTCGCTCTTTCGCCACACGCTGCAAATTGTTCAGCACGGTGTGTGACCGGATGTATGGGAACACTTCCCCGACGCCGGTTATAAACATGACCTCAAATTCGGTGTCCTGGATCTTGGCTTCGATCGCCGGCGCAAGCTTGGTTTCAGCGTCCGTCAGACTCTGCAACGCCTCAAGCAACTCTTGCTTGTCGTGCTCAGCTTCGTGCTCGATCCAGTAGTCCCAGTCGTCCAGTTCGTCCGCCAGTTCCTTCGCGGTGTCGTAGAGATTGATTTCCAGGACGTGAATGCCATCCTTTTTGAGTCGCTTGATGAGCGTTTGCCGGAGCCCCTGCATGTCGATTTCCTCCGTGGGGCAGTACGGCACGACGAAGAAGGGCACTTCGTTTCCGATGCCTTCCATGCGTTGAAACCGCTGACTGCAAATCACTTTGCGGATGTGCTCGAAACGGTCGGGGATCGGTGCGGTTTGTAAACCACGATTCATTCGCGGCGGCTCCTAGTGCGGTGTGGCGACGGGAAAAAACTGGAAATGATCGGCGGAATCATCCATGATCGCGGACTGAAGTTCCGGCGACATCATTGGCGGTAAAACGACGCCATCGTCCGTGACCATTTCGGACTCACGAAGCATCCGCATCATGACGGTCTGTAATTTAGTTCTGGTGCTGGCGGCTAGATTCTCGATTTCGTCGTGCCACACGGCCTTGGCCTCGAGAAAACGCTCGATGTCGGCCGGCCCGATAAACAGGTCCATCTGCAGGTACCTTCCCCGCAACACGTCGCGGGCAAAGTCGGCAAGCACTTGGTATCGCAAGCAACACGCCAGCCAGAGCAGTAGTTTCTGATCGAGCCGTGAACCAGTGGCCAGCAGCGACATTTCACGGTCGGTTAGTAAATGCAGTCGCTTGCGCACCTCGCTGAGTTTCCGTTTGGTGGTACTGACAGTGCGGCTTTGCAGCAGGTTCCCGCCTTTGATGTCTGCGATCGCTCGATCCCAATCGCCCCGCGCGTTGGCGTAGGCTTCTGCGACCACGATGGATTCGTGGTAAAGAAGTCCGCCAGCGGAAAACGACAGGACGTAACGAGTTTCGACCATTTCGGATTGTTCAGTGATTCCCTAACGAGGTTTGAGCGTGTCGTCAGTTGCATCGCCGCTTGGACGTTGCGCCGCGGAGAGCAAATCGTCGAGTTCTTCTTGTTTGAAGAGACGATATCCATTCACCGGGTGGCGGTGCGCGACGATCTTGCCAGCGTTCTCCCAATTGCGCAGCGTGTTTGGTGACACGCCGAGATACTCGGCAGCGTCCGTAACACGAAGGAAGTCATTCAGCTTGGTCATTCTCAGGCCTCACGGAAGCGAACAGGCTTACCCCAACTAGGCAAACCTTACCAATCCCTGGTAATCTTGCCAATCGGGTGGGCGCCGCGTTTGATGTGCGCAATGGCCTCACCCTTGTGCTGTGGATCGCAGCAATCCGGATTGTGGTTTCGCGATTTTAGTTGAGTGGTATGGCGGGAAACGAACACGACCTTGGGCCGCTTCCAAAAGGTGATCTTCAGGATTCACTGCAACAGCGCAGCATCAATGCATTGAATTCAGTGCTTCCAGTTGACCGCTTCCTTTTTCGCGATGAGCGCACTGACGACAAAGGAGTGGATGGTGCGATTGAAGCAAAACTGCCCGGACGCAGCGTTCCTGGTAATACTGCCGAGGCCGCGTCGAGTCAATTCACGAATTGTCGATCGCAGGTACAGCTGAAGAGCACCAATAATGCGAAAGAAAACACGGATGGGTCGATATCGTTGTCGATCGACATTAGTAACCTCAACTACGTTCTCAACGGCCCTTGCCCAGTTTATATCCTTTGGGTCGCGTCTAGCGACGAACTGCGATATGCCTGGGCCTTTGACGAACATCGTCGTCTGGAGCAGCAAAACCCCAAATGGAAAGAAGCGGGAACCTTTACGATTCGGTTTGAAAGCCGACTTGATACTGCGGCCTTCGATTCCATTCACGACCGTATCATCCGAGAATCGAGACTTGCACGAAGCGTCCAAGAGTCACTTGCCCGATCAACAATTTCCGAACGGGTGGTTGTCAGTATCGACAGAGAGACGCTTGAAAGCACCGACCCCAACGACGTGTTCGAGCGTTTAGAGAATAGCGGAATGGCAATCGTTGCCGCAGGATACGCTCACATTGTTCTGGAGTGGCTCACGGTCATCAATCCACAGCAACGAACTCAGGCACGTATGGACTTAATTGCGGCTTACGCGGCATCGAACTTGGGTCGGAATATGGAATCTCGAAGTTTCTTAGCTGATTGCTCAATGAATGCGGGCACTCTGAGTGATGCAGATAGGCAGTTCCTTTCGGAGTTGCGATTGGCCGTTGACTATCGGATTGGACTCATTTCAGGCGACGATTACCTCAATCAAATTGAGCAAAAGGCAGCTGATCTTACTGGCGTACAAAGTCTCGAACACCAGCTAGAGCATTTACGGCACGAACGCCTTGGTGAACGAGATGCGTCTATTCGAGTAGACCTGCTTGAACGAATGCGACTAGTCAATGACGAAATTCAAGCTGACGACGCCGCTCCGGAGGCATCGAAAATTCAGGCGAGAATTATCCTAAGCAGTGCTGAGGGAGATGAACTATGCGGGCGACTAGCCGCACATGCCATGCACGCACAAATGCGAGCGCAAATGAGTATTTCTGCGTCTGATGCCGGAGAAGCAGCTGCGCTTACGTCAAATCTTGAAGACTGGAATGAAAATGCAACAGCGCTTGTGGACGTTGCTAGGAATGCAGGCCACCCGCTGCTAGTTGCCGATGCAATCAGCTCTGCTGTAACGGTCCACGTAGGGATATTGATGCAATCTCAACTACGACAGGTTGTGAATCAGGAACCGATTACTCGCAATGTCGAGGAGCTGTGCGGAGCGATGCAGCACGCAAACAACGCTCTAGATATCTACAAGTCCGCACGTTGCGTCGAAGGCGAAACAAGATCCCGGTTGCTCCTCGCTGACTTATTTGAACTAGCAGGGCAAAACGATGCAGCCAATGCCGGCGCCAGCCGAGCATTTGACGTTGCGGACGCTATGGGTTATTCACAGCTCGCAGCGCGTGCGCAACAGCACATGAACGGCAATACGATTCTTAAGTCCTTTGCCGCGATGATTCAAGAAAGCCTAACTCAAGATGATGGCGAGTTAATGGCAACGATTGGTGACGATGATCTTCGGGCAATGGCACGTAGCACGCTCGCAGCCCTCAACCTCCCTGCCGAGCGTTTGTCAATCCTGAATTGCGAAATGTTCTCGCGGAGACGGATCGCTATAGAAAAAAATAGGCATTGCCGTCACTTGGAACTGCTTCAAGACCTTGAGCACGAAAAGAGTCCATCCACGCATTTTGCAAGCGAACCATCAAGGGTTTGTTTTTGCAAGTTGCTCGGGCTGGAGTCCGAAGAACCACGAACTGATGCGGACGCGGTCGTTGATGAATTTAAGCAGAACCACTGCAACACTTGCGATCAGAGATCACCACTCCAGTAGCATGAGCGGCCTGCAAGCATCCGACCGAATTACTGACTTGAAGGGGCGTATAGATGAGCTTTCGGAAACTTGAACTCGACGCGATGGTTCGTTCGATCGAAGTCAACAAGGGATCTCCACACGCAATGTTCCTTGGTGCTGGTGCGTCACTGACGTCGGGAGTGCCGTCTGCGTGGACGTGCGTGCTGCAGTGGAAACGCAACATCTTTGAAACGAAGAATCCAGAGCTGAAATCTGCGGTCGCGGAGATCAGCTTACCGTCCGTCCAAGCACGAATTGATGAATGGTTGGTGGCCAACGGGATTTGGCCAGAAAAGGGAGAGGACGACTACGGATATTTCATTGAAAAATGCCATCCGATCGAAGATGATCGTCGAAAGTTCTTTCAGAAGCTGATCAAGACCGCGAAGCCTCACACGGGTTATCGGTTGTTGGGCTTGCTTGCCGACGAAGGCATGATCCGCAGTGTCTGGACAACGAACTTCGATGGGCTCGTGGCAAAGGCTCTGCTGACGCATTCGACACTGACGCCGGTTGAAATCGGCATCGACAGCCAGGACAGAGTCGACCGGAAGGACAGCGCTGACGAGCTGCTCTGCGTTTCTCTTCACGGCGACTATCGCTACGACAAGTTGAAGAACACCGAAGAAGAACTGCAGGAGCAAGAAGCGAAATTGGAGGCGAAGCTTGTTGACACTTTGATGCATCAATCGCTGATTGTATCGGGTTACAGTGGTCGTGATCAGTCGATAATGGCAGCGTTTGAGAAGGCCATCGTCAACGACAGGTCCAAAGGCAACGTCTATTGGTGCGGTTTTTCTGAAGAACCACCGGAAGTCGTTGCTCGGCTGTTGGATCACGCGCACCAGGCCGGACGCGAAGCATTCTATGTTCCCCGCGTGAGCTTCGACGAACTCAACATCAGGCTCGCTCGCCAATGCCTGTCGGGCTCTCGCGCAACGAAAGCCGATCAAGTCATTGGGTCGGCGACGAGCCTTTCGGCTCCATTGAAAACGGCTTTTGCGATCAAGTCCGACAAAACAACGGGGCTCATCAAAAGCAATGCGTTTGCATTGACGCTCCCGTCAGAGGCTTACAGTTTTTCACTCAGCAGTTGGCCGGCGGAGGGACGCTGGAAAATGCTCCGAACTCGATCGGCGGGAAACGGTTTCGTTGCAGTTCCCGTGTTCGGATCTGCCCTAGCAATGGGAACTCTCGACCAGATCAAAGCGGAATTTGGCAAAGAATTGGACGGCGATATCCAAAGATCACCAATCACTGATTCTGATGTTAAAATCGTCGACGGTGCTGTTCAATCACTCGCAAAGCAAAGCCTCGTTCAGGCGATCGCGGCTCATCGCAACTTGGAAACAAATGGGAAAGATCGTCTTTGGGATGCCAAGCCAATCGATAACATCAAACAGGATGGGATAACCTACGCAGTGCATCGTTGTGCGCACATCGACATTCGGTCCATTGACTCAATGTTGCACATTACGATTGACCCAACGTATTTCGTTCCCGCGTCTGGCGACAGCGAAGGCCTTGGCCACCAGGAGGCGAAAAAGAAGAAACTCGGATACCAGCACAACAACGACTACGACGGCGATTTGGAGTATTGGCGAAAGACGATGCGTGGAGATGCCGAAGACATGAAAACTGTAGAGTTTGACTTTCCTCCCAATACGGCCGCCTTTAAGTTCAAATTGAATTTGACTCCTTCATTCGCCGAGATCAATGACGGGAAGTCATCTGCAATCCAACTCACTGACAAGCAACGCGTGTTCGTCAAACATACAGGACAAGTGTTCGGAGAGCCGCAATTGATGTTTGCCACCGAGGCGGGATGGAATCCTTGCACAGACACGTTTCCGCTAAGAGGTCTTGCAAGCCACGGACCATTCGATTCTGAATACATTCAGGCGTTGCCTCGGCAAGACATTCAGCTTTCGATTATTTGCCCTAGGTCAGAGTCACGAATGCTGGCTCAGCGGAATGTGTCAACGACAGTGAGACAACTTTTTGGTGTGCGTTAGTTGCTCGTGCAACAATGCTCGGGGGCCAGCCCCCGAACCCCCGGGATTTTTCCAGGCATGGCTCGGGTGTTCATA
>WCIL01000062.1:0-46453 GCA_033042175.1 Phycisphaera sp. RhM
ACCGATCCACGCCAATCCGAACAACAGCAGCATCCCATAGCCGGCCTCTTGGCTGAGAATGCGACCGGCGTCGACTGATTCGGAATAGATCAAGATAGCCAAGATCCCTTCGGTTCCCATCTCTGCGATCGTCATGATTGGTCCCCCGATTTGATCGAGGTTGGTATCGACGACACGCCAGCGTCGACGCCGGCGATCTGTTTTTCGATCCAACGACCGCGCAGGATGACAAATACGATTCCGGAAACAACGACCGCCCCAACCGCAAACAAACCCAGCGAGGGGAACAGCCCCCAATGTTTGACCGTCGCCACCGCCGGTTCGGAGGTCGCGAGAACTTGCCCGTCATCGCCGATCGCTTCGACACGATACTGGTAGACCCCGTCGCTCAACCCGGACTGAAACGATTTTGTCGCGACGCCCAGATACGCGATCTCGTCGGCACGATCGCGGACGCGGTACGACACCGCCCCGTCCACCGCCGACCACTCGAGCGTGAAGTAACCCTCACGCGAGACGCCCAACTGGGGTTCGACAAACGCCAACGTGGCCGGCGACTCCGGCTCAGGTGGCGGCCCGGACTCGGGGCCGGCTGCCATCGCGACCGAGCCCGACATCGTCAGCGGAGTTCCAAACAGCAACATCGCTGCCGCAGCACTGCCGGCAAGCACCGGGCAAACCAGTGCCCGTGCGCCGCGGCGATTTCGGCGAGTGTTCATTTGACCCAACATCCCCATGAAATCGGACTTCTCGCCTAGCGGCGTCGTACACGTTTGAGCCAATAGTCGACACCCATCTCGTTGATCGGCGCGCCGTCCAAACAGACGGCGATTTTCTCAGTCCCGTCGGCCAGGTTTTCCAGTTGCTTGGCGGCAGCTTCGCCGCTTTTGGCATCCACCGGAAACGACTCCAACACGGTGCCGTCGCCATCGATCTGTTTGACTTCGTAAGTTTTGTGTAGTGAATCCGACCATTCCATCGTCATGTCTCCTTAGGAGCAAAGTGGTGTTGAAGAGATTTGAGAATCTCTGTGAAGCGAAGTCACCAACCCGTAACAGGCCAGTAACAAGACAAACGTCAAGGGGAGCGCGGCCGCAATCGATGCGGCCTGCAATGCGTCCAGGCCTCCGCCATAGAGCAAGGCAGCGGCGACCAGCCCTTCACTGATCGCCCAGAAAAGTCGCGTTCCGACGGGTGGATTTCGAGACCCGCCCGACGCGATGATATCGATCACCATCGATGCGGAATCCGACGAGGTGACGAAGAATAGAACGATACAGAGCGTTGCGATGCCGATCGCGATCGTTTGAATCACTACGGATGGAAACAAACCTTCCAGCATGACAAACAAAACCGTCGGCAGCGTATCGACCTTCGACCGCCCGTCCGGCGTGACGACTGCTGCTTGGTAGTATTCAACCGCCGTCAAGGGTTGTTGCTCACGCTTGAACTCGCCCGAAGCGAGTCGAGCCAATTTGCCCGTCGGGCCGACTTCACCGACCCAGTACTTCGGCAACTCGCGACCGGGATCATAGTCCGCGTCGCTCGACAAACGTTCCACATGATCAGTGTATTGGCGCAGCGTCGTCGTGCCGAACGCGGTCAGCCAGGCGATGCCCACCGCCGTGGGTACCAACAACACGCCGATCACAAACTCCTTGATCGTCCGCCCGCGAGAAATGCGGGCGATAAACATCCCGACAAACGGCGACCACGAAATCCACCACGCCCAGTAGAACACCGTCCAGCCGTTAACCCACGTTTGTGACGGCTCGTTGAACGCCCCGGTCCTCAATGAATTAAACGGCAGCGTCTGCAGGTAGGCGCCGGTGTTTTCAATCGCGGCCCCCAAGTACGTGAACACGCCGACGCCCAAAACCACCAGCGTCATCAATGTCGCGGCGAGCACCAGGTTCAGCTCACTCAAACGCCGAATCCCGCCGTGCAATCCGACGACCACCGATACGGTCGCCATCGCCGTGATCCCGGCGATCAGTGCCATTTGCACGCCGATCCCCGTACCGATCCCGAACAAATGCGACAGCCCCGCATTGACCTGCTGAGCCCCGATCCCCAACGAAGTGGCTACTCCCGTCAACGTCGAAACGATGGCCAGGATGTCGATTAAATCGCCCAACCGCCCCCAAACTCGATCGCCAAAGACCGGGTACAGCAGCGACCGGAAACTCAACGGCAGCCCTCGGCGAAAACCGCTGTAGGCGAGTGCCAGGCCGACGACGCAGTAGAGCGCCCAGGGATGGAGCCCCCAGTGAAAAATGGTGACCGCCATCGACAACCGCGACTGATCCAGCCCGTCGGCAAAACCCGGCGGCGTGCTTTCGTAATGAATGATCGGTTCCGCCACGCCGAAAAACAACAACCCAATGCCCATCCCGGCACTGAACAACATGGCGAACCATGACCCTCGACTAAACTCCGGCGACTCGTCATCACCTCCCAGGCGAACCTGTCCGTACTTGCCCAGCGCCAGCCAAAACGCAAAACCAAAGAAGAACGCCATCGAGGCGACATAGAGCCATCCGAAATGGACCGCGATCGCTTTGCGAACGGCAACAAACCCATCCTGCAACTCGTTGGCGGGCCACACGAAACACAGCAAGGCGACCGCCAACACGATCGCGGCACTGGACAGAAAAACGACCGGATGCATCTCAAAGTGCGGACCGATCACCACGCGCGGCATCTGCTCGGCACGGGGGGCGGTGGGGCGTTGAGAAGTGGTCGTATGGCTCAAGAATCAATCGGGAAAGGAAATGGAACGTGTCTGAAAACGCGCCGCTTTAGTCGGCCTGCTGATTTCGAAACACCAAATCAATCAGCAGGCCTAAATGGCTTGCCGAACAGAAACACGCCCCAGCTCAAGTACCCTTTCCGGCCTCCATCGACCCAGTGCCGGAGCCCCGATTTCATGCGTTCCAAGTACTCGTCGGAAATCTTGCCGCTCAAGTCCGGCTGGCGATCTTCAGTCACACGGAGCACGCGCGAGTAGTGATTGACAAGCTGATCAGTCAGGTCCTCAAACCCCAGATCTCTCCAACCCAAATCTCGCGCGACGCCTTGATAGGATTTCGGCGAACCGAGGTCGGCCAAGTGGATCCGCGCCAGAATGTGATCCAGCACACCGCTGGGGCAATCGTTCGACTGCATCGGATCGGTAAAGACGAATCGCCCGCCCGGCTTCAAGACCCGATCCACCTCGCCTAAGACGCGCGGCCGATTGCCCGCGTGCAAGATGGCGTCCTGGGACCAGGCGGCGTCAAACCTGCCGCCCTCAAACGGCAGCTCTTCAAAACTGCCGTCGACGACGTCGATCCGGTCGGCCAGGCCGGCCTGCTCGTTCAGGCGACGATTGCGCGCGTTCTCTGTCTCCGACAGATTGACACACACCACTCGGCAACCAAGCCTCTCCACCATCCGACGCGCCGCACCGCCATACCCCGACCCGACGTCGATCACGGTAGAGTGCTGGTTTAATTCGCCGATCCGCTCGAGCAAATGGTCGACCGTTCGCCGGCTGGCATCCTTGATCGGCTCATCTTCCGATTCATACAACCCGATATGAATGTCCTCACCACCCCAGATCTCGGAGTAAAACTGATCCGCATCCGAACTGTTGTAGTACTCCCGGGCGACCTGTGTGGCCGTCTCTGAACTCATGCTCATTGTGGGGTGCCCTCATATTTCTTCGACGCAACATGGACGAAGAAGTCCGGCTCGCGCTCGTGGTAGGTCTCCTGGAAATCGCCGTACGTGTTCACCTTCTGGAAACCGACCTCTTGCATCAGGTCTCGCGTGTAATCCTTGCGCAGCGGAAACATATTCAGGTGATAAACCGATCCGTCGTCAAACTTGTACTGGAATCTCGCCAGACCCTCGTCGACGTGCTCCGGTTCTGCCGAGACTTTTTCACCGCAGTAGTAATACTTATGCTTTGAGCTGAAACCGTGATCGAGCATTTCGTCATAGTTCCGCTGGTCCAAAATCAGGACGCCGTCGTGGACCAACGCCGAGTAGAATTCCGCCAGCGCCCTGCGCCGGTCCCGCTCGTCAAACAGGTGCGTGAAGGAATTGCCCAGGCAGATCACGGCGTCAAAGCGACCGTAGACGTCCTGGTTCAGCCACCGCCAATCCGCCTGGACGGTGCGCAGCACACGCCCCCGCTGGCGGGCGTTCTCGAAGGCACGCGAGAGCATGTATGGACTGCCGTCGGCGCTGACCACATCAAAACCGGCTTCAAGTAGCCGAACCGAATGAAAACCGGTCCCGGTGGCCACGTCCAGCACCCGCTTGACGCCGTGGGCCTTGAGCTGCTCGATGAAAAAATCCCCCTCCGACTCCCAGCGTTGCTGCCAGTCGATCAACTCATCCCACTTCTCCACGAACCCCCGTACGTACTCGTCGGTGTAGCTGTCCGTCGACCTCACCTCCGTGGGGTCCGGCCCGTAGTCTTGGGAGTTGTATTCGAGCAGGGATTCGTCGGTCGCCATATGGTGTTGCCTAGGGGAAACTATCGTCGACTTGCGGCCTAGCCACTCTGGACGAGTCGCGTAGGTTAACAGAAATTGGTTTGTGCTGAAAGCAGTTTTGCGTTCGGCGAGAGTCTATGGACGGCTCCCCGGCGGCGTCAACCTCGCGTTTTTCCACCGAACTGGACGCCTGAACCGGCCTGAAATTTCCCCGCAACGCCGATTGAGCTAAATTGAGTGGTGACGGCGGGGGGCGCGTTTCGTTTCATCAACTTTGGGATCGATGCATTTGTTGACTCATGAGGACCAGATCGTGGCGGCGATCAGGCAGATCATTCGGGCGGTCGATCTGCATTCTCGAAAACTGGTCAACGGCCACGGGTTCACAGGCCCCCAACTGGCCGTCTTGCAAGAAGCCCAGCGTCTCGGCAGCGCCTCCCCCAAAGCGATCGCCCGCGCGGTGCATCTCAGCCAAGCGACGGTGTCGGGCATCTTGCAACGACTGGAACGGCGGGAACTGATCCTGCGAAAGCCGAGCGCCAACGACAAACGCTCCGTCATGATCGAGATTTCACCCCAAGGCGAACAGGTCCTCCAGGATTCACCCTCACTGCTCCAAGACCGCTTTCGCGACGCGCTCTCGTCGCTGGAAGAGTGGGAGCGGCTGCAAATCCTTTCGACCCTGCAACGCGTCGCCAGCCTGATGGACGCCGAGCACCTCGAAGCCTCGCCCCACTTAACCCCAGGCGAAATCCCCGGCGACGACGAGGAACTCAACAAAGGGGTCAGGCCTCTTTTCCGTCCTTCTTAGACGTGAGCCGGACCCTCGGTCGCCCTCGCGGCCGCATGGTTGACTCGAGGTTCAGACGGCGGGCAATCGATTCAACCCAGCCTTCATCACCCAGTGGCGCGCCACGCTGGGCACAGCGCCGAACCGCCCCGAGTTCCTTCTCCGACAGAGCTTCATTGACGCGATCGACCCAGCGAGGGGATCGCGAGATCGGCCACGACGATAGCAGGGGTGGATTCGAGTCTCGCTTGAAATGCCAACGCCAGAGTGAACCCCAGCGCCACCGCTCTGCCCGATCGACCAAGCCCGCGCGACACGCGTTGCGTTCGACGTATCGGCAAACCACCAGAAAGTGGTCATCGTCCTGAATCGGAAAACTTTTGTAGCGCTGCTGGTAAACATGCCCCATTCCCCCGGTTTGGTAATGGGCGTGATAACGCATCGTGTGCGTTCCGCCGACCCAGCCCATAAACCGACTCATTTCACCGTCGACCAATGGTCTGACCACAAGATGGTAGTGATTGGGCATCAGCTGGTACGCGAATAGTTCGACTTGGTGAATCGCCAACGCTTCACCGAGAATCTTTTCGAACGCGGCATAGTCGGCGTCCTTGTGGAAGATCTCCGCGCGAAGGTTGCCGCGATTGAGAGCATGGTACAAGCCGCCCGCTTCATCCGCCCGAGGTGCTCGTGGCATAGTTTGATCCTCCAGATTCGAATTAGCCCGACCCTTAACCGGGCCCAACCCTAAACAAAGAGGCCTGACCCCTTTTCCGCTAGTGTTCGATCAATCGAACGGTGAGGTGTTGCAGACTCCAGCTGCCGGCGGCTTCGACTCCGTAGTGCGGGCTGCTGTCCAATCGCAACGACGCTCCGGACTGCAGCACCCCGATGTCGCTCAGCAAACCACTTTGGTCTTTGGCGTCCAGGTCGGCATCGACGCAGTAGATCGCCAGCGGCGCCCCCTCAGCGACTCGGTAAAACCCGCCGCAGACACCGTCTTGCCCGGCCACGATCGCGGCCGATTCAACGATCACGTCACGATCGAATTTGATCACGATGGCTTCGTGCTGATCGACTTTGCCCGGACGGCCGCCGTGGATCCCTAAGCCGACTGCAGCGGCGCGGAATGCCGGCTCCGCGGACGCTGGTTTTCCCGCCACCGCTTCCATCACCATCGTCAATTGCGTGCCACCGACGTCGATCACCGCTTCAGCGACCGACTTGCCATCGATCTGCCTGGCGACCGCCCCGTCGGCATGCAGGTCAATCGTCGCTCGCTTTGTGGTCGCGATCGGCACCATGCGATGGCCGCCTGCGTTGCGATGCAATAACGCTTGCTCTGTCATGTAGTGAATCAATGGCCGAAGCGTTTTGTCATCAATCCGATCATTGGTTTCCCACGGGTCGACCGCCAAGTTGTACAGTTCGTACGGGTGCGCCTGTCCGGCTCGCAACAGACGGGCATCAAAAAAAAGCTTCCATTGCCCGCCATAGGCAATGCCGTCGATGGTGGGCGAATCAAGACGCATGGCGACCGCGGCCGGGTCGCCCTTGGCTTCCTTGTGGTCATTGAAGAACAACGGCGGACGGCCGACGATCGAATCTCCCCGCAGTGCCGTCAGGACGCTGAAACTATCTTCGGCGCCTTTCTCACCGCGTCTTAGATTTGGCAGGTCGGTACCGACGATTTCGGCGACGGTTGCATACAAATCCTGGAGCCCGATGGGTTGGTGAGAGGTTTGGCCGGGCGTCGTCGCATCACCGTCTCCGATGCCTCCCGCGGCCCACGCGGCGATGAAGGGGACGCGGTGGCCGCCTTCATAGATCGATCCCTTGTGCGAACGAAACGGTCCGGTCGCTACATCACTGTTCTTTTCCGCCCCGTTGTCGCTGGTGAAAATCACCAGGGTGGTCTCGATCATCTTGCGGCCGACGTGTCGGGGATCGTCCGTGGTTTCCAGCCAATCGAGTAATCGCCCCAGCGCGACGTCGTTCTCGTAAATAAAATCGTGCCGCGCGTCCATCGGATCGCCCGACTTCGTGCGCGCCGCGCCCGCGACCGGCTTGCCAGCAATCGCATGGTCCGGCGTGTACGGCCCGTGATTGGAATTGGACGGGTAATACAAAAAGAACGGCTTGCTTGAACCTCGGCCGGATTGCGTCTGTCGCTCGAGAAACTCGATGGCGTGATTGGAGTGACGGCTGCCCAACTCGCTCAACACATAGGCGGCCGGACCGTCGGTGGCGAGTTGTTTTCCGTTTGCCGTCGCAGCGATCGCGGTCCGACCGTGAATGTGGCCCGGTCCGACGCTTTGCCGGGGGCCGTTCGGCCTCTTCGCTTTCTTTGCCCCCGCATCGGGTCCGGACGTTCCATGAGACCGTGACGTGAATCGGGCGAAATCAAAACCGTGGTCCAGTGGAGTCGTGAACAGGGGCTGACGCAGATCGGCGTCGTTCCATTCGGCGGCCGGTGAACCGTCGCTGCGCCGATAACGGAGCCCCACGTGCCACTTGCCGACCAGCCCGGTCGCGTATCCCTGGTCGCGCAACATCGATGCGATCGTCGGTCGATCGGCTTCGATCATCGGGTCGCCTTGGGCGCCAAACAACACCCAATACTTCAACCGATTGCGCCACGGATATCGCCCGGTCAGTAACCCGTACCGCGTCGGCGAACACCGTGAAGAAGGCGTGTGGGCATCGGTCATCCGCACACCCATTCTGGCCAGCCGTTCCATTTGTGGTGTGTGGACCTGGACGTCATCCCCGTTGCCGGTGAAATCCTGATAGGCACTCGTGTCGCCCATCCCCATGTCATCGGCCATCATCACGACGATGTTCGGCCGACGCGTTATGTCATCAGCCCGCAGACCCGCAGGTCGCAAGGCCAGATGAAGTGACAAACCGACAACCAAGACGAAAAGAGACGGGGTGACTTTCATGATCTATCCGCAATCGACACGTTTGAAAGCGTCCTAGTGTACCCGCTCTCGCTGCGACCCTTGAGCGTTCTGAAATAATTTTGACGGACCCACCGATCCGAACGTGATCGCGCGTTCTGCCGCCCGCTTCCCACTGCCATTCTCCTCGCCGACGTGACCACGCCGAATCGTATTGGAGTGCCGCGAAAAACTGACGCCGATCCCGGGCAGCCCCATTGTTGATTGCCCCGTTGCAAGACGAAAATGCGGGCGCCGACATTCGTGCGGCTTTCGGATCGATCCCTCCAGCCCGGTAACCCACCCTGATGAGAAAAAGCAAAACACTGGCACGCATCCGCAATGGAGAAGCCATCCGAACCTGCGTGCTGGGGCACTATATCCCCGCCTATGTCTGTCATGCCGCGCGGGCCGGGTACGATTGCCTTTGGTTGGATCTGGAACACCGCGCGTTGTCGATCCATGAAATACAAGCGTTGCTGGCGTTCTCGCACTTGTACGACATCGACGTCATGCTGCGGCCGCCGACGCTGGAAAAAACGGGGCTCTATCGATACTTGGAAGACGGTGCGTCGGGCTTGCTGATCCCGCATGTTTCGACAGCCGAAAAGGCCAGGATGTTGGTCGACGCGGTCAAGTTCCCGCCGTTGGGCGACCGCGGGATCGACAACGCCGGACTGGACGCCGATTTCCATGTTCACGACCCCGATCACTACGCCCAGTGGGCCAACCGCGAAACCTTTCTTTGCGTTCAAATCGAGACGCCCGAGGGTGTTCACAATGTCGAGTCGATTGCGGCGGTCGAGGGCGTCGAGATGATCTTTGTCGGTCCCGGTGACCTGGGACTGCGGTTGCGTCAATCCGGTGAAATGACGATCGACGAAGCTTGGGATGCGGTCGCCGCGGCCTGCAAAAAGCATGGCGTCGCGTTTGGCGGTCCGACGATGGGGCTCGAAGAGATGCAAAAGCGGCGCGACCTCGGTGCCCAGTTGCTGGTCAACAGCAGCGAGTTCGGGCACTTTTCCAAAGGCCTTCGAGAAGACATTCAGCAATACGACGAACTCAGCTGAGCGGATGACACTGCGAAGGCGTCAAGCCCTGGCCGCCGGAGTCATTCGCGATCTCGGCGGTGACCGTACCAGTGTGGAATCCGACGCGTTGAGCGGCAGGTCACCAGCAGAATCGGCGGAAGAACCGTCATCGAACAAATTGGCTGTTTTTTTTCCGGTCGCTCGCATCGAGTGCGCGGCATGAGTATAACCATTCATTCGCGTCACTCTGTTTCTGATGGGGCATAAGGCGACTGGTTCGGATGCGATTTCAGCGGTTGTCCGATCGTCTCGTCTGCCATCTCATTGGCATGCCTGCCGATCGGGGATTTTGATCTCAATGCAGAACAACGAGGTTTCCCCATGCGTCGTCGCAATCGATTTGAGTGTTTAGAGGCTCGCACACTGTTGGCTGCCGGCCTGATCCCCGTCGACACGACCTTCAGCGTTAACACCAATGAAGATGGACTTCAGATTTCCGGCAACGCCTTGATGAGGTTCGACGTGGTTGTACTCGACCCCGCACTCGACGGCCCCGAAGACATCAGTCTGACGAACGTCGAAGTGTCAAGCTCCGGTCAAGTGAGCGGACTGGTGGACGGCTTCACCGTCGTCGCCTCATTCCAGACGACCAACTCGACGCCTCCGTTGGCGATCGTCGCCGGCGTCAGCCCCAATATATTGCAGGTCGACAGTGTCGCACCCAATCACTTTCCCGGCACCGCGACCGGAACCGTCGCCGGTCAACCGATCCAAAACGGTGTGTTCACCGCGACGTTGGTTTCGGACATCGATTTTCTCACCAGCGGTTTGTCCGGCACACTCGGGATTTCAATCACCGGCATCGTCTTCGGGGTCCCCTTTTCCGAATCCGCCCAGGCTGCGATTTCGCAAGCCAATGTGATTCCGTCCGGGACAGAGTTTCCAGACCCGAGCTTGAGAAGTATTTCCGGACGTGTCTTCTCAGATGCCGATGGAGACGGACTGCGCGAAGCAGGCGATCAGCCCGTCGAGAATATCACCGCCGTGTTGTTGCAAGATTCCGTCGCCATCGATTCGATGCAAGTCGATAGCAACGGTTTTTATTCGTTTTACAACTTGCCCTCCGGCAATTACCAAATCCGATTCGACAACGTGCCCAGCGGCCAAGAATTCACGTTGCTGCAAGTCGGCTCCGACGCCACCATTGATAGCGATGTCGATCCGGCGACCGGGGCCACCGCCGTGCTTGATTTCAGCGGAGGTCAAACGCTGCTCAACATCGACGCCGGCATCCGCACGGAAACGACCAATGAATTCAAGCTCGATACGATTGGACTTTACCAAGGCGATATCTCCCTGTTCCATCTCAAGGAATCGTTCACGCCCGGACCCTCGGACCAGTACTTCGGGTTTGGCCCGGGCGGCAATGCGGGCTGGATCCCGGTGGTCGGTGACTGGAACGGCGACGGCGTCGACACCGTCGGGCTGTATCAACCCGATATCTCGCTGTTCCACTTGAAGGATTCGTTCGCCCCCGGCCCCTCGGATCACTACTTCAACTTTGGCCCCGGCGGAAACGCGGGATGGATTCCACTGGCCGGTGACTGGAATGGCGATGGCACCGACACGATTGGTCTGTATCAACCCGACATTTCGCTGTTCCACCTCAAAGATTCCTTCACCCCCGGCGCATCGGATCAGTACTTTGTCTTTGGTCCCGGAGGCAATGCGGGCTGGATCCCGGTGGTCGGTGACTGGGACGGCGACGGCGTCGACACCATCGGGCTGTATCAACCCGATGTGTCGCTGTTCCACCTCAAGAATTCTTTCACGCCCGGCGCATCGGATCAGTATTTCGGGTTTGGTCCCGGCGGAAACGCAGGTTGGACACCGTTGGCGGGCGACTGGAACGGTGACGCGATCGACACGATCGGCCTGTATCAGCCCGACATCTCGCTGTTCCATCTGAAGGACACGTTCACCCCCGGGGCGTCCGACCAGTACTTCGGATTCGGCCCCGGCGGAAACGCGGGATGGATTCCACTGGCCGGTGATTGGAACGGCCCCGAAAGTCCTATCTTGCTGACAGCCCGTCCCACGCTCGCCGCGCCATCGGACGTGCTGCGGACGGGTGCCAAATCCGTCGCCGATCCGGAAGATGCCCTTGATGCGTCGACCTTGCTGATGAATTCGGATGGCCAAACGAAAGGAATCCGATGGAGTGCCGACGCGGTCCGGCCATCGGACACCGGTTCGGCAACCACGTCATCCAAATCAAGTGGACAAGACGGCCAAGAGTCCTCGTCGGACGCTTCTCCCCTGCAGTTGCTCGACGATGCCTTCGCAGCCTGGCAGTAAACAAGCACCCGCCATCCACCGCAGCGCGACGCGTCAGCGACCGTCGCGTCAAACCAGCGGGAAGCGTTAGCAACCGGCGCGTGAACGGTCCGCCGTCTGGCGACGGCAGCTACGCAGCGGGAAGCAATCACTACCACTAGTCGCTAAATGACCGGCGCGTCCTCCCAACCGGCGGCGATCAGTTCCTCGACGACTCTCCGCTGGTGTTCCGGTGATCGCTTGAAGAATCGATGGTTGATTTCGATTTCAATGCCAAAGTATCGCCGCGAATCGTAACGTCGCCGCAGCGCCGTCGTCAGCCCGTCGGCGGTGCCGGCATACGGCTGGTTCATCAGGACCCGCCGTTTCGGAAAACGCTCCACCAACCGCTGTCGCCAGCGCTGACAATACTCTGCTTCGCCACCGGCATCGGGGTCAAACAATAATCCGATATCAATCGGCCGCCACACGCCGGCGATCCGGGGCGTAAAAGTGTGGACGGAAAAGTGGATGGCGGTCTGGCCCCGATCGACGATCGAATCGATCACGTTTCCCACCGCATTACGGTAGGGGTGATAATACCGATCCAAGATCAACCGTTTCCGCTCGTCGGCAAGGTCGCGAGTGAATTTGGAAAACAGCGCCTGGTGATCGAGCGATCGGTTCAAATCAACCAATAAACGTGTGGTGGTCGATGAAATCAGATCAACGTTTAAGTATTCAGCCAGCTGCAGCGCGGCCGACAGGGATCCCGGGTCGTGACCGCGATGACTGGCCAGCCAGGTCTTCGCATCGCCACGGCGAAACGCATCGGCGAACGCGCTCGGAACCTGGTTGCCACCATGTTCGCACGTCACGACGTAACTCTGATTGATGTTTGCAGAGGGCATCGAATTCATTGGCGATCGTTGGCGATCAACCGGTTTGCCGCAGAATGATCTAGTAGTCTATCGCAGCTCAATTTTCGGGTAGTGGACGAGGCGACGAGTCCTTGCCAATATGCCGACTACAGAGGACTCGTCGCCTCGTCCACTACCGCCTACCCGAAAACCAAGGTGCGGCGGAATACTTGTCGTCGTCCTCAAAGCGGCACCCTTCCGTGTCTCACGGTTGGAAGGGTTCCCAGTGATCCAGCGAATCGGCGACTTCGTCATAGACGTCTTTCAAATCGTCCAACGTGAATTTCTTGCCCAATGCGGCACAAATTCGCGTCGCCAGCGTCCCCTGGTCGGTGATCACCTGCAGCGGTGCGAACAGACTGTCGAGCACTTCATCGTTTCGCTTCATTCGGTCAAGCAGGAACGCCCACAAGTCACCGGCGCGGCAACTGGATCCGGGATAACCGAACAGCTTCAGATAGTCGGGTGATTCGATTTTGGCGTTTTCGGCCCGTTCGCTCACCTGGTTGAGAATACCGCGAAGCAACGAAGTCGGGACGATCTTTTGCTGGTCCAGTGACGTCCAAGATTCCGAAACGAGTTCTTTCATCAACGCGATGACCGCGGCGCAGATCGCCACGTCGGCACCGGGATACTCTTGCACATCCATTACCCGCAGTTCGATCGATCCACGGTCAAAACGGGCGATCGCCCCCCGCGCATTGAGGAACTCGCCGTGCAACGCGCCGTCGGTATCGTGATGACGAATGTCGGCGAACAGACGATCCATGATTTCCGCCCGGTACGTGGCCTGGTCATAGATCGGTTCGGGAATCACGTCGCCGACCAACGAGGGCACCGTGCTGCAGTGTTCGGCATAATACTTCATCCGAGAATCGAGTTGCCCCGAATAGTTGCCACCGACCACCGGTGAACTGGCCGTCAGCGCCGGCAGCAGCGGCAGCACCAAACGCACGGCGGCGTGCAGCCGGCCGAATTCCTGGTCGTCGGCAAACGGCAGATTCAGGTGCACGCTTTGGACGTTCGCCCAACCATGGCTGTGACAATCAAAGATCTTGTCGTAGGCGTTGTAGATTTCGTGATACTGATGCGGCCACAACGCGGTCTCGGCAACAGGGTCCATCCAGGGATGCATCCCCGTCGGCATCAATCGCACGTTCAGGGCGTCCAAGGCAGGCCCCAGATCGCGGATCGCCTTTTCGAACCGTGACGGCAAAGGGCGAATCTTCGTCGCCGGGTCAGTCGTTTTGAGCTCGATGACGTGCAAGGCCAACTCGTTCGACCAGGTGATCGGTCCGGATTCATATTCCGACGTCAATTCACCGCCGGCCAGTGACGCCAACAACACATCGGCGACCGGTCGCACGCCGAGCGTGTCGCGGTCGACCAACATGTATTCCAGTTCAATGCCATACGCATCGAACAACTTCAAACGGTCTGACATGATTATCTCGAGTTGGCTAATTGCTTTTGGATTTCGATGCGTCGAGTGAACGACTCCATGATGCGACGATAAAGATCGTCGCGGAGCACGGCGTCTTCGATTCCGGAATCGAGGTTGGGGTTGTCGTTGACTTCGATGACATAAAACTGACCATCGGATTCTTTGACGTCGACGCCGTACAGGCCGTTTCCGATCAAGTTGGCGGCTTTCAACGCGACCGAGACGGCCTTTCGCGGGGCTGTTTCGACGGGCAATGTTTCACACTTGCCGAATTTCGGTTTGCTGCCCTTCGAACCGTGATTGGCGATCTGCCAGTGTCCCCGCGCCATGTGGTACTTGCAGGCGAACACGGCGCGTTGATCGAGAATCCCGATCCGCCAATCGAAGTCGGTGCGCATGTACTCTTGGGCGATCAGCAGTTCCGAATCGGAAAAGAATTCGTCCAGCCGGCGTTTCAGGTCGTCTGCGTTTTCGGCTTTGACGACGCCTTGCGAAAATGCGCTGTCGGGACGTTTCAACACACACGGAAAACTGAGTAGCCCGGCGACTTCATCGGCGTTGCCGCGATGGGCCACGATCGTTCGCGGCGTCGGCACTTTGGCTCGATTGAGTAATTCGGCCAGGTAGACCTTGTTGGAACAGCGCAGGATCGAGAGTGGATCATCGATCACGACCATCCCCGCCGCTTGGGCTCGCCTCGCCGTGCGGTACGTGTGATGGTTGACCGCGGTCGTTTCGCGAATGAACAACGCGTCGAACTCCAGCAATCGTCCGGTGTCCTCGCGGGTGATCAACTCCGCCGCAATGCCTTCTTTCGCGGCAGCCTTGACCAACTTTTTCAGTGCGGCTTCGTCCGACGGCGCCAATTCGCCTTCCTTCGGGTCATGCAAGATCGCCATGTCATATCGCGTCACCTGACGCTTTGTGCGAACGGTGCTCCGGCGGGTGAAGTGCCGTTGTGCGGCATCGGCAACGAATTGACGGTGGTGCTTGGGCACATCGTTCAATGCGATCGCCGATGCGCCACGCAACCGCCACTTGCTGCCTCGGCTGAACTTGAATCGCAACAGCGGAGCTTGAAACAACGCGTACAACTCTTTGGCCAGCCGGCTGTGCTTTTTGGCGACGTTTTCACCGAAGTACACGCTCAGCACAAAGCTGTCGGTCGTCAACGATTGCAACGACTTTTGAATCAGCTCCTCCAGATGTTGCGGAATCAGCCGAATGGCGGCCGCCCCCCGCAAGTCTTGGATCGTGACGACATCGGGCACCGCACGTTGCCCACGCGCCTCGGCCAACAACGACACGTAGTAACCGAGGCTTTGGTAGGCGTACGATCGACACAGGTTGTAAACCCTGGCCCCACGTGGAGTGCTTCCATTGGGACTGGACAGGAATTCGCCTGGGTCAATGGTTTGAACGCCCTCAAACCGTCCGAGCCAATCGTCGGCGGTTTCGGCGACAAGGACGATGTTCAATCCAAAATCCTTTCTGATGACGCAACGGGTTCCAAAGTCAATAAGTTGGCATCGTACGTGACGATACCCAGTAAGATGGCCGACGTGACTTGCGACAACGGTGCCACGTAATTGTTTGTCGGTGCGAACGGATTGGGGTGCAACGGATCGGCAATCAAAACATTGCCCGAAACCCGGTCGTATCCATGCAGCACCACAAAATGCCCGACCGGATCGCCGGCAATGTCGTCTGCAACACTACTGCGCCCGTCCGGATCAAGCGGTTGGGGTCGCTCCCGGGATTCCTGGTACAGGTAGGTTGCACTCAAGCCACACAGAATCGGCACGCCGGCGGTTAACGTTTTCGTGATCAAATGGTCGTCCAGACGTTGCATCCGCACGCGCCCGCCCAGCCGGAGGTACTGCAGGTAGTAGCCCGTCGCGACTTCGAAACGCTTCACATCGATGTCCTTGCGGCAACGTTTGGCCTCCAGCTGCTGACGCAGCTTGTGGAACAATCGATCGGCCTCGGCGGTGCCACGGATCGGATCAAACCACGATGGATCGAATAGATGCAGATTATAGGTCGTGATCTCGGTGTCGTAGCCTCGCTGGAGCGCGTGGCATCCCAGTTGAACCGCCAACGTCCCCGACCCGTTGCCGCCCCCTGTTTCACCGATCAGCTGGCCAATGTCGACGGGGTCATTCCAGTAGGCATAGACGGCCGCTAAGCATGTCGGACCACAACTTGAATCGTTGGGCTGGGGTTGTATTTCGAGGTGCAACGCATGTTTCATGGAGCGACAGTGGCAAGACAACAGAACTCATCCGCTCCATCCAATGGGGTCGTAATGATGATCGCCAGTTGCAAGGCATCTCGCGTGCCAAAGTGGATTGCTGCAGCGGCGATGCGCCCGATTCTGATCTCGTCCGGTCGATACCGCAATGGTATTACCAGCATCGAGTCTGCCCGGGCGGATTGCACCGTCGCGACAAACCGTCACGACGTTCCATCAGCATCGCAATCCGGCAAAGAAACTGCCATCGCCGGAAAAATATTTTCCAGTCCGAATCGCCTGCGGTGGTGTTCCGGAGACGGTCAACGTTGTAAAGCTTTTATCGGCGGTAGGTGGGAGCGCGACACGGGAGTTCAGACCAACGGAGAGACCGCAAACGCCGGCGCGACGGTTGCTGTCAAATGATGATCAGCCGTTCGGCGCCCGCCCACGGGCCCTGCGCTGGTCAAAACCTCGTCAAACACGAGCAGAAACAGACTTCACGGCGTCGCCCTACCGCGTGACACGTGACATTTCCAGTTTTTTTCACGCACAGCGTGACCTCCCGCTAATGCAGCGACAGCCCGACTTGGCACGATTCGTGCATTCAACCGGCAACGTCACGACAAACCGTCCGCGGGTGCTGTGCTCGGCGTGCATCCCTGCATCGCGACCTCCCCGGCGTTTGTCTCTCACGCGTGTTCCCCAGCCCGCCACCAAGCACCTCCATGCCACTCAAACGCTACCCGACCGTTCTCAGCTGCTGCCTTTGTCTTTCTTACTTCTTGCCTCATGCCGCGGCGAACGACTCGGCCAACTGGACACAGTGGCGAGGCCCGAATCAAAACGGAATCGCACAGGCAACGGGACTGGTCGACGACGTTAAGTGGTCCGGCGGTTCGGGAAGCAACATTCGATGGAAGAACCCGCAAGCCGGCGGGATCTCCACCCCCGTCATCTTCAACGAACGACTCTACACCATCGTTCGTGATCAACCGGGCACCCCCAAAGACGCCGAAAAGGTCATCTGCCTGGATGCGAACACGGGAGATCAGCTTTGGGAAAACGTTTACAACGTGTTCCTGTCGGACGTGCCCGCCGAGCGAATCGGTTGGTCCAACGTGGCTTGCGATCCCGACACCGGCAACGTGTACGCGCTCGGTGCCTGCTGCCTGCTGCAATCGATGAACGGACAAACCGGCCAGACGCTTTGGTCCCGGTCCCTGAGCGAAGAATTCGGAATGCTCAGCACCTACGGCGGACGCACCAACACCCCGGTGGTGTTCGAGGACCTGGTGATCATCAGTGGCGTCACGACCGGCTGGGACGAAACCGCCAGACCCGCGCACCGCTTCCTTGCCTTTGATAAAGCGACGGGAGTGCTCGCGTGGATCACCAGCACCCGACCGCTGCCCGAAGACACCACCTACAGCACGCCGATCATCACTACCATCAACGGGCAAGACGTGATGATTGCCGGCGCGGGCGACGGATTCCTGTATGGCATGCAACCGCGAACCGGCAAGGTCCTCTGGAGTCAGCCGATTTCACGACGCGGTATCAACACATCGGCGGTCGTCGATGACAACGGTCAAGTCTACACCGCCCACGGCGAAGAAAACCCGACCGGCACCGCGATGGGCGCCGTGGTGCGGATCGATGCTTCACGGGCGAGCCTGGATACGGCGTCGGCCGAAGTCTGGCGGACACCCGAGTTGACGGTCGGCAAGAGTTCGCCCTTGTTGGTCGACGGTCGGCTCTACGTGGTCGAGGATTCCTCGCACCTGCACGTGCTCGACGCGGAAACCGGCAACGAGATCGGCGACGGACTGAAACTCGGCACTTCGATGCGCGGCAGCCTGATCTACGCCGACGGAAAGATCTATGCCTGCACCGCGACCGGCTACTTTTATATTCTCAAGCCGACCGAAGACGGGATCGAATCGGTTTACAAGTCACGTTTGCCACGCGGTCATGAAGTCGGCGGCTCCTTGGCTGTTTCCAAAGGCCGGCTGTACCTGCCCACCACCGAAGGCCTGTACTGTTTGGCCAGCGAGGAGGCCGAGGACACCGCATCTGGCGAAAACGCAATCGCGTCGACGCTCCGCGCCCAACCTCGACCGGCCGTCACCGACACCACGATCAGCCACTTGCAATTGATCCCCGCCGAAGCCATCGCAGTCCCGGGCGCGGCGCTTCCCATGCGGTTGGTGGCGTACAACGCGATCGGACAACGTTTGGAAACTCCGGCAAACGCGACGTTTGAAGTGTCCGGCGATGGGCGAGTCGATGCCGACCAGAATTTCCTCGCGTCCAGCGACGTCGCTGGTCACACCGCCGCCGTTGTGACCGCGCGCATCGGCGACCACGTCGCGACATCCCGATTGCGCGTCGTTCCTCCGTTGCCCTGGCGATTCGACTTCAGCGACAACGAAGTTCCGATGACTTGGATCGGCGCCCGCTATCGTCACGAACCTCGCAAAATCGATGGCGACCCGGCGTTGGTCAAAATCACCACCATTCCCAAAGGCACGCGCAGCCAGTCGTGGATGGGACCGACTGACATGCACGACTACACGGTGATCGCGGATGTCAAAGCGGCGGCGGCGTCCAAGTTGCCCGATATCGGTCTGATCGCCCAACGCTACACGCTGGATTTGATGGGCACCAACCAGCAGCTGCAAATTCGCACCTGGCCGGCGCAGAACCGGATGGCACGCAGTGTTTCGTTCGCTTGGAAAGCCGACACGTGGTATTCGATCAAGTTTCAAGCCACCAGCGAAGACGGACAGCTCGTCTTGCGTGGCAAGGTTTGGCCGCGGGGAACGGAAGAACCTGAAACATGGACCTTGACCGCGACCGACCCCGCGCCCAACACCCAGGGCAGTCCCGGATTGTTCGGCAACGCCACCAATGCAGAGATCTTTATCGACAACGTGACCGTCGCGGCAAACCCGCCGGACGCACGTGAGCGTGACGACCGTTAACATTTCGAACTGCCACCACCTTTGACGCTGTGAAGTACTCAATTGGTCTCGGGCCCTTCCGCTAAATCGACATTGATGGGTGTCCGGACGCTGGCGCAAACCGGCTGATGTCAATTGATTATCAGCCGTTTGGCGCTAGCCTACGGGCCTTTGCCCTGGTCAATACCTTGTCGATTTGGCGGCTTTGGACTCGCGTCGTTCCGCTAAAATGTGCTTCACCGCGTTGCCCGACCTTAACGAACCCTTCTACCTTCCAAATCACACTTCATGAAATACCTTGTTTGGGGACTTGTTGTCCTTCTGGTCGTCTTGCACCAGGATCTCTGGAACTGGGATAACGACCGGTTGGTGTTCGGATTCATGCCGGTCACCTTGGCGTATCACGCCGGCATCTCCATCGCGGCGAGCGTCGTTTGGTTTCTGGCGACCAAGTTTGCTTGGCCGAGCGATTTGGAAGGCGTCACTGAAACGGCATCCGAAACCGACCAGCCGGAGGCCGTATCATGAGCCCCGGAGTCATCAAAGTTTTAATCATCGGCGTCTATCTGGCGGCGCTCGTCGGCTTGGGACTCTTTTCCTCGCGGCTGTTTCGCGGCACGTCAAAAGACTACCTGCTTGCCAGCCATTCGATCGGCCCGTTTCTGTTGTTGATGTCACTGTTCGGCACGACAATGACCGGGTTCGCATTGGTCGGATCGACCGGTGAAGCGTTTGCCGAAGGGGTGGGCGTCTACGCGATGCTCGCTTCCTCCTCGGGCATCATTCACTCGCTCTGTTTCTTCGTGCTGGGCATCAAGCTTTGGTCGTGGGGAAAGAAATACGGCTACACGACACAAATTGCGTTTTTTCGCGATCGACTCGGCAGCGACAAGATCGGCTTGCTACTGTTCCCGATTCTCGTCGGGCTGGTCATCCCCTATCTGTTGGTCGGAATCATCTCGGCCGGCAAGGCGATCGAGGGCGCGACGCGTGGCGATTTTCTGATGCTGACCGAATCGGGCAGCATTCCGCCGTGGTTGACCGAGTTGGTGATCTGCGCCGTGGTGCTGGTCTACGTCTTCTTCGGCGGCATGCGCGGTACCGCTTGGGCCAACACATTCCAAACGATTGTCTTCATGGTCCTGGGCGTCGTCGCGTTCTATTTGATCGCGACGGGCTTGGCCGCCAAATCGGTTGAAAGCGGACGTGCCCATGAGATCCGCGATGGCCAGCGCGTCGTGCGTACCGAGCCGCCATCGGGACTGATGGATTCACTGCACATCGTCTCCCAAGAAATCCCCAAGGCGCGGCGGGTGCGGGCCGAGGTTACCCTTTCGGACCAACTCGTCACCGTCGAAGCGCCCGAAAAATTTCGCACGCGGGAGCGGATGGATCCGTGGCTGTTCTTGACGTACATGTTGATCCCATTTTCGGTCGGCATGTTTCCGCACCTGTTTCAGCACTGGTTGACCGCCAGGGACGCCAACGCATTCAAGTTATCCGTGGTCGCACACCCGGTGTTCATCTTGATCGTTTGGATTCCGTGCGTGTTGATCGGCGTCTGGGCGACGACGGGATTGATCGACATCCCACCTCCGATCGCCAGCGATCCCAACAAGGTGCTCGGATTCATGGTCAAATCGCTGTCGGGCGATGTCCTGGGCGGGTTCCTGTTGGCCGGCATCTTGGCCGCGATCATGTCCAGCCTGGACAGCCAATTCCTGTGTATCGGAACGATGTTCACCAAAGACATTGTGGTCCACTACAGTCGGGAAGACCGATTCAGCGATCGTCAGATCATCCTGATCTCGCGCGGGTTCATCATCGCCGTCGTCCTGGCAACCTTTCTGCTCAGCCTGACCACGATCGCCCAGACCCGTGTGTTCCAACTGGGCATTTGGTGCTTCAGCGGATTCAGCAGTTTGTTCCCGCTGGCGTTTTTGTCCATCTACTGGCGCGGGTTGACCAAGTGGGGCGCCTACGCGGGCGTGTTGACCGCGGCTTCGGTGTGGTTCTGGTTGTTTTCGGCCAGCCAATTCGGCGCGATCGAAAACTGGTCGGTCGATTTCACGCTGGGCGGCAGCACGATCCACACGATGCCGGTCGCGACGATCTTCATCGCCTCGACGCTTGCGACCGTGATCGTGTCGCTGGTCACCCCCAAGCCTGACGCGGCGACACTGGAGAAGTTCTTTCCTGCGAAATGAGTTCGCAATGACATCAACCCAAGTCACCCTCCCCGCCAGGTAACGTCGATGGGTGAATCGTTGATTTCACTGCAACGGCAGGACGCCTGCCCCATCGCCTTCCGCCATGCCCTATGCGTCGTTAAAGTGTCTGCTTTGGTGCGGTTACCGTAGCGCTCCGCAGACATTCCACCCGACCAAAGCGACCCCATGGAAATTCTCGACATCCTCTCACGCATCGTTCACGTCGGTACGGCGATCACTCTGGTCGGCGGCAGCGTGTTCACGGCGTTCGTGTTGATGCCGTCGGCCAAAGAACTGGGTGACGAACCGCACCGCCAATTGGCCACGGCGATCACGTCGCGTTGGAAACGGTTTGTCCACATCGGCGTGCTGCTGTTTCTCGTCAGCGGACTGTACAACTACTACCGCGCGATTCCGGCACATCCAGGCGACGGACTCTACCACGCCTTGGTGGGCACAAAGATGTTGCTGGCGCTGGCCGTCTTTTTCATCGCCGCGGCCCTCGTCGGACGAAGTGCCAAACTGCAACCGATCCGCGACAAGAAAGCCACCTGGATCAAGATCCTGGTGCTGCTGGCGGCGATCATCGTCGCCATCTCCGGATACGTCAAAGTCCGCGGCATTCCGGAAGCCCCACTGCCAATAGGCGACACGTCCGTGTCGCGTGGAATCGACGTGGGATAGGCTTCCAGCCTGTCATTTGGCCCCGCCCGCATTCTTTCCCGCGTGCAAAACACGATGCTCGACAGGGCGACAACCTTGACCTAGCGGCGGCGATAGCTCAAGCGACGTATGAACGGCGGAGATCGCACCTTGCACCGCGGAACTCATCCGAAGGGCATGTGGTTGATTAGAACTGCTCAACGTCAAACGTGCCGCGATGGTCGCCGACAAACTGCAGCCCGCACCATGACCATGGTTTCCCGGCACGTCTGCTACGCCGATGCAAGTCACATGTTCATCGTCGGCAAGGATGTGCTGCCGATCCCCATCGATCACCCCGGCTTTGATCAACACATACTTGGGTCCCAACTGATGCAGGTCATCGGCGGCCTGGCAAAAGGAATCCAGATCGGTCAGTTTCCGCCCCAGGATGGCCTCGACTTCATAGCGATTCGGCGTGATCAGGGTGGCGATCGGAAACAGATGCTCGCGGTACGCATCGGTCATGCTGCTGTCGCCCAACAGATCACCGTGCTTGCTGATCAAGACCGGGTCGACGATCAAATCGCCTGGATACGTTTGCATGCGTTTCGCAACCGCGCGGACGATTGCCGGACTGCCGAGCGCGCCCGTTTTGATCGCCAGCGGCGGGATGTCTTCCAACACGCATTCGAGTTGTTCTTCGACCAAATCGACCGGCATGACTTCGACACGTTTGACTCCGACGGTGTTCTGAACGGTCAGCAACGTCACCACGCTCATCCCGTAGACGCCGTTTTGCTGAAACGCCTTCAAGTCGGCTTGCAGCCCCGCGCCGCCGCTGGGATCGGACCCGGCAATCGTCAAGGCAACCGATTTGCGTGCGATGGAAAAGGATCGAGTGGGCGCCTTGCCGGCTGACTTTTGGGGATTCATGAGCGTGAGAACATTTGGCAAAAGAAAGGCGATCCAGTGCGGAAAAGTCGACGTATTTTCGCGAACTTACCCGCCCATGATTGCCTCTCCCTTGATTGGTCGCAATGTGCCGTCGGCACACGGGCGACACGCCCCCCGGCGACTGGAACGGTGCGTTCCACGGCGTTGTCTCAATTGAACGCTGGGAATCCACCTTCTGGCGAAGGTAGCCACGTTTCACCGGTCTCGCCAATCATTTTTTGTCGCCCCACCCCCAATATTTCTGCCCGACATTTTTCTGCCACCCCTCTTCTGTTTCTCCTGGCTCGGCTTCCGCACAACGTCCAAACATTCCCCGCCCTTTGATTTGCAGATTCTTCATCCAACGGTTAAACGCTCCCTGGTCAATGAACTAATCTCCGTTAGAACGTTGTCAGCTTCCCCTTTACAAAATTTCCGATGAAACGTCTGATCGCCGGTTCCGTCTTCGTCCTCCTTCTTGTGGTGGGGGCACTCGGCGCGGTCGGCTACGCCAAATACCGCCAAATCCAGGCCGCCGGTGCAATGCCCCCGCCGCCGGAAATGCCTGTTGCCGTCGCCACGATGACCGCCACGGACCAACCCTACCGCCGCAACAGCGTGGTGATCGGTACCGTGCTGGCACCACAGTCGGTGATGCTACGCAATGAGTTGACGGGCGTTATCACAGAAGTCGCGGTCAAACCGGGTGACTCGGTACGCCGGGGCGACGTCTTGTTCAAGTTCGACACAGATCTCGAATCCGCCGACTTGAAGAGTGCGGTGGCGACCCGGCAGCTGGCCGAAGACGCAATGGCGAGAAACCAACGATTGAAACAATCCGGTGCCGGCAGCGAGCAGCTGCTGGAGGAAGCGACCGCGAACCTCGCCCGATCGGTCGCCGAAGTCGAACGCCTGGAAGCGTTGCTCAAAAAGAAGACCCTGACCGCGCCCTTTGATGCCCGCGTGGGGCTGTTCGACCTCCATATCGGACAGTACCTGGCCGCCGGCAGCGAAATCACGGAACTGTCCGGCTTGGCCGACTACCTGAACATCGACTTTGCGATGCCCCAATCGGTCGCAGCAACCGTCGGCGTCGGTGACGCGATCGAGTTGTTGCTGCCGTCAGCCCCGCAACCACTCCTGTCCCGCATCGTCGCGGTCGATGCATCGGCGAATCTGCAGTCACGGTCGCTGATGGCTCGGGCGCGGCTCGACGATCCGCCGACGACCCTGCATCCCGGTGACTCGGTCAAGGTTCGCATTCCTTACGGCCCCAACGTCCCCGCGGTCACGGTGGCGTCGACGGCGGTCCGTCGTGGACCGACCGGCACCAGTGTGTTTGTCGCGGTCGAGACCAACGGCCAGCTGCGTGCCGAGTCGCGTTCGGTCGTGGTATTGGGCAGCGACGGTTCGCGGACTTGGATCGCCGAAGGGATCGCGGCGGGCGACACGGTGATCACCGACGGCTCATTTAAGGTCAGCGAAGGACGATTGCTGGCACCGGGAGACACTCGATGAGGCAAAACGAAACCACCGCCGCGCCACGCCGCGCGATCACGGACCTGTTCATTCGCCATCCGGTGCTGGCCGTCGTCGCCAATTTGATTTTGGTGATCATCGGAATTCGCTGCGCCGCTTCGTTGCCCGTTCAACAGTTCCCGAAACTGGAAAGCAGTTCGATCACGGTCACGACGCTGTACTACGGTGCCAGCGCCGAAACCGTCCGCGGCTTCCTGACGACACCGATTGAACAAGCGGTGTCGTCGATCGCCGGTGTCGACACGATTGAATCGACGAGTATCGCCGGCATCAGCACGATCACGATCAAATTGCAACTGAATCACGATTCGACACGGGCGCTGGCGGAAGTCAACGCGCGGCTGAGCCAAATTCGTTCGCAACTTCCCGACCAGGCCGAACCGCCGACGGTCGATCTGGCCCGCGCCGACAAGCCCTACGCGACGTTTTATATCAGCTTTACTTCGGATCACTTTGACATCCCAGCGCTGACCGATTTCCTGGCCCGCAACGTCCAGCCGCGACTGGCGACCGTCCGCGGCGTCCAACGCGTCGGCGTCGAAGCCGGCCAGACACCGGCGATGCGGATCTGGATTTCCCCGCAGCGGCTGGAGGAACTGAATCTGACGCCGGGCGATGTCTACCAGGCGCTGCAACGAAATAATTTTCTCGCCGCCATCGGCCAAGTCAAAAGCGACTCGGTTCAGATCGACTTGCTGACCAACACCGACCTGCGAAGCGTCGAAGAGTTTGGTGATTTGATCGTTTCGCAAACCGATGATTCGATCGTGCGTTTGCAAGACGTCGCCGACGTCGAATTGGGATCGGAAGAGCCGACGGCGACGGCGATGTACCGCGGTCGCAAAGCCGTCTACTTGAGCGTGTGGCCGCTACCGGGAAGCAATGAAATCGAAGTCTCCAACGCCGTCGCGGTCGCGATGTCCGAGCTGCAGCCCCGATTGCCTTCGCACGTCGACATGCAGATGGCCTACGACGGCACCAAGTTCATGCGTAAGGCCCTGTCGGAGATCTTCACGACGTTGTTGGAGACGGTCGCCATCGTCGCGTTGGTGGTGTTTCTGTTCATGGGGTCGCTGCGTTCGGCACTCGTTCCACTGGTCGCGATGCCTGTCTCGCTGATCGGTGCCGCCGTCGTGATGTTTCTACTGGGTTTCTCACTCAATCTGCTGACGTTGCTGGCCATCGTGCTGTCGGTCGGATTGGTCGTCGACGACGCCATCGTGGTGGTCGAAAATGTCCAGCGACACCTCCGCGAAGGCCTCTCCAAAACCGGTGCGGCACTGGTCGGCGCCCGTGAACTGGTCGGTCCGATCATCGCGATGACGATCACGCTGGCAACCGTCTACGCTCCGATCGGGTTCCAATCGGGACTGACCGGCATGCTGTTTCGCGAGTTCGCGTTTACACTGGCCGCCGCCGTGATCGTTTCCGGAATCGTGGCGGTGACGTTGTCGCCGATCATGAGCGGGTTGCTGTTGCAAACCGAAGAACGCGAGGGGCGGCTGACTCGATTGACCGCGCGGCTATTCGATCGATTGCAAGCGATCTATGCGCGGCTGCTGGTTTGGGTACTGGATCTGCGTTGGTCGATCGCCGTGGCAACCTTGATCACCGCCCTGGCTGCCGTTCCGCTGTACATGTTGTCGGGCAAGGAACTGGCACCGATCGAAGATGAGGGAGCGATCTCGTTGGTCGTCAGCGCCGCACCGGATTCAACACTGACGGCGTCGACGCACTGGGCCGGGGAGTTGGCCCAACGCTTGCAAGCGATCCCCGAAACGGACTACATGTGGTCGCTGGTCACCGCCGGTGGAGGCTTCGGGGGCGTGATCACGAAAGACTGGGACGATCGAGAGCGTGACACCCAATCGATGCTGCCCGAAGTCTTCGGAATCGCATCACAGAGTGTCGGGCTGGAAGCGTTTCCCGTCCTGGTTCCCCCGCTTCCCGGCGCGGGCCAGTTCGATGTCGAACTGGTGATCAAGAGCGACACGCCGACGCGGCAGCGGCTGGATTGGTCACAACAGATCATGCGGCGCGCGAGTGAAACGGGCAAGTTCATGTTCGTCGATTCGGATTTAAAATTCGACTTGCCCCAGGCACGTGTGATGGTTGACCGCGAGGTGTTGGCCGACCTGGGACTCGACCAAGCCGCGGTGGGCCGTGAGCTGGGCGTGTTGCTCGGCGGCGGTGAAGTCAACCGATTTAATTTCTTTGACCGTTCGTATCGCGTCATTCCACAACTCGACGCCCGCCAGCGTGAAGACATCGGATCGTTGATGGATCTAAAAATCCGCAACCCGGCCGGCGAGTTGATTCCCGTGTCGGCATTCGCATCGATCCAGCCGGTGACCGCACCGCGCAGCTTGCATCGTTTCGGACAACAAGACTCGCTCAAAATCTCCGCCGCCGTCTTGCCCGGTGTCACCAAAGCGACAGGGTTGGACGTGATCGAACAGATCGCGCGCGACGTGACCGGTGGTGTCGCGGAAATTGATTATGCCGGCGAATCGCGACAGATCCGTAACGAGGGGTCCAAGCTGGCCGGAACGCTGGGGTTTGCCTTGGTGCTGATCTATCTGGTGCTCGCGGCGCAGTTCCATTCGTTTCGCGATCCGCTCGTGGTGCTGCTCGGTTCCGTCCCGCCGGCGATCACCGGCGTGCTGGTGCTGACCTGTTTGAATTTCACGACCATCAACATCTATTCTCAAGTCGGGTTGATCACCTTAGTCGGACTGGTCGCCAAGAACGGAATCTTGATCGTCGAGTTCGCCAACATGCTGCGTCACGACGGCTGGGAAAAACGAGCCGCGATCATGCATGCCGCACAGACGCGTCTGCGCCCGGTGTTGATGACGTCGGCGGCAACGATCCTGGGACACTTTCCGCTGGTCCTGGTCACGGGCGCCGGGGCGGAAGCTCGCAACAGCATCGGCATCATCCTGGTGGCCGGCATGGCGTTGGGGACCCTGTTGACCCTGGCCGTGGTTCCCGCGCTGTACCTGATCATCAGCACCAACCGACGATTGGATCCGCCCCCAGGCGAACGGCTGCCCGAGGTGGAAAACCGGCCGCAAGAACGCCCCCCTGTCGGCGAACTGGAACTCGTCTGATCGCCGACGTTACAATGAAACCAGCGGATGATGCCCGGCGCGGCGCTCCATTTTCCTGTGGCCCGCGATCCCAATCCCCCGTTTTCCTGGCCAACGTTTTCCTGGCCACCATTGTTGTGCGATTTCATTCCCCGCGTTTCCTGTCCGACAATCGAGCCCCACGATGCATCGACTCCGAATGGTCTGGTTCGCCGCCGCCGCTGTCGGCTGTAGTCTGTTCGGCGGTGGTTTGATCTGCTGCGGCGACGAAGCGGTCAACGTCGTTCCGCTGGAATGGATCGGCCAGTCGTTTCAGGCCTCCGATTCGATCAACATCGGCGATGAACCAGCCGAGGACGCACGCGCCTGTCTGAGCGGATTGGTCTGGCAAGCCACCGAGTTCACGACCCACTGCACCGCTGCCGATGAACTCCGGGGCGACGTCACGGTACGGTTTCCGTCACCCATCGACACGGGCCATCCCGCGAACGACTCGGTCGCGATGGAATGGTACGTGGCACGGGATGGACAACAGCGTCCCAAACGAGCCAAGGCAGTCGTGGTGGTTCACGAATCGGGCAGCAAGATGCCGGTGGGACGCATGTTCGCCCATGGATTTCATCATTGTGGTTTCCATGCCTTTCTGATCCATCTGCCCCACTACGGCAAACGTCGCGAAAGCGGCAAGAAGCCCGACGACGTCGTTTTCTTTCACGCCATGCGGCAGGGGATCGCCGATGTCCGCCGCGCCCGAGACGCCGTCGCGTGCCTCCCGTACGTCGATGATTCCAGCATTTCGCTACAAGGCACCAGTTTGGGCGGATTCGTTTCGGCAACCGCAGCGTCGATCGACGACAGCTACGACCACGTCTTCATCACCCTGGCCGGCGGCAACCTGTTGAGCGTGATCGAAAACGGAACGAAAGACGCCGCCAAGGTACGCCAGCGATTGCAAGAAGCGGGCATCACCGGCGAAACACTTCGATCGCTCGTCAATCAGATCGAACCGACGCGTGTCGCGCACCGCCTTCCCCCCGACCGCACCTGGCTCTACTCCGGAACCTTCGACACTGTGGTTCCGATGTCCAGCGCCAACGCCTTGGCAACGTCCGCCAAGCTGGATTCATCGCATCACATCAGGCTGCTGGCCAATCACTACTCGGGCATCATCTACCTGCCCGCGATCATCGACCACATGCGAAATCAGATCGAATCGGTCAAGTAGTCAGTACAACCCGACGGTGACGCCATGCTTCGGCGATTCAACCCCGCCCCACTCAGTCAACAACATGACCCAACGATGGGAAACCCGACGCTTCGCTGGATGGATCGGGTCACTCGGCGTGCGGGGCGAAACACGGAGGCCTGCCGATTATCGAGATGGCGCACGCTTTCCTACTTTGCGAGTTACAGATCACTCCGGCCGATCGTTGAGCTGTTGTCAATCCAGCGAGATTGAATCACGGCAACAACACGAGCGAATCGCCCCATCGTCCCGCCCCCGGTTTGCTGCATCAGTTCTTTTCCCGGCTCCTGCGCTCCGCCCGGCTCCAACCGCGATGACCTTGCGAGATTTCCCGCGACGTCGACAGGGAAAGGGGTGAGGATGAAAATGGAACCCATTTTTTGAGAAGGAATTTTTTAGCTGCCGTTGTGAAAACCCATTGTCGGTTTGTCGATTTCGTCGATGTTCCGCATTCAACGCACGGATGTTAGCCCGAACGCATAAGCGAGGGGCGTCGGGTGGCCCCTTGCTAACGCATGCGGGCTGAAGTCGACAAACCGTTGTGGAAGACTAACCGCCTATCCGACCGTACAGGGGAGGGCCCAACGGCCCCGCCCAGAGAAACCAACGTTTCACAGCCGCGTCACGGGGCCCGATCGCATGGCGATGCCGTACGAAGTGGTTGTGTGATCGTTTGAGCCGTTGCAAAATGGGGCTGTGCGCGTTCCTCCAAGAAATCTCACAACCTGAACAGGGGAGTATCGATGGCTAAGAAGAAAGCGGACAAAACTTCAAAGACGAAGACAATGCCGAAGCCGGAACTGGAGTCAGCCAAAGTGCAGACCAACGGTGCTTCCAAGAAAGCGGGTTCCAACGGCGCTGCCAAGAGAACGTCGGCACCTCGGCGGATCTTCGATAACTCCGAAATCGGTCTGGTCGCCGGAGAGGTTTGGCAGACACTCGAAAATGGCGGTGAGCAAACCCTGACCAGTGTCAAAAAGAGCGTCGAAGCCCCGGGAGACTTGGTGACCGCCGCCGTCGGCTGGCTGGCCCGCGAAAACAAACTCCGCTTCGTCCAATCCGGTCGGACCACCAAGGTAACGCTTCAGTAGTCACGCCCGATCGTCGGGCAGACATCCTTTCGCTTGCGTTGGGTGCGATCCGATCGACAAGAACGAACACAGCACGGGGGACGCTGACGATCGGGTGATCACGCAAGATCTGGTAGGAACGCTGGGCGGCGTCACGGCTTGATCGCGCGGGTCGCAATGAACGTATCGAGAAGCCTGGAAAGTGGGTCCGCGGCGGTTTCACCATAGCGATCCTCGTAGAATGCGGACAACAGCAGACCGGCGCTCAATTGCCCGCCGATTTGGTCTTCCAGGGTGTGACCGAACTCGAGTGGCTGTCCTTCCTCGACCGCTTTCTTGATGTGTGGCTCGTCAAGAAAGTCCAGGTCTGAATACGGGAGCGCGTAGCGAACTTCCAGATTGCCATTTTCCGTGCGTTCGTCATCAAACAGATAACGCACGGGATTGGTGAACCCGGCCATCAAAATGCCACCGGTTCGCAGCACCCGTGCGCACTCTCGCCAAACCGGAATCACGGTTGGTACGAAGGTGTTTGAGCAAGGGTGAAAGATCAGGTCAAAGGACGCATCGGCGAACACCGAGAGATCAGCCATATCGCCGCGAACGAACTGCATCGCCAGTCCATCACGGACAGCGACCAAACGGTCCTGGTCCAATTGTTGTGGGGAGTTGTCAAACACCGTCACCTTCGCACCGGCGGCCGCAAGGA
The DNA here is from genome assembly GCA_033042175.1 of Phycisphaera sp. RhM. Classification (GTDB taxonomy): domain Bacteria; phylum Planctomycetota; class Planctomycetia; order Pirellulales; family Pirellulaceae; genus Stieleria. Next base: position 30,574 of record WCIL01000062.1, read on the forward strand.
CCGGAGCTTGCTGCCCGCCCGCCGAAGCCAGGCACAGAACCTCCGCGTTCTCAAGCGGTGGAAACCATTCAGCGGGAACCGGCTTGGTCGGCGTCAATACAATGGCAAACTTCCCCGCTCTTGCTCGTTGGATCGTCGCGCGATCCACCGGCTTGGTCCAGCGATCGCCCCGCTCGACCAGCTTGTCCCAGGCTTGCCGGTTATGCCGCAATACATCCGCTTGGTTCATTGGAGACCTTGTTGTTAAGTTGATCCGTTGCGGCAGGTGAACGCAAACAGGGACTGGCGTCGTCGCTCGGGCAATGCCGAACTGACTCGATTGGATCCTGCCAATTCTACAACGGCCGCTGCTCTGACTGTCTGAACGGGATGGCAGAATGATGGATGCCAGAATGATGGAGACGGATCCGTAACTGAAATATCATCCCGCCCCGACATCATTCTGCCTTTTCCGTCATCCTGCGTAACACGGGCGCGAGCGTTTATCCCAGGACGACACGCCAAGGCTCACACGGGGCTCCAAACACGTGAGAGTTTCAGCTTCAAATCCACCTGGCCGTCCTTGCCTCCGGAATGGATCGTGATGTCGTTGTGATTGATTTCTTTGGCCCAATACGGATCCTTCAATGGATGCCAAGCGGACCACAGCTGAACATTGCCGGAGACGATGTCCGACTGGTCGTCCTTGAACAGCTCTTGGACCGCATCAAAGATCTTGTCGGCGACGAACTCGACCGCCGCCGAAAACAATTCGGTCAACAGCGGCGCGAGCGCGGGCACCTTGAGCGCCTCGGCGAGCGAAACACCAGCTTTCTTCGCTCCCTCGTCTAGCTTTTGCCGAAGCTTCTCCTCGATCGTCTTGACAAGGTATTCGGCGATCTTGTGGTCGTCCTTTTCGATCACTTTGATGAAGTAGCCGAAAGCTCCAGGGATCACCGCCGCGTTGCCCCGTAGGTCTGCTTGGCCGATCACCGCATGTGGTTCGCTGACCTGACCGGAGTATAAAAACGACTGATGTGACTTGCCGTGCACGCGGACGTCTCCTTGAGTGGTGTAGCAATTGATCTGCAAGTCGCTGAAGCCGTTGAGGTCGTCGCCGGTCGAGCTGTCCACCGTGATCCGGTTTAGAATCAACTGAAATCCTGTAAGCAATTCGCCGCGCCACTTTCCATTCTTGAAGATCATCCGTCCGAAGAACGTTTCAACGGCCGGGTCCTTGGCCGTCGGGATGTAAACGCCGCCGGAGTCGTAACCCGAATCATGACGTCCCTTCCGCAGCGGAGCACCCAGCGGCCCTTCGGCGTCGCCCAACGACTTGAAGGTGGTCCAGACGTTTCCCACCAGCGCGACCGCCTGGCCACCGTTGATGTGCGGCCCCATGTAATACGTCGCCGAGTTTTGGCTTCCCTTTCGCCATCGTTGTCGGGTCAGCAGTCGCCCGTGCCGATCCCTGACCTTCTCAAGTGACTTGTACTTTTTCCCCAAGTCGTACTTTCGTCCCGCGTTTTCATGTGGGTTGCTCGTGGTGGCAAGGTCCAGGCTCACGTCACCGGCCATGCCCGATGCGGGCTTCGCATTGGAACTCATTTTGACCATTCGCGGCGGTGTCTGCCCGGCCCTGCGGCCGACTCTGCTTCCGACTTTGCGTCCAACTCTCCGCGCGACGTGACTGATCGGTCGCGGTGCGCGGAAGTCGGGCGTGGGGGGCTGGCGAATCTCGTTCGCCAACGTGTTTACGGCGGATCGCACACTTGTTTGGCGGGCCAGACGTGAGGGTTGGCGAAGCGATTGCGACAACCGAGCTTTGCGAGCCGACGGCAAGTCGTCGTAGCGCGTTTTGATCATGCGATCGAGCGGGTTCCGAGTCACACGGCGGCTCAGACTGCGGCCAAGTTCCGCCTTGACTTCGTCGACGACTTCATCCATCCACCGAAGATGGTTGCGGTCGAAACGTGCTGGGGCAATGGTATCTGCCGCCACGGCGCTGCCAGACAAGACGTCAAAGAGTGCTCCGCTGGAGATCGCTGCGAAGGCTGCCGCACCGTCGCACAAAAACTGGCGGCGGTCGGGATCAACTGGGTTCAGATGGGAATCGAACATCGTAGGGTTCCGGGAAATCATGATGAATCGTTGGGGATAAGAAGCGAGGCGTGACGACGCGTTACGGTTTGTGGTAGGCGTCGTTGTTTGCTCGTTCGACTCATTGACATGCTTGGTTGCGTCGACGGTGAGTCGAAAGTGCGTGTCAGACAACGCGACGCCGCCGGGAAGGATCGAAACGGCATTGACCGTCACCACCGCCGCCTGCATGCTGTTTAGCTTTGGAACGGCCACCATTTTCTTGCGATTCACCTTGGTGCCCTCGATTTCACCGATCGTTAGCTGCAGACGACAGGGTGCCGACGAAGCAGACCCGATGTTGGCGATCTTCACTTCCGTCGCCGTTGATGGGCCCGCGGCGGGAAAGAGAAATCCGGCGACCCGCAGGTCGGGTTGAGAGCCACCGGTGTGAACAAAGACGTTGTTCTTTTCGTTGGACTCCGAAATCGTCTTTTGAGAGTCGACCATCAGCTTGAATGTCGTCTCGACCGCACGAACCGACTGGGGCAGAAGCCCGTCCAAGTGAATGATCAAGATCCCGTTCGAATTCGGTGCCAGCGACTGGACCTTGAAATCTTTTTGCCGGGCGACATTAGACTCGCCGATTTTCTTGACGACGCAAGTCAGCCGGCAGGGCTCCGATGCCTTGCTCCCTTGATTGCGCAAGGTGATGCGGACCGTTTTCGGTTTCTGGGGGTGGAATTTGACGCCGCCGATCGCAAGATCCGGCGCGAGGATGCCAGGTCTTCGACCGATTGCCTCAGCAAGCGGCGAGCGACCGTTGGGAAACTGCAGTCGCTGGCCGAACGCTTTCCTCGCGCGTTCGAGTTTCTGGGCAACGACAACCGGCGGGTTTGTGGTCAGGAAGCCGACTGCGGCAACCGTAACCAGGACGAATCGACGGGGTAACCGAAATGGACGGACAGGCATGCTTGCTCTCCTCAGAGTTGAAGGGTCGGCCGGAACGTCGGCCGGCTTGATGGTTCAACTCAGTTACGGAGGGCATTACAGCATCCCAGAGAATTTGGTCTCGCGTTGCCAGCCTCCCGGGCAGAAGCTGTGTTTATTCCCTGCGTTTTACGAGGTGTTGGCGGCAGGGCGCAAGCCCACCGGTACCTCATCGCGACCGAAACACCGGAGGGCTCGTGCCCTACCGCTAAATCGACAAGGTCCTGCCCCCATCGTTTTGCCCCCATCGATGCCCAGCAAGCACGTGCGTCTGCCCACAGCCGATCAGATACTTTCAACCACTCCCGTGCTGTCGGCGAAAGAATCGGTTTGGACGCCCAATCGTTGCAGCATCGTCACGTAGAGGTTCGACAGCGGCAGGTCTTCGCCTTTCGCTTCGTCTTGCCACGGCTCACGCTTGCCCAGCCATGGGCCGCCTTGGAAATTTTCACCCGCGTGATTGAAATATTGCCCGTGCTTGAATCCCATCTGTTTGCCGCCGGCCAGAATCAACGGGTAATTGCGTGACAAATGGAATGCACTCGATGCCGATCCCAACAGCAGCAGCGTGTTGTCCAGCATGCTGCCGCTGCCGTTCGGTTCGGGTGTCGCCTTGAGCTTGCCGATGAACCGTCCGTATTCCTCGTTGAGGAAACGGCAATAGGTGCCAAAGTTCTTCCAGCCGTCGGGATTCTTCGTCTCGTGCGACAATTGATGGGCCAGATTGAATCCGACCGCTCGCGCCAGGTGATCGCTGCGGCCAACTCCGTTTTCCCGTCCGATCTGGTACGTCGCCACCCTCGTCGAGTCGGTTTTGAATGCAAGGAAGATCAGGTCGAACATCGTCTGCAGATACGCGCGTGGCTCTTCGGTGGTCAGCTCCAGATTCAATTGATCGCCGTCGACACTGGGCAGCGGCGCCCCCAGCCAACGCTTGGCCTTTTCGACCTTGATCTCGGCTTGCCGGACCGAGTCCAGGTATTCATCCAGGCTGCGTCGGTCGGCAGTCGACAGTGATTGTCGCAGACGTCGCGCATCGTCCAGCATTTCGTCCAACGCGCTGCGACTGAGCAGCAGCCGGCGAGCCGAATCGGTGTCGTTTTTCACGAACAATCGATCAAAAATCTGTTTGGGACGATGCTCGGCAGGAATCGGCCGCCCGTTGCGATCAAACGAAATCGTGTGGGTTCCGCGCGCAGTGCCCGTTCCCCCATCGGTCGACATCACCAACGATGCAAAACGAGTCTGGTCCCCGACGTATTTCGCGTATTCTTGGTCCAATGAGATCGTGTTCTCGTACTCTTTGTCACCGCCGCCGGTGGCCGCTGCGGTCAGAAACTGATCGGCATTGTTGTGACCGTGAACGTTGCGCGACTTCGGATGCGAAAAACCAGACAGCACCGTCAAATCATCTTTGAGCCGCTCGAGTGGTTCCATGCATTTGGAGAACGTGAACTCGTTGCCGCCACCATGGGGAAACCAGGACCAGTCTTGATAGGCCGGGTCTTCCGGCAAGGGCATCGGCACACCGTCGGGAAAGTAAAAGCAGCCGAGACGTTTCGGGTTCTCTCGCGTCTCCGCGCCACGAGCCATCGGCCCCCACACCGATCCGAACATCGGCAATGCCAACGCCCACCCGCTGCCTCTCAGGAATCGACGACGATCAATCATATTCATGTTCCATGCCATGGGCGGCTACCCTGTGAATGCTAACGTTGACGTGTAACGGTTTGGGTTCGGTGTTTACATGGATCGAAACAGTTCGCTTTGAACGATCGCTTCGACGGTCGTCCTCAGTCCATCGCCATTGCGGCGAACGCGAGCGGTAATCGCGTCAATTTCCGCTCGATCAGAAAACGCCAGCGGGCGGCCCAAAGCGTAAGTGGTCAGCTTGGACACCATCGCTCGGACAAATTGATCCTGCCGGTTCTGCAATAGGAATCGTTTCAAGCCGTCCATGCCATCGAGCGTTTGGTGATTGAACAGCTCACTAGACGCGTCGATCGGCTTGCCTCGAACTTCATCACGCCACTTCCCGAGCGCATCGTAGTTTTCGAACGCGATCCCCCAGGGGTCAATCTTGCTGTGACACGACATGCACGCGGCGTGATTGCGGTGGTCTTCGATGCGTTCCTTCAACGTCATCTTCGCGATGTCCGGATCGGCCAGATCGATCTGCGGCACGGCGGGCGGCGGCGGGGGAGGCGGGTCGCCGAGGATGCTCTCAAGTAACCAAATCGCCCGTTTAAGCGGGTGTGAATCAGGCCAATCGGAATTCATCGACAGCAGCCCGGCCTGCGTCAGCAAACCTCCGCGGCGAAACCCTTCGTCCAATGAAACGCGGCGGAAATGGTTGCCGTAAACACCGGACAAGCCATAGTGTCGGGCCAGTCGCTCGTTGACCATGGCGTAGTCGCAGTGGATGAAGTCCAACACACTCGCGTCGTCTCGCAGCATCTGCTCGAACAAGGCGACCGGTTCGTGCTGCATTGCTTCTTTCAGTAGCGGATCGAAGCTGGGCAGATGTTGTTTGAAGTTCAGGAAATCAAGCAGCTGCATGTCCAGCCACTGATGCACGAAGTGTTTGGAGAAACGTTCGCTGCGAGGATCGTCAAGCATCCGCCGGACCTGCGATGCCAGGATGTCGCGGTCGGTCAGCCGCCCGGAGTGCGCCAGTGTCAACAATTCCTGGTCGGGAATGCTGCACCACAGGAACAACGACAGTCGATTGGCCAATGCATGTGCATCGATCGGCGAACGCTCACCGGATTTGCCGGTCGTTCCCGCGTTGCTCGTGTTCCAGACGTATAAAAACTGTGGCGACGAAAGCACCGTTGCCAGGACCTCGACGACGGCTTCTTCAAAGCTGTCGCATTGCGGACGCATGGCGGCGAAAAGATCCAGCTTGCGATCGATCTCCGCGTCGCTGATCGGTCGCCGCCACGCTCGGTTCATGAACGCTGCAATGGTCCTGCGTGCATCAGCCAATTCGTCGCTGGAGTCTTCAGTCGCGGCAAAGATGCGACGATGCGACTGAGACGGCCACTGGTCATACACCGGTGCGGCGACGTGCACGAAATCGATCTGAATCCCCGACGATGACGCCGAGCTGTTGACCAAACGGATGTATTCCGATGGGCTGGGCGTGACGCCCATCGGCGACGTTTTTCTGACCGAGTTGCGGGGATAGATTTCACCCAGCGGCACGTCCCACTGGATGATCTGTGGTTGGTCCGGGCCGGCCGTGACCGGTGTGTCTTCCTTGCTGACTCGTATCAACGCGCGGCCTTCGTTGCTGGCTTGCCAGCCGAACAGCAGTTGCAAACTGGGAAAGCCATCGCCCTTGCTGTTCACTCGCGACGCTCGAACGGTCACCCGCATCGTGCCTTCATCAGGCAACTGATTGCCCAGCTCGACGATCAGCCGCGTGCCCAATCCGTTCGGCAGAATCGCGACGCAGTCGTCTGGGTCGGGAAACGCGACAGGCTGTTCCGTAGGCGCAAACGCATACCGCGCGCCGTGGTACCGCCACTCAGCCTTTGCGACCCGACCACTGGACAGGTCTTTGTAATAAGCCCCGCGCGGCGGTTGACGAAACGTTTCCCGCAGCTTCTCCAGTTCAGCCGTGAGCTTCTCTGGGTCGTCTGTCCATTTTTCTTTCAGCTCGTTGATCTGTTTGTCTTGCTTGGCCCACTCGCGCCGGGCTGCATCCTTCATCGCGATGCCCCAATACCGCGTCGTTGGCTTGGCACCCGTCGCTGTGACCCGATCGAGCGTGTTGCGGGCGATCCGGTGATAGGTCTCGAAGTGCGTGAGCGACAAATGCAATACATCGGAACTGTTCTCGAAGCCTTCTTCGGAATGGGGTTCCGGCGGCAGGTCCCTGGCAAAGTCCCAGGGAACACCGAACAGGTCTTGCAACGCGTAGTTGTATTCGTACCGCGTCATGCGTCGGAACGCTGAATGACCGCCGGACCGACGCCGCACGATGGAAGCGATTTGCAGTTCACTGGACAGCCAATCGACAAGCAGTCGCCGCTCGTCGTCACTGAACTCGCCGGCATCAGGCGGAGGCATTTCGCCCTTGGTGATGGCGGCGAAGATTTCGGACCACCAATCGGTATCGCCACCGGTCAACAGATTGGGATCAAGCGTGTCGATGCGGACGTTGCCTTCGACGGTATCGGGGCCATGGCAATCGAGACAGTTCTGTTCCAAAAGTGGCTTGATCGTCGATTCGAACTGGGCCACATTCGCTTGATGTGCTGCGCCGTCTCTGGTGCCCTCGCCTGGCGGATCATTATCGGCGGCGAAGTCGTTGAACCGGGATCGTGCTCGCCCGATCGTCTTCAAATCGGCGAGGGTCGGTCGGTCGTGTGCAATCCCTGACGAGTGGGCGGCAGCGTCTACGTTTGCTCGGAGCTGCTCGTCGGGCGTCTCCGCGCGGATCGACGGGCGGATCGACGGGGCGACAACGGCGAGCGCGGCTGTCAGCAGCAGCAATCGACTGGCTGTTCGTAACATGCAAAACATTCGAGGGGGGGGACCCATGGTAGCAGGTCGTCGTTCTGGCGGGCGGGATCCAAACAGCGAACTCGCCAAGCACCGAACCGATTTCGAACAATCGTCGGTGGGAGCACGCGTCGGGACGTATCCATGATAGCAGGTGATTGCGAATTGTCTCCGCAGACCGTCAGAGTTTCGGCGTCGTTTATAGGGTCTTTGAAATGGCTCGTGGCCTCTGTGAAGTGCAGAAACGCAATGTTCTGCACCATTGTTTTGCCTGTGCTGGCAGAAAACTCGCCGGCAGAAAAACGGGAGAGCTGGAAGAAGCAGGGACAAAAAAAGGACGGGCACGGCGCTGGTGTGCAGGCTTCAGCCGCCCATTTCGCTGCTCCGCAGCGAGCGGGGATGCGCCTCAAGGCTGGACACCAACGTGCGCTGGTGTCCAGGCTTCAGCCGCCCGTTGTCGCTGCGGAGCAGTGACCGGGAATCCCTTATAGTGTTAGACGCTTTCCCCTGTTCTCCGCTTCAGCCGTTCCCAAAACTTTGTCCGCTATGTCAACCCACCCTCGCAACTCCATCGCTCGTCGGCAGTTCCTTGGCACGCTCGCCGGAGCGTCCGCATTGGCCATGTCCCGGCCAACGATCCGTGCTCAAGACTCTCTCACGCGTGATCCGATTACCGAATTGACCGAGCGTCTTAACCTAAAAATCCACCAGTCGCGTGAAGTTGCCCTTGGAATCCTAAAACCCTCCAAGGCGGAAATCGATCGGGGCATGAAACTGCACGCCGAGTCGATCGTGTTTGATGCCTATGGATTTGGACCACGAGCCGCGATCGATGGTGATGCACTTGCAGCCGCGATTGAAGCGGGAGCTTCTGCGATCGAGATCAAGGACATGCGTGAAGAGATGACGATGACGCGATTTGTCACCGATCCGGTCCAAGAACAAGAGTTCCGCGATGCCTGGCGGGCGTCCGGCGTGACCTGTGTGTTCAACAACGCCGGTGAAGAGGGACAAGACCCGATGCGGTTGATCAAGCGATTGGCCAGACACACGTACACAACCGATTTGATGAGAGGGTTCGTGTTCAAGGCTGCCGTTCCCGACGACATTCGGACGGCCAAGAAACAGCGCCGCCACTGTTACTACTTGACCGGGAACGGCGTCCCCCTCGTCCAGCAATGGGTGTCGATCGAAGACGAACTGCGGTACGTGCGCGTTTTCTCTCAGCTGGGAATTCGGATGATGCATTTGACGTATCAGCGACGCAATATGATCGGTGACGGTTGCGGTGAACAAAGCGACGCCGGCGTGAGCGATTTTGGTCGCAAGGCGATTGCCGAAATGAACCGCGTCGGTGTGATCCCGGACTGCGCCCACAGCGGCTGGCAAACCAGCCTGGAAGCAGCGCAAGTTTCTTCGCGTCCCGTCGTGGCCAGCCATTCGACGTGCGGCGCGATCTACCCGCACTTCCGCAGCAAACCGGACAACGTGATCAAGGCGATCGTCGACTCGGGCGGCTACATCGGCATTTGTTGTATTCCGCGGTACCTGCGTGGAACGGGCGACATCAGCGCGCTGCTCGATCACATCGACTATGGGATCAAAACGTTCGGCCCCGATGCGGTCGCGATCGGCACGGACGTTGCCTACACCTCGCAAGATTCCGCGATGGAAAGCGCCAAGGTCCCCAAGCAACCGCGACGCCGCGAAGAATTCCGCATGCTTTGGCCCGATGATGACTTCAAAACAACCGTGCAGATGAGTCAAAGTCTCGCCTGGACCAACTGGCCGCTCTTCACCGTTGGCCTTGTTCAACGCGGTCACAGCGACGAGGTGATCCGCAAGGTCATCGGCGGCAATGTGATGCGAGTCATCGACGCGTCTCTGTCGTAGCCGCCTGCATCGGCGGGATGATCGCTCACGATCGCTCACGATCGCTCACGATCGCCACGTCAACGCCCTCGGTCTTGGCGTAGAACGCGGGCGGGCACACGAACCGTCAAGTAGACTCGCTACGACGCAGCTCCTGAATCGATCGCCGTAGGATGCTTGCGACGATGAAGGCTGTGACGATCGCCAACACGACGGCGATGGGGCGATTGAGCAAACCCAAGGGGTTTCCACCGGACGCGGTCAGCGATTGAATCAAACGTTCCTCCAGTGGCCCGCCGAGCACCAATCCCAGGACCACCGGGCCGAGCGGAAACCCGCGTCGATTCAAAACGAATCCGACCAGTCCCATCGCCAACATGATGCCGACGTCGAACAGGCTGGCGTTGAGGGCATAAGAGCCGGTGACGCAAAACAATACGATGATCGGAAGCAGAATCTGCTTGGGAATCCGCACGAGACGAAGTCCCAAGCGGATGGCCAGGAAGCCGACCGGCAACATCACGAGATTCGCAATCAGAAACACGAGGTAAATGCCGTAAACCAGCGACGGTTGACTCTCAAAGATTGCTGGCCCTGGGGTGACATTCTTCATCAACAAAACCCCGATCACGATCGCCGTGATGGAATCACCGGGAATGCCAAACACCAACGTCGGTATCCAGCCACCGGCCAAGGCAGCACTGTTGGCCGTCGTGGCGTCTCCGATCGCATCGATCGATTCCTGATCCGCCTTCGAACCACGACCACGTTTGGCCGCGGCGAACGTGACCCACGATGCGATATCGGCGCCGGCGCCGGGTAGCATCCCGATCAAGACTCCCATCAAGCTCGACCGGACCGTGCCCGATCGGCGGTTGACCAACCGAGTCACCAATGCCGACCGTGAAGCCCCGATGATCGTGCCGAATGATACAGCCGGTGCAACGGCACACGCCCCGCTGTCACCTCGCTTAGCCTGAGAGAGATTCGCAAACACTTCCGACAACCCGAACAGACCGATCATCGCCGGGATGAACGAGACCCCTTGGTACAGCGCCACGGAATGAAAGGTGAATCGCGGTTCAAGATGCACCGCGCTCAGGCCGACCGTGGATAACAAGATCCCAAGGATCAGACTCAGCATCGCCTTCCAGCGAGCCCCCGCCGGTACCACCAATACGCAGCAGCTGAGTCCGATCAAGTACAACCAAAAGTACTCGGTGACAGAAAACCAGCTCGCGACCGCTGCCAGTTGGCTGCCCAGCACCATCAAGAGGACCGCCCCGATGATGCCGCCGATCACGCTGCACGTCAGCGAGACCGACAAGACTTGCTGTGCCAGCCCCTTTTCCGACAACCGATACGCTTCATCGGCATACGCGGCCGACGCCGGTGTGCCCGGAATTCGCAACAAAACCGTCGGGATGTCTCCCGCAAAGATCGCACAGGCGACCATGGTCACGATCGCACCGATCGCCGCCACCGGATCCAACCAGTAGGCGACGGGAACAAACAGGGCCACGGCCATCGTTGCCGTCAATCCCGGGATGGCACCGACAAAGATTCCATAGCACGCCGCGGCGACGATGATCAGCCAAACATCAACGCGGCCGAAAACATCACCGGCTGCTTGTAACAGTGCAGGATCCATGTCACCAACCCAACCAGCCCCAGGGAAGGGGAACGCCGAGTACGACGGCGAAAACGTGATACAAACTCGAAATGGTCACCACGGTCACAGCCACCGCAAGACGCCATCCGACTCGCAACATCAGCAACATCGCAAGCAGCATCACGCCGGCGGAGATCACGTAGCCGAGCGTTTCACAAAGCACAATGAACAGACCAACGGCCGCAGCGAAACGCAACAACGCGTGATAATCGATCCCCAGATTTTCGGCCACTGCTGTGTTTGCCTCCTCGTTCAGCGTCGACCTGGAGACGCCCCATCCAATCGTACCGATGACGATTCCCAGCGCGGCGAGGATCGATGGAAGAAAGTAAGGGCCGATCGCTGACGACTGTGTTTGCTTCATTTGTGGTTGATTCAAAATCTCGCCAAAGTCCGCATCTGTTTGCGTCAGAAATGCTTCAAACTGATCCCCGTCGGCGACCGCGACCTGGAATCCAGACGCCGCCATGAACTGGCGAAACTCGTTGCTATTGGCGACGTTCAAAACCGCCTGCCGCATCTTCGTGACGCGATCCTCCGGAACACCTTTGGGATACAGCAGCCCCCGCCAGGCCCCGATCGACCAATCAATGCCTTGCTCGGCAAAGGTCGCGACCTCAGGCGCCGCCGGACTTCGCTCCTTGCTCATCACCCCCAAGCATCGAATCTCTCCGGCATCGATCAATCCGCGAGCTTCGGGGATGGAGCAGCACACGATCTCCAACCCACCGGCCATCATCTCCTGGAGCGAAGGTGCCGCGCCGTTGATCGATACCCAGGTGACCGAGTCGCTTGGAAGATCGCTACGGTCCAACCAACCCAACAGCGCGAGGTGCCAAATCCCACCGGCTGCGGTTCCCGATGCCCGCAAGGATTCCGTCGATTGACGCAGCTTGGCCTCCAGATCCCGCAGCGAATGCCAAGGAGAATCTGCGGACACGAAGATCGCTGCCGAATCTTGGTTGATCATCGCCAACGGCTCAAAGCGAGCGGTCGTGATCGGGCACAGACTGCGCCAATGCAACATGTTTAGCTCGACCGTGGCCATGGTCAGCGTGTATCCGTCGGCAGGCGCCGTGGCACCGCGTGTGTGTCCCGTCACGCCCCCGCCGCCCGTGGCGTTGACCACATTGACTGGCACACCGAGTTCGCTTTCAAGCTGCACCGCAACTTGCCGCGACACCCGATCCGTACCTCCTCCGGCCGACCACGGACAAATCAACGTGACCGGTCGGAACGGCCATTCTTCACGGCGGTTGCACCCGACGGCCGCAAGGCATGCGACCAGCCAAACGATTGGACGAATGAATTTCATTCCGTTTCCAGCGGGCCCGAAGCGTCGCTGACGATCTGGCGCAGCTTGGCCGAATCGCTGACCAACTCCCCCGCCGCGACATCCTCTTCACGAAACGTTGCCATCAGAATGTGGCGTTCACCCGTGCGGCTGAAGTCATAGATGATGCGGATGGTCCCGTCGGCGGCTTGCTGTCCATCGGGATACGAGACCTGATTGCGTTCGTCCAGCAACAGACCGCCGCTCCAGGTCTGACCATCATCGTCGGACAGGAACGCGGTCAGGTGAGATCGCCCGATCCGCTTGTCGACCGGGCCGTGTTTAACCAACAGCAGCTTGCCAGAATTTAATCGACGGATGAAAAATCTGGCGCTGGGGTGGGCGATGTTTGAAGGAGCCAACTCTGGCCAGGTGCGTCCGCCGTCGGTCGAAACACTTTCGCCGATGCCGTACCGCGTCCGCGCCAGCATCCACAGCGTTCCGTCACGTCGCTCGATCAACATGTGTTCGTCAAACGCACGGTCTTTTTCTGGGACGTTGCAACCGCCCCGCAAGGTCCACGTCGCCCCTTTGTCATCGGACACGATCACTCGGGCACTGTGATCGGTCTTCCGCCACGTCGACGCCGGTAGCAGCCATTCGCCCGACGACAAGACGAGCGGTTTGCACATCATGACTCCATCGGTCACCCGTTCGGGCGCCTCGTATTGCGGCCGGGCGTCATTCGGATTCGTGATCGTCAAAAACCAGACCCCGGCGAGGGTGCCTTCGTGCCCGATGGCCTGGGCCCATGCCAGACGCAGCTTACCGTCCGGGGCCATCCACAGTTCCGGGTCATAAGCTCGAACCGGACCGGCTTCGTCAGGGTCGACCACCAGCACTTCGGTCCACGTTTCGCCATCGTCGTCGCTCGTGCTCAGCACGACGTAGTTATTCTGGTCTTCGCCGGGCGTGACGCCGGCGTACCAGGTTGCCCACAATCGACCACCTGGAGCAACCGCCAGACTGGGAATCCCTTGAAACGCACGGTTGTTCGGGGAATGAATCGGCTTGTCCGGTCGCACCACGGCCGGAGGTTGCAAAAACAGATCGCCATCATCGGCGACAACCGAAATGGTCGGCAAACAGAACAGACAACTCATCGCGGCAAGGCGGATCAAACGGCAGAGCATCAGGCATCCCGTAGTAAGTCAATGAAGTCCTCGTCATCGCGTGCCATACCGTCGGCACGATTTCGCAGACGCAACAGTGTAGCCAGATCCGGTGGCCACCGCACGCTCGCCATCCGAACAGCGAAGGCGTCAACCGAGACGGGATTTTATTCTGGGATGCGTTGTCGCGGCCGAGGCACCTGGGAGGTCGTTTGGCACTCGGTGAACGGTGATCTATTCTGGCCGTATTCTAGGTGAGTTCGGTTGCACGAAGTCGCAACGCATTTGCAATCACCGACACGCTGCTAAAACTCATCGCGGCCGCTGCAATCATGGGACTGAGCAACACGCCAAAGAATGGATAAAGCAATCCTGCCGCGACGGGAATTCCCAGTGCGTTGTAGATGAACGCGAAGAACAGGTTCTGACGGATGTTGCTCATCGTTTTGCGGCTCAAATTTGCCGCCGCGGCAACCCCGCGGAGATCGCCACCGACGAGCGTGACCCCCGCAGATTCAATCGCAACGCCGGTCCCCGTTCCCATCGCGATCCCTACGTTCGCTTCGGCCAGTGCCGGAGCGTCGTTGATCCCGTCGCCACACATCGCAACGGTCTTGCCTTCCTTTTTCATCTTCCGTACGAAGTCATGCTTTTCCTGGGGCGAAACACCGGCGTGAAACTCGTCGATGCCCAGCTTCGATGCGACGGCTTTGGCAGTCGGTTCGGCGTCGCCGGTCAACATCACCACCCTTAATCCCAGATCATGTAACGTCTTCAATGCGGCTGGTGTGCTCTCCTTGATCGGGTCGGTGATCGCGAGAATTGCCGCCAGCGTGTTGTCGATGGCCACGAACACAACCGTCGCCCCCTCGCTCTGATGTGATCCCGCAGCCTGTCGCCCCGCATCCACGCCCTCGATGCCTTGTTCGTCCAACAAGTCAGCCTTGCCGATCAAAACATCATGACGATCGACGCGAGCCCGAACACCTCCACCGGTGATACTGTCGAATTCACTTGCCTCGACCACCTGTAATTCATCTGCCTTCGCTCGGCGAACGACCGCCTGAGCCAACGGATGTTCGCTTTGGGCTTCGACCGCCGCAGCCAACGTCAAAATATCGTTCTCATTCCAGTCGCCAAATGTCTCGACGCCTGTCACTTCCGGTCGTCCTTGAGTCAACGTGCCGGTCTTGTCGACGATGATCGTGTCAACCTTCTCCATGACTTCCAGGACTTCAGCGTTCTTGATCAATACGCCTTCCTTCGCACCGCGGCCGACACCCACCATCACCGACATCGGCGTCGCCAGTCCCAAGGCACAGGGACAAGCAATGATCAGCACCGCCACAGCGGCGACAAACGCATGAGCCAGTTGCGGCTCCGGTCCAAAGACCGCCCATCCGATAAATGCGACAATCGAACAAACGATGACCGCTGGAACAAAGTACCGCGCGACCACGTCAGCCAATTTCTGAATCGGGGCGCGACTCCGCTGAGCTTCTGCAACCATTTGCACGATGCGGCTCAGAACCGTATCGCCGCCAACCCCCACGGCTTCCATCACCAGCGCACCGGTCTGGTTCAACGTCCCGCCGGTGATTTCATCGCCTTCCACCTTCTTCACCGGCATCGGCTCGCCCGTCAACATCGACTCATCGACACTGCTTGAGCCGCTGAGCACTTTCCCATCGACCGGAACTTTCTCACCAGGGCGAACCCTCAGCCGATCGCCTCGGTGCACTGAATCCAGCGAAACATCTTCCTCGCCATCGCCCGTGATTCGGTGTGCCGTCGCGGGAGCCAGCTTCATCAGTTCGCGAATCGCTCCACCCGTTTGTCGCCGTGCCCTCAGTTCCAGTACTTGACCGAGCAACACCAACGTGATGATCACCGCCGCGGCTTCAAAATACAGTGGCGGAACACCGTTCTCGAAGAACGCCGCCGGGATCACGCCTGGAACCAACACCACGACTAAACTGAACAAATACGCTGCCAATGTTCCCACGGCGATCAGTGAGAACATGTTCAAATTCATCGAGCGAAACGACTTGGCTCCGCGGACCAATAACGGCCATCCGCACCAAAACACAACGGGAGTCGCGAGAGCCAACTGCAACCAACCGAACACCGTCTGGCTCATCCAATCCGCGACCCGCAATCCGACCATCGGCCCCATCGCGATCACGAGCAATGGCACCGACAACGCAACGCCAACCCAAAAGCGACGTTTCATGTCGGCGTACTGTTTGTCTTTAACCTCATCCGCCAAGGCGACGACCTTCGGTTCCAAGTCCATTCCGCAAATAGGACAATCGCCAGGTCCAACTTGTT
>WCIL01000063.1:0-45889 GCA_033042175.1 Phycisphaera sp. RhM
CCCCCCCCCGTCCTTCGCCCCCCCCGTCGTTTGCCACCCCCGTCGTTTGCCACCCCCGTCGTTTGCCACCCCCGTCGCTGTGCCACCCCCGTCGCTGTGCCACCCCCGTCGCTGTGCCACCCCCGTCGCTGTGCCAGAGCCGCCGTCTGGCGACGGCAGCTACAACGTTGATGGGCGATGCGTTAGGTTTTCGCGTGCCGACTGCATAGCAGTGCCGGCAACAACATCAAGTCGGCGACCAGGGCTGCGGTCAGCAGCAGGAACATCATCCAGGCGAATCGACGGGTCGGTTCAAAGTCACTGAGTGCGAACACGAGCAAACCCAATCCACAAACGATCGTGGTTTGCGTGATCGCGCTGCCGCAGTGTTTGATCGTTTTGGCGACCGCATCTGCCGGCGGAGTGCCGCGGGCCGTTTCGCGACGGCAATAAAGTAGGAAATGGACGGTGTCGTCGACCGCGATTCCCAATGCGACGCTGGCCGTCATCATCACTCCGATATCCAGTGGTTGGTCCAGCCAACCCATCAGACCGAATAGCACGCAAATCGGGAATACGTTGGGGATCATCGCGACCAGACCGAGACGCAGGCTACCAAGCGCAACGATGATGACCGCGCCGATGACCAGCATCGCCGTGAAAAAACTGCCGATCAAGTCCCTGAGCAACATTTGTTGAGCGCTCTCGATCACCGGCATCACGCCCGTCACCGTCACCGCGACATCCTGGCGGTCGACCGAGTTTCGATCGATGACGGCCTGGTGGGCGGCGGCCAAATCCGACAAGTAGGCCGACGCGTCGACGTGCTCAAATGCCGGCACACGTGTGGTGATCCGCCAGACCTGTGCGTCCGCCGTTTCGAGCAAGTAACCCAATTCCGCCAACCGAACACGATCCCGCTGGAACCGTTTCGCGATCACACTCCGCCGCAGCGAAGCGCGCAGGCTGTTGGATGTCGGCAACGACGGCAGAAATGTCAGTGCCGACGTCGCGCCGCGAGCCGGCGGTTGGCTGGCCGCGGAGGCGTGGATTTCGCGGATGAGCCGCAACCGGTCGAACAACGTCAACGACGACGTGGCTTCAAATCGGACGACCGTCTCCACCGGGATCAACGGTACGACCTCGGATTCCAACCAGCGGTGATCTTGGATGACCGGATGGTCGGCCGTCAGCAGATCGAACACTTCGACGGTGGTCCGCAACCGGGTCATTCCGAGCGCCGCGAGCGTCATGATCGAGAGGCCGGCGACGGCAATCAGTGACCGGTGCCGGACCACGACGGATGCCAATCCAGCCAACGACGTTCCCGTCCAGCCTGACCGGTCCCGCCTGGCTTGTGGCCAACGTTGAAGCACGCCGGGAAGCGTCAATAACATCAGCAGCGTGGTCAGCAAAACACACCCTGCCGAGATCAATGCGAATTGCCGCACCGCCGAGATCTCGCTGACCAACAGAGACAGCAGTCCTGCGGCCGTTGTCGTTGCCGACAACAGACACGGTTTCCAGCCGATGTTCAACATGCGTTCGGCCGCCCCGTCGACACCGCTCGCGTTGACTTCATCGCGGTAATAGTTGCACAGATGAACTCCGGTTGATGCCGAAAGAACAAACACCAGCGGCGACATCACCACGAACACCGCGTTCATGTTACGTCCGGTGAAGTGGACCAGCGAGAGCGCCAGTTGTTCGCCGAAGAACCCGACGCCCAAAACCAACAAGATCATTCGCCACGAGCGCAGGAACAGACAGCACAGCAGAACAATCACTGCAGTCGACGGAAGCGAAAGCCAGAGCATCGAATCCACACTCGCGTCATCGATCGCTTGGCCGATTACCGGGGTTCCCCCCAGGTGATGCTCAAGGGCGGAAAGTTCGAGATCGTTTTGCAACACGGACCGGATCATATTGATGGCTGAATCGCGGCGGACCGCCCCATTGGACGTCAACACCGCGATCGCGCAACTCACACCGCGGGGGCCAATCAATGAACCGCGGAGACGCTCGATCGCGCGCTCACGACTCAGTTCCAGCGGTGGCGATTGCAGTGCAGCGACCGACGAACGGCCGGACAGCACGCGATCAAACAGTGCCTCGAGATGGACATTTGCGTGTCCGCCGTCGGCATGCGACAGCGCCGCGACAAACCGGTCCAATCGCGGGTCGTCGACGGTGCAGCCCTGCCAGGAAACCAGGATGACGTCGTGCGTGCGGAAGTCGTTGACGAACTGGAAAAACTGGCGTCGATCTTCGCTGTCCGGCGGAATCCACATGACCGGCGAGTTGAACATCGCCTCCAAACTGCGGCCGGCCCCGACGACGACCAGCGGTGCGAGGACGAGCATCAACCCCAGCGCGATCAGACTGCGACGAAAGAGAGTCAAACGCATTGCTCCGGTGGAAGGGGATGGACGAGACGGAACATTTGGCGGCTGAAGCCTGCACACCAGCGCCGTGGGTGTCCAGCCTTGAGGCGATTTCCTGTCGCTGCGGAGCAGCGACCCTGCGCGGCTGAAGCCTGCACACCAGCGCTGACGCCCGTGATTTTAGCGTCGCCGGCTCGAGCGGGAGCGGACGGTGACGTGGGCGACGCGCTGCCCGGAATTCTCATTGACGCGACCTGCCCCCCCATTACCATGGAGGGCAAGTTCGCTCGCAGACACACCGAGAGCCCATGCAGACGTCGTCGCCAATCAAGCCAATCGCGTTGGTCGGCATGGCGTGTCGGCTGCCCGGGGCCGATGATCTGGACGGCTATTGGAAGGTGATTCGCGATGGCACGGCGACCGCCCGGCCGCTTCCGCAGGCTCGCTTCGACCGCTCGCTGTACTTTGATCCGCGACGGGGAATCCCCAATCGCTCCTACTGCGACATCGGGTGTTTGGTCAATGAAAACGCCCGCGGCCGACACTTCGACTCGCTACCCGCATCGGTTCATGCCTGTCCCGAAGTGGCTTACCGGACGTTGTGCGATGTGGCGGCGGAGGCCTTGGACGATGCCGGAGTCGAACTTTGCCCGTCCGAGCGGCGCGGCGGCGGCGTCTACTTGGGACACTCCCGAAGTAGCGGCTTGGCGGGCGATCTGGCCTATGGGACTTGCATCGCACAGTCGGCGCGGCTACTGGGCAACGTGGAAACGTTTCGCGCGTTGAACCTCGATCATGCGCGGGTGATCGATGAACTCGTCGCGGAAGTGCGTCGAGACATGCCGCATCGAGACGAACAGGGGCGTCCCGCCTTGGGTCCACACGCTGCCTCCGCGATGTTGGCGGACACCTTTGCGATGCGTGGTCCCTGTATGACGTTCAATTCCGCCTGTGCTTCGTCGCTGAGCGCCCTCCATCACGCGGTGTTGGCATTGCAGCAGGGTCGCATCGAGATGGCGATGGTCGGCGGGGCGTCGGTCTGTCATTTCGAAACCCTGGTGATGTTCTCCCAGGCTCAGTCGCTGAGCAGCGTGATGTCCCGCCCGTTCGACGAAGATGCCGACGGCCTGGTCGTCGGCGAAGGCTACGCGGTGGTGATCCTTAAAACGCTTGAGCAAGCGGTCCGCGCCGGCGACAGGATTCACGGGGTCATACGCGGCATTGGGGTCTCGTCCGATGGCAAAGGCAAGAGCCTGTGGGCGCCGCGTAAGGAAGGTCAGATCGTCGCCATCCGCCGGGCCTATGGCGATGAGCTGAAGATCGGAAATCTGCAATACATCGAAGCGCACGCCACATCCACCCAGCTCGGTGATGCCACGGAAGTCACGGCGTTGGCGGAGGCATTGAGACTTCCCGCCGACCGTCGGATTCCGATCGGCAGCGTCAAAGCGAATATCGGTCACACGCTGGAGACCGCTGGTCTGGCGGGGCTGATCAAAGCCGTGCTCTGCATGCATCACCAGACGATCGCACCGGCGGTCAACGTCCGTCAGTTGAGCCGGACGATCGACTGGGGATCGCTGCCCTTCTATGTGCCGATGCAAGCCGAGCACTGGCCCGAGCCCACTGGCGGCATGCCGCGTCGTGCTGCCGTCAACGCGTTCGGCATCGGCGGTTTGAATGTCCACGTGGTACTCGAAGAGTTCGTCGGCGACGGATCCCGGGCGGCGATGCATGCCGGTGTGGATGCCACGCGAGCGACCGAACGTCGGCAACCCATCGACAACGTCTACCGCACGGGGCCATCCTCCGGTGACGCCATCGCCGTGATCGGACGGGGCACCGTGTTGCCAGGCGCGTTGAACGTCAACGCGTTTGCCAAGTTGTTGGTCAGCGGGGACGACCCCAAGGGGCCGATCCCCCAGCATCGCCTCGATCCCGAGATCTACCTCGATCCCTCCCGGCCCAGACATTGGCACTGCTTGAACAACCTGGCGGGGGTCGTGCGGGGATTTCAATACGATTGGCGCAAGCACAGGATTCCGCCCAAGCAGATCTCCCACGCCAACCCGCTGCAGTTCATGATCTTGGATGCGGTCGACCAAGCATTTAGTGAAGCCGGATTCGACCGTGAAGTGACCGATCGCATCGGCGTGGTGGTCGGTTCGCCGTTCGGCGGCGAGTTCGCGACCCAGTTGCTGATGGGATTGCGATTGCCCGAATTCCAACGGCGGCTGACGCGTTTGCTCCGTCGACGTGGGTGCGATCCCCGGCAGTGCGAAGGGGTCAGCCGGCAGTATGCCGAAACGCTGATCCAGGCGATGCCGGCGCTGCTGGACGAAACCGGCAGCTTTACCAGCAGCAGTCTGGCGTCGCGAATCACCAAATCGTTCAACCTGATGGGCGGGGGCGTCGCCGTCGACGCCGGCAATTGTTCGTCCGCGGCGGCATTGATGTGCTGCGTCGACCAACTCGCCGGCGGTGCCTGCGACATGATGGTCTGTGTCGGCGGGCAGGAAGACCTCAGTGCAACCTTTCTGGAGCGGCTGGGGTTGACCGGTCTGCTCGCGAAGGGGGAGCCCCAATCGCCGCTGGACGCCGCGTCCGGAGGGTTGGTGCCGGCGGAGGGTTGTGGGGCGTTGCTGTTGATGCGGCTGGCCGACGCGAAACGACAAAAGCGCAAGGTTTTGGGTATCATCCAAGGGGTGGGGGTCGCCACCGCCGACAGCCAGTCCGACGCATCCGAACGCGCGGTCGACGACGCCTTGCGGCGGACGACGCGTCAGGGCCAATCACTCGCAGCGGGTGACGTCGCGCGGATCGAAACCACTTCGGTCGCCTGCCAACTGCGCACCGCAGAGGAATTGGACGGGATCTACCACGCCTACGCCGAACTCGCCCGGCAACGTCCCATTTCCCTCGATTGTCTGATGGCACAAACTGGTCACCTCGGAGCCGCCTCGGCGATCGCCGCGCTGATCAAGTCGACTCTGGAACTTCAACAACTGAAAACAACGGCCACGTTCGGACTGACGCGTGCGTTGCCGTTGATCGAATCCACCCCGTTGTTCGACGTCGCATCCCAGCCCCGTCCGCTGGAAGCGTCCAACCACAGCGGCCGCCTTGTCACCGCCGTCCACAACGCCGAACGTCGAACCGCCTATCACATCCTTCTCCAGCGAGATGCGAAAGTGCATGCTCCCAGCAAACCCCAGGCCCCAGTGACCGCCGACCCCTCGTACGATTCCCGCGTCGTCGACGGCATCACCATCGTCGACGCGACGCAACGCCGAAAGGAATCGATGCGAGACAAGGCGATGCGTCAGTCCGTCGCCGCGTCGGGTTCGTCGTCGCGTGCTTCCGTGGCCGTCAGCGACGCTCGCCAGAGCATGGCCCCAGCGCCGATCGCTCCAGCGCCGATCGCTCCAGCGCCGATCGCCCCAGCGCCGATCGCCCCAGCGCCGATCGCCCCAGCAGCGGCTCGCGGCAACGAGGTGAAGACTGCGAGGGCAGAGACCGTCGCGACCGACACTGCGGCGTTGGGTCTGTCCGACGAGGCACTGAAAGAGTTCTTGACGCGTTTTGTCGTTGAACAAACCGGCTATCCGCCGGAGTTCGTCGAGATGGACGCGGACTTGGAAGCGGATTTGGGAATCGATTCGATCAAAAAAGCTCAGATGTTCGGCGAACTGGGCGAACATTTTTCGATCACCCCGGACGAATCCCTCACGCTGGACGACTTCCCCACGCTGCAGCATATCTTCGACTACCTCGCCACATCGAATCGATCATCGACTCCACCCGTCCAATCGAACCGCGACGCCGTTGCCACAACGGTCGCGCCACCCGATCCAATCGAGAGCACGCCGAGCACCGCGAACCGCCGGACCTCATCAGCCGATCCGCCGCCCCCCCCAAGCAATCGATCAACACGCGACCGCCCCGATCACGCGTCGGCCGTCACAACGGACGATCAACTGGATCGCCCACTGGATCTGATCCCCGACGCCAAACGGATCAGCCGCACCAAGGATTTGTTGGACTTGGCGGGACTGTCGATGCCGTATTTCGCCGAACACGAATGCGTCACCCAAGACACCACGCGAGTCGACGGCAAACCCGTCGTCACGTTCTGTAGTTCCAACTACCTGGGCATGTCCGGAGACCCCCTCGTCTCGGCGGCCGCCAAAGACGCGATCGATCGCTACGGCACCAGTGTTTCGGCAAGCCGTCTGATCGCGGGCAAACCGCTGCACCGCGAACTGGAAGACGAATTGGCGACGTTCCTGGGCGTCGAAGCGACGTTGGTTTTTTCGTCGGGCTATGCCGCGAACGAATCGATCATCGGGCATCTGTTCGGCCCCGACGATTTAATCATTCACGACTCGCTCGCCCACAACTGCATCATCCAAGGCGCCGAACTGTCGGGGGCACAACGGCTGAGTTTTCCGCACAACGACAGCGGGGCGCTGGATCGTCAGTTGCAACAAATTCGGCACAAGTATCGGCGCACGTTGATTGCGATCGAGGGTGCCTACAGCATGGACGGCGATCATCCGGACTTGCCGAAGTTTCTGGACATCAAGCGACGGCACGACGCGTTTCTGTTGGTCGATGACGCCCACGCCATCGGCACGATGGGCACGACGGGACGCGGCAGCCCCGAGTTCTTCAATCTTGATCCGAGCGAGATCGACTTGTGGGTCGGAACGCTTAGCAAGGCGTTCGGCAGTGGCGGAGGATTCGTCGCCGGCAGTCGCGAGCTTGTCGAGTACCTCAAATACAGCACACCCGGTTTCATCTACACGGTCGCGCTTTCACCGGGCAGCGCCGGAGCGGCCTTGGCGGCGCTGCGTCTGTTGCGGCAACAACCCCAGCGGGTTGCCAAACTGCAACGCAACGCCCGGCTGTTACTCGAACTGGCCAGGCAGCGTGGGTTGGACACCGGCCCGGCCGGCGACACACCGGTCGTCCCGATCATGGTCGGAAACTCGCACACCGCGCTGCTGCTCTCACGTCGTTTGCTCAGCCGCGGCATCGACATCCAACCGATCGTCTATCCGGCGGTGGAAAATGACGCGGCGCGGTTGCGTTTCATGATCACCGCACGGCACAGCGAGGAACAAATTCGCAGGACGATTGATGCGCTGGCCGAAGATCTGAAAGAAGTCCAATCCGAAAGCGTTCCGATCGCCCAGTGGCAATCGGTCTTGTCTGGCAAGAGCCCCATGCCGTTGGATCGAGATCGTTCGGGGGAATCGGACGCGGCCGCGGACCGGCAAATGCCAATCGAATTCCAGCCGTCTGACGCAAGCCTGCGGGCACCCTCGACGCCGACCGGGCAACACGATTGGACGAAGACGGACTTGCAGGATTACTTGATCAATTTCATCGTCGAACAGACCGGCTACCCGCCGGAGTTCGTCGAGATGGACGCCGACATGGAAGCGGACCTGGGGATCGATTCGATCAAGAAGGCGCAGTTGTTCGGTGAACTGGGACAGCACTTTGAGATCACGCCGGATGAAAACCTGACGCTGGACGATTTCCCGAGCTTGCAAGAAGTCTTCGACTACATCGCCGCCCAAGTAGGAATTGAGGAATGAGCAGTCGTGGCGATGAATATTCAATGTCGGTCAGCATGCGGCTGCATCAACGCGAGTCCGCATCACCGTGGCCGTCGGTGCTGCCGTCGTGGCTTTCGCCGACCGAGCTCGAGCAACGGGACTGTTTTCGAGCGCCGAGTCGGCGTCGTGACTGGATCAGTGGACGATGGTGCGCGAAACAACTTCTGTGCCAGATGTTTTCCCAGACGGCCGACTCGCTGCTTGAGTGGCAGATTGTTTCACGCGTGTCGAAGCGTCAGGGCTGCCGCCCCACCGTCTTTCGAAATGGGATGCAACAACCGATTGATCTGTCACTCGCCCACTGTGCGTCGATCACCGTTGCCGTCGCAGGTCAGCGTCGCCTGTCGGTTAATCGACGCGATGCCCCTCGGATTGGCGTCGATGCGGTCGATCGGACTGAGCTGCCCGACAGCTTTGCGCGGACCTGGTTCTCGACCTCGGAGCGCCGCCTGTTGCAAGATTATCGCTGGCCGATCGCCGCGGGATGGGCAGCGAAAGAGGCGGCGTTTAAAGCTTGCAACGAAGGCGAATCGTTTCGGCCGGGTTGTTTGCAGATCGTCGATGTCGACGCCGACGGATGTCGGGTGCAAGATGAAGCCCACCGCATGGCGGACGTGCACATCGACATGCGAGATGACGCCATCATCGCGATTGCACGCGCCAGGCGAAAAGCGGAGCGCGGACTCCGGTGCGAACTGGATGATGCCCAACAAATAGTAACTACACGGTGTGTGCCGACGGGCGCATGAATCTAGAATCTCCTAAACACTAACGTACATCCCCGGTGGCTGACCGGCTTGTTGATTTAATCCGATCGCACGTGGGATTAGCCGCGAGCGCGCAAGCGTACGGGCATTCATCATGTCATTTACTCACCGGCGCCCGTAGGCTCCCGCCCAACGGCTGATTAAATCAACAAGCCGTGACGTCACCGGCACACACTCTACCGGCCCTCTGGGACCTACAAAACACTGTCTTCCCGGCAAAATGCCACACATCATGATTGATCTAAAAGAAAAAGTCGCATTGGTCACCGGAAGCTCGCGTGGGATCGGACGCTCGGTGGCGATCAAGTTGGCCGAGGCGGGCTGTGACGTGATCGTCAATTACGTCACGTCGCAGAACGAGGCGTTGGCGACCGCCGAAGAGGTTCAATCGCTGGGCCGCCGTTGCTGGATCGTTCGCGCCGACGTCAGCGAAGAAGACGATGTTCAATCGATGTTTGAATTCATCGAGCAAGAAATCGGACAACTGGACATCTTGGTCAGCAACGCGGCGACCGGCGGATTCCGTCACTTGCTGGACTCCAACCCCAAACACTTCGCCGCGGCGATGAACACCAACGTGCTCGCGCTGATCCACCTGGTCAAAGCAGCCGTGCCGCTGTTGGAAAAAGCGCAGGACCGCGGCAAAGTCATCGCGATATCCAGTCACGGATCCCACATGGCGCTTCCCATGTACGGCTTGATCGGGGGATCAAAAGCGGCGTTGGAAAGCATCACGCGACACTTGGCGTTGGAACTGGGGGATCGTCGCATCAACGTCAACGTGGTTAAATCGGGACTCGTCGAAACGGATTCGACGCGTCGCATCCCGGGGGCGGAAAAAATGTTTGCCGCCCGAACGGCCAAGACCATGATGGGAAAGCGACAGTTGGAGGCCTCCGACGTCGCCAACGCCGTCGCCTTTTTGGCCAGCCCGATCAGCGATTTGATTCAAGCGACAACCATCACCGTTGACGGGGGAGCCGCCGCACACGTGTAGTCGCACACGCATCGCCGCGTGCCAGTCGCTGCCTGCCAGTCGCTGCGGAGCCAGTCGCTGCGGAGCCAGTCGCTGCGGAGCCGAACCATGAACGTCCACCACCATCAAGACTCTGACATGCCGCTTGCCGTGATCGGCATGGCCTGCCGTTTGCCCGGCGCGGACGACTTGGATGCATACTGGTCGCTGATGATCGAAGGCCGCAGCGCGATCGCAGAGCTGCCTCCCGAACGGTTGGATCAACGACGTTACTACGACCCCGAAATCGGGCGTTTCGGCAAAACGTACTCCAAAATTGGCGGCATCGTCGGCAACCGCACGACGCCGATCGAGCCGTTCCGTCTTTCGGACCACGACATCGAAAACGCGGACCATTCGCATTTGGATTTGTGTCAGGTCGCCGGTCAGGCGATTCGTGACGCCGGCCTCGATCCGCGCGCCACCGGGTCGACACGAGGCGGCGTGTTCGTCGGCCATCAACGCGGTTCCAACTTGATCGGCGAATTGACGCTCGGCGTGATGGCCACCCAAGCGATGGATTGTCTTCGGCAAACGGATTACGTTTCACAAATGTCCGCCCACGAGCAAGCCGCCTTGGTCGAGGAAACGGCTCGCCGGGTGCGTCGTGATCTGCCCGAGCGACGTCCCGGCGGCGGCCCATTTTTGGAAAGCTCCGAAGCGTCGCGGCTGATCTCCAAAGCGTTCGGCCTGGACGGCCCCTGTCTGTCGATCAACGCGGCGTGCAGTTCTTCGCTGGTCGCGTTGGCCGCCGGCGCCCATGCACTACAAATGGGTGACATCGACTTGGCCGTGATCGGCGGGCTTTCCTACTGCAAGCTGGACGCGTTGATCTTGTTTTCGCAAGCACAGACCGTCAGCGGAACCGGTTCACGTCCGTTTGATGCCGACGCGGACGGACTGGTCGCGGCGGAAGGCTACGTCGTCGCGGTGGTCAAAACGCTCGAACGTGCAGTGGCGGACAAGGATCCCATCCGCGCGGTGATCCGTGGCATCGGTGTTTCCTCCGACGGCAAAGGCAAAAGTCTGTGGGCGCCGCGGCGTGAAGGTCAGATCGCCGCCGTCCGCCGGGCCTATTCGGCCGACGTGGCGCCGAACTCGGTTCAGTATGTCGAGGCCCACGCGACGTCGACGCCGGTCGGTGATTCGACCGAGATCAACAGCTTGGCCGATGCGTTTAACGAGTCGTTCGAGCGACCCCTGGATCGCAAGATTCCGATCGGCAGCGTGAAAGCCAACATCGGCCATACGCTGGAGGCCGCGGGCCTGGCCGGGCTGATCAAAACGGTTTTGGCGATGCAGCACCGGATGATTCCGCCGGTGATCAATTTGCGTCAGCCGAACCCGAAAGTGGATTGGGCGGCGGCGCCGTTTCAACTGCCGACGACCGCGATCCCCTGGCCGGATCCACCGCCGGGCAGCCCCCGACGGGCGGGCGTCAACGCGTTCGGAATTGGCGGATTGAACGTCCACGTCGTTCTGGAAGAACACTCGACCGCGACGCCAAGGCGTTTTCGATCTCCCGGCGATTTGTCCGCCGAGGACCGGTCGATCGCCGTGGTCGGCGCCGCGCTGCTGACGCCCGGTGCGCGAACGATCGCTCAGTTTTGGGATCTGCTGTCGACCCAGCAGGATCCCAAGGTGCCCGTGCCGGACGATCGCTGGGATGTCCGTCTGGACCACGGGGATGAAGCCAAGCGTTGGGTGGGCGGGTTCATCCAAGATTACCAATACGATTGGCGACGGCATCGCATTCCGCCGAAACAGGTCGCCAACGCCGACCCGCTTCAGTTCATGATCCTGGACACGGTCGCCCAGGCGCTCGAAGACTCCGGATACGAGTCAAAGCTGAACCGCGAGCACACCGCGGTCATCATCGGCAATCTCGTCGGCGGTGAGGCCAGTTCTCAGCTGCTGGTCGGGCTGCGGTTGGCGGCGCTGCGTGAGGTGATCGAGACGGTGCTGAGCGAGAAAGGCGTTCCGCCGGCGCAGATCGCCGAGACGTCGCAGCGATTTGCCGAGGTGCTTTTGGAACGGATGCCGGCCCTGTTGGACGAAACCGGTGGATTCAGCAACAGTTCGTTGGCCTCGCGGATCACCAAGACCTATGACCTGATGGGCGGTGCGTTCGCCCTCGACAGCAGCGACAACTCTTCGATCATGGCGGTCAACGCGGCCCGAGGGTTTCTTTTGCGCGGCGGGTGCAAGATGGTGATCGCTGCCGGAGCCCAGCGTGACCTCGGCCCTCATGCGTTCGAATGTCTCCGTCTGGCATCGAGGCTGAGTCCGTCCGGTCGTGTCCGATCGCTCGATCAGAACTCCGACGGCATGGCGCCGGCCGAAGGCGTTGCGGTGGTGTTGCTGAAAAAATGGAGTGACGCGAAAGCCGACGGCGACGAAATCCTGTCGGTGATCCGCGAGATCGGCGTCGCGCGTCACGACGATCAACAAACTGCACAGCGACTGGCCATCGGCCGCGCCCTTTCAGGAGCGGAGGTCACACCCGAACAAGTCTCCGCTGTCGAGCTTTCCGCCGCCGGTGTCGCCGAGGAAGACCGTGACGAGTTTCATGCGATCGCTGAGGCGTACGCCGTGCGGCGTGAGCGACCACTTCATCTGTGCTCGCACGCCGGGCAACTCGGTCACGCCGGCAGCGCAGCGGGAATGATCGCGTTGGTCAAATCATCGTTGTCGTTGAAGCACCTCCGATCACCGGTCGGTCTGCCTGCCGATCAGCCGATCGACGCCTTGTCCAACCAAGCGTGGTGTGAACTCCCCGTTGCAAACGAGGACTTGCCGCTGGTCGATCCCTCCGGTCGCGTCTTTTCCGCCCTCAATTGCTACGCCAGGGGCATGGCGTGTCACGTCGTGATCGAGCGGGGACAGCCCGTCCCGAGCACGAATCCCCAACCCACTCCCGACCTATCGATTCGCACGGTGACCGAAACCGATCACGGCTATCGAAGCTGGATCGGTGAAGCCGACTCCCTGTCCGAACTGATCGACAACGCTAAACAGATTGCCGCGGGCGGAACGGTCGATTCGACCGCCGCACGGCGATGCACTGTTTCCGACAGCTCTGATTCCCAACACACTCTCCGCCACGGACTGGCGATCGTCTATCGATCCGACGATGAACTTCGCAAGCGTGCGGGGCTGTTCGTTTCCCGCCACTGCGACCCCAAACGCGCGGCCCTGTTTGAAAGCCAAGGCATCTACTGTGTCGAACGAACGCGGCGACCGATGGTGGCGTTCTTGTTTCCAGGTCAAGGATCGCAGTACCCGTCCATGCTGGCGGATCTGGTCCAGGGGCATCCCGTTGCCTCCGCCGCCGCTGCACGCATCGATGCCATCCTGCAATCCTTGGACTTCCCGAGTTATCGAGACCTGGTCGTCGATCAAGCAGATCGCCTGGGCACTGACGTCTGGCGCACCCAACTTTCCTTGCTGGTCGCCGACTCGATCCTGATGGAAGTCGTCGATGCGATGGGCATCAAGCCCGATCGAATCTCGGCACACAGTTATGGAGAGTTCCCGGCACTGGTCGCAGCCGGCGCGTGGGATTTCCGAAACGCGGCGCTGGCGACGTTTCATCGTTGTCGATTGATCACCGAGTCCACGCAAATCGACGGCGCGATGCTCGCGGTCGACTTGGATCGCAGTGAGGCGCAGCAACACTGCAGCGTTTTTCCGGGCGAAGCTTTTGTCGCCAACTGCAACAGCGACCGACAAACCGTCATCGCCGGCAGTCGTGGCGTGATCGAGAGCTTGAAAAACCGGATGGTCGAAGCCGGGGTCCACGCCAAAATTCTCGGCGTGCCGCGTCCCTATCACACACCGTTGATGGCACCGATTCGACCGGCGTTTCGACAGATCCTCGACCAACTGGAAATCGCCCCGCCGCGGACTCCGTTGTTGAGCAGTGTCGACAACCGCTACGTCGCCGAACCCGACGCGATCCGCGAAAACCTGGTCCGGCAGTTGGTGCAGCCGGTGCTGTACACCGACCAGATCCGGCGATTGGCCGGCGAAGGCGTGAACGTGCTGGTGGAAATCGGCCCCAACCCGGTTCTGACACGGCTGCACGAGCAGATCGTCGGGCAGATCGTCGGGCAGATCGTCGGCGACGAATCGTTGTCGATTGCGACGGACCACAAAAATCGTCACCCGGTTGAGTCGATGACCCGGCTGGACGCCGCACTGCGCGCCGCCGGTGTCCCGGTCAGTGGATCGGGCACCCGATCGGACGGCACGGAAACACGGTTGCGGCTTCCGATTTTCGAGCGCGATCCTCCGTCGTCGGCGTCAGATTCCGAAGCGGGGCTTCAGCTTTTGTTCTTGCAGGGTTCGCCCCGTGCGATCGGGGCCGCACACGGTCAAGCCATGGCGGTGGCGATACGCCGCATGCTCGATCGCTACAAAGAGATCGCGACGGGCAGGTTGGGCAGAACGCTGCCGGATCTGTCGCTCGCCAAATCGATGCTGGATAAACTGGTCGACGAATCGGCCTCGGAGGAAATGCGGGGGATGGCCGATGCCGCGGGCGTCTCCATCGACGCGCTGCTGGAACACAACCTATACGCCTATCCGGAGATCGGCGCCGGTTGCACGCAAATCCTCGCCGGCCGACCATCTTCCGACTCGCGATCGGGCGGACAACCATGCGAGACACAGTGGCTGCACGGGGCGAATGAAGACATGCCGCTGGGCCTGTTTCTTCGCGACGCGATGCGACGCTGCGTACAAGTCCGGCGACCGACCGATGGGTTGCCGCACGTGCTGTTCTCCGCCGCAGGCCACGTGTTCGGGATCAACGGCGTCAACGCGGCCGGATTGGTGATCACCGGTTCGATGTTGTTGGACCGGCCCCGCCGCAGCGAAACGCTTGACGGACTGCTTCACTCGATCGTCGTCCGTCGCGTTTTGGAAACCGCCGAATCGGTCGACGACGCCGTCGACATGCTGCGCCGCGCGCGTACCACCGGCGGCTGGGGGATGTGCATTTCAGACGCGACCGGAAGCGAACCGGCCTACGTCGAATACGATTGCGGAACGTTTCGATCCGAGCGGCTGAATGCCCACCGGCTGGTCAGCAATCATGCCCAACTGCTACCGTCCGTCATCGACACCCCGAAGCACTCGCTGTTGCGTCAACAACGGCTCGAATCACTGTGGCGGCAGAAAGGCGCCGAGGTTCCATCGACCGCGATGCTGCAGCGATGGTTGAGGGATCAGTACGACGAAGGCCGTGGTCGGGAAGTCCGCTTTGCGACCATGAACACCATCCGGCGAGTCGACAACCAGGTCAGTGTTCTGTTTGATGTCCGTTCCGCACGGGCTTGGGCAACGCCGGGCAATCACGCGACCGGGACGGACGCGAATCAGTTTTTCGAACTCGACTTGCAGGAATTGATCGGACTGCAGCCGGGCGGGCGACAACCTCGGCATGCTGCCGCGAAGCCGAATGCCGGGAAGAAACCAGAATCGACAACCGACCGAGTGATCTCCTGGCAAGAATTTTCGCAACGCTCCACCGGTGTCGACGATCGATCTCCGCTCGATGATGCGGGCAAGGTCTGCAATCGATTCGCATTGCGGTGCATCGAAGTTCCGCCGCCGCCCCGGTCGGAGGCGGCGACGACACCAGACGGCGGCGTCGTGTTGCTCGGTGACAACGCCGCGGCCGACACAGTTGCCCAAACGCTGCAAGGTTCGGGTCGGCGTTGTCTGCATCTGCGCCGCCTGGACGATGTCGCCGCCGCGGTGTCCGAACTGGAAACCTTTTGTCACAGCGGTGTGCCGACGAACCTGTTCTTGCTGACGGCATGGGATGAAAACGCCGCCGAGGGTGTTTCGACGGAGCATTGGCAACAACGCCGACAGAGCGGCATGTTGGTTCCGTATCAGATCTGCCAGCGTTGGCTGAAGCTGTTGGGCGACAACCAACTAGTCGGCGAGGGAACGATCGTCGGCGGTGTCCGCCTGGGCGGACTGTTGGGATTTGACGACGGAGTGATCTCGCCCGAAGGTGGATTCGCGACAGGGCTGATCAAGGGTCTGTTGATCGAAATGGGTTTCGCCGCGCAGACCTCGTTTCGAGCCCGTGTCGTCGATTTTGATGCCGATGCCGATCCGGGTTTTGTGGCGGCTCGTTTGATCGACGAATCCGCCGCGGCAGCCGGACGGACGGCGGAAATCGCTTATCGCGGCGGCAAACGTCACGCCGTCGCGCCCGTAAATCTGCCCGTCAATCAACTGCCCACCACCACGGCGGATTTCGGCCGGGTCTGGGTGATCACCGGCGGCGCTCGAGGCGTCACCGCCAAGATCGCCAAAGGGATCGGTCAGCACTTCGGCGTCAAGCTGCACCTGATCGGTTCGAGTCCCTTACCGGAAATCGACGACGGTTGGCGAAACCTAAACCCCGACCAGCGAAAGCAATTACGTGCGGAAGTCGTTCGCAAGGCGCTCGAGGCGGGGGAGGTCCCGATCGATGCCTGGTCGCGCGTGGAAAAGGCCTTGGAGATCGACGAAAACCTGCGCGACTTCGCCGAGTCGGGACTGGACGTCACCTATCACACCTGTGACGTCAGCGACCATCGCGCGCTGGCACATTTGTTAGACCAGATCCGTCGAACGGACGGTTCAATCGACGGCATCGTGCACGGCGCGGGCTATGAAAAGGCGACCAGCTTTACCAAGAAGAAGCTCTCATCGGTGCAGCGGACGATCGCCTCGAAAGTCGACGGCGCGATCTCGCTG
Source organism: Phycisphaera sp. RhM (assembly GCA_033042175.1). GTDB lineage: Bacteria > Planctomycetota > Planctomycetia > Pirellulales > Pirellulaceae > Stieleria. Next base: position 16,535 of record WCIL01000063.1, read on the forward strand.
ATGGAATTGACGCGACAAGACGACTTGAAGTTTTTTGCCGCGTTTGCATCCATCTCGGGCCGCTTCGGTGGCGTCGGGCAAACCGATTACTGTTTGGCCAACGAACTGCTGTGCAAACTGGTCAGCTGGTTCCGCAAGACGCGTCCCGGGGTTCACGCGGTCGCCTTTGATTGGCCCTCGTGGGATGAAGTCGGAATGGCCGTGCGCCCCGAATCTCGACTCGCCAAGACACTCGTCGACGCCAAGTACATGCCCGTCGAAGAAGGCATTCGACACTTCATCGACGAATTGCGACGCGGTTGTCCCGAAGCGGAGGTCTTGATCACGGACTGGGAACGCTACAAGCGATACTACACCGACCAGTACGTCGCTTCCCTCAGCCCCTACCCGATGATCGACCGCGTCCGGTGTGGGGATGATCACCTTGGCGGCAGCATCACGACCTCGCACGTGGTCGATCCGGTCAATGACAACTTTCTCAGTCAGCACCTGCTGCGTGGCCGCCCGATCTTGCCGTTCGTCGCCGCCGCGGAAGCCTGTGCCGAAGCGGCGAGTCTGCTGACCGGTGGTCGAGCAGTGACAACGATCGAAAACTTTCGCATTGCCGAAGCGATGAGGTTCTTCACCGACCAGCCTCAGGAGATTCGCGTCCGCGCCGAGCGAACTGGTCACCAGGTCCGTTGTTCCTTGCTCAGCGATTTCAAAAACCGCAAAGGACAGGTGCTCCGCAAAGATCGTGTCCACGCCGACTGCATCATCCGATCGGACGGGCCCGATGATCGCGCGGACGAACCGGTTGACTTTCCCGATGTCCCGTACGTTCCGGTCCACTACCTGGATCACAAATTGTCGGTGTATCACGGTCCGATCTATCGCCAGCTGGAACAGTTTTATTATTCGCAGCAGCAGTCGTGGGCGAAGATCAGAATTGCCGACCCGGCGGAGTTCCTTTCGGCCGACAGCGGCGATCGCATCATGCTACCCTGTGTGCTGATTGACACCTGCGTCTTTTCCGCGGGAGTTCATGAATGGACGATTGATCGGACCGCGATCGCACTGCCGCATTCGATTCGTCGATTGCGGATGTTCGCGGCACCCGTGGTTGGCGAGCAGGTCACGGCCCGGATCGTACCGCTCGAATCGACCGACAAGCACGCAACGTTCAACATCGACGTCTGGGACAGACACGGACGTCCGGTGCTGCAGATCGAAAACTATCGCGCGAATGTGCTTGTTGCGACGATCCCGCTCGATCGGGCCCAATCAGCCGATTGACACTCCATCGCGCTGACGTCGCAACGACTGTTTCAGGAGGCGTAGGTCAGGCGGTGCCTGACGACCCGTTGGCATGCACAGCATGCCCTACGTGGTTGCCCCGTCTCCGATCACGCGGATGAAAACGAGCGGCCGTCCAACCACACGCCGTGGAATCCTGCCGGAACACGCTGCGGCATCGGGATGCGTGCGATGACGGGACCGTTGTCGAATCGTCGGCAATCGAGAATCACGAATTCGGATCGATCGTCCGCTTCGTCGTGCACCATCGAAACCAGATAGCCGTCGTCTTCACTGACTTGGTTCGGTCGGGGCACGAAGATGCCTTCACCGGCAATCTGACTGGGTGCAAATTCGTGACGCTGCGATGTGTTTGCGATCAGATCGTATTTGACCAATGCCGGGGCGTCTTTGGAGAGAAACGAGGCGGCGTAGCCATATCGACAGGGAGCCCCAACCAAAGCATCGTCCACGCGGGGAAATTCAGCGGGTCGATCGTCGACAGCGCCTTCGACGACTCTGCCCGACTTCACGTCGATCACCCAGCGATACATGGACGCATCGAGCTGCAACTGGTCACGGGATGTTGACGAGCGATTCAACACGCCGGGTGCACCGGGGAATCGGCAAGCATAGAGTGTCACCGTGTCGTCGTTTTCCCAGGCGTTTAACACGTGAAACAGAAATCCCGGTTCGACATCAAACCAGCGCACTTGATCGCCCGCGCCGTAGCGGGGCAAGATGCCAATCCGAGCCCCGCGATCGGCCCGGTAGCGAAGCATCGCCCCTCCGACAAGCGGCATCAGTGGGCGCACCAGCATCGGAAAATCGAAGAAGATCGTATAGCGTTGGGTGATGGCAAAATCGTGCATCATCACAATTCTGTCGACGGGGATCGTCGTCTGATGGACCAGCCGGCCTGCGCGATCCAAAATCCCATATCGGATACGGTTACCACGCAGCGAATTGCCAAAGAACAACAGTTCGCCGGTGACAGGATCAATCTTTGGATGAGCGGTCACGGCATGCTGTCGCGCACCGAAGAAATTGTCGGGGCCGACCGTCTCGAAGTCTGCGGGGCGAATTTCATAAGGGGATCCCGCTTCCCAGAGTGCAAAGAGTTTGCCGTGGTGCCAGACGAGCGCGGTGTTGGCTTTATTGAAAAAATCGGCGCCGCCTGATCGAGCCCCCTGAGCGAGCGTTTGCAGGTGTTCAAGCGGTCGGGCATTGACATAACTTGGCGAATGGTTGCGTCCGCTCTGTTGTTGCTTCTTCCATGACGATGTTCGGACAAATCGATTCAGGTAGCTCGCCTTTCCGTCTTCGATGCGAACGCCATGCAACATGCCGTCACCGTCAAACCAATGATAGTGCGGAGCCGGCGGGAACATCGGGTTGGGTCCGTTGCGGACCCACATGCCGTTGAGATCCTGGGGCAGTTTCCCGACGACGGGCAAGTCGGACCTTGCGATCTCGTCCTGTGTCGGTGCGAGGGCGCCGGACAGATAAGCGTTCGGCGCGTGGGTCGGAAAGGACGATGCGGTCGAGACGGGTTCGGACATTTGACGGTATTCGTTGGGGGCGTCGACGAGCTCATGTCACATTGGGCCCATCGAGCGAATCGTTACAGACGAATTCTTCTTTTGCTCGAAAAACAGATAGCACGACTCGTTGTCCGATTCAGCGCGTCGTTTTCCAAGACGCCCCGGCGAGAACTGATGTTACCGTGCCGGTCAAATTCGGCCAAACCGATTTCGCCGCCCCCGGTATGATTCTGAGGACCGTTTGAAAAACGGTGTCACCGCGCAAGGACCAGAAAACGCGCCTTCCACGGAAACGGTGCCCCGACCTGGCTTGTTAACGGCGGCGAGCCCGCCTGACGCGTTTGGCGGCCACTGCCTGACAAGCCACCCGTCTCTCGGCACCCGTCACTCGGCAGACGAGTCGGCAATTGGGGCGAACCTCCCGGCACCAATGTTGGTCATGACAGCCGGGCCGTTATAATGGAGGCTGCGAAGGCGAAGAACCGATCGGATTGATCAGTTGTCTCCTGGCAGGAGGGTCGAGCGCGTCGAGTCGAGGTCGAACGGTGAACCGCCGCGTTGAACGGTGACGTCGAAACCTGCACGACTTCCAAGAGGCTGGGGGATTCGAAGATGGTTGAGGCCGGCCAGCGTCTGCTGACATTCGAAATACTCGGCACCTTGGGTGCCGGAGCCATGGGCACGGTCTACCTTGCCCACGATACGACGCTGGATCGCCAAGTTGCGATCAAGGTACTGACGGTCGATGTCGCCGACAACGCATCGATCTGCAAGCGATTCAAACGCGAAGCGCAGACGCTGGCCGCACTGAATCATCCGTGCGTGGCCCAGATCTACGGTTACCACCAGACCGACGAGCTGTGCTTTCTGTCGCTCGAGTATGTCGAGGGAAAGGATCTGTCGCAGTATTTGGCCGACGGCCCCATGCCGGTCGACGACGCGGTTCGATTCGCCGAAAAAGTCTGTCAAGGGCTTGGTGCGGCGCATGCCAAGGGAATCATTCATCGCGACCTGAAACCGGGCAACATCCGCATCGGGCCTGACGGCAGTGTCAAGATTCTCGATTTCGGTTTGGCCCGGTTTGTTGCGTCGGCGGATCCCGAACCGTTCGCTGCGACATCGTCCCTGACAACCTGTCTTCCGCTGACGGTTCACGGAGCGATCTTGGGGACACCGGCCTACATGAGTCCCGAACAGGCCCAAGGGTTGCCGGTCGATCATCGCACCGACATCTGGTCGCTGGGCTGTGTGTTGTACGAATGTCTTGCCGGCACGCCCGTGTTTGATGGCCGGTCGCTGCCGCAAGTGATGGCAGCGGTGCTGCAGCGCGAACCGGACTGGCAAGCACTTTCAGAGACGACGCCGGAGTCGCTGCGTTCGTTGTTGAAGCGTTGTTTGCAGAAAGACCGCGCGCATCGATTTGACTCCATCGCGGAACTTCGGTCGCGGCTGTCGCGGTTGGACGACGACACCGCATCGGCAGGCTCCGCCGCACTCGTGCAAGCTCAACAAGCCGTGAGCCGTCGTCAATGGCAGACCGCCTATGAAATCCTCCGTCAATCCGATCAGCGTGGCGAGCTGTGCCCGGAAGGCCTGGAAATGCTCGGCGAGTGTGCTCGGTGGACCGGCCGGTTTGACGAAATCGTCGACCCCATCGAACAGGCGCATGAAGCCTACGTCGCCCGGGCCGACCAGCGCGGCGCGGTGCGGACGGCGCTGGAATTGTCCCACGCCAATGACGACGCCGGTCGAAAGGCTCTCGCCGCGGCCTGGCTGGGACGCGCCGATGATCTGATTGCGGAATTGCCCGAAGGCCCCGAACACGCGTGGCAGGCGTGGTTCCACAATCGATGCTGTATGGCCGAAGGCGATCTGGACGCCCAGGAACACCACGCCCGACGCGCCCTCGAGCTCGCCCGTCGCTATGGTGAACGCAACGTCGAAGCACTCGCGCTCGTTGACCTCAGCCACGTCTGCACCACTCGCGGCGAAAGTCAAGCGACGTTGGACCTGATCCGCCGCGCGACTTCGATGGCGCTCGGCGGTGAAATCGATCTCTTCGCGACCGGAATGGTGTTCTGCAACGCGATCTGGGCGTGCCGTTGTCGCGGCGAATGGCGGCGGGCGCAAGAATGGACCGAATCGGCAACACGTTGGGTCAATCGCCAGCAGGTCGAGTACTTTCCCGGCATGTGTCGCGTGCACCGCAGTGAAGTGCTGCGAGTCCGTGGCGATCTGGTCGCGGCGGAATCCGAAAGTGAAGCCGCGACGCGACAGGTTTCGCAATCTCTGCCTGCTTATGCGACGTTCCCGTGGAGTGAACTCGGCGAAGTGCGACGTCGTCGCGGCAATTTCGAAGGCGCGATGACCGCGTTTCAGCGTGCCATTTCACTCGGCTGGGATCCGCAACCCGGGCTGGCGCTGTTGCTGATGCAGCGCGGCGACGCGGTGTCCGCCCACCGCTCGCTCGAACGCACCTTTCACGAGCCGCGTCCCAGCATGGTCTGCGAAGACCGCGTCAATCTGCTCGTCGCGCGGGCCACGATCGCCGTCGAAGTCAACGAACGGGAGATCGCCGAATCGGCGGTCGCCGAACTGACAGACATGTCGAAACGCAACAACACTCCGTGGGACAACGCCGCCGCCGCGCACGCCCGCGGACTTTTGCATTTGGCCAACGGTGAATCCCACCAGGCCGTCGAACAACTGACGCGGGCGCGGCGTTGGTGGATTGAACTGAACACGCCCTACGAACTGGCCAACACCTGCGTGTTGTTGGCCAAAGCCCTCCAGGCCGATGGGGATCCCACGCGGGCGAAGATTGAGTTTGCCGCTGCCCGCGACGGCTTTGCCCGCATCGGGGCAGAATTCGATCGCGATCAAACGCAGGCGTTGCTGGACAAGATCGACGGCCGGACATCGCGACCGGATCGTTCTGCATCACCAACCACGCCGCGGCAAGCCCGCATGACGCGCCGCGGCGATACCTGGACGTTCGTGTTCGACGGCCGGTCATTCCAGTTGCGCAGCACGCGTGGATTGGAACATTTGTCGAAGCTGCTGCGGCAACCTGGCGTCGATTGCTGGGCCGTCGATCTGGCCGGTTCCGGTGGAGCGCCCGACCGCGGTGACGCCGGCGAAATGTTGGACGCAACCGCCCGCGAAACCTATCGACGCCGCGCCGAAGAACTGCGGTCCGAGTTGGCGGACCTGGACTCCGCGTCGGATCCGGTCAACGCCGAACGCATTCGCACGGAATTGGACACCATCGCCCAAACCCTCGCCGCCGCCGTCGGACTCGGCGGCCGACCCCGCCGTGCCGGAAACGCCGTCGAACGCGCCCGTCAAAGCGTGACTAAGGGCATCCGAGGTGCCATCCGCAAGATCACGGACGTTGACGCCCAGCTCGGACGCTACTTGAAAGCCACGATCAAGACCGGCACGGCGTGTCGCTTCGACGCCGAATTGCGTGAAGCCGTCGACTGGGTCGTCGAGGAGTCGAGTTCCGAATGATCCGCATTGTTGGGTGTTACTTTGAGGAGGTTACCGGCGTCTGGTCCAGAGTCACCGCTCCCGGTTCGCAATAACAGGACGACGTCGGATCCACGTCCGAACGGTACCAGGCGCGGAAACGTTGCCGAACGAGCTGATCAAGGCCTTCCGTCTTACGCTGCGCCCGCAGTGCCTTTTCAAGCCCCAGCAACGCCCAGCCGTTACCCGGATTGCGTTCCAAATCCGTTTCATAAACCGACTCGGCGCGGGCGTAATTTCCCGACGCCATCAGCAACGCCCCGAGTGCATGCCGAACCGGCTGCAACCAACTCGGCGGTTCGTCATACAGCAGTCGGTCTTCCAGTTCCGCGGCTTCTTTCAGCACACCAAACGCCTCATCATGCTCGCCTTTGCGAAAAGCCAACTCGCCGTGCATCATCTTGCGAGCCAACGGGAACACCGCATGCGCGGGGTTGAATCCGATTTTCCAATCGGTCGGCACCGTCGCGGCGATTTTGTTGAAGGCTGCGATCTCCTGCTCCGCTTCGTCGATACGTCCGAGCGCCGAGTACGCGATGCTGCGTGCGTAACGTCTCATCGCCCGGCTGACCGGTCGCTCGGCGGGGTAGTCCTCCAGCTCAAGAATCTCTTGCCAGCGACCGAAACGTATCAGGACATGCGGCAGTGCAGCGGCCCATCCGTCGGCGACTTGCGGGTAGCGTTGCATGAAGGTCTTCGGCACGTGCGTTTCAATTTCCCGCGCCGCCTGCAGCGCTTGTTCGTAACGGCCTTCCATCATTGCCGCGTACGCGAGAAAGTGCAGGTTGTGTGAGATGTACAACCCGTAGTAATCTTGTTCGGCAGCCGAAGCCAGATAGCGTCGATCGGCTGCGACTGCCCGCACGTTCGCGTCGGCCGCATCCGAGTACCGCCCCACTCGGCCGTAGATGTGCGACGGCATGTGAGTCAGGTGACTGGAACCGGGAACCAACAACGCCAAGCGATCGGCAGCCGCTTCGGCACGCTCGGGTGATTTCGATGCCTCGACGGCGTGAATGTAATAGTGCAATGCACCGGGATGGTCGGGATCCAATTCGATCACCTTCTCCAGCGTCTGGACGATTTCCGAGGCGCGTCCCTTGGGGGCTCCCTCTTCGGTCCAGTAGTCCCAGGGCTGCAAATTCATCAACGCTTCGGCAAACAGCGTCCCCACGTCGGCATCATCGGGAAACTGCATCCACACTTCCTGCATGGCGTCGGCATACTTCTTTTCAAGCTCCGCCGGATCCTCGGGGGCCGGCCACGTGTATCGGACTGCGACTGCCTGGACGAGCGCTTTTTCGACCGTTGACGCGTGCTCCAGTCGATCGAGCGCCGCGTTTCGCGCTTCCCACGCGGTCCGCGATTCCTGTTCGGTCATCGTCAGATCGTTGATGTTGATGCCGCTGGCATAAGCGATTCCCCACCAGGGAAACACGCATTGCGGGTCGAGCCGAGCGGCTTCTCGGAAACACCGAATCGCTTCGTCGTCGTTGAAACCGTACAGCCACTGCATGCCCTGATCGATGTACTTTTGCGCAGGCGGCGACGTCGTTTCGGTCTCTCGCGAATAGTTCTCGAAACCGTCAAACAGAATCGCCGACGCGGTATCGGGTGCCATGGTATCCGGTGCCGGTGACTCGGTGACCGCGTCCGGGGAGCCGCGGGTGATCACATCGTGGGTATCACAGCCACCGGGCACGAGGAATGCGAGTGACGCCAGAGCCGCATTTAAATAGTTTGTTCTCTTTGGCATGAGAGTCTCCTGTTTAATGGAACGGTCAAACAGGCCGATACACGCAAGTTCATGATTGGCCAGCCACAAAGGGGGCGTGAATTCCGTTGTCACAGTGTGAATCTGGCGTCCTCATCCGATCATTAGACGACACCCCGTGATGCGACGTCCTCAGGTGAACTAAAATCGGTTCCTGATCCAATCGCTCACCCCCCACGGACACGATCATGATGCTCCGATCACTCCTTTGTTGTCTCGCCTTTTGCGTCGTCGTGTCAAACGTAGTGGCCGGCGAAATTTCGATCGGCAACGACTCGGGAACCCAGGTTTTCACGCTGCGACAGGGAACAACGGTGGTCAAGTTTGCTCCCGGCGCGGGCGCCAACGCGTACTCGATACGCGTCGATGATGTCGAGTACCTGCGACAACCGGAGTCGCTGGACAAGCTTCCCGGCGTCGGATTCGGAAACCCCGTCTTGTATCCGACCCCGAATCGAGTCAAGGATGCGGCGTTCGAATTTGGCGGCAAGACGATTCGCTTCCAGCCCAACGCGGGTGGCAATTTCATTCACGGTCTGGTCAATCGGCATGCGTGGCAATTCGTCCGATCCAACTCCGATTCGACGCATGCGGCGATCACCTGCGTGGCCGATTTCGGTGACGGCACCGCGTTGCATTCGCAGTTTCCGTTTCCCCATCAGCTTTACTTGACCGTGACGGTTCGCGAGGGTGCGGTCCGATGGACGTACAAGGTTGACAACACCGGTGGCACCGCCGCGGTGCCCTTCGGATTTGCCTTGCATCCGTATTTCGTTTACCAGGGTCGGCGTGAAAACACGTACCTGAAAATCCCAGCGACGCATGGGATGGAATCGGACAAGCAGCTGCCATCGGGAGAACTGGTTCCGAAGGACCAGTTGGATTTTCCGCTCGGCGAGTTCATGTCGCTTGAGGGAACGACGTTTGACGACGTGTTCTGGGGCATGAAACCGGATCAGCCCACCGTCATCGACTATCGCGACGTGAACCGAAAGATCACCATCGCTGCATCCGAAGCGTTCACGCACCTGGTGGTCTGGACTCCGGACCGACCTTATTTTGGAGTAGAGAGCCAGACCTGCAGCACCGACGCGCACAATCTGCACGCGGCGGGCAAGATCCGCGAAGCGCACCTGCAGATCTGCCGACCCGGCCAAACCCTCAGCGGCTGGGTGGAATACCAATTCAACCTCAAAAAGGTGTCCGACACCTTTTTGGAAAAATAGGTAGCCTGAGATTCCAAAAAGGTGTCCGACACCTTTTTGGCAGGATAGGGAGTTTGGCTAAACCGGTTGGTCCGTCGAGATGGATTAGAATTCGACCATGGTTCCATCAGTCCCTCGCCCCCGGTAGCTTTTATGTTTCGCACACTCAGCCTGATGATGGTTGTCTCGATGGCTAGCTCGTTGATCGGTTCACCGACAGCCATTCCCCTTCACGCCGAAACCGCACAACGCACGCAATGGGCGATTGTGATCCATGGCGGTGCGGGCGGGGATCCGTCGAAGTGGAGTGATGAAAAACGCAACGCGCGTCTGGATGGACTGGAGGCGGCGCTGAAAATCGGACGCGACCTGCTCGCCGGCGGCGGTTCGTCCCTCGATGCGGTGGAAGCGGTGATCCGGTCGTTGGAAGACAACGCCAGCTTCAACGCCGGCCGGGGTGCGGTGCTGACCCAAGCCGGAAACGCGGAACTGGATGCGTCGATCATGGATGGACGCAACCGTGCCTGCGGTGCGATCGCCGGCGTGACGACCATCAAGAACCCGATCTCGACGGCGCGATTGGTCATGACCGACACCAAGCATGTATTGCTGGTCGGCCGCGGCGCCGAATCCTTTGCGGCGTCTAAAAGCGTGCCGCTGGTCGACCCGAAGTACTTTTTGAGCCACCGTCGGCGGACGCCGCAGGAACCGGATCCGTCGGAGCATCCGCACCTGGGCACGGTCGGTTGCGCCGCACTCGATTCGGAAGGGAATCTTGCCGCGGGAACCAGCACCGGTGGCACGCCGAAAAAACTGCCCGGCCGTGTCGGCGATTCGCCGATCGTGGGTGCGGGCACGTTCGCCGACAATGCGTCCTGCGCCGTTTCAGGAACCGGCGTCGGCGAGGAATACATCCGCAACGCCGTGGCCTATGACATCGCCGCTCAGATGCTGTATGCCAAACGGTCGCTGGATACCGCCATCACGGAGATCATGACCGAGCGACTTCAGCCGGGGATCGGCGGTCTGATCGGCGTCTCGCACGACGGCCAAATCGTCATGCAGCACAACACGCCGGGGATGAGTTGTGCGGCGGCCGATAGCAACGGTCGCTTCGAAACCTATCTGGCGCTCGACAACGGCGGCCGCCCCGCAGTCGACACCGCGAAGCCGACCGACACCGCGAAGCCGACCGACACCGCGAAGCCGACCGACACCGCGAAGCCGACCGACACCGCGAAGCCGACCGACGCCGACGAGGCTGAGATTTGTCGGCTGATCGGCCAACAAGCCGACGCCTGGAATGCCGGCGACATCGATCGCTTCATGGATGTCTATTGGAACGACGAAGGGCTGACGTTCTGCTCCGCCGGTAGCATCACCCGCGGCTGGGAGGCAACCCTCGAGCGCTACAAACGACGTTATCCCGACCAAACGACGATGGGCAACCTCTCGTTCTCGGACCTTGAGCTTCTGCGTCTCGGCGACGACGGCTTTCAAGTGTTGGGCGTTTGGCAACTGACACGCGACGTCACACCGATCGGCGGTCGTTTCACCCTGGTGCTCCGTCGATTCGACGAAGGCTGGCGAATCGTGCACGACCACACCTCGGTCCGCGACGCGCTCTGAGCGCCGCATCGTTTGACCAATCAATCGTCGTCTGGACGGGGACGATAGGCCGCGATCACTTCGTCTTGAACGTTGGGCGGTGCGGGTTCTTCGTGGCTATGCTCCACGGAGAACGCCCCGGCTCCCCCGGCGATGCTTTTCAACTGGTTCGAGTACGCCTGCAATTCGCTCAGCGGCGCGATGGCCTTGATCACGCAACTGTCTTCTTGCATTTGTGTATCGGTGACACGGGCGCGGCGAACGGACAAGTCGCTCGTGACGTCACCGAGATATTGACCGGGCACGTGGACTTCCACATTGCCGTACGGTTCCAGCAAAACCGGTTTGGCTTTCAAGACCGCATCGATGAACGCCTTTCTTCCCGCGGTCATGAAAGCGATCTCCTTGCTGTCGACCTCGTGGTGCTTGCCATCGTAGACTTCGACACGGACGCCGGTCATCGGGTATCCGGCGACGGCACCATCGTCGAGCACTTGCCGGATTCCTTTTTCGATCGACGACATGAACTGTTTCGGGATCGAACCGCCGACGGTCTTGTTCTCGAACTCGAACCCCGTCGGGTGATCCTCCGGCAGCGGCGCGACACGCAAGTAGACTTCGCCGAATTGTCCCGCACCGCCGGTTTGCTTTTTGTGGCGATAGTGGCCCTCGGCGGGAAGCGTAATCGTCTCTTTGTAAGCGACCTTGGGCTCTGATGTTTCCAGATCGATTCCGTACTGGTTGGACAACTTCTCGAGCGTGATCCTGAGATGCAATTCTCCCAATCCGCGCAACACCGTCTGCTTGGTCGCGGCCACACGCTCCAGTATCAGACAGGGGTCCTCGTCCTGCAGCTTGTGCATGGCGGCGGAAAACTTGGCTTCGTCGGCGTGGCTTTTCAGTTCCACCGCCAATCCGTACATCGGCTTGGGCAATTCCAGCGGCAGCAACAGTGGCGGGTCTTCGGGAGTCGCTCCGTCGTGCAGGACGCCGTCGAAATGGATCTCATCGATTTTCGAGATCGCACCGATCTCACCGGGCCCGATCGCCTCGGTCTCCTTGTGCTCTTTTCCTTGCAACCGCATCACGTGGCTGATGCGAAGCGGTTTGCGGCCGTCATCGATGAACAGCTCCGATTTTTGACGGACGATGCCCTGGTGCACGCGGAAGATCCCCAGCTTTCCGACATGCTTGTCGGTGGCGACTTGGAAGACATGCGCGATCGTGGGCTTGCTCGCATCGAATTCCGTTTTCAGCGGTTGCCCGCCTTGGACAAAGGGCCGCGGGTTTCCTTCCAAGGGACTTGGCAACAACGAGGCGGTGACGTGGAGCAGATGCTCGATCCCCGCACCGGTCTTGGCCGACGCATACACGATCGGGACCAAATGACCTTCGCGAAGGGCACATTCGAACGCATCGTGCAACCGGTTCGGGTCGAGGTGGTCGGCACCGGCGTCGAGATACGTTTCGGTCAACTGCTCGTCGACCTCGACCACCTGTTCGACGATCTGGGTGTGGGCCGCTTCGGCCGAACTGAACGCGGTCACATCGTGTGCATCGGTCTCGAACACTTCGACGACGCCCGACAAATCGGGTGTGGGCAGGTTGATCGGCAGACAGACATTCCCGAACACCGATCGAATCTGCTTCGTCAGTTTCTCCAGATCGGCCTCCTGGGCGTCGATCTTGTTGACCAGGATCATTCGCGGCAGGTTCCGGTCGGTCGCCACTTTCATCAGCCGCCGTGTTTCACTTTCGATCCCTTTGACCGCATCGATCACAATGACCACCGTTTCGACGGCGGGGAAACAGGCGATGGCGTGGCCGATGAAATCCGACATACCCGGCGTGTCGATCAAATTGACGCGGTGATGTTCATGATCAAAATGAACGATGCTCGGGGCGAGCGAATGCTGGTATCGATGTTCCTCTTCCGCGAAGTCGCTGACCGTGTTGCCTTCTTCAACCGTGCCGAGTCGGCTGATTTCGCCGGCGGCAAACAAAAGTCGTTCACAAAGCGTGGTCTTGCCAGATCCGGTCTGACCACAAAAGCAAAGGTTTCGAATCAGTTCTGGCTTGGGGACGGCCATCGAGGAGCTCCTTATCAAGTAGGGCCGCACAGGTTTGGACGTGCGCGCCGGGGGTCGACAATCTATCGCAAAGTCATGGGACCACGCAGGCCCGTGACGATAACTTCGACACCCGAGACGAAGTGTCGCTGCAACGCTGTGCGTCATCTGCACGAACACCGATTCCCGAGGCGTCTGAAGCGTGTGGATACGTCACGCCCTGTGCGATAACGCGCGCCGCTTGTCTTCAAAAGCAACGGGCAGAACGTTTTCCGCGGCGATCAAACCGTCTCCCTCGGACGCAACGGACCTGGTCACGGGGTTCCCCTGCACGCGGTGTGCCTCTTTGTCGCGCCAATTGATAGAATGATGTCGACTCAATCGAACGATCGAGGGGTTAAACAGACGTTGTATCGCGACCAGGGCGTTGGCACCTATTTGATCGTCGATCCGATTGCAGAGACGGTCGAACGGATCCAACGGCGCGATCCCGAGTGCGTCTCCCTCGCGACTTCGCAGACGCTCCGGCTGTCGGTCTGCGAAACGTGTGAAATCGAAATCGAGCCAAGTCGCTTTTTTCCCGAACGTCGAAAAGCGTGAGGGCGGATGCATCGCAAGCTGGAAGCTTACGCCACTTTTTAACTAGAAAACCAACATGAAAACCTATCGTCTCAATCGCCGCCGTGCGCTTGCCAGTTCACTTTCATTTGCCGGTGCAGCGTTGCTGGCCGCTCGCGATCAACGCGCCTTCGGCTTCGCCGCGGCCAACGAGCGGCCTCGTGTCGGCGCCGTGGGAACCGGCAGCCGCTGGTGCATCAAAGCGACCGGGATCGACCGGCCCTATGGGTCGGCGCCGGATTTCCGCAAATATGGTGACTACGTCGCGATCTGTGACGCCGACGCGAATCGGCTGGCGATGGCATCGGATCTGGTGAAGGAATGGACGGGAACGAAACCCACGGCCTCGGCCGATTACCGATCGATTTTGGACGACGACCGCATCGACATCGTTCACATTTCGACACCCGAGCACTGGCACGCCAAGGTCGCCATCGAAGCGATGTTGGCGGGCAAAGATGTGTACTGCGAAAAACCGATGACGCTGACGATCGAAGAAGGCCGGTTGATGAGTGAGGTTTGCAAGAAAACCGGACGGGTTGTGCAAATCGGCACGCAGCAACGCAGCAGTCGACAATTTATCCAGGCGATCGCGCTGATCCGCGCCGGGCGTCTCGGCGAAGTCAAGAAGGCGACGTGCAGCATTGGTGGCGCACCGACAAGCCCCGCGTTGCCCGCGGTCGCGCCACCGAAACACTTCGATTGGAACCTCTGGCAGGGTCCGGTCGCGGAATCCGAGTTCCACCATCTGGCCGGCGACTATGGAGAAACCAAAAGCTGGTCACGCGGTCACTACGAATTCCGTTGGTGGTACGAATATTCCGGTGGCAAGCTGACTGACTGGGGCGCCCATCATGTGGACATCGCAACTTGGGGGCTCGGCTTGACCGAAACCGGGCCGATTTCCGTCAAACCGGTGCATGTCAAACACCCGGTCGAATTCAAAGACGGCTTTCCGGTCGATCGCACGCGTTACAACACCGCAACAGAGTTTCTGATGACGGCAACGTTTGCCGACGGCAAAGAGATCGAAATCCGCCATGACGGCGATAACGGCATTCTGTTCGAAGGGACCGAGGGTCGGTTGTTTGTCAATCGCGGACGGATCACCGGCAAACCCGTCGAAGATCTGAAAACCGATCCGCTGCCCGCCGGGGCACTCGAAGAAGTTTACAAGAACCGGCCGTTGACAGACCACTTCCGCAACTTCTTTGAATCCGCACGCGACCAGACCGAACCGATCTCGGATGTCTTCAGTCACCACCGCGCCTTGTCGACGTGCCATCTGGCAGGCATCGCCGCACGACTTGACCGCACGGTCCACTGGGATCCGCAACAGGAACAGGTCGTGGGCGATCCGTTGGCCCAGAGTTTGATCGCCCGCGACCGACGCAAAGGATTTGAGATCGAAATGTGACCCGGTGGGCAAACCGACCGCGGTTCCGATCTTAGAGACGGGCGGCCAACGTCTATTTTTTCACCACCCAGATGTTGCGATAGTAGACCGGGTTGCCATGGCCTTGCAGATACAAGGCATCCGGCTCGGGGCCTTCCTGGTGACGACCGGGCGTGTGCTTGGGCAGTTCCAGGTCATCATGAATGACCACGCCGTTGTGTTTGACGGTGACCCGGGCGTTGGCGATTTTCTTACCCTCGTCATCATAACGTGCCGCGGTGAAATCGATGTCATAGGTTTGCCACTGCAGCGGCGGCAGGCACATGTTGACCCTGGGCTCGGCGATCTGGTAGATCCCGCCGCACTCGTTGCTCTTGCCTGCGAGCGCGAACGAATCGAGGACCTGGATTTCGTACCGGCTTTGCACATAGACGCCGCTGTTGCCGCGTCCTTGGCCACGTCCACTGGGCTTGAACGGCGTACGAAATTCCAGGTGCAACGTGTGGTCCGCAAACGTTTCTTTGCTGAAGGTGTCGGCCAGCAACAGTCCATCGTCGACTTGGGCTCCTTCGAACGCGTCACCGTTGCTGCCGTCGAACAGCACCAGCGCACCCTTGGGCGGCTTGGCGCCGAGCGTCGGACTCTTGCGGACGATGCGTTCCAGCGTCGCGACTTGATCGCCGTCGGCATTGATGACGCGCAATTCGCCGCCGGAAACGGAGATTGTAAAATCCTCATGCCGGAATGTGACATCGTCGCCTTCGAGCGTTCCATCGGTTTCAAAGAAGATGTCTTTGTGGCTCTGGTTGTTGCCGGGCAGTCCACCCTTGTAGGCGACCATGTGGAACTGGTCATTGCCCAGCGCGATGATTTGCGCGGCGTACGTGTCGCCTTTGTCACCGGCTTCCCCTTCGTATTCGCCCTGCAACTTGTACGATTGGGGTGTCGCGTCGGGGTCGATGTAAACGTCTTGGCCGTCCTCTTTCGCGATCGATGCGGTCGCGATCGCCATCACGATCAAAAGGCTGAGTGCTGATTTCATGGTATCCTCGAAAAACGAAAAGGTTTGGTGTCAGGGGAGAACCTCAGAGTTTATCGTGCCGATCCCGGTCCGTGTGTTTTTTCCTGGTGTCGTGGCGGCGATCCGCAGGATCACCCCGGATAGCAAGCCGTCCCCGCAGATGCCACCTACAATGGGAACGGAACGATTCGCGGAACGGCGCGAGCGGGCCGTCCGGCATCAGCTTGAAACACGCCAGTTAGCGACGAAGCATCGTGAACCAGCACTTGAAACGAATCCGCATACGCCTGACCGGGCGCATCCAAGGGGTCGGTTTTCGACCGTTCGTCTGGAACCGCGCAAGCGATGCGGAGCTGACCGGCTGGGTCCAAAACGATTCCCGGGGCGTCACGATCGAGGCCCAAGGGGAGCGACACAACCTGGATGCGTTCTTACGTGGGTTCCAGCAGGGACTGCCGCCCCTGGCGACCATCGATTCGCTGGAGACCTCTGACTTGCCGGCGATCGAGGAATTTCAATTTACGATCCGCGACAGTGCCCCATCGCCACACGCCAGCACCGCGGTGATGGCCGACATCTCGGTCTGTGTGGATTGCCTGGGGGAGATGCAAGACGCGCACAATCGCCGCCATCGCTACCCGTTTATCAACTGCACCAATTGCGGCCCACGTTTCACGATCGTCAAAGCCATTCCCTACGACCGTGCATTGACGACGATGAAGTCGTTCGAGATGTGTAATCGGTGTCGCGAGGAATACAACGATCCGTCGGACCGACGTTTTCACGCCCAACCCAACGCCTGCCCGGAGTGCGGACCGCAGATCTGGTTTGTTGCCTCGGACGAATTGACGCCCGATGCCCCATTCCGAGCGTCAAAACAGGACGAACTTTCTGGCGTGATCGAATCGTTTACGGCATGCGTTCTTGACGGAGGCATCGTCGCCGTCAAGGGCATCGGGGGCTTTCACCTGGCTTGCGATGCGACCAACGTCGATGCGATCAGAAAACTTCGCGAGCGAAAAGGGCGGATCGACAAACCCTTTGCGATCATGGTCGCCGACAGTGAGGATGCCAAACGGTTGGCGGAAGTCAGCCGCGGCGAACAACGTTTGCTGGAAAGCAAGGAACGCCCGATTGTGCTGTTGCAGAAACGAAAGCTCAACGCCGATGACGCCGGGTACGATTCCGCCGGGTACTCTGGCATGCTTGACGCCGTTGCCCCGGGAAACCATTGCGTCGGCGTGATGCTGCCCTATTCTCCGTTACACCATCTGTTAATCGAAGCGGTCTGCCCATTGTTGATGACCTCGGGCAACCTCTCCGATGAACCCATCGCTCGAACGAATGACGAAGCCGTTCGACGTCTCGGCCCGCTGGTCGACGGGTTCCTCTTTCACGACCGCGACATCCACGCCGTTTGCGATGACTCCGTTATCAGACCACTCGGTGCGTCCGCGCTGCCTATCCGGCGTTCGCGTGGTTTCGCCCCGATACCGATCAGGCTCAGCCAGAACGGCCGAAGCGTGGTGGCGGTCGGCGGGGAGATGAAAGCCACGTTCTGCATCACCCAGGGGCAGAACGCATACATCAGCCAACACATGGGCGATGTCGGCAATCTGGAGACGCTCGGTGCCCTGCAGCGGAACGTCGATCACTACTTGCAACTGTTCCGCATCGACGCGGATGCCGTCGCCGCCGATCTGCATCCTTTGTCTCTTTCCGGACAGTTTGCCGAAAGCCTTGCCAAAACACTGCGGGTGCCGTTGATTCGTGTGCAGCACCACGTTGCCCACGCGGTGTCCTTGATCGCTGAATATCAGCTCGATGCCGATCAACCCATTCTCGCGTGCTGTTTCGACGGCACGGGATATGGAACCGATGGGGCGATCTGGGGCGGAGAATTTTTGACCGTCAACTGCAAGGGCTTCGAACGGTTCGCCCACTTGAAATACTTTCCGCTACCTGGCGGTGACGCCAGCATCAGGCGGCCGTATCGCACGGCGCTGGCCTTGCTGAGTGCCCATGGATTGCCGTGGGACGAGCGACTGCCCTGCGTTTCCTTTTGTCCGGCCGGCGTGAGGCGTCTGTTGGAGCAACAACTGCAATCGAACCTCAACTGTTTTCCGACCAGCAGCGCCGGCCGGCACTTTGATGCGGTGGCTTCGCTGATCGGCATTCGGCACGAAGTCAGCTTTGAAGCCCAGGCGGCGATCGAGTTGGAATCACTGGCAACCGGGGTGATCGACCAGGTGGATTCCAATGCGTACCGCTTTCAGATCGCCGAAGCATCGGACCACACCGCGATGCAAATCAGATCCCACGATTTGATCGAATCGATTTGCCGAGACATCATCGCCGGGGCGGACCGATGCCGGATTGCCGCACAATTCCATCACGCCGTCGCGGCAATGATCAGCGACGTCTGCCAGTCGGGACGTGCGCGAACCGGCATCGACGTCGTCGGTTTGACCGGCGGTGTTTTTCAAAACCTCTTGCTCACCACGTTGCTGACCAAGCGGCTGGAAGCCTCCGGATTCAACGTGCTGGTTCACCAACAGGTTCCGCCCAACGACGGCGGACTTTCGCTCGGCCAAGCGGTCGTCGCCGGGCACCGCCTGGACGACGACCCGGATAGCGTCCTTTTGACCTAGCCACGCTCGCCGGACCGTGGAAAACACTTTGTCGCAACCTTCTGGCGACGGCAGCGACGTGAAACCGTACGCCGCTGAACGGGAAAACCGTTATGCTGGACGTTCAACGAAAACCCTATCCCGCCTGAAGCATTGGCGTCTCGCAAACTTCCCTCAACGACGGTGTGAATTCATGTGTCTGGCTGTGCCTGGGAAAGTGGAATCGATCTTCGACGAGAATCAGATCCGAATGGGTAAAATTAATTTCGGCGGTGTCGTCAAAGAGGTCTGCTTGGCGTTCCTGCCCGACATCGAAGTGGGAGACTACGCGATCGTTCACGCCGGGTTTGCGATCAGCCAGATCGACGAAGCCTCGGCGGAGGAAACGCTACGAACGTTTGATGCCATGGAGCATCTTGATTCATGAAACACTTGTCCGAATACCGTGACGGCGAAACCGCGAAACGACTCGCCGGCGAAATTGCGCGTCGGGTGACTCGCCGGTGGGCGATCATGGAAGTTTGCGGCGGACAGACCCATTCGATCATTCGCAACGGGATCGACCAGATCCTTCCCAACGAGATCGAAATGATTCACGGTCCCGGTTGTCCCGTCTGTGTGACACCGCTGGACGTGATCGACAAAGCCTTGGCGATCGCGTCCCGCCCCGATGTCATCTTCTGTTCCTTCGGCGACATGTTGCGGGTTCCGGGATCGCAGGGAGACTTGTTTCAAGTCAAAGCGGATGGCGGTGACGTGCGCGTCGTCTATTCCCCGCTGGATGCCGTCAAGATTGCTCGCGAGAACCCCGATCGTGAAGTGGTGTTTCTCGCGATCGGCTTCGAAACGACGGCGCCCGCCAATGCCATGGCCGTGAAGCTTGCCCACGATCAACGCGTCGACAACTTTTCCGCGCTGGTCTCGCACGTGTTGGTGCCACCGGCGATCGAAGCGATCATGAATTCAACAGGGAACCGCGTCAACGCGTTTCTCGCCGCCGGCCACGTTTGCTCGGTGACCGGGTTTTCTCACTATCATCCCCTCTGCGATCGTTACCAGGTCCCGATCGTGATCACCGGCTTCGAACCGCTGGACTTGCTCGAAGGCATCCGCCGCTGCGTCGTCCAACTGGAATCGGGAACCGCCCATGTCGAAAACGCGTATCCCCGTGTCGTGTCCGAGCAAGGCAATCAAGCGGCTCGAGCGATTTTGGACGACGTGTTCGAAACGACGGACCGAAACTGGCGCGGAATCGGCTCGATCCCACAGAGCGGTTGGCGTCTGCGTGAGACGTATCGAAGCTTTGATGCGGAATCCAAGTTCGACGTTTCGACCATCCGCACGCAAGAGTCGCCGTTGTGCCGTGCCGGTGACGTGCTCAAGGGGGCGATCAAACCGAATCAGTGCGCCGCCTTTGGAACCCAATGCACCCCACGAAGCCCGCTCGGCGCGACGATGGTTTCCGCCGAAGGTGCCTGTGCGGCCTACTACAACTACGGCCGTTTGGTGTCGCTGGAAGCCCCGCAAGGTCCGTCCACAAACAGCTAACCTGATGGTTGAAGACAAACTCTCTAAATTAGCGAACGATGACTCCGACGGCTCGATCAACATGGGCAATCCGACATGTCCGGTGCCGCTGCAAGACTACCCGAAGATCGTGCTCGGTCATGGCGGGGGAGGAACACTGTCGGGCGAATTGGTCGAGCATGTCTTTCTGCCGGCGTTTCAAAACGATCATCTGAATCGACTCGGTGATTCCGCTGTTTTCCAGGCCGCTAGTCTGCAGGCGATCGGCCAACGTCTGGCGATGTCGACGGATTCCTACGTCGTGCGGCCGCTGTTTTTTCCGGGCGGATCGATCGGCGATCTGGCGATCAACGGGACCGTCAACGACCTGGCGATGAGCGGCGCAAGACCGTTGTACTTGAGTGCGGCGTTCATCATCGAAGAAGGCTTTCCGATCGCCGAGCTCAAACGCATCGCCGACGCGATGGGCGCGGCCGCCCGCAACGCCGGGGTTACCGTTATCACCGGTGATACCAAAGTCGTTGAGCAGGGGCACGGTGACGGATGTTACATCAACACCGCCGGGGTCGGGGTCGTACCGGACGGAATCGACATCGCCCCCAACCACGCACGCCCCGGCGATGTCGTGATTCTTAGCGGCACGTTGGGCGACCACGGCATGGCGATCATGAGTGTCCGCGAGGGGTTGGAGTTCGAAGCGGAGATTCAAAGCGATTCGGCACCGTTGGCGGAAATGGTCGCAGCGATCCTCCGGGTTTGCCCCGACGTCCACGTGCTGCGTGATCCGACCCGCGGCGGACTTGCCGCATCCCTGAATGAGATCGCGGCATCGAGCGAGTGCGGGATTGTGATCGAAGAAACCCGAGTGCCGATCAATCCGATCGTCCAATCGGCCTGCGAGATTCTAGGTTTTGACCCGCTGTTGGTGGCCAACGAAGGCAAGTTGGTTTGCATGGTACCGTCCGAATTTGCAGACGCGGTCTTATCCGCGATCCGATCCGACAAGCACGGACGCGACGCAGCGATCATCGGCAACGTCGTCGCCGAACACCCCGGAGTCGTCGTCGCCAAGACCGCGATCGGAGCCTCACGAGTGGTCGTCACCGCAATCGGTGAACAGTTACCGCGGATCTGCTGATAACGAAGCCATGAAAAGGACAATCTTCCTCTTAGCCAGCTGGTCGGTGCTGGTGCCGATCCTCGCACAGAAAGGCGTTTCGGCCGCGCCGAGTGAGACGCTTCGGCCTAACATCCTGATCATCTTGGCTGATGACATGGGATATGGCGATGTCGCCTTCCTTAACCGCGACAGCAGGATCCCCACGCCCAACCTGGACTCGCTGGCAAGAGAAAGCCTTGTTTTCACAGACGCCCATTCATCGGGATCCTACTGCGTCCCCTCCCGCTACGGCCTGCTGACCGGCCGGTACATGTGGCGTACCCGGTTGGGGTCGGGCGGCAACCTCGCTAATTTTGCGGGCACCCTGATCGAGCCGGGCCGAAAGACGCTCGCGGATCTGCTTCGGGGGGCGGGGTACTTCACCGGATTGGTCGGCAAGTGGCACCAGGGTATCGATTGGAAGCTGCGCGATGAAAGCGCGCGAGAGGTCATTCGGGTACATCCCAACTACCAGGATTTTCGAAACATCGACTTCGCCTCACCCGTCCTAAAAGGGCCGATGGACTACGGATTCGACTACTCCTTCGCCACCTCCGGATCGGCGGAAATGAACCCTTCGACCTTCATCGAGAACAACCGGGTCACGGCCGTCCCCACCCTCTCCTCGCGGGAAGCCAAGGACAAGTACGGCCAGTGGTACGGCCGGGACGACAACATCATTGCCGAAGGCCACACGATGGACCGCCTCGTCCCAACCCTCTCGAAAAAGGCGTGCGAATTCGTCGAGACGGCCGCCCGCACACGGCCCGGACAGCCGTTCTTCCTCTATTACGCGATGACAACACCGCACAACCCGATCGTTCCTAACCGGGAATTCGTCGGGACCAGCCGCGCCGGAGCGTACGGGGATTTCGTCGTCGAACTCGACCACCATGTCGGCGCGCTTCTGCGCAGAATTGCCGAACTCGGAATCGAACAGAACACGATCGTCATCTTCACCAGCGACAATGGGCCGGTCAATCGCACCCAGGGGTATCGTGCCAGATGGGTCAGGGGTGATACCGCCGTTTATGGGCACGACAGCAATGGGCCATTCAACGGCTGGAAGGCGGGCCTGCAGGAGGGTGGACACCGCGTGCCGTTCTTCGTCCGCTGGCCAGAGAGGATCAAACCGGGCAGAAGTTGCCCCACAACGATCCTCTTCAATGATGTCCTCCCAACCCTTGCGGAGATGCTGAACGTCAATCTGGACAACCACACCGCCGAAGACGGCCAAAGCTTCTTCAAGGTTCTGACGCAGGAAGCGAGCCCCAGGTCGTTTCACGAGGCGATCGTGCACAATTCCAGCGATGGTACGTTTGCCATCCGCAAGGGTGCATTCAAGCTGACGGTCAACGGGCCGAAAACCATCGCGCAAGTCGTCAACGACGCCTTCCCTGTCTCTTTCGTGCTTCATGACCTGAGCCAAGACATCGAAGAGACCACTGACATCTCGCACCGCCATCCCTGGATGGTCAAAGAGATGCATGCCTTGCTCAAAAAATATCTGCGCGAAGGCAGGAGCAACGGCAGCCGATGACCCCGAGTGTCAGGCGATGGGAACCCAGCAACCCAACGCCAACCCCGTGTCGTCGCGCATCCGAACGGACAAAACGAGCGTGAAAGCCTTGCTTATCGGTCATACGAAACGTCACATCCAGGAACAGAGCATTTCCACGGACACGGTATTTTACTCCAATTCAAATACGTTTGGCCCAGCACTGTTCAGTTGGAGGCACTTCTGCGGCTGATCGAACCCCGCGCTGTCGTCAATTTGACGAGCGTCGTCAGGTAGTCTTCGATACGGTCAAAGACTACGTGCGACGGGGCGCCCGAAGGCCCGACTGGATCGCCCAGACGTAGCTCAAGACGCATCGCGTTGTGAGGGATCGGTCTGGCCACGCACGCCATGTGCGAGTTGCCGAGCGAACCAGCCGTCGGTGTTTTGGATCGATGCACTTGGCGAAATCATCCCATTTTCGAAGGGGACGACCCGTTCACCATTGGCAATCCTTCCAGGCCAATCTGGTGTTGCCAGTGCGGCGCGTCCAATCGCAATCAAGTCAGCATGTTCGTCTCGGATCACGTCGTCGGCGAGATCCGGATCATGCAATCCGCCGTTGGCGATCACTGGCAGTCCGGTCATGCGGCGAGCCATAGTCGAAAGCGGCTCTCGCTTGTCTGTGCTCGACTCGCGGAACCCGCGGCCTTCGCCGGCCACGTGGAGATAGCTCGCTCCAGCCTCCGCGAGTGCTGCGAACGTCGTCTCGGCTTCGGACTTTCCGCCCCAGCGGTAGTCGAAGTCGTTGACTTTGGCCTCAGAAACGCGGACTCCAACCACGAAGTCATCGGGGGTTGAATCGCGAACAGCGGCAACGATCTCTGCCGGATACCGAATTCGCGCCGACACCGACCCGCCGTACTCGTCATCGCGGCGATTCGTGTATTCGGTAATGAACTGATCAAGCAGATAACCGTTCGCGGCGTGGATTTCGACGCCGTGGAATCCGGCGCCTCGTGCGCGTTTTGCCGCCGCTACAAAGCCCTTGCGAACTTGAGTTAGGTCAGTCGTCGTCATGGCCGAAGGCAAGCGATAGGGACCGCTGCCTCCGTATTCTGGCATCATTTCGCCGAGCGGCGAAACAGCGGACGGTGCGATGATGCGACCTGCTTCTTGCCGTTGCGACAATGCGCCAGCGTGCATCAGTTGCATGATGGCCAAGCTCCCGTGATCGGAGATCGCAGTGGCGATCGGCGCCCAGGAATTGGCTTGACACCGATTCGCGATACCAGGCTGGCGGTCGTAGCCCTGGCTGGCATCCTCGTCCGTGTAGGTTCCCTCCGTGATGACGACTGCAAAGCCACCGCGAGCAAACTCGCGGTAGTAACCTTTCATGCGATCCGTCGCGAGCCCATCGTCGCTGGCACTCACGCGGGTCATCGGAGCGACTGCCAGTCGGTTGCGTAGCCTGCGCCCGAACAGTTCGACAGGGGAAAAAAGTGGCCTTGATAGACTCGACATGTTGAACTCCCAATCAATCTTCGTTTTCAATCAACAAAATGCGCCAGCTAGCTTGTCATGCCTACGTGACGTGTTCTTCCAGTCCGGGGGCGCCTACTGGGCGTGGTCCCAGCGGCCAATAAAACTTGCGATCGGACTCTTCGATCGATTAGTCGTTGAATCTGACTGCGCGGAGTCTTGAAGGCCGCTGCCCAATGACGACGACCTTCAAGACTTGTCGGCCTGCTCACTTGCTGGACGCGTCGACAAACGCCTTTCGCAAGCCTGCGACGGTTTCCTCGGTGGTAACGACAGCACTGGCGATGTAGTGGTAATTCGCCAAGGCGACTTTATGAGAATCGCCCGCAGGTGTTTTGGCACCGGCGGTCGCATCCTGCACAACAGTTACCTCAAAGCCCTGTTCGATCAATTCACGCAGGTGCGACTCGGTGCAAAGGTTTGCCGACATGCCGGCCAGGACGATTTTCTCGATGCCACGTTTTCGAAGTTGCAAGACCAGGTCGTTGGATTCCGGCCCGTAGACCTTGTGCGGGCTTGTCACAATCACGTTCTCTCCCTCGATAAAAGGCTTGTATTGCTCAAGCCAGTCAGCGCCGGATCCGTGGAAGTGGTCACAACTCAGCGCGTCTTTTCGGTCGAACATGTTGATGCTATGCATCAGTGACTCTAATGCCCCCTCGAACTTCCACTGGTGATCGTGTGGGTAGTAGTAGTGCGGGGAAATGAAGACCGGCACGTTCAAATCACGGGCGGTCTCGAACAGTGCGTGAATGTTATCGACCGTTCCGTTTTCCGTAACGCTCTCACCGACGACGCCCCAGGCCACTCCATTGGGACTCAGGAAGTCGTTTTGCGGGTCGGTAATGACGATGGCCGTGCGACCAGCATCAAGCACCATTCCAGGCCTGGGAAGTCCAAGGTCCGCGGATGTCACGAGTTTGACTTCGGTGTCGAGATTCCGAGCGAGAGGTTCGGGAGTCACGCGTTCGGCAACTTCGTTGCTGGCAGCCGATGAATTAGATCCGCCACTGAAAAGGTACACGCCGACGGCGGCAAGCGTGATGGTGAAGCCGAGCACAAGCGATACGTTTCGTTTTGTCGTTGACATGTTTCTGTCCTTCAAAAAATTGGTTGTTGTTTTGTCTGAGTTTCTGCGATTGCGGTCAGTGATCTGGCGCTAGCGCGCTACGCGTTGACGCTCTTGCTGATGGAAGCTTTGTGAAGATTGCTGAACGCTTATTGCGCTACGGCTACTCGGGCAGCCGCAACCTTCCGTTGAGCAAGAGGCACTCTCTGCGGGCGAGTTCGCCATGACTCTCATCAGGTTGGATGTCATGCCAGGTTTGGCCTGAACGCCGTGGAGCAATTCCCGTGCTTTGCCCGTTGCTTGTTTGGGATCGATGGGTGGGATTCTGGACATAGTTCAACTCGACTTCTGAAAGTGGTTCGGTTGATCAGCGTCGTTCGCGGATCGTTGACACCCCCAATTGCACGATTAGTGCCAATCGAGGTGAAATTCCTTAAGTCACTTTCACAAAAGGAGTTACGGCCTTCCCTCCGACCTCGGTCGGCGGCACGACATTTCGTGAATTACGAAACTCCGTTACGATAGAACGGAATGTCGTTATTTTTTCCAGGTGTACGATCAGCAAATCCCGCTCATCCCCGACCCCAAATCTCTGTTGCTCGAACTGGCATCACCCGGAGTGGGGCGAGAAGGCACTCGATCTGCTCGCGGCAGGACATGAATCGGAAGAGGTGCTCGGAATTCTCCTCAAGAACGACGAAAGCCGCGACTAGCGGCAACGGGCGATCATCGACATGCAGGGGCGCGATGAGTGGGCGTTTCTTTGCCTGCCAGGGAAACACACTCACCGGTCGCGAAGTCATTATTGCGATGGCCGAAGCCTACGAGGAGACCGAGGGCAGTCTAACCGATCGACTGATGGCGGCGTTGGTCGCTGCGGACCGTGCCGGTGGTGATCACAGGGGCAGGCTAGCGGCTGGAATTCGAATCGCGAGGAAGGGTCATGAGGGACATTGATTTGAGCTATACGTGGATGAGAGCAACGATGCTGTGAACGACCTGTTCAAGAAGTATGTTGAAATCGAACACGCAGCAAAGGGAAACTGGACGAGTCAACCGTTCAAATCTCCCTGTCCCCTGTACCACGTGACTCCATCATCCGAAGCGCCCCCCATCCAAGCAATCAGCGATTCAACTCCATGTGACATCCATTGCATGGAAGTGCGAACACGTGCGACATGTCACCGGTGCCGATCTCCATGTCGAATCGGCTGCCCGTGGCGTCAACGCTGACACTCACGTGGTTGCTAAAAACGATCAGTGCTGTGCAACTGGACGTAATGTTGCTGATTTGGTCATGAGGCTTCTCCGTGGATGACGCTGTGGGTCTAGAAGATGCCCCTGAACCATGGGCACAAACAAGCCTTAGGGGTGGGGAAAGGGAACTGCTTCTCTTCGCTTCTCGTTTCGCCCCGCCGAAAACGTGAAACGCCTGAACGGGGATCATCCGGGTTTTGTTGACGGCCGATTGGGCTTCGGTGACAATGCGGTTCGCATCGTGACCGTCCACCGAGATGCTTTCCCCCACACAGGAACCCCGTCTTGTCTTCCATTCGCTTCACACCGCTAAAACGTTTCTTTTTCACTGTCCCATGCGGCGTCGTGCTCGCCTGCTTGCTGGCGATCGTCGGCACCGGCGCCGTCGACGCGGCAGATGATCGCCCCAACATTCTGTGGATCACCAGCGAGGACAACGGCATCTCGTGGGTCAGTTGCTACGGCGGCACGAACGCACAGACGCCGGCGATCGACCAACTGGCCAAAGAAGGTTTTCGGTACACGCATTGTTTTGACAACGCCGCGGTCTGCGCTCCGACGCGATCCTGCTGGATCACCGGCATGTACGCGATCTCCAACGGCACCCAGCCGATGCGCAGCCGAAACGAAATCCCACACGACAAGATCAAGTACTATCCCGACCTGTTGCGCCAGGCCGGTTATCACACCTCCAATCCCGGCAAGACGGATTACAACATCGGCGGTCGGGAAGACAAGGCGTGCTGGGATTTCAAGGGCGGCAAGGGAATGTCACAGTACGGTTGGAAACATCGGAAACCGGGACAGCCGTTCTTTGCCGTCGTCAACATCGGTGACAGCCACGAAAGTCGCGCGCACGGCGACGTCGAAAACACCAAAAACGATCCGGCCAAGATGAAATTGTTTTCCTACCATCCCGATCTGCCCGTCATCCGCAAGAATTATGCAAAGTACGCTGATGCGGTCGAGAACATGGATCGCAAGGTCAAAGACACGCTCGAGGAACTTAAAAAGGACGGTCTCTACGACGACACAATCATCATCTACAACTCCGACCATGGCGGCGTCATGGCGCGGAGCAAACGATTCCTTTATTCCAGCGGTGTCCATTGTCCGCTGGTCGTCCGGATTCCAGAGAAATGGAAACAGTTTTATCCGGCTGAAAAACCCGGCATGACGGTGGACCGGATCGTCAGCTTTGTCGACATGCCCAAAACTTGGCTCAGCCTGGCCGGTGCACCCATTGCCGATCAATTCCAAGGAACCATCTTTCTGGGCGATGGCACCGAACCGGCGCCGAAGTATCACCTCGGTTTCCGTGAACGCGCCGACGAACGGCTGGACAATGTGCGTTTGATGCGTGACGAGCGCTACGCCTATCACAAAAACTACATGCCTTACGCACCCGCCGGGCAACACCTGGCGTACCTCTGGAAAGCGCCCCTGACGCCGGCCTGGGAACAGCACCACCGCGAAGGCAAGACCGACGCGATCACCGGGCGATTCTTCCGTCCACGTGTGTCCGAAGAGTTTTACGACACCGAAGCCGATTTCGACAACGTCCACAACTTGATCGACGCTCCCGAGCATCAACAGAAAATCGCCGAACTGAAGCAAGCCTTACGGGCCAAGCAATTGGAACTGCGTGACTCGGGATTGATGCCCGAAAAAATGCGTGAACGTCGCGCCGCGGCCAACGACATGACGCTCTACGCAATGGTGCGGGACGAATCGCTGTACCCGTTGGAAAAATACCTGGACGCCGCCGACGTGGCGCTCGCCCGGGACAAAGAAAACTTGCAAACGTTTGTCAATCAAATGACCGATTCTGATGAGGCGATGCGTTGGTGGGCGGTCGTCGGGATCCATCTGCTGGGCGACGACGCCCGCCCCGCCGCGACCGACCTGGAACGTGCCCTGCAAGACGACGCCCACGAAGTCCGCATGATGGCTGCCTGGACGCTGATCAATCTGGGGCAAACGGACACAGGGCTCGCCTGTCTGGACGAACTGCTGTTCGATGGAACGAACAACGAAATGATGCTCGAAAACGTCATCGACTGGATCGGCCAGCCGGCTCTTCCGCTGGTCAAGAAGTACATCGACCAGGGCAGGACTCGCCAAGGCAAATACGGCATCGGAATCTTCGGCCGCATCGCCGAACTCAACGGCTGGTGATGCCAGGCCCCAGCAATCCCATGGCACGGACATCAGTGCTGGTGTGCAGGCTTTAGCCGCCCACTGTCGCTGCGGAGCAGCGACCCGGAATCGCCTAAAGGCTAGACACCAACGTGCGCTGGTATTCAGGCTTTATCCGCCTGCTTTCGCTGCGCGTGATGTGAATGGAATGACTGACTTGAAAAGCAGCGCGGAGCTCGCGTCTATTCGGTCGATGTCAATCGATTCCCCTCGCCGGGAGATACACTTCGCGCCAACGGCGCCACACCGCAGAGCGGTGCCACAACACAGCCCGGGGTCGCGAAGCGCACCCCGGGTGGTGGTATAGAGGGAGAGGAACCCCAGCGGGGTTCAACAATCGACGCCGCGCGATCGGACGGCGCAAATGGCGAGGTGATTCGGGCGAACCGTGTTGTTCTGTTCAACCCCGTTGGGGTTGGCGGCCTGAATGTGA
>WCIL01000064.1:0-45446 GCA_033042175.1 Phycisphaera sp. RhM
GCCACCCCATCATTCTGCCACCCCATCATTCTGCCACCCCATCGTCTTGCCCCCATCGTCTTGCCCCCATCGTCTTGCCCCCATCGTCTTGCCCCCATCGTCTTGCCCCCATCGTTTTGCCCCTCTCATTTCCCCCCTTTCTCTCACCATGAACCACTGACTGCTCGATGCGCATTGCAACCACACTGATCGCTTCCTTGGCGCTGCTGTTGATCAACTCGGCGATCATTTCTGCCGCAGACCGACCCAACGTGCTGATGATCATGGTCGATGATCTCGGGTATTCTGACGTCGGGTGCTATGGCAGCGAAATCGAGACGCCGAATTTGGACGCACTTGCCGGCGGCGGACTTCGATTCTCCCAGTTCTACAACACCGCAAAATGCCACTCGTCGCGGGTGTCTCTGTTGAGCGGACAGTACTGTATCGCGGCCGGCGACACGGCGCTCCGGCATGCCGTCACGAGCGCGGAAGTGCTTCGCGAATCCGGCTACTTCACCGCGATGACCGGAAAATGGCATCTGAAACAACAGCCCACCGATTTCGGATTCGACCGCTACTTCGGCCATCTCAGCGGAGCCTGCAATTATTTCCGCGGAGACAACACGTTTCGCTTGAACGGCGACAAGTGGCAGGTTCCTCCGCAAGACTTTTACACCACGGTCGCAAACGTCGACTTTGCCTTGCAGTTCTTGGACGACGCGCGGGAGAGCGGCAAACCCTGGCATCTCTACGTCGCGTTCAACGCGCCCCACGCCCCGCTGCAGGCCTTGCCGCAGGACTATGCGAAGTACCAGGGGCGTTATGAAGCCGGCTGGGATCGCATTCGCCAATCCAGAGTCGCCAAACAAGCCGAACTGGGATTGTTACCGGCCGACTGCCAACCGAGTCCTCGTCCCGAGCACGTCCCCGCGTGGAACAGCCTGTCCGAAGCCCGGAAACGTTTCGAAGTGAAGCGGATGACCACCCTGGCGGCGATGATCGATCGCGTGGATCAAGAGATCGGTCGGCTGGTTGCGGATTTGAAGGAAGCCGGCGAGCTTGACAATACCTTGATCTGGTTTGTGTCCGACAACGGCGCGTGTCCGTATGATCGCCGCAGCAACAAACTCGACGCTCTGCCGACCGACGGGACCGTCACGTGGAGTGATTCGACCGGTTGGGCGTGGGCACGAAACAGTCCGTTCCGCTATTACAAGCAGAACCAGTTTGAAGGCGGGATTTGCACGCCGGCGATCGTGCATTGGCCGGCGGGCGTCGAGCGTGATGCCGGCTCGATCGTTCGTCAGCCGGCCCACTTGATCGACATCATGCCGACGTTTGCCGATGTGACCGATTCAAAGATCCCGACCGAATACCCGGGACGCTCCTTGCGACCGGTGTCGGGGCAATCATTGCGACCGCTGCTGATGGGCGAGACAATCCAACGCGAGCAACCGTTGCATTTCCTGTTCGCCTCCGATCGTGGGCTTCGTCTGGGTGACTGGAAAATTGTCAGTTTCCGGAGTGAAGCTTGGGAGCTGTACAATCTTGCTGATGATCGGACCGAACGGATCGACCTGGCCCAGCGGGAGCCGGAACGTGTGCAGTCGATGGTCCAGCAGTGGACCCGAATGGCCCGCGAGCTACTTGATGCACCCGATAGAGCGTACGCACCCGTGGGGCCTGCAAAACTGCCCCATCATCATCCCGAATGGACCAACTTCGATGCCGATCCGAGTGAATCAGGGCGTGGCAATCAAGCGAACGCAAACACGCGGTCGCCGAAAGCTGGAAAAGCGATCCGGGCGCGGAAGAACACCAATTTGGAGATCGCCGGGGACGAGCTGCGGCTGGAATTTAGCGGCGAAGATTCGGGATTGGCATTTGACCGGTTGCCCGAGACACTGCCCGCAGGCCCTTACCAATTGGCGTTCCAGCTGCGACGTCGTGCCGATGGCGGTGGCGATGTGTTCTTTACCACCGACGCCAAGACGAGTTTGCCCAACGGAAGGCACGTTGCGTTTGAGTTGGGCAACGAGGGGCAATGGCACGACCACACGATCCGACTTGAGACCGAGCAGCGGATCCACAAACTGCGGCTGGACGTGGGGGAAGGATCCGGGACGGCGACCATCAAGGAGTTGCGATTGCTCGATGACCAGGGCAAAATCCTGTTGCGTTGGCCGTAGGGGCCGTCGCGTGACAGGACGGGTGACATCCACTGAACGAAAATGAACCTGAACCGGCAGAAGCCTCGACGAGTTTTTTTCAGAAACTTGGCAACTCCTGCTCCCTCGCCGCGATGATGGAGGCATACCGGTCGAAGCGTTTCGTCGTGCCCTTATTCCCAGTGGATTTATGTCCGAACACTCCATCCCTCCCAACCCTTTGCCCAAGGGTGACGGGAGCGTGCAAGAATACCGTTTCAGCAAGCAACTCAAGAAGATTCGAACTCAATTCATTTATGTCAACGGGATCAACACGCCGCCGGACGTCCACCAAAACATCGCGATCCTGATTTCGTCGATCACCAAGACATCGGTCACGGGCGTCTATAACGCGACCGACGGGATGTTGGGCGATTTGAAACAATGTGTCGGGGACTGGGTTCGTATTTTCGGCAGTCAAATCGGAGAGGAAGGTTTTTTTCGCGATCGTTTGAGTGAATCGGCGATCAACAATCTGGCCAGCACCAGCGTGGCGGGCCGCATTTCGGCGCCGTACCTGCATGCTTTGCGCGAGGCCTGGATTGCACCCAGCGATGTCAAACCGGCCAAGAAAACGGTCGACGAAGTTCGCAAGGGGCTCAGCCGCAACGCCGCCGCATTGTCGCTGTTTGATGAAGTCACGCGAAACCTGAATCGTCCCAAGATCATCGTCGCTCATTCGCAAGGTAACCTGGTGACCAGTTTTGCGTTGTGGGCCGTTCAATCGCTGTACGGCACCAAAGGGATGAGCAACTTGCAGGTGCGATCGATCAGTTCACCGTCGCCGGCCTGGCCGCGGGGGATCAATCATCGCATCAAGGTGTACGGTCAAAAAGACGACTTGGTGACGTGGTGCGACCCGAAGAATTGGATCGGCGCCAGATCAGCTGGATTTTGGCGGATTTATTTCGGCGACAACCCGAAAGACGTCCGTGGCGGGAACGCGATCGCACCACACGATGTGAAATACAATATCGAAAGGACCTCACTGGCCCAGCGTCTCCGCAGTGATGCGAAGTAACTGAATCAGTTTCATTCCACTTTCCTCGAACGAGCGTTTTCACGATGGCTGACCTACGCCTTCCCGGTCCTGTGGGGACGAGTGATGCGACGCTGCCGAACGATTCCGGGACCAACCAGTGTCGGCTGATGCCGACGCCGGGAACCGTCGGGCGCGATGGAGGCGTGGAAGCGATGTCGCTGGACGATCGCTTCGTGAAAGTGCTGCATTTGACGGTTCCCAAATTGCCCGCCGAGATTCAGGAAGAGTTCGCGGCGATGCTTTCACCGGCCAGCATCGGAATCATCGTCGGCGTGTTGGTGGTCTGGGCGGGGTCACATTACATCGGCGTCGGATTCATCGCCGATGCACTGTTGTTGATCGTCGGGCTGGGATTTTTGGGGTGGCAGGTCTGGTCGGTCGGCAACGATTTCGTGACCTTTGTGGAACTGACGTATTCGGCG
Source organism: Phycisphaera sp. RhM (assembly GCA_033042175.1). Lineage (GTDB taxonomy): Bacteria > Planctomycetota > Planctomycetia > Pirellulales > Pirellulaceae > Stieleria. The sequence continues at coordinate 3,654 of WCIL01000064.1, forward strand.
CGCACCGAGGCAGACCTGGAAAAGGCGTCCAAACATTTGGCGAACTTCTTGGCGGTGGTCGGCGTCGCGGCCTTCATGGCGCTGATCGCCAAGGGTGCCAAACGCTATGGTCCGAAGATCAAAAACATGCGTGGGATCATCAAAGCGGCGACCGCCGCCGACGCGGGAATGCCCCCGAATCACTTTCGCGCGTTCCTACGGGCGGCCGCCAACCCGAACCGGCCTCGGATCATCCTGGTGCGTCAGACCAATCCGAAATCGGTTCGCTGGATCCAGAAAGGTTTCCCGGCGAAACCGAAAGAGATCAAGTTTAAAACCAGCAAGCAAACCGGCATCGTGACGTGCAAAGACGTCTCGGAAGTCGCCAAGGCGCAGAAAACGGTTCGCTCGGGCAGCAACAAGCAGTATTTCGTCGTCGACCGAAACCGCCGCACCGCGACCAACGGCAAAGGGGAAACGATCGACGTCAGCAACGCCGATTGGCCGGTCGAACCGGGGCAGGTCGTCGACCCGCTGTCACAGAAACCGTTGGTCGGCGATTACGACTTGATGGGCGTGATTGATCCGAATGCCAAAGGGCGAAACATTGCCTTGGCCGTCGACAACACGGCCAACGCCCGCGCGGGTAAGCCGGCCGGGACTCTGACCGACGACTTCACCAACACCGACATCAAAAAGGTCGCCGCGGACGTCAACAAACAACTCGACCAGGATCGTGTGTTGCACGGATCGCAAGAAGCCTTCGATAGCCTGGACAACTTGGCGGCCGATGAGCTGGTCGTCGGCTTTTTCCCGGACGGCCAGGCGATGTCGTTCAACCGCGAAGGGCTGAAGACGTTCTACCAATCGATCGGTCGTTCAACCTTGGACCTGAAGAAGTTCATGGACTGATCAGTCGGTTTAGATCAAACGCTCCAGATCAAACGGGCCGCCGTTCCAGTTGCCCTCGTACTTGCCCCGCAAGCACATCTCCCACCGCGACCGCATGTCAAGCTGTTGCAGCAACTCCGGCGTCGGCGGTCCGCTCGTCTCGATCCCCTGATGAAAGCGGTTGCCCGATGCAAACGACTCGGCCCGGTCAGCCCAGTGCCGCTCCGCTTTTGCCGCATCGGGGACCATTACCTCCTGCTCGTCAAACGCTTCATCGTCGCCGTCGCCGCTTTCGTTCGTCGTCAACGTGGCCCGCTGACCCGATGCAATGTCGACTCCCAGGATTCGCGAGAACGCCAGGGCAGCCGCCGCGGCGTCCTCGAGCTGATCGCCGTTGATGACTTGAATCAATTCCGGAACAACAGCAGGGTGCGCGAACGAAGCGAGTAATTCAAACCGATTCGGGCCCAATTCAGCATGGCGACCTAAACCGCGTATCAACTCCAGGTCACTCGGCAGCCCCAAAACGGACAACATTTCCAGCGCATCCCACTGGTCAGGATCAGGTGCCTTCGCACATCCGCGGCAAAACTCCAATAGCCATGGCTCCCTCGACCAAACCGCCGCTTGGATCGCAGCTCGGCGGACCTGCGGGTCTTCGTCTCGCACGCCGGCTTGAAAGGGAATGCTGGTCTGTTCGCGTCCTCCAGCAAGCGGAGCTGATTCGCCGATGGTGACCACGAAGTGGGTTTGCCCGGCAATGACCCGGTCGCCGGTCTGGAGCAATGTGGTGGACACCCGGACGCCGTTGACCGTCGTGCCCGAGGTGCTATCGAGATCAGTCAATAACCATCCGGATCGGTCATCGGCAAGTTGAAAGTGAATCGCGGACAGTTGGGGATCAGGAATCACAAAATCCGATTGCTCCGATCGACCGACGGTGATGGAGTGCCCGGATCGAAGCATCGATTTGCGACCGTGGGCGTGATCGGAAACGACTTCGATGACCGCCCCTGTGAAGCGACGCGTGGGGGGATTTCTGACGTAAAACTCCGGTGTGCGTTCGGCGACACCGCCAGAATTCGCGTCCGTCACAACACCGTCCGTCTCCGCCCGGCCGATCCGCTCAGTTTGACGCAGCACTTCGCTCATCGACACGGGCGGTGTCGGTGGTTGCGGTGTCTGCTGTGGAGACGGTGTCTGCTGTGGAGACGGTGTCTGCTGTGGAGACGGTGTCTGCTGTGGAGACGGTGGCTGTTGCGGAGGCAGCGATACGGAAGCCGCTGGTGCAGTAGCCGTCGGTGCAGTAGCCGGTTGCCCGGGTGAGTCGGTGGCGGATTCGGGCGGGTGTCGGTCGATTGACGATGGTTGCCCGGTGATCGGCGGCGACAGTGGCGCGCGGCGTGTCATCGAAACCCGAAAGACGGTTGATCCGGCGCGGATCTCGTTCCCGTCGTCCAGCGGTCGCTGTGAAATCTGTTCGCCGTCGACCGTCGTCCCGTTGGTGCTGTTCAGATCGGTGACGAAACAACCATCCTGGGTCACCGAAACTTCAAAGTGCCGCGACGACATCGTGGTGTCGTCGGGCAGAATCCAGTCTGCCGACTCGCCGCGGCCGACCACCAGAACCAGTGGGGCACGTAACGCTTTCTTGCGGCCGGCGTAGGCACCGGCAATGATTTCCAGCACGATCTTCATCGCCGAACCCTTTGCGGGCGAGCGTGATACAAACGAAGACTGTGTCGGCGGACGGGCGATGTCATGATCGGTACGACGGTGGAGTTAATTGCAGCAGGACCTGCTGACGGTCTCCCACGCGCGGCGTCGCACTTGGGGATCGTCATGTTCAAAGAATTCGCTCAGCCGGCTGACCGGAGGCGATCGACGGTGTGATGCGAGGACCAGTCCGATCGCCGACGCAACGCTCGGCGGAGCGGACGAGTAGAGTTCGTTCAGTTTGCCTTCGATGGTATCGATCTTGCAGTGACACAGTGCCTCGGTCACACCATCCAGGTCGCATTCGTCCAACTGGTCCAGCAACGGCTGATCAAGACCCAACCGGGCCAGGCACCAAGCCCCGGCGAAGGCCATGAAGCGGTCTTCTTCGGCCAGTAAAGGAACCGCGAATTCGACGCAATGTTCTCCGCCGACGAGTAAACCTTGCAGGTGGGCGTCGATCCGAGCATCCAGTTCCCGGATTTCGTGACCGAAATACTCGGGTGAGCGAATCGCTTCGGTCCGCTGGGACCACAAGAACTCGATTTCTTCGAGGTGTTCGACCAGGATGTCAAGGATTATCGCCATCCGCTTTGCTCCTTCCCCGGCGAGAGATGTTCAGTTGATGGCAACCGTCCCACCCTTGATGCGATGCGTCCGTTTGGCCCGTGCCAGGATATCGACGCCCTTGATCAGAATCTTACCTTCTTTCGTGATCTTGATGGTTGTCTCGCCACAGCGTAGGGAAAGAGATTTCCCGGCTTGGACGACGACATGTTCCGGCAGCTCGGTGTCGGATGCGACGGGCGGGTCCGACGATGCCGGGTTGTAGCGTTTCTTGGCCCCCAGCACACAGCCGCGCCCGCCGGGCGGGCCGACATGGACGAGCACTTCATCCCCCACCGCGAAAACGGGGCAGTCGCTTGAGGAAGCTTGTAGAAAATCGCATGCGGTCAATTGATCGCCGGCGTCTTCCACTTGGACCAGGATGTCACCGTCGGGTGCGATCGCGACAACTCTGCCGGAATGAACTCCCGTCAGCCCAGCCGCTGGGGCTGAGGCTGAGGCTGAAACGGGGGCAGCTGCTGGGTAGCGGGTCTTGTCGCTTTTGGAATCGATCGAGGACACCGGGACGCTCCATACCGTTAGGGTCTGTAGTCTTCGGGTTTAAAAAACTGAACGCCCGAAATGCCCGCCTTGGTAACAGCCTCTTTGACTTTTTCATGGACCAGAATGATCTGGTCGTACTCATGCAGTCGCAGCATCAGCAGGTCTTCGATTTTGGATTCGTCGATGCCAAGCTTGTTGATCATCATGATCTCTGTCGGATCCGACGGCATGTACATGAAATCCGACGTCGACTCGTCAACGCACGCCACTCGCCCCACGATGTTGGCGAGACGATAATCGGTGACATCTCGTTTTTCGGCGGCAAAGTGGATCACACAGTCAAAGTATTGCAGATTATCGACGCCGACGGACTGCAGGACGTTTCGCAATTTTTCGGAGAACAGTAAACCCGTCGTCGCGTTGGCGACCAGATTCTCGGTGAGCACGCTGCCGGAATCGGCGTCGATATCAATTTCGATCAGCGGCACTTCCTCGGTAACCGCCGAGCCGTCGTCGAACCTCAAACGCCGTTCCGAGATCACCGCCGGGCGGCGGCTGACCGTGGCCTCGTCTTCTGATTCACGACGATTCGTCCAAACCCAATACATGTTCAATTCCATAGAGACGGTGAATGACTTTTCATCGAAGTCGACAGGCTGCTAGGTTGGCACGGCCAGATTCTGTCGTTCGAAACTTTCCTTGCGCTCACGAAGCGCTTTTTCTTTTGACCTCAGGAACCATTCCCAATAGAGCAGTTTGGTGAAACAAACCGCCGAGATCGCGTTGAGATTCTGAATCAGCCCCTGTTGAGGTGATGTATCGCAGTTGGAGTCTCGTTGGCAATAGGTGATGCATTTCTTCTCTAAATTGAGCAAGATCGGCATGATGTGGTCGTTGTACACCGCATTGGGGTGCGAACCGCGGTGGCACTGCATGTCGTGACGAAAGATATCGTACGCATAACTGGGAAAGCAGGAACCGTTGTTGATGTGGTTGGCATCGTACCCGATCAGTTTGGCGTCATGCGCCAGGTCCGACACCTTGCCGAACAGGTTGACGGAGATCAAGTGGTGCTTCTGCGTGTGGTAATTGGGGTCCGTCATCGCGGCGGCATTGACGGCGTACTGGGCACTCTTGGTTTCTTTTCGATAGTCCGCAAGTTCAGCGCGTTTGCCTGTGTTGCCCGCGTTGCCGCTCATCACCCAGGGTTCATGTTCGCCCCATTGGTTGGAATAGTTGCTACTTCGATCGACCTTCCCGTCGCCGGGATAATTGATCTTTTTCTTGTGGTCTTCTTCGCATTGTTTCCAATCGCAGGCGTGCGTTTGTTCGGTGGGCGAAACGCCCGGCACATCGGCTCCTCCGGTATTCATCTCGGGCTCCTCACATCGCGATGTTTTTCTTGTTGTGCCACAGTGGATCGCCGAGTCGACCGACGTTTTTGCCTTCGACTTTGACGTCGAAGGAATACATCAGCAACTCGCAATTTTGTTTGAACACATTGCTCTTGATACCTCCCACCGTGCCCGGTTCGTCGCCGGTGCTCATCATGTATTTCGCGCCCTTGTTCAGAATCATCTGTCCGTCGGCTTTGACTTTCTTGCTGCCGCTGGTCGTATCGGCGGCCTTGCCAAGATTCGGGTAGGGAATCGGGACCGGGCCACCGGGCGTGGGTGTTTTGCAAACGTCTGGGAATGCAAAATTGATGGTCCCGGATCCTTTATGAATCACGCCCCGACAATTGGCGAAGACTGTTTGTGCCATGATGGATTAGCTCGCTGGTTGGAGAGAACGGGAGAGGGTGCAAGCACCGCGCAATGGACCGTCGGACGCGCACCAAATGAGATGCTCCCCCGAGGCCTTTCCCGAGGCGAAGGCAAACGCGGATAACGCGGTCATCATCGCTCCGCTTGCGGCCCCGCTGTCGCCGAAGTGTTCGGCCGGGTGATGCACGCCGTGGCCCTGGACGAAGGAATCCGAGTGTCGCAAGAACGCGATGCTCCATTCCTGGGCCCAAAGGTGTTCGCCGTTGAAACTGAGATACACCTGATTGACCGCTTCACAATCCTTGAGCGCCCCGGCAAGGACTTCAGTCGAACCATCTCCCATGCAGGGATCGTCGCTCGTCAGGTGCCCCGGCTCATTGGCCACCGCGACCGCATTGATCAGCGCGATCGGCTGCAAGTTCATCGACGCCGCACTTTCCGCGTCGACGCAAATCAGCATCGCCGCACCTTCGCCGGGAATCATCCCGTCCTGCACGCCGTCGGTCAGCAGACGTTCTTGCGCGCCCAGTTGACTCAACAGGATCGGGTCATGAAAGGAATCGATTCCCCCGACCACGGCAATCGCATGAGGTGACTGGCCCAAGAAGGTCTCTGCGGCGAGCAGTGCTTGAAAGGTCGATGCACGGCCGCCGGTGAAAACATGCGTGGCTGCAAACTTGAGCTTCGTTTCGGAATTGATGAGCGCGTTGCGGACCAGCGTCGCCGGGTCGCAGTGCGAATCGCCGCCGGATTCAGGCATCGCGATGAATCCATGAACCGGTGCCGGATGTTCGGCCAGATTTCCGGCGATGGCTTTCAAGGGAATCGAGCCCAATCGAATCAACCGCTGCGCGTGTTGCGTCAGCGATTGATCATGTGCGATTTCCTCGACCAGCGGCGGCAGCGCGTCGTTGGCGATCCGCCCCATCTTGATCGGATTGCCATTGGGCGCAATCCAGTTGGTTTCTTCAATCCGTGCGATGCCGGCGGCCACGGATGTTGCGGCTTGTTCGACACACAGACCGACCGGGCACGCGATGTCGACAGCGATGATTGCGATGGGCATGATCAAGCCCGCCGATTCGTAGATGACACTTCGTCGACGGCAATCCAATTCAGCTTCGTCGATTGTTTCGGACAGGGGACCGCGGCTCGCCAAACCATTGCATATTCACGTTTGTCCGTATCGATCAGCAAGGTTTCGAGTCGATGCTCCGCTTCCGATTCCTGTCCGGCCAGCTGATAGCGAATGCGAAACTGCTTGGTCGGCAAGGCAAACTGAATCCACTGTTCCGGGTGGACACCGCGAATGCTGACCGCTTCACCGCCCTGCAAATACGGGTCGCAGATCAAATCCGGATGAGCCGCGTTGAGGAAACTCGGGTTGAAATCGGTCGGTAAAAAAGGCGACCGACTCTTTTCCCAGTCTTGATCAAAGGTTCCCGCGAGGGTCGACCGGGGGTTCCAATGAGCCGCGATTGCCCCGAACGCGGCTGGGGTGGGTCGGTCGGACCAACGCTTGAGTTCTTGCCCCGGCGTTTCCAAATTTGGCAACGGCGCCCCGTCGACGTTGCTGCTCTTGTCGGACGCGAGGAACCCTCGGCCGACCGGATTTTCCATGGCCCAATCTTCACGCCCATCGGGATGGACGTCGGCGCCGCCGAAGGCGAGTTCGTAAACGAGCGGCATCGACACGAACTCGGCCGGCTTGGACGGCGTGATGCCGACGAGTCCTTTTTGCCAGACACGGTCCCCAATGACCCGCACAGTTTTACTGGTGTCGCCGACCGACAGCTGAACATCGACCTGGGTGGTGGGGTTCGAGCCTGGGGCGTGGGCGGTTCCATTGAGGACCACGTCGGTCGCCGGTTTACTCAACGTCATGTCGGCGGGATATTTGACGCTGGTCGATTCCGGATCGCCCCAATGTTCGTCCACGTAAAAAATCGGCAACTGCGTCTCGGCGGGTTGATCAGGTTGATCGATCAACAGCGTGGCTTTGATGACGAGAAAGGCGGTCTCGATGCCGTCTTTGTCGAACAAAACGCTGAGCGCGGTTTCGTAATCGGTCTGATTGTGTACTTGTAACATGGCGATTTCTCGGCGCGGTTTCCCCGGTTTAGTTCTCCGCGATCTTGCTGCCCTTGAGCGTCATTTTCCCGCTCGCCTTGGCGGTGATTTTCCCGCTGCCGGTGATCGTGATGTCTTTGCCCGAGATTTTGATGGTGCCATCCTTTTTCATTTCGATCGATGCCTTGCCGGTTTTCAGCGTGATGGAATCACCGGCATTGATCAGGATGGCCTTGCCCGCGTCCAGGGACGCACTTTTACCGACGCCGATCGTTTGATTTCCGTCGATGGAGATGTTCTCGTCCTTGCTGACACTTCGTGACCGCTCGCCTTTGACGCTCAGTGTTTCATTTTTTGCCGTGGTCTCGGTGCGTTTCCCGTCGATCACCAGCGTGTGGTCTTTCGAGATCGTCTCGCGCCGATTGCCTTTGACACTCAATTGCTCTTCGGCATGCACCGTTTCGGTTCGACTTCCATGAACGGTGATCGTTTCATTTTTTCTGACGACCTCTGTTCGGTTGCCTTTGACTTCGGTGTCTTCATCGCGATCAATGGTTTTCTTTCGATCTCGCCCGACCCAGTGGGTTTCATCGTTTTCGACTTCGATGTCTTGATTTTTTTCAGCGTGAATCCAAAGTTGTTCTTCGCCCTTGAGGTCTTCGAAACGGATCGCGTTGGCGTTGTCTTTGCCACCGCCCTTGCTGCTCCGTGACAGGTAACCGCTTTGGGTCTTGTTGGCCGGCAAGTCCCAGGGCGGCATGTTTTGGGCATGATAAACGCGTCCGGTGATCAGTGGTCGGTCCGGGTCGCCTTCGAGAAAACTGACAACGACTTCCTGGTCGATCCGCGGGATGTCGATGCCGCCGAAGCCGGATCCGGCGTGGACCTGCGAGACGCGGATCCAGCAGCTGCTCTTGTCGTCATTCTGGCCGTAGCGGTCCCAGTGGAACTGGCATTTCACGCGGCCGTATTCATCCGGATAGATTTCTTCGCCGGCCGGACCGGTGACGATTGCCGTTTGCACGCCGCTGATGATCGGTTTGGCGGTGCTGCGTGATGTCCGAAAGACGCGTGATGCGGGCAAACACGTGATCGAGTTGCGATACATGAACCCCTCGCCACCGCCGCCGGATTCATAGCCCATCGGTTCGCTGCCGGCGTGTTGGATTGCCGTGATCACTACTTCGGCGCCTTGTTCCTCGCTGTCGCGATGTTGATCGACGGTGAACCGCCCGCCGGCCTGGAAGGTCTTGCACAGGCTGGTCGCCGAAACGATGTCGTGACGCGTTTCTTCGGCCTCGATCCGCAACCGGGTTTCGCCGCCGCCGACGCCCTTGTCGGGGTATTCGCCGGGATAGTCGTACATCTCGTAGTTACTGACTTCGGGCAGGTCGACGACGGTTCCCGTGTCGGTCCCTAGCGTGTCAGTGGGGGTTTTGAAATTATAGTCCCGTTGAGCCCATTTCCCTGGAACGAACAGGTACTTGCGTTCCCAACTGGTCAGGTGGTCGTCGATCGCGCGGGTTCCGATGTCATCGGGGAAATCGACGTTGGCTTCCGGTAGGGTGAAGTAGCCGTCTTTATGATCGGTGATCACCATCTGGTGAGCACCTTCGGAGTGCTTGAAGTAGTAGAAGATGCCTTCCTGTTCCATCAACCGCGACAAGAAATTGAAATCGGTTTCACGGTATTGGACACAGTACTCCCACTCTTTGTGTTCGAGCTGAAAGTCGGGGTTGTAATCGGCAAAGCCGTACTCGCCGAGCACTTCGTCGATGATGTCGGGGACTTTGGTGTCTTGAAAAATCTTGCAATCACTGGTTTGAGTCAAAAACCAGAGCCACGGCACGACTTCGACGCGGTAGTTGCGACGGTCCTGCCCATCGACGTCGCCCCGCGAGAGACTTTTGACGAAGCCGTGCCAGTGGCGTCTGGAATTGTCAGCCAGTTCGATGCTCCAACCGATCGGCGTGCCGACGATGTCTTGCGGCTTGATGCCGGGATCGTCACTGATCATCTCCAACTGGTAATGAAACAGCCGGCCCATCTCTTCATTGCCGGTGAAGGACGTGAGCAAAAGCACATCGTCACCGAGAACCGTGGTTAGATTCAGGAGGCGGTTTTGCTGTTGAAGTGCCATGGCTCAATCAAGTTGTGGTGTGAGATCAGCAATCATAGGCGAAATGAACAAGAGCCGCCGATACCAGATTGATCCCCAGGCAATGCCCGGGAACGAGTTGTCCGTCGCCAACGCAAACGGGCCCGTTCACCGCAGCGGTGAACGGACCGTCGCAATCAAGACGTCGGGGCGATCGATCAGCTTTCGCCTTCTTCGACCTTCCAGGAGTACTCGACGTTGCCCTTCTTCTTACCCTTGGAATCGTTTTCGGTGTAGGTCACCTTGATTTCTTCGAAGTTCAAGGAGAAGTCTTCGGTCGGCACCGATTCGCTTTGCCCCGCCCCGCCGATGCTGTAACTGGTCACCAACACGTTGGTCAGTTCGTAACGATAATACGTCACGCGTCCTGCATCGGTGTACGACGCGGTCACGTCGATTTCCACCTTGGGATAGACCTTGCCCTTGCAGACCGATTCGGCGATTTTCGGACTCGACTTGTCCAATTCCTTGGCACACGAGATGTCTTCCAGGATCACGTCGCCGCGGCGTCGTGTCGAACCGGTGGCCGAACCGCCGGGTTGATGAACTGCTTGGCTGAACGACAGCAGATCGCTCCATCCCTTGTGATCTTTGTCTTTACATTCGCCGTCGACGCCATCAAATTTAATGTAAGCAGCCATCTTATGTTCCTAGAGTGGGGAAACGCAAAAAAGTAGTGATTCATTGCTGGGCGAGCTGTGTCGCCGCGATGCACTCTACCGTTCTCGGGTCATCGGCGAGATTGTTGCGGCTCGAAATGGAAAAAACCAGAAAAGTCCGTTTTGACCAGGACAAAGTATTGCGGCGGATCTCCGCACTGGCCCCAAACGAGATCAAATCCGTCCACCAAATTGTCGAGAAACGAATCACTGCAATCGGCAAGCAACCGTGACAACTCGACCGGATCAGCGCTGCAGAGCATCCACTCCGGGTGCGGCCGTTCCAACGGGGCGCCACGGCCTTGCGCGGCCAAACCCAGAACACGCGCAATCGCGTCGTCGTTGCACCGTGTGATCCAGCCGACAATGCCCTGATGGCGATCCGGGGGCAATTGCTCCAGTGGATCCAAGATTTGATGCAAGGACACAGACAACCGCGTCTGGTCTTCTCCGCGGAGATGTTGCGCGACAAAAATCCTCGTTGCCGCAGCATCAGCGTGCGCGGCGTCCTGCGATCTCAATGCGTCCTGCGATATCAATGCACCCGGCGGCATCAGTTGAAACACTCTGATTGACGCAGCGGGATCGGTTGCCGCGATCATCGATCGATAACGAGCCAACGGATCGTTGTCGCCGGACGGCGTGGCCTGCAGCAGCGTCGCCTGGTCACTCGCCCGCACGATGTGCCACACGCCGCCGTCATCCTCGTCGAACCGTCCCTTCCCCGTGCGCGTGGTCGGACTTGCGGAGGCCCGTTGCACCGGATCGGCTGCTTCCGACGCTGTTTTTGCACCACTAATCTCGACGTCAAACTGCATTTGACCGGCTTCGATCCGATCACCGTCGACGAGCGTGGCTTGACCCACCGGCGCGCCATTGCAGAGCGTCAGCCCACCGAGCGCGGTCAACGTACAGTCGTTCAACCCACATTCCATACGGAAGTGATTGGGCAACAGTCCGGATCGCGGAAAGACTTTTTCGGCGGACTCGGCGCTGCCCACATCGACTTTCTGCCCCGGTCGCAGCCAGAACCGACGACCGTGGTGCATGTCCGATGTTACGCGAACGATCAGCCGCATCAGGTCCAAATCACCTCAAATGGCATGCGTTCCAATTCATCCGGCAGATACGGCCGCAGCGCTTTTGCCGAGCCTCGCCAAAGAATTGTCATTCGTTGCGTATCCGGATCGATCACGACGGTGTGAATGACCGGTTGGGTATCATTAAGCTTTCCTTGCCTGCCATCGGTTCGCAGCGTCGGCGTCTCGCCGGGCAAGTCAAACCTCCATTGTTCAAACTGCGGATGCATGTTGCGGAGCATCACCGGTTCGCCACCGGTCAGGTGGGGCAGCTGCAACGGCAAAGAAGCCCCATTGAGGCCCGCGATGTAGGTCGACGGGTTGCCGTGGAAGTCTTCGTCCCAGATCTCTGCGGGCACATAGCCCGCCTGGATTTCAAGCACCGTGGTAATTTGCGGGTCAAACAACGGGACAAATCCCATCAAGGCATTGCGGGGAAACGCGCCGTAATCGAGCCAGTCGGTCGCGGCCGGCAGCGGCATCAAGGGCCATTGATCCACGTCGCCGTAGAGCAGCGTTTCGGGTGTCAGCAATTGGGACGGATTTTCGAGATTGGGTAGCTCAATGGGCTCGAACGACGCGGGATCAAACTCCATCAGGTAGCCCATGCCGCCGCCGTTGCGCGGATAACGAAACGGACTGGCCGCATCCAGATCGATGTCGGTACCACGATACTGGTCGGCGAGCTCCAGAAACGGGTTTCCGTATTTCTTTTCCGACACCGTGTCGACGCCGCCATAGGCGCGTGAATAGCAGAGCGGAATCTTGTCGACCGGCTGGGGAGAAGAAAACTGCAAACGGCCCGCCGGTGAACGATCCGCAATCCGGTCACCGCTGACGTGAATCATCATCCGATGCTCGCCAACGGCAACGCCGGACAAGAACGCGGTTCGGCCGTTCCCGTACGCGTGGCCTTTGATGATGACGTCGGTTTTTTCTTTCTGGGGATGAAGATCGGTGTCGCGCTGCATCAATGCGGGATGATCGGCATTGGCGAGCGGATCGCCGAACAGCGGCTCCTGTTCTTCATCGACGTACCAGTGGTTGTCGACCATTCGATACGTGCGTTTGGCCAAGACGGAAAGGATGAAATCACCGTTGGACGCCCTGCCAGAGACCTGCGTGGCCACGGGCAGCTCTTCGGTCGACGGCTCCGGTTGCGATGGGCTTGGATTCATTCGTTCGCCCCCGGCGGGTCAGGTCCGCAGACGCCGCCGTCGTCTGGCGGGTAGGACGCGTTGGGCGCATCGCTGCCGCCGCCCGACGGCGGCCCAGCGTCCGGTGCCGGCGGCCCAGCGTCCGGTGCCGGCGGCCCAGCGTCCGGTGATGAACTTGCCGGCGGCGAGGAAGGATGTTCGGGGACACTCGGTGTGTTCACGTAGTCGGCGGCGCCCTGGGCTAACGAGGTCGGAATGTCTCCCACGGGAGTTCCGCCGACGCCCACTTGGTCGACCAGCGTGGGACCGCCGATGGTCGCGTTGTCGGCGCCCATCGGTCCGCCGGTGAACCAACCGGTGATGTTGCCGGCCAGCTCACTGGTCAAGCTGGGCACCGCGTTGCGACCGGTTTGAACCCGTGCGTTGTGTGAATCGGCAAATTCGCGAGCCAAGCGGTTGATGTCACGCCCCTTGATGCTTCGTCCGGAAGACCGCAAGAACGCTTTGGCGGCGGCTTTGGACAACAACTGGGGACCGAAGCGGTACGTCAGGTACGCGATCTGCATTTCAAACCTAGCCGCGATCATTCCTCCGGCCTTTCCGCCGGCCCACTGCAAGAGCGACTGCAGTCCAAAATCGAGCAACATGTGCACACTGCCGTAGATCATGTCGGCCAGCGACATTGCGACCATGTGCGTGTTCAACGCCAGCACCATCCCGGTCGGGGTGGGGATCGGTGTGCCACAGTTCAAATTCATGTTGACCATCAGCGACATCGCGACACAGATCGGTTTGCCTTCGATGGGATAGCGTGCCACGCCGAAATACGACTTGGATGAACTGAGCGGAATTTCAATGGCCATTAAGACACTTGGCGGACCGATATGCGGGATCAGAAAACCGATATCGGTGCCCTGTTGCATGGACATCCCATAGCCCATGCTCAGGTGGGTCGGCGCATAGGAGGCGATCATGCTGGTGCCGATCAACACCATGCCTGTGCGGTAGGGGACCGGCGAAGGGGCCGGCGCGGGCGAACCCGGCGGCCAGGGGATATGAAAATCAATGCCCATCATCGGGTGCCAGTGCTTCATCACGGCGTGCATTGATCTGCTCCTGAATCCGGCGTTGCGGTCGCCATCGGCTGTCGTTCACGGACGTCTTGCTGCCTGGATCGCAAGACACAGCGTCGTTGTTGCAGCGGGTAAAAGCGATAACGAAACGGGTATCTCCATCCGATGAAGACACGTTTGCGTTCACACTCGATTCCGATCTGGTCGATTTGTAGCGGCGCGACGATTTCTTCGTCATCGAATTGCAGCATCACTTCCAGATCCAGATCGGGAACTTGAAACGCAATGGATCCGTGGGGAAAAATGCCTTCGACCGCGACCGGATCACCGGGACGAACCGAGTCGACGATCAAGTTGGGAAATGCACTGTTGAAGAACCGTGGATCGAGTTGCTTCATTTCACCGGTGACTTCGTCGATCACCATGAACCGTTTCAGCTTGGGCCCGAACGCCATCGGCACCGTTCCGGTCGCAACCGGTTCGGGTTGGTCTTCCCAGTTCACGACCGGGTTGGCGGGGTCTTCCAAATTCGGCAGCGGCGCCCCGACCGCGCTGTCCCGCGAAAGGTAGTAACCGCGGCCGTCGGGGTTGTCTGCAAAGGGGATGTCGAGTTCATCCCAAACGTCTTTTCCGCCGTAAGCTCGACTCAGTTCCAGCGGCATGGATTGAAACCTTTCCGGCGGGCCGGGGACCAATTCGCCCTCTCGCTCGACCCAGACACGATCACCAAACACGGCGACCGCGGATTGAAACGAATCTCCCACGCGAACGACCACCTGGCCGCGTGTCGGGTCGTTGCCGAAGGCACAGGCCTGGCCGAAGACCAAGACGTCCACACCGCCGCGATAGAACACTTCGTCGGAATCCATCGGCCCGCCGTGTGGCCCTTCCCAGGGTTCGGCGGAAACGATCCAAGGTTGTTCCTCGGACAGCACCAATCCATTTGTGGTCAGGTCGTACGTCGCGCGACAGGTCACCGACGCGCAGAATCGGTCTTCGTCGATGGCACCGCGAAACAACAGCGCCGGGAACCGGGTTAAGTTTTCTAGTTGCATTGGATCATCTAACAGTTCACGCGCACGCGTTCCCCCGTCAGCCGCACATCATCGTTGGCCGTCACTTGAACATCCCCACGCTGCGATTCGATGCATTGGGTGTGGCCGCTGGAGTGCATCTTGCCGGCGCTTTTCAGGCTTAGATCGCCGTCGGTCGACAACGACAGGGAATCGCGGCCATGGATCGCGACGTGACCGGCATCGAAGGCCAGCGTTCCATCGACGGAGACCTGCAGCCCCGCGCCGCCGAGCATCAGCACCGGCCCGGCCTCGGTGATCTGGATTTCCAGCCGGCACTTGCCGTCGACGGACATCAGGTGCAAGGTCTGTTGCTCGCCGTCGGTTTGCACTTGAATCGACTGGCCGTGCCGCAGCGGCAGCGTCATTGGCTCGGCGGCGGAATCCGTCTTCATGGAGGTCTGTGTCATCAATTTCGCTGCCTGTAATCTTAGGAGTTGACCTTCACGACGGCGCCGGTGATGGTGACCGGGCCGGCACCCGTGACGTCCACCATCGGCCCAGAGATTTTGATTCCACTCGGTCCGATCTCAACGACCGACCCGCCCACGGTCAATTTGATCAAGGTGCCGGCATTGATTTCCAACGCGGCTCCGACATTGAGCGTGTCCGAGGTTCCGACCGACGTCGATCGACTGGTGCCGGTGTTATCCTCTTGTGATCCGGTCACATTCAGCGTCCGGTTGCCTCCGACGGTTGTGTCCCGATTGGAACCGACACTGAGGGACGAATTCGACCCGATGGTGACTTCTTGATTGGCGCCCACGTTCACGGTGCGGTTGGCACCGACGTTGATCTCTTGGTTGCTGCCGATACTGACCGCTTCGTCGACCGACACATCTCGGGTGCGGTTGTTGAGCACGTGTTCGCGGAGATCGTTTTCGATGGTCGAATCTTTATCGAATTGAGCGTGCTCGCGGATCAGTTCGTTGCCCTTGGTGTCGTCCATGACGTACTCGTTGTATCCGCCGCCGCCCTTGGTGCTGTTTGATTTCAGCCCGCTGATGTTCTTGGAATCGGGCAATCCGAAAGGCGGCATGTTTTGGGCGTGATAAACGCGACCGGTGACCAGCGGTCGATCGGGATCGCCTTCGAGGAAACTGACGACAACCTCCTCGTCGATGCGAGGAATACTGATGCCGCCGAAACCGGAACCGGCGTGGACCTGCGAAACGCGGATCCAGCAACTGCTCTTGTCGTCTTTTTGGCCGTAGCGGTCCCAGTGAAACTGGCATTTCACGCGGCCGAATTCGTCCGGATAAATCTCCTCGCCCGGCGGACCGGTGACGATCGCCGTTTGCACGCCGCTGATGATCGGTTTGGCGGTGCTGCGTGGCGTTCGAAAAACGCGTGAAGACGGCAGGCAGGTGATCGAGTTGCGATAGGCCATGCCGCCATCGCCGCCGGTCTCATAGGCCATCGGCTCGCTGGCGGAATGCTGAATCGCCGTGATCACCACTTCGGCGCCTTGTTCTTCGCTGTCGCGATGTTGATCGACGGTAAAACGACCGCCGGCCTGAAACGTTTTGCACAGGCTGGTCGCCGACACGATGTCATGACGCGTCTCCTCGGCCTCAATCCGCAACCGGGTTTCGCCGCCGCCGACGCCCTTGTCGGGATATTCGCCCGGATAGTCGTACATTTCGTAGTTGCCGACTTCAGGCAGATCGACGACGGTCCCCGTGTCGGTGATCAGATCATCGCTGGGGGTTTTAAAGTTGTAGTCGCGCTGCACCCATTTCCCGGGCACAAATTCGTACTTGCGTTCCCAGCTGGTCAAGTGGTCGTCGATCGCGCGCGAGCCGATGTCATCGGGAAAATCGACTTCGGCTTCCGGCAGCGTGTAGTAACCGTCTTTGTGATCGGTGATCACCATTTGGTGAGCACCTTCGGAGTGTTTGAAATAGTAAAAGATCCCTTCTTGTTCCATCAGACGCGACAAGAAATTGAAATCGGTCTCGCGGTACTGGACGCAGTATTCCCATTCCTTGTGATCGAGCAGGAAATCCGACTTGTAATCGGCAAAGCTGTATTCGCCGAGGACTTCGTCGAGGATGTCGGGGACCTTGGTGTCTTGAAAGATTTTGCAGTCGCTGGTCTGGGTCAAGAACCACAGCCAGGGGACGACTTCAACGCGATAGTTGCGGCGGTCTTGTCCGTCGACGTCGCCGCGGGAGAGGCTTTTGACAAAACCGTGCCAGTGCCGCCGCGAGTTGTCGGCCAGTTCGACGCTCCAGCCGATCGCCGTGCCGACGATGTCTTGGGGCTTGATGCCGGGGTCGTCGCTGATCATTTCCAATTGGTAACGAAACAGCCGCCCCATTTCTTCGCTGCCGGTAAACGACGTGAGCAATAGCACATCGCCACCGAGAACCGTGTTGAGATTCAGGAGCCGATTTTGCTGTTGAAGTGCCATGGCTCGGTCAAGGTGTGGTGTGTGATCAGGATGCTGGGGCGAGTGCAAGGTGAGCCGCCGCTACCCATCATGTCCCGGGCTCCGCCAGGGAACGAGTTGTCAGTGCGATCGCTGTGAACGCCAACGGGCCCGTTCGTCGCCGGGGACGAACGGACCGTTGTTAATCCGAACTCGGGAAGAGCGATCAAGATTCGCCTTCTTCGACCTTCCACGTGTACTCGACGTTGCCTTTCTTCTTGCCCTTGGAATCGTTCTCGGTGTAGGTCACCTTGATTTCTTCGAAGTTCAAGGAGAAGTCTTCGGTCGGCACCGATTCGCTTTGGCCGGCACCGCCGATGCTGTAGCTGGTCACCAACACATTGGTCAGTTCGTAGCGGTAGTACGTCACGCGTCCTGCGTCGGTATACGACGCGGTGACATCGATTTCGACCTTCGGATAGACCTTGCCCTTGCACACCGATTCGGCGATTTTCGGGCTCGATTTATCCAGTTCCTTGGTGCACGAGATGTCTTCCATGATAACGTCGCCGCGACGCCGTGTCGCACCGGTGGCCGAACCGCCGGGTTGATGAACCGCTTGGCTGAACGACAGCAAGTCGCTCCACCCTTTGTGGTCCTTGTCTTTGCATTCGCCGTCAACGCCATCAAATTTAATGTAAGCAGCCATGATCAGTTCCTTACGTGGAGAGGATGGAAACCGGAAGTGTTTTGCGTGGGCGAATTCTCTCGCCGCCATGCACACTACCGTTCTCGACCCACCACCGGATTTGTTGCTTGATTCTGAGTTGAAATCTTGAAAATCCGAAATCACGTGTCAATCGAGGCAACGCAGGGAAAGCGATGGCGCCGGCGTCGCCACGACTATTCCGTTTCAGCCTGATCAAGATTCAGCGACAGCGGTTTCGACTTCTTGGGCGTGGTGTCGATCTCCAAGTCTTTCCAGGTCAACGTCACGCTGGTGTTTTGTTTGGTCCCCTTGAATTTCAAGCTGTACTTGCCTTCGGGCAACGGCCCGAAATCGAAACGTTTGTCCTGACCCAGAATCGTTTTCTCTTTGCTGTTGACCGGTGCCGGGGCGGGGCTCAGGAACAACGTCCCGTTCATTCCCGCACGTGTGTCGAGCACCCCGTGTAACCAGCCCATCTTGACCTTCGGCGTGGCCGCCCCCCCGCCGCCGGGTGTGTCCGCCGGTTTTGGCTTTTTCACGATCGTGATCGGATACCGATTGCTGCTCTCGTTACCGGCCGCGTCGATGGCTCGCACGACGACGGCGTATTCGCCGGCGACTTGGAATTTGAACTGCGACTTGGCGGCCGGCAGGACGGCGGGCGAGGCCGGTGGGTCAAAGACATGTTCGTCTTGTTTGGTATTTGCTTTGCCGTCTTGGGTCGTGTCGAGCCCGATCTCCATCCGGGAAATTCCCGCGGCTTTCGCCCCCAAGTCGCTGGCCGTGACAGAAAATTCCAGTGTCGCCCCGTCGTAGTAGGGGCCGCGTTGCCGCGGGGTGATGGCGATCAGATTCTTGTCCGGGGGCGTGGAATCGAGCACCGCCGTGATCGATGCGCTCTCCTGTTCAATGTTGTCCAGTTTGAGTGTGGCCTCGATCGGAATGCGTTCATCGCGATAACGGCCCTGGCTGAGTTCGACCTGAATGTCACTGACCTGGGTGGTCAGCGTGATGACGCCGTCGCCGGACAGCGGGCTGGCCGTCGTGCGAATGAATCGATCGGTCTTGTAGCCGGTGAAGCGTCGGCCTTCGACATCCACCGCGACCTCGGGATCGCTGGTCCGCGTCAGGAAACCGAAATCCGCCTTGATCGTGGCGATCAACTGGTCGCCGTCACCCTTGAAATAAACTTCGTTCTCCGGCCAGTGGTACGACGTCGTCGGTTGCTCGGTGTTTCCCTGCGGTCGCCGGGTCAACGCAATGGAGCCGAACTTGATCTGGTTCTTGAGCTTGGCCGCACCGATGGCGCCCGGTTGGTGCTGCACCACGTGCTGAATCGCGCGCGGCCAACCGTCGACATCAAGTCGGCACCAGGTTTCTCGATTGCGGCGAACCACGGGCACACGAAAGAACGCCTGTTTTCTGCCGGCTTGTGGATTGAGATCCACGAACAGACTGCGCGGGGGATCGCTGGTTTCGGCGCTGAAGTCCGACCATTGGTCATCCTGGACCCAACGCACGTTGACCGGCACCTTTTCCAGTTCGGGCAAGGCGTCGCGTGAAGCGTCGCCGTCGATGTCAAACTCCAACTCCACGTTCACTTCGACTTCGCCGTCGTTGTAGGACACGCTGGTGGTGACATAATCGCTCGGCGCCCACGGCTTGGCGACCAAGCAGATGATCTGATCTTTCTCGGGCATGACGTTGTGATCGGCGTCGACCAACCGACACACCAATGCCATGCCGTGACTGACGTCGGTTTGCGTGTCGCCCGGCGTCGCCGGGGCTGAAGCAGCGGCCGGGGCCGGGGCCGCCGCAGCATCGGTCGACGATGCCGGAGCCCGGAAGTTCAGCGCGACGCGCTCGCCGTCGGCGGGAATCGCCAGCGTGCTGGGTCCGTTTAAAATTTGTGTCGGCAGCAAGAATTTTTCCAGGATCCGGCCCTTCTCGTCCAAGATGCCTCCCTCGGGGCTGGCATACAGATTGGCCGCAAAATCAGGCCAGTAAGCGGCGACATTGTCGGGCATCGGTTTGGGCAGCTTGATCAACCAGACCTTTGCCATGCACGCCTTGCCGGACTCGTTAAACAATTCGAAACGAAACGGCGTCTTTCGACTGTTGAAGGTCCGCAACCAGAGCCCGCCCGGCAGGCTGCCTTCGTCGCTGAGCACCTCGCGGGAGCAACCGATCCCCGGCGGCGACGAAGCGACCAGACGCAATCGATTTTCGCGTGGCAATTCGATCGGCAGGGAATGGATGCCGACGACGCCTTCGATCTCATCGCTCACCCGATCGGCGCGGATTTGTAGCTGAAGTTTCAAATCGACTCCACGCTCGGCCAGCGTCGCCGGACGAATCTCCAGCGGCAGATCACGGTACGAGTCGCCGTCGATGGTGATCGCCACCGACTCTCCCGGTCGACTGGTCGCCATGCCGGGGTCTTTCCACAGCACCTCGGCGCGGGGTGGCCCAAAGTCGTTGGACGAGCTGCGCAGATCGGCGCTGACCAACAGCCGAACCGGTTGGTCGCGGCCGGGATCAATGCGGAGGGTCAAGTTGCGGCGGTCTTGCATCGTTTCCAATCTCAACACCGCCGATTCCCCCAGTTTCTGACCGCTGTCATCCAAGATCGTCACACTGGCAATACGGACGATGGGCTTGGCCGTGATGGCGTGCAAGATCGGTTGCTGGTCAGCGACGACGTTGACGCGGGGATCGATCCGCAGCGCCGCGGCGAACCGGTCGGCAAACGCGCCCGACTGGTCCTTTCCCTGTTCTAGGATGGCTTTCCAACCGGCGGCATCGGCTGGGCCGGATGTGCCGTCACGCGGCTTTTCAAATTGCGTCAGATCGGACCGATACTTCATCGTCACGTCGCGGCTGCGTTGCGACGGGGTGGGCAGGGCAAACACGACGTCGCTAAAATTGACCGTTCGCTCTTCAATGTCGGTCGGGTCGAGCCGCGCGTTGGAGATCGCCGCCCTTAGCCGTCGTCGCTGGTCGCCGGTCGGCAGCGGGCTCCGCAGCCACGCCCAGGCGTTGCGATTCAGTTCCCAGGTGCGCGGCGGATCATCCAGGGCAAACCCGGCCAGCAATTGATTGACAGCGCCCTCGACGTTGCGATCAAACACGTTGATCGCCGAATGCAATCGAGACAGCTGTCGATCGAGTGTCCCCTGATCGGGTCGCTCGGCTCCATCGCCCTCGGCCAGCACCCGTTCGGCTTGCAATGCTGCGTCGGCGATCCCCTGGTCGGGAATCGGGCCGCCGGCGATAGCCGCTTGGCGTTGGAATTCCAGCCACGACCAGAGCCGCGACCGCGCGACGGCAACGGCATGCTGCAGGGCATCGGCGGTGCGAAGTCGCCGATCGGGGCGCGTCGCGTCACGCGCCGCCCGATGATTCAAGACCAGCCGTTTCAGTCGGCTGACAATGTCATCGGAGATGTTGTCGTTGATTCCGCCGGACGACGCTTGCCCTTTGACGATTCGCTGCAGTTCCCGCAAATCCTCAGCGACTTGCCGCGGTGTGGGAGTGGGAGACGCCGGGTCGAAATCTTTGATCTGGCCGGCGAGCACCACGACCAGTAAGCGTCGCCACAGGTGCGGCGCCAGCGCGATCGGGCTGACGTCGGGTTTGCCGTCGGAACTGGCCAAGGGAATCGACTCGAATTGGTCGCGTCGGTCCCAGAACGTCATCTCGACGGGTGCGTCAACGACATTTCCGGAAGCGTTGCCTGCCGCGGGCGCTTCGGCTGGCGCTGCGGTTGGGTTCGTCGGTTGGTTCGAGGCGGCGGCGGGTGTCTCAGCAGTAACGGCTGCCGGCGAGCCGTCGGTGGTTTGGCCATCGGTTGCCTGACCGCCGGCACTGCCCGCCGCGGGCGTCGCGTTTTCAGCTTTCGCCGCGTCGCCGCCTGCGGACTGCAGCACGACGGGAGTGACAGTGATGCTCGAGGATCGTGATTGAGAAATCTTGTCGGCAAGGTCATCAGCGACCGCGCCGGAATCCTCCGGCTTTTCCTCTTCGCCGTCTTCTTCGTCCGCCGGCGGTTCGACCCGCGCGATCCAGACGTCCAAATCGCCGCGGGCCAGGGCGTTCGGTTCGACGCGTCCGACACCGCCCCGCAGCAGCATCACGCGAGGGCTGTCGGTTTCGTTGTTGCGCGGCATGCGTCCGTATCGATCGGAGAAATACGCACACAGCTCGTCGAG
Organism: Phycisphaera sp. RhM; assembly: GCA_033042175.1. Lineage (GTDB taxonomy): Bacteria > Planctomycetota > Planctomycetia > Pirellulales > Pirellulaceae > Stieleria. The sequence continues at coordinate 25,679 of WCIL01000064.1, forward strand.
TTCGATTTTTAGATCCCGGTTCAGATCCGCGCCGCCCTGAATGCCGTCCAACAGCGTCTGCGTCGAAAGTGGCAAGTGAGTGTTCGCATCCCAACCGACGTTTTGCATCGGCCCGCGCGTCAGCAACACCCACAAGCGATCGGCCGACTCGCCGGGCAATTGCCGGATCGTTTCGTCGAGATGCGCAAAGACATCATCATTCCACTGACCCAACGACGGTTGGGCGGCCAGCGGTTCGGCGTCGATAACCACCAGCCGCGTGCCACCGAAGGAGCTTGACGCCACGGCTGCGAGCGGTTCCAAGATCTCCGTCAGCGGCAACAGGCCGTTGGGGGATTCCGGCGATGATCCGATCGCCAGATCGCTGCACGCCAGCGACGGTCGCTTTTCTCCGTCCAGCATCAGGTAGCCACGCAGCACGACCATCACCGTGTCGTCGGGGTCACTCAAATACTTCGACACGAGTTCAGTTTGCTGAAAGCTGCTGCGGATGACGTCACAGCTGCCACGCACGTCATTGGCCTGGAGCTGCGACTTCAATGCCGCACGGGCATTGGCAGCGAACATCGGCGGCGTGACGACATCGGTGTCGTAGTCGTTGGAAACCAGAATCGTGATCAGTTGCCGATTCGGCCCGGGCAACAACAGGTACACGAACAGCAACGTCAGAGCGATCGCGACCAGGGTCAGCAACGCTTTGATCGTTTTCCGTTTTCCTGCCTGACCGCTTTCGGCACGCCGCCACGATTGTCGCTCGCCGTATTTGCCTGAGGTGCTCATTGTGATGCGATCCAACGGAAGAAGACTGAACCCTACGGGAAAAGTTTACCTAGTGGGAACGATACCCGACACCTGCTAGAGTATCATCGTTGAGTGGAAATGATGGCAACGATGCGATTACGGACGGCAGATTACTGACAGCCCCGGTTACTGACAGCCACGGTGAGGAGAACACTACAGCGATGCACAACGAGAGTGTTGCTTGGTTAGAGGGGATGTTTTTACGGCCCCATCACATGCAGGCCGCCGAACGGAGTATCGACGAGAATGCCAGACAGCACGTTGCGCTCGATCACGGGTACAACTATGGCATTCGGCAGATCAGTTTCAGCCGTGAAGCGATCGCCAACGGCCAGTTCGAATTGAGCGAATGCCAGGCCCGGCTTCGCGACGGCACCGTCATCTGGATCGACTCGGCCCAACAACCCGATCGTGTGGATTTGGGTAAGACAGGTGGATCTGTCAAGCGAAATCTGTCTGATGCGTTTGATCAGGTCGAATCGATTGACGTCTTTCTGGCCGTGCCGAAACTGCGGCTGGGACGCCCCAACACGTTGCCCGAGCGCGGCGGACAGCATCGTTTTGTGGGGCTTCCCGGGACCGTCGCAGATGAAAACGCCGGCGGCAACGAGCAAGAGCTTTCGTTGCGGACCTTGAACGTCCAGATCTTGCTGGGCACCGACAATCTGGCCGGTTACGAAACGCTGCCGATCGCGCGGATCAAACGTTCCGGTGCCGCCGAGGCCGCGCCGGAACTGGACAACGAATACATTCCACCGGTACTCGGCTGTGATGCCTGGCCGGAACTGGCGCGCGATTATGTGCGGGCGGTCTACGACATCATCGGTCAAAAGATCGAAGTGCTCAGCTCCCAAGTGATCACGCGGGGCATCATGCAGGGGGCGCCCGAAGCCGGTGACATGAACCGGTTGCTGATGTTGACGGCGCTCAACGCGGGCTATGGGTCGCTGCGATCGCTGGCGTTCGCCCGTGGCGTCCACCCCCACGTCGCCTACACCGACCTCTGCCGGATTGTCGGATCACTTTCCATTTTCCGCTCCGATCGTCGGCCCGGTGAAATTCCGCTGTACGACCATGACGATCTGGCGCGCATCTTCCGCTGGGTGCTCGAAGAAATCCGCTCACTGATCACGGAAGTCCAGGAGTACAAATTCGAGCGACGCGATTTCATCGGTGCCGGAAAAGGACAAGAAGTCCAGCTGGACCAAAAATGGATGAGCAAGGGTTGGGAATGGTACATTGGAGTGCAGCACGAACGGATCACGGCGGCACAGTGTCGTGAATTGCTGGAAATCGGCCGACTGGACTGGAAACTGGGCAAAAGCGAGAAGGTCGATTTCATGTTCCGCTTTCGCCAAGACGGATTGAAAATCACCGAGACAAAAGCCCCACGCGCCCTTCCGCAAGGCGACAATTGGCTGTTTTATAGCGTCAACAAAAGCGGACCGGCCTGGGAAGACCTGCGATCGGACGACTCACCGCGGTTGGGCGTCCGTTTCAAGGAAGCGTTGATTGCGAATTTGGCGACGCTGCAGGGAAAGAAGGAATTGCAAATCAACGTGGACGGAATCGAAGGCACGCTCAAACTGAGTTTGTTCGCCGTCCCCACCGCTGAAGACTGAGACCGTTTGCCGCTGTTACGCTTGTCACCTTCGCCTCGGATCAACCCTTCTCCTCCATGTCGCCAGAATTCGCCGCCGCCGTTGACCCCGTCTTCATGTACGTTTCGTCCGTCGTGGATGAAATCGAGGCGAATAAGAATCCGAGTCCGGAAGACACCAGCGCCAAGATCCGCGGGCTGCTCGACAACGCCGAAAACATGCTCGGACGACGGCCCGATTGGGAACTGGCCAAATACGCATTGGTCGCCTGGGTCGACGATCTGCTGATCGAAGCCGCGTGGGACGGCAGCAAGTGGTGGGAACAAAACCGGCTAGAATTTCAAATCTTTAAATCCACCAGCGCGTTTTCCAAGTTCTACGAGCAGAGCCAAAAGGCCACCGAGCTGCCCCAGAAGGACGCGTTGGAAGTGTTTTACGTCTGCGTCGTGTTGGGGTTTCGCGGGCTTTACGCAGACCCCGAAGCGACCGCCCAACACGAACACTTCGGCGTGCCGGCCTCGCTGGACGAATGGGCACGGCGGACCGGCATGGCGATTCAATTGGGACAGGGCCGACCGCCGATCCTGGAACAAGGACGTCCCGGCCAAGGCGCTCCGCCGCTGGAAGGCAAGTATCTGTTGATCAGTTCGGTGATCTGTTGCGTGCTGTTGGCCGCGGTCGCCGTCGGAATCGGAAAAATGTTGGTGTGGCCATGATTGAAGATCGGAGTCGATAACGATGGGCAGTGCGATACGAAGCTTCGTCGACGCGGTCTTGTACCCGTTTCGCATGTTGGCGCAGATCCCCAGCAGCGTGATCAGTTCGCCCAAGCGGATTCTCGGCCTGTCGTTGCAGGCGCGGGCCGCTTGGCTGCTGTTCTTCGGCTTGCTGTTGGTCGCGATCATCTGGGCCATTATTCGCTTTTATACCGACCAGACCGAACAGAAGGCGAGCTTCTACTGGCGTGAGTTGCCGGCGATCTTCTTGCTGGTCATCGCGATTCCGATCGTCGTTTGGTTCGCGCTCAAGCTGTGGCTCGAAGGCGAACCGTCGGCGTTTCCCGATATCGATCGCGCCTGGGAGACGGCGTTGAGTGCGATGGAGGAGCAATCGATTGACCCGTCCGAGACGCCGATCTTCTTGATCGCCGGGCCGGGGACCGTCGAATCAGTCAACTCCTTCATGGCCACTTCCAATACGCAGTTCCCCGTCCGCGCGCCGCTGGGACCGGCTCCGATCCATGTGTTCGCCAACCAGCAGGCGATCTATGTGGTGTGCACCGAATGTTGCCAGCTGAGCAAGTTGCTCGGTTCGCCGCGAGACTCGACGATCGTTCCCGGACAAATGCCCGGCGCCCCTCAGCCGTTCCAGGCCGATCGGACGATGGACGTCAGCACGATGGGACAGAATCCGGCCCCGCTGCGTCCGCCGATGCCGCCCGCCGGCGGCAACGCCTCGGCCTATTCGGCCGATGTCCGAAACACGATCGCCGGGCTGAACATTCCCGTGCCGCCCCAAAACCAGGGCGCCGACATGCGGGGCACGATGATGGTCGGTGACCTATCCGGTGGCGTAAAAAACCCGATGCAACCGCAAGGCGGTGGGATCGCCAGCGCGATCCTGACGCCCAGCGATGCCAGTCTAGCGACGGCGCGGCTGGCCTACCTGTGCCGGCTGTTTCGCCGCTTGCGCGATCCGCTGTGCCCGATCAATGGCGTCATCGTCTCCACTCCCTTTCGTTTCCTGGCCGACGGATCGCAAGACATCGTCAACCAGATCTTGATCGCACTGAAAGCCGACCTGGCGTGCCTGCGCGGGTCGTTGCGGATTCGCTGCAGTGTTACCCACGTCGTCGATTCGATGGAAATGGAAACCGGGTTCCGCGAACTGGTCCGACGCGTCGGTGCCGAACGGTCTTCGGTGCAACGATTCGGCAAGGGATACGGATTGTGGAACCTGCCGACGGCGCCGCAGCTGGATGCCGTCGTCAAACATGCCTGCGGGGCGTTTGAGGATTGGTCGTACTTGCTGTTTCGTGAAGGCGACGGGCTGAGCAAACCCGGCAACCGTCATTTGTATTCGCTGCTCTGTCGGATCCGGTCGACGTTTCAACCCCGTTTGGCGCACTTGATCAAGTCGGCCTACTCGATCAACTCCGCGGGCCCGCATCTCAGTGACGGCGAACCGCTGCTGTTCAGCGGTTGTTACTTCGTCGCCACCGGCGCGATGCCCGACCGCCAGGCGTTTCTGGCCAGCGTGTTCAAAAAAGCGACCAACGAAGAGGAAGAGTTGGAATGGGGCAGTGAAGCCCTCGCCGAGGAGGATCGGATGCAGACCGGAGTTCGCATTCTGATGGTGATCAACGGCGCCCTGGTGGCGACGATCGTGGGGCTGTTGATTTGGTACTTTAACGCGGAGTGAACGTGGTCCGATGCCTGCCCAGCCCTCCCCGTCGCGCCAGACTTACACGCACTATCGTGAGGCCGGCGACGCATCGGGTGTCGCCCCAGAGAGCGAGCGATCGACAGATGTCACCGCGGCCGGTCAGACCCAACGTTTGCTGCAAGAGGTGTTGGGCGAGACGCTGATTCGGCATCAAGAGAATTCGGATCAGCTCTTGGAAGTGCTTCGCGCCGAGAAGGTTCGGCATGAGAACGCCCCGTGTGACGAGGCGTTGTTCGTTTCGATCGCCACCGCGGTTCTGCGACATCGGCTGGGGCCGCGGTCACGGCAGCTGCCCGCCGACCTGTATGATGAAGTCGGCCGGGCGTTGTGGACCAATGACTACAGCCGCCGCCGGATCGAGCGATTTTGGAATTCATTAGGAGCGGAACCGTGAGTGCCCATCCGAGCGACGCGTCCTCCGGTGACGGCGAATCACCCACCGACCTGATCAACGAAGCGCAGGGATTGGTGCGTTCGCTGGCGATGCGGGTGCACCGTTCGCTGCCGATCCCGATGGATCTGGACGACCTGATCGCCTACGGCCAACTGGGGCTGGCCGAAGCGGCACAGAAATACGACCCCGAATGCGGCGCCCGCTTCACGACGTTCGCCTATTATCGAGTCCGCGGGGCGATCTACGACGGGGTCTCGAAGATGAACTGGACCAGCCGTGCACGGTTGCGGCGGCTGCGGTTTCGCGACATGGCCGAGGATGTCCTGCAGGCGGAATCCTCAAAGTCGGAATCCAGTGGCGATGACACCAGTTCCAACGAGGATGCGGATTGGTTGGGTAAGATGGCCGAGCGGCTGGCGATCGTCTACTTGGCCAGCGGTGATGAGGATTCGGAAACGAGTGTCTTGGCACAAGCGGCCGACCAGCACGAGATCCCCAGCAAGGTCGTTGCAAACCGCGAAATGCAAACAACGCTACGCAAATTGGTCCACGAGCTGCCCAATGATGCCAAACGATTGATCATCGCCATCTATTTCGAAGGTTTTTCGCTGACCGAAGCGGCCGATCGCATTGGGATCAGCAAGAGTTGGGCGAGTCGAATTCATGCGAAGAGTCTGGACCAGATGGCCCAGAGCCTGCGTCGCAGCGGCAACGATTAAACGCATTCCCGTGAGACGTCCACTACGCTGGGCACCGAGAGTTCATCATGGCATCTGAAACGACACTTGATTTTGATCAACTGCTGGCCCCGATTTCGGACGAATCCCCGAGTGGGCAGTATCTGCGTCGCAGCGATTTCGAGCGGTTTCAGCGCGCCAAGGACGCACGCGCCGAGGCGGTCAACGCGGAACGCAAGATTCGCGAGTTCGCGATGTACGACGAGGATGAACTGGCGGCGTTGAGCGAACAGGGACAGGGCGTCGAAGTGCCCAGCTCGCCGGATTGGCGGTCCGTGCTGGACCAATGCGTCGACATCATCGCCCATCATTCCAAGGACCTGTGGGTGGCGTCCTGGTTGGTCGAGGCCAACACGCGACGCAACGGTTACGCCGGCGCGCGCGACGCATTTCGATTGGTCAGCCAGATCTGCCAGACGTACTGGGACGGGATCTACCCGCCACACGACGAAGAGGACGGGTATCTGGATACGGTTTCACAGCTGGCCAGCTTGAACGGTGTGGAAGGACCGGGGACATTGATCGCTCCGCTGGAAGAGATTGCGATGCTGCCCGAGTACGGCGCGCTGACGTACGCGGCCTACCGCGAGGCGACCGTCGGGGGAGGCGGCGGCGAAGTCACCGAGAGCGACTTCGACAATGCGGTCCGCCAGATCGATTTGGATCAATTGCGGCAACAAGAGGAAGACATTGCCGAGGCGATCGAGGCCTACAAGGAAATGACCGCGGTGCTGGAATCCAAGTGCCGCGTCGAGGGCGAAGAGGACCACACGCCGCCGAGCAGCCAGATCCGACGAACGCTGGAAACGATCCAGCAGGCGTTCTCAAACTTGACGCGAAACCTGTTGTCCAGCAACGGTGACGCAGAACCCGAAGGCGACGGGGAGACCGCGGCGACAGGATTGACACCCAATGCCGGGCCCAAGGTCGATCTGGCTCAGGCCCAGGTCAACAATCGCGAAGACGCGTTTCGGATGTTGATGAAGGCCAGCGAATTCTTTCGCAAGACCGAGCCGCATTCGCCGGTCAGTTACATGTTGCAACAGACCGTCGAATTCGGACGCATGGACCTGCCGACCTTGCTGCAAAAATTAATACAAGACCAAGCGTGCTGAAGAACTTGTCCGAACGCACCGGGATTCCGGTCAAGGAGGATGAGTACGACGATGATTGAGACACATTTTCACTAGTTTCTTGTCGCTCGGCCGCCCCGCAAAGCTTGCTTGGGGGGGGCCGGTGACTTAAAACCGAATGGTAGAGGGGGCTCGTGTTCGAGCCCGCAAATCGCGCGTCTGGAGATAATGAGATGGCCGAAAGCCAACAACAAAAGTTGAACCGTGTCCGAAAGCCTCGCGTTCACATCACCTATGAGGTGGAAACCGAAGGGGCACAGGTCGTCAAAGAGCTGCCTTTTGTGGTCGGCGTGATGGGCGATTTCTCGGGGGACCCGACGAGCAAGTTGAAACCGTTGAAGGATCGAAAGTTTATCCAAATCGACCGCGACAACTTCAACGATGTGTTGCAACGCATGACACCGGGATTGAACATGCGTGTCGAAAACACGCTAGCCGGTGACGGCAGCGAAATGTCGGTCAACTTGGACTTCAAATCGATGGACGACTTCGAACCGGCGAACATCGTCGACAAAGTCGATCCGCTGAAGAAGCTGATGGCCACGCGAAACAAGCTGCGTGATCTGGCCACCAAAATCGATCGCAGCGACGATCTGGAAAACGTGCTGGAACAAGTGCTCAAAAACAGCGACCAGCTCAAGCAGCTTTCCGGTGAGCTTGGCATGGACAACGACGAACCGGCAGCGGAATAACCCCCGCCCCCGTTCGTCCTTCAAACTATTCTGAATCAATCCCCCGATGTGAGGAGTCAACTTGCCATGAGTACCGGTGAGACCGAAGGCCAAGCTGAACAGCAGTCAACGACCGAGACCGAAGAAAGCGTCAGTCTCCTGGAAACCGCGATCGCGGCGACCAAAAAGACCGAACGCTCTCGTGCCGAAGAGCTGATCAAAACGCTGACCGAAGAAGCCCTGAAGGGGACCGTCACGTTTGACAAGGATGTCATGCGATCGATCAATGCCGCCATCGCCGGCATCGATGCCAAAATGAGCACCCAGCTCGCCGCGATCATGCATCACGAGAAATTCCAAAAACTGGAAGGCTCGTGGCGCGGACTGCATCACCTGGTCCAGAACAGCGAGACCGGTGACTCCTTGAAAATCCGCGTGCTCAACTGTGGCAAACGCGAGTTGTTCAAGGACATGGACCGAGCCGTCGAGTTCGACCAGAGCCAGTTGTTCAAAAAACTCTACGAAGACGAATTCGGCACTCCCGGTGGCGCCCCCTACGGCGCGCTGATCGGCGATTACGAGTTCACCAACCATCCCGAAGACGTCGATCTGCTGACCAGCGTCAGCGGTGTCGCCGCCTCGGCTTTCTGTCCCTTCATCTCCGCCACCGCGCCGCAACTGTTCGGGTTCGACGAGTGGACCGAACTTTCCAAACCGCGTGACTTGGCCCGCATCTTTGATTCGGCCGAATACACCAAGTGGAAAAGCTTCCGCGAGAGTGAAGACAGCCGGTTCTGTGTGTTGACGATGCCGCGCACCCTGGCCCGATTGCCCTACGGTGCGAACACCAAGACCATCGACGAATTCGCCTACGAGGAAGTCCCGGTGGGAAAAAAAGGCGAGTCCATCCACGTCGCGCACGGCGAATTCTGTTGGATGAACACGGCCTACGTGATGGGCACGAAATTGACCGACGCGTTCGCCAAGACCGGTTTCTGCACCACGATTCGCGGTGTCGAAAACGGCGGCAAGGTCGAGGGCCTGCCCTCGTATATCTTCAAGGCCGATGACGGCGACATGGACTTAAAATGTCCGACCGAAATCGCCATCACCGATCGCCGTGAAAAAGAACTCAGCGATCTCGGGTTCCTGCCCTTGTGCCACTTCAAGAACACCGACTACTCGGTCTTCTTTGGCGCCCAAACGACTCAGAAACCCAAGCTCTACGATCGCCCCGAAGCGACCGCCAACGCGGCGATCAGCGCACGGCTGCCGTACATCATGGCCACCAGCCGCTTTTCGCACTACTTGAAGGTCCTCGGACGCGACAAGATCGGCTCCTTCATGGAAGCCAGCGATTGCGAAGCGTGGCTGGATCGCTGGATCCACAATTACGTGACCAGCGACCCCAACCCGCCGTCGGACGTGCGGGCCCGTTATCCGCTGGCCGAAGCACGCGTCGAGGTCAAGGAGATTCCCGGCAAACCGGGCTCCTACAACGCCGTGGCATGGATGAGACCCTGGCTGCAAATGGAAGAGTTGACGACCAGCATGCGAATGGTCGCCAGCATCCCCAAACTCGGCTGATCCGGAACCAGAGTTATCCAAGTGCCCGTCGCCGATGGCGCGGGCCGAAGCCGTTGGTGTCTAGGCTTTAGCCGATCCCTCTGCACCAACGTTGTGAAGCATTTATTCCCAGCGTTTTACGAGACGTTAGCGGCAGGGCGCAAGCCCTCCGGTTCCTCATCGTTCCCGAAACACCGGAGGGCTCGCGCCCTACCGCTAAAAAATGCTTCACAACGTTGCCTCTGCACCCTGGATTGCCTGAAGGCTGCACGCCAACCATTGCCAAGAGCAAGCCACGATGTCGCCTGCCGAGTTCCACTCCGATGGATCGTTTCACACCGAAGTACTCGCGGAGTCTCTGCTTCAGCGAGTCCTGTCGGCTGTCGCAGTGGACAGTCACGACGGCCGCGCGGCGCCGACTTCGCCATCCGCTCCATCCGCTGCGCCGCCGCTGGCCAGGTTTCTTGCCGCTGACGGTGTCGAAGAGTCGCTGGAATGCTGGTTCGGCAAAAGCTGGAGCCAAGATCGGCGGCTGCGAGACAAGGAATCGGTGCTCGCCCGCGTAGCCGCCGACATCGCCGAGATCGACCGGTTGCTCAACGACCAAATCAACGCGATTTTGCATCATCCCAAGTTCCAGCGTTTGGAATCCTCCTGGCGCGGGCTCGCATTTCTGGTCCGGCGAGCGGACATCGAAAGCGATCCGATGGTCAAGGTCCGCGTGTTGTCGGCACGCTGGAAAGAACTCGAAAAAGACTTTGAACGCAACGTCGAATTCGATCAGAGCGCCCTGTTCAAAAAGGTCTACGAGGAAGAACTGGGGATGCCCGGCGGGGAACCGTTCGGCGTGTTGATCGGAGACTACGACATCCATCCCCGCGTGTCGGCAGAACACCCGACCGATGACCTGTCGATTCTGAGAGCGTTGTCCGGTGTGGCGGCCAGCTCGTTCTGCCCGGTGCTGTTGGCGGCCAGTCCAGAGCTGCTGGACCTGGAGAGCTTTTCGGAGCTGCAGGTGACGCGCGACCATGAGGCCCGTCTGTCGCGAACGGACTATCTGAAATGGAACGCGCTGCGTGACGATGAAGACGCCCGATTCGTCGGCGTCGTGCTGCCGCGAATCCTGATGCGCGGGCCCTACGAAGACGACGGCAGCCGGATCGATCGATTTGTCTTCCGCGAAGACGTTTTCAGCCCTGACGGAAAGAGTTATTTATGGGGCAACCCCGGCTATGCCTACGCCGCGGTGTTGATGCGTTCGTTTGCGACCAGCGGTTGGCTGGCCGACATCCGCGGACTGCGCCAAGACGTCGAAGGCGGCGGACTGGTCTCCGATCTGCCCGCGCTGAGTTTTCCCACCGACGCGCCCGGTGTGGTCCCGCGACCGATGACCGAAATCGCGGTCACCGATTCCCTGGAACGACAACTCAGCGATTTGGGGCTGCTGCCGATTTGCGATTGCAAAGACACGCCGATGGCGGTGTTCGCCAGCGGCCAATCGCTCCAACGTCCCAAGAAGTACGACACCGCCGACGCCAACACCAACGCAAAAATCAGCGCGATGCTGCCTTACATGTTGACGGTTTCCCGGTTCGCCCACTACATCAAAGTGATCGGCAGAACCAAAATGGGATCGTTTACCACGGCGGACGAATTGCAACGCTTGCTGCACGACTGGATCATCGAGTACGTCACCGCCGACCGGGAAGCCAGCGCCGACGTGAAAAGCCGCAAACCACTTCGCGAAGCCAGCATCACCGTCCAACCCGACCCCGGTAAGCCGGGATCGTTTTACTGTATCATGCGGTTGGCGCCGCATTACGAACTCGACGAAATGGTCGGAAGCGTTCGCCTGCAGACCCGGATCGGACGCTCGTAGGATCCGGCGGATACCCATCAATCCCTTTCATTCACTCCAACGCGCGTTCAACCGTCTAACCGAGGCATTCAACGATGACAAACACTCCGATGGAGCTGTACGAAGCGGGACGACTGGACGAAGCAGTGGACGCGTCTCTGGCGGCGGTCAAAGCCAAACCGGCCGACGTCGGTTTGCGGTTTCAACTCGCCGAACTCTCCTGCATCGCCGGCAACTTCGAGCGTGCCGACAAACAACTTGACACCGTCACCAACCAAGACCCGCAAGCGGCCATCGGTGCGGCGCTGTTGCGACAATTGGTGCGAGCGGAACTGGCCCGGCGAGAATGTTTTTTCAAAGGCCGGGTGCCGGAATTTTTGGGTGAGCCGTCGGACAAACTCAAAGCACACCTTCAGGCGTTGACACTGTATCGTTCCGGCGATGTCGCCGCCGCCGCGGCGGCCCTGGAGCCGATGGCCGAAACCGCCAACCTGAATCAGCCGATTGAGGTCGACGGCAACGAAGTCGACGAGATCCGCGACTTGGACGACCTGTTGTCGCCGGTCTTGGAGGTGCACACAACGACCGGAAAGTATTTTTGGGTCGACTGGAACCAGATCCTGGAGATGGAAATCCATCCGCCCAAACGTCCCTTTGACCTGCTCTGGCGGCAAGCGTCCCTGTCGATCGAGTCCGGCCCCGACGGCGAAGTCTACCTGCCGGCAATCTATTTGGAGCCGGAAGAAGACGGCCCGACCGACGCCAATCTGCAACTCGGACGCGGCACCGACTGGGTCGATTCGGGGCAGGGAATCGTTCGCGGCCGCGGCCAAAAAATGCTGCTCGCGGGCGACCAAGATTTGCCGATCATGGAACTGCAAACGATCCGGCGTGGTGAGTAAATGTCTCGCGTTCCCAACGACCGCCCACTGATCCCCAGCGTGCTCGATCGGCTGATCGACTTGGAACCGCACAATCGGACCGAAGCGCCGCTGAATCGGACCCAGGTGCTACAGCAGATGAAAGAAAGCGTCGGACGCGACCTGCAAGCACTCCTCAACACCCGCTGTCGCGCCACCAGTTGGCCGGACGATCTGAAAGAGCTCGACCGCTCGCTGTTTGCCTATGGCATTCCCGATTGCGTGGGCATCAACACGGGCTCTCGCGAACAACAGGAAATGCTGCGTCGGATGATGTTGCGTTCGATCGAAGCTTTCGAGCCGCGATTGATCAACGTGCACGTCCGACTGGCCGACACCAGCGATCCGACCGATCGGGCACTCCGCTTTCGTATCGATGGAATGTTAAAGGTCGACCCCGCGCCCGAGCCGGTGATTTACGACAGCAAATTGGACGCGACCAGCGGAGACTTTTTAGTGCGTGGAGTTCGCCGATGACGGATCGATTGCTGCCCTACTACAACCAGGAACTTCAATACCTGCGCCGCTTCGGTTCGGAGTTTGCGCAGGAGCATCCCAAGATCGCCGCGCGGTTGCGGTTGGGCGATGACCTGAGCGAAGATCCGCACGTGTCGCGGATCATCGAGTCGTTCGCGCTGCTTTCGGCACGAACGCGATTGAAGCTGGACGATGATTTCCCCGAAATCACGCACGCGATGTTGGGCGTGCTCTACCCGCACTATCTCGCCCCGATTCCGTCGACGGCGGTGGTCGAGTTCGCGCTCGATCCGCGGCAAGCGGAATTGGTCGGCGGCTACAAAATCGCTGCCGGCGAAGGCGTGGAAACCGAGTCGACCGAAGACGGAGCCTGCCAATATCGAACCGTCTATCCGGTCAAACTGTTCCCCTACAAGGTCGCCGCGGCGGGGTACAAGGGCCAGCCCTTTCAATGTCCCCCTTCGCCGCTGTTGCCCAAGGCCGAATCGGTCTTGCATGTCGAACTACGAAGCTTTCGCGAAGCCGTCACCTTCGAAACGATGGAGATGACGTCGCTGCGATTTTTCATCCGTGGGATCTCGCATGCCGCGATGGACTTTTACGAATTGATTCAGAACGACTCGATCGAAGTCTTGCTGGCGCGTTCTCCCACCGATCCGAAACCGATTCGATTGTCGGCCGGTGCAATCCATCCGATCGGATTCGAGGCCGACGAGTGCATCTTTCCTTCGCAACCGAGAACGTTTAGCGGATACCGATTGTTGTCGGAATACTTTGCGGCGCCCGAGAAATTCATGTTCTTCGACGTCAAAGGGATTTCACAGGAATCGCTCAAAGGATTCGGCGGATCGCTGCACCTGTACGTCTTGATGAAACGCCATGTCGGCGCGGTGGAGCAATTTGTCGAACCGGAAACGATTCGCATCGGTTGCACGCCGATGGTCAATCTGTTCGAGCAGCGCTGCGAACCGATCCGGGTCAGCTACACGATGCCGGAATACCGAGTGATTCCCGATGCCCGCCAGCCCAGGGCCTTTGAAGTTCACAGTCTTTCAAGCGTGACGGCGATCGATTCGGAACGCGACGAAAAGGTTTATCACCCGTTTTATTCGGTCCGGCACGCCGGCGAGGAACGGCTGCGGCGGGGGTTTTATCATTTGCATCGGCGTCGATCGGGGCAAAGCGGCGGGGCCAAGGATCTGGCGACCGAGGTCTATTTGTCATTGGTCGATCTGGATTTCCAGCCCGACCAGAGTGACGGAACCGTGCTCGATGTGCGGGCGCTATGCACGAGCCGAAATCTGCCCCAGCGGTTGGAGTTTGGCGGCGGCCGCCCCAAGCTGCAACTGGTTCACGGTGGACCGCTGGAAGCCCCCAAGTGCGTCACCCAGCCGCGGGTGACACTGCGACCGCCGCTGGAAAAAGGCACGTACTGGCGGATGATCAGCCATCTGTCGCTCGGCCACGTGTCGCTGTTCGACGCCGACGAAGGCGCCACGGCGCTGCGAGAAATCCTGGGACTGTACGATTTCATCGGCAAGGGAGACTCGCAGCAACGGATCGATTCGATCCGTTCGGTCAAGTGCCGACCCGGTGTCGCGCGGTGCCAAAACCCGTCCGGCGGATCAACACTGTGTCGCGGTCTGGACCTGGACATCTTGATCGACGAAGAACGTTTAAGCAGCGGCGGCGCCTATCTACTCGGCATGGTGCTGGAACGATTCCTCTCCCTGTACGCTTCCATCAATTCCTTTACCCGAACCTCGTTGCGAAGTAGCCTCCGAGAACAAGAGGTTGCCCGATGGCCGGCGCGATCCGGAAGACAGACGTTTCTGTAAGCAAGCGGCTCGTCGACGAGCCGTATCAATTCAGTTTCTTTCAAGCCGTTCGGTTGCTGCTCTCCGGTGCGCTGGCGGAGTTGGATCGTGACCTGGCGATGGGGTCCAAGGCCCGTCGCGGGCGTCTGGGAACGGTCAGCAACATTTCCGAAGAAGGCGTCCGCTTTCGATCGGAAGTCTCGCTGAGTTTTTCGCCCAGCGAGATCGTGTCGCTGCAACCGAGACAGAGACGACGCGACGAGGACGACGATTCGGACCATCAGCCTTGGGAATTGGAGATTGCGTTTTGGGGACTGATCGGTCCGGCCGGAGCGTTGCCGAATCATTACACCCAACTGGTGATCGACCGCGTGCACAACAAAGACGTTGCGATGCGGGACTTCTTGGACATCTTTTCCCATCGCCAGCTGTCGTTTTTTTATCGGGCCTGGGAAAAGTACTTTTTGCCGGCCGGTTTCGAAAACGCGGTCAACGAGCGACGGCCCGAAAACGATCTCGTTCGCGAAGCCCTGCTCGCGATCGTCGGCCGCGGGACCAAGCACGTCCGCAATCGCTTGGAATCGGCCGACGACGCCTGTGTTTATTACGGCGGCCAATTCGTCGATCGTCCGACCGCCGAATCCCTCCGCGCGATGGTGTCGGATTACTTGCAATTACCGGCCAAAGTGTTGTCGCTGTTCGGCCAATGGCTGGTGTTACCGATCGCCGAACGGTCGCGTTTGGGGCGTGTCGATGGCCATTGCCGGATGGGCGTCGATACGATCATGGGAGACCGGACGTGGGACCCCAGTTCCAAATTCCGAATCCAAATCGGGCCGGTGACCTGGCAACAATTCGAAAGCTTGATGCCCACCGGCGAAACCTTGGTGCGGATCTGCCAATTCATCCGCAGCTACGTCGGGTTGGAGTTTGATTTTGACCTGCAAGTCATCCTGTTGGCCGATGAAATCCCGGTCTGTGAATTGCCCTCGGAATCGTCCTTCACCGGTCCCGGCGAATCGACCAAAGTCAAACCGCATTTGGGATGGAACACTTGGCTTTGCAGTAAACCGCCCACGCGCGACAGCGACGACGCCGTTTTTCACCACGACGGTGCGCCAACACGCTAGAACATAGATGTCCTCTTCTCTGACCTTCGACGCTTGACCGAACCATGGCACAAATCAATCTCAAAGAACTCGTCGGAAAACTCAATGACACTTGCCGTGGCGCTCTGGAAGCGGCGGCGGGGCTGTGTCTGTCCCGAACCAACTACAACATCGAGATCGAGCACTGGTTGCTGAAGTTGTTGGAGAACGACCAGTCCGACCTGACGATCGCCTGCAAAGCTTCGGGCGTGGACGTCTCTCATTTGATGTCCGATTTAAACAAAGCGATCGACAAATTCAAAACCGGCAACGGCCGACCGCCCGCACTCTCGCCCAACGTGGTGGACCTGGTTCGCGAATCCTGGCTGTTCGCATCAGTCGATCACGGCGTCGCCAAAGTCCGCTCCGGTCACCTGTTGGTCGCCTTGTTAACGTCCTCGACGTTGCGACCGCTCGCCCGCGACGCCTCCGATCAGTTCGACGAAATCAACGGCGACGCCATCATTCAAGATTTCGGAGTGCTGCTCGCCGACAGCGAAGAGTCGCAGATCCCGATGGCGGTCGGCAGTGGCGGGGCGCGGCCGAGCGGAGACCCGACCAAGCCGACGACCGGCCCGACCAAAACGCCGTCGCTGGATCAATTCACCATCGATTTGACCAGCCGCGCCGAAGCCGGACAAATCGACCCGGTGCTCGGACGCGATCCCGAAATCCGCCAGATCATCGACATCCTGACCCGCCGACGTCAAAACAATCCGATCCTGACCGGTGAAGCCGGTGTGGGCAAAACCGCTGTGGTGGAAGGCTTCGCGCTCCGCGTGGCTGCCGGTGATGTCCCCGAAGCGATCCGCAACGTTCGCATTCGAACCTTGGACCTGGGTCTGTTGCAAGCCGGTGCGGGCATGAAGGGCGAATTCGAAAATCGGCTCCGCGGGGTGATCGACGAAGTCAAGGGATCGCCGACGCCGATCATCTTGTTCATCGACGAAGCCCACACGATGATCGGTGCCGGCGGCCAAGCCGGACAAGGCGACGCCGCCAACTTGCTCAAACCCGCCCTCGCCCGCGGCGAACTGCGGACCGTCGCCGCAACGACCTGGGCGGAATACAAGAAATACTTCGAAAAGGACGCCGCATTGGCCAGGCGGTTCCAGGTGGTCAAGGTCGACGAACCCGATGAACCGACGGCGGTCGAGATGATGCGGGGCTTGGTCGACACACTGGAAAACCATCACCACGTCCGCATCATGAACGACGCCGTGGTCGAAGCGGTCAAGCTGTCCAATCGTTACATCACCGGACGACAGCTGCCCGACAAATCGGTCAGCTTGCTCGATACCGCGTGCGCGCGGATTCAGCTGAGCCAATCGGCGACACCGCCGGCGATCGAAGATGCGACCCGCCGACGCGACCAACTGGACGTTTCGCTACGCATCCTACGCCGCGAAGAACAAACCGGCATGGACCATTCCGAAGCCATCGCGGCCGCCGAGGAGGCAAAGGTTGCGGTCGAACAACGGCTCGAAACGCTCAACGAACAATGGGAAACGGAAAAAGAGATCCTGGCAAAAATCATCGACCTCCGAAAGCGGCTCGATAAAGACTCGCCCGAGCACTGGAAAGCGGAGCAGAAAGAGTCGGGAGAACAAGACGCCGCCAAAGACAAACCCGGCGACGCGAAGGCTGAAAAATCGCAGGCCAAGGGTTCCGAAGCCAAAGATGCAGCGAAGTCCGCAGACAAGGACGGTGAGGGATCTGAAGAGGAAGCCGCCCCGCCGACCGAAGAGCAACTGCAAGCCTGGCGAAAAGAACTGGTTGCCGCGGAAAAGGAACTCAAAAAGGTGCAAGGCGAAACGCCTCTGCTGTTCCCCTGTGTCGATTCCAGTGCGATCGCCGAAACCGTGGCCGCCTGGACCGGCATCCCCGTCGGACGGATGGTCAGCAACGAAATCAACACCGTGCTGAACCTCAAAGATTTGATGGAGGAATCCATCGTCGGCCAGTCTCACGCGCTCGATCGCATCGCCCAGAGCATTCGAACCAGCCGCGCCCAATTGCGCGATCCACGGATGCCGATCGGCGTGTTCTTATTGGCCGGTACCAGCGGCGTCGGCAAGACGGAAACCGCGATCACGCTGGCCAATCTGCTCTACGGTGGCGAGCAAAACATGACCACGATCAACATGTCAGAATTCAAGGAGGAGCACAAAGTCTCGCTGTTGATGGGATCGCCTCCCGGCTACGTCGGCTACGGCGAAGGAGGCGTGCTGACCGAAGCCGTCCGTCGCAAACCGTATTCGGTCGTGCTGTTGGACGAAGTCGAAAAAGCACACCCCGGCGTCCAGGATATCTTTTACCAAGTCTTCGACAAGGGCAACATGAAAGACGGCGAAGGCCGCGATATCGATTTTAAGAACACGGTGATCATCATGACCACCAACGCGGGAACGGATCTGATCAAGAGTCTCTGCGCCGATGACGAAACGATGCCCGATCCCGATGGGTTCCTCGAAGCCGTCTTCCCCGAACTGCTCAAAACCTTCAAGCCGGCGTTCTTGGGTCGAACCAGCGTGATCCCGTTTTACCCGCTCAGCGACGACGTAATGGCCAAGATCGTTCGGCTCAAACTCGGCAAGGTGCAGCGTCGTGTGGCCGACAGCTATGGTGCCAAGTTCACGTACAGCGAGGACGTCGTCGACGGGATTCGTGCGCGGTGCACGGAAGTCGACACGGGGGCGCGAAATGTCGACCACATTCTGAACAAATCGCTGCTGCCCGAATTGTCGTCCCAAGTGCTGTCCAGTCTTGCCACCAACGCATCGATCACCGAAATCGCCATCGACATGAAAGACGACGAGTTCGTCTACACCGTCCACAGCGAAGACCCGGTCGCCGGCTAAAAGCGGCAGCTCTGCGACGACCCATCATCCCGTCATGAAGACGCCCCGTCCGAACGACACGGGCTCAGGCAACCGTTGGTGTCCAGCCTTCAGGCGCATCCCACTCGCTGCGAAGCAGCGAAATGGGCGGCTAAAGCCTGCACACCAGCAACCGTTGGTGTCCAGCCTTCGGGCGTTCCCGCTCGCTGCAGGGGACGTCGATTGTATTACTGACGAATGACTCGCCGTACCGCGTTGTGGGAACGACTCGCGAGCGGCAACCGCTCCTGCGGCCCGCACGCCAGCGGCGTGCCACATCAAAGCTTGGGGTCGCGCCCGCGCACCCCAAGTTCCTGTCGCCTTTTGGCAACCAATTTAGATTCTCTCCCTCTGGGAGAGACGGCGTTTGCGCAGTAAGCAAACGACAGAGAGGGCCCACGCTGCAAAAGTCTTGGCGCCTGCCGCTACGATCAAATCCGTCACTTATACAATCGATGTCCCACGGGGTTGAACAGAGCAACACGGTTCGCCTGATTCACGCCGCCGTTTGTGCACCCCGGATTGTGCCGCGCCGTTTGTTGAACCCCGCTGGGGTTCCCCTGTCCTCTGCGCCCCCACCCGGAGTGCGCTTCGCGACTCCGGGCTTTGTTGTGGCACCGCTCTGCGGTGTGCACCGCAGAGCGGTGCCTGCCCTAAAATCGCTCAGTAATACAATCGACGTCCCGAGCAGCGACACCTCCTAATCGCAACATCCCGCCTCACCAACGTCCGGCATCGATTAGACTGGGGCAGCGATCGGCAATCTCGGCGACAGCTGGGACGACAACAAAAACAAGACCAGTGAGAGCATCACCGGAACGATGAGTGGCGACGACGAAGACCGTTGGGTTAGCTGGGAACGCGACGACGGCACGACGGTCAGCATCGATGTCCAAAATGGCCAGCAAACGATCGCCGACGACACCTCCGGCACGGCAGCGACCAGCCCGACCTACACCACCGTCTCCGCCAGCCACATCGACGAACCGGTCGTGCGAGACGTCACCGGCGGATTGCGATACTACCATCGCGGCCAACAGTACAGCATCAACGCACTGACCGATTCGAGCGGGACGATCAAGGAAAGGTACGCTTATGATGCCTTCGGCAACCTCTCGATGTTTGACGGAAGCGGAACTGCGCGCACATCGACGGCGGAAGGCAATCGTTACACCTACACCGGACGCGAGTACGACTGTCTTGGTTCAACGGAAATTGGAATTTGCGGTCCGGCGAGTTGAACAGTGTGGCGGCGTCCTGCCGGTAAGATCGGGCATCGTGCCCGAAGGTTTTTCGCATTGAGCAAACATCGAAGGGAAGA
>WCIL01000065.1:0-43768 GCA_033042175.1 Phycisphaera sp. RhM
ATTTTGCCGGATAGGCGAAGTCATGCAGGCCCGGAGGGCCGGCAGAGTGGATGCCGGTGGCGTGAGCCACCGGAGATGATTTCAAGGAGTCTCTGAGGCCCAGCGGGCCGACACAATTCCCCTGCGAATCCAATACTCGCGGTTCAAGAGACCGATTGTGCCGGCCTTTCAGGCCTCCGTGATCGAGGTCTTTCCGCTCCGGTGGCTGACGCCACCGGCAAGCATTGTGCCAGCCCTCCGAGGCTTCATCGCGAACAAACATAGACAACGTTAGAGTCAGGAATTTTGAAACTGAACAATGATGACGCGTCCGTCATAATCCGCTTTTGATAGCTTGTCTCTCATCCTATCAAGAACGTGATGAGCCGACCCTCCGCCGGTGCCGGCTCCAATCAAGGGAAATGCGATCGAGCCGAAGGCAGGCTGATTGGCAAGCTTGATTGCGTTCATTGTTGTTCGAATTCGGTAAAGCGTGTGTTGGGCTCCCCGAATCGCGTTTTCGCCAATGGCCCCGTCTAAGCCTGTCGAGAGATTCTCTCCCGCGGAAGTGAATCGCAACGACAGCATCCGGGGGAATTGCTCGGAATCTGCGCCCGATAATCTCTACGCTGGTGCCGTCCGGATTGAATTTCACTGTCCCAGCCTCCTTCAGCATGAGCATGGTCCTTGAGATTGGCCATTGTTACGATCGCTACGCTGATGCCTTTCTTCGCCGGAGGTTTTATCGGTGCGATCCATGACCCAATGTCGTTTGAGATCTCCGCGATCGTGAACGCAATGTGTGGGGTCGCGACTTCTGTTGCGCTGGTCACCCCGGTAGGATCGGCAATCTGGCTGGCTTGGCGATTTCCGTTTTCCGAACATCGCTGGAGTAAGCTTGCGATTTTCGGCTTGCTTCTTTTTCCGTCGAGTCTATTGACGACGACGATTGTCCAACGCGTGAGTCTTTTTGTTCGGCTTCAAGTGGTCGATGTATTCAACCCTCACGTTTCGATTTCAATCGGCGAATCGATTCTGGACGATGCACTCCCGGATATCCTGTACTTCATCACGCTTTTCATGGCGCTCTTGATCGGACGGCACTTCTGGCAGATCTCAATCGTAAGAATCGGTCAACCGAGACAGCCACCGGTCCGCCTGACGATTCAGTCCATGTTGACATTCACGCTGATCGTGTCATTGTGGTTTTTCGCCATGGTTCACAAAGTGGAATTAGATCGTGGCAAACTGGTGAAGCTGGATTCGCCGCACGGAATCGTCCGTTTTTTGGATGTGCTTGGGATCGTCACGCCGCCACAGCAGACACTCACGCGGTGGATTTGACGCAGCACCCGTCTGACTCACCATTCACCGTTCACGTCGCTCACTCGGATTGGTGCTAGGCGATTGTAATACCGATCGAGCGAACCTAAGGGGCGTTCCCGAAGTCTCACTCAGCAGTATCGGTTCAACAGAACGGCAGAAAACGTCGGACACATCGCAATGAGAAAACTCGCAACCATCCGGACTGTCAACGAAACGCGGCCGATTGACGGAGCCGACATGATTGAGTTGGCGGTTGTCGATGGCTGGAAATGTGTCACGAAGAAAGGAGAGTTCTCGGTCGGAGATGCGGTGATCTACTGCGAAATCGATTCGTTCTTGCCGGTGCGAGACGAATTTGAGTTTTTGCGCAAGTCGTCGCTGAAAACCATGGGCGACCGCGAGGGATTTCGACTGCGAACGGTCAAGCTGCGCGGCCAGATTTCGCAGGGGCTGTTGCTAAATCCATCGCTGTTGGGGCGTTCGTTCCAGGTCGGCGAAGACGTGACGGACGAGTTGGGGATCGTGAAGTACGTAGCACCCATTCCCGCCTGCCTCGGTGGCGAGGTCGTCGGAGCGTTTCCTGCCTTCATCGCGAAAACGGATGAGGAACGAATTCAAAACCTAGCCAGTGATTTCGCATCCTACCGTGGCAAGGAATTTTATGTGTCGGAGAAGATTGACGGCACATCATTCACGGCCTTTCTAAAAGACGGCGAGTTTGGTGTTTGCGGACGCAATTGGCAGTTGGCGGCGGACCAGTCGAACAGCCATTGGCGGGTCGCTCATGCGTTCTCGCTTCACGAACGAATGACAGCCCTAGGACGGTCGCTGGCCGTGCAGGGCGAATTGGTCGGTCCGGGCATCCAAAAGAATCGGTATGGTTTGAAGGAGCCGGCAGTGTTCGTGTTTAACGTCTATGACATTGACGCTTCGGCGTTCTTGGAAAAATCGGCAATGGAAGCCGTCAGTGAACAGCTTGGGTTGCCCATCGTCCCTCCGATCGGAATGATTGCCGTGCCAGAAACGATCGACGAGATCCTTACGATCGCCGAAGGCAAGAGCACGCTGAACCCGAAAACCGAACGCGAGGGGCTCGTCTGGGTACACGGTTCAGGCGACGATCGAATTTCGTTCAAAACGATTTCCAACCGATTCCTCGCCAAAGGCGGCGATTAGAGGCAGTCCCAGAATCAGAGATTTGGCGTAGGGACACGGCATCACTTATTGAAAGCCGATTTTGATGCCATGTCCCAGAACAACACTCATTGACAATACCACAAAATTCCAGGAATTCGGATCACCTCGATTCCCAAGTTTTCAAAAACGCTCCCCGTTGATGACCTGTAATGCGGCCAAAGACGCTCGCTAACCGTCGCCTCTGTCGGGCGCGGAACCAAGCTTCGCAGTCGGATCCAGCAACAGCGTCTTGTCCAAGAGTAGGTGAACGCTGTCCCTATCGGTGTTTCCGCAGGTCACAAGGATCCAATCGATCAGTCGCTCATTGCCGAATGGCAAGACTAACCACGGCGGGATGAAATCGAACACGCGGGATGCCGGCGTCGGCGACCGCCAATGCCACGCGCACCCATTCCGGCACCGGGGCACTTGCCAGAGTGCGGGCAATTGGCGTTCATTCAGCAAGTGATCATGCTTTTGGACGACTCAACGACCGCAGCTCAACGCGTCACAGCGCGGGTGCGAAATTCGCTCCGGTCGATGGAACCAGCGTCAGCGACTGCATTTTCAACGACCATCCGGTGTCGGCCACCGGGAGCACGCTGGCGGTGCGGCGGAAACGCGCGCCGTTCTAGGGCAGCGAATGTATTTGCCGACACCCGCAACTGCGCGAGGATGGTCCAACCGAA
Source organism: Phycisphaera sp. RhM (assembly GCA_033042175.1). Taxonomy (GTDB): domain Bacteria; phylum Planctomycetota; class Planctomycetia; order Pirellulales; family Pirellulaceae; genus Stieleria. The sequence goes on from WCIL01000065.1 coordinate 3,171, forward strand.
GCGGTGAACGAACGTTCGAGACTGCCTTCGGTGTCAGATGGAGTACAAAATTGCAGCTCCAATCCGTGGCCTGCCTACTCTACAATGGCTCCCTTCTCCCCCTGCAATGAAAGCGAGTCGTGCTCGCTTTCATTGCAGGGGGAGAAGGGAGCCAGAATGAAGGAGTGCGATCACACTGTAGAGAGGAAACGCGAGTCCTCCGTGCTGTCGGATGCATCAGCTTCTCGCAGTTGGCGATTTCGCGAACTCGTTTCAGTCGTTTTCACCGACGCGCCGAATCACCAGCGGCCAACTACACGCGGTTTCATCGACCAGAGCGTTTCGTCACGCTGCTCCGGTGGCCGACGCCGGAGCGCGCCCAGCGCATTGTGTCACACGTTTTTCGCTGAAATCCCAGTGGGTTGGCGCGGACGCCGGACGTTTGACCAAAAGCTGCGGTCACAGTTGTGGCCGACAGATTGGCCCTCTGCGACGCTAAATACAAACGAAGGGGCGACGCCACGCGGCCCGTGCCCATTCTTCATCGATGATGAATGGGGTTTCGGCAGAGTCCCGTTGGTGGTGGAGAAACCAGCCGCCGTCGACATCTCGCTCGATCGCACCGGATTTGCGGACGTGAGACAGCTTTGGCTCCTCGCCTTCTTGCCCCGGATCTTCTTGCACCACTTGCCGCTGGCGTGGGCGGTGAGAGGGAAATCCGGATACGGTTTTTCTGGTTTCGAAGGCTTTCGTTTCTTACAACCATTTGCTACAACTTCCCTCGTCATCGCCGAGCTGCCCAAAAGCGAGGAGGTGACGGCCGGAAATGGCGAAAATGCGTCATTCAGGCCGTTTTTCATGTGTTTTGTGTGTTAAAATGGGCTAACAGTTGTAGTCCGGTTGTAGCAAGCACTTGAAAAACGCTAAAGCCCTTGTAGCTCAGTTGGTAGAGCAACGGACTCTTAATCCGTGGGTCGTAGGTTCGAGCCCTACCGGGGGTACTGCGGAGCAGATGCTTTGCACTTGCAAGTTGCCGGGTCCTTCGACCCGGCTTTTTTTGTGCGATGAACGCTACGTACGACGAGACGTCGTGGTGGTTTTCACCATCGAATACATCGTTCGCTTCTACCTGTCACTCGGATTTGACCTGCGGGCGATTCGCGCGTTCCGTCTGATGCGGTTGGTCCGGGTGCTGAAATTGGCGCGGTACAACAGGGCGATCGCCCGTTTCCACCGAGCGTTTATCATCGCCAGGGAAGAATTCATCTTGTTCGGATTCGTCGCCATGATTCTGTTGTACCTGGCGGCGGTCGGAATTCATCACTTCGAACATGACGCCCAGCCCGAAGCGTTTGATTCGGTGTTTCATTCTCTGTGGTGGGCTGTGGCCACACTGACGACCGTTGGTTATGGGGCGTGTACCCGATCACGCCGGGCGGCAAAGTTTTCACGACCTTGTTGCTCGTGATCGGCCTCGGCATCGTCTCGGTGCCTGCAGGGTTAATCGCGTCCGCGCTGGGCAAGGCGAGGGAAATTGAGGAATGAATACTCCTCGACGTCAGTGATTGACACCGACTCCTGGTGGACAACGTGTATCGCGTTTGATTTTTTGCGTCCGCGGCTATTGGAAGGTATTTACTGATTTCTGACGGACCCAATTTCCATCGTCTGCAGGTGAAGACCTTTCAGTCAACTCGTGACAATCACGCAAGCTTCTCCATGAAACCCACCGAAAATTCCAATCCACCAAGCGGGTCTTTTTGCGACAGTTTCACCAGATCTAGAATCGACCTGGGCCTGTTGCCATAGGAGCGTGCCACGAATGACAAGTCACGCGAACCGCAAGAGGGGGTTGGTGCGAGCCGCCTGCGATTCGTTAGCCATCAGCCTGCCCGCCGCTGCTGGTATCATTCTGCCCTGAATCATTCTGTCGCCTCTTCGTGTTCTCATGCCGGTAGACGGGGAAAGAACCATGGCAGAACCATACGGGGCAAAATGATGACGCGGACACGCAACCTGCCGCCCCATCATGGACGCCGCGTATCCAGCTCACATGCCTCCATTTTCCTGTCATCCATTTTCTTTTCGATCGTTTCCGAAGACACCGTGCCGAGACCGATAACGCCGGGGCGACTCCATTTCATCAGCGGACGGATCCGCAGCGTCGCCCATTGATGCGCAGCAATCGTTCTGCCACTAGTTCGCTCAGGCGTTGAACTGGAAGTAACCGTTGGTGTGCAAGATTTCGCTCAGGCGGAAGCCGGGAGAAATGCCGACTCCATTGACGTACGTTCCCGTCGAATAAACCGTCGGCTCTTCGGTTTCGTACACGGTTCCCGAAATCTCAATGCGATCGATGGCCACGTTGGAATCAATTCCGTTGGCCGGGTCGTAGCGGTCGTTGATGAAGCTGATTCGAACGTCCGCAGGGTCCACGGTCGTGTCCGTGACCCAGCGCAATTCGCGGAAGTTGCGGTTGAGCAGATCGTTGGCTTTGCCGCCGAATGCTGATAAGTCGAAGATCGCGACCTGTTGACCGGCGACCTGCAACGTCACAATTTCGTCGCCCAGCGATCCAGCCGCGTAGATCTTCACGAGTGTCGAGACGTTCTGCGCGTCATTGGCCAGCCCCGGCGTGCCGTTGATTTGGTTGCTGGGCGACCAGTTGGCCGCCACGTTGTTGTCCAGTGCAGGATCGATCAACGCGAGCGTGAACCCATTGCCATCAGGTTCACTCGGCCACGGTGCGACATCGTCATATTCAACTGAGTCCACGAGGTTTCCGGAGGCATCCGACAGCGTGATTAATTCGCCACCGCCACTGAGCCCACCAGAATACTGTCCGCCGACGAATAGATCGCCGGGATAAAGCGAACGGAAACTGGAAAAGTCATCCGTGAAAACGACGTACTCACCGGGAAGGATCACGGTGCCGTAGGCGATCTTCAGTCCCAAGCCGTCGATCGTCCAACCCGACACGTCAACAGATTCGGTGGCCGATGGGTTGTAAAGCTCGATGAACTCAGGGTCTCCGTCGAGCGGGTTGTAATGCAATTCGTTGATCACGATGTTACTGTTGCCGCTGGCAGAACCCGGCATCCGAATTTCGTTTGCAAAGTCAGCGCGGCGGGTTTCGATGGCGGCTTCGAACTTATTTGCCCAGTAGGGGTTGGCATAGATGTCGTTACGGTTCCACTTGGCGAATTCAAGCGCAGAGTTTGTGGCGCCGATCCCATCGACCAATTCATCGAACCGCGTGACCAGCCGATCGTCACTCAGGTACGTGTCGACGAGGGTTTGCATGCGACGCCAATACATGTCCTGGAACTCAGGGACTTCGAAGATGGAATCGAGCAATTCATGTTCGATCGGTTCGGGCGTGGTAAAGGAGCCGAGACTATCTGGTGTCCAAGTGCGGTCGACGTCCCACTCGACGATCGACCACAATCCCGTTTCCTGATCCAACAGCATGTAGAAATTTTGGCTGCTTTGGTCATCGTGGCGCATGAGCGTCGAAATCGCCATGTGGTTGATGGCGTTGGGGACATCGACGTTGTCGTACAGATACGCGGTTTTGGCTGCCGATGGCGGGGCGGTCAGCACACTGTTGAGTTGGGCCAGCGAAGTCAGGTCGCCATCGTCAGGTGATTTTTTGTCGAATTTCGGGGAGGAGCCGAAGCCGCCTTTTTCTGCCTTGAAGAATTCGTCCGCGTCGCTGATTCCGTTGCCCGTGCGCCATGCCCCATCGTACAACTCTTGGAACCGGAACACGCCGTGGAAATCGCCATTCATTTCCGCGCGGACAAAGAAGGAACTGGTGAAGGAATCGGTTTCGGCGTTGAAGACATCCCAAGAGATATCCGGCGTCACCACCGACCAGTCTCCGAAGTCGGCGTTGATGCCGAACTCGTCGATCGGATAGCTGCCCTCGGCGCCGATGTCGATCGTGTGTCCCTTGGGCAACTCAAACTTCAAGCTCTTCTTGAGGAAAAACTCGCGTGAATAATCGCCGCCGCGAACGCGGACCGTCGCATTGTCGATCACTTCACCGTGGTAATAGACGACGGCTCCGATGGTCGTGTTGGTCAACGCAAGTTCGGTGGTCGTCAGCTCCGTGAATTCGGTCTCGTCCACGAAAAACTGAAACAGCGGCAAGGTGTTTCCTGTGATGTCGGTCGGCGAGACGACGATTCCAAAGTAGTTGATGGTGTCGTTGAAGGGGGCGACGGCCACATCGGATTCGATTCGGTATCGAATCAACGTGCCTGCTTCGGCGCCAGGAATCGTCGCGTCCCAGGTGTTGCCACCGGTATTGGTCATCGCCAGGGATTGCTCGGCGCCGAACATGACTTTGTAGACCAGCGTCGCTTGCGTAGCCCCTTCGATGGTGGCATTGATCGAGAAGTCTTGGTTGGGCAGAACGACGCCGGGTGAGACGACGATGTCTGTGATCGGATCCACCTCGGGTTCGCCGAAGATCGAATTTTCCGCCGCCGGCGTCGGGCCGCCGATGGAGACGCCCCAACTTTCCGCCAGTGAATTGTCCAGTGCCCAATCTCGCAACTCCAATGACGGGCCGTTGCCGTCAGGCAAAGGCGACCAGGGCGATTCGTCCAAGTAGCTGACTTCATCGAGAACCGTGACGCCATCGACGGCCAACAGTTGGATCAATTCGCCACCACCGGACAAGCCGCCGGAGGTGAATTCGGCGATCGGCGTCACGCCCCAGGTCGCTTCGGCGATCGCAATCGAAGGTGACACGATCGCATACTCACCGGGGCCGAGGGTGGTCCCGGAGCTGAACGTCAAATTAAATCCGACAAACGACAGACCGCCCAAGTCAACGGACTGGCCACCGGAGTTGTACAGTTCCAAGAACTCGGCGTCGGAATCAACCGCTCCGTCCGGTCCGGGGTTGTAATGAATCTCGTTGATCACCAACAGGCTCGGATCGCCGCCGGGATCAACGGTCGACCCGGCGTATTGGAAATAGCCGTTGGAGTGAAGTGTTTCGGAAAGACGATAACCCGGCACGATGCCTTCGACCGGCTTCCACGTTCCCGTCGAGAAGACTTCGGGGGCTTCGGTCTCGTACGTGACTCCATCAATGATGATCTTATCGACCCGCAGATTGCGATCGATTCCGCTGGCTGGGTCATAGAGGTCATTGGTAAAAACGACGCGAACTTGATCGGCATCGACCCCATCGACGTCGACGGTGTACGATTGCAAGGACCTGCCGACGTTGTCGAACGTCGCAACGGTGGTCTGGTCGATCTGTACGAGCATCTGTTCTTCACCCCGTGCTCCGGCAGCCTGGATCGTGATCGGCAAGTACGCTTGGTAGCTTCGGCGGGTCGCAACGTCGAATGCCAAACCGGCTTCGATCGTGCCCACGTGCCGTTCCAAATCCCAATCGGCATCGCCCGACGCGGATCCCGTCTTGTCCGTCGAGGCGGCAACATCAGCGCCCGTCAACTCCGCGAGTTTCTGAATAAGATTCAATCCGCGGGTCTCGGCGCCGGTCTCGCAACCATAGATCAAGATGTCGGCATTGGCGGTCAGGGCGCCGCTCCAGTTGCGAATCTCGGATTCGTATCGCCGGAGCACGTCCGAGTCGACGCGCTGATTGCCCAACTGCAACTCACCGGATCGGCCGTGGGCAAGAACGTGCACGCTGTCGACGTTGTGTCGCGTTGCCAATACTTCGGTGATTTGTTCCAGGCCAGCGCGATCGGGTTGAAGCAAGACGAGCTCGTGATGTTCCGCCAGTCCGCTCGCCAAGTGATCAATTTGGTCGACGGCGGAATCGATGAACACGATCTGTGAGGTCTGTTGCGATGCAGCGATGCGCGACGCGGTGACATGTCCTGGCGCGACGTCAGCGGCAGCGGTGTCAACACCAAAATCGCCGATGGCCGCGCCGCAATCGGCCGCCAGCATCACACGTTGTTCCAGAGGCGATAGACGCCATGGATTCCGACGACGTGAACGGGAACGTTCTCGATTGGGTGCGGGCATGACTGCTTCTGTCTTGGTGCGGAATAAGAAGGCCATTTCGTTGCAAGCTTGCTGAACGGTCGCGGTGTTCTATCAATGCAAGGATATTAAGTGGTTGCCATCACCAACGCCAGAAACGACGCGTGATTTTGATCATTTGCCTTGCTGTACGGAGGTGCACCGCGGCAGCAGCGCTGTCGAGTCGGCTGGGGATGGCGAACCGTTGCAATGTTCAGCCGCGTCGACCGTGATCGTCGGCGGGAGAGTGGGGAACACCGCGCGTCAAATCAAGGCTGTGTCGCATCGACCCCATCATTCTGCCAATCGGCCCGTCGTCTTTTGGCAGCCGACTCTTGGCAACCGACGCTGCGCGGTCCGAGGGGCAAGTTGATCGAGGGCAGCGTTGGGGTCGCCAGTGCGTTCGCCCGCTAGTTTCGGCCGCTGTCGGTTTCGATCATGCCCAGCAGTTGATCGATGTCGATTGGTTTTTGGCAGACGGCGTTGACGACTTGGTCACCGAGTTCGTTATAGGCATCGGCAGCGATTTTCCGGTCTCCGCTGACGATGATGGTGCGTGCCTTCGGGACCGCTTGATGGATTCGCCGAATGACCTTGCGTCCGTCACCGTTGCCGAGTTTCAAATCGACGATCGCGACTTGGCATTGCGAGTCACTGGCCTGCGAGATCCCTTCGGCTTCGCTGTGCGCCAACGCCACGCGAAAGTGCCGCAGGTTCAGCACTTGCCAAAGCGACTGGCAGAAGTCTTCGTCATCGTCGACGACCAGCACGATCGGGGCGCTGGCGGCGCGGGCGAGTTTTTCCAGCAGGTCGTGGATGTCGACGGGTTTTCGTAGCACGTCCCACGTCCCTGCGTTTTTCGCTTGCTGGGCACCGTCGCTGCCGGCCCAGGCGGTGATCATGATGGCGGCCACCGAGGGCTGCAGTTTCTTGATTTCGCGATACAGCGATGCGCCGTCCATGCCGGGCATTTGATAGTCCAACAGGACGACGTCAAAGCGACTGTCGCGAACGCACCGCAGCGCCGCGGTGGCGTCTTCGGCCGTCGTGGTTTGGTAGCCGAGGTCGCTGAGGATATCGGCAAAGTTCGATCGAATGTCAGCATCGTCGTCGACGATCAAGACCCTTGATCCGCTCTCATTCATCTTGGTCTGGTTCCTCCCCCGAGAACGGTTTCAGGTGCACCGAAAACGTCGTCCCTTTTCCGAGTTGGCTTTCCACTTCCAGTCGCCCCTGGTTCTTTTTTAAGATCGCGACAGAGATGGCCAACCCGAGGCCCATCCCGCGAGCTTTGGTGGAAAAAAGTGGTTCGACCACGCGAGCCAAGTCGTCGGGATTGATCCCGATGCCGGTGTCGGAAACCTGAACGACCAATTCATCGGGAGCGATCTGTCCGGCGATGGAGAGAGTGCCTCCATCGGGCATCGCGTCGCGGGCGTTGCGGATCAGGTTACGAAAAACGATGGAAACCTGATTCGGATCGATGGCAGCTTGAAATCCATTGCCTGGCAAATCCGTCTCGATTTGAATGTTCGCCGGCATCGAAACGGAGGACACAATTTTGCGGAGCATTTCTTTCACATCACAGGCAATCACGGCCGGTTCGGGCATCCGAGCGATATCCGAAAGCGCGGTGATCACATTGTCGATCATGGTGACCTGCCGATCAATCCTCTCCAAGTGTTCATGCACCTTTTCCGGCGAGGGGTTTTGAACGTTTCTGAGATAATAAACCGATGTCCGGACCGCATTGAGTGGATTTCGGATTTCGTGGGCGATGCCGCCGGAGACTTGACCGAGTGTGGCCATCCGCTCGGATTTCAGCAGATCGGCTTGTGCGGCACGTAATTCAGCGGTTCGTTCCTGCACGCGTTGTTCAAGTTTTTCGTTGGCCAGAGCCAGTTGTCGCTGTGCATTTGTGATGTCGGTGATATCACGAACGATTCCGGCGAACAAGATTTGATCGCCGACGGCCATCCGGCTGACGGCCAAGTGCATCGGAAACGTGGAGCCGTCTTTTCGTTTTCCGATCACCTCACGACCGATCCCGATGATCTTCGCTTCGCCCGTCTTGAGGTAGTTGGCCAGATAACCGTCGTGCTGTTGCCGAAACGGGCTGGGCATCAGCATGTTGACGTTTTTTCCGAGCATCTCGCTTTTTTCAAAGCCGAACAACTGGGTCGTGGCCGGGTTGGCTGTCTGGATGGCGCCCCTGCTGTCGATGACGATGATGGCGTCCACGGCGGCTTCCAGGATCGCCAACAGCACCGCTTGGTCTTGATTATGCATTCCAGTTCCTCCGCTGCGTCGGCCGGCTAGGGGTAGATTTCGACGTCGCAGGATTTTTGGCGGGGGAGTCTGATTTCAAAGGCGGCGCCGTTCGGATGCGTCCGAGCCGCAATGGAGCCGCGATGTGCTTCAATGATTCTCTGGCAGATCGATAGTCCGAGCCCGGTACCGCTTTGCTTCGTGGTGAAGAAGGGTTCAAAAAGTTTTTCCAATTGTTCCTCGGACATACCCGGACCATTATCCAGGACAGTGAGTTTGACGTGATCACGATCGCAAACGCAATTCAATTCGATGCGGACCGGATCGTGACAAGCCGCCAGCGCGTTTTCGAACAAGTTTCGGAAGACCTGCTCCATTCGCAGCGTGTCGACATCGACCTTGATGTTGCACGACTCGAAGTTTTCGATCAGCTGGACGTCGCGCTGTGAATAGGAGACGGCGAGATCGTCCCAGACCCGCCGCCAGATCTCGGGCAGCCCGACCGTCGTGGGACGCATCTGGATGGGGGCGGCAAACGACCGAACCTCCTCCAGCAAGCACTTGAGGTCGTCGGTGGCTCGTTCGATTTTCTTCAGGTCGCCGAGGGCATGTTCGTTCCCGGCGATTTCCAGCCCCAGCAGTTCGCTGGCGGCTTGGATACGTTGCAGGGCATTGCGGCTCTCGTGGGCCAGTGCGGTCATTGTCTGCCCGATCGCCGCAAGCCTTTCGGACTGCAACGCCCGAGTTTGTGCGGCCGTCAGGTCGCTGATGTCGACGCCGACGGCCAGTACGGACGTCACTTCGCCGTTGTGATTTTTAAGCGTCGTGTTGGACCACCGCACCTGGAAAAGACGGCCGTCTTTGCCGACGACGGAATTGACGACGCCACGCGTGTGTACGTCGTGGGCGGTGCGAATAAAGACCTCTTTGACGCGATCGCGTTCGTCTTCGGTGATGCAGACTTCGAACCAATCCTTGCCCTTCAGGTCGTCGGGTGACCAACCAGTGAGTTGTTCCAGGTACGGGTTCAATTGGATCACCTTGCCCTCCAGGTCCAACACCAGCACGATCGCTTCGGCCGTGTCCAGAACCAGGTCGGCGAACGCATGCTCTTTGGCCAATTCCGCCTCGAGCCGCTTTTTGTCCGCGATCCGACGCACCGTCCTGCGCAAGTCGTCCGGGATGATCGGCTTGATGACATAGTCGGTCACCCCCAACCGGAACGCCGTGATCGTGCTTTGCATGTCGGCAAACCCGGTGATCACGATGATGTCGGATCCCTTGACCGACTTGATCAGTTCCGGCAGCAAATCCTCGATCAATCCGTCAGGCAATTTGCGGTCGGAAATCACGATTTGAAAGGCGTCGCGATCAGCCCGTGCCTTTGCTTCGGCCAACGAACAGGCACCGACGACATGATGTCCGTCCAGCTCAAGGATATCGCAGAGATTGGTGAGCGTGTCAGCATCGTCTTCGATAATAAGAATGCTGAGTGATTCGTTCATGGGCACCGGCGACGAAAAATAACGACGTCATCTGGACAAGCAGTCGCTGCATGGTACACCGAGAGAAGACATTAGTTCTAGGGTATGCCGGACCCGTTCGTTGCACCCGACGCCAACAGACTGTCGAATCATCCGGGCTAGTGCTCCGTCAACTTTTAGATTGAGGGTGCCGCGGAGAAGGGGTCAGGTACCAAAAATGCGAAGCACCCTGCGGGCCATTTGGTTTTTGGTACCTGACCCCTTTTCCGCTCGACCAACGCAACCCCAACACTCAAATGTGGATGGAGCACTAGGGATCGACCTCGAGCTGGTTACAGATCTGCATTCCGATGGCCACGGGCAAAAGCGATTCCTGCGCCATCTGCTTTTGGTAGAAGCTTGAAACGCGACCGCGCAGAATGATCTGGCCGTCCTCCACGTTCACCTCGATTTGCCGCAGTTCCCCCGACCCGGATTGGGCGAGGAGTTCTCGATAAAAAGCGGCCTTTTCACACTTACTGGAGGATTCGATCGGTTGCGGCGAGCAATCGCCCGCCGCCCCGTCGCCGCCCGCTGCCCCGCCACCAGGGACGTCGCGGCGATCGGGCGAGTCCCTGATGCCGTCGCAGCCATCGGCAGTGTGGTCAGTCTGGTCCGTTTCGCGGACTTCACTCGATTCCGCATCTGAGTCCGAATGGAAGGTACGCACGGTTGACATCACGATCAACTCCTTTGGAACAATCGTCCGGTGGCGACGGGGACCGGCGGCCTGGGACGTGCCTATGGGAAAACACAATGGGTTACATCAGTCAAAATCCACAACCTGCGAAACTCATGCCCACTTGACAAAACCGTATCAAATCCTCCGGATTTTTGAGACAAGAAAATTTGAGTTTTGAACCGGTTCGGCACTCCGCGTGCGGGGTGGGGGTGTGTTCACGAGTCCTCTCACGTGGCAGTTCGAACCATGAATTCACTCGCAAAACTCTTTTCCAACTCGTCGCTCACACGCCAAGTCATGGAAGTTTCCCCTTCCGCGGTCGTAGTTGCGGACCATGCGGGGACCATTCTGTTTGCCAATGAAAATGCCCAGCATTGGTTCGGTTACGCGCGGTCGGAGATCACCGGATCAACGCTTGATGGGTTGCTGCCGGAGATCAGTCAACGTGACGGCCACGCACACTCGGCGCACGCAATGGCACAGACACCGATCGACATGGAACAGGGGGGACCCCAACGCGTTGTCTGCAAAGACGGCTCGGAGATGGTGGTCGACGTCACGCTGGTGCCGGTCGAAGAACAATCCGAATCATTGATCCTGGCCAATTTTTCGAGGTCCGACTCGGGCACGCTCGATGGCCAACGGTTGGAGTCTGAACGGTTCGATGCGATCGCCAAGATGATCAGCGGGCTGGCGCACGAGAGTCGTAACGCACTGCAGCGAGCCGTGGCCTGTCTGGACCTGCTCGAACTGGACTTCAGCGAAAGCGACCGCCACCTGGAATTGTCTCGCAAGATCCGCCGTTCCCTTTCCGATCTGCTGGAGAACTACGACGAGGTCAGGCGATTCGCCGCACCGATCACGTTGAGTCGAACCGCGACCCACTTGGCACCGCTGTGTCGAAGCGTGTTTGATGAGTTGCAAATCAAATGCGACGCCTGGGCGAACCGGATCGAGATCGTGGGGGACGACACCGACGTTGATCGAGCGTGCGTCGACCGCGGCAAGTTCCAGGAGGTGTTTCATCAGATTCTGGACAACGCCTTTGACCAGCCACACGGTCGCGTCAACATCCGCGTGAGACATGAACGAACCATGATCCGAGGCCAGGCCGCCGTGCGGGTCTGCATTCACAACGATGGGCAACCGTTTTACGCCGAAGCTCTGGTCCGTGCGTTCGAGCCCTTTTACACCACCAAGCAACACGGGACGGGGCTGGGGCTGTCGATCAGTCGTCGAATCGTGGAAGCACATGGCGGCCAGATTCTCGCCCGCAACCCCGACGCGGGCGGCGCGGAGATCGAATTCGTGGTGCCGCGAGAGGTGCCCCAGCTGGACCAGGCACAGCGCGCCGCAATGGCCTTTCCCGTCGCCGATTGACGGATCTTTTCAAAATCAGTCGTCATTTGCCGCCCGAACTGTATTTCCCCCCTGTCAGATTCATTAAAGTCGCTGCACGGGCGGAACTGCAATTTCGGCCTGTGGATTGAATTGATGTTCCAAATTCAATGGCAATTGGAATGGCGGATCGGATGTGTGTCTCGAACGAGAGATAGGCATGTCTGCCCCAGTGACGATCACCGGAGTATGCAGCATGAGAGGGCAGTGGCGGTCTCGGAGACTCAGCAAGCACACGCGTGGCACGGGAACGCGACGAAGGAGCACACGGCGGCTGGCCAAGCAGGACCTTGAGAAACGCATCGTCCTGTCGGCGACGATTGGAAACAACATCGGCGTCGGCGACCAGATTCAGAACTTCCGATTGGCGATAGCGGCGACCGCCGAATACACCGCCTTGCTGGGTGGTCAAAGTCAAGCGTTTGCGGCGATTGAAACCTTTGTCAGCGACGTCAACGAGATCTTTGAAGCCGAGCTCTCGATTCATTTCGATCTCGTTTCAGGGACCAATACCGTCTTCACCGACTCCGCGACCGATGGCTACACCAACGGCAACACAAGCGTGATGCTCGGTCAAAATACCGCTGTGTTGGACGGGGTGTTGGGCAATTCGGCCTATGACATCGGTCACGTCTTTGGCACCGCGACCAGCGGCGGCGCCGGGCTGGCCGGTTTGGGCGTGGTGAATTCGCCGACCCGAAAAGGCCGAGGTGCTTCAATCTCCACCAATCCCCAGGGTGCCGATTGGGTCCGACTGGTCGCCCATGAAATCGGCCACCAATTCAACGCCGAGCATACCTTCAACGCCAACGCCTTCGGCTCGGCGGCCGGAAATCGGGCCGCCGGCAGCGCCTACGAACCGGCCAGCGGCACCACGTTGATGAGCTACGCGGGGATTTCGGGCGCCGACGATTTGCAGAACGATCCGGATCCCTATTTTCACGCCGCCAGCTTTGAATCGATCCAGAGCTTTCTCGCGTCGACCGCGCCGCCAAATTCTTTGACCCCCAGCGGCAATGCCGTTCCAACCATCTCCGCCGGAACCGATCACACGATTCCCGCGGGCACGCCGTTTCAGTTGACTGCAACGGGTTCGGATGCCGATTCCGGGGACACGTTGACGTACACGTGGGAGCAACTGGATTTGGGGCCCGAGATGAGTTTGCCGATCAGTGACAACGGCAACAGCCCGTTGTTCCGATCGTTTCCGCCGGGCGAAGATCCGACGCGGGTGTTTCCGCGTCTGAGTGATTTGGCCGCGAACGCCGACACGGCGCAAATCGGCGAAGCCTTGCCGACGACCGACCGCAGCCTGAACTTTCGCGCGACCGTGCGTGACGGTGCCGGCGGAGTCCACTCGGATGATGTCCTGCTGACGGTCGTCGATACCGGGACCCCGTTCGCCGTGACCTCGCCCAACACCTCGGTCAACTGGACCGGCGGGACCACGCAAACCATCGCTTGGAATGTCGGCGGGACGGATGCCAACGGGATCAACGTTTCCGATGTCGTGATCGACCTGTCGCTCGACGGCGGACTGACCTATCCGTTGGCACTGGCTGCATCGACGCCCAACGATGGCAGCGAGTCGATCACGGTGCCCAACCTGACAGCCAGCCGGGCTCGTGTCCGTGTCCGTGCCGATGGCAATGTTTTCTTCGACATTTCCGACGCCGATCTCTCCATCACAGCGAACTCGGCCAGTCCGGGTTTGACGGTGACGCAGTCCGACGGCAACACCCGAGTCGGCGAAAACGGATTGTTGGGAAGTTCGCCGATCGACACCTACACGATCGCACTGAACACCACGCCCAGCGGGCCGGTCGATGTCACCGTGACCGCGGATGCCCAGACCGAGGTCAGTCTCGACGGCACGACGTTCACGCCCAGCGTAACCGTCACTCGCACGGACATGACGGCGGTAACGATCTACGTTCGCGGCGTGGACGATGCGGATCAAGAAGGTGTGCACAGCGGAACGATCACCCATTCCATCTCCGCCAGCGGCGACCCCAGCTATCCGCTCGGGCTGATCGGAAATTCCGTCGTCGCCACGATCGCCGATGACGAACTGCAGCCGGTGGTGGGCGTGGATTTTGATCTCCAAACCGACGCCCCGCTTCATTGGACGCCGATCGTCGGTGAGTTATCGGTCGACTGGGAGAACATGCTCCGAGAAGACGGAACCCTTTCGTCGATTGGACTGAAATACGAGGCCGGCCCGAGCCTTCGTTTGGCAACCGCACGCCCGTCGGAGGTTCCATTTCATTCGCCCGCGCTCGATGGGGTCGGCGGTGTCATCCAAGGGACTGAATTCGTTCGATTGACGTGGACGGGGCTGACGCCCGGTCAGGACTACAATCTCTACACGTTCCTGACGGAAAATTCAGGCGTGGGCACCGATTTCACCCAGCGGGTGCAGATCACCGGTGCCGTCTCGCCAGATCCCGTCATTCAAGACACCACGTCGATCGGCAATGGCTTGCTGGTCAACGGCGGCCTGGCTCACGCCTCCAAACCGATTGAAGACGACCGGGTGATGGCTCAGGCGGACGCGAATGGCGAAATCCGGTTGGCGATCTTCGATACCAGCGGTTTGTCGCAGTTCCCCGCGATTAGCGCCGCCGCGATTCAGGAGGTCGGTCCGGACATCGCCGGATTCAGCGTGATTCAAACCGACGGCGAGACGACGGTTTCGGATTCGGGAACCCGTGACTCGTTCGATGTCGTGTTGAAGAAACAACCCACCGGAACGGTCGTGATTGACGTCTACGACGAAGACGCCACGGAAACCTCGGTGGCGCCCACCACATTAACCTTTGATGCGACGAACTGGGACTCGCCCCGAACCGTGACGGTCCATGGAGTCGCCGACGGCCAGGCCGACGGAGCACAATCGGTTCGTGTGCGGCTGTCGGTCGACGCGGCGTCGACGACCGATTCGGGCTACCACGCCGTGGGCGATCGCTTGTTATCCGTGACGGCCAGCGACGATCAGCTTTCGCCTCTGGTCGGCATCGATTTTGAAGATTCGAACGCCCCCGATTCAGCGCCTGGCAACTGGAACATCGCGACCAACCCCTTCGCCGGAAACTTTTTGGATCTCGTTGATGAAGACGGTGCGGTCACGGCGATCGATCTGTCGATCAATCTCGCCGGTGGCATCGGAACGTACGACGATGCGCCGCTTGCGGTGCTGCCGGACCACACGACGTCCTTGGCGGAACTCGCCGGCGGATGGTTCAGTACCTCGGGCATCTCCATGACATGGTCTGACCTGACTCCCAATACCGAATACGACATTTGGCTGTTTGCTCAATGGCCCTATGGCAACCCCGTCGGCCAATCGGTGACCGTCTCGGGGGCGTCGGCGGAGCAATCGCCGTTTGTCATGGCTCCCTCTGTCAATCAATTCCTGATCAACAGCGCCAGCGTCAATGCCGCGCGCACACTGGCCGACGACGCCGTTCGCGCGACGTCAAACGCAGCAGGTGAAATTCAAATCACGGTCGCGCGTCACTCGGGTGCCGATTACAGTTTGATCAGCGGAGCTGCGATCCAGGAAATCCCTCCCGTTCCCCCGGGGACCGCCGATCTATCGGTCGCGACCCACGGTGACGAAAACGGTCCGGTGCACGTCGTCTACACCGTCTCCCTGAGCCGCCCCAACGTCACGGGATCCCCGATAACGTTTGACATTGACGACTTATTGACCGGCAGTGCGACGTCTGGAGCGGATTACGCCGTCATTGCTAGCGACGCCAAAATCAGCGTTCCCGATGGTGCGTCGGTCGGTTCGTTCACCGTCAACGTGATGGGCGATACGTTTGTCGAACCGGACGAAACGATTGACGTTCAAATCACCAACCCCAGCGTTTCCGAATTCGTGATCGGAGTTGCCACGGCGACGGCAACGATCGCTGACGATGACATCAGCGTGGTGACGGTTGCGGTGGATCCGACGACGGTCATTGAGGACGCGAGCGAAACCATCGTGTTTACGCTGACTCGCACGAATGTTGTTCCCGACACTCCTGCGCTGGACATCCACTTTGACTTCGCCGGCGACGCGACGTTCGGTACCGACTACACCGCCGACGCCGTCCACACCGTAAACTTTGCCGCCGGCCGATCCACCACCACGGTGACGGTGACGCCGACGGAGGATTCCGTTGTCGAGGCGGACGAGTCGGTCACATTGACCTTGGCCCAAGGAGACGACTACCAGACGGGCGTCGGTGCCGTAGCGACGGGAATGATTCTCAACGACGATCCCGGCAACGCGGTGCCGCAGGTCTACAGCGTCGTTTACTTCAACGAAGACGCCGATTCAGAACTGAATCACAGCCCCGACGCGACCGGCCAACGCTCCGTGATTCGTAAGATTCGTGTGACGTTCAGCGGGCCGACGACCGTTCCACTCGGAGCGGTCACCGACGGCAGTTTCAGAGTCGAATCGACGAGTGGACCGTCGCGTGGCACCGGTGTCGCCCTGGAAGTCGTCCGTTCGGATCTGGTCGCCGGGCAGCAAGTCGTTGTGTTGAAATTCACAGGCGCGGAGCTGGTCGAAGCGATCTCGCGAAAGAAACGTTATGTCGATGCGATGTTGGTCGATGGCGAGTATCGGCTGACGATCGAGGGTGCCAAACTGGGGATCGATGCCAACGGTGCGGGCTACGGTCTCGACGCGACCGATGATTTCTTCCGCCTGTTCGGCGACAGCGACGGGGATCGCGATGTCGACGGAACCGACAACGATCGTTTCTTCGATTACTACCAGGACGCCGATCGACCGTTCCTGTTCGACTTCGATGCCAAACCACAAAGGAAGTCCGTCGATCGATCCGAATTCGTCAAACGATTCGGAACTCAGCTGTCCTAAACGTGGCGTACGCTTCCAGCTTGCGTCGACTCAGGCTCTGCCTGACGGCCATTTTCCATACACGGCCGTGCCTTACGGCACGGGGTTCGCAAGCTAGAAGCTTACGCCACTGGGAGGCTTGCGACGCTAGTTGGCTTTGTCGACGAAGCCGTTCAGGGTGATTTCAGTGGTTCCCAGACCGTGTTGGTAGCGCGGATAGAGCAGCTCTTCGGGTAACTTCAAATCATTGAACATGTCATAAGAGGACTGTGACGACTTCTGCAGTTCCCCACCGAGCGAACCGCCTTCTTTGAAGGACACGAAGGACGGTACACCACCGTGCTGGGTTCCCCAGGCGTATTGGTCGCGGTAACGGATTTCCACTTTCTGGATCCAGGGCGTGACGGTGTGTTCTTCGGTTTGACGGCCGCCGATGCGTCCGAACGATGTCAGTTGATAGGTGCGTTTTTCTGGTTTTCCCGGTCCTGCCGAACCGCTCAAGATGACTTCGGAACTCGGGTCTTCGCGAAAACCGCGCGCCGCAGCGGCGCGTCTCAGCCCTTGTGCGATTCGGGAATCGCCGCTCGCTTCGATGCGAACGCCCAGTCCGGGTTTGAGCATCACGAGTGAATTGGGATCGACTTGTTTCATCAGCTCGATCGCGTCTTTGTGGGGCACCGTCGCGGCTCCGACCTGAGCGTGTGCCTGGCCGGAAACGCTAGTGGTGGCGGCGACCAGCATTTGCCGTCCCAGCATCTGGCGATCTGCAATCGAGACGCCTTTGCCGACGTAATTCCAGACGACCAGTTTCAATCCCGTGCTGTAGATCTGGGAACCGGCGGAAATCCAGCCGCCGGACAACAGGGTGATCGGTGTTCCCGGCCCGACCGCCAGTCCGCCTTGTCGAAGCGTTTGGGGTTGGCCGCCTTCGAACAAATCCCAGATGGAAATCTCGCTGCCGCTGACCGTCAACAGGTGGCGACCGTCTTGGCTGAAACCGACACCGCTGCCGTAGGTCCGCCCGCCACCGCGATACGCCAATTGCCGGCCGCCATCGATTTCAAACACGCCAACGCCGCCGCTGTTGTCCATCACCGCAAAGAACTCGCCGCTGGGATGCAGGTAAAAACGATTCTCGTACACGCCGGAGATCGAGTACACGATTTCTCGCGTGGCAAAATCGTAAAGGGAAACCGAGGCGTCGTTGCCCAGCAATAAACGACTGCCGCCGATCAGTTTGGCCATGTACTGCGAGCTACGTCCGAACGACCCTTTCGACTCCGGGATCTCCCAACTCGCTTCCGCCCGCGCCGTGGTTTCGCCGACGCCGACACGATAAGTACAGAATCGAATCGGTTGGCTCCAATACCCGCCGACCTGAACACTCAACAAACGCGATTGCTGCGATGAATAGTCAACGATCCGCTCGTCATCGAGAAACGCGGGGCCTTCGACCACCGCTTTCGTTTTCGGGCTGGCCCAGTACAGCCGCGTTTCGCCACCGCTGCGGCTGCTGTTCTTTGAGAACGCACCCACGGCAACCCACTGGTCTTCACCGCCGACGGGAATGGCCGCCGAAACGGAATCGCTTTTCGAGATTGCGAATCCGGTTCCACCGGTCCCGAAGACGGGTTGAGACGTCGCGGAGGCGGAGATCACCAGTTGCTCCAAATCCGCAGCCTGGGCGGAAACTTCAAACTCCTGACGCGGCGATTGAAAGTCAAAGTTTCTCGGTCGCGGCGTGATGATCGGCGTCTCGGCAAGCAACCGACGCAGGGTCGGATTCAACTTGGCGATTTCGACGCGTGAGTCCGAGCCATCCTCCTTGCGAATCGTGACATGGGTTTCGTCGCGGCTGATGAATCGGGCGATCACGGTGAAGCTGCCGGATGCATCGGACCACTCGCGCCAGCGGCCTTCGCCGTTGGGAAAACGAATGTCGGTCAACTTGATCCGTTCGGTCAGATCGCGATTGTAGCGTTTGAACTGTGCCTCGACTTCGCCCGGAAGCACCTTGGTGACCACGGCGTCGTACCATTGGAACCAATACTTGACTTGAATCTGATCGCCCACACGCACCGGGTTTGCGCCATCGAGTTTGTTTTCTTCTCCCGTGATCGGCGTCTTGGCCAACAGGCTGCGCAAATTCGGTGACAGAAGTTCGATGGGAATCGTGACGTCCGAACCGTCTTCCTTGCGGATCGTGACCTTGTCTTTGGTGCGAGAAATGTAGCGTGCGACGACCTTGAATTTCTCCGATGCATCGGTCCAAAGTCGCCAACGACCTTCGCCGTTTGGAAAGCGGATTTCCGCCAGGGGAAACGTTCCTTCCTTTTTAAACGTCCCGTAGTCGTACGCCACTTCCACCTGTCCGGGCAGAACGCGTTTGACTACGCCGGGGTACCACTTCGAGAAGTACTGGATTTCGATTTGATCGCCGACGCGAACCGGATTGGCGCCGTCGATCATGTTTTCGTTGCCGGTCACCAGGACCTTGAGCACCTGCTTGCGCAGGTCGGATGCAAGCTTGTCGATCGGAATCGTCAGTTCCGAACCGTCGGCCTTGCGAATCTTGACTTCCGTTTCGGTGCGCGAGACGTAGCGTGCTTCGACGCCGAACTTGCCGGAACTGTCTTTCCAGACCATCCACGCCCCTTCTCCGTTGGGAAAACGCGTGTCTTCCAATTTGAACTCGCCGGTGGTCATCCGCCCGCCGCGATCGTATTGGACCGTGACGATGCCTGCGGAATAGGACTGCACGGTTGCGGGGTACCAGGTGCGAAACCACTGGACTTCGACCTGATCACCGACGCGGACCGGTGCGATCGTGTCGGAGGGGCGTTGGGCGTGCAGTGTCCCACAGAACAAGCACAGCAGCAGGAAACAGAAGGATGCGTGCAGAGCAACCCTGGAACAGATCGGTCTCATCGGATGAAGCAGTGCGGTCAGGAAAGAGAAGGGGGGATCGTTCGCTTCGAACCACCTGGGGGTGATGGCACTAAGATAGCGGAATCAAGCCAATGGTTCCCTGAGGCCGCCTGGCGAGCGACAATTCTTTTGCTTTGTTCCCGGCTCCTGCTTCCTGGCCGCCATCGTAGGCGCCGGCAGAGCCGCCGCGGATGGCAAGCAGGATGCTTACCCCACTCCATCATTCTGCTCCGAATCAGCAGGGCAGGGTGACTGAGTAGAGAGGTAGGAAGATTTTGGAGGCAGGAAGATGGGCTAAATCGAATGGATGGCGCGATTCATCCTCTTCTTACCCAAAAAATCTTCTTACCAATTTTCCGCAGCGGCGAAAAACGGGGCGGCCTGAAACGAGGTCACAGGCGTCACTTTTCGTTACCAGTCGGCCAGTGGGCCGGTGCTGCCGTCGGTCGCGTATTTGTACTGAGCGTTACAAAACGAGTCGGTCATGCCGGCAAGGTATTCGCCGACGACGGTTTCAATCGGATGTGATTCACAGCGGCGGCGAAATCGCAGCGGCAATCGCGAAGGATCGTGCCGCAACACTTCAAACATGTCCTGCAATCGATGATAGGCCGCACGGCGAACGGGAATCAGCCGCGGATGGCGGTACACCGCTTCGAACAAAAACGATTCCAACTCGGCCCGTTCCCGCGCCAATTGATCGCTGTGCACCAGTCGCAATCCGGCATCGCGGACTTCCGAGACGCTCTGGCCCTGGAACCCCACGACGCGCTCAGTGGCTTCGCTTAAAAAGTCGGTCACTTGCAGATCGATCAGCTCGTGAACCAACAGCTGACGTTCTTCGCGAAGTCGATCGGTGCCATGTTTTTCACGAACCAATTCCATTGCACGTCGGACAATCGACAGCTCCATCAACTCGTGCATCGACAACAATCCCATTTGCAGGGCGTCGTCGACGTCGTGGGCGTCATAGGCCATCGAGTCCGCTGCGTCGACGAGTTGGACTTCCAGCAGCGGGCTACGGCCGACGGCGGCTTCTGCCTTGTGGGCCCGCACGTCTTGTCCGTCCAAAATCTCCCATGACAAATTCAGTCCCGGAAATTTTGCATAGCGCTGTTCAAGTTGCTCGACGATGACGAGGGCAAACCCGTTGTGGGAGAACCCGCCGACCGGCTGCAGGCATTCACTCAACGCGTCTTCGCCGCAATGTCCAAACGGCGGGTGCCCGATGTCATGGACCAGCGCCAGGGCCTCCGTCAGGTCTTCGTTGAGCCGCAGCACACGCGAGATCGTGCGCGCGATCGAGGCGACTTCGAAAGTGTGGGTCAGCCGCGTGCGATGGTAGATCCCCATCTCGCCGGTGAACACCTGCATCTTTCCCGACAACCGCCGAAAGGCACTGCTGTGCAGAATTCGATCACGGTCCCGCGCGAAGGGGCCTCGATAGGGATGATCGGGTTCCGCATACCGGCGCCCCCGAGTGTCTCGGCTGCGCATCGCGAAACTGGCGAGCAACATGTGCTCGCGGTCGTCATATCGCCGAGTGTCCAGCATCGTTGGGATCAAGAAATTCCGTTCCAGTGGGCGCCGTTTCGCGTCTGGTTTTCCAGGGGGTTAACGGAGTGTAGGTCATCGCTAGCGGCCTGTCGATTGAAGCCCGCACGCGTCAGCAAGGGGCTCCGCGGCGCCCCTCGCTGACGCGTCGGGCTCACCCCATGGCGTTGATTATCGGAACATGGACTCGATCGATAGGCCGCTCGAGCTGAAATCCTAGTGAACCGTGCAAATCTCGCCCACACCAATGTGTCGAGTCCCCGGAATCGCATGGTAACATAGAGGGTCTGAAGTCGAATTCCACCGTCCCTGAAGGACCTTCCGCTTGGATTTCCAGCCCTTTTCCGTCACCTGCGTGACCTGTTCTAGCCGGTTGCGCGTCAGCCGCCCGGAACTGGTCGGCAGCATCGTGAGCTGTCCCAAGTGCCAGTCGATGGTTCAGTTGGTGCCGCCGAAGACGGATCCGGCGGGCGCCGCTCCGATCGCGGTGGGAACCCATCTGGTTGACAGCGATGCGTTGACGGAGGATTCGATCAGCCCGTCGGACGGGCCGGATTCGGATGCACCGCCGACGCAACCCGCCAGCGGATTTGCCGAGCCGCCGCCAATCGTCACGTCGGATCCGACGCGCTCCCAGCCCTCTCGGGATCCCGCTGCCTCCGCCGAACCGGCCGCTTCGCAACCTGTCGCGCCGCCACCGGATTGGCACAGTCAAAAAAATGCCCGGTCGCGGCGCATCGCGATGCTGGTCGCCGTCGTTCTGGCGAGCGTGGTTTCCGCGTCCGTCCTGTTCGCCGTGTTCCGCCGCAGCCGATCCGGGACCGCACAAACACAAACCCAGGCACCAACCCAGACGCCCGACGCCGCCGTGGCCGAAGCGGAAGCGAGCCCGTCGCAATCGCCGCCTGACGCGACAGCATCGACAGACGACACTGACGACGGGAGCATCGACGGTGGCGCGGATGTCGATGAAACCGCAGAAGCGCCTGCCGTGTCCATCGCTGACGAACCAAAGGGTAACCCCAGTGATGGGTCGGCGGAGCTGGCTCCGGTCGAAGACGCGGCGCCGAACGAAAACGCCGCCCCGCCGAGTGACTTGTTGACCGACAGCCCCCTGCTCTCGGCCAGCCCGTTGGACGGTATGACCCCACTGCCCACTGCGCCGCTGCAGTCGCCTCCGCTCGGTGACGCCCCTGATCCGAACGACGAGACCGGCACGCTGACGGAATTGCCCAAAGAACTACAAGGTCTGCTCAACGGGCTCGGTGGAATCGGTCGGCCGCAATTCACCGAAACCCAACCGGCCCCCGAAACCATCGACGAAATCCAATTGGATCGTGCCGCCGAGGTGGACGTCGATTTGGAAGTCGCGCTGGATCCGAGAGATGAAGCAAACATGCGGCAAGCCCTCGGCTTGACCGTGGCGATGCAGACTTCGGATCCGAACGGTTATCCGCTGAACGATTTGATGTTGCTGCTCAGCCAACTCAGCGGCGTGCCGATCGAAGTCGAATGGGTCTCCTTTGACATCGTCGGCATTCCAATCAACGCGCGCGTCCCGCTGCCCAAGGGATGGCCAACGATTGAAGACATTTTGACGGCGGTATGTGCGGCGACCGATTGCACGATCGACAAAAAAGCCCGCACGATCACGCTGCGTCCGACCGACGAAAAATTCAATCAAGCCGTCGCCGAGCTGTTGGATCTGAGTGATCTGGCGCCCGAGAGTGATTCCGCCGTCACCGTCGCCCGCGCTTTGCTGGGGCAGACCGAGGGTGATCCCTCCCAGGTAACGATTCCGACCGAAGGCGGGCCGGCCCAATTGGCGGTATTTGTTTGCGAGGCGATCCGACGGGCGCGCGGTGCCCCCGGCAAACTGCCCGATGCGATCTTTGCCCGATGGGGCGGGACGTATGATGATCAAGTCAACGCGTGGCCGAAGCTGCAAGCCGGTGTTTCGGGCCCACCGCGAATCCAGGCGGCGACATTCGCGGCGTTGGTTCGGCAAATCGCAAAACTCAACGGAGCAACCTGCTATGTCAATTGGCAGGACGCCGCACGTCGCGATCTGAACCCGACCGACAAGCGGATGCCGCGAACCGGCGAAGGGGTTTCCGCCGCCGCTACGATGAAACAGCTACTCGAGCCCGAAGACATGCTGGCACGCGTGGTCGATGCCGAACATTGGTGGATCGGATCGGACGCATCGCTTGACCGGTTTCCCGTCGTGATATGGTTTGACGATGCTGCGGGTTCCCAAGAGACGCAGCAGCGCGTCGGCATGGTGCTGCAAGGTGCCGCGGTGAACGAGCAGATCATCGGTGCGGTGGCGGTCGATCCGAAAAGCCAAAAATGTGTCGCCATCTTGCCCCGTTTTCTGCTGCGGCAATTACCCCGTATGCTCGACAACGCGCTGTAGCAAACGACGATCGAACGCGAAGTGGATCGTCGGTCGGATTGACATCCGCCCTGGCGGGGCTCGCCGACAACTGGACATTTCTTAGACGCGGCCCACCGAAACGTGGTGTAGATTCCGATAACGCGGGTTCGCATTGTTGTCGCGGCCGTGAACCGAGCACCCGGTAAAGCTTCCCGGTACGACTTCCCAGTACAATCTTTTTGTACGACCCATTTGTACGACGTTGAATTGAGATGAAAATCCTTGCCCCCTTGGCCGTGTTGTCATTCGCAAGTTTGATTTATTTGGCCGCGTCGTCCGATTTCAATCTCACCATGCGTTCCGATTCGTCAAGTTCTGTGGACGGATCGGCAATGGAAATCGAGGAGTCGGTCGCGGACGCATCTGGACAGGACGCTTTCGATCCGAATTCGGCTTCGGGGTCGGCCCCGCAGTTGGTGCTGATGAAATTTGGTGCCCCGTGGTGCCCGCCCTGCCGGATGATCGACAAAGAACTCCGCAAGCTGGGGCGGACCAGTCTGCCGGTTGAAATCCGCAAGATCGACGTCGACGAACGACCCGAGATGGCTGAACGCTATGGGGTCAACAGCATCCCGCGATTGATCTTGCTGCAAGACGGTCGCAAGATCGGCGACGCGGTGGGCTACCAATCGGCGGACGAATTAGCCGACTGGATCAACGAGAACGCTTCGCCAGAAGCCTTGGCGGGGAAAAAGCGAACGTCCAAGTCATCGGTGGTTCAGGCCAACCCGTTCTTCGAGTGATCTGCATCGCCCGGATTTGATCGTGGCGGACGGCGCCAAGGCTTTCGCAGCGTGAGCCCCCTCTGGCGTTTGCTTGCTGCTCAAACGCCGTCTCTCCCAGAGAGAGAATCCAGGCCGCCGGATCGGTCAACGCATCGCGGTTGCTCCATCCCATCTGTCCGGATTTTGCCGATCGGCGATGCGAGAGAGCGGAAATGCGGACAGATTCGAACCGGTCTGGTCTGAACGAGTAGACAGACCCGAACCTGACGTGGACAATAAGTAGATTGTTAGGTTGCCGATTTCCACGTCACGCTTTTCGTTCGTTGTCTCCATGCCGATTCAAATCAAATGCCAGTGCGGGAAAGCTCTCGCGGTAAAAGATCAATTCGCAGGTAAAGCGGTCAAATGTCCCGCTTGCGGGCAGGGGATTAAGGTTCCGGCGGCATCCGCCCAAAAAGTCGCCGCCCCGACCGCCGCCCCTTCGGCTCAGGCGATCGGCACGACCGCAGCCGGCAATCCGATGAACGATCTGTTCGACGAGGAAGGGTTCGGCACCAACATCGCCGCGGTCTGCCCGTCCTGTGGGGCAGCCATGGGAGCCGACGCGATCCTGTGCACCAAGTGTGGTTTCAACAAGACTACCGGTGAATCGGTGCGTGGTCACCTGACACCCGGCGTCGACATCTCGAGCGGGACGTTGGCATTGCAGAAAGCCGCCGAAGACATGCGTCGTGCGGACAAGATGCAAAAGGACATGACCGAGCGAGCCGGAATGCCCTGGTGGATGCTCGGCTTGATCCTGTTCATCCTGTGCAGTGCGACGGGATTGGCGGTGATGGCCGTCATGTCGGCCAATCGCACGACGGGGCAAGACAACTTCAACGCGATGCAGACCTTCCTGCAGCTGGCCGGATCGGCGTGTGCACTGGTGGCGTTTGGTGCATTGGTCAAGCTGATCGTCGAGGGATTCAAAGAGGACAAGAAAGTCGGTTTCCTGTGTTGCACCATTGTCTATTTGATCTACTTCGTGTTCCAAAAACCGAAGTCGCGGATCGGTGCGTTTTTGGTCATGGTCATCCTTGGCGGAATCGCCGGCGCCCTGTTTGCTAAGAGCCAACAGGTGTAGCGGCATTCGGTGCATGCCCTCTCCACGCCCGATGCAACGTTTTCGGACTGCACGACGCCATGGGTTGTGTAGCATGAGACGTCGTGCCGTCGGCGGTGTGTAGATTCGGGCGCCCTGGGGAAGGTAAACTAGTCATCTATCGCAGCTCAATTTTCGGGTAGTGGACGAGGCGACGAGTCCTCTGTAGTCGGCAGATTGGCAACGACTCGTCGCCTCGTCCACTACCGCCTGCCCGAAAACCAAGTTGCGGCGGAAGATGAGGTGTGAATCGAGATTCGGAATCTGATTCGCCTCGTTGTCTCCCAGTCCAACGCTCCAGTCCAACGCTCCAGTCCCACACCGACCGAGATCCATCGCTATGTTGTTTAAACCTCCAAACCGGACAACGGCAGTCCTGTTGGCTGCGCTCGCCCTGCCCGCCCTAGGCGTTCTGGCTGACGTGGCCTCCGCGCAGCAAACTCGCCCCAACGTTGTGATCGTGATCACGGACGATCAAGGCTATGGCGATCTGTCGTGCCATGGGAACCCGATCCTCCAAACGCCCAACCTGGATCAACTGCATCGCGATTCGGTGCGGTTGACCGATTATCACGTCGCGCCGACTTGCTCGCCGACACGCTGTGCGTTTTTGACCGGTCACTGGACCAACCGCACCGGCGTTTGGCACACGATCATGGGTCGCTCGATGCTGCGCGAAAACGAAGTCACGATGGGAGACGTTTTTTCTGCGGCCGGTTACGAGACCGGGATGTTCGGCAAGTGGCACTTGGGTGACAACTATCCCTACCGCCCCGAAGACCGCGGCTTTAGCGAAGTGATGCGACACGGCGGCGGCGGTGTCGGCCAGACTCCCGATCACTGGGACAACGCCTACTTCGACGGATCCTACTGGCACAACAGCAAGGTGACCCCGGTCCAAGGCTTCTGCACCGATGTCTTCTTTGATTATGCCGAACAGTTCATTCGTGATTCGCATTCGGCCGACAAACCCTTTCTGGCCTACATCGCCACCAACGCGCCGCACGGCCCGATGCACTCCCCCGAAAAGTACAGCGAGCCGTATGCCAACCTGGGCACGGGATTGGCAAATTTCTTCGGCATGATCGCCAACATCGACGAGAACGTGGGGCAGCTGCTCGGGCTGTTGGAAGATCTGAAGATTGCCGACAACACGATCTTCATTTACACCACCGACAACGGCACCTCCTCGGGCGCCAACGTGTTCAACGCCGGGATGCGTGGCAAGAAAGGCAGCCATTATGACGGTGGGCACCGCGTGCCGTTATTCATTCGCTGGCCCGACGCCAATCTGGTCGGCGGACGCGACGTCGACACGCTGACCGGCTACGTCGATGTTCTGCCCACGCTGATTTCGATGTGCCGTGTCGCCCCGCCCCAAGGCGTCCGGTTCGACGGCGTCGATATCTCTCCGCTGATCTTTGATCGAGCGACCGATTGGCCCGACCGGATTCTGGTCACCGACTCCCAACGCGTCAAAGATCCGATCAAGTGGAAAAGCTCGGCCGTGATGACCGACCGCTGGCGATTGTGCAACGGACAGGAACTGTTCGACATCGACGCCGACCCCGGACAAGAGCACGACGTGGCGTCGGAGCACCCAGATGTCGTCCAGCGATTGCGAGATTTTTATGAAAACTGGTGGGCGGAACTGGAGCCGACGTTCGACCAATCCACGGCGATCTACCTGGGCCACCCCGCCGACAATCCGGCCCGATTGACCAGCCACGATTGGATCACCACGCGGATGACACCCTGGAATCAAAGCCAGGTGCGCGCGGCGATGAATGGCCCGGCCAACACCGGGTTCTGGAACGTCAAGGTCACCGAGGGCGGCAAGTACGTGGTCCGATTGCGACGTTGGCCCGAAGAGGTCGATCGACCGATCACCAGCCCGCTGCCACCGGGGCCGCCGGTGCCCGGACAAAAAGCATTTCGGGAAACACCCGGCAAACCCGTCGCGGCAGCGAAAGCCACCCTAAAAATCGGCGGTGTTGAAAAGTCGGCGGTCGTTCCCGACGGCGCGAAAGAAGTCGTGTTCGAGTTGGATCTGGAGCCCGAAACGACGACGATGACCGCAACCTTCGAAACGGACTCAGGAGAAGTCTTCGGCGCCTATTTCGCCTACGTCGAAAAAATCTAAGGGCCCGGCGGTTTTTGCTACCGCTTGGTTCGACCTCCGGAACCTCGTCGCGGCTCGGCCCGTCGATGGACGCCCGCACGCGTCAGCAAGGCCTCACGCGGCGCCCCTCGCTGATGCGTCGCGCCTGGGATCATTGCGTTGATTTCGGAACATCGATTAAATCGACAGGCGCGGAATTCGCCGGCGCGCACGAAAAAATCGGCAGCCGCTGGGCTGCCGATTCGTGGAACTCGCGTTCCAATGGGAGTGGTGTCCCGATTCGTCGAGGTTGCCGCAAGACAGGCCGGAAGCCGATCCCACGACCGAACCCTAACGACGGGTCTTTTTGACTTTCGCGCCGCCCTGACGGACTTTGAACTTCGGATTGCTCTTGCAAATCACGTAGACCCGACCACGACGTTTGACGACTTGGCAATCGGGGTGGCGATACTTCAGTGCGCCAATGCTGCTGACAACTTTCATCGGAATCTCTCACCGGGTGGCGCTCGAAGTCGAACGCTGGTAATCTGTGTCTATGCCCCGGAGCCTCTCCCCGGGTTCTCGCGATCAATGGTCGCTTTGAGGGTCGCGGAGTATAACGACACGAGATCACGGTGTACAGCGACCTTCGTACAGCGACCTTCATGCACTCTCCCGACGGAAATTCCGCCCTTCTGGTGGGGTCTGGTCCTCCCGGTTGGACAGGCCCGTTCGGCCAGGGAGGGCGAGCGAAGCGAGCAGCGGGGGTATGGGCTGTCAGCCGATCCTTGCGGAATCGATTTCTCCGTCCCACCCACTTTGATTGACCTCCCATGACACGATTTGCTTACTTTGATTGCTTTAGCGGGATCAGCGGCGACATGACGCTGGGGGCCTTGATCGATTTGGGGGCCGATGCGGCGGCGATCGAGGCGGCGATTCGATCGATGGGGTTGCCGGATCTGTCGATCACGACCAGCGACGTCAAAAAGTGCGGGTTCCGCGCCGTTTCGGTTCAAATCAACCATCCGCCGGAGCATGCCCACCGGCATTTGCACCACATCACGGACATGATCGATTCGGCCGGCGAAATCGACCAGGCGGCCAAGTCGTTGGCCAAGCGAATCTTCGGCCACGTCGCGGTTGCGGAAGCCAAGGTGCACGGGACGACGCTCGAAAAGGTCCACTTCCACGAGGTCGGGGCCATCGATTCGATCGCCGACATCGTCGGGGCTGCCGTGGGGATCACGAGTTTAGGCATCACCTCGGCAATGGCATCGCCGGTTCCGACGGGAACCGGATCGATCAAAATCGATCATGGGCTCGTGGCGGTCCCGGCACCGGCGACGGCTGAAATTTTGGCCGGAATCCCAATTGCGTCATGCACGATCGCCAAAGAGCTGACCACGCCGACCGGCGCAGCGATTCTCAAAGAATTGTGCACCGAATTCGGGCCGATTCCCTCCATGATCGTCGACTCGATCGGTTACGGCGCCGGCACCATGGATCTGCCCGACCAGGCCAACATGCTCCGCGTCCTGCTCGGTCGGCGGCAAGCCAACGAAACGTCCAGCGGGCATGCCCACACCCACCACGACCAGGTGGTGGTGCTGGAGACGAATTTGGATGACGCGACCGGCGAGCAGATCGCCGACTGTGCCAACCGGCTGATGGATGCCGGGGCCCTCGATGTCACGCAGACCCCCTGCACGATGAAGAAAGGCAGAAGCGGCGTGATTCTGTCGGTGATGACACGTCCGGGCGACATCGCGAAACTGGAAGAGTTGATCTTTCAGCACACCCCCACGATCGGAATCCGCCGCTATCCCGCCGACCGCGACACCTTGCCGCGGCAGTCGATCACGATCGACACTTCGTTGGGACCGATTCAGGCAAAATCGGTCACGTTGCCGGGTGGCAAAAAACGCGTCAAAGTCGAAGACGACGATGCGCGGCGTTTGGCCGATGGCATTCATTGTCGACGATGGAGGTCCGTCAGCTTGCCGAAGCTGCTTTGCCGGGGGTCTGAAATTGGCCTTCAAGCTATACTTCTGCGAGATCACTTTTCTTGTCTTCCCGATTTCAACGGATGGGCCGTCTGCCGATGCCACTGACGACAGAATCTGAATACGCCGATGACACAGAGGTGTCCTCCCGAAAGGGGGGCGAGGAGCGGGGACCCCAAGCGGCCGCTCGGGTCGGCGATCAAAGTGGCTACGATGTGGTCAACTCCGCCGCTTCACCGCACGAATTTTCCAGACCCAAACGCTGGGATCTGTTCCTGCTGTACAACGTCGCGATCCCCATCTTGTTGATACTCGCCGGTGTTCTAATCGTTCGCACCCTGGGCGTCGCCGAAGCGAAGCCCGTCCCCCCACCGGATACATCGGCGGCCGCCGTGCTTCGATCGTTGCCGGCCACCCGCGTCGAACGTGTCCGTTCGCTCGCCGAAACGGGTCAACAACTCGAATTGGTGATTGATGGGACCGTCGTGCCCTTTCGCGAGGCGCGTGTGGCATCGGAAGTCGCCGGAACCGTGATCGAAAAATCTGCCAACTGCGAAGCCGGTTCGATCGTCACGCAAGGTGAGGTCCTGATGCGAATCGATCCACAAGACTATGAGCTGGAAGTCGAACAGTTAAAGAATCAACGGGATCGCGAATACCGAGCGATCAGCGAAAACGATCAAGAAATTGCCAACACGCAGCGTTCGATCGAAATCGCCCGCCAAGAGGTGCAATTGCAACAGAAAGAAGTCGACCGGCAAACCGCCCTGAAAACATTCGCCAGCCCGGCGGAGGTCGACAAAGCCAAAAGTGCGTTGCTGCAAGCCAGTCAACAACTCGTCACCCTGGAGAACCAACTCGACCTGCTGCGTTCGCGGCGTCTGCGATTGGAGGCCGCCGAACAACTCGCTGCGACACAACTGCGTGCGGCCGAGATCAATTTGAAACGCTGCACCATCGTCGCCCCGATCAGTGGTGTGATCGTCAGTGAGCAAGCCGACGTCAATTCCTTTGTCAATCGCGGTACCACACTGGTGACGATCGAGGACACGGAAAAAGTGGAAGTCGCCGCCAGCATGCGAATGGATCAACTGCACTGGGTGCTGGACCAGAAACGGGGACTGGATCAGAAACAAACCAGCCAAACGGCCGGATACGATTTGCCGGCGACCGAAGCGATCATCGAATACGAAGTCGCGGGACGGCAAGGAACCGTGCATCGCTGGAACGGCACCCTGGTCTCCTACGACGGGATTGGCATCGATCCCAACACCCGCACCGTGCCGGTTCGTTTGCTGGTCGATGACCCGACGCACTACATCGATGAGAAGGGCCGGGAACAAGTGGCCGATCGCACCAATGCGTTGTTGCGTGGCATGTTCGTCCGAGTCCGCTTGCAACTGCGTCCCCAATCCGAACTGGTCGTGATTCCCGCCAAAGCCCTTCGCCCCGGCAACCGCGTCTGGAAATTCAAGGCAGACGAGTCGGTGCTGACCGCGCAGATTGCCGCGGCGAAGAAAGCGGCCCAATCGGTTCCGCCGACCGTGGCTGGCACGTCGTCGACCGACGTGAACGCTCCGGCATCCGACGACGAGGATTCGGAAGATGCACAGGAGCAGCCGTTTGACCCCGCCGCCTGGAAAGCGGGTTTGGTCCAATACTCGCAAACCGTCTATCCGGTCGACTCCCTGCGGTTGCGAGAGGCCCGGGTGCTTGACCCGACGCTGGCGCCGTCGCTGCAATCGCCCGATCGTGTTTGGGTCTGCGAAGCGGATTCGTCGGACTTGGCCGTCGGTGACTATGTGGTCGTTTCGCCACTCGATTCGATTCCGCCAGAAGGGCTGCCTGCGCGAGCCGAGATTCAAGAATGAAGCGACTGATCACGTGGGCCATCACCAACGCGCCCGGTATGAATGTCTTGATGATGGCGCTGATGATCATCGGGGCGCTCTCGTTGGTTCAAATGCGCCGAGAGGTGTTTCCGGAATTTGAACTCGAGGTCGTCATGGTGACGGTGCCTTATCCGGGAGCGACTCCGAAGGATAGCGAAGAAGCGATCTGCCAAAAGGTGGAAGAAGCGATTCGCTCGATCAACGGGATCAAGAAAGTCACCTCGATCGCCAGAGAAGGTGGCGCGTACGTGCTCGCCGAACTGCGATCGGACGTCAAGAACGTCCAAAAGGTGATGTCGGAAATCGATCGTGAAGTCGATCGCATTCCGAGCTTTCCGGAGTTGGCCGAGGACCCGCAAATCCAACAGATCACGTTCCGCGACGCCGCCATCCGGATCGGGATCATCGGCCCCCAAGACCGTTCGCAGGAAGCGGAACTGAAGCTGCGGGAAATCGCCGAAGGCATCCGCGACGACGTGTTGATGCTGCCGACCGTCTCGTCCGCGTCCATCATGGGCACGCGGCCGTACCAGATCGATGTGGAAATCCCCGAGTCGACGCTCCGCAGCCACGACCTGACGCTGACCCAGGTCGCCGACATTCTGCGCGCCCACAACGTGGAGCTTCCCGGCGGGCAATTGAAAACCGAAGGCCAGGAGATCTTGCTGCGGGCAAAGAACAAGGGTCGCATCGGCGAGGAGATCAAACGCTTGCCGATCGTCACCCGTGCCGACGGTGTGGTTTTGACCGTCGACGACTTGGGCACCGTAAAAGATGAATTCGAAGATTCCACGATGGTCGGTGAAATCAACGGCGAACCCGCGATGGTCGTCAACGTCGAACGCTCCAAAAGCGAAGACTTGTTGGCGATGGTTAATGATGTCCGTGCCTACGTGGCCGACAAGACGTTGCCGGCGGGCTACCGGTTTGAGATTTGGAGTGACACCAGCACGGAAGTCCGCGGGCGATTGGACCTGCTGCGACGCAACGGCTTGCAAGGGTTGCTGCTCGTGTTTCTGGTGCTGACGTTGTTCCTGGAGATGCGGTTGGCGTTTTGGGTCGCGCTCGGGATTCCCGTTTCCATCCTGGGCGCCGGAGCGGCGCTGGCCCTGGGCGACCAGACCCTGAACATGTTGTCGCTGTTCAGCTTTCTCGTCGCGCTGGGGATCGTGGTCGACGATGCGATCGTGATCGGCGAGAACATTTACGCGCACCGGCAGATGGGCAAGACGCGCAAACAAGCTGCGATCGACGGCACCATGGAAGTGTTTCCTTCGGTCACCGCTTCTGTCATGACCACGGTCATCGCCTTCGCACCGATGTTTTTCGTGTCGGGGGTGATGGGGAAATTCATGGCCGTGATCCCCTTTGCCGTGATCGCGATGCTGGTGATTTCATTGTGGGAAAGCATTTTTGTGCTGCCGAGTCACCTGGCGCATTCGCACACCGGATTTTTTCGCGTGCTGGAAATTGTCACCTACCCGCTACGACCGCTGGGATTGCTCTTGGCGTGGCTGGGCGAACGCTTCGCCGCCGGATTGAATTTTGTCTGCAATCGGCTCTACGTGCCCGCACTCCGGTTCAGTTTGCATTATCCGATGATCCCGATCGCGGTCTCGATCATGATGGCGTTGGGAACGTGGGGGATGATTCGCGGCGGGATCGTCCCCTCGATCTTGTTTCCCAAATCGGACAACAACTTCTTACAGGCCATTATCGTGTTTCCCGACGGAACCCCCGCGATCGAAACCGATCGGGCGACGCGGGAGATGGAACGTGCCCTGCGCCGCGTCAGCCAACGCGTCGCCGAGGCACGTGCGGCGGAGGAAGGCATCGACATCAAGACCCTTTATCCGGGCAGCAACGACGTGATCGCCGGTCCCGTCCGTTTGACGTATCGCGAAGTCGGGAACACGACCAACACGCAAAACCCTGCCGGCGGCGGCGGTTCGGGAAGCAATGTCGGGCAGATCTTTGCGGAACTGCACGACACCAACATTCGAAACATCCACAGCAAGGATCTGCTCGCGATGTGGCGGGCCGAGGCCGGTGAGTTTGCCGGGGTGGAAAGCGTGACGTACGGCAGCGTCGGCGTCGGTCCGGGCGGCAAGGCGATCGAGTTCAAACTGCTGGCCGACAGCGACGATGAAGACCAATTGCTGCAGGCCACCGACGCGGTCAAGGCCCGCTTGGCCACCTACGACGGTGTGTTCGACATCGCCGATGACAACACGCCGGGTAAATGGGAGTTCCAGTTTCGTGTCAAAGACAACGCGCTGGCGACGGGAATCACGCCGACCGATCTGGGCAACACCGTTCGCAACACGTACTTCGGCGCCGAAGCGATGCGTTTGCAACGCGGGCGGCACGAAGTCAAGTTGATGGTCCGGTATCCGCAAGAAGAACGCCGGTCGCTGGTGAATTTTCGCGAGATTCGTGTCCGCGACCCCGCCGGAAACGAGCACCCCATCGAAGAACTCGCCGAAGTCACGCTCAAGCGAGGCTTTTCGGAAATCAACCGAGTGGACCAACAGCGTTCGGTCACCGTCAGTGCGGACTTGGATTGGAAAACCGCCAACTCGTCGCTGATCATCGCGGACTTGCAGGCGAACTATTTGCCCGAGATGGCGAAGCAGTTTCCGGGGGTTCAAGTGCGTTGGGAAGGCCAAGCGGAACAGAGTCGCGAGTCGGTCGGCAGTCTGATGGTGGGTTTTGGAATCGCCATCATCGCGATGTACGTGTTGCTCGTGTTGCAATTCCGCTCGTACGTCCAGCCGATCTTGATCCTGATGATCGTGCCCTTTGGGATGATCGGAGCGGTCTGGGGGCACGCGATCCTGGGGCTTCCGTTGACGCTGTTCAGTATGTTCGGCCTGGTCGCGTTGTCGGGAGTCGTCATCAACGACTCGATCGTGTTGATCGATTTCATCAACGTACGCGTCCGCGAAGGCCACCCGCCGATGGAAGCGCTCGCCGATGCAGGCCAGCGTCGCTTCCGGCCGATCTTGCTGACCAGTCTGACGACGATCGCGGGGTTGATCCCCTTGATGCTCGAACGTTCGTTCCAGGCCCAATTGTTGATCCCGATGGCGGCCTCGTTGGCGTTCGGGCTGAGTTTGGCGACCTTCTTGGTGCTGTTCCTGGTTCCCGTGTTCTACGCCCTCTACCTGCGAGCCTACAACGCGGCGGCGGCCCTGTTGCATCACCTGCACATCACCCGAGAAAAGAATCCCGACCCGCTGGATTTCCCCACCGAATCAAGCCCCACCGTGGGGTAAGCATCCTGCTTGCCATCCTCGCCGGCTCCGCCGGCGACCAGTAGGCGGAAGCCTGCGAGTCCGTGTTTTCCCAGGCGGAGTCCGAGACCAAGGACGAAGTGGGGGCAGCATCCTGCTTGCCCTCACAACCTTCCACCTCCACCGGCGGACTGTTCTTCGCCGCCTGTCCTGGGGGATTCGGACGAGTTCGGAGAGTTGCCGGAGCCCATTTCGGGAGGGGCGGCCAGTCCAATTTTCCCTGCCGGGTAACATTTCATGCCATTTACCGCCCCAGCGCGGAAACTGCGACAAATTTTCCACCGCGAACCTGCCAAAGTCTGGCAGAGTCCTATTCAGCAGATGGAAATGAGTTGCTAAACTTCCGCTCAGACGCAAGTCACTACCCCGTGGTGTAATTGGCAACACTACTGATTTTGGTTCAGTCATTCTAGGTTCAAGTCCTAGCGGGGTAGCTTGAAAGGCCTGTTTTCTTTATAAGAGAAAGCAGGCTTTTTTTCGTTAGGTACCCGCCATGGTACCCAATTCGGCTCTGTGACACGTCATGACTTGACTGGCCGAGTGGGGCCTGTACAATCCCCACCGCACCAAAGGGCGGCCGACCCCCTGCTGACTCTATCACAGCAGGTCTCGATCACCGGACACGACGGGAGCTACGGCTCACTGTCGATCCAAGGCGACTCTCGCCGATCGAGCGGAGTAACAACTGAGCGCCTGGGACCCGGTAGCAACCGTAACCTCTAGCTGTCATGCAGATCTCGCAACGTGCGAGGCACGCCGAAACCACGGTCGGCGGTTTGCTTTCAGCTCATTATCACTTGATGATTTTGAGGTGGCGTTATGCGCCGACGGA
Source organism: Phycisphaera sp. RhM (assembly GCA_033042175.1). GTDB lineage: Bacteria > Planctomycetota > Planctomycetia > Pirellulales > Pirellulaceae > Stieleria. Next base: position 38,818 of record WCIL01000065.1, read on the forward strand.
AGAAACCACCGGTACAGCCGCTAGTCGTTACGAAAGACGTGGCGGCAAAACTTCTCTGCGTTTCATCACGCACCATCGGCAGACTGCTTGCCGAGGGCCGGCTCACCGATGTTGGTCTGAGTGATCGCAAGGTACTGATTCCCCGCGCTGAAATCGAAGCGATTGCCTCTGGCAATTGGTGACCATCTTATTGCGTTGACACGCATGACTGCCCGCAAGCCAAGACGGCGATCGCAAGATCACGGGGTTCTTCATCACCAAGATGGTGACCACTTTTCCGAGGGCGTTTCGCCCTCACATTTACTTGAGGAGTTTTAGAGATGAGCAGAACCCATAGAGAGGCCATCGCCATGGTCGAGTACTGGGGAGAGTTTCCAGGACATGAGCACGTCGTCCCGCAATTCCTAGAAGGGCTTCGACTCTGGTTTGATGAATGGATTCAGACAGCTACCGACGACGAGAAATCAGGTGACTTCGACCGGTGGACAAGCGGCGTTGGCTACGACGCTGTTGATGCTGCTGGGCGACTCACCGGAGACAAGGTCATCTTGGTCGAGTCTGGCTTCGCCGATTCGGAGGGTGGCGAAGCCGCGGTCATGTACGCAAAGGCACGACTGGGCTTACCGGCTGAGCAGCTATAGCGTTCAGTTTTTCGGGGCGACGGCCCCCCATATCTTGCAACAAACATAGAGAGAGATTTACGTAGTGACTAATCAAAAACGTATAGAGCTGGTTGCCGGTACCATCGGCAATATTGCCCCTGTGGCGGTAAAAGTATTTGGCGACGATAAGGCCAGCTTAAACGCCGCCTGTGTGCTGGCAACTATCTTCCACGGATGTGAAGCACTGCAGGACGCAGCGCGTGACGAGGATTGTCAAGCCGACGTTATCGTATTGCTCCGCGCCGCTGCCATCGTCGCATCGGAAACAGCCGCAAAGATTGCAGCCGACATTGGTTTAGACATCGACGCGCCCGCGGAAGCCGAACGGTTTGATGATGAGGCCCGGCGTGTAGTGGGGGCGATCGGCGGGTGATTCGGTCGAGCTGACTTCCAGCCGCAGGGAATGCGGCACTTCTCCACGAGGGCTGCAGGACTGCGGCCCTCTCTTTTTGAATCAGACCGGCCTAGAGACCTGGCGGCGTCCTGTCAATCACCTCCCGGCAGAAAATCGCATTTCCTGACGGAATCGGTGTTAGCGCATGCAAAAACCGTGCCATAATCCACCCGGATTGGACACACACACACCCCCGCTAGGAGTATTCATGAATTTCAAGGACGCATTGAAAGAGCTGGAGGCCGAACCGCTCTTCATCCGCGCTGAACGAGTCGGCCAGATCATCGGGCTTTCCACGACGAAGGTGCGAGCGATGGCCCGGGACGGAAGTCTGCCGACATCACGGGTTGGCAAGACTCGCATGTTCCCACGGCTTGCGCTGGCTGAGTGGCTGGCCGGCAAGTCGGCCGGGGAGTCGGTGAAATGATCGACGTCGAATTGCTCGCCGAAGAGCTGGGCCGGATCCGGTACATCACCGCCGATGCGCGAGACGATCAGACGTTGGTCGTGTGGATCCGGTGCTGTCCATTTGAGATGCCGGCATCATTGACTTTCGATGCGTACGGCGCGACCGAGGAGGACCTGGGCAGACGGATGCTGCAGATTGACCGAGTGATCGAGCGCCAAGGAGAGACGCTCGATCAGAGCCGGCGGGAGCTGACACGAGTCTATGAGCGTGTTGCCGGAATGGCGTACGGAAGCGCATGAAAAAACCCTCGGAGGTGAGTTACGCCTCCGGGGGTTTCAACTTTTTACTCGACGGTCGCCACCGTCGAAACAAACAACCAAAGGTGAATTATGACGAACGCAACAAAAAGTGAAAGCCCAAAAAGCAATCCATGGCGGCTACCTGATCCGGCTGACTGTACGGTCACTGATTGGGCAGCCGAGTACGCCACCGAGGACATCATCGATGCCCGCAATGGCGAGGCAATGCACGAGGAGTGCTGCCGGACCTGCGCCGCGGGCGCGATGAGCGAGGTGGTGGTCGATGATGATGCGACTAGACTTTTCGAGCTTCTGTACTCGCGATGCAACGACTCGCATGGGGACATCTTTCTGCTTGAAAAGGCGTCGAAGATAAGTCATCGATTCCGCGCCGGTGAATGGAGGCTCGCGGCGGCACAGGTGGCAGCCAGCAACCCGAAATATTACAAGTACAATCTACAAGACGGGTCGCAAGTAGGCGCCAATGAGGTCGGTCGGCGAGGTACGGTGAAGACGGTCGTGGCGTTCGGGATCGACGTCGATGCTGGCAAGGGAGACTTCCATTCTCGCGATCACGTACTTGAAAAGCTGAACGAGATGCCAGTCGCCCCGACGGCGATCATCAATACCAGGGGAGAGGCCGGCGGATTCCACTGCTACTGGGTGCTCGAGTCTCCACACAGGATCGAAGGAGATGACGACCGAGACTCCGTTCAGTCCGCTGCCAAGCGATGGGAGGACCATCTCCGTGGGATCCTGGATGGAAGGCTAGACACGACCAGCAATCTTGACCGCATGCTCCGTCCGGCTGGCAGCCACCGGACTGACGGCGAGAACGAGCCGGTCGAGATCTACGTCGATGACGGGGCGATGTACTCCCTCGATGACCTGACGTTGCCGGAGCCGGCACCACCGCAGCCGAAAAGTGAGCCGGCCTCACCGATCACTCACTCCGGCGAAACGAGCGGGTCGGACTTCCAGCGCAACCCGGCGGCGCCCGGCGTGATCGCCACGCTGATGGAGTCATTAGGCTACAAGGTCTGGCAGGCAGCCGACGGATACTACCGGTTCAACCGGCCCGGGTCCGAGACCAAGATGGCTAATGGGAAGTTTGGCGATGCGTCCGATAACGGTGTGTACCAGCTGGTTTCGTACACACCAAACGCACCGTTCGAGGTCAATAAGTCGATCACGATCTTCCAGGCCTACTGCGATTTATTGCATGGCGGCGATCACTCGGCCGGGGCGTCTGCTCTGTACGAGTCTGGGTACGGGACTCGCGAAGACGAAGGCGACGTCGAGGGGTTCGAAATGCCGGAGTTCGTCAGTCGACTAATCAAGTCGGCAACGGCGGTGGCGATGGCCGGTGAAGAGGAAGAGCTGTCCGTAGACGTGAGCGATTACCAGTCTGTCGAGTCGACGACGCAGATCGACGCAGACCTGATCTACGATGGAGGCTTCATCGGCGACTGGGTGCGGCATGTGGAGGAGGGAGCGAGCTACTCCGGTTTGGAGGAGCTATATCTCAGTAGCGCCATGTTCGTCTTGAGCGCGGCAGCAGCGCGAAGGTATCACGACGATAGCTCATACGCGACCAGATCTAACCTTTACCTCGTGAACGTAGCGGAAAGCGGCCAAGGCAAAGACAGGCCGTTGACGTGCATCAAGAAGCTTCTCGACGCTGCCGGCGACGATAGTTCACTGGATGAGTTCGGAAGCGACAGCGGCCTTTATGCTGCCCTGGAAACAGGGCCGGTGAATGCGACCATCGATGAGTGCGGAGACTTTTTTGCGACGACGACGGACAGCCGAGCAGGGGCATGGAAGACCGGCATCGTTCCTACGCTCAAAAAGATCTACACGCATTCGAACAAGTCGATTACGTCGCCCATGGTTCGGGGGCGAGAAAAAGTTGTTATCCAGTATCCGCACCTGTCCGTCTGGGGATGCACCACAGGCGATCAGATGGCCGGCGCGTTCTCCGAGAAACAAACCCTGGACGGTCTTGTTGGTCGACTTTGTTTCTTCGCCGCATGTGATCCGAAGCGAGTGCCACGAAGTAAGCGATCGACGAGGCAGATTGAATTACCAGGCGACCTCCTCAGTGCCTACGTCCGGCTGGCCGGCATCGGGGTCCCTTGCGGGCCAGCAAGTGTGTCGGTCGCCGCAAACAAACGAGACCCGATCGAGACCCCGGAGTGGCGAGTCATCCCGAGATCACTGGAGGCTGAGAATCTCCTGGAGGACTACTACGACGACCTGGCTGAGGAGTCAGACGCAATGCTGCAGCAAGGCAACTCCGCGTTGGCCGCCGTAACCAGACGCGCCGACGAGAAGTGCGCTAAGTTTGCGATGGTCTACATGCTGTCACGGGTCGCGAAGTTCCCGCAGACCGTCTGGGAGATCACTGAGGACGACGCGGAAAAAGCTATCAGATTGACAGAGCACCTCAGGAAGAGAATGGCCTCACAGATCCGGCAGTTCCTGTCGGACGACCGGGAGGCTGACGCGCTCGAAACAATGCGGCAACTCCACCGGCTGCTGCTCAAGAACAAGAGCCAACACGTTAGTGGGACGGCCCTACGCAGACGCAAGCCTCTCTTCGGCAACGTACGCGCCGACATGGTCTTAAAGCAACTGGAGCAGGCCGGCTACATCACCTCCGGACGGCAGGGGCGTGGCATCCAAATCGGCATCACGGATAGCGGCCTCAAGAGGCTCGGAATGACCGCCGGCAAGACGAAAAGTTAAGTGCAGATCTAAGTGCAGATGAAGGCATAAGTGCAGAACGGATCGGCTGCCCGGAGTGAAAAAGGTGGGAGGAAATGGCGAGTTAAGTGCATGAGTGCAGACCCATCTGCACTTAGATCTGCACTTAACTTCTCAAGCAAATAACACGTTATTTACGGGGTAAAACACTACAGCAGTAGGGTTAAGTGCATAAGTGCAGAGGGGTGAGTTTGATGGGAGGAAATCACCACGAGACGCTCCCAAGCGGGAATATACAAAGGGGGGCCTGCACTTCTGCACTTAACCCTTGCCGGCACCACCCGAGGGTGTCCGGAATGTGTCAACGACAGTGAGACAACTTTTTGGTGTGCGTTAGTTGCTCGTGCAACAATGCTCGGGGGCCAGCCCCCGAACCCCCGGGATTTTTCCAGGCATGGCTCGGGTGTTCATAGATTCG
>WCIL01000066.1:0-40000 GCA_033042175.1 Phycisphaera sp. RhM
GCTGGGAGATCGACGACATGGACCAGTTGAGAGGCGTTGTCGAGACGACGATCAACGAGTTGGTGCACGCCAACGTGGTGCACGCCGTGTCGGTCTGCCCGTCAATGTTCGTGCTGACGCAGAGCGGACAAGCAAAGCAACGCGGCAGACGACTCCCCCATAGGGGGCGGGTATTTTCTGGGGAGGGTTGATTTCGACGACCTACCGCTGCCCCATCTATCTGTGTGTGCGGCAAAGTGAGTTTTTTACCCCGCTGGGGAGCACGATCCACGGGCAAGACCGCACTTGCCAAAAAGAGGGCAAAAACCGATACTGAAACCGGGCTAGGTTTAGCGGCCGAAAGCCAGTTTCTCGACTGGTTGCCCCATTTTCACCTTCGAGAATCTTCATCACCACAACGAGAAGTGAGTGTCATGGTTAAGAGAATCAGCGCGGTCGGTTACGTGCGCATGTCCACGGACAAGCAAGAAACGTCACCCGAACAACAGCGCGACGAGATCAAATCTTTTGCGAGCGACAACGGTTATCAAATCGGTCGATGGTACGAGGATCTGGGAATCAGCGGCGACAAGACGCACAAGCGATTGCAATTCCAACAAATGGTTGCCGATGGATCGACTGGCGACTTCCAAGCGATCGTCTGTTGGAACCAAGATCGGTTCGGGCGATTCGATGCCATCGAAGCCGGTCGATGGATCTACCCGCTACGCGAAGCTGGCGTCCATCTGGCAACGGTTACTGACGGCGTGATTGATTGGCACTCGATGGCCGGTAGGATCACGTACAGCGTCGCGCAGGAGGGCAAGCACGCCTATTTGACCGACTTGTCGAAGAACGTAACCCGGTCGATGAGTGCAGCGGCGAAGCAAGGCAAGTGGCTCACGGGGATTCCACCGATCGGCTACGTGGTTGATGACGACCGAAAATTGCAATTCGGTCCACCCGATCAGGTTGAATTGGTTCGGGAAATTTTTCGCAGGTATGCCAGCGGCGAAACGATGCGTCAGATTGCGTCGTGGTTGGCAAACAGCGGCTACCTAAGCCCCAAGGGCCGGCAGTGGACGCGTAACGGTATTTCAACCGTGTTGAAGAATGAGCGCTACTTGGGGTATCTAGTCTACGATCAGTACACGTCATCGAAATACAAGCCTGACGTTCACAATCCGACCGGCAAAATGAAACGCCGACCGCGCGACCAATGGACGATTGTGCCGAACACTCACCCCGCGATTATCGACCGTGATTTGTTCGACCGAGTGCAACAACGAATGAAAGACAACACACGCAAGACCTGCCCCAACCCGGCAGAGGTGACTTCGTTGTCGGGGTTGCTCCGATGCGGTAACTGCGGCGGTCGAATGATCTGCGACAAGCACAACGGCACCCCGTCTTACACTTGCTACACGTACCGTGAGAAGCCGACACAGTGCGAGCGGTACAACGTGCGTGAGAAAGATACGCTCCGATTGATTGTGTCGAAGTTGCGAAGCGATTTTTTTGACGTTTACTTTGGCGAGAAGAACTTGCAACTGCTGAAAGACCGGATGCGTGAGATTTTGACGGGTGGCGAGCCGTCCAACGTGAAGTTGCTGAAAGAACAAGCCGCTGCACTGGACCAAAAAATTTCGAACGGTCGCACGAGATTGCTTGAAGTCGATTCCGACATGATCAAGCACGTACAGCAGCGGATACGTGAACTGGAGAATCAGAGAGACGCACTGACGCCCGCGCTGGAGAGATCCGCCGAATCACCCGTAAACCAAGTGCTCGCAGCAGAGCAGCGAATAGACGCAGCGTGCGAGTGGCTAAGAAAGTTAGAAGCGATGGTCGAAACCGATTACGACGGCGTGGAAGTTCACCGGATGCTAGATCAATTCGTCAATCGAGTGGAACTTGACATAGACCGGCGCGTGATTGGCAAAAAGGGCAAGTATCACAAGTGTGTCGTCACTGGCGGACGGATCTACTTGAAAACCCAGGCATTATCGCTGCCGATTGAATTGGTGGACTTGGACGCAACGGGGGTCCGTTGATGGACCGCATCGACATACACATCGAAGTCCCTTCGGTGCCGTTTGAAGAACTGTCATCCTCGTCGGTCGCCGGGACATCCAGTCAAGCGATGCGTGTGGATGTTGAACGGGCTCGGCGTGTTCAAGCCGAACGCTTTGCCGATGGACCATCGGGCGTGCGTTACAACGCCCAGATGACCAGCCGCCAAGTCCGGGAGTACTGCAGACTGGACAAATCGTGTCAACAAATCCTGCGACACAGCGTCGAAGAGATGGGGCTTTCCGCCCGCGCCCACGACAAAATCTTACGCGTCTGCCGAACCATCGCCGACGTCGCCGGTGACGCGGATTTGAACGAGAACCATCTCGCCGAAGCGATCAATTATCGGAATCTCGATCGCGATTTGTGGGTTTAGGTAGACGGACGAGAAGGATGGCAGAATGATTCGGGGCAGAATGATGTTGTGTGGATCGACCGGAAATGGCCTGCGCGGGTGACCCCCTCCTTCTGTCGCCAAATCGATTCTGCTTCTTATTCAGAGTCGACCAATCCTCGCAGCATGAGCCCTCTCTGGCGTTTGCTTGCTGCGCAAACGCCGTCTCTGCCAGAGGGAGAGAATCTAAATGGGTTGCCAAACGCTGCCGTTGTACAATCGATGTTCCATACTGCGATTTTAATAATGTCTCGAGACCAAAGTTGTTCACCTGCGTAGGCGTCTAGGTAAGATGTTGGCACCGACAGATTCGTGCTACCAGGAGAAATGCGCAATGGTCACTGAAAAACATGGCTTACCGTGGGCGCGAACGCGAAGTTGGCTGCGTTCTGGCTTTCAGTCGACGATGGTGCTGATACTGCTGTGCGCCATCGGTCTAGTGATAAAGACTTCACCATTGAGCACCACCCTGTCGTTCGATCGAATCGGATGATGGCAGCGGATCAGGAACACGAATCGTTGTTCGATGCTGCGGCCGGCGGTGATCAGGAGGCCGTCGGTCAGCTGTTCGACGCTCACCGTGAGCGGCTGTTGGTGATGATCCGCCTGCGTTTGGACCGACGTCTGCAGCGGAGGGTCGACCCGGTCGACGTGCTACAGGATACGTTTCTGACAATCCAAAAAAAGCTTCCGAAGTATTTGAAGCATCGGGAGTTGCCGTTCTTCCTCTGGTTACGATTGGAAACGGGGCAGACGCTGGTCGATCTCCACCGCTTTCATTTGGGTGCCCAGGCCCGCGACGCGGGACGAGAGATTTCACTGCACCGGGGCAAGTTACCATCGGTGGAATCGATCACACTTGCCGAACGTCTGTTGGGACGACTCACGTCGGCCAGCCAGGCCGCGATGCGAGTCGAACTGAGGCAGCGAGTGCAGGATGCGATCAACGAACTGGAACCCGGAGCCCGAGAGTTGTTGGTGATGCGTCATTTCGAAGAACTGACCAATGGCGAAGCGGCACAGATTCTGGGGATCAGCCCGACGGCGGCTTACGGCCGTTACTTGCGTGCGGTCCGCCGACTGCGGAAATCGCTGGAGCAGTTTCCCGGCGGATTGGAGGTGTTTTCGACATGAGCGAAGTTGACCAGCGGGATGAGCTGATCGGTCGAATCGCGGACGAGTTCCTCCGTGATTGTCGCGCCGGTTGCGCCCCCAGCATTGAAACGCTGGTCAGCAAGCACCCTGAGTTTGCCGATGAACTTCGCGACTTGCTTCCCACGCTGGCAGTGATGGAACAGGTCAAGCTCTCCGACGAGGAGGAAGATTCCGACCACCTTCCCGCAGCGGACGAATCGATGGTCGATCGGACACTGGGCGACTACCAGATCATTCGTCAGATCGGTCGCGGGGGAATGGGGATCGTTTACGAGGCCGAACAAATTTCACTCGGCCGTCGCGTCGCGATCAAGGTGATGCCGCGGCAATCGTCCTGGAGCGGGACCCAACGAACAAGATTTGAGCGTGAGGCCAAGGCGGCTGCACGTCTCCACCACACGAACATCGTTCCCGTTTTTGGTGTCGGTCAGGCCGAGGGGGTCCACTACTACGTGATGCAGTTGATCGTCGGCCAGGGGCTCGACGACGTGCTCGATCAGCTGAAGTCGATCGGACGGCGTTCGGCCGACGAGATCGGCCACCGTTCGATATGGGAGCACGTCGGTGGCGGCGAGGAGTCGGAGCAGACCGACCAGAAACCGAGCTCGCCCTCGTCCGGGGCCGCGGTAGCGAGATCGGGATCACAGGGTGGAATCGGCTCAAGTACCGGTTCATCGATTGATCCGTATTGGCGGAATGTAGCGCGGATCGGACTTCAGGTCAGCGATGCGCTTCAATACGCCCACACGCAGGGTGTCACCCATCGCGATATCAAACCGAGCAACCTGCTCCTGGACCATCGCAACGATGTTTGGATCACCGATTTTGGACTGGCCAAGGCTGATGACGACGATGGGAAATTGACTCGTTCGGGAGATATTCTGGGCACGATTCGGTACATGCCGCCGGAGGCGTTCAGTGGCCGGTCGGATGGCCGGAGTGATGTTTATTCGTTGGGCATCACACTCTACGAAATGGCAACCTTGGTCCCGGCTTTCGATGCGGTGGATCGCCGAGAGCTGGTCAAGCAGGTGACGACGGGACGACCGTTGCCCGTGTCCCGCGTCAACCGACAAGTCCCCAGAGATCTGGCAACCATCATCGAGAAGGCGATGGAATGCAGACCGGAAGACCGGTATGCCTCGGCCGGCAAGATGCGGGAAGATCTGCGTCGGTTTCTCAACGATGAGCCGATTCTTGCCCGTCGTGCGACGCTCGGCGAGCGTTGCGGCCGATGGGCAAGACAGAATCGTGGTCTCGCCGCGTCGCTCGCCGCGGTCGCCTCGCTGTTGCTGCTGATCGCTTTGGCCAGCAGCGGTGCGGCCATCTACTATTTTGATCAGGAGGAGCAACAGCGGCGGTTGTTCCAGCAGGCGCGGTCGGTCTCCAACGCGAACGAACAATTGTTGCACGAGCTTGAAGGTGCCCTCGATCAATCCCGGCAAGCGACCATCGACGCCGAGAACGCTCGCCAAACAGCGGAACGAGAATCGGAACGCACGAGCCGAAGTCTCTATTCGGCAAGCATGATCAATGCCGCCAATTCAATGGATCAGCACCGTGGATTTGCGCGTGCCCAGGAACTGCTTGACCAATGGCGGCCGACAGACCATCGTCCCGACCGACGGGGATGGGAATGGTTTTACATCCAAGCGTTTTGCAACCAGCATGATTTCATCCTTGACGGACACGACAGCGAAGTCCATGCGCTGGCGCTCGGTCCGCAACAGCGGTTGGCATCGGCGGGGCGTGACGCCCAATTACTGATCTGGGATTTGCAATCTCGTCAAGTGCTCAGGCAAATTGATTCTCCCGTAGGACCGTTGAATTGCGTCAGCTGGGACGGTCCGAGAAACCGTATCGCAGTCGGCGGCTCGACGGGGATCGCGGTCTACGAAACCAAGACATGGAAACGGATCTATCTGTCTCCAAGCCCGCTGACGATTTACGCCCTTCGGTGGAGCCCTGATGGCCGCTGGTTGGCAAGAATCGGCAGGGCACCCGCTTCCGCCGGCCCCGTGCGCCATTACTGTCTGCTGGATGCCGACACGTTGGACGTTGCCCAGGAATTGCCCGGCGTCTTGAATAGGAGCGTCCAGTTCACTTTTCAAATCGACTGGTCCGAAGATAGTCGTCTGCTCGCATATCCGGCGAAGAAGCAGGCCAGGGTCTGGGATCGTGATGCGGAACAATTACGATTTGAAACGAACAAATCATGGGGCGAACTGCGAGCAATACAGTTCCATCCGACCAACCCCAACGAAATCATCGTTTGTGGTCGTGACGGGGTCGTGAGACTCTGGGATTGGAATCGTCAGCAGATCGTGACGACGATGACGGCGCATACCCACGCGGCCGCCACGGCGGCCTGGCACCCGAGCGGGCAGCGTGTGGCGACGGCTTCCTGGGATGGAACGGTGCGAATCTGGCAGTCGGAAACTGGAACGCTGCTTCGCACTCTCCACGGACACGAGCGTCACGTCTTCAACCTCCAGTGGGATTCCATTGGCGAGCATCTTTTTTCGACCGGCATGGACGGGGCGATCAAATGTTGGCGACCTGAAGCTGCGGTATGTCGTCGAGAGTTACCGGCGACAACGCACCCGGTGAGTTATTGCGGACTCAGTCCCGACTCGGAACGTGTCGCTTTGGCGTCGGGTGTCGGAGAATTGATCCTGCGTGACACGAACGACGGGCATGTGCTTGCCGAGGCGAAGCACGGTCGCTGCCGATTGAAAGCGATCGATTTCGCACCCGATGGCCGCCGGTTGGCCATCGTCGGCGGCGTTGGCACCGTTTACGATCCGGGACTGCTTCGGGTCTGGGATTCCAAGTTCGAATGGCCGACGCGCGAGGTTCGACCTGACGCCACACTCCGTGCCGTCGACTGGAGCCCGGATGGAAAATGGATCGCGGTCGGTGGCGATGACGGATCGGTATCGATTTTCGATCCGAATTTGCAGCCATGCACCAGGACCATCAAGCGGGAACCGGGCAGCATCTGGTCGCTCGCCTGGCGTCCCGATGCGAAAGAACTGGCAATCGGCGGAATCAGGTCGGGGCTGCGGGTGTGGGACTTTGAGACCCAGCAGACGCGTCGGTGGCATCAGCCGCAAGATTCGGTCATCGATGTCGCCTGGAGTCGCTCAGGAAAACAGCTGGCGGTTTCCACCACTGACAACCTGATCAAAATCCTGGATGCGGCCGACCTACGCCAGATCGCTCAGTTGCCCAAGCAATTTGAGACGGTCTACGCGCTAAAGTGGGGGCCGGGTGATCGTCGCCTGATGACGATCGATGCCCGGGGGACACTGTTGCTCTGGGATCCTGTCAGTTTGCAACGGACGCTTAAGTTAACCGTGGGGTCCGGAGAAGTGCGGGCGGCCGACTGGAGCGAAGACGGCGCGAAGATCATCGCGCCGCGCGCTAACAAGATCGTGCTCTGGGACGCATCGCGAGGATACGCCGCCGAATCAAAGGGTGAACGTCCTGCGACGAAGTAGGTGGAACCCGCGTTTTCCCGCATTCCCAAGTTTTCAGACAAAGCGGCCAGTCTCTGAATCGGAATTCGTTCCATCATTTCGTCTCTCAACGACACGAATTTTGAGCACCCCTTCGATGGACAGCACCGGCAGAAACAGTGGCGGGACGGCCACGATGCCGACCTCTCGCAAAAAAACACGCTTACCGCCCGATAAGGGGGGTGAATCACGGTGGCGGTTCGCCGTGTAAGGGACTGGGGACCGACGCGATTCACCGCTGCGACGTTCACACGATCGGCGTTGATCGGTTCCCGACGCGACTCGCCGACAATCCGGAAGATTTCGGGATCGGTGTGACCACTGGGCCCTTTTATCAGCGAACCAATTCTCATGTCTACTCTCCAGTCGACCGCACACCGTCGTCGTCGCAAGCAAACCCGCCATCGCCGCAGCCGCGCCGAACAGCTTGAACGCCGCGATCTGCTTGCCGCATCGTTGAGTATCGGGGACGCGATCGTCGAGGAGGGCAACCCGGGCGGGGCACCGGCGGAGTTGCAGTTTCCGATCACTCGAGGCGGGGATATCAGCGAGGAGTTGACGGTGACTTTCGAAATCTTCGCCGCCGGCGACGATTTGCCCACGGACGATGAGCGAGGCGCTGCCCAACGTGGGCTGGCGGCCGCCGGAGGCAACGAAGCCGATTTCGTCGTTCCGGCCTTCCAGACGATCACGATCCCGGCCGGTTCGGCCAGCGAAACGTTAACCATCACGGTGAATCCCGATGTCGTCCCCGAAGGCGATGAACGACTGGAAGTGCGATTCAAGTCGGTTGTCGGTGAGGTGACGTTTGCAAGCGACGCGGACACGCGGGCGACGGGGACGATCGTCAATGATGATCAGCCCAACGAACTTCTGGAACTACTGACGAGTCTCGACACGGAGGAGCGAGATCGCCTGATCGGGCAGGTCAAGGACGGGTTTGATGACACCTTCGCGGAAATCGTTGCCGGCATCGAAACTGCCATTGACGAGATTTCCGGGGTACCCATCGTCGGTGGGCAACTCGCTGATGCGGTCGAGCCGGTGCTGACCGAAATCGAGGCGATTCAGACCGATTTGACGGAGTTGGTCGAGACGGTCTTTACTTCAACCAGCGAGAACTTAATCGCCGACTTCCAGAACGCGATGTTCGAGATCCTCGAACCGATCCTGATGGATAGCCCCGATGCGGGTACCGATATTTCGGCGAGCGACATTCTGCTCAGCTACGGCGCCGACGATCTTGACGGTCCCGGCGGCGAGGGAGACGGGAATCCGGATCCAGGCACCAGCTGGGTCCAGTTCGACTTTCACCTCGGCCAACGCACCATCCAGGATCTGCCGTTTGAGTTCGATCTCGGTGCCGCCACCGCGTTGCCGGGTCTGGAAGCACTCGGGTTGAGTGTCGATGCGTCGGACGGGTTACGATTCGACTTGCAGTGGAACCTGCGATACGGCTTTGGGCTCAGTCAGCGCTACGGAATCGATCCAAACTTTGACCTCGACTACTTCTACGTGAACTCCGGCGCGGTCGATGTCACTGGAACGCCGGTGGAAGAGTTCCGCGCCTCGATCGACATCAAGTCCGCCCCCGCCAAAGACGGCGATGGCTTTGATGTGCTCAGCACCGACGCCGGACTGAAAGCCGAAGCGACGATCGGTTTGCTGGCGGCAAAAGTTGAAGATGGGATTCCCTTTGCCGTCGACATCACCGCCGAGCAGGGGTTTGACTTTGGCGGCAGCGAGACGGAGGCCGAATTCACTTTGGTGATTGACGCGGGTGGAGATGAGCCGGTGGAGGTCGACATCACAGGTCTCGCGCTGCCGACCGGGGCCGACGATGATCTGGCTGGTGCGCTCGAGAACCTGGGCACCTTTCTGATCGATCTGCAAGCGGAATTGATTGCGAAGTTGGAAGGCAAGTTCAACGACGTCGAGACGACACAGGGCGACGGCCAAACGGCGTTCGTCCCGGTCACCGTGTCACTCGATTTTGGCAGCATCAACGGTTTTGCCAACCCGCACCTGCCGACCACGCCCTCGATTGTGCTCAGTGCGGAAATCCCGCAAATCTCGTCGATGACGATCATTGGCGGTAAAGAACTTGGCTTTGCCGAAAGCAACCTCGGCAGTCTGCTCGATCCCGGTCCATTCGGTCAATTCGATGACGGGCGGAGTGCCGCGTTAGGATTTGATGCCTCGCCGTTCAATGAAACGGACTTCACGACCGCCAGCAGCGAAGTCGTGCCGGGCCGGTTCCGGTTGCGTGCCGGCGCTGCAGCCCCGGCGAGCGGGCTGTTGCGACAGGATACCGAATTCACCCTGGTGCTTAACAATGGCCAGGGTGCCGAATCCGAAGAGCGGATCCTGATCTCGATCGGCGAGGAACAGAATCGAGACATCAAGTCGCTGCGAGACCAGCTGAACACCAAGAGTCTGGAATCGGTCTTCCGCGACACGATCAATCAGGCGATCAGTCAACAGCAGAAAAACAATGCGTACGAGACGATTGACGTTCAGATCGATGACGAAGGATTCTTTGTTCTGACTTCGCGGGGCGATGCAGACAACCCGGGGCCGACACTGGACATCGACTACCCGTCGACCGACCAGTCCAAGATTTCGGTGGTGTTTTCGGTCGACATTGATGACCCGAACTGGACGCTGTTCAACCAACGACAGAATCCTAATGACCAGGCGTTTCTCGATCGGGTGACCCGCGGCGACATCCAGGACGCGAAGAAGATCACCGATCGATTTCAACCCGAAGCCGAAGCCTCGGTGGCATTAAAACTGCACACCACCGCCGACTTGAACGCGTTGATTGAGGAAGCCGGCGACTCGATCCCCACTGTGCCGCTGATCGACGAAGGGTTGCTGTTTCCCAAAATCGAGTTCGACTTTGTGCTCGACGCAACCGCTTCGGCGAAATTCAAAAACCCGAAGACGCCCGATCCGGACAATGATGAGGCGGGGGAAAAACGATACACCAACGAACTTGAAACGCTCCGCTTCGAAAACGTTTCCATCGACATCGGCACCCTGCTGGAAAACTTCGTCAAGCCGATCGCCAGTTTTGTCGGCACCGCATTTGCCCCGGTCTCCACCTTTGTTGGCGGCTTGAGCGGTGATAATTTTCTCGACAAGAACCTGCCGGTGCTCAAGGACATTCCCGGCAACAACTTCAAGTCGCTACTCGATCTGGCCAGCGGCGGCAACCGGCAACAGATCAACCAGTTCCGAGACGCCCTCGGCTCGGTGATCGGAATGGCACAAACGGTCGAACGACTGCTTCGAAATTACGACGGCCAGGCCATTGCGATGGGCTGCTTCGACTACTTTCAGCCCGAGGGAGCGAACAGCCGCAGCCTGGCACCCTGTGCCGCTGCATCGGCGATCGATTCGGCCACCAGCACCGAGGCAGGACAGTTCATCAACGCGTACAATCAGGCGACCAGCACCGCCGGTGGCTTGCGGTTCGATTTCCTCTTCCCGACGAATCTAGTCAGCCTGTTAAGCGGCGAGGATGCTGACTTGGTCAGTCTGAATGTGCCCGCCCTCGACCTGACGGTCGGAAAAGACATCGGATTCGACATCGGAATTGCGGAAACCGACGTCACGGCCGAAGCGACGATCAACACCCAGCTTGGTCTGGTTTACGATTCCATCGGTCTGGGCAAAATTGTCACCGCACTTCGTGGCGGCGATGATGCGAACTGGGACAACCTCCTGGACGGACTCTACGTCCGCGCCGGAGATGGAAAGGTAGTCGACCTGGATGTCGACCTGGACGGGACTCTCAAGGTCGACGTCGAGGTTGCATCGGGCAGCGTGACAGCCAATCTCAGCGGCGGTGTCGACGTCGACGTTCTTGATCCCAACGAAGATGGAGCTCTCCGGCTCGATGAAATTCAGAGTGTCACCGGCGGCGACGCGTCGAAGGTCTTCTGCCTCGTCGATGCATCGGCCAGCCTGAATGGCGAAATTGACGTCAAACTGGAAGCCCTCGGCCAGTCCGTCAGTTTGAGCGACATCCCAGGCGCCAGAGAAATCAGCGAGGTTGACGTCAATCTGAACATCAAGAAAGGTCTTTTCAAGGACCTGTTGGAAGACGCCGGTTTCGATCTTGATTGTCTCGATGAAATCAATCCGATCCTGGCTTCGCCGCGATTTGAGAACGGCGAAGATGTGATCCGAATTCATACCGGCCCCTACGCTCGTGACCGTCGTGAGGGAGATGTCAGTGATGAGGACGGCCCGGCTGTGATCACCGTTTTGGAAAACGGCGACGACAGCATCACCGTCTTTGGATTCGGCGGCGAGACCACCGTTCCCATTGAAAAAGCCTCACGAATCGTGATCACCGGCGGCCCCCACGGAGATAGGTTTGATCTGTCCGATGTCGGCTCGCTACCTATCCGAATGGAAGGTGCCGGAGGAGCGGACACGCTGTTCAGCGGTCACCAGACCGACGAGATCGATGGGGGTGACGGAGGCGACTTGATCGACCCCGGTCGCGGCGACGACGTGGTGGTCACCGGAACGGGATCCAATTTCGTCGTCCCAAGCCTCGGTGCCGATACGGTTGATGCACGTGCAAACACCGATTCGAGAGGGTTTATCTACGGCTACGATCTCGATCAGTCGGGCGCGCTCAAGCGTGACGAACAGGGCAACCCGATCCCGCGACCGGAGCGACATGAAGGCGATACCGTGTTCGGGTCGATCTGGGACGATTTCCTCGTGGGCACCCACGTCCAGGGTGGCAAAGGCGAGGACACCCTCCACGGTGCCGGCATCGGTGGCACACTCGATGGGGGCGACGATGACGATGAAATCACCGGCGGCGATGGCGACGAGACACTTCTCGGAGGACCCGGTGAGGACACGATCAATGGTGGAGGCGGTGCCGACTCCATCCTCGGCGGTGACGACAACGACGAGTTGATTTCGGGCTACGGCGACATCCTGGTCAGCGGGGGCGAGGGAGAGGATGAACTGACGGTTGATCTGGGCGTTGAGATTAGCGGGCTGGGCATCGCCGCCATCAAAACGACGCTCGGCGCCGGCAACTACACCGCCGCGTCGATCAACGATTCGACTACTACGGACGATCCGTTCCCGTCGGAGAGTACATCCTATGCCGGCATCGAAACGATCGTTGACTACCGCTTGGGTGGCGGTGACGACATCGTTGAGATCAACGGCGTATCGGTGAGAGTCGAGATCTCGACGTCGGCCGGTGACGATACGATCCGGTGGATCAACAACTCGGCCGAGGTCGAACTCGACGCGGGCGAGGATCAAGATGAACTGTTGATTGATCGCAGCGGCCAGTCCGACCCGATCGATGCAACCTTGCAGAGCACAACGATTCGTGGATTTGCAAACGAGCGTCTTGTTTTTTCAGACCTCGAACAGATCACCGTCACGACCGGCAGCGGTTCCGATCGCGTCCGGATCGACGCGCCGGCGGCAGACACGACGATCCGAGGCGGCAGCGGCGATCACGTCTTCGTGGAGCGGCTGACCAATGTCGCGACAATCATGGCCGAGCAGGTGATTCTGGAACTTGATTCCGATGCCAGCGGACTTCGAAACGAGTTCGGCGATGGCGACCGTCTGAGGGCCACCGTCGACAAGTTGATCGTTGATAACCGTGAGAACATTCATGCGCTGGAATTCTCGGTGAAGGACCGCGAGGTGCTGGTCGCAGGATTGACCGGTCCACTGATCGAAAACACCGCCGGAATTGACTTGATCGAGTTCCGGGGGACCACCGCAGCAACGACCCAGGACACACTGCAAGTCGTCGACGCCGCGAAGTCCTCAAAAACGTTTCGCATCGAAGATCGACTCGTCGAGGTGATTCAAGGCGGTGACGTATTAAAACCGGGTGCCCGATCGTCGGAAGTCATCGTCGAATATCCGGAAACGCCGGTTTTGGACGGACCGCTGCAATTGATCTTTGCTCCCAGTACAGGGGCCCCGGGAAGAAGCCTGTACGCGGCGGGCGACCATGGAATCAGCATCTTTCAAGAGTCGGTTGACATCCGATATGAGTTTTTTCCCGTTGGCAAGGTTGATTCACCGTTCGGATCGCTGTCAAGTCGCACGCAATTGAGGTTCGATCCCTTCGGGTTTTTTCTTTATGTCAGTAAGCATTTACCGGGTGAGAGCACGAGCAAGATTGCGGTTTATCAACGTGATACCGCATCGGGGGCCCTATCGCTCGTCGAAGTGCTTGACATGTCTCTCGAAGCTACATCGCGGCTGAAGGGTTATCCGGCAATCGTTGACATGCAGGTGATCGAGGAACGCGTCTTTTTGACCGTCGAAGACACCGGCGCACCGGATCCGGAAACACATGTCCTACGTTTCGAACGCGAGCGGCTTTCGGTCGTTGGTCACACGGGAAAACTGATTGAGGGGAAATTCGAAGGAGGCCCAGCGACGGGAGTCCCGATCGATTCGGTGTGGGACCCCAGCGGCGAGAACCTTTTTGTACTCACCGATCACCGGTCACGCCTCCAAATCCATCGCTATTCAGCGGCTCCCAATAACGATGCCCGTCTGATAGGACCGTTCTTGGATTACGAAGTGGGACGTGGCCCGGGTCAGGGAGAGAAGTTGGAGGTTCAGCCGGTTCGCCATTCGTCGCCGCGAAAGGTTTACCTTGTCCAAAGGGACCGGATCACGGTTTTCACCAAGAACGGTGCAACGGATAAACTGGAAAAAATCCAGGATGTTGCATTTCTACCCCGTGAGAATGCACCCAGTGCCGATTCTGAAAACGATCTGGAATTTAACGGTAACGGGACTGTTGTTTACATCAACAACGGTGCTGAATTGCAAGCTTACCACCTTGGCTTTGACGGTCTATTCCTGGATGAGCGTTCAAATTCGCGATCAGCTCTAACGGCAATGCCATTTGTAGCATCAGGCGCCGTCTCGGTCACGAACGACCTCAACAGCGATTCACTTGCCAGAGATCCGCGTAGCGGACGCTTGATTGCGACCACGGGCGAGAAACAGTTCACCACCTTTGGCAAGCCCTCGAGCGGGGTCTCGTTTGAGGCCATTCAGCAGGTGACCGATGGTGTTACACAAACCTTTGACACTTCTTCGTTACTCAAACTGGTCTATTCCACCGATCGGCCGCGAAGTGCGTACGGACTTTCCGACAACGGATTTCTCATCGAATTTGATCGTTCGGTCGACGGCGACCCGCAAATGAATCCGGAACGCTTCCTGACGCCGGATGACTGGGAGTTTGATCGACTTCGTGACAAGGGCCTTGCATCTGCCACCGACCTGTTACTTGCCGACGACATTGGCGACGACAAACACCTGTACGTGGCTACCTCCGATCGAACCGGCGGCGGCGGGATCACGCTTTATCACCGCGACGGAGCCAGTGGTGACCTGACATTCGACCCAACGATCGACGCGTTTGAACGATTCAACGGCGTCCGCACCCTGCAACTCAGCCCCGACGGTGGTACCTTGTGGGCAGCTTCGTCAGGCTCCGTGCGACCTTACACGCGGGACAAAGCGACCGGATACCTGACTCCTGAAACGGGGATAGGGACCCTCGATCACACCAACGAATTTGCCGTCGACCCCGACTCGGACTTCATTTTCCTCGCCCTCGGTGGTTCCGACGGCGGCATTGCCACGCGGCTGCAAAGCGCTGTTGCTAATGAACCCGGTGCCCGGTTCGAACCGCTGCCAAATGCGACGAGTGTGAAACTGATCGGCAACCAAATTTACGCCGGCACAAGCGACGGTCTGCTGAAGGTCTACAACGTGAATGACGAAGGCGAGCTGACGCTGCTGCAGACCGTTTCCAGCGGTTCGGGGGGGGCCGGCTCTCTGAGCGACGTCGTCGATATCGTCTCCAGCCAAGATGATCGCTACGTCTTCGCCGGTTCCGCCGAGGGCGTGATCGTCAGTTATCGGCGCGATCATTCCACCGGAAGGCTTTCCTTTTCGCAACGCACCGCAGAAGGAATTCTGGGCATCGAGGGGATCGTCGGGATGACCTCACTGACCTTCGCCGCCTCCGAGAACGAATACCTGCCCGATGTGCTGTATGTCACCAGCCCGAACGGTTGGACGGCGATCGAAATCACACTTAGCAACTTTGTTCGGACGAGCAGCTACCGCGTCGGATTTGATGACAACTTCGCTTCACTGACAGTTGCATCTGATGATGCGGAAGGCGGCGGTGATTTCAGCGACAGCGTCAGTTCCACCGGCGTCAGCGTCGTCCCGTTGACCATCAAAACTTTTGGCGGTGCCGATGGTGTATCGATCGCCGGTCAACCGGGCAAACTGACCCTCGACACCGGGCCGGGCAGTGACTTCGTCAGTTTAAGATCGGTCTCGGGTGAAAAGACGACCATCCAACTCGGCGGTGGCGACGACACGATCGACATCAACCTGCCAGGGGTGGACATCTCCGGTGACGACGCGATTGTCTCGATCAACGGTGACAGCCCTCTGTTCGACAACAATCCACCGCTGGGTGATACGCTGACCTACATCGTCGGCGGGCTAACGTTTGATGCCGATCCGGCGACTGCACTGGAGACCCCCAAAGGCCAGATCAGTGTCGGCGGTCAGGTGATCGTGAAGTGGGAAGAGATCGAAAACCTGGGGGCGCTCGCCGATCTGGCGGCCTCGATCACCGTCACTCCGGGCAGCGTCGCGGAAGGCAACTCAGTCGATTTGACCGCCACCGCGTCCGCCGAAGGTGTCACCGTTGCCGAAAGCGATTATCAATGGGATCTCAACGGCGACGGGGTGTTTGGCGACCAAACTGGCAGCACCCTCTCGCTCGATTGGTCCGCATTGCAGGCACTGGGAATCGACGATGACGGTGATTACCCGATCGCCGTGGAAGTGGCTACGTCCGGCCTCCGCACGATCGCATCCGCATCGATCGTCATCACCAATGCGGATCCGATCCTCTCGGCCACTGCCAGTCCTGGCACGATCGACCAATTCGAATCGGTCCGTCTGACACTCGGATCAACCGACCCAGGGGACGATACGATCGAGCGTTGGGAAATCGATTGGGACAGCGACGGCAGCGTCGATGACATCTACTTCATCGCTGCAGGCGTCGTGCCCCATGTCTACGACGGCCCCGGGACCCAAACGATCACGGCGACGGCGTTTGATGAGGACGGTGGCCCCTACGCAGCGGTCACCGCAACGGTCGTCGTCAACGAGATTCCGCCGCGTGTGCGGGCATTCGAGGGCACCACCGTTTTGAATGAGGGTGGGACGGGGACGTACACGCTGGTCGCAACCGGCGGAACCACCGCGCCCCTCTCGTGGATGGTCGATTTCGGCGACGGAACGATCAAGCAAATCACATCGACGGAGTTTACCCATACGTACGCTGATGATGGAATCTACACGATCAACGCCATTGTCTTGGAGGACGACGGGAGCAGCCAGCCGGCAACCGCCACCCTGACGGTCGAAGTCAATCCGGTCGATCCGACGATCGTTACCGAACCGGGTGTGTCGCCGATCAACGAAGGCCAGGTGTACACGCTCGGCGTCGCAGCGATCGATGA
Source organism: Phycisphaera sp. RhM (assembly GCA_033042175.1). Classification (GTDB taxonomy): domain Bacteria; phylum Planctomycetota; class Planctomycetia; order Pirellulales; family Pirellulaceae; genus Stieleria. The sequence continues at coordinate 16,716 of WCIL01000066.1, forward strand.
TCCCGGAGACGACACCATCACCCACTGGATGATCGACTGGGGCGACGGCACGGTCCAAACCATCATTGGCGACGTCCGTTCAGCGGCTCACCAGTATCTCGACGACAGCGCGGCGGAGTCGGGCGGTGTGTACCAGATCACCGTGTGGGCGACCGACGAAGACGGAACCTATCAGGCAACCGCAGCTGTCCCGGTGGCGGTTACCAATGTCGCCGAGCCGATGATCAGCGTACCTGCTAGTTTCTCACCAATCACCAACCTTGATTTCACCGTCGCCGAAGGTCAGCCGCTGGAGCTGATCCTGACCAACAACGACCCGGGTAACGATACGACAACTGAGTGGATCATCGATTGGGACGGTGACGGACCAATGACGCCCGTATCCTACCCCAGCGATCCGGATGCGCCCCTTCGCAACGCCTCCTTCGTCTACAACGCCGACATCGCACCGCTGCAGATCACCGCGGTGATGATCGATGAAGATGGTGAGCATCCGACCAATACCTTGACCGGAGAAGTCACCAACACGCCGCCGACGCCGAGAATCCGCGCCGGTTCGACAATGGCTGTGGAAGGCAGTCCCTTCTTTGTCACGCTCGACCCGGGTACCGAAGGCACCAACACGAAAATCGTCCGCTGGCGAATCGAATGGAATGACGGAACTGGCCCCGAAACGATCTCGTTGGATGAACCGTCCACCACCGTGACCCTCTCTCACGTCTTTCCCGACGGGGATGGCAGTGGCATTACTGTCAACGCGTTTGCAATCGACGAGGCTGCCCAGGAGTATCCGGCTGCTTTGACCGTCCCCGTGCTCAACCAGCCGCCGATGATCGCGCTCTCGGGACCGGCATCGATCGAGGAGAATTCCGAGTACCTGCTGACCCTCGGGCCGGTGATCGACCCGGCGATCGTCGACACGGTGACGCAGTATGTGATTCACTGGGGTGACGGTTCATCCACCCAGCTGACGCCGCAGGCAGTGGGCGATCTCGGCGGTGTGGTGCCCCACGTGTATCTCGATGATCCGTCGTTCCCTGGCGATGTCGACACTATTATCAACGTCGACCTGATCGATGAGGACGGACGGACTCCCAACGCGGGATCCACCCGCGTCCGAATCGTCAACGTCGCCCCGGTTGCCGATGCGGGAGGCCCCTACCAGATCCTGCTCCCGGCAACCCAAGTGACGTTGAGCGCTTCGGCCATCGATCAAAGTCCCTTGGACACGTTCACCTTCGATTGGGATCTCGATGACGATGGAGTTTTCGGCGATGCGACCGGCCCCAACCCGATCTTCGACGCAACCGGTGCCTTCCCGGGGCAAGTCTTCAATATCGGCCTTCGGGTGACCGACGACGATGGGGGTGTCAGCGAGATCGCGACCGCCACGGTCCAATACCTCTCGATTCCCGAAATTGATTCCATCACGCTCGCCCAGGCCTCGATCAACGAAAATGATTCCGCGGTGTTGACCGTCGATTTCAGTGACACCGATCCCAACCAGACCCATACCGTCACGGTCGACTGGGGCGACAGAGGGGAGCCGACGGTCCAGACACTGCCGGTCGGAGACCGCTCGATCACGCTGCCCCATCCTTATCTCGATGATGATCCGACGGGCACGCCAGCCGATTCCTATACCATCGACGTCACCGTTGCCAACACCGCCGCCGACGACACCGGATCGACCAGCATCACGGTTGCCAATGTCGATCCCGACGTGCTCGAGTTCGTCAGCGACGCTGCGACGCTAGAAGCCAAATCGAACGATCTGGCGGTGACCATCAGCGGCAGCGTGGGCGACATCGGATCGCTCGACACGCACGTCGCGGTGATCGACTGGGGAGATGGGAGCGAATTGGAAACGACCGACGTTGATCAATTGACACGGGGCTTTGCCGCACAGCATGACTATCCCGAGCCCGGGATTTACGAGATCACCGCCACGGTGATCGACGATGACGGTGGCGTCTCGGAGATCGCCACAACGGCTGCGGTGATCCAGGGCGTCGGTCTGGTCGATGGCACGCTATTCATTATCGGCACCGACGGCCGTGATCACGTCACGTTGCACTACAAGGAGAACAAAGACGAACTCGATCTCAATGTGAAATTCAACCAGGGCGCCGGTCAAAATCATGTCAAAACGACGTTCCAGGCTTCGTCAATTCAGCGAATCGTCGCATTCTTATGTGGTGGCGATGATCACTACCACGGAAAAATCGATGGCAACAAGGGATCATCGATCTCGATTCGTCAAATCGTCTTCGGTGGCGCCGGACGGGACCACTTGCAGGGCGGCGATACCGACGATGCGCTACTGGGCGGATCTGGGAAAGACGACATCAAGGGCCGCGGCGGTAACGACCTGTTGATCGGCGGTCACGGCGAAGACAAAATCCACGGCGATGACGGGGATGACCTGTTGATCGGTGATGCGATCGGTGCCGACGAAGGTGCGGTGACAACGGTCGGGCGTCTGGATGCGGCACTCCAATCGTGGGCCGCCGCCGCGGATCCAGGCGGTGCCGTCAATGCTCTTTCTGGCATCATCGACGACGGGGACGACGATCGGCTGCACGATCGCAAGGGAGCGAACGAGTTCATCGAGGGACCGAGTGACCAGCCTTGGATCTGGTGGGTCGATGTTGACGGCAACGGTGAATCAACCGCGCTCGACGCATTATTGATCATCAACCGTCTATCGATGACTCAGCGTGCCAAGGGCGAAGCGGACGGGGACGTGCCCGAGACAGATATCTACGACATCAACCAGGATGGACGCGTGACGTTGCTCGACGCCCTTCAGGTCATCAACGCATTGGCGCGCTCGGCAACTCAGTCTGCGGGTTCAGCCCTGGGTTACACACCGCCGGTTGCATCTTGGCAGGACGAGGTCGACACGCTGATGAGTGATCGGGACCGACTGGGACGCTTGTATCCTTCGCTTGACCCACCCATTTTTTGACCAACTTTAAAAGGGGGCAGCTTAAAAGGGGTCAGGACTCTTTTATTGAACGAGCTTAAAAGGGGTCAGGACTCTTTTATTGAACGAAACGCATCGAAGAGGCCTGCCCCTTTTCGCTCGACCGGACGGCAATGCTGTGAAGCATTTTTTAGCGGTAGGGCGCGAGCCCTCCGGTGTTTCGGGAACGATGAGGGACCGGAGGGCTTGCGCCCTGCCGCTAACACCGCGTCAAACGCAGGGAATAAATGCTTCACAGCGTTGCCCGGACGGGGTCGCAGCGAGTTCCAGCAAACCCAGGCAAGAATCAACGAACGAGCGACGCGACCGCACACGAGGATACGCAAGCCCAGCGGGCTGACAGAGTGCTTGCCGGGCCCGTCAGGGCCCGGACTCCGATGCACCTTCGGCGCAGGCCTGGAAGGCCGACACAGTACGCGGCGGGTCGAGGCCGCAGCGTGGACTGTGTCGCCCTTCCAGGGCTGTTTTAACAGAGAAAGTCTTCAATCCGGCGGCTCACACCGCCGGCACACACTGTGTCTGCCCGCCGGGCATCATCCAGGCACCACACTTGCTGTGATCGTTGCTCCTTTCTCCAAACCGCCCACTTCCCGAATCCACTGGCACGCACTTCATCAGCGCCGTGCTGGAAACGGCGACTTGATCTCATGGGTGCACTTCCAAGATCCAAAGCCGCTCGACTCTCAAGGAACGGCGCGTCGTGTATTCGGTCGGATTCGTCTTTTAATAAATGAAAAACACCGCAGACCACACGACGCGAGTGACGGGGGAGTCATGCGTCTGTGGACTACTCGATAGGCCACAAGAGATCAAGACGGCGACCGTATCGAAACGCTGACGACCTAGGGCCAGCGGATTCAAGAATCTGGCACTAGCCTGACAGCACGGAGCCCCACGCAACGCCGACCTACCGTGACCGCAGATCAACGGTCAAAGCGGTAAGCAATTCGATTAAGTTCGACGTCCAGCGTAACGGTGCGGCGAAGTTAAGCATTGATTTCAGTTTCCGGCGAATTCGCCGCTCCGGTTCACGCAATGGTCCGCCAACGCATTGCCACTAATTTCCGTGCCGGAGTCGAACCGCGCCGGAAAACTCGTAGCCTTCATTGCAGTGTCTGGATGAAATTGAGTCGCAAGTGTTACCATGATTGCGATCGACGAGAAATCCACGCCTCCAATTCGACTCCTCCAACAACACACAATGTTAGCAGAGAGTAATAGATCGACGACGTGACCCACGTTGATGGTCCGTTGGCATACAGCCCTAATCCATGAAGTTGCATCAGTGAAAAGTATGCGATCACAACCATTGCGAACCCGCCTGCGAAGCTCGCGGTGCGGGAGGGTGCAATCGGCCCAGCGAACAACCTTCGGGGCAATCGCCAGCAAGTCGTTAACAGTAAGCAAACAAGTCCAAAGAGGACAGGGAAGCTAGGTTGACCGGCAAGCTTCATCACGGTTGACTCGACCCCGGACTGAGCCAATGAACCGACGGCCCATCCCGCGGCAGCGCCAGGTACGCCCCACGCGTGAGCAGCAATGCTTCGCGAATGTGGCGACTCCATTGCTCTTGGTGTCTCATACGGATTAACAGTCACTGACTTGATCTCAGTCGGCAAACGTCCGCCGTCACCTGGCACGAGCGGAAACACTTGATCTCAAAACAGACTCGATCGAGTGCTCAGGTGCACGGCATTGTTCCTCGGGTCTGACTGTCTTCATAGTTGTTCGGGCATGTCGTGTAACGCGGCCCGGCGGACTCAGGATAGCGTGACAGATCTGCCGAGGCAAATTCTTGTGTGATAGAAAAATGTTTCAACGCGAAGCATCAGTGAAGGCGGAACGCAGTGATGCGTCAGTGTCGGCACAGAGATGTCGAAGCGCCCTTGTGGTCGACCACACGTCAGGTCCGTTACGGCGGGTACTACCGCTGCCAATTCTCATCAGGCGACGTCGCGCCCCAAAGCGAGATGGAATGTCATGCGGCATCGATCAAGCGAGCGAAACCATCCGTCGCCCGCAGTTCAACGATGCATGCGCCCAACGAAAGAGCGACACGTTCGGGCAATCTGTCCTGTAAATCCGTCAACACAAATCGACGCCTGGAGTTGCCTCGCTGCTTACGAGGAACGTTCAGCGTAACCGGGCGGCGACGTTACGCGTTGATTTCAGATTCGGCCGGATTCGCCACTCCGGTTCACGCAATTGTTCGTCGGCTTCGATCAATTGAATTGTTCATGCACGTAGCGTGTTACATGCACAGAATTGGATTCAGCATCAACGACCACCGAAATGGTCACGAGTAGATTGCGGTTCGAGTTGTGCCACCAAGTGGAGTGGGCGGCCCGTCGGTTCTCAACGATCCAATCCGGCCCTCCGCTTTTAGGTGACACGAAGCCAAGTTTACCCATCCCACGGGTCAAATGTTGAAAGAGTTCAGTCAGTACGTCACGTGGTGCCGCATCACGCGATGAGCCGACGAGCCTGAGATCGTAAGACGAATAAGTGTCCCCATGCCACCGCTGGCCACCCCGGATCACGGAGCGAATGTGATCGTTTCCCGGATGTGTTGCAGATGCACTTGGAGGCAGAACGTGTTCAAAGTCCGGCGGTAATTCTTTCGCGTTGGCATCGAGCTTTTCGAGCAGTGCAAGGCGTTGGTCCAAGAAACGGTCGAGTTGGTTGTGGGTACGGAACGTCGCATACGCGACCACAGGCACGATCACCAGCGCGGCTAAAACTGCACAGAGCAGGTAGACGGTACGCTTCTTCATCTGTGTGGTCTCCGCTGTGTTTTGGCCGACGAACGTCCCGCGTCACCGGGGACCGGGAGATTGGCATCCATTCGTGAAAACTGACCACCGGTCCTCCGTGTGCACGCGATGGTTACCCGTTCTTTTGTGTTGTGATCAATGGATGAAGCAAGGACCAGCCGACATATACCGAAACGACGAGCCAAGGCATCATCGCAGGGATCGACCGCAGGCTAGGCTTCAGATAGTTCGCGGCAATCGTCACGATTGGAGCAATGACAAGCGTAAAGACTAATGCAGTGCCCGACAATGCAGCCAATGCGGTAGTCGGGGAATCGCTTGCTTGATGAATATTGTACCAACCAAACGGATCAGCCAACGAACGTTCCATTGGGTCAAACCAAGCGAGCAGCCCGAACGCGACAAGCCAAACACAAGAGAAGATAGAAAAGCTAGCAGCAACCACATCACCACTCGCGAGTTCAATCGGCGGACGCTCAGAGTTTTTGGGTGTGAACCAGACAATACGACCGGTAGCCGTTTCGCGGAACAGGCACTTGAGCTGTATTGATGGAAGGACCACGAAGAAGCAAAAGCAAGCGAGCGGAAAGACGATAAAGTCAAACATCGTTCGTCAGCAGTTTTCTTCAGTCGGGTAACTTGTTTATCACCTGGTCGGCCAGGATGGGGCTCTTATCTGCCGCCTTATCCTCGGCTGGATAAGTAGTTGACGGCCTTATCGCCGGGTCGGCGATAAGTTGTCCAAAAATTATCCAGTTTTTCGCCAGAGCCGCAACCCACATGGCCTGGCACGCACCCCCTGAGAGCACGCCCGCCGGGGGGAGCCATGGGAGGTGCTGATTCATCGCGAGACGCCGTGGCGGTGGGACACGACGGGCGGAGTGGGAAAAGGCAGAATGATGTGGGCGGGAGACGCGGAGATTTTTTCTCGATTCTTGTTAACCTGCGGGCCGCGGGCGGCATTTCCTTATCATGGAGCCCGTGAACCAACCCCGCACCGACGATTCTGCTGATTCCGCCTTCGTGGGACTGCTGACCGAATGCCAGCTGCCGCTGCGGTTGTACGTCCGCGCGTTGCTGCCGGGCGACCCCGCCGCCGGCGATGTCATCCAGCAAGCCAACGCGAAAATCTGGGAAAAACGCGGTGATTTCGAGCCCGGAACCCACTTCAAGGCCTGGGCGATGGCGATCGCCCGGTTCGAAGTCTTGAACCACCGAAAACGCCAAGCCCGTGACGCCCGGCTGCATTTCTCCGACGAATTGGAAGAAACCGTCGCCACCGAGTTGGCTCAGGTCACCGACGACTTGGCCGAGCGGCAAGCGGCGCTCCGCGAGTGCATGCAGGCGCTAACACCGGCCAGCCGAGAACTGCTGATGCGGCGCTACGCCACGCAGCAGCCGTTGGCGGAATTTGCCAGCCAGCTCGGACGCTCGGTAGGTGGAGTCAAAGTCACGCTGCATCGGCTGCGGACCGCACTGGCCGAGTGTATCGAACGACGCCTCCTTGCCACGGGAGAAACGGAATGACCCCTGATGAACGAACCACACTGTTCGATGCGCTGCTGGACGGCGACATCAACGAAGCCGACTTCCTGAGACTCGAGGCGGAACTGAGCGTCGATGCCGAAGTCCGAAAGGCTTACTATCGACGGCTAGAGATGGATTTGTTGCTGGAAGAACTGGCGGCGGAGGAAGTTCACCGCTTGCCTCCCCTTGCCGAACCGTTGTTGCAGCGCTCGTCGAAGCGTGGTCTGTGGTGGGCCGGCCTGTTGGCCGCGATCGCCGCCGGACTGATCTTGTTCGTCACGATGCTTGCCGGCCCCGCCGATCAACTCGCCGATCAAAACGATCGACCTCAGGTGGCGCGAACCATCCAGAAAAACGAACCCTCGGCGACGGGCTTCGGTGTCTTGAGCGGACAGTCCGATGCGGTTTGGGAAGGCGAGGCGATCGAAAACGGCGGATTGTTGCCGCAGGGCGAGTTGCACCTTGTGTCCGGTTTGGTCCACGTCGAGCTGTTTAGCGGCGTGCAGATGGTGATTCGCGGCGAGGCGATGTTTTCGATCGATTCGCCGATGCAAGTCAGCATGCGGAAAGGCAGCGCGAGGGCTCACGTGCCCGAACCCGCCCACGGGTTTCGTCTGAAAACCGGAGCCGGGGAAGTCATCGATTTGGGCACTGAATTCACCGTCGACGTGGACGAGACGCGTTCGAGCGTGAAAGTGGTCGACGGCGAAGTGGAATTGCGCACGCGTGAAGCCGAGACACGGCGATTGCGCGACGGCGACGGGGTCGAATTGGCTGCCGACGGAACGTTGGCGAAGGAGTCGGCCGACGACATCGCTTTGATCGGACCGGCCGCCTTTCAAGATGTATTGGCCGAGCGGCAGTCGGATCAGTTTCGTCGCTGGCAACTTGCCACACAATTACTCCGCAATGACCCGCGGCTGATGGCACACTATTTGGTCGACCCGACGCATGGCTGGTCGCGAACACTGGTCAATCAGGCGCCGGCGGCAAGCCGGGTCAACGGTACGGCGATCGCCGGCGACGGGGCGGTCGTCGCCGCGACACGGACGCAAGACCGCTGGGGACGTGACGGCGGAGCGTTGGATTTCAGCCGCATGGGCAGCCGTGTCCGGGTTGTGGTTCCCGGAGAGCATCGCGGGTTGACACTGATGTGCTGGGTGAAAATCAACAGTCTGGATCGATGGTACAACTCACTGTTCCTGACCGATGGCCATGAAGATCGCGAGCCGCATTGGCAGCTCATGAATGACGGCCGAATGTTCTTCTCCGTCAAACCACCCGACATCGATCACCTGCCGCCAGCCGAACGGGAGCGACAAGTGTTTTACTCCCCGCCGTTTTGGGAAACCTCGATGAGTGGCCAGTGGATCATGCTGGCGACGGTTTACGATGTCGACCAGAAACGGGTGAATCACTATGTCAACGGAACTCCGATCAGTCACGAATCGATTCCGGAGACGTTTTTGGTCGAATCGATCAAGATCGGTGCCGCATCGATTTGCAATTGGAGCGAGCCGATGTACCGCAGCGATGCGACGTTTGTGGTTCGAAACTTGAATGGTTGTGTGGACGAGTTCGCGCTTTTCTCCGGCGCACTTTCGCACGAAGAAATCTCTAATCTCTATCACGCTGGAAACCCGAATGAGCGATAGACCCACCGGAATGCAATCAAGTTACTCTCGACGACGATCGAGCGCATCCCAAACGTGTTCACGCGTTTCGGCTGACAGGCCCGCACGGGGCGTTAGCCGGTGGCACGTGTTGGAGGATGTTTCCGGTGCCGCTCGCTTACGCTTCCCGCTGGCGGTGGCCGCTCGCTTACGCTTCCCGCTGGTGGTGGCCGCTCGCTTACGCTTCCCGCTGGTGGTGGCCGCTCGCTTACGCTTCCCGCTGGTGGTGGCCGCTCGCTCACGCTTCCCGCTGGCGGTGGCCGCTCGCTTACACTTCCCGCTGGTGGTGGCCGCTCGCTTACGCTTCCCGCTGGCGGTGGCCGCTCGCTTACGCTTCCCGCTGGTGGTGGCCGCTCGCTTACGCTTCCCGCTGGCGGTGGCCGCTCGCTTACGCTTCCCGCTGGCGGTGGTGGCGGTGGTGTTGCTGGCCGGGATGGTTCGGGCGGACGAATCGGCCGAGGGCGATTGGGAGGCGGATTCGGCGCAGGCGGCGGAACGCGATTTCACGCTCAAGGTCTTGCCGCTGTTGAAGGACAAGTGCCTGGGGTGCCACGGCGGCGACGAAGAGGACATCAAGGGTGAATTCAGCGTGGTCAGCCGCGACGACTTGTTGCGCGGCGGTGAATCGGAAGAGCCGTCGATCGTCCCAGGCCATCCCGACGAAGGCACCTTGATCGAAGCGATCGCTTGGGAAGGACTGGAGATGCCGCCCAAGGAGAACGATCGATTGACCGACGAGCAGGTCGAGCTGTTCCGCCGCTGGATCAAGAGCGGTGCCCCCTGGCCCGATGAAGAAACCCAACAACGATACCGCGACGAAGAACGAACGAAGAAATCGACCAAAGATGGCGTGCTGTTCACGACCAGCGGCGGAACCAGCGAGCAGTGGACCGACCGCCGCTACCAGCCCGAGGATCTATGGGCTTGGGAGAAGCTGAAATCAAAGTCGGAGTTATTGCCGGAAGGCACGCCGGCCGGCCGAGCGATCGATTACTTCGTCGACCACAAGTTACAACAAGCGGACCTGCAAGCCTCCCCGCAAGCCGAACCACGCGACCTATTGCGTCGGGCGACACATGATTTGACCGGATTGCCGCCGACGCCCGAAGAAGTCGACGCCTTTATCCAGGCGTGGGACAAAGATCCGGATGCAGCCTGGTCGAGCACGATCGATCGCTTGCTGGCCAGCCCACGATACGGGGAACGTTGGGGACGTCACTGGCTGGACGTGACGCGCTACGCCGACACCGGGGGCATGTCGAACGACTACGAGCGTTCCAACATGTGGCGTTACCGTGATTACGTGATTCGATCGTTCAACGAAGACAAACCGTACGACGAGTTCATCGTCGAACAACTCGCCGGCGACGAATTGGCAGACGAGTCGGTGCGAACCCGCAGCGGTGGCGATGAAAACGTCGTCCAAGAAACTCGGCTCAACGGCGATTACACGCCCGAAGAATCCGAGTGGCTGGTCGCGACCGGGTTCCTGCGACTCGGCCCGTGGGACAACGCGATGATCGAAGCCGACGAAGCGCGACAAATCTACTTGGACGATCTGGTCAACATCACCGGCCAGACGTTCCTGTCGACCACCATGCGATGCTGCAAGTGCCACGATCACAAGTTCGACCCGATCCCGACACGCGATTACTACCGCATGTACGCGGCGTTTTCAACGACGCACATGGCCGAACGTGCGGTGCCGCTGTTGCCCGAAGAATCGACCGACGGATTTGAAAGCGGTCGGGCACACGTTCAGAGAATGTTGGACTTTGCGGTTTCGGAAAAGAACAAGCTGGTCGAAAAACGTGAAGCGGCGGCAAGGAAATGGTTCGAAGAACACGGGCTGCCCTACAAGAATGAAAACCAGCGAAAGGACTTGCCCGATGAAGAAAAACCGGAACGACATGTCGGTTTGGACTACGTCGAACAGGGACAATTAAAGGTCCGCGAGCAAGACGAGTGGATCTGGAAAAGACGTTTGGAACGTTACGATCCGATGGCGCAAAGCGTCTACAACGCGGCGTATGCCGACATGGCGTGGAACGGAGCTCGCAAGCTGCGGATCGGCAAGCCGAAGAAAGAATCGCCTTCGGTCGTCAATCATATCCTTGTCGGCGGAGCATTGACGGCACTCGGTGATCAGGTCCTGCCGGGTGTCTTGAGTGCGGTGGCATTGCCGGCAAGCCCGTCGCTGGATCCCGGAGCAAACAAAGATCCCTTCCTGCTGACGCCTGCAATCGACGGACGACGATTGGGAATGGCCAAATGGATCGCTCATCCGGACAACGCACTGGCGCTGCGTTCGATCGTCAATCGAATTTGGCAGTATCATTTCGGAGTCGGCTTGGCGGCCAACGCCAACAACTTTGGCGCCAAGGGCGACAAACCTTCGCACCCCGAATTGCTCGATTACCTGGCCAGCGACTTTGTCGAAAAGGGTTGGACGATCAAGCGGATGCATCGCATGATCATGCTGTCAGATGCCTATCGACGGTCGACGGTTCCGACGGACAGCGAAACACTCGCCGAAGTGGATCCGAACAATCGGTTGCTTTCGCATTTCCCACGCCGTCGATTGAGTGCCGAGGAGCTGCGTGATTCGGTGCTGGCGATCACCGGAGAACTGCGTCACTGCGACGGCGGTGTGCCGATCAAACCGGAGATCAACATGGAAGTGGCGTTGCAACCGAGAATGATTCAATTTTCGCTCGCCCCGTCTTACCAACCATCGCCCAAGGCCGATCAGCGCAATCGCCGAACGATCTACGCGTATCACGTCCGCGGGATGGCCGACCCGTTTACGGAGTTGTTCAACCAACCGAACCCGAACGAGTCGTGTGAACTGCGAGAATCCGCCTCGGTGACACCTCAAGTGTTCACGCTGCTCAACAGCGCCATGATGACCGACCGATCGATCGCGTTGGCGCTGCGACTGGAAAAGGAACGTGACGCGCTGCCGGCGCAAATCGATCGGGCGTTTCGTTTGACGTTCGGCCGCGAAGCTTCGGACGACGAGCGCAAGCAGTTGACACGTTATGTCAAAGAGATGCGCAGCTATCACGAATCGGTCGACCCCGCGACGGTCGAGTATCCGACCACCATCACGCGTTCGCTGGTGGAGGAGTTTTCGGGCAAGGTGTTCGAGTACGAAGAGATTTTGCCGGTCTTTGAAGACTACGAGTACGATCGCAAGGCCAGTGACGTGTCACCGCAGACACGGGCGTTGGCGGACATGTGTTTGCTGTTATGGAACACCAATGAGTTCATGTACGTGGAATGACGGTGCAGAGGCCAGCACGTGGCGTCAGCCAGTGGTGTGTGTCGAATCCACACCGACGCACGCCGGTCGCTCACGCGTCCCGCTGGAATTGCACACCAGCACGTGGCGTCAGCCAGTGGCGTGTGTCGAATCCACACCGACGCACGCCGGTCGCTCACGCGTCCCGCTGGAATTGCACACCAGCACGTGGCGTCAGCCAGTGGTGCGTGCCGAACCCACCTTCAACACAAACAACACAACTTCATCGCACAGGAAATTAGTCAAATGAATCCATCACTCAATCGTCGCGACGCGTTATTCGGACTCGGTGCTTCCTTAGGTTCGGTCGCTTTCTCGGCGCTGCTTCAAGGCGAAGACGCGGTACAACCGGCCGCGGGTGGTTCGCCGCTGTCGCCCAAGCCTCCGATGATGCCGGCCAAGGCGAAGAACGTCATCATGTTGTTCATGGAAGGCGGGCCGGGCCAAATGGACACGTTTGACCCCAAGCCTGAATTGACACGTCTGCACAAGACCGAGTCCAAGCTGAAGGCGGGCCAAGAGCAAGGGTTCAAGTTCTTCGTCGGCAGCCCGTTCGGGTTCAACAAGGTCGGTGACACCGGCATCGAAATGTGCGACCAATGGAAATACCTATCGGATCCCTACGTCGCCAACGAACTGTGTAACTATCGCGGTTGCCAAGCCGAATCGCTCAATCACCCCGAAGCGTTGTTCCACATGAACACGGGCAGTCGCTTGGGAGGAGATCCCGCGGTCGGCGCCTGGGCGACGTACGGCTTGGGGACGGAGAATCAGAATCTGCCGGGCTACGTCGTGATGACGGAACTGGCATTGCCCCAGGGCGGTCCGACGAACTGGAGCAACGGTTTTCTGCCGCCGTATTACCAGGGCACGCGTCTGCGTCCGGAAGGTTCGCCGATCTTGGATCTGACGCCGCAGGATTTCAAGTCGCGTGAACACCAACGGCGTGCGCTCGACGAATTGGCGCGGCTGAACAAGGCTCACCTGGATTCCTTGGGGGCCGCGGATCAAAAACTGAGCGCCCGGATGCAGAGCTACGAGCTTGCGTTCCGCATGCAGACCGAAGTGCCGGGCGTGATCGATTTGGCCAAAGAATCCCAGGACACGATCTCGATGTACGGCATGGACGATCCGGAGACCGAAACCTTTGGGCGACAATGTTTGATGGCGCGGCGGTTGGTCGAAAGCGGTGTTCGATTCGTCCAGATCTTCAGCGGCGGATGGGACAGTCACGATTATCTGGAACGCGGTCACTCCTCGAGAATCAAGAGCGTCGACAAGCCGATGGCGGCCCTGATTCGCGACCTGAAACAACGCGGCATGTTGGAAGACACGCTGGTGATTTGGACGGGCGAGTTTGGTCGCACGCCGGACAACAACAAACGCGGCGGCGTCTATTCACTCGGCCGGGGTCACAACAACATGGCGATGACGATGCTGATGGCCGGTGGCGGCGTGAAACCCGGCGTGGTCGGTGCGACGGACGAACTCGGTTCATCGGCAGTCGAGTGTGTGCACCCGATTCGCGATTTCCACGTGACGCTATTGAAGCTGCTGGGACTGGACGACAACAAGCTGACGTATTTCCACGGCGGCCGTTTCAAACAGCTCAGCCAATTCGGCGGCGAAGTGATCAATGAACTGATCGCCTGACGGCACTGGAAGCCTCTCCTACCGTCCTGCTCCGATCGTTCCACGTCAAGTTGACCGCATTGCCGCCTAGCACGAACCGTTGCAACATCCAGGCAGCGATCAACGGTAAAAAGACGATCTCATACGATTGGCAAACTTGGCCGGTCGCGTGGTAAACTGTGGGCAGGGAGAGTTCCACAATCATGCTTGACGAATCCAATCTCGAATCCATTTTAGCCAGTCCCGAGTTGCCCAAGATCGCAGAGGTGATCAATTCCCAATTGGCGACCGAGCGGGAAGCACGTGAAAAATTTCGCCGTGAGCTGACGCCGAGCGTGAAAGCGGAGTTCATAGCGGGAAATGTGGTGATGCATTCACCGGCCAAGGCAAAACACCTGAGGGCGACCGGTAGACTCTTCACGCTTTTGCGTTTGCATGTGCACAAGAAAGGTCTCGGCGAGGTTTTTTCGGAAAAGGCGCTCATTTGCCTGACACGCAACGATTACGAGCCCGACGTCGTTTTCTTCGGCAGTGAAAAAGCCTCGTCGTTCGGGCCGGACCACTTGCAATTCCCGGCTCCGGATTTCGTTGTCGAGGTGTTGTCCGAAAGCACCGCCTCGCGTGACCGGGGCGTCAAGTTTCAGGACTACGCCCAGCACGGGATCGGCGAATACTGGATCGTTGATTGTGATGAAAAAGCGATCGAGCAATATGTCTTGAGAGAAGGCGAGAACGGCTATCACTTGGCTCAAAAGTTGGCGGGCGGATCGATCGAGTCGAGGGTGGTCGAAGGATTCCAGATCCCGATCGCCGCGGTATTCGATGACCAAGCCAATGCGGAGGCGTTGGCAGCGCTCTGCGAATAGCCCGTGGGAGCGGGCTTCCAGCTTGTCGAAATGTTCGTGGACAGCTACGGGCGGTCGCGAGAAGAAATGACGCATCGTCACGCGCCACTGGCTGACGCCGCGTGCTGGAAGCCACTGGCTGACGCCGCGTGCTGGAAGCCACTGGCTAACGCCTCGTGCTGGTAGCCACTGGCTGACGCCTCGTGCTGGAATCGACTCCAGCGGGACGCATGGTCGGATTTTGGGTAGACTATCGCGTCCATCCTTCCCGCGACCGTTCCCACCGGACACGCTCCATGCGACAGACTGTTTTTTTGCTGCTGACGACTGCGCTAACGATTGCGCTGACTCTTGCCCTTGGAGACGTGGCGGATGCAAAGCGTCCCAACGTCCTGATCATCTATGGTGACGATCAAGGTTCGATCGACATGGGTTGTTTCGGCGCCAAGGATTTAAAGACGCCGAACATGGACCGCTTGGCAAACCAGGGCTTGAAGCTGACCCAAATGTATTCTGCCGCACCGGTGTGTTCGGCCAGTCGCGTCGGCTTGCTGACCGGGCGTTACCCGGCGCGTGCAGGACAACCGGGAAACGGTGACCTGAAGACCGAAGAGGTCACGATCGCCGAAGCGTTTCGCCAGTCGGGTTACGCGACCGGTCACGTGGGCAAGTGGCACTTGGGACGTACCGAGACGATCAATCCCGCCGGCCAAGGGTTCGATCGCTGGTTCGGCCACCTGGAAGGATGCATCGATAATTTTTCGCACTTCTTTTACTGGTCGGGACCGAACCGTCACGACTTGTGGGACAACGGGACCGAAGTGCATCGCCCCGGTGAGTACTTTCCGCAGTTGATGGTCGATCGTTGCAAACAATTCATCGACCGACAATCCGGCGACGGAGCGGACGAAAAACCGTGGATGCTGTATTGGGCCTTCAACGCGCCGCACTATCCCTATCAGGGAACGCCGGAGTGGTTGGAATACTACAGCGATTTACCGACACCACGTCGTGAGTATTGCGCCTTTGTGTCGACGATGGACCAGTACATCGGAAAGGTGCTGGACTACTTGGACGAGCGTGGATTGGCGGACGATACGATCGTGATTTATCAGCCCGATCACGGGCACAGTACAGAAACTCGCGCGTTCGGCGGGGGCGGCGACGCGGGTCCGTATCGCGGCGCGAAGTTTTCCCTGTTCGAAGGCGGAATTCGGGTGCCCAGTGTCGTCCGCTTCCCTGGGCGGCTGCCGGCCGGGGAAACCCGTGACCAGTTCATCACGTCGTGTGATTGGTTCCCACCGTCGCCCAGTGGTGTGACGTCGCACTGCCGAAGACCAAGCTGGACGGCGTTTCGATGGTTGAGGTGTTGGCCAAGAACGCGGCGGCACCGCGTGAACAATTTTATTGGCAAATGGGCGCCGGGCGTTCGCCACAGTGGGCCGTTCGCCGCGGCAACTGGAAGCTGATCGGCAATCCGCGCGACACCACACCGCCACAGACCCAGCAGGTCAATGGCGGGCAGTTGAAAGAAAAACTCTTTCTGGCGGACTTGTCGCGTGACCCGGGCGAGCAGCGGAATCTGGCCGGCGAGCACAGCGACAGGGTGATCGAATTGATGAAGCTGCGTGAACAGATGATTTCAGATTTCTAGCGACTCTGCGCCGCTGAGGTTTTTTGTCACCGCGGCGAGCATCGTGATGGGCTCGTGATGCGTGCGGGTGGGCCGTGAAGCACAGCCTGACCGACAGTGCGGACGGACCCAGCGGCTCGTCTCGATGGTTGCGTTGGGCTTGGCGTTGAGCCGGTCGCCGGGTTGGCAATCGGGCCGGAACAGTGCAGGATGATTCGACTGAACCAACCTCCACGCGAACTTTCATCCTGCCATGTCAATCTGTCGCATCCCCGATCCCGACGGTCGTCCCGAGTACGCTTTCTATCGCGACGGCAAGGTTTGTCCGTTGCGTCTGGTGATGGACAGCGCCCCGGTTGAATTGGAATTGTTCGGACTGTCACCGAGTGAGCTTCCGGATCCGGCGGGAATCGCCGAGGAGCACTGGTCGCCTGCGCCCGACGTTTTGTTGCCGCCGGTGCCGACGCCCGAAAAAGTCATCTGCATCGGACTGAACTATCGAGACCATGCGATCGAGACGAATTCGCCGATTCCGTCCGAACCGGTCGTGTTCAGCAAATTCAGCACGGCGGTGATCGGTCATGGGCAAGCGATCGAATTGCCGGAGATTGCCCACAAGGTTGATTATGAAGCCGAGTTGGTGGTGGTGATCGGGCGTGAAGGCCGCAATGTTTCCGTCGACGACGCCATGCAGCATGTTTATGGTTACACCTGCGGACACGACGTCTCGGCGCGCGATTGGCAAAAGGGTCGTCCGGGCGGTCAATGGTTGCTCGGCAAGACCTTTGACACGTTTGCCCCGTTGGGACCGTGCATGGTGACGACCGAAGCCTTGCCCGACCCGTCAGACGTTCGCGTACGAATGGAGCTTAATGGCGAAATCGTCCAGGAGAGCACGACGGCGCAATTGATCTTCGACATTCCGACGACGATCGCACACCTGTCCAAGTTCGTCACGCTGAAGCCTGGCGACGTGATCTTTACCGGAACGCCGCCCGGCGTCGGCGACGCCAAAGATCCGCCGGTCTATTTGAAACCGGGAGATCGCTGCAGCGTGATCGTCGACGGCATCGGAACACTGACCAACGTTTGCAAGGGAGTACTCCGTTCACAGTCCAAGCAGGAACCGTCTAATGGCAACTGAGCATCGCACCCTGCGTTTCGAATCCATCGACGCGGCCATGGAGGAAGCCGAACGATTAGCCGCTGTGGAGACCCGGACGACGGGGCAGTTTTCACTCGGGCAGATCTTCGAGCACTTGGCGCGAACCTTTGAGGTGGTGTTGGGTGAGCGGAAGATGCCGCCTTCCCCCCTGCCGATGCGAATCTTGTCGCGGTTGATCCGGCCGCTGGTGTTGCGCAAGGCGCAGACGGGTTTCAAGTTGCCGTCCAAGGCACAGAATGTCTTATGGCCCAGTGATGAAGTGTCGGTCGAAGACGGGCTGCAGCATCTGCGACAGGCGTGCGAAAAATTCAAGACCACCGATCCACTGCCCCGGCACGTCTTCTTCGGCAACATGACCCGCGCGCAACACGACGCACTGCAATGTCGGCACTTCGAGGGACACCTGGGGTTTGTCCATCCGGTTGCCTAGCGAAGTCCGCAACACCGTTATCCATCGAGCCGAACGAAGCTCCGGTGTCTGCCAGCGGAGCAGCGGATCTTGTCCTTTTCAACGCAGAGGTGAATCTGACCGCCGCGGCGTCCGGCCGACTCAAATCCGCCACGGTCGATGCAACCTCAGCACGACGAAAACGCTCTCACGACATCCAAGCCATAACGATGACGAACAATAACGCAGCGATGCCGAACGTCATCATTAGCCCTCCACAGCCCATGGAGTTATTGGATCCACCTACATCGCCGAAAAGATCAAAGTCGTCTAGCAAGGTACTGACTCATTGGTGGATTGAGTGAAACGCCGATGGCAGTTAGGACCGTTTTTATCGTAACCCGAAACAGCTGGCGCGGTCGCTGCCGACGAGGAGATGCCCTCTGACGAGCTGGTTTTTTCTCTGCTTCGATCAGTCGGACCCGTCTGATCAGACCGATCCGGCTGATCTTCCCACGCTGAAGTTGGACAAGCCGAGAGTTCGTGGAAGACTGGCAAATTGCCTTCGGTTCCGAACACCAACGCGCACCGGTGGCCGACGCCGGAGCATCGAAAACCGGCCAGGGCGATTTCGATCGAGGACGCCACTGAACATCCGAATAGGGCGATCGTCGAGTCAAACGAGCCAACTTGGGGTTCACTGAGGTGAACTTCATTCGTGCAGTCGGTGAATCTGACCGCCGCGGCAAAAGCAGACTTCGTTCGGCGCAGCGGCCGATGCAACTTCTGATTCGAACGGTGACCAATCAATAATTCACTCTGGGCCTGGAAGCCGCCTTGCTGCTACGGCCGCCCAATCGCGAGGAGAATGCACGCCAAAATGCATGCCGCTGCGCGAAGATGATTCCAGCGCGTCCAAATCGCAAGATAACGCGTCCACTCTTCGTGGCTCGCCGGATCGTCCGCCGTCAGTTTGTCGAGGGAATTGTTGAGCGGGACATTGAAGAATGCAGTGACCATGAAACCGCCCAGCAAATACAGGCATGCTCCAGCGATCGCCCAGCCAAAGTCGGGCAGCCGCTGCCATGCGGAGATGGCTGCGAGGAGCAAACAGGCCAGGGCTGTTCCAAAGAACGCGCTGAGGAACAACGTGTTTAGGATTGTGCGATTGATCAGCTGCATCGCCTTCATGCCTTCCCGTGCAGGCATCTGTGCCAGAGCATTCATCACCGAAACGGAGAAGACAAAGAACAAGCCAGCCATCAGCCCACTGCCGGCAATCGCAATCACTGTGAGCAGCATCAGGATCGTGGTCATCACTCGCTGTTGTCTCCACGTGTTTTAGTCTCAACGGCTAGCACTTAGCGAGATCATACAGTGGCTAGATTGGTGATTCCATCAGGGGCTGTCTTGCCTCTGATGGAATTGGGAATTTGCCTCCGGTGAGATAACTTCACCACTTGAGTAGGATTCCGATGACCCGAAACAAACGACGTTCGTGCAGGCGGTGAATCTGACCGCCGCGCCGAGGCTGATGTAGAAGCCGCAGCGGTGAAAACACCGACGCGACTTGGGCAAAAATTCCGATTGGGCGACAATGGAATAGAGTCTTCCCTTATTGCTTCCGCGTCTTCCAGTCTGCCAATGCTCGGATGGTCGATAGATGCATCCGACAGGCCACAGCCGATTCGCTTCGTTCATTCACCTCGTGAACTGGCTGGCTATCGAAGACCTGCGGAACGCACTTGCCAAGTCGCCGCTCCGGCCGCTGAAATCGGAGCGACTTTGGTCTGTAGTACACCGAGTCACCCGTGTGAGTGGTGGCCAACTAAAATCCGCATCGAACGATGCATCCGCCGCGTCGAAGGAGTCGACGACACGTGCTTTGACGGGTGAGCTCGGATCGGGATGCATCTACTCAGACGGGTTGTTTATCAACTCGCATGGGACAATCTCGCCCGTTTCCAGCGACGCGAAGTCGAGTTTGTGGTATTCGCCATCGGATTTTATACGGCTTGGAAGCTGCATGTCACTGATCTGTTTTACCAACACAGCCCATCGTTTCTTTGCTAACTCGGCATCGAAGGTCTCGAAGTCTCCGATTCGGGCTCCTTGCTTATCCACCAGCATACTTTTCGTAACCCCTCTGCGAAAACTCGCCATCCCACGTCCCTGAAATGTAATGGTAAACTCTGCGGAAAGTCCATCATCTTGAATGAGGTAACATCGTGGCGGATACGAATCCTTCTCGTAAAGCTTGAACGTCCCGTTGTTGCGTTTCTCCTGAATGACCATCTTCAGTTGTGCGCTACCGCGTCCCTCTTTCAGCTTCACCTTTTCCAGGTTTCGGTTGAGGGCGGCCCGGATCTCTTTACGTTCGGATTCACTTGGTGGATCAACTTCGTACTCGATGGTAACTTCCAACGGCTGTTTATTGTCAAACAGAATTGTCTCCCGAATCGTGTCCATTGCGGAGTATCGGCTGAGAAACGAATCGGTGATCGGAATCGCGATGGCAAGGTCCGAGAACAGCCATACCGGCCCGTGGATCCCTCGTCTGGCAATTGGTAGGCCTTCTTCACTTGCGCTACGATTCTTTTTTGATCGGCATCCACGATCAATTGACCGGCACGGAAGTAGCGGTTGGTCCACCAGCCGGACTCGAGGGCAGCGTCCCGATCTAGACTGGGCAACGGAATGGTCGCGATTTGCTTGGACTTCTCAATATCAAAGAATGTCAACTCCTAAGGTTGGTTGCGATTGCCTTCAAGGATTGCCACCCGACGCGCATCGGCCGAACAAATTGCGAGTTGAAAGACCGGACTCCGAATCGCGCCTTTGTAATCTCCCGACCGACAATCAGAAAATCCTATTCCTTCATCAATCTGGTGCAGTAGAAATCGCCCTCCCGGAGTCGGCCAGGACTTCTGTTGTACCTTCGCAATTACTTTTCGCGAGTGCAGCGAATATGTCGTGTAAAGCTGATCATCAATGATGGTGACGCACTTGTCATCGAAGATTGCTTTTCTTCCGTAATCTTTGCGTGTCAACCGATGTGGGATGATCGGTGTAACGATTTCATGCTCCAGAGTCGCGATCACGCAACTGTCTGCTGATGGAACATATGAAATATGCTTCATGTCGTGAGAAAGAGTTGCGTACCTATAGGACTTCGGTTCCGCAAGGTGCTGTTTCACCTTGCCATCAACTAGGTTTACAAACCCAAGTGCTTTGCCATTGCGTCCGGTGAGTGCGTGAGGCTGATCCGTTCCCGCCAAAGCAAAGAGAGCGAATTGGTCTGGACGCCGTGGCTTGCGAGCTTCATCGCGATGTGCACGGAATGGATGAAAACGCACGGACTTCGAAAGCGTTCCGAAGTCAGGTGCTGGATCAAGAGGCAGTTTCTTTGCAAAGAGCGCCTCATACTCGGATGCTTTCTGCTCTGCAGCGGCTTTGCGCCGAACTAATTCGGCCCTCCGCTTCGCTGTCGCCTCTGTATCGTAGCCACTAGACGTGATTACCAACGGCGCCAGAATCGAGATCCCCGCCCACAGACACGCGCGAAGGCGAGTCATTGAACTCATCGAGGTCGTAGTCAAGCAAATGCTCCCGCAACTGTCGTGCTCTGCTCACGCGATCGATGTGTGGAATACACTGACCGCAATCGCCAAAGTCACGATTGTAAGTGTTTCCGAATCCAGCAAGGACGGCGCACGTCGATACCGATGCAACTTGGAGAGTTGTCTTTGACGCTGATGCCGGACAAGCCGAACGCTCTCGGTCGGCAAGTAAAACGAATTCGGTTCCGACCACCGATTCGACTTTCAGCAGTTCGGAGTCGATGCTCCGGTGATCGACGCGGGAGCAAGCGAAAGCAGAAATGAAGAAGCCGGGGTCACCAGGGCGGGGAATCTCCACCTCGGTGACTATTCAGGTTCGCTTCAAGCTGGAGGTCGATCTAATCCGCGCGGAGCATTCGTCGACAGGGCAATTTCGCTTGGGGCAGAGTCTTCGCCCATGCTGTATTGTCTTCACGACGGACCGCATCGCCGCGTTCCGGCTTCCGAATCATCTGTCGTTTTTACAAGCGACATTTCCAGTAGCTTTCCATTCGCCAGAGAGTCGGTGCAGTCGTTCTGTTGGACGATACACTGCCATACTATGGGGCTTGTCCTCCGGGCGGCAAGGCTGTCCCCAGAAACTCGGGAGGGATCTGGCCGCCTGATGTACATGTTTTTCGGTATAATTCACAGCAGCGTTTGTGCCAAATATGGGAGCAATCCACAACCGTTCTCGAATCATCTTCCCGCCATGGATCTGTTGACCGAATCCTACGGATATGGCGATATCGCCCGAAGAGTAGCGGTACTTGGCGCGATCGGTCTTGTCGCCTTATCGCAGATCCTTCGTGGGTACTGGTTTGGAAGGCTGTCGGGTTTCGTATTCGGCAGTCGGCGCGACCATGATCGGGACATTATCTATCCGAAAACCTGGGTCCGCGGCACGGGAGACGGATTCTGGTGGGCGTTTTCCTGCTACGTCGTGATTCTCGTGATGTGCGGTTACGTAGCCTGCCTTCTCCTGCCCAATCAGCATGGCCCCCCTAACCCCAGGGATCTTACTGCCATCTGTACTGAACGATTGCTAATTCAGCTAACTTGGTCGGCGCCAGATCGCGAGGTTGGCCCGAGCTCCTATATCATCTTTCGCGATACGAAACCACTGCCGCCTCATCCCTCCGAAGAGCTTCGACTGGTAGTTTGCCATGGATTAAGCTACCCGGATCGCGATGTTGAGCCGTCGACCCGCTATTACTATTGCGTTGCAGCCGACTACAGATGGGAAAAACTCGCGTTCTCCGATGAGGCGACCGATCAGACGCCGTAGAGGAGTACCGTGGTAGCGTTAAGCTCCAACCAGCTCGCTCGCCACACGAACCCCCATTTCGTTCAGGAGGGTGCGGACGGGCCAATCAGGTCGCAGTCTAGCCGTGCGACCGCCCGCTGGCATTTGCTGGAGTACTTGCCAAGGTACTTGAGTCGCATCTTTTGAGATCGGCTGGGGGCCACTCCGCTGGAACACTTTCCGGGACGAGGCAATTTCATTCGTGGAAGAAACGAATCTTCTCCTTACCACCTTAGCAAGTCTGCTTCGAGCGGACGGTCAATCCATCAGCCATCTCGACAGGTGACCCGACGTTGGGACTCTAAGCGCCGGCAGCGCACCCTCGGAATGTGTCAACGACAGTGAGACAACTTTTTGGTGTGCGTTAGTTGCTCGTGCAACACTGCTCGGGGGCCAGCCCCCGAACCCCCGGGATTTTTCCAGGCATGGCTCGGGTGTTCATAGATTCGT
>WCIL01000067.1:0-38357 GCA_033042175.1 Phycisphaera sp. RhM
GGCCTCAGAGACTCCTTGAAATCATCTCCGGTGGCTCACGCCACCGGCATCCACTCTGCCGGCCCTCCGGGCCTGCATGACTTCGCCTATCCGGCAAAATCCGATACATAGAAAACGTTAGAGTCAGGAAAGATCAAGGGCTCTCATCGATCACTACAACACGGAGCGATTGCACGGGGCGCTGGAGTACCAAACACCGGAGACCTGGTATCGCGGAAGTCCAATGGCAGTCCTCTATCAGATGCTGACGTACTTTCGAATTCTGAAGATACGAAATGGAGTTCTGATCACAGTTGGGCCGGGGCCAGGAGTCCGTTACAAGGTATGCGATGGCAGTACTGCGATTGATGTGATCCCCGTCAATTTGGACGGAGATTTGGAAGCAATCGAAAAGTCAATCCAGCTACTGACCAATCAATTACGGGATCGAATGATTCGGTAAACCAAGGCAAATTGGCGGAGTCATTTTCCGGTGTAGGAATTCCCAATAACTGACAGCGGAGGCTGACAAGTACGATGAACAAGGCCACTCTCTACGACATTATCGGTGACATTCACGGTCACGCAGAAGAACTGAAGCGATTGCTGGAGCACCTTGGGTATCGTCGTCACGGGGCTGGTTATCGGCGTTCGGATCGGATGTTGGTTTTTGCCGGTGACTTCGATCGAGGACCGGCGATTGCCGAGGTGATTGAAATCGTCCGCGCGACGGTGGACACTGGGGACGGGTTTGCTGTGATGGGGAACCATGAGTACAACGCGATTACGTTTCAAGCGGCGGTGCCGGGCGAGAAGGATTCTTGGTTCCGCGAACATTCTGAAAAGAACAGGGCACAGCACCAAGCAACGCTGGAGCAGCTTTCGCCAAACGAGATGGCAGACGCGATCGCTTGGTTCAAGACTTTGCCGGTCGCGAAGGAACTGGACGGGATTCGCGTGGTACATGCGGCTTGGCGGGATGAGAAGATTCGCTTACCGAACGAGACGCTCAAATCACCCTGGCGGTTTGACGCGGATTTCTTTGCAGAGACAGAGTCGGCTGGCAGTAAGTTGCATTCGGCTGTGGAAGAGGTGCTAAAGGGGCCGGAGCTGACCCTGCCGGCCGGGCATTGGATTGTGGACAAGGCGGGGCACAAGCGGAATACCGTTCGGTTCAAGTGGTACGAAGAGCCTGCCGGGCGGACTTATCGCGGTTAACATTTGGGATCGGATGGCGTGCCCGATGTGGCGATTGACGCCGAAACTGTCGATGGGTTGAGGACTAGATGATGGTTTGTATGAGGCCGTGCAGTGGGACGGGAGGGCAAGACGATGGGGGCAACACGATGGGTGGGCGGGATGATTGAATTGTTTTGCCCCCATTGTTTTGCCAATCTGCTGAAACGTCTGTCGTCGGGCATTGAGCAATGAATGTGGTCGTTCGGCAAGAGCCCCATCAGGATCGAGAGGCGATCCGGAAAGTCAATCGGTCGGCGTTCGGGGGCGACGATGAGGCAAATCTGGTCGATGCGCTGCGTGAAGGAGGTTTTGGCGGTTGCAGTCGGATGCAAACTACAACCGTTTGAACGGTTGTCATTGCCACTTACCTTAAGCGAGCGGACAGTTTTCGATCGCAACAAGTCAGACGGCTTCAGAGATTTTCGGGTTCGCCGAATGATTGACCGGTGGCGTGAGTTTTGCCCGGGTTTGTGGCGGTGGTGATGGCAGTGCGTTGAGCATCCCCGTCGCCTTGGCCCACGTCTCGGCCTCTTCGGCCGCCGGATGGCTCCGCGCCGTGATGCCTCCGCCCACCGGGATCTGCAGTCGGCCGGCCGTTGCCGTGATCGTGCGGATCAGGATGTTGAAGTCCGCGGCGCCTCCGCAGCTGAAATAGCCCATCGATCCGCAATACGGACCGCGCGGATGCGGCTCCAGTTCGGCAATCGTCTTCATCGCTTCGATCTTCGGCGCTCCCGTCACGCTGCCGCCCGGAAAACAGGCCATCACGACATCCACCGCGTCGACGTCGTCCACCAAGTCACCTTCGACGACCGAGACGAGGTGTTGCACAAATTGATATCGCTCGATCTCACAGAGCCGACTGACGACGACGCTTTCGTCCCGACAGACGCGAGACAGATCGTTCCGCATCAGGTCGACAATCATCACGTTTTCGGCACGGTCTTTTTCGCTGGCCAGCAATGTCGCGGCCAAGTCCGCATCAGTGGCCTCGTCGCCCGTGCGGGGAACAGTCCCCTTGATCGGACGTGTTTCGACGTGGCGATCGCGGAGTTGCAAGAACCCTTCCGGCGACGAGCTGAGCACCTGAAAGTCGCCTCCGTCGTAGTACCCGGCAAACGGGGCCGGATTAGCGCCTCGGAGCCGCAGGTACAACGCGGCTGGGTCCAGCGACGAAGCCGTCGTCAGACGCTGTGCCAAGTTGACTTGAAATGAATCGCCGCCGCGAATCCGTTCCACAATGTCCGCGACCGACGCCCGAAACGCTTCACCGGTGAAATTACTGGTCATCTCGCCCGAGGCATCAGGCGGCGCGTCGAAACGGTGAACCGGTGGCGGTAACGGACGATCCTTCGCCACGTTGGAAATCAATTCACAGATCTGGTCGGCGCGTTCGCTCGCGCAGTGAAACCGACGCGATGCGGCCGACGCCTGAGACGACGCGCCATCAGGGTCCAAATCTTCCGCCGTGAACCCCTGACAGATCAACCAGGACCGGTTCTCAAAATGGTCGATCGCGATGGTCCAATCAAACACGCCGAACGACATCGCCGGAGTCGGCAAGTCGTTTTCTTGATGTAGATGACACTCCGCCAACTCCTCCGGTTCCAACCAGCGGGCCGCTTCGTAACCGATCACGCCCACCAACCCACCTTGAAACGGGGGCAACGAAGCGTCGAAGGTGTCGGGCAAGGCGTCGACCCAGCGCGACAACTCGGGCCACGGGTTCGGCTGGTCCGGGAACACACTGAGCCGCTTGACCGGGTCCGCGGACAAGAACGAGTACCGGGACAGCCGCCGCACCACTTCGTCGACCGACGCTTGCACGGTCGCCGAATCCAGCCAGACGCGGCCGGACAAACCTGCCAGCGTCTGGAAGAGATCGGCCACGTCCAGATCCGATGCGATCGGACGCACGACGGGCGGACGGCGAAGTTCAGGACGCGTTGTCACGAAAATGGCGAGGTGGACGAAGGAAGACGGGCAGGCGGGCGGATCGTAGCTTGACTCTCGGTCGGGCGGCGCTCAACCGCAAATAGGGGTTGGGGACGCAAATGGGGGTTGGGGGGGAAGGCAGAAAGATGGTGGGCAAAACGATGGGGGCAGAACGATGGGGGGCAGGGAGACTCGCGTGCGGGGTGACGGGTTTACGCTCGTTGACCGATGGGTGATGATCCAGGCCTCCAGTCCCCCCACGAAACACTGCGAAACACAGAGAAACGGACGCTTGCGAGAATCAATCACGTTCTTGAAGGAATTCGCCAAGCATCCCACCAAGGTCGGAGCGATTGCCCCGAGCAGCCCGGGCTTGGTTTCGGCGATGGTGGATTGGTTTGACTGGCCGTCGATCCGCAACGTCGTCGAATTCGGCCCCGGCACGGGGGTTTTTACCGAAGCAATCATCGAACGACTGCATCCGGACGCCAAGTTTTTTGCGATCGAACGCAGCAGCGAAATGGCTGCGGTGGCCCGGGCGAGATGCCCGACGGCGGAGGTGATCGAAGACAGCGCGACCAATCTGGGAGCGATTTGCGACGCCGAAGGGATGGGCGAGATCGATGCGGTGATCTGTGGATTGCCGTGGGCGTCGTTCCCCGAGTCGCTGCAAGCGGAAATCATGCAGGCGATGATCGATCGGATGTGCGAGGGCGGCCGGTTCGCGACGTTTGCCTATTGGCAGGGCGTCGTGCTGCCCGCCGGGCGCCGTTTCTCTCGGCGGCTGAAGGCCAGCTTTGCCGAGGTCGGGCGCAGCCACACGGTCTGGCGAAATCTGCCTCCGGCGTTTGTTTATCGTTGTGTGAAGTAGGGGGGGAGCCGGAGCGTTCTGGGTGGCGGCAAGCTGGAAGCGTGCTACGCGTGGGAAGCTGAAGCACCTTGGTTTTCGGGTAGGCGGTAGTGGACGAGGCGACGAGTCCTTGCCAATTTGCCGACGACAGAGGACTCGTCGCCTCGTCCACTACCCGAAATCGTCGCCTCGTCCACTACCCGAAATCGTCGCCTCGTCCACTACCCGAAAATTGAGCTACGGCAGACCTCTAAAAGCCGCGTTGCAGGCCGGCGGTGATGTCGAGATCGAGGGGGGCGAATTCGCCGCGACGAATTTTTTCGAGCGCAATCGCTCCCATCACGGCATTGTCGGTGCACAGGTTCATCGGGGCGATCACCAACTGGAAACCGTTTTTTTCAGCGGCCGTTTGCAGGCCCGTGCGCAGCACCGGATTCGCCGCGACGCCGCCGCCGACGATCAAGAACCCGGCCTCGTACGCTTTGACCGCGCGGACCGATTTGGCGACCAGCACGTCCACGACCGCGGCCTGAAACGAGGCACAGATATCGGCTTTGGCTTGATCGCTGAGGTTGATGTTCGAAAAATCCTTCACGCCGGGCGGGGCGATGCTGTAGCGGACCGCGGTTTTTAGCCCGCTAAAACTGAAGCGGTACCCGGGTTCTTTGAGCATCGATCGCGGGTAGGCGTGTGCTTTCGGATCTCCTTTTGCGGCCAAGCGGGAGACCGCAGGCCCGCCGGGAAAGCCGAGATTGAGCATCGCGCCGACTTTGTCGAACGCCTCCCCGGCCGCATCGTCGATCGTCCCGCCGAGGTATTCCAGATCCAGCGGGCTGGTGCAGTGATACAGACTGGTGTGCCCGCCGCTGACGACCAGCCCGATACAGGGATAGACCGACACGTCGGTCGCCATTTGGCAGGCGTACAAATGGGCGTGCAGATGATTGATCGCCACCAGCGGCTTTTTCCACGCCACCGCCAGGGTTTTGGCGGCGACGACACCGACCAGCAGCGATCCGGCCAACCCGGGTCGGTCGGCGACGGCGATCGCATCCAAATCGGCGCCTTGCAGCCCGGCCTTTCGCAGCGCGGTGTCGATGACGGGCAAAATCCGCTCGACGTGGGCCCGGGCGGCGACTTCCGGGACCACCCCGCCGAACTGTTCGTGCAGGGTTTCTTGGGTGGCGACACACTCGCCGAGCACGCGGCCGTCGTCGGAAATCACCGCCGCAGCGGTCTCGTCACAGGTCGATTCAATGGTCAAAATGGGCATCGCCAAATCTTACTGCTGATCAGCCCTTGACACCAACCGGTAGGGCACGATACTTGCACGCTTCCAAATACGGCAAACAACGGATAAACGCCAGAACGACGACTCTATGCCCACCATCAATCAACTCGTCCGCAAGCGACGCAAACTAAAAAAACGCCAAAGTAAGTCTCCCGTACTGGAGAAATGCCCGCAGAAGCAGGGCGTTTGTCTGCAGGTTCGTACGATGACCCCCAAGAAGCCGAACTCGGCACTTCGAAAGATTTCGCGGGTCAAGTTGAGCAACGGCAAAGAAGTCACCGTTTACATTCCCGGCGAAGGTCACAACCTGCAGGAGCACTCGATCGTGCTCGTTCGCGGTGGCCGGATCCGTGACTTGCCCGGTGTTCGCTACCAGGTCGTCCGCGGCAGCCGTGACGCGTTGGGCGTCGAAGGCCGTAAACGATCTCGCAGCCGCTACGGTGCCAAGAAATAGCATCGGCGGCTCGGCCGCTTGAAACACGCATTATTCAGAACGAACATCACTCGACATTTGAAAGTTTGAAATGGGACGGATCACCGCAAGTAAGAAACAGCTCAAGGGCGACCCACGCCACAATTCGATGCTGGCCGGAAAGTTCATCAATTGCTTGATGCTGGACGGAAAGAAGACCGTCGCCCAGAAAGTCTTCTACGATGCGTTGGCGGAAATCGCTCGACGTGGCGAGACCGAAGGCGACGAGCCGATCGAAGTCTTCGAAGCCGCACTGGAAAACATCAAGCCGTACATCGAAGTTCGCAGCAAGCGAGTCGGTGGTGCCAGCTACCAGGTTCCGATGCAAGTCAATCGTGCCCGTCAGCAAAGCTTGGCCATCCGCTGGTTGCTCGAAGCGGTCCGTAGCAAGAAGGGCCGTCCGATGCACCTGAAGCTGGCCGACGAAATCATGGCCGGATACAAGAAGGAAGGCGTCGCGTACACCAAACGCGAAAACACGCACCGCATGGCCGACGCCAACAAGGCGTTCGCACACTTTGCGTGGTGATCGGCGTTCCGATCACTCCCAAAAACAACAACGAACCAAAACTCTCAAACCGCGACACGGCAATCCCGCCGTGATCGCGGTTTTTTGTTCCCATCGGATCCATTCCTGTGCGGTCTAGCGGAAATCGCTAAGACGTAACAAAATCCTTCCCATCGACGTTGCCCTCGGCGGAGCTCCGCTGCCACTTCCCTACCCCCTGATCAATCATGTCTGCCGACATCAATTTACTGCGCAACATTGGAATCATCGCTCATATCGATGCCGGTAAAACGACAGTCACCGAACGGATGCTGTACCTCAGCGGCGCAAAGCACCGCGTCGGACGTGTCGACCACGGCACGACCGACACCGATGACGACCCCGAAGAACAGGAACGCGGGATCACCATCTTTAGTGCCTGCGTGAAGTACCGCTGGGACAAGTACCACATCAACTTGCTCGACACGCCCGGGCACGTCGATTTTACCGCCGAAGTGGAGCGATGTTTGCGAGTCCTGGACGGCGCGGTCGTCGTGTTTTCGGCACGGGAAGGCGTCGAGGCGCAAAGCGAAACGGTGTGGCGGCAAGCGGATCGCTACAACGTGCCGCGAATCGTTTTCATCAACAAGATGGATCGCGAAGGCGCCGATTTTGATTCCGTCTTCAACGACATCGGTCCCCGACTGGGCGGCCGACCGGTCGCGGTCGAGTTGCCCGTCGGCCAAGGCCCCACTCACGTCAAAAACCCGTTCCGCGGGGTGATCGATCTGGTCGAGCTGAAGTTGCTGCAGTTTGATCCGGCGACCGAAGGCAAGGAGGTCACGCAAACGGATATCCCCGACGAGTTGATGGACGATGCACTGCTGTGGCGCGAACAATTGTTGGAAACGGTTTGCGAGATTGATGACGACGCGATGGCGCTGGTGATGGAAGACCAGGAAGTGCCGGTGGACGTGATTCGCAAAGCGTTACGCAAAGGCTGTATCGAGCAGACGATCCAACCCGTGTTGTGCGGATCGGCGCTGCACGGCATCGGCGTCCAACCGCTGATGACCGCCGTCGGGCACTACTTGCCCAGCCCGCTCGACCGCCCACCGGTCGAAGGGACCAATCCGAAAAAGCCGGACCAGCAACTGATCCGAAAACCGGACCCGACCGAGCCGTTTAGCGCGCTGGTGTTCAAGATCCTGCCTGCCAAGACGGGCGACAATTATTGGATTCGGATTTACAGCGGACAACTGAAACAGAACTCACGGGTCTATTGCCCCAACCGCGACAAGAAAGAAAACGTCGCCCAGCTGTGGCAGATCCACGCGTCCAAAAAAGAACGCGACGGGCAAACCGAATCGCTGTCCGCCGGCGACATCTGCTGTGTCATCGGCCCTCGGTTTGCCATCACGGGCGATACCCTCTGCGACACCCAGAATCAGATCGAATTGCCCAGCATCACGTTCGCCGACACGGTGTTGTCGATGGCGATTGAACCGGAGAACACGGGCGACCGCAAGAAGCTCGATGACACCCTGGACATGCTGCGTCGCCAAGACCCGACGTTTCGCGCGGTCGACAACGAAGAGCTGGGGCAGACGATCATCAGCGGCATGGGCGAACTGCACCTGGAAGTGATCCAACACCGGCTCACTCGCGACTTCGGGTTAAACGTCAAGTTCTACAAACCGCGGGTCAACTACCGTGAAACGATTGGCGGTAAAGCCGACGTCATCGGTGTCTGCAACCGGCAAATGGGCGCCAACCAGATGTTTGCCCGCTTGAGTGTCCGGGTGTCGCCCCTGGAAGACAGCTCCGCGAAGCCGATCGTGTTCGATCGCCTGCCGCCGGACACGCTGTTGCAAGGCGACGTGCGGCACGCCGCGATTCAAGAGCTTCGCGACCGCGCCGAAGGCGGTGGTGTGCTGGCAGGATTCCCACTCTCGGGAATCAAGCTGGAAGCCTATGACGCCGAGGTCAGCGAAGAGGGTGGAATCGAAGAGGTCGCGTTCCGAATCGCCGCCGGCGATGCCTTTGACAAGGCACTCGAAAAGGCCGGCCCCGTGCTGCTCGAACCGATCATGAAGGTGGAAGTCACGACGCCGGAAGACTACATGGGTGAGTTGGTCGGCGACTTGCAACAACGCCGCGCCTTGATCGCCGCCACCGAAACACGCGGCGCGATGACCGTGATCACCGCCCATGCCCCGCTGAAAGAGCTGTTCGGCTATTCCAGCGCCGTCCGCAGCCTCAGCCAAGGCCGCGCCGGAAGCAGCATGGAACCGCTCGGCTATCAACCGGCTCCCAAAGAAGACGCGCATAGTTTTCAGTTTTGATCGCCGGCCACGTGCGTCGACACTGAACGTGTTAGCGGAACGGCGCGCGCCGTCCGGTCTGCGCGTTGAAAACGTGGTGACGGACTGGAGGGCTCGCGCCCTATCGCTAACAAGGCCTGCCCCGAATCAGTTGTCGTTGTCACGCGTCAGGTGACCGCTGCGGGCGATCGCCAGCAGCAACCACAACATCACCGAGATGCTTCCGACCATGCCGATTAGCCCGAACAGGCTGATCGGTTCCAGCGTGGTGAAGTACAACGGAATCGAGATCAACGGCGAGACCTGCTGCGCGAGCAACAGTGACGATCCGAGAAACACGGCGCTGGCCATCACGCCCAGGACCAACCGATTGACGGACGGTCCCAAACGCTGATGCTCGAGCGTGAAGCGTGTTTCGCCGCGGCGAAGCATTTGCATCAACGAAACCAGTTCGTCGGGTGCCGATTCAAGAAAGCTTTCCGCTTCCAAGTAAATGCGGCGGGCTTGGCGAAACCGACGCTGCGGGCTCAAGCGGCGAAGCATCGTCTTGTGCGCCAGGGATCGAATCACTTTCAAGGAGTCAAAACTGGCGCCCAGTTCACTCAGGGTGCCTTCGAGCGAGATCAACATTTTCAGCAGCAAGGCCGATTGGTTGGGCAATTTGATCGAATGCTTGTGCAGCAGTTCGGTCAGCGCGGTCAGCGCCCCGGCCAGATCAAATTCGTCCATCGATTGCTGGCCATAGGTGCCGATAAAATCGGCGACATCGATCGACAGCGCGGACTCGTCGAGGGTGGGAGGCGTTTCACCGACGCGACGGATCAGACGGGTCAAGCGGTTTTGATCACCTCCTGAGATCGCGACCAACATGTCTTCGATGTTCTCTCGCAATCTCTCATCGATCCGTCCGGTCATCCCGAAATCCAAGATTCCGAGCCGACCATCCTCAAGCAAAAACAGGTTGTCGGTGTGGGGATCGGCGTGAAACAGGCCCTCTTCAAAGATCATCGCCAGATAGACATCGGCGATGGCATGGCCGATCATCTCGCAGCGATCTGTGTCCAGGGTGATCTTGGCCAATTGGGCCCGTCGACCGTTCTCGCCGGACGGCTTGGCCGCGGCGCCGTTGCCTTGCGATGGCGGTTGGTCGGTGCGCGTCGATTTGGTTCGTTGCGAGGCAGTCGAGGAAGAGGAGCGTTCCGAATCACGCAGGCATTCGGCCAGGGAGCGCCCCATCAGTTCGTCCATGACCAAGACGCGGCGGGTGCACAGTGGGGCGACTGGGTTGGGCACCACGACATCCGCGCTGTGTTTAGCGATCCACGCGGAAAAATGCTCCAGCGATTGCCGCTCCCGGCTGAAATCCAGCTCGCGGGTGATGATCGGGGCGAGTTGGCGGACCACATCGCCCGGTCGCCAGGCCGCCACGGTTTCGACGCGTTCGGCCAGCACAGCCAATCCGCTCAAGACCTCGATGTCCTGCTTGACCGTTTTTTCGATTCCCGCCCGCTGGACTTTCAAGACAACCCGCCGCCCGTCATTGAGTACCGCGCGGTGGACTTGGCCGATCGAGGCACTGGCAAGCGGCTGGGCATCGATGCTGGCGAAGTGGGATTCGTAATCGTCGCCCAATTCGCCGGCCAGCGTGTTCCGCACCGTCGCAATGTCGTCGGGCCGAACATTCGCCCGCAACCCCTTCAGCTCTTCGCTCAACGCGATGCCGACCAGGTCGGGGCGTGCGGCCAGGATCTGGCCGAGCTTGATGAACGTGGGGCCGAGATCCGTCAGCGCCATCCGCACCCGCTGTTCCCGCGTGTATTCTGCCAACGGCGTGCCACGATGGTCCTTGAACCAGCCCTGGAAGGGGAGCCGACGGTGTTGGCTGAGCCAATCGGCCAACCCGTAGCGGCGCAGCACGGCCAGGATCTCGCGCCAGCGGCGCAGATTCCGGTAAAGCTGGGGGATGGCGGTGATTTTCATGCGAAAACGATGGACAATGCGGTGGCCGAGCCATTGTAGCTGGAAGGATGAAATTCAAGCCGTTGGCGGGGGGCGCAAAAAGATTTAGACAAATAAACCAAACGGATTGATCAGTTAAACTGGTAGTCAGCCTTCGCCGCCGCCCCGCACCAGCTCGTCTTTCCCGCGATTTGTTTCTTATGACCGAAGCCCCACCCGTCGTCGACCCGTCTGCCCACGCAGGAGCCTCGGCAGGGGGTGCCGGCGAAGTCGCCAATGTCGCGGCGGTCTCTGAATTCGCCAAACGGGTGATCGCCAATGTCGAGCACGCGATCGTCGGCAAACGAAAGCAACTGGTGCTGTCCCTGGTCGCCTGGTTCAGCGGCGGCCACGTGTTGCTCGAAGACGTGCCGGGGGTAGCCAAGACGATGCTGGCCCGGGCGTTGGCCAAAAGCATCGGTTGCCAGTTCAAACGGGTTCAGTGCACGCCGGACCTGTTGCCGACCGACGTGACGGGGACCTCGATTTTCAACCAGAAAGAGGCTGAGTTCGAGTTTCGCGCCGGTCCGGTCTTCACCCAGATTTTGCTGGCCGACGAAATCAACCGCGCCACGCCGCGGACCCAGGCCTCGTTGTTGGAAGCGATGGCCGAGGGCTGCGTCACCGTTGACGGAACCACGCATGTTCTGGAAAAGCCGTTTCTGGTGATCGCCACGCAAAACCCCGTCGATCACGAGGGCACATTCCCGCTGCCGGAGGCCCAGCTGGACCGTTTTCTGATGCGTTTCAGTCTGGGTTACCCGTCGATGGAAGAAGAGATGCGGATGCTGGAATTGCTGCAACACACGCATCCGATCGATCGCTTGCCGGCCGTCGCGACGGCGAAAGAGCTGATTGCGGCGCAAGCGGAGATTCGCAAGGTTCACGTCGATCCGCGGGTGCGGCAGTACTTTTTGCAAATCATCGAGCAGACGCGCCGTCACAATGACCTGGCACTCGGCGGCAGCCCCCGGGCGACGATCGCGTTATTTCGCTGCGGTCAGGCGATGGCGGCGATTCGGGGGCGCGGATTTGTCACACCCGATGATATCAAACGCGTGCTCTCCCCGGTGATGAACCACCGTCTGATTCTGCGGCCGGAAAGTCGGCTGCGCAAAGTCACCACGGAAAGCGTGTTGCAGGAAATCGTCAGCGAAATCGCCGTGCCGACCGTCCAGGCTTAGTATTCCGCGTCAGCTCAATTTTCGGGTAGTGGACAAGGCGACGAGTCCTCAGCAGTCGGCATATTGGCAAGGACTCGTCGCCTCGTCCACTACCGCCTACCCGAAACGCACGGTGACAAGGAATCCTAGTGCTGGGCTGGTCAGCAGGGGGCTGCTGGCTCTAGGCTGTAAGCCGATTTCGTCTCTATCGCCATTTCGGGTAGCGAGGTGCAGGGGTGCTTGAAAACGTGACCCACCGATCCGTCGAAGCGATCAATATGGTTCAGGATCTGGGCGGCGTTCAGGATCCGGGCGAAGTCCCGTTGGTCGTTCATTCTGCGGTCAGGGGACCGATCGCGGAATTGAGTTTCCTACGCCGATCGCTGTTGTTTGCGGAATTATCGATGATTTCGTACAACGACGAAGCCGAGGCGCGGGCGGCCGCGGCGATCGCCGGGTTTGACGACGTGACCTTCTTCGATCGCGATGGATCCCAAGCGTATCGCTTTCTCAACGAGCATGACTGCGTGATCGGGTGTCGGGGCACCGAACCGGATGACTGGAACGACATCCGTGCCGATGCGAACGCGGCGAGCGTGGTTGCCGAAACGATCGGACGGGTGCACCGCGGATTCAAGACCGAGGTCGACGATCTTTGGCCGATGATCGAAACGGCGCTGTTGGACAACGAGCACTCGCTCTATTTCTGTGGTCATTCGCTCGGCGGGGCGATGGCGACGATTTGTGCCGGTCGCTGCCATCTGTCACACATTCCCAGTCACCCGGTCGAGCTGTTTACGTTCGGGAGCCCACGGGTGGGTGACAAGCGATACATCAACTACGTTAAACTGGACCATTACCGCTTCGTCCACAACAACGACATCGTCACGCGTGTGCCGCCTTCGTTTTTGGGTTACCGACACAGCGGAAGCGAAGTCTACTTTGATCGAAATGGCCGCATCCGCAAACTCGGGCGTGTCTCCAAACGTCGTGACAAGTGGCACGGCTTTCTCCGCGGGCTTCGACGGTGGAAGATCGATCACTTTGCGGATCATTCCATCCATCACTACATCGATGCGATCGTGGCGGCCATTCGCGACGAAGAACAACGGGTCCGATCGGGCGGTCTGGCGAAACCCGCCTCCGCCTACGCCGACACGGACGAATGAGTACGATTCCTAACGGGCAACCTGGCCCGGCAACAACACCACAGATGAGCCCTACGAAAGACGCGATGACGAACCCCGACGAGAATGATGCGATGCGATCGACGCACGTTGAAATCGACGGTGTTCGATTAAAACTGGCCAAGCCCTACGTCGATCCCGGCCGCTGGATCGGCCAAGCGGAGATCTTGCAGCAACTGTTGGCGTGTTGGATTTCACTCGACGAAGCCGATCTGCCGCTAACGCCGCGGTTGGTCGGCGCGCCGGGCGTGGGCAAGACCCAACTGGCGATCGCGGCGGCCAAAGCTCAAGGCCGCCCGCTGTACATCTATCAGTGCACCGCCGACACACGCCCCGAAGATCTGTTGGTCACCCCGGTGCTCAGCCAGAACGGCGAGATCGCCTATCACGCATCCCCGCTGGTCACCGCGATGGTGTGTGGCGGTGTCTGCGTCCTGGACGAAGGCAACCGGATGAATGAGAAATCCTGGGCATCACTGGCGCCGCTGTTCGACAACCGACGCTACGTCGAATCCATCGTCGCGGGGATCACGATCGACGCGCACAGCGAATTTCGCGCCGCGGTGACGATGAATCAGGACGAGTCGACGTTCGAAATTCCCGACTACATCATGAGCCGGTTGCAACCGACGTTACCGGTCGGGTTTCCCAACAAGCAGGACGAAATGGCGATCCTGCAATACCACCTGCCTTTTGCCGAAGCAGAAATGTTGGCCATGACGGTTGAGTTTCTGCAGCGATCGCATCAATTGAAACTGGAATTCTCACCGCGGGACGGAATCAATTTGCTTCGTTACGCCCTGAAACGCATCTCGCAAAATCCCGATCACCCCGTCAGCCGCGATGCCGCCTGGCAGGAAGCGCTGCAGAGCTGCCTGGGCGATGAAGCGTTCGATCTGGAGCAATTGTCGCAGCGGAAAAGTCGAACCCTGGGCGGTGACGCCGTTCCGCTGGGGCTGGCCGATCTGTTCTTTGATCCCGACGATCCCATGCATCCGGATCGAGACGACGATGAAGAGGATGAAGATTTCAATGTCTAGTTCGCCTGTCAAGGAAGCCGACGTGGGACAACTCGATCCGGCACCTTCGACGATCCAGCGGGTCGTTGCCGTCATCGACATTGGGGCCACCGCGATGCGAATGGCGGTCGCGGAAATCCACGCCGGCGCCAAGGTCCGGATGCTAGACCAGTTGGTGCAACCGGTGCAGTTGGGCAAGGAAGCGTTTGAGACGCGACGGCTGTCACGGAAAAGCACCGAACGGGTCGTTTCCGTCCTGTCCCAATACCAGCGTGTGCTGCGCGAATACGGCATCGAAGGCACGTCGGACATTCGCGTGGTGGGGACCAGCGCCGTCCGCGAAGCCTCCAACCGGCTCGCCTTCGCCGATCGCGTCTACACCGCGACCGGCTTGCACGTCGAACCGATCGACGAAGCGGAAGTCAATCGGATCACCTACATGGGCATCACGCCCCAATTGCTGGCCAACGCCGAGCTTTCCAACGGCAAGGCGATGGTGTTGGAAGTCGGTGGCGGCAGCACAGAAGTGTTGATCGTGCGCAGCGGCAACGTACTGGCCAGCAATTCGTTTCGACTCGGATCGCTACGGATGTTGCAGGCGATCGATCTGGCCCGTGCGGGAGCCGATCGCCGTCGCGCCCTGTTGGAAAATCACATCAATCGGACGTTGAACCAGTTGAGCGATTTTGTTCGCGGCGATTCGCAACTGAATTTGGTGGCCGTCGGCGGCGATATCCGATTGGCAACACGGCTGATCGTCGACGACTGGCAACCCGGTGAATTGGCGGTCATGCCGACCAAGTCGCTGACCGAATTGACCGACACCGTATTGAAGATGGGCGATGATGAAATCGTCAAACGATTCGATGCCTCGTTCATCGAAGCCGAAACGTTGGGGCCGGCGTTGCTGGCGTATGCGATGTTGGCCAAGCAGTTCCGATTGGAACACATCTATGTCAGCGACACCAACCTGCGCGAAGGACTGCTCAAAGACATTGCGGTCGGCGGAAGCTGGACGGCCGAATTCCGCAACCAGATCGTGCGTTCGGCGCTGTCACTCGGACGGCGATTCCATTTCGACGAAATGCACGCCCGCAGCGTCGCCGAGTTGGCGAGAAAACTGTTCGATCAGCTTCGATCGGAGCATTTGTTGGACAACCGCCATGAGGTGATCCTTCACGTCGC
Organism: Phycisphaera sp. RhM; assembly: GCA_033042175.1. GTDB lineage: Bacteria > Planctomycetota > Planctomycetia > Pirellulales > Pirellulaceae > Stieleria. The sequence continues at coordinate 15,130 of WCIL01000067.1, forward strand.
GGCGCTCCTGCACGAGATCGGCATGCAGATCAATGTCCGCAGCCACCACAAACACTCCCTGTACATCATCAAGTACAGCGAACTGTTCGGACTCTCCAGAAGCGAGTTGTTGCAGGTCGGGCTGATCGCAAGATACTATCGCCGGGCCCCACCGCAACCGTCACACACCGATTACATGTCGCTGGACCGCGAGACGCGGGTGATTGTCAACAAACTGGCGTCGATCCTTCGGCTGGCCACGGCGCTTGATGACACGCGGACCAGTCGCATTCGCGAGATCGAATGCCAGACCGATGGAAAACGCTTGATGATCCACGTCCCGGGCGTCCGGGACGTTTCGTTAGAACAAATCGCGATGAAACAACAAGCCGGTCTGTTCCGTGACGTGTTCGGCTTGTCCGTCGTGCTGCGAGCCGGTGAGACTTAAGCCTCAGGCTCCGCAACCGCAGCTGCATGCACAGGTTTGCTGAACCGTCTTCATCACGGTGCAGGGGACCTGTTTTTCAACCGTGTAGGGAACCTTGACGGTGCAGGTGCGGGTCTCTTCGACGTTGACGGTTTCCGGCACGCAAGCGGTGACCATCTTGGTCTTCTTGCGATATTCCATCGTCTTGTAGGGATGCTTGATGGTCTTGGTTTCCGTCTTCGTGAAATACTCCTTCACCTTGCGTGTTTTCTTGATCGGCACGGAGATGCAGACTTCGCACGTGTAAGGTTCTTCGACACAGACTTCCTTCATCACCGTGACTTCTTTGGTGACTTCGACCGGGTTGGGGCACCAGACTTTCTTTTCGGTGCACTTGCATCCGCCGCAGGAATCGGTGGCCACCATTTGCACTTCCCAATGCCCCTGGTCTTCGATGCAGGTCTTGGTTTCGGTCACGGGCACGCACTCGGTTCGCTTGCGAATCTTCGTGACGGTGTCCTTGCCGGGGACCATGATCGTGTATTCTTGATCGACCCAGCGGAACTTGGGCGTTTTGACTTCGATGACCTGCTCGTCAACTTTGTCGACACACACCAGTGCGTTGTATTCGTAGGGAACTTGTTTCTCGACCGTGATTGTCTTGGGAACCAGCACGGTTTCGACGCGTTGTTCTTCGCGATAGCAGGTTTGCGTGACGGTCTTCATCACGGTGCAGGGCACCTGGACCGTTTTGGTGCAGACACCGGTCCCCTTGCATTTGGCACAATCGTCACAGGCGTTTGCGGTTCCGACCAGTAAGGCGGTTGCGGCGACCAGTCCGCCCCAGAATTTTGCGGCTAACATTTCGGTTGAACTCCCCCGAGTCTTCGATCTTGTGGTTTGATTGCCGCACCCGGATACGCTGGATTGTGCGGATTCGAAGTAAACCTAGGTCGATCGTGGGGGGAGTCAAATCAGCAATGTTGACTTTTGGCAACATTGTTGCAAATGATCACAGCGTGCCGATTCCCAACAACAGATCGTCCAGGAAACGCTCTTCATCGTCGGTGTCGCCAAAGACGCTGTCAACGGCGGGGATCCAGCCGGACGCCGCACTCGCTTCCCCTTCACCACCGGTGTCGCTGTTCTTGGCCAGTTCGTTGATCACCATCAGGGCATCGGACGGTTCGATGGCTCCATTTCCGTTGACATCCTTGCTGCGGTCGGCTGCGCTCAACGTTTGCTCGCCCGACGCACCACTGTCTTGCATCCGAGCGACGTGATTGATGATGATCAATGCGTCTCGGGCGGAAACCAAACCGTCTTGGTTGACGTCGGCCGGATCAAAATCCTGGTGCCGCGTTTTCGGCTGCGAATTGTTGGTGTTGGCGACCAACGACGGGATCTGGCTGAGTTCGGTCACCGCCAGCAACGGAACCGGATTGGGTCGAACCGGAACGAAGGGCAACAAGAACGGATTGTTGGGGTCGGCAAAATTGACCGAGCCGGCGGGCAGAATCACCCCACGGAGCCACGTCAGGACATCTTTGACGCCACCGCCATCTTCAAACGCCTCGCAGCTGATGATGTTATCGACACCGAGCTGAACACAGACGTCACCAGGGGTGAGACTGGTTTCGCTGCCCCCGTTGAGCACCTCGCCGTCGGTGAGGAACGGCGTGTCGCTGCCGAAGGCCTGATCACTGATCAGGACATCGTTTCCGGCGCCACCGAACAGGAAATCGACACCCGGACCGCCGGTCAGCAAGTCTTGATTGAAGCCGCCATAAAGCGTGTCGCTACCGTCGCCGCCGTTGAGCGTTCCCAGGGTGGGCGTTTGCGTTGAAATCTGGTCATCGCCGCCGTTTCCGTCAATCCGGACCAATTCGACGTTGGCGATTCCGAACGGTTCAAGCTGCGCGTCACCGGATTGGCCGACGGTGATCAAGTCCGCGTCGTTGCCGCCGATGACTTCGAATTTGTCGGTTCCGTTGCCACCGTCGAAGGTCAACAACTGGGCGGTCCCGGTGATGTCGATCGGAATGTCACTGGTAACGGTCAAGATGTCGTCCTGTGAGCCGGAGACAATATCGATCGACTCGATGCCCAGCGTTTCGAACACTTCATTGCCCGTCGTGGCTCGAGGTGTGCCGGGAGTCGTGGTTGCCAAGACGCCCTGCGAGGCCGCGGTGATGACGTACCGCAAGTCCAGCGACTCGGTGGCACTGCCGGCGAGCAGGTTGACTCGGTCGCCGGTTGCAATGCCGGGGACGCTGCCTTCGACCGGGAATCCACCGGCGTTGGTCACGCCTTGGGTCACCGAGTTGATGCCCGCCGAGTTGGCTCCGCCGTCGAGGAACAATTGGCGGGTCGCTGCGACCGCGTCGTTGCCCAGCGGATCATTGTTGATTCGCCCCAGGTATCCGGCCGTGTCGGCACCGGATGCGTTAAGGTTGATCGTGTCGTCGCCGGCGTCTCCGTTCAAGTCAACGATCGTGTTTAAAAAGACTTCGTTAACATTCAGCGTGTCGTCGCCATCTCCGGCCGCGACGTTCACGACCGCGGATCCGGTGCGAGTCGGCGGGGCGGTTTCGAACAGCAAATCGACGCTGTCAATGTCGGCTCCCAAATTGACTTGCAACCCGGCCTGGTCACCGAGCGACGAGATGGAAGCGGAATCGGCGCCCGCTTCGGTATCGATCACCGTGACGCTCGGGTCGTTTGGCAGAGCGACGCTCAAGCCGCCGGTCGAAGCGACGCTGACGACATCGGCGTTGTCGCCGGTCGCGATCTGGCTGATCGAACCCACCCCGGTCGATGTGATTGTCACCGTGTCGGCGCCGGCGTAGCTGGTCAGAGTGAATGTGGTGTCATCGGCCGTCGAGGCAACCGTGACGGCGGCGTTACCCTGAGTGGTTCGCACGTTCAAGGTCTCGGTCGTCTCGTAAGCGACATTGCCACCGCCGGTTCGCTCGACCGAAGTCGCCGTGACCGTGTAGCTGTGGGCCGCCACGGAGAGTTGGTCGGAGACGTTCAGCGTGTCCCCCGTGTCGACGGTGGCGGTTCGGGTCACGTCCGATCCGATCGTTTGCCGGCCCGTCACGGATTCGCTGATCGACACCGCGTCGTGGGCTTCGCCGAAGACGCAGATGTCGCCCAAGATGCCATCCAAATCGCCGTTCAAGTTCCCGTTCGGGGTACCGAGCGAGCCATCGGCGGTGGAGGTGATGTTGAAGGTGTCGTTGTTGCTGCCGCCGGTGACATCCACCGCGCTACCGGTTGCGGTCGCACGGATGTTGGTGATGTCGTCGCCCGCACCGAGTGAAATTGCGGTCGCCGAAGTGGTCCCGGTGCCAAGCAATGTCACCGTATCGTTGCCGCTGCCCGCATCGATCGCCAATCCGCTTTCGGCACCAATGGTGGTGACCGTCACGACGTCATCACCATCACCGGTGCTCACCCGCGTGACGCTGGCGTCGACAACACCGGGTGTGCCCGTGGTTCCCGTGTTAAGAATGTTGACGGTGTCGCTGTCGATTCCCGAATCGATCAGGAGAACGCTTTCCAGTCCCGTCGTGGTGACCGTGATCGTGTCCGCACCGGCATAGGTGCTGACGGTCGCCCGAGTCCGGTCTCCGGTCGTGGTGATCGTGACACTGTCGGCCGCAGAGCCGGTTTCCAGGTTCAGCGTTTCGATCGTGTCGTAGATCAGCGGCGCGGCCAAGGCGGTCGACGTCAACGTCGTCGCATCGAGGGTGTAACTGTTGGCCGCACCACTCCCTTCGTTGCTGATGTTCAGCTCGTCACCCAGATCGTAACTCTGCTCGACCGTGATGGTTTTGGCCGCCACGCTTTCGGTGACTCCCGGACTGACCACGCCGGGATCTTCGCCATAGACGCAGATGTCACCCAAGATTCCATCCAGCACGCCGGCAGGATTGCCTCGCATCACATTGCGATCGGCACTGCGTGTGCCGGCGGCGTCGGAGGAGATGTTGATGGTGTCCAGCCCGGTGCCGGCAAAGATGTCCGTCGCACTGCCAGCGGCGGTGGCACGGACATTGACGACGTCCGAGTCTGCGCCGGTGTTGATGTCGGTGGCCGAGAGTCCGCCGGTGTTGATCAACGTCACGACATCGTCACCGCCCAGGGTGTCGATCGCCAGCCCGCTTTCGGCGCCGGTGGTGGTGACCGTCACATCGTCGTCGCCATCGCCCGTGGTGACCAGCGTGACGCTCGCATCCACCACACCCGGTGTGCCCGTGGTTCCCGTGTTGAGAATGTTGACGGTGTCATTGTCGATGCCCGAATCGACCAGCAGCACACTTTCGAGTCCCGTCGTGGTGACCGTGATCGTGTCCGCACCGGCGTAGGTGTTGACCGTCGTCCGTGTGTTGTCGCCGGTTGTGGTGATCGTGACGTCATCGGCCGCAGTGCCGGTTTCCAGGTTCAGCGTCTCGATCGTGTCGTAGGTGACGCCACCGGTCAGCCCGACGCGAGTCAACGTGGTCGCGTCGAGGGTGTAAGTTTGTCCGACCAGATTGCCTTCGTCACTGATGTTCAACTCATCGCCGAGTTCATAGCTTTGCGTGACCGTGATGCCTTTGGCCGTCACGCTCTCGCTGATTCCCGGAGCCACGACACCGGGATCTTCGCCGTAGACGCAGATGTCACCCAAGATTCCATCCAGCACGCCGGCCGGATTGCCTCGCATCACCGCGCGATCCGCACTGCGTGTGCCTGCGGCGTCGGAGGAGATGTTGATGGTGTCCAGTCCGGCGCCGGCAAAGATGTCCGTCGCACTGCCAGTGCCGGTGGCACGCACGTTGACGACGTCGGATCCCAGGTCGGTGTCGATGACGGTTGCGGAGTCGGCACCGGTGTTGATCAACGTGACGACGTCGTCACCGCCTTCGGTGTCGAGGATCAAGCCGCTTGCGGCTCCGGTCGACGTCACGACGACATCATCGTCCTGATCGCCGGTGGCGACCCGCGTGACACTGCCGGCGCCGGTGTTGGTGATGGAAACGGAATCCGCGTCGGCGAGGGTATTGACGGAAAGAATGCCGCCCGCCCCAGTGCCGGCGATCGTCACGGTATCGTCACCGCTACCGGTATCCACCGACGTCGAGCCTGCGGCGATGGTACTGGTGATCGCGACGATGTCATTGTCGCTGCCCGTTTCAAGCGACACCGATTCGACACCGGCGTAGGTCAAGCTGCCGGTCAAACCGGTGGAGACCAAGGTGGAATCGGTCAATGTGTAGGTTTCCGCCGTCACGCTGGAGCTGTCCGAGACGTTCAGTTGGTCGCCGATCGGGAGTGTCAGGTCGACGGTGAGGGTTTTTGCCGTGACGCTGTCGCCCGTCGTCGGTGCGGCATCGTTCGCGTCACCGCCAATGACGACGGCGCCGAGGACGCCATCCAATGACGTCAAACCGACGTTGAAGACATCGTTGCCGACGCCACCGTTGAGATTGGCCGCGAGCGTGGCCGGGACGCTGGCGATGTTGATCGTGTCGTTGGCGTCGTCACCGTTGATCGTCAGGGTGGGGAACAGGGTCAGTGTGTCCAAATCGAGAACATCAATCAGGTCGTCCCCGGTTCCCGCGTTGATGGTCAGCGAACTGGTGGGGTTCAAGAAGTCGACCAATTCGCCCAACGTCGAATCGATTCGATTGACGTTGTCGGCCGCGACCGGATCGTCAGAAAGCGTGATCGTTTCGCTACCACCGGTGAACGTAAACACGCGGTCCACGGCACTCAAATTGTCGACGATCGGTTCCAGCCCGGTGTACTGAATGGTCCCCGAATCGACGGCATTGAACTGGATCGAAATCGTGCCGCCCATCTGGTCATTGATCGGCGCGGCAAATTGGTGCTCGACCATTAGCGCGGCGCCGTTGACCAGCTGCAGCGCGTCGCCGGGGACCCCAGGGTTGTTGGGATCGTTCAACGGATCGGCGCCGTTGAAGGAGATGGGCGTCACGATCACGCCGCCGGAGTAATCAATCGTCAACGTGTCCTGATCCGAGCTTCCTTGAACGGCGATGTTAGTGATCGTCGCAATCGGGACCCGGCTCAGCAGCGTGCCGTTGTTGGAATCGTTGACCTGGAGATCGGCGCCCGAGATTTCGATCGTGTATTGATCGGCGACGTTATCCGAGACCGCAGGGAAGATGAACAGGTCGCTGATGTCGACAGTTGCCTGAGCGGTGGAGCTGAGTCCACCGCTGTCGGTGACGGTCAAGTTGATCGTGTGGGAACCGACACCGATATGATTGATCACGGTCAGCCACGGAATGGTGGCGATCGCGTCGGTGGTCGTGAAATCAGTGACGTTGTCCTGGTCGAGGTCCCAGTTGTAGGTCAGCGTGTCGCCGGCATCGACGTCGGTCGATCCGCTGGCATCGACGTTGATCGTCAAGCCTGCATCAATCGAATACGGGCCTCCCGCGTCAGCCACCGGGGTTTCGTTCACACCGGCGACGGTGATTTGAATCGGTTGTGAGTCGGAGTTTAAGTCGCTGTCGGTGACCACCACGGTGACGTCATAGACATTGTCTTGGCCGTCGTCGGCGGGCTGTTCGAAATCGGGGGCTGAATTGAATTGCAGCACGCCGAAGTTGGGATCGATGGAGAACAGATTCTGATCCGCGCCGCCACCGAGCGAATACGTCAAACCGCTGCCTTCGGAATCGATATCGTCGGTGGAATTGACATCGATCGCGAATACTTGGTTTTCATCGACCGTCGCGGTGTCGGCCGAAGTGATGACAGCGAGAAGACGGCGATTCTCGAGGGATTCGACCAGAACTCGACGCCGCTGGGTCCGCTTACGGGCGTTCTTTCGGGGCTGGCGTTTGGAAATCGAGCCGAGCAGACGGTGTGGCCAGTTTCGCGGCATGACAGAACCTGGATGACCTGAAGACGTTGAGGTGAAATAATGTCGACCACTCGAAAGCGGGCTGGCTTTCATGTTCGTCGACCGATTCGGATCGAGAGTTCGGCACGTTTACTGGAAATCCGGCCCCTAGGATCACCGATGCTCTCACCCCCGAGTAAAGTCACCCAGCTGCGAAAAACAAGCCAACAGTCACAAAAGGACCAAGTTGCCTCGTTTCTCCCCTTTCTCAGCTGCTAAATCCCCGCAAACGCTTAAAATCAATTGTCAGGTTGGGGGACGCGAAACAACGCTTGAAAGCACACGTTAAGCTGGTATCACAGGGTTGGCCCCCCGATTCGATCTACCCGCCGGACATGACCCCCTCTAATGAGCAATGCCCCTCCCGTCGAATTCCATCCCGGTATGGAAGTTGTTCCGGGTTACACCTTGATCGCCCCCCTCGGCAGCGGAATGGCGGGCGATGTGTGGCAGGCTCAGGCCGCCGGAGGCATCAAGGTCGCGTTGAAGGTGGTGCGGAACTTGAAAGATTTGGGCGGTCGCAAGGAGCTCAAGGCGCTCAAGACGATTCGGGATGTGCACCACCCGAACCTCTGCCCCCTGTTTGGGTTTTGGACGAAAGACGCCGACGGCCGCGTTTTGGCCGACGGCGAGACCGAAGACCTGACGTTTGACTCGGTCAGTGCCGCCGGCGTCGGCATGCCTGCGAGCCCCGCCGCGGGGTCTCCCGCCTCGGCGGCCGACAGCGGCAATGTCGCCGAAATGGGCGGCACGATGGCGATCGGCGCCGGGATGCCCTATTCGGCTGGCGGCCCAGGTGCGGGCGGCCCAGGTGCGGGCGGCCCAGGTGCGGGCGGCCCAGGTGCGGGCGGCCCAGGTGCGGGCGGCCCAGGTGCGGGCGGCCCAGGTGCGGGCGGATCGGGTGCGGCGGATCATGGCTCCCAGGGACAGCCTGCCAAACCGAAGGTCACCGCCGAGCAACTGATCGTCGTCATGGGGCTCGGTGACTGCACCCTTTACGATCGGCTGAAATTTGTGCGTCAGGAAGCCGGGCTTTCCCCCGACGCCCACGACACGCCGTATGGATTGGACGCAGCCGAAACGATTCGTTATCTCCGCGCGTCGGCCAGCGCGATCGATCTGCTCAATCAAGAGCACCAGATCTATCACTGTGACATCAAGCCCCAGAATATCTTGCTGGTCGGCGGCGAAGCCCAAGTGTGTGACTTCGGGCTCGCCAAACAGATGGAAGGCGACATGCGTCAAACGCAACAAGCCTTTGCGACGCCGGCCTATGCACCGCCGGAGGTGCTGCACAACGAGGGGTACAGTCGGCAAGTCGATCAGTATTCGTTGGCGGTGACGTATTACGAGCTGCGAACCGGCCTGCTGCCCTTTGACATCACCACGCACGCCAGCATGCTGGTGGCCAAGTCGACCGGAAAGCTCAATCTCGACGCACTCACCCCTGCCGAACGCAAGGTCTTGCAAAAAGCACTCCGCCGGGTGCCCAGCGAGCGATACGGATCGTGCACCGAATTCATCAACGCGATGGCCGTCGCATCGGGTGTGGAAAAAAGCGGCGGCATCACCATCGGTCGAATCATCTCCGCTGTCGCCGTGTTGGTGGCGGCCGTGGGAATCGGAATCGGAATCTGGAGTGTCGCCCATCCGGAAAGTTTCAACTCCGTCTTCCGTCGCAGCGCGATCGAGGTGGCGAAAGACCTGCAGGAAGTCAGGGCAAGCTATGAACGCACCGAACCGTTGGTGCTTGAGGAATCTCACGTCACGCTGACCGAGGTGATGAGCCGGTCGGCGGAGATCGGCGCGCAATCCGAAGGGGAATTAAAAGCAAAGGCTGATGCGTTATTCGCTGATGCGGCGGCCCGATTGATCAACAAGATCCACGCGGCGTTGAAGCAGTATGAAGAACGGCCGAGTTTGGCGATCGCTCAAAAGGAGATCAATTCGATGACGAGTTGTTTGGACGAACTCGTCATCGCCCCCGAGAAACCCGAGTCGCCGATCTGGCTGGGATTGCAACGTTGGCAAACGTCCGACGATGAGCTGCTCAACAACGCCTGTGCCGAATACCTCTCGCTCTACCACGCCGCCGCGATCCGGTTCGATCTGTTGCTCGGTACGCGCCCGTTGCCCGATCGATTGCAAGCGCTTCGCCAGGCGTTGCCACAGCATCTGCAATCGCTGCGGCAGTCGCTCGAGGAGCGCCCCGGTGATTTCTCGCAGCAGTCGATTGATTTGACGCTCGCATCGCTGCTGCCGGTATTGGCGACGATGCCGCCACAAGAGATCAAGACCTGGACCGCCGAGGCTTGGCTGGAAGAGGCACGTCTAAGCGATCTGATCCGTGCGGAATCGGTGGTTCGCCAATTCGGTCCCTACCCGTTGTATTCGCAACGTTGGTCGGAAATCCGCGAAACCTTCACCGTGGCGGTTGAACCTGCCGTCACCGAAACGGTCGCAACCGATGCAACGATCAGCCGGCAAACCAAGCAGCGCGTGCTGGATGGATTCCCAGACTTGAGAACCGAGAAACAATTCGCCGAACTGCGGACCGCGGTCCAACAATCTGACTGGAACGAGGTAGAGCGTCTGCTCGCAGAACTACGACTTGCGACGTCGATCAACAGCGAACAAAAAGCGATTTTGGCCGTCATCGGTGCCATGGCGGAACATCGCTCCGACGACCAAGCGTTGGAGCAGACGCTGACGTCGATCAACGGTGCCGATCTTTCGCCCGTCGAGTTGCGAGAGATGCGAGCCCAGCCCTTGTTGGCCAGCTTCATGCGTGCGATCGGCCGACGTATCCTCGACAATCCTGATCGATCGGCAACGCGTTTTTACACGCAAATCAAGTCCGCCCGCTGGGTTGAGCGAGAACTTGACACGCCGGTGCCGGAAGCGTTTTTGTCGGCCGCGGCAATCTCCCTGCTTCGTGAAAGCCCCGAACTGATCTCCGATCCTGCCGGCCGAACCGAATTGGACCTCGATGGATGGTTGAGTCTGCTCGATGGCTCGCCGCAGTCAGCCGTGTTGGCCGCCGCGATCCGAATGGAGCGACAAATCGCGGCCCCTTCGGCCGACCCGGCGGTCGTTGCCGCGGCCAACCAAGTGCTCACGTCCTCCGGCCCCGGATACTTGCAGCAGATTTCAAACGGCTACGCCAACTATTTGTCGGCCTGTGCCGCCTGTCTGCAGAACCAGGACCTTGGACCACTTGGCGAGCAATTGGCCACGACGGCACGGGAATCGATCGAATCCCTCGGACCGACGCGGCTGTACAAGGGAACCGAGATGTTCGTCCGCCAAGCGATCGCGACCTCGGGGATTGCCGACGATGAGATCACGTCGCTGCGATATTCCGAAGGATCAACAAACGCCTTTGACGTCAGTCGCGCCCGGTCGTACTTGGAACTCGCCGAGACCCTGGTGCGCTCGACCGATCAGGGTTTGCCCACGGTGCTGGAAAACGAACTGTTTCTTCAATCGGTCGCCAGCGGTACCGTCGGCGCGTCCGCGATCGTCATCCCGCGACTGATCAACGACCGCTTGGACAGCGCGGAATCGACAGCGGAACTGTCAACACAATTGCTCAGAGCGGTGCATCGGATCGGGCTGCAGCGATGGGATCAGGCGGGGGACACGAAAGCCAAAGGCGAGGTTGCCCTCCGGCTGCTCATTCGCCCCGCGCGCGCGCTGCTGGAACGATTCGGTCGAGATCGATTCGGCCCCCGAACATTGCAATCGAATCCCAAGGGGGTGTTGATTCGAATGGTGGTGCTGCCGACGATCACCGATGTCGTCGAGGAAGCGTTGAGATTCAATGAAAACCAGTTGCTACCGTCGGGCTTCAAACCCGAATTTCAATGGCCGATCGACGAGGTCACCAAGCTCTGTCAACTTGCCGCGGTCGCCTATACGGATCCGCTGACACGGTCGGAATTTCAGGATCAGGATCTGTTTCGTCGTCAACAGGTCGCGATCTCCGCCATCGCAGCCCAGGACGCAACGTTGGCCGACGCCGAAACACGTCAATACCTGATCGAAGTTGCCATGGCTGCGGTCGATATCCGCAGTTGCGATGGAAACCAGTTGCTGACGCTGGCCGACAAACTTTCCCGATCGGGCAAGGCCGAGGATGTCATCCAATTCCTCCGCAGCGAGGGCTATGAACGATTGGCAAACGCCAGCGCGACACGTGAGGAGCGAGGCGGCTTTCTCCGCCAAGCCCACGACGCAGCCGAATCCGTACTCAGTCAGCCCCCCACACAGGTCGACGCAGATCAACCCTACCAACGACGACTCCTCTATGAAGTCTTCGCCAAGAGTGCCGACCTGGGAGTCCGTCTGGCGTTTCTGCAAAAATCAATCCCAGACAAATTGCGGCTTCTGCAGCCCTCGTTGAAACGAGCCGACCGGGCGTTGGACTTGTATGACGAACAATGGGGCGATGACGTTCACTGTCCGATCGTGTCTGCCTACATCACCAAGGGAAATGTTTGCGAAGACATCGCCCACTATTGCTCCATCGCAGACGACCAGGCAACGGTCAAGCAACGCGAGGAACACTTCCGGCTCGCCATTGCCGCCTTCACCGAGGCCAAGAACAAGAACGATCAAGACCTGAAAACACGATTCTCGCTGGGGCGGTGTGAATACCGGTGGGCGCTGACGTTGGACGGCAGTGCCAAAGACAACGCGCTGGCCGACGCATCCAAATCGCTCGGGGCGCGGCCCGCGGATGTCGCCAGTCTGAACGACGTCGAAGCGAACAAGGCCGCCGAATGGTACGTCTGGAAAATCAATGTTGAATGGGAACGTGGCAACCAGAACGACGCGCTGCAGTTCGCCCTCGCCGCCGTCCCGTTGGTCGGCGACGACCTGGTGCATCTGAGTATTCGCAGCGATCTGGCTCGCAAATGTGCCTGGGTGATGGCCAAAAGTAGCCGTCTGTCCGAAGCGATCGAGTGCTTGAGGATCCTGGACGGGCGTGGGGACACGGTCGACGTGATCATGCGAATGGGGCTGCTGTCGGATATCGCGTTCTTCCGAAATTGCCCTGACAAGGAACTGTTCACCGTCCCGCTGAGAATTCTGGATCGCAGCGAGAAGCAACCGACGCTTCGAGAGGACGATGATGCGACATATGAGTTAGCCAAAATCGCGACGCGCTGTGTCCGCGAACAACTGACCGAACTGATCCCCACCGTCCCACGCAAAACCGCTAGCAAACCCGAGGATCTGTCCATCGGTCCCCGAGAACTCGACGCGCGACTCGATCGCGATCAGGGGGGCAGCTACCGACAACTGTCCCAGGTCTTTCTGCAGGGCGACACCGCCGCACGAAACCGCGATGCCGATGCCATCTTCCGCTTTGCCTGCGAGCTTGCCGCGGTCTCCGACACAATTCCCCAACCGCCTGCTTATGTCGAAGACCAGGACTACATCACCAACAATTTGTGCCTGACAGTGCTCTATTCGCTCAATTACTGGGTCAAAGAAATCGCAGGCCAAGACGCCTTGAAAATCCAGCAAAGCCAACGCGATGCGAGTCAGGCACTGGCCGATGGGAAACACGAGCAAGTCATCCGCTGCCTCGACTTCCTGAAAATCAGTTTCCAACAGGCCGGCAACCGACGTTATGAATCGATCGTCGACGATGCAATCAAAATGGTCAACGAGCTAAAAAATTCGCCAAACTGACCAGCTGTCAAAATAGGAGCCCTGGGTAGTTTCGAATCTTTACCCAACATTTGCTTTAGGCATTCGGGGGTGGCCGTCGATCTACCCCTGATAACGGGTTGCGCGGGCGGTTCACGGATGAAACGTCAGGGTCGATCGGTCTCCCACCTAAACTGATAGTTGACAGGGAAAGCAATGTTTCGAACAAGGCAAGGAAGCCTGCTACCGCTGGCGATCGTGGCGTTGATCTCCATGCCCGCTGTGAAGGCCGAAGATCCGGAGGGCAACGAGCCTTCCATCCGTCTTCCCGCAACCAGCGAGCCCGCAGCCAGCGAGCCCGCAGCCAGCGAGCCCGAATTCCGACTCCTTCGCATCGCCGAAGACCTGGAACGGCTCGTCGGCACCGGCGTGATGCCGGCTCAATTCGAAGAGGAAGACCTGTTCGGTAGCCCCAGCGCGACCGTCGGACAACAGGGGATTCAGCCGATCGACGCCGGCCCCTCGGGCGGACTGGAATCGTTCGACACCGGCGAACTCTCCGAAGACTTCGGTTTCGGCGACTGGAGCCTGATCAGCCGGCCTGCACTGAGCACGGACACCTCGTCCTTGGTCGATTCGGCCAGCTTCATCGAGGACCTGGAACAGGTTCAGGGTACCAGCGAGGTTGGACTGAGCGAGGCACCGGCCGTCGACATCGTGACCGCACAAACCTTCAATTTGACCGCCACACCCGACATGGGTGAAACCCTGATCAACAACCCGACGACCCAAACCGTTCGTGCACGGCAGCGCAGCCAAGTGGGTTTCGATCCGCGGATCCGTGGTTTCTACAACGGCCAGATCTACACCGCGCATGATGGATCCTACCAGTTTCCCGTTCGTAGCGACTTGGACGGTGTGTTCTCCAAGATCGACCAATCCTTGATCGGAAACGTCCAGGTCTACAGCGGCCCGTACACGGTGCGCTACGGCAGTGGGTTCTCGTTCTTGAACGTCGATACGATTCCCGCACCGCGATACAACTGCGGCTGGGAAAACCACATCCGCTTGGGCACCAATGTTCGCACCAATGGCGGCCAAACCTACAACACGATGACCTTGTTCGGTGGTGGAGAAAGCTTGGGCTACTTCGCCAATGTCGGATATCGAAAGGGTAGCGATTACGAAGCCGGCGACGGGCTGTTGGTTCCGTCCAGCTACGATGCCTTCAACCTGTTCACCGGAATCGGTTACGACATCGACGACCAGACCCGCAGCGAACTTCGCTACACGCACATTGATCAGGGCAACACCGAATACGCCGGCCAGTTCTTCGACGTTGACGATCTAAAAAGCGATGGGCTGACACACAGTTTGATTCACCGTGACGACCGCGCCGGATTCGCCTATCGTGTTGACAGTTGGGCGAACTACACCGAGTTCAACGGCGACACGAGCAACGGCAGCAAACGCCGCGTCGATTTCCCGGTCCTGCAGCGAGTCGATGACGCTCTGGCCGCGGTCGGCGTTCACAACACGGGCCCACCGACGCCGACCATCGCGGCTCCCGGCCAGGAATTTTTCGGAACCGTCAATGGTGACCTGATCAGCGCCGGGATGCGAGCCGGCGTGACGCAAGAGATTGATCGCGACACGACGCTGGGTGCCGGATTTGACCTGCGATACGTTCGCCAAGAGATCGACGAATCCTTTGACCTGTCCGATTTCGATGACCTGAGTGGTAACCCCTTGCTCGGTTTCAATACCGGACTGCCCGCCGCCGAACTGTTTGAACCCGGACTCTACACCGAGTATTCCTTCAAACCGAGACCGTTTTTGCAAACGGCCGTCGGGGCACGTGTCTCGTTTGCCCAGACCGAAGCGGATCCGCGTGATGTGGATCTGGGACGGTCGAATTTCCGCGACTTGGGAACGGGGGCGATCAACAGTGACCTGGACGTCTCCGACGTGTTGAGTGCGTTCTTTATCACCAACGACATCGATCTGGCACCGGCATGGAAGGCTCGCATCGGTTTCGGCTATGCCGAACGCCTGCCGAACCTGGAACAGCGTTACAGCGATGGTCTGTTTTTGGCGATCATCCAAAACGGATTCAGCCGCATCATCGGTGACCCGACGCTGAGCAAGGAACGCAACTGGCAAATCGATGCACGTGTCAACATGGAGTACGACTATCTCCGTGCCCGCCTGAGCGGGTTCCACAGCTGGATCGTCGACTACGTCACCTACCAAGCCAACGAGGTGAGCGATCCGACTGGGGCTCAATTGCTGCGGGCGATCAACACCGATTACGCAACGTTGACTGGATTCGAGTACTATTGCGAAGCCGATCTGGTCGACGGCTGGCAAGTGTTCGGAACCCTGGCGTACCTGGACGGACGCGATCGCGAGATCGACCAGCCCTTGTCGGGCATCAATCCGCTGGAGGGACGTTTAGGTCTGCGACTGACCGACACCCGACCGGAAAATGCATGGGGTGTCGAATGGGGCTTGCGAATGGTCGACAATCAGGACCGATTGGCGACACTTCGAACCGTGCCTCCGGCGACCGGTGTGGTGACGTTGGAGTCGGCAACGCCGGGGTTCACGACGAGCTACCTTCGCGGTTACATCCGCCCGGCGAACAACGTGAACATCACCATGGGTGTCGAAAACTTGTTTGACAACAATTACTACGAACACCTGAACTTGCGGCTTCCCGCCCAACAGCTACCGCAGTCCCCGTACGGGCAAACCGTCGTGCTGTCGCCCGGCATCACGCCGTACTTCGGTATCGAAGTCGACTACTAACGGCTATCGAAGTCGATCGGCACGGCCCCCTTGGCCGCCAGCGTGCTCTGTTTCTGGATCTCGCCGGCGGCGATCGCACTGAGCGACACCGAAACTTCGGCGTTCCCAAAGTCAAAGGTGCGTGTGACGACCCGTTTGTCTTGATAGACGACCGTCGAGGCCTCATCGGGAAGCGGCGAGGGAAGAACTCGGATGCTGTTCGGTTCACGTTCGTCGGTGTATTGCTCGGTGACCGTGACGCGAATCCCGCCTCCGGAATTGAGTTCCCGTTGCGTTCGAAACGAGACGCCGGGCAGGTCGTCCAGCGTGATCAGATTCGGCCGATCCATCGGAATTGGGGTACCGGCAAGACGTTGATCGCCGAACCGCAACCACGCTTTGACGGCGACCTGGTCATAGCGTGCATCAAAATCATCGATGCGGCAGAGCAGAATCGGAATCGGTTGACGCTCCAGAAACTCGGGCAGACTGAACGAGTACGTCTCTTGGCGTCCGCCGCTTGCCGCACGACTATCAATCCCCGTCAGTTCGACCCAGATATCCGACGGCCGTGGCGTGAATTTTCCATTCCCCTGGTCACCGCTGGCACTTTCGATGGCCAGCTGAATCGTCAGTTGGCGGTCGACCCGTCTGCTCATCGCGCCGGCACGAACTTGGAAACGGCTCGAATCGGATAACTCCGTCGCGATCTTGCTGAACGGGCTGAACTGAAAATTAAAGGGTTGGTGGGACAATTGCTTGTCCGCCAAAATCAACTCGAACTGCTCGCCGCCTTCGACGCGAACGTCGGTCGATTCGTCGACCGATTCGCTGTCATCGGGCAGGATCGCGCGGATGGAGAAACTCTCAGCGGGCAAGACCGGATGGCCGCTCGGGGTCGCGACACCGGTCGGCGGCCACTGCGAAATGGAGACGATCGAATCGAAGTCGGCTTTGATGCTCGCTTCTTCGCGATTCCGCTGCCAATAGACTTCCGGTTTGGAGCGGATGTTTTGCAAGTGCCGCAACAGCGCTTTGCCGTCGGCCGCATCGAGGAACTTTGCCCCCCGGAATTCGCTCTCGAGTTTCTTGGCGTTGATCAGGTAACGGACGAAGGTCAATTTGATCGTCTTCTTGTTCTTGGCGTACAGGGCCTGTGCCTGGTCACTCAAATCATCGACGTTGGTGCCTTCGGTGTGCACCGTCGCCGGCAACCCATCGGTCAGGACGATGATGTGGCCGCGGCGGCGTTCGAGTTGCTTGTAGGCTTCGACGATCGCCCGATAGGTCGGCGTGGTGCCGATCGCACCGAGGTTTGAGATCTTGTTCCTCAGATCACGGACTTGACGGGCGTCGAGCGCCTTGATGGGTGCGGCGACGCGAACGTCAAAGTTTGGGTTGCTGGCGATCTCTTCGTTTCCGGCGACATGACCGGCGTCAATGACTCGCCCCTGGACAAGTTGCTCGACCCGAAATTTATACTGCCCGTTGACCTCGACCGGCCAGATTTTTGGCTTGCCGTCACGACTCGGCTTGCCGGTCAACGGATTGATCACCGTCTCTTTGAAACCGAATTGATCGCCAAAGACAATCAGCCCGACTTCCACGTCCGGCGTCAGTCCGTTCAGGAATCCGGTGACGGCGGTCTTGGCGACCTCCAAACGCGGTAACCCGGCATTGGTGCCGATGCCCATCGAACGCGAGCAATCCATCACCAGCAACAACCGCTCCGGTTCTTTCTGGCGGCGGACAACACGGGCCGCCGGTTCGGCATAGTTGGGTAGCCGAAACACCATCCGCGTTCCGCCGGTCAGCGTCTTGAATGCGATGCGTCCGGTTCGTCGCATGCTCGGAAAAACACTCCGGTGACGATCGCTGCTTCATCCGCCGCGGTATCCGCCGGGACAGACATCGGGACCGCAATGGCCGCCGCGCCCGACGGCTCCGAGGACGCCCCCGCGGGCGGCTCCAACAACACGGTCTTGGATTGATCGCCCAGCCTGGACCAGATCGATGCGTACCCGACCGGAATGGAAGCCGGTCGGTCCAGCACAAACCGCACCTCCTTTCCGAGCACAAATTTCAACAAGGTACCCACGCGGAAGTCTTCCGCAGGTTGAGGCTGCAAGGATTGCTTTGCGACGGCGGCCGCGGCGGACGAAGCCAAACGGGCACTCAAATCCACCCCGTCCAAATTCAGTTTGATCGTCGGAAACAGCGGATTCTGATTGCGTGATTGAAGCAACCGATTGGCGGCATCGACGAAGAACGGTTGATCGCCCTCGCGTGCACCACACCAAAATTCATCCATCGTCCGCGAGGCATGGTCAAACAGGAACAACTGCTGGTCGATGGCAAAACGCCCCTTGCCGATCTTTTCGACTTCCGGGGGAGCGTACGTGAACAGGATCGTCCGGGCACGCAGGTAGGTGTCCCAACCCTCGATTTTGCGCCGTGTGGTCTCCAGCGACGCCTTTTCTTCGGAGCGTTGGACCGGATCTTGAATCACGTCGTCGGCCATCGTTCGCTCGCCCAAACGTCCCCCGGCGAGCTGAGCCACCTGTTTGCGGAAATTGACACCAGTGGCTTGAAACAGTTCGACCAAGTTTGGTGCCGGGGCATCGCCGTCGGTCGGCGGGGGCGTGGCGTCCAGCAGCGCCGGGTCGCCGGTCACGCTCAACCAATGATCCCAAACATGCTTGCGGCCGATCGCCATCAGATCCAGCGTCGCCGTCGCCGTCTCAGTCGCCTCGCGACCCGGTTGATTGCTTTTGACGGTCCCAACCCCGGCGCTGACATCGGCAATCAGATCACACAGCCGCGTGTGAACACGTTGCCGCAATTCCGCCCTGTCGGTGCCGGACCCCGCCAGCAACGCAAAATTTTGACGCAACCCCTTGGCATCACCGGCTTTTTCCTTGGTCGCCAGATTCAATCGATCGATGATCCGATCGGTCAGCGCATCGAACGCCTTTTGCGTCTGCAAACGGGCCGCCTGAATCTGTGGCTCCCGCGCTGCGATGGGTTGGTTGTCGTCGTCTTGCGGTAGCTGCAAACTGGAGACGAGTGCGCCAAGACTATCGATCGCGCGACCGACGATCGCACGTGTCTGGCTATCGGGAAACTGTTCTTGATAGTCGAACGCCTCCATGTCACTCATCAACGTCTCCGCGATGCGTGGGATGGAATGCAGCATCTGGTCGCGCAGTTTGTAAGCTTGCGAGATTTCCGATGCCGATTGTGCAAGCGATTCGAACCCGCCGCCGACTTCGCGCCAACGACTGCGGCCGATGCCCTGTTCGCCACCATTGCGGGACAACATTCGGTCGACGCACGCCAGTCGTTGCTGTTGCAGGTCATGGAAGCGTTTTCGAATCCAAAACGACGCCCGCAGATCATCGCTGCACAGGGTTTGACGGCTGACGTTTTGGGAATCAAACAGAGTCGCGACGGTTTGCGGTTCCAAGTGCGCCAGGTCGGGCGCCGAGCAAAGCCGCGTCAGTTGAGATTCGATCAGCGCTGCCGGCTGCGTGCCGGTCACCAGGTTGGCCCGCTCGAGCAACTCTGACGCCAGCCCCAAAGAATCTGCGTCATACTTTTTTTCCTCGATCCACGACAGCAGAAATCGGATCGCTTGGGCCTCGTTCATCGGCACTTGAACGGCAGCGGCGACGTCCGGCTTTTTTCGCCAATTGCCGACCATCTCGCGAAACGCCGCCCGCTCGTCCTCGTTCAAATCAACCAGTTCGTGACCGGCACCGCGAAAATAATCACGCAGCGCCAGTTCCGGCAGCGAACTCGTGTCGGGCATCGTATCGGGGCCAAGTTCGAACTGCGCCAAATCACTTTCGCAGCCCGAGCGGATCGTGGCAAACCGGTCCCGGTATCCTTTGCCGGACAGCAGCAAGGCATCCAAGCGGGCCAGTTTTTTTTCCAGGGTCGCCCAGCCCAAGGGGTTGAACGCCAACGGCGGGTGCGTCATGCGGGTCAATCGGTTGTGACGCTGCCACAGCTTGTCGACTTCGGCGAACTCGCTGCGGAGCTGAGCGTGGTCGACGATCGGCAGTGACGGAGCGGGTTGCGGTCCCGGCTGGCTGATGAACTTCCAATCCGCCGCCTGTTGACCGACGATCATCGGGGTCTGCGTGGCATCCCAAGTCGCCTTGGCGTCTTCATTGACCTGGCGTTTGAGGTACTCCGCGATCTCGCCCACCGTGACCATCTGGTCTTGATCCAGGTCGCCTTTTCCGGTCAGCGCTTCGACAAGCGCTTTGGTAAACAGCCCGTGGCCGTTGCGTGGATCCCACCAGCTGCGTTGCCCGGGGCTGGCCGACAGCACGACGGCGATCCGGTCCGACGTGTTGCTGGTCACTCGCTGACAGGCTTCGGAAAACGATTCGGAAAACTGGCCCCAATCCCATTGCGGACCGACCCGCGCCGCATCGATGAAGATCACCGTCTTGACGTCTTTGGAAGCGTTGCCACGCTCATCCAAGGTGCGGACGATTTCGTCGAACAAGTCCTGAAAGCGGATCCAAGTGTCTTCGCTATCGGCGCGACTATCGCCGACGGCCAGATACGGCGTTCCCTTGTCGACGAACCCGTGGGCGCTCAGATAGATCGCGATCATGTCCCCGCCCGGACCGCCCGGCTGGACATTGGCCAACGGTTTGGTGATCGCGGTGATCAACCGGTTCGTTTCATGGCCCATCACGCCCGACGCATCGTTCGGATTGCCGACCACGACGACGTTTTCAGACGGATCGTTGACGCCGCCGCCGAACCAGGCCCACAACATTTCGACGTCTTCAAGCGCGAAGGGATTCGGCGCGGTGAACAAGGCAGAATTGTTCGCCCGCGCGCCCGATTGCGAGACCACCGAAACAATCATCGGGACATCGCGATCGGGTGAACGTCGCAACATATAAACGAGCAGCGCCAACAACAGCACGCCCAAGGTGGACAACATGCTGACGCGAAACAACAGTTTGCGGCTTTCACGCCCGCGATGACCGAATTCCGTCGTCGTTGCGGCGACCACGCGTTTGTTCGATTTGCGCCATCCGGCTCGTTGATTGGCTTTTGCCATCGTGCTGTCGTTAGGATTTCGATGCGTGCCGTCAGAGACTTGCCGCTGGAAAGCACGCCATCAGGGATTTCGTTGTCGATCTGCTTTAGATTCTAGGGCACCGCTTGGTGTGAATCGATTACCCGTCTTCGCAACCTCGCAAGAATGCCGAAAAGCGTTCGGCACCATCGGCCATCAACAACCACGTCCCCGGCGGCATCACCGATACGAATCGCTCGCGGACCGCGACCGCTTGCCCCGGCCAACAATAGACAAACACGACGTCGGCGGGCACCACCACATCGTGATAGCTGGCGTTGATCGTGTCGGCCGACAAATCAAACTGCCGGTACAGCTGGACCGATCGTTGTGCCAACTGGGGATTGATTTCGATGCCCGTCGCCTGGAAACCCAACATCGCTGCGATGCCGGTTCCAATCCCCGGCCCGCTGCCCCATTCGCAATAACGCTTTCCCGGGATGACACGCAAGTACGCGTGCAGCAGTTCGGCGCTGCTGGGGATGTAGTCAAAGCAATCCACGGACTTGCCGGCCCGTCGCCCCGCTTCGATCCATCGAGCCACACACTGCGTGACGGGGCCGGGCGCGGGATCGAGTTCGATGGGCTGGAGACACATGGGCAGGCGTGGTTGGAAAACGGATCGCAGAATTCGGGGTTTACCTGGGGTATTCGTCGCTTCGCCGCCAAAGTTTCGCGATTCCTTGTCGACACGAGCCCGTTTCGTTACTTTCTGGCTACCGGTGGTGCACCTTCAACAGCCTACCATGCCAGACCACGCGACCAGCGGGCGAAGCGATTCATAGACAGACGGACAGTTTCGATTCTCAAGAGCCGGCCGGGTCACAACGGCAAGCCGAGCAGCGCGTCGCGATTTGGGCGGCGGCTTGGTTCTTCTTTGTGTTGCTCAGCTACAGTGTCGTTCGCCCGGTGCGGGAGACGATGGGGGCGATCGGCGGCACCAAGCAACTGCAAGGTCTGATGCTGGTGACGTTTGCCGCCATGCTGATTGCGGTTCCGATTTATGCGTCGCTCGTCAACCGGCTGCCGCGACGCTGGCTGGTCCGCGTCGTGTTTCATTTTTTCAGCCTGTCGTTGCTGGCGTTCAGTGCCTCGCTCAGCTTCGGGGACGAATGGGTTCGCGTCTGGTCCGCCCGAACGTTCTTCATTTGGGTCAACGTCTTCGGCTTGTTCGCCACCAGCGTGTTTTGGTCCGTGTTGGCTGACCTGTTTAGCAGCGAGCAAGGGAAACGGCTGTTCGGTCGCATCGCCGCCGGTGGGACCGTAGGGGCGGTAACAGGATCGTTGTTGACCAGCCAGGTTGCGACCGAGTTCTCCACCGCCGGGTTGCTGCTGATCCCGATGGTCACGCTGCAGGCGGGTCTGTGGTGTGCTTGGCGGCTGGAGAAGCGTGTCGCGATCGATCCGCATTTCGCGCCGAAACGATCGCAGCGTGAGCCCGGTCAAACGCCGACCGTCGGCGGGCTCTGGGAGGGCGTGACCCATGTCGTTCAATCCTCGTATCTGGCCTCGATCTGCGTGTTCCTGTTCTTCGTACAAGCGGCCGGGACACAGCTGTATTTTCAGCAGGCAGAAATTGTCGGCGCTAGCGTTCCGGACGATCAATCCAAGACACAGCTGTTCGCCTACATCGACTTTGCGACGCAGGTGTTGACGCTGACGGCGCAGCTGGTCTTGTCCGGTTGGATGCTAAGGCGACTGGGGGTCGGAGTCTCGCTGATGGTGCTGCCGCTGATCTATCTGATTTCCTTTTCGGTCCTGTCGATCGACGGCAGCCTGGTCGTCGTCGCAACGGCCATGGTCGTCACGCGGGCGGCCGGTTACGGAATCACCGTGCCGGCACGCGAGGTGCTGTTCACCGTCGTCAGCCGCAAAGACAAATACAAATCGAAAAGCTTCATCGACACGGTGGTGCTGCGCGGCGGTGACGCGATCTCCAGTCAAGTGCTGGGGTCGCTGCGCAACCTCGCCGGCTTCGGGTTCGCGACGCTGAATCTGTGGACCCTGCCGATCATGGCGGTCTGGACCTACGCCGCCTTTCGCCTCGGCCGCCGCCAACAGCAACTCGCCGCCCGCCAAGACGAAAACGTGTCCGACACCTGTTTGGCAAACTAGGGCGTTGCGGGGTCGCCCATTTTGCCAAAAAGATGTCGGACGCCTCGTTGACGCTGCTTTTTCGCGTGGGGTGGAAGGTGGTTCTCCCCCTCGTGACTCCTCCCGGGAAGTTTCCTAAACTGAGGCCGGTCAAATCCCATTTATTTGACGCGGTGAAGCATTGATTTCCTGTGTTCGACGAGGTTTTAGCGGCAGGGCGCGAGCCCTCCGGTTCGCCCTCGTTC
>WCIL01000068.1:0-36478 GCA_033042175.1 Phycisphaera sp. RhM
TTCGACTGTGGTCGATACATTGAAACTCTCAAACGCCGATTACCCGGTATCGTCCCCTACCTCGAAAATTCCTGAAATCCGAAAACAAGCCACTTGCTCAGAGCTCAGATGTCTCGCTTCGCTCGACCCTCCCTGCCAGGGAGGGTGATTCAAAAGGATGAGGCACCAATGTCTGGCAGGCCGGCGACGTCGATTCAATCGGAGCACATCACTCCGTTTCAACGGTCACCATCGTTTTCGCGTCTTGGTCGTTGCCGAAGTAGTCATCGAACTCCGCCAGGACCTGATCTTCACTTTGATCCTGGTCGACCAGGTCGATGGCAAAAACGTCTTGTTCGTGATCCAAGACACGTTTGGCAACCGCCAGTCGCATTTCGATCTGCTGCAACAACTGATCGGCTTGGGACAGTTGGCTGCCGTCGACGCGGATGCCGGATTCCAACTTGGACGCTTGAACCAGTCGAGCTTGTGCGGCCAGCGACTCGACCTGCTGTTCCAATTCGGCTTTCCGGTGACGCATCGAATCCAAGGACGCTAGCGCCGCGGCCAGCGACTCGTTGCGTTTTTCCAACAGTCGTTCCTTGCTGGCCAGCGCAAGCTGTCCGGTTTTGTAACGGTCCAGACGCCTGGAGAGTTGTTCGGTGATTTGAGAACGCGTCCAATTGCGGCCGCCGGCTTGGAAGGACACGGTTTGCGTCCGCAACTGTTCACGCAATTGGGAAAGCGTTGCCAGTTCGCTTTCCAGACGTTTTTCGGTTTCCGACACGTCTCGCTGAAGTGCCGCGATCTCGACTTCTTCCTGTGCGATCGTTCGCACTTGGGCCTGCAAATCGGGCAGGATGGCTTCGATCAGATCGCGGGCGCGTCGCAGTTCGAACTCGACAGGCACGTGCTCGTTGACCGAATCGCGAACCGAACGCGCTGACGTCCGGACATAGCTGAAAAAACCTGGTCCCAGCAACAACACGCCGCCGATCAGGACCGCCAGGAATGCGGCGACGGAATACTTGACCGCTCGTAACATGACAATCAACCTTCAAAGAGAGAATGCGACCTGAACAGGACCGATTGCACGGTCTTCAACAGGGCAGTCGTTGATTTGCGAAAAATGTGACAGAGAAATTGAAAAAGTTTTTTGTCGCCGCCAAATGGCCCTCCGGTCACCACCGATTCGGCATCCTGGCAATCAAGGATCGCGTGAGTCCGGTGCTGCCATCATTCAGCAGCGATCGCGCATTCCGGGTGGATGTGTCGATTAAAAATTGATCCGTTACACTGCGGCACGTGACGCCCCGGTGACACGTGATCACCTTCCCGGACCCGGCGACACTGCCGCGGCGGTGCATTTAGAAGCTCGACCCCCGATTGCAAACGATGGCCCTCCCCAAGCGTTTTCACCGAACCCCGCCGCCGCGGGGCGGCCTGCGAGGGGCTCTGCTGTTGGGCTCCTTGCTGGTGTTCAATGCGTTACCGGGATGTGGATCGGCCGGTTCGGATGGGGCGAACGATGCTCGGTCGCCGGTCCGAAATGCGACCGATGGCACTCCGAATGCGACTGGCAACGACTCCGGCAGTCGACAGCACGATGCTTCGAAATCGTCGCGGCCGAACTCCGACGATGCTTTGTCCGCAGCCAGAGCGGCGTGGCGAGCGGGAGAACTGGATGTCGCGTTCAACTTGTTGTCAAAGCAATTGATCAAAACGCCGGAAGATCCGGCGACGTTGCTGCTGGCCAGCCACGTCGAAATCGCGCGGGGCAACCGATCGACCGCGATCGAACTGGCCGAGGCCATTGATCCCACGTCACCCGAGGCCGGCGAGGCGACAAACATCCTGGTGCAGCAATACCTCGAAGCGGGCCGTCCCGAATTCGCGATCGATCGGCTGACCAAGGCGCTGGACCAAAATCCCCTTGCATCCGACCAGACAGTCCAGTGGCGGCATCAGCTATGGGCACTACTCAATCGCACCGGACGTCGCCAAGAAGCATCCGCTCATGCGGATGTGCTCTGCCGATCCGGCCATTTCAATCGTGCCCTGTTGATTTCGTTGTTGCGTCGTAACGAAGCCTATCCGATGGCGCTGAAGGACAAGTCGCCGCAAAGCGTTTTCTATCCAGGGTTGGGACTGGCACGCTGGTATTTTTCGCAAGGAGAATTCCAACAGGCACTGGACCAATTGCAGAACCCGGCTCCCACAACGTTTTCTTCCGCAGCCGCCGGGGCGCTTGTCGGACGGCTGTTGGCCGAGACTCAAGCAACCGAGGCGTTCGTTCAATGGTATTCCCGTTGCGATGACGCGACGACGAACTTCAGTGATTATTACGTTGCCTTGGGGATTTACTTCTATGATCAGCATCAATTCCAAGCGTCCGCCCGAGCGTTGCTGGAAGGGATTGCGATCGATCCGACCGACGATGACGCCTGCCACCGATTGTCGCGTGCCCTGGCGGCGTTGAATCGAGCCGAAGACGCCGCGGTGATGCGGGAGCACGCGATTCGCGTCGCGTTGCTGAGAGCCGTCGCCAAGCAACTCGCAGTGCAGCCGACGGAGCCGGATCTGGTCGAGACCTTGCCCGAAAAACTTCTGACACTCGGCAGGCCTTTCGAATCGATCGGTTGGGCGTTGCTGGACGTGTCACGCTCCAACACCGCGAAACAGAACGCGTTGCTGCAACAACGTGAGATGTTGCGAAACAAGCCTGAGGTTTCACGGATGCCGTCCGAGATCGCACTCGCGGAAATCGATCCCAACGAGTTTTCCATGTCAGAGGCGATCGACGCCTTGGTGGCCGCCGCGCCCACGGCGACCATCGCCGACCGACCGGCCCCAGCGGGCGACAAAGGGTACGAAACGCCCCAGACCGTTCCTGTTCCGACTCCGACACTGGAAAATGTTGCGGCGCGGGTCGGCATCGATTTCCAGTGGTACCACGCCCCCGAGATCGATCTGGCGTCGATACCGCTGCACCAAATGATGGGCGGTGGGATCGCCGTGTGCGACTATGACCTGGACGGGGATCCGGACGTTTATTTCGGTCAAGGTTCCGGTGATCCGCCGGGTGGGCGGAGCACGCGTTCGAATCAGCTGTATCGAAACCTCGATGGGCATTTCGCGAACGTCACGACGGATTCCGCCGTCGAAGATGATCGGTATTCCACCGGCATTGCGGCTGGTGATGTCAACCAAGATGGCTTTCCCGACCTGTTCCTCGGTGCCTTGGGAGACAACCGGTTGTTGCTTAACTGTGGAGATGGAATTTTTCGCGATGCGACCGCGGCGCTCGGCACGTGCAGTCCCCAATTCACCAGCTCGGTCGCCATTGCTGACCTGACCGGCGATGCGATTCCGGAATTGTTCGAATGTGTGTACGTGGAAATGGAAGGTGGTTTTCGGCTTCCCGAACGAGATTCCCAGGGACGCGAGCTGGTGCCGAACCCGAACGACTTTTTTGCCGAAGCAGATCGCTGGTATGCGGGACGCGGCGACGGCAGTTTTGAATGGAGAGAACTGGACCGCAGTCAGATCGAACCGGGGACATCGTTGGGATTGGTCATCACCGATATCGATTCCGACGGACAAAACGATGTGTTTGTTGCCAACGATGCGCGGCCGAATCACTTGTTGGTCCATTTTGGCGAACCGCCGGTCCGCAACGTCGCCGTCCTCAAAGGACTTGCGTTCGGTTTTCGAGGTTACAGCAATGCCTGCATGGGGATCGCCACCGGAGACTTCAACCGGGATGGACGTTTTGATTTGGCAATCACCAATTACGCCGACGAACCAAACAATCACTTCCTGCAAGGCGACAGCGGAGTGTTCAGCGACTTTGCCACGCGATACCAGATCAATCAACCGAGCGAACCCTATGTCGGGTTTGGAATCAAAGCGATCGACCTTCATCGCAACGGCTGGCTCGATTTCTTAGTCACCAACGGACATGTGTTTGATCAGCGCGACCGCGGCAAGCCGTTTCAGATGCCTCCGCAGGTGCTGCTCAATCAGGCGACGAAGTTTGTCGCCAGTGACGTCGCCGACTCCTCAGGGTATTGGCAAGGTCGCTACGTCGGACGGTCACTGGCCAAGATTGACTTCGACGGAGATCACGACGTGGACTTCCTGGTCGGACACCTGGACGCCCCGGTTGCACTGCTGGCCAACAAAACCGAGCGGATTGGAAACGGGATCCAATTGGAACTGGTCGGAACCCACAGCGAGCGTGACGCGATCGGCACCCGCGTGGTCGTGACTGCGGCGGGGCAAACGTGGACCGACTGGGTGACAGCCGGAGATGGCTACTTTTGTTCGGATCAACCGGTATTGGATTTCGGCATTGGCAGCGCCGAGCGAATCGATGCGATCGAAGTGCACTGGATCTCAGGCCGCCGTCAGGTCTATCGCGACGTCGCGGTCAACCAACGACTATTGCTCGTCGAAGGCTGTGAGGATCGATGGGTGCGGGGCGTCGCGGTCGGCTCGGGTAACTGATCCGCCCTCCCACGCCCCACCACACCGGGGCATTTCCTAGACGGTCCAGTTAGCACTTGCGGGGGGCTGCGATCGTTCTTTCTGCTCGTTTTTCTAATTTTTTTTGCAAGAAGTTGGCTAGAAGCACGTGCTTCGGCCTCAGCCTGCGCATACTGGCAACCGAGTTAGACGTCAGGTCAGGTTTGTCACGGTTTGTGTCAGCCCCATCGTTTCGCTTTTGGGGCGTCTGATTTATCAGTGTTTGTTCGTGGTGTTTTTACTTCTTTTTGAGTGAGGTGTACATGTTTTCTCGAAAACGGGGCTCGCGGGGTTTCACCCTTGTCGAGTTGTTGGTGGTGATTGCCATCATCGGAATTTTAGTCGGATTATTGCTTCCAGCTGTTCAGGCAGCGCGTGAAGCGGCTCGTCGAATGAGTTGCAGTAACAATTTCAAGCAGCTTGGGATTGCGATGCACAATTATCATGCCGCGTTCAAGCAGCTGCCGCTGCAAGGCGCCGGCACGGGGATTGGCGTTAATACCCCCAATTGGTGGCAACAGGGCAATGATGCCAGTAAGCAGTGTCTCAGCGCGCTGGTCGGCTTGGCGCCGTTCTTCGAACAGCAAGGATTGTGGGACAACATCTCCAATCCCAGCACGCAGACGGTCACGGGGGCAGCTCCGCCCTCGAACACCAATTTGACCAACCCGCAACGGTGGCCTGCGATGGGGCCGAGCCCCCGGAACTTCTCGACGAGCCCGGGCTACATTCCGTGGGCGACCGAGATTCCGATGCTGCGTTGCCCGAGTGATCCGGGTGTCGGGTTGCCCGCCTTGGGACGAACCAATTACGCACTCTGCATGGGTGATTCGCCAAGTCCTTGGCACAACAGTTTCAAGAACGGAAATCTGACGGATTCTGGATCATGGGCACACCGTGCGGCCCGGTCGGTCAATCGCGGGATGTTCATGAATCGTCGCGCTTCGAAATTTCGCGATGTGCTCGACGGCTTGGCCAACACGATTGCGATGGGCGAGATTCGCACCGATTTGGGTGACCGTGACATCCGGTCGGCCGCTTCGTGGCGTGCACGGGGCAGTCAGGACGTCAACGACAACCCATCGTTCTGCCGGGACGCGGATGAAATCGATCCTGACAAGCCGACCAAGTGGTGTAGCGGTGGAAATTGCACCAACCCACAGCAACTGGTCAGCGACAGCAACAGTTCGCGAGGCGCCAGTTGGGCCAATTTCCGCGCGATCATCACACAGACGTTTACGGTGCTGCCACCGAACAAAGAGGTCTGTGTCGGTCAGTGGATCGATGGCCCCGGCACTTGCCCGCCCAGTAGTAATCACCAAGGCGGAGCGCACGTGCTGATGGGTGACGGTGCGGTCGTCTTTATGACCGACTCGGTCGAAGCGGGTGATCCCCGTGCCGGCGGTGTGCGGTTAGGACAAACCGGTCCTCGTTCGCCGGGCTCGGTAAGCCCCTATGGTCTGTGGGGCGCCCTCGGCACCAAGGCCAGTGGGGAAACGATCGAAGAGCAATTGAACCAGTAAACGGTCCGATTCAACCGAATGCTTCAATGCGACCTCGCCCACCAATACGTGGGCGAGGTTTTTTTTCTCGATCCGTCTGGAAGGATCGGCGCTGCCGGAAATTGGTAAGCCGCAGGCTAGCGGGCTGTCGATTTAGTCGATGTTCTCAACTCAACGTGATGATCTAAGGATCGACGCGTCAGCGAGGGCCGCCGTGTGGCCCCTTGCTAACGCATGCGGGCTTAAATCGACAGGCCGCTAGCGCCGTTCCGCTAGCACCGTGAGCCGAATGTCGGCGGCATGACCCCGAAGGGTGTCAAAGCCAGTAGCCGGAGGTGAGCGCAGCGACACCTCCGGACATCCAATCCCCCACATGACACGACCCCGGAGGGTGTCGAAGCAAATCGCGCCCGAGCCCTCGGACCCGGCCTGCCGCCGCGATTGGATCGGCATCTCGATCGGAAACACGGACTACCCCGCCGCCGGCGGATCGATTCGCTGCGACCCCGTCCGGGGTCGAGGGGAATTTTCGACGGGCTCCCCGGAGGTGGCGCTGCGCTGACCTCCGGCTACTCGCTGCAATCCCCTCGGGATAGTGGATTCGCTGGCGCTCTCCATTGACACCCAACGAAGTGTTTCTTGTTAGCGGCAGGGCGCGAGCCCTCCGGTCTTTGAACGCTAAAACCGGACGGCTAGCGGGCTGTCGATTTAGTCGATGTTCTCAACTCAACGTGATGATCTAAGGATCGTCGCGTCAGCGAGGAGCGCCGTCTGGCCCCTTGCTAACGCATGCGGGTTAAATCGACAGGCCGCTAGCGCGACGGCGTTGCACCCACGCCACCGCACTCAATCGCGGACGCGAATCCAGTGATCATGAAACTCGATGCCCTGCTTCTGGTCGATTGCCGGCATGTGGCAGTCGATGCAATCGGTCTGGGGGGACACCGGGCAGATGACGTGGCTCGACTGAGTCTGGTCGTGGCATTGGATGCAATTTTTGATCTGGCGGCTCATCTCGTCGGAGCCGTGGTGGCTGACGTGCGGGGAATGGCACGTCGTACATCGCAGGCTCTGTTCGGATTTTAGATAGCACTTGCTGCGTAACATGCCGACCGGTTGAAACCGAACCAGCGTATCGGGATAGTCGCGTAGTTCGAGTTTCGAGATGCTACGAGGCAGACGGTGGCAATCACCACACAACTGTAGCTCCGATTCTCGATCCCAGGTTTCCTTGCCGACAGAATACGGTGCAGGTTTGGGGGACAGGCGAGCTGATCGGACATGCTCACTGCCCGGACCGTGGCATTTCTCGCAGTCGACATTGGGGGTGAGATCCACGATGTGCCCCTGGCGGATCGTCGCGGTGGTGGTGTGGCAGTAAACGCAGCGTTCCAACACCTCGCCTTGCAGCGGACTGCCGAATCGCTCTGCAGCCGAAGCCGGCGTCTTTTCCTCGTGTCCCACGGTCAGCCCCAATCGATCGCCGGCATAACAGCTGATGCGATGCTCGATCGCCGTCGTTTCGCCGCCCGGGGTCGCCTGGAGCGTGAGAAACGTTTGGGCGTTGAATCCAGACCCCAACGCGTATTGCAACATCAGTGGTTCCGGGGGCTCGGGGCCTTCGAGTTTCGCGATCAGGTTTCCACCCGCGTCACGCTGGTAGGAATAAACGCCGTATTGCGGTCCCCCGTCAATCGTTTCTCCGGCAAAAATCTCGGGCAGGTCGGTGTCGGCCACCTCGAAGAATGTCGACGCATGGCCATGGTGGGCATGGGCATCAAAATTTTCGCGATGACACTCCCCGCACACCTTCCGCCCCACGTAGGTCAACCCAGACCCGCCGGTCAACCCAGACCCGCCGGTCAACTCCGCCCCGCCGGTCGACTTCTCCCCGGGCGTCACGTCGGCCGGCCGCGGACCCTCGCGTGGATCCGGTGCAACGCCGTCGGCGGGT
Source organism: Phycisphaera sp. RhM (assembly GCA_033042175.1). Taxonomy (GTDB): domain Bacteria; phylum Planctomycetota; class Planctomycetia; order Pirellulales; family Pirellulaceae; genus Stieleria. The sequence goes on from WCIL01000068.1 coordinate 7,963, forward strand.
GATGGAGGGAAGACGACCGAACGAATCGGACGCTGCGCCGATCCAGGGCCAGGGAATGCGTCGTCCGACCGCCGGGATAGCTCACCGAAACTCGCGATTGCCAGCACCAGAACGAGGGTCAGCGAGATCGAGACGAGAAACTGGAAGCGGTTCAAGACGTGGCTCCGGACTGGGGCGAGGGGGATCCTTTCGACCTGCTAAGGTTAATATCATTGTGAGAGACGTCGGTGCAAACAACAACAAGCGTTTCCGCAATGACGACGGATGCTCTTTTTTATTTCGCTCCGGCCAGACCGATCGAGGGTTCGTTGCGACTGGTCGTGATCCCATCTATGCTGGTTTCGAAAGCAAGTTTTTAAAGGTGTGGCCGCGCCAGCGCGTTGCCGCAGCGAAGGCGCGAAGGCCCAGTGGGGAAGACCCCGTGACGAAGGGGGCGTTTCATGCCGGATGTTCTAACGGGTGCCAAGTGCATGTCGGACAATTCAAATCGGCGAGACACCGTTGCGGTGGGATCGGTTGGTGGCACCGTGGTGATGCTGATTTGTGTTTGCTTACTCGGCGTGTGCTTTCTCGGCGGTTGTGATCGAACGCAGACCACCGTGGAGGTCACCCCGCCATCGCGATCGGCGGGGGACGGCGTCGTTCAGGACAGCGGATCCAGTTCGTCATCCGGCGGAGGCGTGGCCGCCCCAGAGTCGTCGAAGACCGGCATGGCTGGCGCACGTGATCGCGGCGAGCCGGGAGATTCCGACGCCAGGCAATCCGCCACCGCGGAGCAACTGCGCGAAACAGCGTTGCGTGCCTTGGAACAGGGGGAGGACGATTTGGCGTTCCAACTGGTGCGTCAAGTCATGCGGATGACGCCCGATCATCCCCAAGCGATCTTTTTACACGCGTTAGTGCTCGGCGATCGTCATCGATTCCACGAAGCCATCGAGATGTTGGACGAATTGGCCGCTCGCATGCCGGCGACCCGTCTACCGGCATTGGGCCAAACCGCCGAATGGCTGGTGCTTGCGGGGAACTACGACCAGGCCGAAGCACGCTACCGAACGATCCTCGATGAGATCCCGGATGCGACGATGGTGCACCGTCACCTGGGGCAGTTACTGCTGCAGCAGGGCAAACGGATCGAGGCGGCGTCGCACTTTCGCTATCTCGCCCAACGCGGTGACGTCAACCAGGACGAGCTTCGGTGCCTGCTGTCGCTGGTCAAGCCGCTGCCGAAGCAGTTGGAATCGGGCAGACTGGAGCCGCTGAACCGATTGGCGCAGTCGAGAAACCAAATCGCACTCCAAGATCTCGACGCCGCCTTGGAGATCTTGCAGCCCGAGGAGCACCAAACCTCTCGCGCGGGAGGTGATGCAAACCGCGAAGCCGTCGCCCGGGCGGAAGCCTCGTTGCGGGCGCGGATTCAGGCCTTGAGAAACGAGTGGGACGCGGTCCGACGGTGGGCCGAGTCCGTTCAACCCGATGCGGCCGACGCGGACGGTTGGTTTGCCGCCGGATGTCACGCCGCCCATGAGCAAAACCATGACCAAGCGATTCGATGTTTTTCGCGAACGCTGCTGATCGACTTCACCGACGTCGAGGCGTACGACAGGTTCAGCAAGTCGTTGCGTGCGGTGGGGCAGACCGCCGTTGCCGATGAAGCCGACAAGCGAGCCAAGTGGATTCGACAGACTCAAGACATTGGCAACCGACTAATGATGAATCAAAGTCGCGATCGAGCTCCCCTGGCAACCTTGGCAACCTTGTTGCAACAGCTGAAACGCCCCGTCGAAGCATTCGCGTGGCAGAGCATCGATCTCGTCTTCGCGGTGAACGATGGCGCGATCAGCGAAGCAGAGGCGGAAAACGCATTCTTGGCCATCGGGGAAAAACGCGAGCAGTTGCTGAGATCCGGCGGGCATCAAATCACTCCGTCCTTTATTCTTTGTGGTCTCGAAATCGATGCGTTGGAACTCCGCCAAGGTGACTGAGGGCAGCAACGGCATGGACTGCATTGGATTCCGCGCTCGCTGCCGATGGGTGAAAGTGTTTTGTCTGACCAATCGCGTTTACCTGACCCATCGCGGTCGCGTGGCGACGTGGGTGGGCCTGACCCTGCTTGGTCTGGTTGTGGTCTCGGGGTGCGGATCCGAGCCCTCAGCATCCTCATCCCGATCCAGCTCGCCCGCTATTTCCGAGGACCAAGTCGCTGCCAGCGATCGCGACCGCGGTGATCCTAACCGCGGTGATCCTAACAGCGGTGATCCTAACAGCGGTGATCCTAACAGCGGTGATCCTAACAGCGGTGATCCTAACAGCGGTGATCCTAACAGCGGTTCCAACAAGGTCGCCGACGGCGTGGCGGATCGCAAAAGCATCATTGAGCGAGCCGACGCGTTCAAGGCCCAGGCACGCTATCGGGAAGCCTATGAGCTGTTGAAGGCCTTGTTGATTGCCGACCCGGAGGACACCGAGATTCTGTTTCGGATGGCCATGCTGGCGGCCGCCGATGGTGACTTGGCCGCGGGCGTGGAATTGTTAGGGGAGATTCCCGTCGATCATCCGCAAGCCGGCTTGGCCGCGCAGGGGCAATCCGCCGATTGGTGTCTGTTGCTGCATCGCTACGACGAGGCAGAACAGCGATACCGTCGGCTGCTGGACCGGATGCCGAATGCGGTCACCGCCTTGCGTCAACTCGCGTTTTTGTACAATCGCCAGGGGCGTCGTCAGGAGGCAGCTGAACTGGTCAGACGACTATGCTTGCTAGGCAACGTGATGCAGGACGAACTGCACTCGCTGATCTCGCTGAGCGATGCGATGTACAGTCCGCCGGACGATCAACGTTCGGCAACGGAGCAACCGCAGTCGCCCCCGGGCGGACCGCAGTACGTGCCCATCTCTCCCTACGGCGACGCCCGGCTGGCGTTCCAAGAGCGGCGGTTCGACGACGTCATCGAACTGCTCAGGCCGGCCATCGAACGATCGCAGGCGCCGCCGGCGATGGTGGCATTGTTCGGTCGCGCTGCCGGCGAGCTGCAACGTGATTCAATGCTCGCCTGGTGGCTGAAACGGTTGCCACCACAAATCACCGAGTACGCCGACTACTGGGCCACACTCGGGATGATGGAATTGATGGAGCGACGCTACGACTCTGCGATTCGCGTTCTCGGTGAAGCCTTGCAGCGCGACCCGACCGATTTTGCATCGACCAGTCGGATGCGTCAGGCCCTGGGCTCGTTGGGCAAGGAAGACGAAGCCCAGCGTTGGTTTGACCATTGGACCCGATTGCGGGCGTCGATCGATGCAAACAATCAAGTCGCCATGCAGCGGCCTCCGGATCCAACGTCGGTTGAATCATTAGCCAACGCGCTGGATGACCTGGATCGACCGTTGGAAGCGATTCTGTGGCGGGCGATCGTCGCTCACGGTGCCGGTGATCAGGTGCGTCTGGCGGAGCTGAACCAGCAGCGTGAATCGCTGCTCGCCGAGGGGAAACCGTTTCCGGATCGTCAATCGCGATTACATGGAACGGAGCTTGACCACTATCCGCTGCCGGACCTGGAACAGTGGGCGCTGGACGAAGCAAACGAGACCCAGACGGCGGCCGCTGCGCTACGCAACGATTCCGTCCCGGCGTCCTTTCGCAATCTGGCCGATGCGATGGGCATGCGGCATACCTACCGTGTCGCGGATCAACCGCAAAAGCAACGCTACTCGATCTACCAGACGCTCGGCGGCGGGGTCGCCGTTTTGGATTACGATCTCGATGGCTGGCCGGATCTGTTTTTTGCACAAGGCGCCGCCGATCCGCCAGGCTTTGAAAGCCGAACGGCCGATCCCTCTGGTGGAACCTCGCTCTATCGAAACGAGACGACGAGGGTGGTTGAGACAACGGGGCTTAGCAAGGCGTTGCATCAAAACTACACGTTGGGTGTCACGGCGGGGGATTGGAACCAGGACGGGCTGCCGGATCTGGCCGCGGCGGGGATCGGAAAGTCGGTGCTGCTGATCAACAACGGCGATGGGACGTTCGCCACAAACCCGCTGGGAAAACCCGCGAGTGTTCATCGCGTGCCCGCGTCGATCGGCATCGCCGATCTCAGCGGCGACCAGCTTCCCGATCTCATCGAAATCGGTTACGTCGACGACCAGAACATGACCGTAAAACCACCGGTGGATTCCGAGGGCAACGTGCTGATCACGGTGGCGCCGAATAACTTTGCCGCCGCCCGTGACTTGCTCTTCATCAATCAAGGAGACGGCTCCACCGGCTTTCGCACACTGAGCGACCAAGGCGATTCTCGAACCGGACTGGGACTGGTGATCGCTGATTTCGACGGCGAGCCGGGAAACGAGATCTTTATCGGCAACGATTCGCTGCCGAACCAACTCTGGAAGCTGGAGCATCAGGATGATCCCGTTGATCTGGCCTCGATTCTGGGCTGCGGCTATGGGTTCAGCGGCGGTGCGACCGGTGCGATGGGAATCGCTGTCGGAGACTTTGACCGAAACCACGAAATCGATTTACACGTCACCAACTATGAAAATGAAAATGCCAATCTGTACTTGATGAAGAATCGATCCTTCCAAGACCGCAACCGCCAATTCAATCTTGGCGAAGCTTCCAAAGAACGAGTCGGATTTGGCACCCAAGCGATCGACTATGACAACGACGGTGACGAAGACCTGGTGGTGACCAATGGGCATCTCGACAACGCCAAAAGCATTCGAGGCGGCCACGCCCAGCCGATGCAATTGTTTGCCAACATGGGATCTGGATTTCGTCTGATGGATGTCACGGACCCCTCCGGATTCTGGAGCAAGCCCCAGTTCGGCCGCGCGTTGGCCACGCTCGATTTGAATCGAGATGGACAAACGGATTTTGTCGTCACCCAAGTCGAGCGGCCATCGGCGTTGCTGGTCAACCAGACCGATGCGGGGCAGCATTGGATTCAAGTTGCGCTTGTCGGCACTCGCTGTGAGCGGGATGCCATCGGTGCTCGTGTCGAATTGCAAACGTCGGATCAGACGACGGTGCGGTGGATGGTTGCCGGCGACGGGTATTTGTGCCGCAACGAGCAGACGCTTCATTTTGGGCTCGGTTCCAACGCAACGGTGGACCGAATGCGGGTTCAATGGCCAACCGGACAGATTCAAACGTTTGAAAACATTCCGGCCGATCGGCGCGTGCTCATCGTCGAAGCGGAACCGGAGCTGTTCACGTTGCCGTGACCTGTGGTGCACGCCGTGACGCGCGAGCGGTCGCAAACCTTACGACGTCTCCAAGTGCCCAAAAACCGATCGGCGGATTTCGGGATCACGGATCTTCCAGATGACCGCATCGATAAAGTAATGGTGCACGTTGACAATCATCATCGTTGCCGTGCCCAGGAACAGGAACGGCACCGAGACCGTCGACATCGTCCACCCCAGGATTTGCGTCCATTCAAAAACCACGAATCCGATCATCACCAAAGCGGCGTAGTAGATCAACATGTGCAGCTTCATCCGTCGCGTGTTCCCGCGCGCGTTCATTTCTACCCGAGCAGGAAACATCAGGTATTGCACGGCGTGAAAGATTTGGAGCAGGAAAAAGGACTGCGGGTATATATCCACCATCACATACCAGCTGAACGTCGCGACCCAGGGCAGCCATACCGTCGCCGGCACCGCACGTCCTTGTTCGACCGACATCAGACGAAATCCCCACAAACCCAACAAGAAACAGACCAGGACCACCACGCGACAGATCTGCATCAAGGATTCCATCAAAAATTCACCGGCACGCTGTTGCGGAAGCCATGACGTCAGCAAGCCCATCGACTCGACGCCCCAGGTGACGTGATACACAAACAGTGCATAAAAACCACAACGGATCAATCGCCGATCCCTCGCTGTCATCTTGAATCCGGCCAAATGAGCGAAACAGGCGGTCGCACCCCAGGACTGGCCGACGTAGTGCCAGCCCAGCAGCACCGGCGCCAGCCAACCCAGCACGATCATTCCGGTCGGCCGTCTGCCCTGCATTTGCTCCACACTCGATGAGCCTTCCTGAAGACTCCAGACCGCGATGTAAACCAAGAAGGCGAGAGCCAGCAGGGGAGCACCGATCGTGACTATCGGGTGCAGTCGAAAATTCTTGCGTCGCGAGTACAGCACCCGATACGACGCCATGAAGTGTGGCCCATTGATCAACAGATCGCTAAACAGATACGCGTTCACCGCGATCAACATGTTGTCCATGCCGCTGGAACTGATCGATCCATACGCGATCACGACCAGGGCGATCACCAACGATAGCCCTCCGCCACAGATCGCATCGATCCTCGGACTGATCAATGCTTTGGCGGGAGCGGCGGCTGAATTCGCTTTCTGCAACACGACAAAAGAACCTGGTGCACTCTCCGCACGGGCGAATTCGAATTAATTTTGTTCCTCGAACATCGATCCGAATAGTCTACATCAACCGGCCCCGGTCGGCCACGGAGCATTGGGGCGTTCAGTCAATGCCGCGAACTGTCTGCGGGGGCCTTTCCCGATCCACAGCGTGACCGGTCGCTCGCCGCACTGGCGGTAACGCTTTTCGAGCACGTTGGGATTCTGGGACACGCCCCTGGTCTTCACCCGCCAGGGATAACCATTCATCGATCGCAACGTCGTGCGCAACTTGCGGTCGTCACAGGCCCCCGACCAGATCACGGGTTCACAAATCGCCAGATCACTCTCGATCGCGGTGTCGCCGGTCAGAAAGCCGCTGGGGCCGCCGATCATGTCGTAGCCGAAATGTCCGGCAAACGATTCGGTCAGTCCGGCGGCCCGAATCGCGGCATCGGGGTCGGCCAGGTACTGCATTGGCTTTTCAACCCGGCGGCCGGTCTGGCTGCCCCCATCGCGGGTGTAGGTCGCCGCGTTGCCATCGGGGCGAACCACAACTGCGGTGCGTGAAGCTTCGATCAGCGGGTGGCCGAAACCCGTGGCGGCCCGGTCGATCGCCTGCCGGGTCAACAACGTTTGTTCGCGGACACTGCCGCCGAGTGAAATCCACAGCCGATGCCGTTCCGGGCGATCTTCGATCACAGCGGCGGGCGCCAATTTCACGATCCCGGCGGCGCAGCGGTCCAGGATGCGCTCCACCACGTCCCACGACGGCGAGTAGTCGTCCGGACGCACCTTGCGGCCACTGTCGTCGCGTCGATCGGGGTCCAAATGAACCGTCGCATCGGTGGCGATGGGCACCGCGGCGACGTCATCCTGGCGTACCGCAACCTGTGATCGAGCCGGTCGCAGATTCATCCGCAGATTCTCCGTGGCCATCGCGACCATCATCGAATCGCTATCGACCGCGGTGACCTGCGCCTCGGCCGAGCCGATGTTCTTGGCGATCGCCAACGTATCGGCACCCAGACCACAGCAACCGTCGAGCACCGAACTGGAATTCATCCAACGCGCTTTCAACTCGGCGACCGGAGCCGGCGTTGCTTGACTGAGCGAGCGTTCGGTGCACCACCAGATTCCCTCCCCGAGTTTCGCTCGAGCTTTGGATTGCAGATTCAATGACACGAGCACGACGGCGGCCAGGTCCTCGCCGACCAGCGAGCGGATCTTGGCGGCCAAGGCGGTGTCCCATGTCCCGTGATCCGACGCGATCCGCAGTGCGTCCTCGCAGCGTTCCAAATCGTCGGCGGAAATCGGAGAAGTCATCGTCACGCAGTCGTCGGTGGAGAGAATCATACAGTCCGGCACGCGGGCAAACCAGGACGTGGCGTCAGCCAGTGGCGCGTGAGTCGGCGGTGGTTTCACCACGCGCCGCTCGCTAACGCATCCCGCTGGTGTTTATACCGGCACGCGGCCAAACCAGCACGTGGCGTCAGCCAGTGGCGCGTGAGTCGGCTGTGGTTCCACCACGCGCCGCTCGCTAACGCTTCCCGCTGGTGTTTATACCGGCACGCGGGCATGCCAGCACGTGGCGTCAGCCAGTGGCGCGTGAGTCGGCGGTGGTTCCACCACGCGCCGCTCGCTAACGCTTCCCGCTGGTGTTTATACCGGCACGCGGCCAAACCAGCACGCGGCGTCAGCCAGTGGCGCGTGTCGACTATGGTTTCACCACGCGCCGCTCGCTAACGCTTCCCGCTGGTGTTTATACCGGCACGCAGGCATGCCAGCACGTGGCGTCAGCCAGTGGCGCGTGAGTCGGCTGTGGTTTCACCACGCGCCGCTCGCTATCGCTTCCCGCTGGGGTTCATTCCGGCACGCAGGCATGCCAGCACGTGGCGTCAGCCAGTGGCGCGTGTCGACTATGGTTTCACCACGCGCCGCTCGCTAACGCTTCCCGCTGGGGTTCATTCCGGCACGCAGGCATGCCAGCACGCGGCGTCAGCCAGTGGCGCGTGAGTCGGCTGTGGTTTCACCACGCGCCGCTTGCTAACGCTTCCCGCTGGTGTTTATACCGGCACGCGGGCATGCCAGCACGTGGCGTCAGCCAGTGGCGCGTGTCGGCTGTGGTTTCACCACGCGCCGCTCGCTAACGCATCCCGCTGGTGTTTATACCGGCACGCAGGCATGCCAGCACGTGGCGTCAGCCAGTGGCGCGTGTCGACTATGGTTTCACCACGCGCCGCTCGCTAACGCATCCCGCTGGTGTTTATACCGGCACGCAGGCATGCCAGCACGCGGCGTCAGCCAGTGGCGCGTGAGTCGACTGTGGTTTCACCACGCGCCGCTTGCTATCGCGTCCCACTGGTGGGCGTCACGACGTCAGCGTTCGCTTGAGGAACCGTCGCAGCGCCGGTTTGGTGGCTTGGCCGAGCCGATTAATCGCCAGCGTGGTTTCCTGTTCGTCGCTGGAGACGGTGATTTTTGCATCGCCGAGATCGTCGGCTTCGGCCGGATCGAGTGGCTCATTGGCAACGATCTTGACCGCATCGAGGTCACGCGTGCGAATCGACAATTTGACATCCCCGTCGGCGCCGACCACGTCGACCCGGTTGGCCGCCGTCATCCTCAAGCAATCTTCACCGCCGATCTTTTCGATTTGATCGAACAAACGGTCGGGCAGTTTGATCGGCCAGTTGGGCGTTGCGTTGTCGTCAAACCCCTTGGGCATCGAATGCCATTTTCGTCCCAGCGTTTTCCAGATCGTACTGGCGTCGTGTTTCTTCTTCTTGCGTTTCGGTGTCGCCTTTTTCGCTTGCCCATTCGACTTGGATGCCGTTTTCGATCCTGGAGAACGTGTCTCTGGGCGACTGGCTGCATCGATGCGCAACCGCCCAGAACCGGACTCGGCGACGGATTCGGCAACCGGTTTCAATTTTTTCGCCGACGGCTGGAGCGCCTCGGCGATGAAGGGCGCCGTGACGGAAACCGGTTCGCCGTTTGACCGTTTGGCCGTCGCGGCCAATTGTTCGGGTGTGCCTTCGAAGACAATCTTGCCGCCGTCGACGCCTGCACCAGGCCCCATGTCGATCACCCAGTCGGCACATTTGACAACGTCCAGGTTGTGTTCGATGACGACGCAGGTGTTGCCCAGGTCGACCAGGCGCTGGATCACGTCCAGCAGTTTTGCGATGTCGTCAAAGTGCAAGCCGGTCGTCGGTTCGTCCAGCAGGTACAACGTTTTGCCGGTGCCCGGACGGGCGAGTTCCGACGCCAGTTTGACCCGTTGTGCTTCCCCGCCGGACAATGTCGGAGCGGATTGGCCCAAGGTGACATAATCCAATCCGACGTCACACAGGGTCTGCAACACGCGGGTGATGCGGGGTTCGGAGGCGAACAACTCCACCGCCTCGCCGCAGGACATCGCCAACACGTCCGAAATCGATTTGCCGTGATACTTCACCTGCAACACGTCTTCGTTGTACCGCCGCGATCCGCATTCTTCACAGGGCACCCAAACGTCCGGCAGGAAATGCATCTCGATTTTGCGTTGGCCACTGCCCTCGCATGTCTCGCAGCGTCCGCCGGGGACGTTAAAGCTGAAGGTTCGCGCGGTGTACTTTCGCTCGGCCGCTTCGGGGATCAACGCGAACAGGTTTCGGATCGTATCGAACACGCCGGTGTAGGTTGCCGGATTGCTGCTGGGCGTGTTGCCCAGCGGTGATTGATCGACACGAATCACTTTATCGACGTGGCGGAGGCCTTCGATTTTTTCGTGACGTCCGGGTTTCATCCGCAGCCGATGCAAACGCTTGCCCAGAATCGGGTACAGCGTGCCTTCGATCAAAGTGCTCTTGCCACTACCGCTGGGGCCGGTCACGACCGTCAACACGCCCATGGGCAATTTCAGATCGACGTGATCCAGGTTGTTTTCCGACGCGCCGATCAGGGTCAGGTAGTCGACCAGCGGCTTGCCACCGTCGGTCATCACCGGGCGTCGTACCGACGGCAACGGGATCTGCTTGGTGCCGTTGATGTATCCGGCCGTCACGCTCTGTTCGATCGGCGACAATTTTGTTGGTGGGCCTTCGGCCACGATTCGGCCGCCATGCCGACCGGCACGAGGCCCAAAATCGCACAGGTAGTCGCTGCCGGCGATCACGTCGCGATCGTGTTCGACGACCAACAGCGTGTTGCCCAAGTCTCGCAATCGATGCAGCGCCGAAAGTAGACGCAGGTTGTCACGGGGGTGCAGCCCGATCGTGGGTTCATCCAACACGTACAGCACCCCGCATAACCCGCTGCCGAGTTGGGCGGCCAATCGAATTCGCTGCGCTTCGCCGCCGGACAGCGTCGCCGCACCGCGATGCAGCGTCAAATAGTTCAGTCCCACATCCAACAGGAAACGTACGCGCGATTGAATTTCACGCACCAATTCGCCGGCGATCTTTTTCTCCCGGCGATCGAGTTTCCAATCGGTGACGACGCCATCCAATCGATCCAATGGCATGTGAACCAGATCGGTCATCGTCCAACCGCGAAATTGACAGGCGGCTGCTTCTTCACGCAATCGCGACCCGTCGCAGGCACTGCAGTTGATGTCGTCGACGAACTGCTCCAGCTTGCCGCGCAATCCCGGTGTCAAACGCGACGCCTCCTCTAGCGCCGGATAAAAGCCTTTGAACCGAAAGCGAAACAATTTGGCGGTGGACGTTGAATTCGGTTTCGCATCGCTTTGCCGGACTTCGATCCAGCGATCGCCCAGCCCGTGAAACAGCAATCGGCGGTGCGTCGCGGTCAACTCGTCGAACGGCAGATCGATCGGGATGCCGGTCTGTCGCGACAATGCCCGCAACAACCATAGCGAGACCTCGTGATCGACGCTCGGCCACAGCAGTGCGGCGCCGTCGGCGAGCGTTTTGCGCGGCGAATCGATCAGGGCGGCCGGGTTGGTTCCGGTTTGCTTGCCCAGTCCTTCACACTGCGGACACCAGCCGACCGCGCTGTTGAAGGAAAAGTGGTGTGGTGTCAGTGTGGGAAAGGATCTGCCGCATTCACCGCAGACGAGATGCTGGCTGTGCGTGATCGTTTCCCAATATTGTTCGTCGCGATCCGGGTTGGCGATCGCGACCTGGATCACGCCGATCCCCAACGACAATCCTTGTTCGACGCTGTCGCTGATCCGCGAGCGTTCTTCGTCATTGACCGCGATCCGGTCCACGACGACTTGAACGGTTTGTCGTTTCCGCGGGTCGAGTGCCGGTGCTTCGTCGAGCGAGACTGTTTTTCCATCGATTCGAATTCGCTGGAAACCTTGGCTGCGCAGCGATTGCCAAGTGTCTTTGGATGCTTCGCCGGCCACCACTTCGATCGGCGAGAGCAACAAGGCTCGCGTCCCTTCGGGCATCGACAGCACTTTCCCCGCGATTTGCTCGGGAGTCTGCGTGCCGACTTCGGCGCCGCAATCCGGACAGTGTCGCGTCCCCAGCCGCGCCATCAAGATCCGTAGGAAATCATAAATCTCGGTGACCGTGCCGACGGTACTGCGCGGCGAATGCCCGAGGTTTTTTTGTTCCAATGCGACCGCCGGCGACAACCCTTCGATCCGTTCGACCTTGGGTTTTTGCACCTGGCCGATGAACTGCCGTGCGTAGGACGAAAGCGATTCGACGTAGCGACGTTGGCCTTCGGCGTAGATCGTGTCCATCGCCATCGAGCTTTTGCCGCTACCGCTGGGGCCACAAAACACGGTCATGGCGTCGCGGGGAATTTCCGCGGAGACCGATTTCAAGTTGTGTTCCGAAGCCGACTGCACCACCAAGTGGGTCTTGGCCTTTTCCGGCGGCGGTGCCAACGCGGCCGACGCTCTCGTGGCGGTCGCGTGGTGCTTGGCCGGCTTGCGACGTTTGACGCCCATCACCTTGGCCAATGCCGCGCCGGTGTAGCTGTCCATGTTTTTGGCGATGTCGATCGGTCGACCGGCCGCCACAATTTTTCCGCCGCCGGCGCCGCCTTCGGGACCCAGGTCGAGCACGTAGTCGGCCGTTTTGATGACGTCCATGTTGTGTTCGACGATCACCACGGTGTTGCCCCGATCGGCCAATCCGTGGATCACGCGCAGCAACAATTCGATATCGGCAAAGTGCAATCCGGTCGTCGGTTCGTCCAACACATACAGCGTTTTGCCGGTTTCTCGTTTACTCAGCTCGCGCGAAAGTTTGATCCGCTGGGCTTCGCCGCCCGAGAGCGTCGGGGAGGGTTGGCCGAGTTTTAAATACTCCAGACCGACGTCGACCAGCGTTTGCAGTTTTTCGGCAACTTTGGGAACGTTTTCAAACAGTTCGAGCGCCTGGGCAATGTCCATCTCCAGCACGTCTGCGATCGACGCGCCTTTGAATTGGACGGATAGCGTTTCGCGGTTGTATCGTTTGCCGCCACAAACCGGGCACGTCACCCAGATGTCGGCCAGGAAATCCATCTCCAATTTCGACGCACCGTTGCCGTCACAGGCGGCGCAGCGTCCGCCATCGACGTTGAAGCTGAATCGACTGGCGGTGTAGCCACGCGTTTTCGCTTCGGTCAGTTTGGCGAACAGATTACGGATTTCGTCAAAGACTTTGACGTAGGTCGCGGGGTTGCTGCGCGGCGTTCGCCCGATCGGTGATTGATCGATTGCGATCGTCTTGTCCAAGAATTCCAGACCGCTGATCGAAGCATGGTCACCGGGTTCGCACTCGGCACCGTTGAGTTCACGCCGCAGGGCGGGTTCCAAGATGCCGCCGATCAACGAACTTTTTCCGCTGCCAGAGACACCGGTCACGCACGTCACGGTTCCCAGCGGAATCGTCGCGTCGACGTTTCGCAAGTTGTGAAACCGAGCGCCGTGAATCGTCAGTTGAGCGTCGCCGTCGATCGGCCGCGGAGTTTCTGGGATCGCGATCTGACGATCACCGCAAAGAAACTGGCCGGTGACACTGCGTTTGTTCGCCCCCAATTCGTCTGCCCCGCCGATCCCGACGATCTCTCCGCCGCGAACTCCCGGGCCGGGACCAAAGTCGACGATCCGATCGGCCGCCCGCATCGTGTCTTCATCATGCTCGACGACGATCAACGTGTTGCCGGCATCGCGGAGCCGCACCAGCGTTTCGATCAATCGGTCGTTGTCGCGGGCGTGCAATCCGATCGACGGTTCGTCCAAGATGTACAGCACGCCGACCAGTCCGCTGCCGATCTGGCCGGCCAAGCGAATGCGTTGTGATTCGCCACCGGAAAGCGTCGGCGCGGTTCGGCCCAAGGTCAGATAATCCAGACCGACGCCGAGCAGGAAGCCCAGGCGCGTGCGGATCTCTTTCAATGCTTCGGCCGCGATTTTGGCGTCGGTTTTTCCCAGGCTGATGTCGGCGAAAAACTGACTCAACTGATCGATCGACAACTCGCACAAATCGGGCAGCGAGAGCGCGCGGTTGTCGTCGAACGCGTCCGACGTCGTCGTGATCGTCGCCGCACTGGCTTGGCGATTCAGGCGACGGCCTTCGCAATCGACGCAATCGATCGTGTTCATGAACTTTTCAAGATGCCGCAACTGCATCTTGTTCTTGGTCGTGCGATAGCGATCAAGCAACTCGGGAATAAAACCGTCGAACGACCCGGTGTACTTGCGACTCTTTCGGCCGCCACGCCACGTCAATTGATACGTCGAGTCGCTGCCCCACAGCCACATCTTTTGGGCTTCGGCGGGCAGGTCTCGCCAACGCGTTTCCAGCATCGAACCCGGTTCGAGTTCGAGCAGCTTGTCCATCGCGGTCGCGAAGCCTTTGTAGATGTGCCGACGATAACGACCGATGTCGCCCCATTGGCCCAGCAGCGTGATCGCTCCCTTGCGAATCGACTTAGATTCGTCGGGAATGATCAACTCCGGAACAAACGTGTACAGATGCCCGAGTCCGTCACAGGCTTCGCACATCCCTTGCGGACTGTTGAACGAAAACAACTGCGGCGTCGGTGGGCGGAAACTTTCACCACAGGATCCGCAGGAGTAGCGTGAGGAAAACAGGATGTCTTCTTTGGCCGGTCGCGCCGAATCGCTGTTGCGCTCCGACAGCGACACGATCACCGACGCATCGCCGAGTTTCAGCGCCAGATCGACCGCTTCGTTGATGCGTCCGCGGTCGCGATCATCGATGCCCACGCGATCGACCACCACTTCGACATCGTGGCGACGGGCCCGATCCAGCGGTGGAGGATCCGACAGGCGAATCGTTTCGTTGTCCACGCGGGCGCGTGTGAACCCTTGTTTGCGCAGATCTTCGAACAGGTCTTTGAATTCGCCCTTGTGCCCGCGGACCAGGGGCGCCAGGATCCAGATGGTCTCCTCGGGGTCCAGATCCAAGATCCGCGACGTGATCGCGTCAGACGGTTGGGCGGCGATCGGGACGTGGCAATTGGGGCAGTTGGGCGTCGCCACGCGGGCGAACAGGACGCGCAAAAAGTCGTAGATCTCGGTGATCGTGCCGACCGTGCTGCGGGGATTGTTGCCGGTCGATTTTTGAGCGATCGAAATCGAGGGGCTCAGACCGCTGACCAGATCGACATCGGGCTTGGGCATCTGCCCCATGAATTGCCGGGCGTAATTGGAGAGCGACTCGACGTACCGGCGTTGGCCCTCGGCATACAGCGTGTCGAAGGCCAGAGACGACTTTCCACTGCCCGAGACACCGGAAAAACAAACCAGTTCACCACGCGGCAGGGTCAGATTGACGTCACAGAGGTTGTGCTCGCGGGCACCCTTGACCTTGATTTCGGTCGTCGACATTCGGGGCAATTCGTGGTCAGTAGAAGACGGCATTCCTTTCCCCGTAGTCTAGCGGGCACGGCAATCTGGCGAAATGAGAGGTTTTTACGGGTTCCGGCGGAATCGACCGGCAAAAATGGACTGCAGGTGAGTCGAAATCGGGTCAGTTCGGAGAAACACGGGTCGCGCCCGAGAACGACGCAACAATACTGATGGCCCGAATCGTGGAATCGACTTCCAGTCGGTCGCCATTGAATTGACCGGCTGGAAGCCTCTGCCGCTCTTCTTTCCGCCGTTGCACCCCCCGGCTTCTCGACAATTTTTCCGATGCAACTTTATTACTTCCTGGCCGTCATTCTCTCGCTCAGTTTGGGCTCGCTGCCGGATTCGAACCAGCCCTTCGGACATGCAGTCGGATTTAGCGGTCTGGTGATTGTCGCGTGGTGGGGGCTCTGTTATCTGGCGGTCCGGATGGTCGCCGGGCTGATCGACAAGGGCGAAGTCGACGCGACGGTGGGCTACGATTGGTTTGATCGGCAGACCGAGTGTTTTCGCTGGTTCTCGCTGGGGCTGATTCTGCTTTGCCTGGGCGGATTCGGGCTGGGCCGGAACCTGGACCGGTTGCCGCTGACTCAACACTCATTGGCGCTGCAGTCGATCGTTTTGTTGTTTCCCGCGATCGCGATGATGGCCGGATTGTGGGCCGGGGAGTCGCTGTTTGCGGCACGCATGGGCGTGGCGCGACGGGGGGGGTGGGCGACGTTGACATCCACGTTTTCGGCCCTGCGATGCAGCGTCGGTTGGCTCATCGCACCGATCATCGGCTTTCTGGCGATCATCGATCTGATCTCATTGACGGCGGTCGGGGACCAGATCCCGAACTGGGCGGCGTGGATCGCATTGGTGGTCGTGATGGTCGCCGGCATTCCGATCTTGGTACGGCGAGTGTTTCCGACTCGTCCGATCGATGCGGCCACCAAGCAATGGATCCAATCGGTCGTCAACTCCGGCGGCATCCGCCGCTGCAAAATCGTAATGTGGGACACCAATCACCAAACCCACAACGCGATGATCGCCGGCCTCTTCGGGCGTTTTCGCGTGTTGCTACTGAGTGATCGATTGGTGCGAGACCTGACGCGAGAGGAGTTGGCGATGGTGATTCTGCACGAAGTGGCCCATGCCAAACGGTTTCACGTGCCGCTGCGAGTTTTGGCCCTGGTGCCTGCCTGGTTGCTCGGGGCGGGGCTCGAACGTGGGCTGTTGCATGATTCCATGCCGGTTGGGGCGGCGGACTGGGCGGCGGACTGGGCGGCGGACTGGGCGGGCACGCTGGGCAGCGTGCTCAGTCTGGTGGCGACCGTGTTGATCTTGCGTTGGGTCAGTTATCGCAGTGAATTTGACGCCGACACGGTGGCGTGTTCATTGGCACCGGCCGTTTCACGCTCGTGCGAGCGGGTGCCCGCGACCGAGCCAGACGCACGTCGCCAACTCGCATCGGCGCTGCTGCGTGTGACCGAAGGTTGCGCGGCGGCGCGCAAGCCGACGTGGCTGCATCCCGGCATCGCCGATCGGATCAACGCCTTTTCCCCTCCCCAAGTGGCCTAAGCATCCAGCTTGCGCCCCTGAATTTCACCGAATTTTTGCCTTCTGATCGCACTCCGTATTGGTTTTCTGCGGAAAATATGCCTATGTTGAATCGTTCAGGGCCGGGCAACCGGTCTGTCCCATTGTCGATTCCAACCCCAAAACTGAGTCCAGACATGAAACGATTTTTAGCCTCCGCGGCCGCCGTTTTGCTCGTCGCGACCGCTACCACGTTGACCGCCGACGTTGACCTGAAAGACATCCAATGCGTGGTGGCAAAGAAAGCTGCTGACGCCAGCAAGTCAGCCGACTACAAAGACGCCAAGGTGTATTTCTGCTGCAACGGATGCGCCGGCAAGTTCGCCAAGGATACCGAGAAGTATGCCGTCAAAGCCAATCATCAGTTGGTCGCGACGAAGCAGTACGTCCAAAAGAACTGCCCGTTCAGTGGCGGTAAATTGAACGAGTCGACGGCGATCAAGTTGGCCGGCACCGAAGTCGCGTTTTGCTGCAACAATTGCAAAGGCAAAGCGGAAGGCGCCGAAGATGACGAAGCCAAACTGAAGCTGATCTACAACGACAAGGCCTTCAAGAAGGGCTTCGAGCTGGCGAAGAAAGAGTAAGTCGCACCTTGTAAAATCCGATGCGATATCGCCTTGTCGTCCACCTCGACCCGTTGACGGCGATCGCAGTTTTTAACGCGGCGTTGCTGTTGATCGGCATCGCCGCGTTTTTGTTTTATTTGGTCCTGCGCCGTAGCAGGCCGTTGGCGGACTGGGCCAGAACGCATCGCAGATCCTTTCAGGTTGTCGGCTCCGTTTATCTTGCGTTGATTCTGATCACCGCGTGTTTTCAAACCGGTTGGTATCGTCACGGGATCGGCCTGGTTGTCGCCGGTCTTTCCGGGTTGATTTGGAGCCTGTTCGTAGCCGCCCTCGCGGCCCAGCGCACGATCCGTTTGCAGACGTTACTGTGGCTGACGTTCTGTCTGTCGCTGCTGTTTGCAGGCTGGACGACCGGGATCCATCGGTCCCGCAGTCGGGCCCGAATGATTCGCGCGATTGAACTCGCCGGCGGCAGCGTCATCGTGGATCGATTGGGGAAACGCGGCCCCGAAGTTCAGTTGCCCAAGTGGTCCTACGTACTGTTTGACACGTCTTGGGATCGCGTCAGTCAGGCGACGATTCCGATCGAAGCGTTCACCCCGAGCGCCGTACGCTCATGGTGCCTGGACGAAGTCTCTGCGATCTATCTGTTGGACGAGAAGAACCAACGGGCGGCCGTTGATGCCGATGCGATCGCCGCGCTGGATCAAGACGGCCGGTTGAAAGATTTTGCAGTCGACGGTGGAACCATCGACCAACGTGGACTTCAGTTGCTGGCGAAGTTCTCCGCCATCGAGTCGCTGGCGTTTGACTGCGATCACTCCTCGTTAGACGGCCAAATCAAACAGTTCAAGAAGCTGGAAAACCTATATCTGACCAACCCCAAAGTTGATGACGTGTTCATCGAGCGGATCGATGCGTTGCCAAAGCTCTATCATCTCGACCTGACCGATCCGGTTTTTGCATCCGCTTTTGCGACAACGGCCACACCCGCGGTAGAGATCGTCTATGTCTCAGGCGGCAAGATCGAGACGGGCACGCTGTCGGCGCTGGGGAGGTTCCAGGGGTCACTAGGGTTGTCTAGCTGTCGGTTGAGCCTGTCGCGGAATGAGCCCCCGGACATGCCCGAAACGATCGGAATCAGCTTCTATCAGTGCAATCTTACCGATCAGATGTTGATGCAGTTCTCCGCGCTACCCAAACTCAAGTGGCTGTCGATCCACATGGGAGATGTGACGCGATCTGGGCAAGAAACATTCCACGCGTTGCAGCCGGACGTGGCAATGGATTTTGTTCGGTAAAGAATTTTCCACCGATCTTGGTGGCCAAAGCGTGCGGGTGTTTTGCGAGCGAGAAGGTCGGCATCATCTTGCAGTCATTGGGTCGACGTCTTTACGCCACCGCAGATGTGGTTTGGCACATTCTTGTCAGATTCCACCGCACTTGTTTTGCCACGGCGCTGGCCGATTCGCTAAGGTGTACGGAACTTATCCCGCTCTTTGAACGATGTGCACGAGACAATCTGCGAGCCATGATGTTCAGCCGACCCTTGACTCTATGCGTGGAATTACATTCGGGGCCACGGTCTGCCGGGCGATCAGCCCGACGTTCGTTGATCGCATGTCTGATGTTGGTGCTCTCGACCAGCGCTGCCGCGATCGCAGACACCACCAGTTCTGATTCGCCAACCGCTCCTGCTGCGACGGTGGCTTCTCCGGCCTCGGCCGCCGGTCCCGACCAAGCCGATGCCGCGGCGCGGACGACATCCGACAAACTGGATCAGCTGAAACGCGAAGTCGACGCCGTGCGTGAAGCCTATCAGGGTTGGGGATTGAAACGCAGGATCGAAGTCTTTGAGACGGTGCGAGATGAACCTGCGACAGAGAGCGGGCGATCGATCGACTGGTCCAAACAAACCCTCGCATACAGTTGCGTCGACGACTTTCTGCGACTGGGCGAGCGGTTTCGGGCGGAGCGTCAAGAGCCGGTCCTGCAGAAGATGATCTTTGCCTATGACGGTCAAGTCGGACGGATCCGGTATCTGCACGGTGCCATCAACCGCCCGCTGTCGACCAACATCAACGCCTATGAACGCAACGGCGCG
Organism: Phycisphaera sp. RhM; assembly: GCA_033042175.1. Taxonomy (GTDB): domain Bacteria; phylum Planctomycetota; class Planctomycetia; order Pirellulales; family Pirellulaceae; genus Stieleria. Next base: position 27,410 of record WCIL01000068.1, read on the forward strand.
CCGAGGTTACCGCACGGCGTTCTCGTCGAATATTACTACTCGCGGCATCTCGACTGGCTGCTGCTTGACGACTACCAAACCCACCTGTTTCCACCGCAAACGGTGATCGGTGAACCCAAGGTCGAAGAAGTCCAGCTTGATGGCCATCCGTGCTGGAAAGTGCGGTGGTATGGCATCAACAACGAAGACCTCGATATGATGACCGGCTGCGAGGTCTACCTGGCCAAAGATCGCTTCCTGCTGCCGCTCCGCCAGATCTACGAGACACCGGCCGGCGACCGGTGGCCGGAACGGAAGACGATTTACATCGATGCATTTCAAATGGATTCGGCGACCGGATTGTGGTACCCCGAACAGGTAACGACTGCCAGGAAATGGAGTTCGCAATTGCAATGCAACCGAATTCGTTTTGAGCTGGACGAGCGATTCGGCGACGTCGGGGTTTATTCAGACGCACCGGTCGTCGCCCCGCAACATTTGAAACCGCCCACTGCGGTCGTCTCGCAGTTCGCCCCGGCCGCCGTATTGACCGAACTCTCCGGCCCCAGCGCAAACTCGATGGTGGTCCGCCGCGCCTTCGAACCCAAGACCGCCGGCGGCAGTTCGATCGGGTTGCTGCTGGTTTTAGCCACCCTGGCGATCTGGTTCAAAGCGACGCGTTTAGGCCGCGCGTCGCGGCAGTTCCTCGGTCGGCATCCGACGTTCATGGGGCTGAGCGGAATTTCGTTGACGGCCTGCGTCGGCTACGTCAGTTCGTATCCGCCCGGTTGGACGAGCTACGGTTTGTCGATGATGTTTGCCGGACTGTTTGGGCTCGCCTGGATCACGCTGACTTTCATGCTGATCGGTGAAAAACAAATCTCCATCCGAACGGTTCTCTTCGCCGCCGCCTGCACCGCACTGTGTTTCGGCGGCTATAGCAAGGGCATCAAGCGAATCCAAGTTCGCCAGCGGATGATCAGTGAAGTTCGGGACTTCGGCGGACGTGTCGAGATGGGGCTGTGGCATCTCGATGAAGAAGGCTTGTACCTTCCCAACCGTCTCCGCGAGTTGCTCGGTGAAGCCTGGTCGGGGAGGGCCAATCGAGCGGCGATCACCCACGAATCGTTCTCCGAAAAAAACATCGACCGTTGGTGTTTGGATGAAGTCCGCTGGCTCGGATTGGCGTCGCGGGAGGAAACGGCGTTCGAAGTCGACGGCGACGCGCTGTCCCGGCTCGGTGCGACCGACACCCTGTGGACGCTGCACGTCGAAGGCGGCTACATGGACGGCGAAGCCCTGACGGCGGCGGCCAAGTTTCCGCGGCTGATCGACCTGCACTATGACTGCCAACACCGCGCGGTTGCCAAAGAAATCGCACTGCTGGGCCAGTTGGAACACGTCTGGTTGACCAACGCGGTCGTCGATGATGAATTGATCAAGTCCCTGCGCGGCATCAAGAATCTGGATTTCGTGACGTTGATCAAGCCGCGTTTCGGAAACTGCGATCGCCCCCATCACGATTGGAGCATTGACGGGGTGGAGGTGCAGTATGCCACCGTCACGCCGCAAGCCGTCAACACGCTGGGGCAGCTGTCAACGAATTTGACATTCGTCGACTGCAACGTCCAACTGCCCACCGCCGCCGAAGTCACGTTGCCGTTGACCACCGGTTTTTCGTTTCGCGACAGCAATCTGGACAACCGGTCGTTGTTGCAGCTGACCAAGGCGCCTCGTTTGTTGTCGGTCGGCTTGACCGGCACTGACGTGTCGATCGACGGCATCGAAGCCTTCTCACAACTTCGCCCCGAAGTCGCCTTGGCGTTGCGATCGCCCCGCGAATGATCCCCCGTTTCTCAATCCCGTGGCGGTTCAATAGTGTGGCGGTTTTTCGTCCAGCGGATCCGCGGTCGGTTCGGTGGCATTTTTGATGCGGTCAACGGTCTGCTCCCACTTGGCGATCCGTTTGTTGGCGCGATCCAACAACATCGCTTGTTCGGTCACGACATCGTTGAGCACGTCGTATTGACGCTGCAAGTGGGCCAATTGGATCTCCAGGTGGGTGATTCGTTCGATTTCGTTTTTCATCGGTAGCGGTGTCCCGTGTAAAGGTGACGCGACAAGTGGGTTCGGCGGTCGAAGCCGAGACGGGTTTCGCGTAGAATTCTCAGCCATGTCTTTGCCAGCCAGCCCTTAACCTGTCAATATCCAAGATGGTCTCTCCACTTCATCCTCGACAACGATTGCTCATGGGGCCCGGCCCCAGCACCGTGCCGGCGCGTATTTTGCAAGCGATCTCCGCTCCCACACTCGGGCACCTCGATCCCCAATACATCGGATACATGGATGAGACTTGCGAGATGATTCGACAGGTCTACCGTACCCAAAACGCGCTCACCTTTCCCGTCTCCGGGACGGGAATGGCCGGAATGGAAGCGATTCTGGTCAACTTGCTGGAACCCGGTGACGAAGCGATCGTGATGATCAACGGGGTTTTCGGCGGCCGCATGAAAGACAACATGGAACGTTGCGGCGCGACCGTCCATGCCGTCGAGATCCCCTGGGGCAAGTCGTTCACGCTGGACCAATTCTCCGAAGCCGTTGCGGCCCACCCCAAGGCCAAAATGCTGGGCGTGGTCCATGCCGAAACCTCCACCGGTGCCCTGCAAGACCTCAGCGGCGTCGGTGACTTGTTGCACGACGCCGGAATGCTGTTCGCCGTCGACGCGGTCACCTCGCTGGGCGGCCACGACCTTCGCGTCGACGAATGGGGCATCGACGCGATTTATTCCGGAACGCAAAAGTGCCTCTCCTGCCCACCCGGGTTGTCTCCTGTCTCGTTCTCCGACCGGGCCATCAAGCGAATCGAAGCGCGATCGACCAAGTCCCGGTCCTGGTACTTGGACGTTTCGATGCTGAAAAACTATTACACCGGTGGCGGCGGACGGGCCTATCACCACACCGCGCCGATCAACATGGTCTACGCGCTCCGCGAGGCCCTGGCGATTGTGTTGGAAGAAGGCCTGGAAGCACGCATCGCACGCCACCGTGAAATGCACGAGCTGCTCCGCGATGGGCTGCAAAAGCTGGGGCTGAGTTACATCCCGGATCATTCGCTGTGCACGCTCAACTGCGTCACGGTCCCCGAGGGCGTCGACGAAGCCGCCATCCGCCGACGTCTGCTCGATGAGTTTGATATCGAAATCGGCGGCGGTCTGGGGGTGTTCGCCGGCAAAGCATGGCGAATCGGATTGATGGGCGAATCGGCCACTAAAAAGAATGTGCTGACCTTGCTGGCCGCGTTGCAAGCGTGTCTGCCAGAGCGATAGACCTCCAGCCCGTCCACTGCTCCGCAGTGGGATAGGCTTCCAGCCTGTCTTGCCTTTAATGCCCCGCGATTAGCGATCGGTATGATCGCCGCAGAACGTCCCAACGGCCGGTTGATGGAATGGACTTTCCCAAGTCAACACGATCATGTTCGCCCGACGTGTGAACGCGGGGCGCTGTGAAGCCCCTCGCTGGCGCTGTGAAGCCCCTCGTTGACGCATGCGGGCTAAAATCAACAGGCCGCCAACGATTCCCCACACTCCCTCCCAACGGTTTGCTTGCCATGCCATCGGTCGATCTGCAAACGCTACGCGACCTGCTGCCGCCCGGTCGGCTCAGCGACGACGCTGCGTCGCAGGCCGCGTTTGAATCCGACGGGCTGACCGCGTTTCGCTGTCGCCCACTGGCGGTGGTGATCCCGCAGAACGAAACGGAAGTCGTCCAGACGGTGCGTTGGTGCGACCAGCATGCGGTGCCCTTCGTCGCCCGTGGCAGCGGCACCAGTCTTTCCGGCGGGTCGATGCCCGTCGCCGGCGGCATTGTGATTTCGCTCAATCGGTTGCGGCAGATCATCAAGGTCGATCCCGACAATCGGATCGCGGTCGTCCAGCCCGGTGTCATCAATCTGCACGTCTCGGCGGCCGCCGCGCGACACGGTTTGTATTACGCACCGGATCCGTCGAGCCAAAAAATTTGCACCATCGGCGGCAACATCGCCTTCAATTCCGGCGGTGCCCACTGCCTGAAATACGGCATGACGTCCAACCACGTGATCGGGATTCGTGCGGTCACGGCCAGCGGAGAAATCGTCACGTTCGGTGGCGAGTCCCTGGAATCGGTCGGACCGGATTTCACCGGGCTGTTCTGTGGCAGCGAGGGACTGTTCGGGGTCGCGCTGGAAATCACGCTGCGCCTGCTGCCTCAACCGGAGTGTTTTCATACGGTGCTGGTCGGTTACCGATCCCTGCGTGCGGCCGGAGACGCGGTCTCTGCAGTCATCGATTCGGGCCTGTTGCCCGGCGCGATGGAAATCATGGAAGCACTCGCGATCGAAGCGGCCGAAGCCGCTACCCAGTGCGGTTACCCCAAGGGTGCCGCCGCGGTGTTGATCGTCGAATTGGAAGGACCACGCGAAAAGATCGAAGCCGAGAAAAAACAACTCCAATCGATCATCGCCGCGACCGACGCGTTCGAAACAGTGGTCGCCGCCGACGACCAGCAGCGCGCCGGGATTTGGGCCGGGCGCAAGAGCGCGTTCTCCGCGGTCGGAAAACTGAGTCCCGACTTTCTGGTTCAAGACGGCGTCGTTCCGCGAAAACGGTTGGGCGACGCTTTGGAAGCGATCGAAGGATTTTCCAAAGACTCAGGGCTGCGGGTGGCCAATGTCTTTCACGCCGGTGACGGTAACTTGCATCCGCTGATTTTGTTCGATGACTCGGTCGACGGCGAACTGGAACGCGCCGAAGCACTGGCCGGAAGAATCCTCGACCTGTGTGTCCAAATGGGCGGGTCGATCACCGGCGAACACGGCGTCGGGATGGAGAAACGCGAGTTTCTTCCCAAAATGTACGACGAACCCACCATGGAATTGATGCACCGCTTGAGAGCCGCGTTTGATCCCCAGACGATCGCCAACCCCGGGAAAATGTTCCCCGGCGCCGAAGCCCCCGCGCTGGCGAGCCACGGATTGCACCCCCTGGAAAAGGCCGGGGTGATCAGCCGTGAGTGAACTCGTCGACGTCGAAACGATCGCAGCCTTACAAGAGTTGGTCCGCCACAGCGAATCGATTCTGGTCATCGGCAATCGCACCAAGCCGGCGCTTTCGTCGGTCGCTGCGCCGACTCAACTGGTCACCACGCGATCGCTCTCGGGGATCATCGAATACGAACCCTCGGAGTTCACGTTCACCGCGCTGGCGGGAACGACGCTGGCCGAAATCAAGGCGGCCCTGGCGGCGAAAAACCAGTACCTGCCGTTCGATCCGTTCTTGGCCGAAACAGATGCGACCGCTGATGGCAATGCGACGGCTGGGGCAGGCGCGATGCTGGGGCAGGCGCGATGGCTGGGGCAGGCGCGACGATCGCCGGCACGCTGGCCGCCGGGCTCAGCGGTCCCGGTCGACATCGCTACGGCGGCGTGCGAGATTTTATCTTGGCCGCTCAGTTCGTCGCCGGCGATGGAAACCTGATCCAGTCCGGTGGCAAAGTCGTCAAGAACGCCGCCGGATTCGACATTCCGAAACTGCTCGTCGGCAGCTGCGGCCGCTTGGGCGCGATCACCGCATTGACCTTCAAAGTCTTCCCACGGCCTGTTGAATTCCACACCTACCAATTGCAATCCGCCGACCACGAACAAGCCGCGCGGCTGATCGCAGCGCTGGCGCGAGGCCGATGGGAACTCGACGCGATCGACTACCGATCCGAGTCCCGTTCGATCTGGATCCGCATCGGTGCCGCCAAACCCGTCTGTGATGCGATCGCGACCGACATCAGCCGCTCCCTTCAAACGCACGCCGTCGAACCGATGACCGATCAACAAGCCGTCCAGTCGTGGGCACCGCTGATGCAGCTTCGCTTTGGCGGATCCGATCGACGCTCCATCGTCAAGATTCCGATGGGGTTGCAACAGATGCAGCGACTGGCATCGTGGTGCGACGACCGCCGCGACAAAGGCTCCTTGCACGCCAGCGTTGCCGGCAGCATCGGCTGGCTAGCCGTCGCCGACGACACGCTCGCTGACGTCGATGCGTTCCTGGTGGATGCGTCGATGACCGGATTGGTCATTCGCGGCGATCAACAGTCAGCCGGTCGCTGGATGTTGGGCACCCGACGCTCCGCCCCGATTGACCAGAAAATCAAAGACGCGATGGACCCGCCAGGACGTTTCCCCAATCTGGGAGGTGAATGATGCGACACGAGATCAAAACGTCCCAGCACGGTCCGATGGGCCAGACGATGGCCGACGCGGTGAGCACCTGTGTGCACTGTGGTTTTTGTTTGTCGGCCTGCCCGACCTATCAAGAGCTTGGGCGCGAGACTGATTCCCCACGCGGCCGAATCATTTTGATGAAGGAGGTGCTCGAAGGCACGTTACCGATCGAGACCGCGGCTCCGCACATCGACGCTTGCTTGGGTTGCTTGGCGTGCGTCCCGGCCTGCCCTTCGGAAGTGCCTTACGGGGATTTGATCAGCCCGTTTCGAGCGATCCAGGAACCCAAACGTCGGCGCACGCTGGCTGATCGTTTCAAACGCACGCTTGCCCAGTGGACGCTTCCCTATCCGAAACGGTTCCGCTTGGCAGCCCTCTCCGGGCGATTGGTGAAACCGCTTGCGCGATGGATGCCAGGTCCGATTCGAGTGATGCTGGATTTGCTGCCCGATTCGCTGCCCCAGGCGGCGCCGCTTCGTGAAGTCTACCCGGCGATCGGCGAGCAACGCGGACGCGTCGCATTGTTAGCCGGATGCGCCCAAACGGTGTTGGATCCCGACATCAACGCGGCGACGATCGAAGTGCTCAACCGAAATGGCGTCGAAGTGATCGTCCCGAAGACGCAAGGGTGCTGCGGAGCGCTGTCGTGGCACGTCGGGAATTTGCAGCAAGCACAAAAATTCGCGCAGCAGAATCTGAACGCGTTTCCCAGCGACATCGATGCGATCGTGACCAACGCCGCCGGTTGCGGCAGCGGACTGCACGAATACGGTTTGATCCTCAAGGGCACGCCCGATGAAGCCCGTGCGGTGGAGTTCACCAATCGGGTTTGTGACGTCTCGGTGTACCTGACCGGGCTCGGCGAGCTTGCACCGTTTCCAGCGTCTGCGGCACCACAGACGGTCGCTTATCACGACGCCTGTCACTTGGCCAATGCCCAAGGGGTTCGGTCGCAGCCGAGACGTTTACTGGAACGAGTGCCAGGGTTGACGTTGGTGGAGATCGCCGACGGGCACCTGTGTTGCGGTTCGGCCGGAACCTACAACATTGACCAGCCCGAAGTCGCCGATTCGCTCGGCCGTCAAAAAGCGGACAACGTGGTGGCGACCGAAGCGGACGTGGTGGCGATGGGCAACATCGGTTGCTTGACACAGATCGCCAATCACCTGCGCCGTCGCGGGTCGCCGATCCGGCCCCGACACACGATGCAAATCCTCCGCGACGCCTACCAGTCGAAATGACTCGGCACCCTATCGCGCGGGGCGCTGACGGTTTGTTGATTGAATCGGATCGCGCAAGGTACACATGACATCAGCCGGTTCGCGTTAGCGCCCGGGCCACTACTCATGCTGGGCTCGTAGGCACGCGGCAAACGGCTGATTCAGCCACCCGCCGACCCGTTCCGCCACCCACACACCAGGCGTTGGCGCGACGCTACGCCCAATCGTCAGCCGACTCGAAATCGTCTGCGTCGCCGGGTGCCGTCTCGTCTTCCGCGGCATCCTCCTCCAGGGCGTCGACCAGATCGCTCAGTTGCAGACCGACGTCGCTTGTCGGCCGACCCAGGGCGATCCCGTTGCCATCCTCGGTGCTGTCCGCGACGCTGTGCTCGCCACCGGGCTCAAGCCCCTTGAGGACTTCGGCGAGCTTGGCGTCCAGTTCGTCCAGCTTGTCCAGCACGTCGTCCTGGCGTCGTTCAAGTTCCCCCAGCAATCCCCCCGGTTGCGACTCAGCGGGTTCGTCGTCGAAGTGATGCGGGGGGACGGCCATCGGCGAAAACTTTCGATGCGGGGACAGGGGATCTAGCAACGCGAGCGAACGAAGCGGTCGCACCGTTGCCATCGGACGAAACGGGGAGGGATCGTTCGTGCCGCTCCAAACAAACCAGTCAGCTCAACTGGGCAAAGATTGCCGGTTACTGCGGCTCTGCCGGATTCCCGGCTGTTTGCCGGGGTGGCGAGGAATGGCGGTGTTGATTTGTGCGTTCCTGTCGCGCCCGACGGTGGAACATCGGGGCCGGCGGCGGAAAAATGCCAGAAACCGTGGGAAATCTGATCAATCCGAAAAGGATGGCCGTTGCGGGAGTGGTATGCCGATCGTTACACTCCCGCGTCTCTCAATTGGCCCCTGCGCGAAATCCACCCAAGTGTGGCTGACGGCACACTCTGGGGGGCCGATCTGGGTTTGGTAGCGATTCCAAGTCAAAATCAGAGGTTCTAACGATGCAGATGGAGAAACAATGGTTAAGTTGATGGTCCGTGACAGCGAAACAATCCAAGAGGCAGTCCGAAGATTCCGAAAATTGGTCGAACGCAGCGGAATCAAAAAAGAAATGCGTCGCCGCGAGCATTACCAAAAACCCAGCGAGATTCGTCGCCGCCAGAAGATCCAGGCGGAGCGACGCAACAAGCGAGCTCGAATGCTCGGCCGCTAACTGCGACCGAGGAAAACGTTGCCCATTTTGGCGGAATTCTGTCACCGCCCGGCAGCTCCTGGTCGATCCTATCCACCAAACCCCGGGCGTCTGAAGCGTCCAAGGCCGATGCGACTCCACCGCGCCGCCGCCGCCTGCCCTGCTGACCCGCGGCGAAACTCGCATCCCTACAAGGGCGTTTAGCTCAGTTGGCTAGAGCACCTCGTTTACACCGAGGGGGTCGGGGGTTCGAGTCCCTCAACGCCCATTTCTAAGTCGTTTCCAGCAAACGACTTTCATTCGCCCGCGATCAACGGACTCGCGCGAACGAGTTTGCTCAAGATGTTTGGCAGATGATTCGGAATCGTCGTTGTCGAAATCAAAAGTTTCGACGCGAGTCCCCAATCCCTCCTTACACTGC
>WCIL01000069.1:0-35517 GCA_033042175.1 Phycisphaera sp. RhM
AAATCTTCCTACCTCCAAAATCTTCCTACCTCCAAAATCTTCCTACCTCCAAAATCTTCCTACCTCCAAAATCTTCCTACCTCCAAAATCTTCCTACCCCCAAAATCTTCCTACCCCCAAAATCTTCCTACCTCCAAAATCTTCCTACCTCCAAAATCTTCTTACCCCGTCCCGAGGCTACATCCCCAGATTCCCCAAGTACTCCACGCCTTGCTGCAGTTCCGCGAGCGAGGAATCATCTCGCCCGACGATGCACGGCCCGCAAAACCCGACGTCTTCCAATGTGGCAAAGATTTGCGGGAAGTCCGCGGTGCCTTCGCCGATCGGCACGTGCAGCCCCCGTCCGGCGGCCAAGTCGAGCACACCGTCGGTCGCGCACACCACTTGAATTCGCTGGCGAAGCAGTTTGACGGCTTCGGAGACACTGTGCCGGTTGACGATCAATCGGCCGGGATTGAATGCGACGGCGACAAAACCGTCTTCGTCCTTATCGAGCAGGTCGGCGAGGGTTTTGCCGGATTCCGCGCCGGTCTCCGCGGCCAAACAGGCGCCCACCTTGGCACCGTACCGGCCCAGATCGCTGAGCACCGCTTGCAGCGATTCATAGCGGGGGTCCGTCTCATCGTCGGGGATGAATCCGATCGAATTGATCACCGTTCGCGACTTCAATTTGTACGCCAAAGCCATCGCCGCCTTGGTCGCTTCGATTCGGCGTTGCAGGTCTTGGGGGTTGTCATATCCGCGTCGTGTTTGGAACCGCAGACTGGCGACCGACAAGTTGCGTTCGTCCAGCAGTTTTCTCAGGTGCCGCAGGCCGGTTTCGGAGAGCGATTCGGGATGAATCTCGCTGCGGGCGTTGAGTTCCACCGATCGCATGCCCAATTGGGCCGCGACATCGAGCGCACGTTTCAGGGGCAATCCCAGCGAATCGATCCGGATCGCAAGGTTCAGTTCAGTCATGGGGGGGCAAGTCTAAAGGAAGGAAAGCGTCAATGGCGCGGACAGGACTGTTGGTGTTCAGGTTTTCGCCGCCCACTGTCGCTGCAAAGCAGCGACTCGGAATCGCCTCATGGCTAAACAACAACGGTTGCTAAATCCCGTTTCAGGTCAGTCCATGACATTGAACGGGAACGTGATTTCTCACCATAACCAAGCCGACGGATTCTGCGTAGTGCACTACGCGTGGGAGACGCTTCCCGCTGGCGTTGCCAGCACGTGGCGTTAGCCAGTGGCCCACGTCGGCACTGCACCGGCCGCACGCTCACGCTTCCCGCTGGCATTGCCAGCACGTGGCGTTAGCCAGTGGCCCACGTCGGCACCGCACCGGCCGCTCGCTCACGCTTCCCGCTGGCGTTGCCAGCACGTGGCGTTAGCCAGTGGCCCACGTCGGCACCGCACCGGCCGCTCGCTCACGCCTCCCGCTGGCGTTGCCCTCACGTGGCGTTAGCCAGTGGCCCACGTCGGCACCGCACCGGCCGCTCGCTCACGCCTGCCGCTGGCACTACAGCTCGTCCAACAGTTCCTCCAGCGCCTCGTCGAACGCTTCGGGTTCGGCGGCCTGTTGTCGTGCGACTTCGTTGATCACCCGCAGCGCGTCTCGGGGCGTGATGAATCCGTCGCCGTTGACATCGTAGAACGGTGGCGGCCCGACGGTGTCGGTGATTTCGAACAGCTTGTATGTCGAGCGGTGATAGACCGAGGCTCGAGCCAACTCGTTCAACACCACCAACGCGTCCAGCGGCGACACGGATTTGACACCGTCGGTGATTTTGTCATCGACGTCAAACGGGTTGATCGGGTTCTGCCAGCCGTTGCTTGCTTCCAACAGGATGTTGCTGACCTGGACTTGGCTGTTGTCCTCCCCGAACCCGACCAGATCGAACATCAACGTCGCGACTTCGCCGCTCGCTTCGGGCGGCAGGCTGATGACGACATCGATCGGCTTGGTCAAGTCACCGATTCGGCCGCTGCGACGGACCCCTTCGACGGTCACGCCGTCGGCAAAGTACACCGTCCCATCGGCCTGGATCGAAAGCAACGCATCCCCGCCGGTCAGTTTCCCCATTTCGCCCATCCACGACGTCGCCCCCACCGAATCCATCAGCGCGACCTCAAACACCTCCGGCGGATGCACAGCATTGCCATCGGCCACGCCACCAACATCCATCGAGATCCCGGTCAGCGTAAACGAAATCGTATTGACACCATTGGGAACCACAAACGTCTGCGACAGATCGCTGACCATGCCGACGTCTTCGCGGAGCGTGGCGGCGATCTCAGCTACGGCAATGTCTCCGATCGTCTGCCAACGAAAATCCGAGGCGGCGGAGTCGGTTTGCGAGAAGCGGTTGTTGCGAAGCCCGACAACGACGCCGTCATCGACGGATGCCAAAACAGAGTCGGCCATCAGCACGAACCCCAGGTCGGCGTGCAGATGCCCTTCTTGGTGGAGGTGATGGGAGACTTGTGTGAACGCAAACGCATCGGATGAGATGTCTGCCTGCGCGTAGGCGGTCGCCAGGATCGAGATCTCTTCCGCAGGCAATTTCCGATCACCCGCCGCTAAGGTAGCCGACATCAGCAAGTCGCGATGTCGATTACGATCCAGTTCGTTCCCACCACGTTGCAGGGCATAGCGTCGGCCGTCGGCGAGGAGGATCGGACGATCGCCATCCACGTCTTGCGTGATGGCAGCGAATCCGGGGTGCCATTGTCCAAAGCCGAGCAAATGACCGAGTTCGTGGGACACGACTGAAAGCAAATCGTACCCGGCAACCGGCGTTGTCGAGACAAACTCGTCATTGTCCAGTGGCGTGTTGTCGATGAACCAACTTCGCCCGGCAGCATCGTCATCGATCAAGATGGAGGCGGTGACCGTGCGATCGTCGATCGATTCCGGGCGGGCCAACGCGAGTTGGCTGCCTGGCAGGTCTTGCAACTGAATCTTGACAGACAAATCGAAGGGCAGATTCAGGCTGGCTTTCCAATAGAACGCGGCGGCTTCCAAGATAGCGATCAGTTCATCGGGCGTGCCGATGGATTGAGTGCTCTGATCCAGCTCGAAAGTGATCTCACCGCTGTCAGCCAGCCGAGGCGGCAAGACCGGACCATAGACCTTGTGCGGGGCATCGACCAGGATCGATTCGTCCGCGGCGGCGGAACCTGTTGACGATTCCGCCGCATGCAGGCTGAGCGAACCGGACACGGACGTACCGATTTCGTTAACGACCGGCAGAAACGCAGTCTTGTAAATATTGATCCGACGGGCATTGGTGAATTGATGCCCAGACTCATTGGTAAAGTTGGTTTTCCCGGTTCCGGCGTCATACCGGACACCCGTCGCTCCCATCCGGATGTGGAATTCGGGATCGGTATGCAGCCCTTTGGCGCTGGTTTCGATCATTCCGTTGCGTCCAGCCCAGGCGACAAAGTCGAGTTCGATCCCGGCCGCCTGTGACACTAACGCGATTTGATCTCCGATGCTGACAAAATCCGCCAAATTCTTCGCAAACGATTGAAATTCGACCGTCTGGTGAAAGGCCGCTTTCTTGTGATCGGGCACGTTGAAGTATTGCAACTGCAGTCCGCCCTTCGCATCAAGCCCGAGCCGAACACGCGGTGCGGGATTGTTGAGTTCGCTCGGATGCACGGCCAGATTCCCACTGACCGGGTCGATGACGTCGTGCGCGAACAATTGGTTGCGGCCGCCGATACTGGTGACAAACTCCTCCAGCTTGCGGTGTCGAATGTCCAAGTCGGCGCTGTTCGGATTGCCCGATGCTTTGAAGGCAGCCTTCTTGGTCTTGACCGCGACACCGGGATTGATCTTGTTATCGATGATCCCGATGATCGCGTTCGAAACCCGATCGGCCGCGGCCGCGACTTTTTCGGCGTTGTGACCGAGCGTCCTGGCGACGTTGATGGCGGCCTGACGTGCGGAGTTCAAGGCGTCACCGAGCGAATTCAATTTGGCGACGTCAGCGAAACTTCCTTTGGCACCGAGAACAAAGAAATCGCTATCGAGTAATCGGCCAGCGGTTCCGAGTGCTTTGGCGACCTCGGGGCGGCCGGCGAACGCGCCCGGACCGGATAAGGTATTGACAAAGTCCAGTGTCGATCGGCTATTGGCCATCAGATACCGCAATTCGGTCGCCTGAAAGAAGTCTCGTCCGACGTTTTCAAATTCATAGGCGGTCTTTGACCCGGGCGGTTGTTTCCTGATCGAACCGCTTGTGTCTCCGTCGCGGATGATTCGCAGCACTCCCGCCGCGGTGTCTCCGGCCGGCTTGCCTTTTTGGCGGACCGCGGTTGCTTCCAGAACGCGAACCATGTGGTGATATTTTTCGGTGCCTGTGAACTTGGTGGCAACTTCATGTCGATCCATGTAGGCCTTGGATCCGCCGCCGAGCGTCTCTTGCATATCCCCGATCAACGCCAACACCGTGTCGGGGGAATGGCCCTTGTCGATTTGTTGTTGGACGAGAGCATCAATTGCCGCTTTTTGGCTGGCGGGGGTGAAGTCGGGGACGCCGGCCAATTCGACAACGCGATTGGCCAGACGCAGTGCGTCGTCACCGGTGAACTTCATGTCTTCCGGTTTTGCCTTTTCCATCAAATCGATCGGATGCGTTTCACCAGGTTTGGTCTTGGTGCGATCGATTTTTTCCGCCGCCGCCAATAATTCCGTCGAGATCGAAGCGTCTCCGGCGCGGTCCCGAGACGCTGCCTTGGGCCGTGAATCAAACCACTTGCGTAGGTTTTGCACCCGCCCTTTGACGTTGTTGTAAAACTTCTCCGCCGTCTCCAGCTTTTCGTAGTAGTCACGTTGAACGCTGGGATCATTCAAATGAGTTCGCAGGTCGTTGTATTTTCGTTTCGCCCTGTTGTAATACGCTCGCATCGAAACGTACGAGCTATGGATCTGCTTGACGCCGCTGGCCAGGGTTTCGAGTGCCGATGCGTTGCGTGGAGCCGTCGGTGCGGTGTTCGTCGGTTCTGCGTTGATGCCGTCATGTTTGTGCCGGATCCGCTGCGAGACGTCGGTCGTTTGGCCTTGGGCGGCGCGCTGCTGGGATTTGACCATCGCACGAGTTTCGCCGGCATCCGCTTTCGCACCATGACGAATCGTGTTGCCCCCCAACGCGTTGTAGCCCACCGTCTTGACTGAGGTATAGGCCGTGCCGATGCCTCCCAAGTCCTTGCCGCTGCTGTACACCTCGGTCATCGCCGCGCCAAAACCCTGGCCGTCGCCGGCGTACCAGGCCTTGGTCGCCTTCAGGAAATTCTCTTGAAAATCATTCGCGTTGAGCGCCGCGCCGGCGACCGCGGACAAGGCGGGACCGATACCGGGGACCAAACCCAACAGCATCGGGCCGACCAGTTTGGCCGCTTCGGTGTAGTTGCCATGGACGATCGTTTGTGTCCAAAGTTGTCCCTCGGGCGCCTGTCCCGACGCGACTCGCAGCGGATCAAAGACGAACGTGTTGGCAAGTTCAATGCCGCTCTGGATCGATGCGTCGATTGCCCCATTGACCGCACCGAGTACAAATTTCGCGGTGTCCAGCGAATCGACCGGTCCGATCGGCCGTTGAGCCGCCCGAACGCCATTTTGGAACGGATTGGTAAACAGACTCAATCCGCTCGGGTCACGGAGATTGACCGGGTTGTTCTCCACGTACCGATACAGATTGCTCTCCCCCGACGCAAATCCGATCGGATCAACACTAATGAATCGACCGACTTGAGGATCAAAATAGCGCGCCCGCATGTAATACAATCCCGTCGCTGAATCGTATTGGCGGCCGGAGAACAGGAATTCGCTTGACCACCCCTCGACCGTCTGTCCCAGCACGCGGCCGTAGGAGTCGATCCAGAAGTGCGTCAGTGATTCACCATCGGCATCCGCCAAATCGCGGACGGTATTCTGGTGATCACCGAGTACCCATTGGTACCCATCGATGCCAAAATCCTGAGCCAAGACCAGATCGATTTCAGGCCCTCGCAGATAGACCGCATCCACTTCGGGAAGGGTTGCTCCGCCGCCGTCGACATCGACCCAGCGCACCGCAACGGACCCATCGATGTACGTGAACGATTCGATCACTGGCTCCACAGCATCGGACGGATCCTCATCAACGCTGCGGGAAACTCTTCGATCCAACGGGTCGTACCCGAAGCGAACGACACGAATCAACGTCTCATTTTCGTCGTACGTTTCGACCTGGACGAGCCGATTACGATGATCCCAGGCGTAGCGATCGGTGGTACTGTCATCGAGATTCGTCGACGACAGCAAGTTGCCTTCGGCATCGTACTCATAACGCAGGTCGCCGGCTTCGACCAATTCATTCTGGTCGTCCGTTTGATAGGCCGTGCCATGATGTGCGGATGCCACACGGTGACCGTTGACGCCATATCCATAGACTTCATCGGCTAATTCAGACGCCGTATGCGTCACACCGGTCAACTGATATTGATCGTCATACGAATAGACGGTGTTATCAAACGGAGATTCAATCGACGTGATTTGGCCGGCGACGTCATAGGACAAATCATACTGGTTGACCGGCGTGGCCGTGTCACCGTGCGTGAGCAGGTCCAAGAACCCGCGACTATCGTACTGGAGTGTTGTCGTGAGCTGGCTTTGGTCGGACCGATCATCAAAGCGGTCGATCTTTGAGATCGTATTCAATCCCGTCGCGTATTCGAATGCGACCTCTTTGTTGGTCACGGCCGCACCAGTCTGTCGAATCGACTGCAACCGATCGGTGTCCGGTTCGTAGCTGTATTGCTCGCGAACGATCGGCGCGTCCGTTCCGGATTGCACGCTCTGCTCGATCAACTGGCCGATTTCATTGCGTTTGAATTCGCCCCGTACCGGATCCATCGAACCGGCATAAGTGGACGTCTCGGTTTTGGTGCGTCCCAGCACATCGCCGGTGTGCTCGTAGGTAATCGAACCGTTGGGATCGGTCGTCGACACCAATCGGCCTCCGACGTCATATTGATTGTTGACTTCAAAAACGACGTCATCGCTGGAATCCAGCCAACGCTCACGCACGACCTGATTGCGACCGTTGTAGCTGTACAGCGTCCGGCGCCCGTTGCGATCGACAGTCTCGACGATGTTCCCCACTTGATCCAATGTGTATTGGCGAATGCCTTGACTGGTCGTTTCGCTACGCAATCGATTCAACGCGTCGCGAACCATACTGGTCACATTGTCGGCTGAATCGCGAACGGAAACCAGATTATCGGCGCCGTCGTAGGCGTAGTGGGTGGTTTGTCCAAGAGCATTGGTCGTTGAAGTACGTCGGTCATGCAGGTCATATTGCGAATCATCAATCAAGACGTCGAACGCATCAAACACCCGCTCCAGGTTTCCATTGGCATCGTACTCGAACCGAGAGGAATTCCCGTCGGTATCCGTCGCCACAACGCGGCGATCCAAAGGGTCGTATTGATAGGTGAACGAGACGCGACCGCTTGCTTCGGCGATCAAATTCCCGTTTTCGTCATAGTCCAAGGTGACAGGTTCTTCCGAGCGACTGTTGATTGCCGTCGCACGTCCGAGCGCATCGTAGACGGTCTCGGTGTCGAGCTTTCCCGTGGCGTCGTAGTATTGGACCGAATACCCATCGGCCCGGTCGACGTACTCCCAGCGATTAACAAATTTCCCTTCGGCCCCGGCAGCTTCATCGTCGGATAAAACCTCTTGTCGCGTCCGGCGTCCTTTCAGGTCGTATTGGCTGTTGGTGACGAATCCGTTGGCGTCGGTCATGGAAATCAAGTTGCCGGCATCGTTGTACTGCTGCAAAACGGTTGCCGTTTGGGAGGCTCCCGGCGTACCGACCTCTCGATCGATCTGCACCAACCGGTTCTGTCGATCGTAGCTGTAAATCGTCTCGTAGAACGCACCGCGTGTTGATGTTTCGCTGGCAACGCTTCCCAAAGGCGTGTACGTCAACTTGCGAACCAGCTTGTCTTCATAACCTGGTGTCGCGATCCCGGGACTGCCCGGAAGCCCGGCCGGCATCTGGATTTCTACAACACGGCTCAGGTTGTCGTAGATGTAGTTGGTTGTGAAATAACCACCGCGCGGATCGGTTTCTGCAATCAGATTGCCAAGTACGTCGTACTGCATCGTTCGGGTCAGCGCCTCATCGGTTCCCGCCGCCGAGGTCGATGCGACCAACAAATTTCGCGCGTCGTACTCGAGCACCGTTTCGATGCCGCGCGGGTCGGTCATCGACACGACGTTACCGACTCCGTCGTAGGTCGTCTCAGTGATTCCACCGATTTCGTCTTCGTGGACAGTGATTCGGTTCAATCCATCGACAATCGTCTTCGATTCGAAACCGCGTGGGTTGGTATCGATCCGGCGACTGCCGTTGGCCTCGTAGCGGCTGGACGATTCGTGACCGAGCGCGTCGATCGTCAAAATATTGCGATCCAAGGCGTCATAGCGAAACTGTGTCGTGCCCAATGTATCGGTCACTGTGACCACGTTACCGAACGCATCGTAGACCGATGCTTCGGATTCATTGACAGGATCAGTCATCAAGACCTGCCTGCCGAGCAGGTCGTACTGGAAGGTCGTGACGTAGTCTTCGCCACCGATGTCGACGTGCCGAATCAAATTGCCCATGCCGTCATAGAGCTTTTGATCGCTGACGGTATCTTGTGTCCCCAGGTCACCGCTGGGGTACTCCGAGGTCAATGTTCGGCCGGCGAAATCCACCGTGTAATGACTGGTGAATTCCTCACCACGCGGATCGGTATAAGCGAGACGGTTACCCGCCACGTCATATTCGAATTCGTCCACGTGGTCGGTCGGATTATCGGCGTCTCCACCCGCGCGGATGGTCTTGACCGGGTGGTTCATCGTGTCGTATTCGACGGTCGTCGCAAATGCGGGTCCGCGCGGATCGACGTGCCGAATCTGGTTGTTGGCACCGTCGTAAAAGAATTGGTCCACCAAGTACTGGCCGGAATCCGCCGCCGCGCCCGCTGGCCGACGCGTTTCCAATGGCAGATTCCGCGCATCGTACGTCACGTACGTGGTAAAGAACGGACCGCGCGGATCGGTGGTTTCGATCGGGTTGCCCACGAGGTCAAAACGAGTGGTCGTGGTATACCCTTCGGCGTCGGTGTGGGTGATCGGGAAGTTCTGAGCGTCGTAGGTCCAAGTTTGTTCATACGGCGTGCCATCGGGGCTCAGCATCGGACCGACGACACGTGTCAGATTATTGTTTTCGTCATAGGTCATTCTTGTTTCGCGACCGTCGGCATCGATGATCAACGCAGTACGACCTAGCGCATCGGGGACAAAGGTCTCTTCGCGGGATGCAGTGAATTCGTCTCCAAATCGTTTGATGTGCACCACATTCCCGGCTGCATCATGCGAATATTCGACACGGTTTTCTTCCGGATCAATCTCCGCAATCATCAGCCCCCGCGCGTCATACTCGTACGTCACCATTCCACGATTGGTCGGGGTATTGACCCAAGGCAACTCAATCGTCTTGGTGCGTCCTGCCCCATCGTAGGTGTACGACGTGATCGCAGGCGCGCCGGGGGCGACATCATTCCCGGTGGGCTGCGAGATTTCCGACAACATGCCACGCTCGTCGTACGTCATGGTGGTCGTGTAATAGGTTCCACGCGGATCGACGATACTCGTCTGGTTCCCCGCCGCATCATAGCCGTACCGACGGATGGAACGCGGACCGGGTGCAGCTTCTGACCCCGTGTTCATCTCCTGTTTGACGACTCGATTCTTCGCATTGTGTTCGTACTCGACCGTAAAGAAGTCGCCTCGCGGATCGGTGATCGTGGCCACGTTGCCCGCTTTATCGTGCGTGAATTTCGTTCGCAGCACTTCACCGTTCAAATTGACGTCGAAGGTATTGACCCGAGTTTCAATCAATCGATGCAACGCGTCATACTCGAACTCCGTCCAATACTGGTCGCCACGCGGGTCAACCTGTCGCCTCAGTTGTCCGATTGCATCGTAGACATAGTGTGTGATCGCATCGTCTTCACCCATGGGGCCCGCTTGCCTCGTTTCCTTTGTCAAGTGCCCCAGCTTGTCATACTCATAGGTCGTCACAAAACCTCGCGGATCGATCCGTTCGATCAGATTGCCGACCGGATCGTAGTCCCGCTGTTCGGTGTACCCGGCGGCGTTGACACGTTTCTTCAGACGACTCAGTGAGTCATATTCACGGACGGTGACCAGCGGACCATCTGGAATGCTGCCGTCACAGCTGTCGGCCCCGTTTCGTGGGTCACCGGTCGCGATCAGATTCCCCAGCACATCGTATGCAAAACACGTCGTCGGGCCCGTGGTCGATCCGGAGTTTGGATCCGCGGGCTCGGTCACTCCGATCAATTGATTCAAGCCGTCAAAATACTGGGTCACAAGGTACTGGCTGTCGGTCCCCGAATCGCTGCGTGGTCCCCTCAATTCGGTCTGGTTCCCGGCAGCGTCGTATCCGAAGTGGGCAGTGAAACCCATCGCGTCGGTTTCGCGGACCATTCGACCGGCCGCATCGTACTCGTAGGTGGTCGCCCAGGCGGAGTTTCGCGGATCGGACTGCGAAATCAAGTTCCCCGCGTCGTCATACTCGTTGATGATCTCATAGGGAACGGGGTCTCCCGGCGTTCCGGTGGGGCCGTATTCTCGCACCAATCGCCCGACCTTATCGTAGTCATAGTTGACCGTGTAAAACTGGCTGCGAGGATCGGATTGGGCGATCAAGTTCCCGCCCGCGTCGTAGACGAATTGATCGACCAAACCGAGACGCGTGCGGGTGGACAGGTTTTTCAGGGAGTCGTATTCCAGGTCGATCACCAACCCCGTCGGATCGGTGGTTTGATCGATCAATCCGATCGCGTTGTAGGCGGTTTGCCAAACCGCTTCGACCGAACTATTCGGGGCAATGGTCCGCTTTATTTCCCGGTTCAACAGATCGTATTCGTACTCAGTGCGATAGGCGGCACCGCGGGCGTCGGTCAATCGAATCAGATTTCCGATCTGGTCGTAGTCATATTGCGTGACATAGCCCTCGCCATCGGTCATCTTCCGCAGACGGCCGGATTGATCATAGAGGTAACGTGTCTCATTCGAGTTGACGGCCACTTCCCCGATCCCGAACGTCCTCTCGACCGACGTGTATCCCACCGCATCGAATTCAAATTCGGACACCACCCCGGTCGGGTACTCTGCTCGTTCGAGCCGGTTGAGAGCATCGTAGATGTAGGTGGACGTGTAGTCACCGGATCCGTCATCGCCGCGCGGATCGGTTTCTGTCAACAGATTTCCGACCGCGTCATAGGTATAGGTCGTCGTGTTTCCGAGTGGATCGATCGATTCGATCTTTCGGTTCAGCCCGTCGTAAACCATCGTCGAACGGAAGGCCGCATTCTCGCGATCTCCTCCGCCTCGACCGTCAACGGTGCCGACCAGGTTCCCGTTGCCGTCATAAAAGAAGCTCGTGACTTCGTTTTCGGCGTTGGTGATGGTGATTTGCCGATCCATCGCATCGTAGGCGAACGTGCTGGTAAAACCGCGCGTGTCCGTCCGTGTTTCGAGGTTGCCGTCGGCGAAGTAGGTCAGGATTTCGGTGGCGGCGCCGTTGTAGTTGATGGTGTCGACGCGATTTCGGCTGTCGTATTCATACTCAGTGAAATAGGGCTCACTCGATTCGGCAGCCTCAATGACACGCGTCGGATTGCCGGCGCGATCGTGGTACGTCCGTTTAAAATGGCCTTCAGGATTAACTTCCAGTCCGACCAGGTCGAAGACGTTGTACTCGTACTGCGTCACGTGGTCCGCGGTGGCGTCGTTTTCGGAGATCACCTGCGTCAGACGATTCAGATTGTCATGGGTGAAATGACTGACTTCGACCGTCGGCCCGACCTCTCGGACCACGCGACCGCGTCCGTCGAGCGTACGATCGATCACGATTCCGCCGGGCAGGTAATCATCTTCATGGCGGCGAGCGGCATCGTAGGTGAAGGTCGTTTCACGCCCGAGTTCGTCATACGAATGAATCAGCAAGTTGTGTTTGTCGTAGACCTCCGCGGTGAAAAAGCCTCTCGGATTGCGGACGACTCGATAGCTATACGATGGATCTTGTTGAACCGCGTATCCTGGACTGAGCCCCGCGAGGTCGTATCCGAATCGGGTCGTGTAGTGCAGGCCGCCGGCATCGTCGACGCGTTCGATCGGTCGGTTGAGCACATCATAGGCGAACGTCGTGACAGTCCCGATTCGATCCGACTGCCTGACCGGGTTGCCCTCGGCGTCGTACTCGCTGGTACTGACGTAGGACACATCGTCGAGAACATTCGTCGTCGTTAGGATCCGATTCATCGGATCGTACGTCATCCGCACCTCGTCTCCGGCCGGATCGATCGTTGATGCGAGGTTGCCTTCGATTCCGTCGTAGGTGAAGGTCATTTGACCATCTGAGAAAACCGTCGAATCCATTCGCTCGAAGGTGTCGTAGGTATACATGACGACGTTTCCTTCGCCGTCGGTGACCGACGTCGGAAGCCCCGAGGTCGTGTAAGAGAACAGCTTGGTCGTCGAGTCCGGGTTGCCTTCGGGTGCACTCGGTACACTCGTTGTGACAACAATCGCATCCCCGACCGCGTTCAACGTGTGAACGGTCTTCCGCCCGTATTGACCTTGTGAAATGCCCTCGGTGATGCTGACAAGTTGATTGTTCTTCTCAAGATCGAATTCGTACTCGGTCGAGACGCCGATGGAGGAATCTGGGCCTCCGGGAAAATCAGTCTGCTTGACCATGTTTCCGAAGACGTCATAGACGAAACAGACTACATTTCCCAGACCATCGATCTCGGCGAGAATCTGGCCTCCCTCCTCGGATCGATCGAATCGTCGAACCACGCCCAGTTCGTCTTCCACCTTGGATAGCTGGCCGAACCCCGTGACTTCGTATTCAATTTCGTTGCCACGAAAATCAATGTAGCTCGCTTGGGCCCGATAGCCCAACGTCGCGTCGCCATTGTCGTCCGGATCGACCCCACACTTTGCAGCTTCTGGGCGGTCCGCCTGGGTCCGCGACATCGGTTCGGCCAGCAATTCCAGCCTTGGTGCCGTCTCAAACGCAGACGCGTCGGGCACGTCCAGGACGGCAAAGGTCTGTGACGGACGTAGCGAAAACTCGAGTTTGTCGATCCGCGCGCCACCACTGACACGGCCTTGTCCGTCGTACGAAACCGTTTCTCGGAACTTATCGTCCAACGGGTCTCCTGCGTTGCCCCGTTTGAACACCTGAGACGTGATCAGCCCCGTCAACGGCCTTGCTTGCGGATCGGGTTCGTACGGCATCGCATCGTACTGGAACGTTCTCGTCGTATCGTCGGGATCGGTAATGCTGACCAGTTGATCGCCCGCATAGGCGAATGTCGTCTCGCGGCCCGCCGGATCGGTGATTTTGGTCACCCGGTCTCCGGTGTAACTGAACGTCGTCACCAGCCCTACCGGATCGGTCACTGATACCAAATGCAGCCCGCTATGTTCGAAGACGGTCTCGTTCCCGTGGCGATCGCGGACGACGGCAAGCCGGTTCTCTTCATCAAATTCGTAGACCGTGCCGTCGAGCATTCTTCGCGTGAATCGGCCGTCGGCATCCTGTCGTAGTTCGGAATAGTCCAGTGCAATCGGCGTATAGGGTTGCCCCAACTCCTGAGGCGCAAGGAACATCTGTTCGGTGCCGTTGCCGTCGACCAGCAACACGCCGCTGTCGCCCTCGAACAACTCCATGTAGCCTTCTAATCCCCAGCCGGCGCCAAAAATGCCCTTCCGACTGTTGACGACCGCCAACGGTTCCGTCTGCGTCTGCACTCGCTCGGCGACCAATCGGCCGCCTTGTTGACGAACGATCTGGTAATCCAACGACAGCGTGTACAGACCGCTGGCCGCTTCACTTAAGTCAAACGGGATTCCGATCCCGTAGTGCGACTCTTTGTCGATGGACTTGGGCAGGCTAGTAAAAAACGTATTCTCGGACAGTCCAGCGTCCCGCAACTGTTTCAGTAAGGCATCGGATGGCTTGGCATTGGCCTCGAATACCGCGTCCGCGTTTCTCGCCGACAGCGTGACCGCCAGCCGCGGGTCTCCGGTTCGATCAATCGCGTCGGCATTGGCCAGCGCAAAGTAATGGATCAAACGAGTTTCAGCGCGGAGTGAATCGTAGTGCAGGTTCAGCCCTCGGTTTTGCCCCTGCGACTGGTACGTCACCAACGAGTGGGTTTCGTGGAAGGCACCTGTTTGGATCTCGGCGGCGGATTGAATCCCGGTCTCCACGTCGGCGGCCTGATTGGGATAACTTTGCAAGCTCGGCGACTGGTTGTAGGGAGTCGGTGCCAAACCGATCAGATTCCCATCCAGTTTGGGTTGGATACTGACTCCACGCGGAGCTCGATCGGTCCCCAGGGGCGCATACAGATTTGGTGGCCCGTTGCCGAAGGGGTCTTTGGGCGGCACTCCATATCCGACCGTCGGTCGCCCTCCCGACTGGCTGTCCGAGAAAAAGCGAAAATCGCCGGCGATCGCAACCTGTGGGGAAACGGCGTCGATCGGTACCGTTGAGAGCGGGCCGCGCAGAATCGTGGACAACTCTGGAATCGAGTTTTCCGGCGGCTCGCCATTGAGATACTGTCCCCAGGAGTCGAGCACCCCACGGTCCGAATACTCCTCGATCAGACGGATCGTGGTCGTTGCGTCGTAGCCGAACACGGAATCCCGCGCGGTAAAACTCGCCAACGCGATACCCGTCGTCTGCGAAACGGCAACATTATCAGGGAACCCGGCTTCGATCGGACGCGTGGCCGCAACAAGACGAGGTTGATTGACAAGGCTATCGAAGTCTCCGGTCGGTTTGCGAATGATCCCCACATTGCCGCCGGCGACAATGGATTCACTGATCGTCGAACGCGAAATGCGACGCCCATCGACCCACTGCTCGAAGAGCGGATTGTAGGCATCAAACACTCCGAGCGACGGATCGCTAATCGGGTCTCCCGGTCGGAATTTGTTGAACCCAGTGATAAAGGCATACGACGGGTGGTCTTCCCCTAATGCGTCTTTGAACAGATTAGCCGGCACGAAGGCGACACTTTGGGCATTGCGAACACCAAAGGCTTGCGTGCCGCGACCTTCCACCAACCGCGGAATTCGTCCGAAGGGGTTTAAGTCCACAGAATCGTAGTCAAAGACCTCGGCGCGTACGTTGCGACGAAGCACGCCAAAGCCCTCGCTGCTGGCCGAGCGGTCCACGATCAAGAACACGCCGACTTCGTCGGTTGCGGTGATGTCGTACGGGTTGGGACCGACTTCTGTCACGGCATCGGGACGTTGCTTGTCAAAAATCAATCGTCCGTCGATCGGCGGCGCTTCACTCTGCTCGCCCGATCCGGCGACCAGTTTTCGGGTATTCGCATCGCGAAGCGGAGTCAAATATACCCGCAGCACCTTTCCAGGTCGGTTGACCGGGGCATTCTCAAAAATGGTTCCCGACGGCGCCGTTACCATCAAAGCACTGCCATCGGGTTCTACCGCAATCCCTCGCAACCCTCGCGGCACCTCCCGCGCCGGAAAATCAATGGCATCGACGACCATGTGAAACGTCGGCGAGTACGGGTTGATGTCGACGACGTAGACGTTAGGGTTGCGATAATCGCTGACGAACAGGTAGTGCCCTTGCGGATCGATCGCGGCGTCAAAGGGTTGAGCCCCCGGAGGCAAACCGATCGGTTGAACACCTTCCTTGTTGACGGCCTCATCAAGTCGCGGATCTTCTTCGGTCAACATATCCGCTTCCTGCAACGCCACCGCATCGATGACCGCAATTTCACCGCTGCGCTGCAAGGTGACGTAAACACGCGTCCCATCAGGCGAAACCACGCTGTGGCGTGGGGCGACGCCGCCGACATGTCCGTCATCACGCCCCACCCCTAGCGGAATCACAGCAACAGCCTTCGGAACCAATTTGTCGGCGCCCTGGTAAGGCTGCGTCGCGAACAGATCATAAACGGTGATGGTGTCTTCCCCACCGGACGGCACAAATGCGTATCGTCCTTGGGTCACCGGGCTCGCCGGGTTGCTGGTATAAATCTGACGTCCAAACTTCCCATCCAAGGGCGCATTGTTGGGACGCGAAACCGTGATGGTGCTCGCACCGACCAGTACGCCCTGTGGAATGGGCACGACCAAGTTCTGGTCGTCACCGGTCAACAGGGAGCCGTCGACACGGTAGTCCAAGCCGCCGACCGGCAGCACCTTCCCGTCCGTGTCAAACGTGTCACGCCCACCGATTTCGAAAGTAACGAACAGATCGGAAACCTTGGTCCCCAAGCTGCCCGCGTCAGCGTAGGGGCTCTCGAACAAAAAGTTCTGGCCCTTGAGAATCAAACGGGGTGCTTCATTGGCCGAACTGATCAGAATTTCAGCCGAATTGATCGTTGGCGCGGTCAACGTCGCGGTAATCAAACGCGGCTTGAGCGGAAACAGACGCTGAATCGTTTCACCTTCACTGACTCGAACACGATTCGTCTCCAGCAGCACCAAACCTTCCGGTTGTGCGGCATGGAATCCCATGTCGTAGTCGAACTCGGCAACGACCGGCAAAAAGTAATCGCCAAACGGACCCGCGGTCGCATAAAAGCGTTTTTCTGGATCGCCGGCATCTGGACCGGTCGCCTGATCGAAACTGACCACGCCGGCGAAACGTTGCGCCGAGTAATCGTTGTATTGCTTTTCGCGGATTTGGACATCGTTACGGAGCGCTAAGAAGCCCGTCAAATCCGGCGTCACCATGGCATACGAGGCCACGGCACTGGGCTTGAAGATCCCCGCGGGATCATTGTTCCAACTCCGCGCCCCCACGCCGATGTTTGGCGGACTGGTCGTTCGAGCCACACCGTCGTCACCAACGACCATCGAATCGACCAACCGCCAGCTTTGTTCCACCACACCTCCCTCAAGCACAACGTCGACCGGTTGCATCAGATAAAACTGATCACCGGCCGAGGCCGTCGCCGGCGCCGGGATCGCCACACTCAGCGGCAACTCGGTCGGCGTTTCGTCGCCGGAGATGGAAACGCCCGCCGCGAAGTTAAACCCGGCCGGCAATGTGTACGGTAAATCGTTTTCTGTCGTACGTTGGACCGCAAAGTCCCTTGCGGTGTCGATCGCTCCCCCGGGCACTCCCACGACAATTCCGGTGCCGTCGGCCACCAGACCACCGCCGGCATCGATCGAGACCGTCCCCATCATCGGTGACGCGACCAACACGTCAATCACCGCCGCACGTCCGCCATTGATGACTGTGACTCGTGTCGTCCCTTCGGAAACCGCGGTCAAGGTGCCCTCGGAATCCACCGTGACGATGGAGGGATTTTCGGGAATGTAGACCGAACCGCCGCCTGCCCCAGACAAGTCGACCAACGCTTCTGGCAATCGTTCGCGGACGACGATCTGACGCGACTGGCCAGACTGCATGGCATAGCTGAGCGGAAAGAACTCGACCAATCGTTCGGCACGCTCGCCCACCTCAATGGCAACAGCCGCTGATAACCCTGCCGCCGATACCGTAATGACAGTGGTGCCAAGGTCGCCCGCCGAAATCAATCCGCGGTCCGTCACAATCGCCACACCGGAATCACTGGTCGTGAACGTCGCCTCTGCCGGCAATAGTTCAACGACAGAACCATCGGCACGAACACCTTGGAGTACCAACAACGAAACGTCGCCCGCTCTAAGAGTTCTTTCCCTTGCCCCGACGTCCAATTTCACAAAACCGGCAGCGACCGTTGTTGTAGACAGCGATCGAGGATTCGACGAGAGAACGAAGTCGTCGGCAACCAACTCCAGCGTTCCCTGTTGGCCGATCGCAGAAGTGGAGCGAAGCGTGACCAAACCAGATCCGAGCACGCGAGCCTCAACGCCAGATACGGCCGAGACACCGACATAGACGGGATCGGATTCCGGGTCGCTCGCCAGGGCAGTGACATCCAGTGCGAGAACTTGATCACCTCGAATCTCCATCGCCCCGGCTGGGACTTCCATTACCGGGGCTTGATTGGCGATCCATCCATAACCCGTTTGCAACACGACCTGATCAAGTTGATCGACGTCTCCATCTCGATCCGCATCGGCCGCCACAGGATAGGTAGGCTGACCAACCGTCGAGCCGAACGCGTTACTGAACAGGGATTGATCGGCTGCATCAATCTGATTGTCCTGATTCAGGTCTCCGGCGACAAACAGGTTGACGGTATAGGATGTCGCCTGGGCACCCGAAACCAACAATCGATAGGTTCCCGGTTGATCGATCGTGAATGTTTTCGTCGTTCGCGAACCGTTGGTGACGGATGTCCCCGCAGTCAGATCCAGCAACTCACCGACTGCATTCTCAACATCAACTCCAATCGTGATGCTCTGGGTGGGACTGCTACGAAGCTCTCCCTCCGTGATCGTGAACGAGTAAAGATGAGGTTGGTCGGCAAGCGTGCCCGTGATCGGGGCGGACAGGATTTGACGCGTGCCGCCCAGGTGTGGCTGGATCGTGGCGATCTGGTCCACCGCACCGTCGACGTCGTAGCTGATCGACTTGCCCGTCGTTGCATTGGGACTGATCGTTGTCAGTTTTGAGTTCGTGTCGTAGCCGTAGAACGTCCGGTCGCCCGTTGACACGTCGATCACGATTGCCAATCGGCCTTCGTCGTCGTAACGGTAGACAAACTGCTCGCCCGTCGGCCCCACCAGTTCACTGATCCGTCGATCGCTGTCACGCACGATCGTCAATCGCTCCCCGCTCGGCGCGACGATCCCACTGTCGGTCACCCGCAGCGACGTGTTGCCATCGGCCGCCGTGATCCGCACCAGCGAAAAGGTGTCCGACGCCGTTTTCGCAGCATAGGAAAACCTTTCGCCGCTGGGGGAGACAAGCGTGAAGACGGTGTCGCCGACGGAGACCAGCGAGGGGCTGTAGGGTAGGCCACTGCCGACGACGTAGTAGCCCGAGCCGGCTTTGCGCAGGCTGGCGGCGAAACTTTCCAGAGTCCAGGCGACGCCCGAGTCGGCTTGCCAAGCCGGCGTGAAGGTGGCGACGGCGCCCGAGGACAGGGCTGCCGGCGCGAATTGGAATCCGACGCGTTGTCCATCCGGCAGTGTGAGGTAGATCCGCGCGTCGTCGGTCATCGCCGCAAACGCGTCGCCGGAATCGGCTCCCAAGTCAAGCGACAACTGGGGATCAAGCAGCGGCAACGTCCAGCGCGTTCCGAAGTCGGAATTTGCACCTGAAATGGTCAACGAATCGTGAACACGCGCGATCGGAACGTCGATTCCACCGAGCGTCACCGAAAGATCCGTCGCCGTTTGAAACAATGCCCCGATCTTGTCACTGGAGTTGATTTCGATGTCATGGTTGAACGTCGACGTTAATCCACCGAAATCACTCGCGGTGACTCGCAAGGTGTAGAACCCATTGGCGAATTTTGCGGGATCGACTTCGACGTTCTGCGTGATGCTGGTGGTTCCCTGACCGATCAATCGCGCCGCCCCGCCGCCTCTCGGAATCAATTCGATCCGATACTCGGCCAGTCCTGTGTCGGAGATGTTGACGATCAGATCCCGTGTCTCGGTGAACACCGGCGGAGCCAATTGCAGGACTTCGATTACCGGTGCGGCGAAGTCACTCGGGTCGCGAACAAAGATCGGCTTGGTGATCGTCGTCGTGCGGCCTTCGGCATCGGTCACCACCGCCGTTGCCGTGAATCGTCCGGGAGCGTTCGCGATGAAGGTTCCGCGCCCGAGTGCGTTGAGCGCAACCGGGGTGCCATCGATGGACAACGTCGTCCCGGAAAGTTCGACATCGCTATCGGCGATCGGTTCGATCGTGATCGGTTGCCCCGGCGTGGCGGGAAAACTCGGTGTGGTGACGATTTGGACTTTGGGCCCGGCCGGTTCCAACGAGGCAAGTATCGTCAGCGGGCGAACCGTCGTTGTCTCTCCGTCGTCCGCCGTCAATCGCACCGTAAACGTGCCGGCTTGGAAACTGGCTGCGGTCCAGCGGATCACGTCGTCGGCGTCCAGCGTCGCGCCGGCGGGCAAGTCGCTGGCGGTGAGCGTGATCGTGTCGCCGTCGGGATCGGTCGCGGTGATCGGTATTTCGAGCAAGGTTCCGATTTGAGCGTTGCGCAACTGCGGCGCAGTGATTACCGGAGCTCGATTCGTTCCGGACACGGTGACGGAAACGTCGATCGAGTCTTTCGCGCCGGAGGGATCCCTCACGCTGAACGGGAACGTGTAGTTGCCGGCAGAATCAAAGTCGACGTCCCAAATGACGGTCCGCCCGGCTGGATCGAAGTTAAATCCGTCGGGGGCCACGCCGTCGAAGCTGTAGATCAGGGTCTCGCCATCGGGGTCGCCGGCCGAGAGCGTGAACACCAACTGCTCGCCTTCACGGGTGAACAGACGCGGCAAGGTACTGAGCGTCGGTGGTTGATTGGTGTTGGTCACCGTCACCACGACGTCTTCGCTGCGCGATCCGGCACCGTCGCTGGCGGTGATGCGAATCCGATAGGTTCCCGCCTGAGTTTGGCTGGGCGTCCAGCGGAATTGCCCGGTTTGGCCGTCAAATGTCGCACCGCCAGGCAGTCTTCCCACGACGCCGCCGACAACCAGCCCCGCCTTGAAGAAGACTGGGTCATTGTCCGGATCGGTCGCCGCTGCGGCAAACTGCAACGTTTGGCCTTCGGCGATCGTTTGTTGCCCGATCGGGTCCAGGTTCGGACGGACGTTGTTGTCACGCACGTTCAACGTGATCGTTCGAGTGTCCGACAACTTCAGCGCGTCGTCGCCGTTACCGCTGTCGGTGACCGTAAACGAGATCGTGTGTGGTCCGCTGGCGGCGGCGGTCGGTATCCAACTGAACTTGTGCCGTCCGTACACACCGGTATCGATCAACGATGCCCCGGCCGGCAGTCCCGTCGCGGTGACGGTCAAGGCATCTTGATCGGCATCACTGATCAACAAGTCGATGGTGAACGCGGTATCCACCAACGCGACCGAGTCGAAAAACGGTGTAAATTTCGGCGGCTCATTGGGGCTGGTGATTTGCAGCGTGAACTCAACCGTCGATTTCAGCGGCAGCGGCCCCGTGGTCTCCGTGGCCGTCACCGCGACCAGAATGTCATCACGATCGCCGGGCTGCGGAGCGAGCGACAACATTCCGGTTCCGTCTCCGTTGTCGGTGAAGGTTGCAAAGTCCGGCAGTTGTGTCGCACCACTGAAGGTGACTGCCAATGCCAGCGGCGCCCCTTCAAAGTCACTGGCCGAAATCGGAATATCCAGCGTCTGACCGACCGCCACGGACTGCGCCGCTACTTCGACGATTTGCGGTGGGAAGTTGGCGTCGGCGACGGTCAACGACAGCGTCACGGTATCGGTCGTCGGCACACCCGTGCCGTCGCCATCGTCGGTGGCCTGGAACGTGATGTCGTATTGACCGGAATCATTGAAGCCCGGGGTCCACGTCAGCAACTGCGTGGTCTCGTCGTAGTTCGCCCCGGCGGGCAATCCCGTGACGACGTAATCGAGATCGGGAATGAAACTCTGGTAATCGACGAAGAAGTCTTGCGTATTGGCCGAGGGCGTCACGGGCGCGACGGGGAATTCGGGGTCGAACGCCGCGACTCGCAACTGGAACGATTGGCCTTCGAAAATTTCAAAGGGATCAATCGCCGGGAATCGAACGGGTCCATTGAGATTATTGACGGTCAAGACGGTTTGCGTTTCAGCGAGCACCTGACCGTCATCAACGTACAACGTCAATTCATAAACACCGTGTTGGTCGAATCCTGGGGTCCATTCAAAGATTCCGGTATTGGGATCCAGAAACGCTCCGGGCGGTAGGTTCGGCGAGAGGTACCGCAGTTGGTCGCCATCGGCATCGTCACCGAACACGGTGAACGAGATTTGATCGCCTTCGTTGATCGTTCGCGACGCAATCGGTGCGATCGTCGGTGCAACGTTGTTGTTGGCGACGACGACTTGGAACGACACACTGGATTCGACGAAACCGTCGCTGGCGATCAAGGTCACGTCGTCATACACGCCGGCTTGATTGCCGCCCGGCCGCCATCGCAGGGCTTGGCCGAAGGGATCGAACACGGCCCCCGGCGGCAAGTTGTCGGCGAAGTAGAACAGGTCGTCGCCGTCGGGATCAAAACCGCTGATGGGGACCTCGATCAAATCGCCTTCGGTGGCAAAGACATCGCTAATGGGTGCGACGACGGGCGCGCGGTTGGCGCCCGTCACATCCACGATCCAGGTCTGACGTTTATAGGCCCCCCGCGCATCGTAGGCTCGCAGCTCGAACTCAGCTTTCGGCGATGCGTCTCGCCCCGGTTTCCAATCGACGACCCCGGTGTTCGGATCAACGGTCGCACCTTTCGGCGCGCCGGCCAACACATACGTGATCGTCGCACCATCCGGGTCTTCGGCCTCGGCGGCGTACTGATACTGGGCGTCCGCGGCCGCCGCCAGAGCGGGTGAGGACGCAAAGATCGGCAATTGGTTCGGCGGCAACGTGGCCAGGATTCGAGGGTTGAAATTCAGATCCAACAAGTTGGGGTTGGCGATGGTGACGGTGTGCCATTGGGAACTCGAATTAGCCCCGAGCACGGTTCCGTCCGCCATGACTTGATAGCCATTGGCGCCGGCCGGTTGATTGGCATTGTCAAAGAAGACGACGGAGTTGTCACCGAGATTGTCAAAGACGACGTTGATCGGTCCGGCGATATCGAAGTCAGCCGAATTGGACACCATCACGTCAAACAACAACGTGCCATCGGCGCGGTTGAGGCGTGTGTTGGAATACGAGAGACGGGTCGAGATCGAGACGTCTTCGAACACGCGGAAGGTTGTGGTGAAGCCGCTGCCCCCGATCGGGATGCCCTGTTCGCTTTCCACCGTCGACGACACCGTCAGCTCATATTCAGCCGGCGCGAGTGTTTCAAACAGCAACTGGCTCGACCGTGTGGCTTTGTCGTAGCGGACCGCGCCGATGTTGACACTCTCACCGGTCTCTTTGTTCTTGAGCGCGTAGTTGGCGGGATTGTTACCGCCGACGGGACTGGAGACGTTGTTGGCCAGGGCGACATCAAACACCAATTCGGCGCGGTTCATCCCGTCGGCAATCCGCGTTCGGATCACACGCGGCGCCGCGACGGTGAAGAACACGTCGACTTGGTCGCCCCGCGTGACCAGGAACCGACCGTCGCTGATGGGTTGGATGCCTTCGACACGTCCACGGCCGCCGGTTGCGATTTTGGTCTGGCGCAGTGACAACGGATCGAGCACCGTGACGCTGCCTTCAGTTTCATGACCGACCAGCAACGCCCCCTCGAGGATCGATCCCACCGGACCGAATGCGATCGACTCGGCGCGGCCGCTGACCGTGGCGACGCGTTCGGCGCGGCCGCGGAAATCAAACCGCAAAACCTCGCCGCCCTCGGGCCAAGCCGTTCCGTACAGCGTCCCGTCGGCTGCGACTGCCAGCGAATCGACGCGGATGTCGCTGAAGGGCGTCAGCTTTCGTGTCGCCGTGTCGAATCGGCTGATCCCTCCGGTCGTGGAAACATACAGCGCCGTCTGGCCGGGAATCGCCGCGATCCCCAGCGCGATGCCCGCCCCGATCCGATCCAACACCGCGCCGGTATTGGGAT
This sequence comes from Phycisphaera sp. RhM, assembly GCA_033042175.1. GTDB lineage: Bacteria > Planctomycetota > Planctomycetia > Pirellulales > Pirellulaceae > Stieleria. Next base: position 23,767 of record WCIL01000069.1, read on the forward strand.
CCAATTGCAACAGTCCCTCGCCACCGGTCGACGCCCACAATTGTCCCGACGCATCGAACGCCAGTTCATAAATCGGCGTGGTCGTGGCGTACGCTTCCAGCTTGCGAATCCCCGCCGATGGCGAGCTGGACGTTTGCCCCACTTTGTACAACTCGTTCCTGCCCGCTCCACCGGACAGATAAACCGATCCATCGGGTCCGACTGCCATTGCCAGCGCCCCGATCCCGGCACCGCTTTCGCCGGGAATCGTCACAAAACGTTCTGCCGCCAACGGGCGAATCACGCGAGTGAACTTGCTCGGTTGCGTCGCGCTGGTCCGCGAGGGGATTCCAAACGCGGCTTCTGCGAACACGCGATCGGCGACGGTCTCCGGGCGAACCTCCGCTTTGGGGATCACCACGGGCTGAATCACACTGACCGACGGGGCGCTGCCGAGATTGATTTCCGGCACCAGTCGTGGCACCCGCACACCTTGGGCGACGGGTTCGACGTTGCCGGCGTTGTCGATCGCGCGGACCAGGAACAACGGTTGCTCACCGGGATCGGCCTGGTAGAGATACGACGTCTGATCGGTCCGATACAACACGCTGCGGTACCGCGTGCCGCCATCGCGGGAAACCAACAACGAATAGGCCGCGACACCGCTTCCGCCGATGTCGTCGGTGGCGGTCCAGGAGACTTCGAATTGATTTCCGCCGATTGCGGTCGTCGTGACGGTGCTGGTCGGCGCGAAGGCATCCAGCGTTGCCAGTGAAACTCGGCTGTCGACCTCCGCCCCGCCGTCGATGATCGAGCGTGCCGTCATGCGGATTTCATCGCCGGTGGCCAACGGATCAGCATCCCCGGCGGCAACCACGTTATTGGCTGACGCCCAGAAACCGACGGTGACCTGCTCACCCGGCTGTAGCAGACCGATAGCGGGATCCACCGGTGGCAACCCGTCGCGGCCGTCGATCGCCCGCAACAGGTACGATGCGACGCGGGTGTTCGCATCAACGCCGGCCGTGACTTGCAACACGTAGCCGTCGGTTTCGGTGAGATCAAACTCGCCGACAAAATTGGGACGCGCCGCCGGAAGCGAGATCGCTCGGCCACCGAGTTGGATGTCCGCGACTTGGAAACTGCGTTCGTCGAGTGTGTCATCGAGCGGAACCAGGATACGGATTTCCCGGGCCGCATCCACCGCGTCGGTGTCGTACGTCGTCCGGACGGTGTACGGCAACGGCGTCGCAACGGGGACAAAGTTCTCATCGCCGTAACCGGTCGGTCCGGTCAAGGACGTCGAATCGCCGATTTGGTTGCCGAGATTGTCGAGGTTAAAGGCGATTTCATCGGCGATCTCGCCGGCTTCAAACAACGGCGGGGGACCGGCGCGAAGCGTGAACGTGACGAAGGACGTCGGATTGGAAAGTCCACGATCAAATTCTTCGAAATCGGCGACATCTCCGCCCCCCGTCACCTCGGGCGTGTCGCCGTAGTAACCGCGGATCAATTCGATGAAGGCAGTCAGATTGTCGCTCGCCGAAGCCAGCGACACGGCAGCGTCGTCGACGATCCCCGCCCCGGTTTCTCCACCCAGCAAGCCGCCGATGACCGTGAAGAACGAGTTGATGTTTTCGGCTTTACCGTCTGCGATCGGCGGTGTGTCTTCCTCTCGCAAAAGTCCGGTATCGACCAAGGCTTGCAGGTAAAGGCTGGTGAACGACTCCGCGTCGCGGGCGATCGCGACGAGCGCCGATTGAGCCCTTCCCAAGAACGAATCGGGATCGTCAATGTCCGCCGCCAAGATTGCGTCACGCAACTTCGCGGCTTCGTCTTGTTGATAATCCAAGTACTCATCCGCCGTCATCGGCGTCGCCGCGGCCGCGACATAGAAGTCGAAGCCCAGATCCTCCAACTCGAACGGACTGAGTTCTTTTAGAAAATCCGGATCCGTCTCCAAAATTTCTCGCAAGCCCGGATAGATTGTCACCGCCGAACCGACTTCGGTCACCCCTTGATTGGGCAAATCGATTGCGACGCCGCGTGCGGTCAGCACGCCGGATAGATTCAGTTCCGGAACGACGCTCGAAAAGTCGAAAGTGCTGATCGAGTCAAACAACGGCGCAACGGTCGACGCATCACCTCGCAAACCGCTCGCAAATTCGATCGCCGGTCCGGGGATCAGATCGGGGCGACGATTGGGCGCGTTCGGGAACGCGTACTCCAGCAACGTATAAGGCGTGTCGACGTTGGCCAGATTTTGGATGGCAAATCCATAGCCGCCGGTCGCCCCAAGGTCGATCTGGCTGGGACCACCGACGCCGACGTTGACTTCCAACGCATCAGCCGACTCGACTTGGAATCGGTACGGATCGACGGCGAGTCGTCCGTCGGGATGCAAGACTTGGATGTCGTACAAACCGTGCGGTGCATCGCGAAGATCAAACACAGCGACGATCTTGGTGGCGTCAATTCTCGAAACCGAGACGGGCGCGAATTCCGCCAGCGTCGGACGAACCAAACGCACCGCCGCCTGTTGGGGAAACTCGGCTCCGCGAATCGTCACCGTCACGTAGCGATCGTCTCCGCCTGAATCCGGCGTCACATCGGTGATACCAAACGGAAGCCGGGTCGCGTTCATCGTGACCGGGTATTCCGATCGGCCGCGTGGATCGTTTTCTTCGACATCGATCCGAACGCCGCCGCGGGCGAGCACGAAATATCGCCCGCCGAGTGTTTCGGGAATGATCATTGACTGATCGGCCGACAGGTATCCTTCGTAGGCGGCGTCAAAATCGAAAGGCGAAGGCAATCGTTCGTGGGCGGCGTACAGTTCGTGCCGCCCGATACCGGTCGTACTGTCCAAGTCAACTCGGATGGTCTGGCCCGGTGACACGTCCAACTGGAACAACCGGCTGACGCCGACCGCCAACTGGTCTTTCAACGGGATGTCCAACCGCAGCAGCGGCACCGTGATGTTAACTTCGTCGGGCGATGCCGACGCGTTGTTGCGGTTGTTTTCGCCTTCGACGACGTCATCAAAAATGTCCGTGCGGACGATGATTCGATAACCGTCCGGCAAGACGACGGGGACTTCAAAATCCAGCGACGCGGAATAAGAATCTCCCGGTTGCAGCGTGCGAACCGAAGCGGATTCGACCCGCCCGAGGAAACGATCACCGATGTCCCACTGGCTGTCGGCGGACAGATAAACGGCGTCGGCTATCCGCGCGCTGGCCTGCTCATCACCGCGGTTCTCGACGGTCCAAGAGACCGACAATACATCGCCGACGCTGCCCGATGTCGGTGCGGAAATGTCGATCACCTGCAAATCCGATGGCGGCGGTTGGACGATCAAAATCGGCGTTGCGGCGACGGTGATGTTGTTGTTTTCGTTGGTTTCGATCACTTCCCCGTCGGGGCGGTACGCGTTGGGAAAGTCGGTCGCGACGATGATGAAGTAGTTGCCGGTGATCCCCCGCGGCAACCGTGCGGTCTCGGTGATCGTGCCGGTTTGTCCCGGGGACAACGCTTGATCGCGTACAATCTTTTTGACGAAGTGGTCACTCGATACATCCAGCAATCGGTCCCGCGACAGATAGACTCGATCGTCGAACGGCACTTGCGAATCCGGAATCACGCCTCCGTCGTTCGTGTACGTGTAGGTAAACGTGAAATCGTTGCCGACCTCCACCACGTTGGAAGACGGACTGGAGGAGTTGACGAAATCAACCGAATCGACGACCAGATCCGGCGCCGGCACGAATTGCACATCCAATTGCACCGAGGCCTGATTGTCGCCTTCGTCATTGAATTCCAAGACCTTGTTGGCCACGCCGCGAAGTCGCGGCCAACCCTCGGCGATCGGATACGGCAACGAGTACAGCGCGGCACTTCGATCGGCGAAGGTGGCATCGGTTTGCGCGATCACATGGAACTCGCCGCCAATGTTGTTCGGCAAACGCACCTGTAGCGCCACTTCATAGCTGGCGCCGATACCCAGCACATTGTTCCGTCGAAACGACCCCAGTTCGATGTCATACGCATCGGCCGACGTATCGGTAGACAGGAACACCCGATCGGTCCACTGGTCGACACGCGTCGTCCGAGTCCCTGAGTTGGTGACCGTGAATGAGACGTCCATCAGCGAACCGCTATCGGGGCTCGTCGGAACGGCCGACAAATTGGAAATCACCAAATTGGGTTCGGCGTACTCGATCGCGATGATTTGCGATGACGCAAAGTTGTCTGACTTTCTGCCGGCCTCCCAGGTCTTGTCGACAAATGATTTTGGCCAATCCGGGAAGCCACTTTTTCCGAACGCGCTCAAGACCGGTTTGCCGCGGCTCAGGTTGACATTTGCAAAAACGTGGGCGTACCAGTTGCCGCTGCTGCCTGGCGGCGACGACACGACCATACTGGCGTTGTACGAACCATTCGCCGCGATCGGGCCATTCAAGACTTTCGTCGGTGATCCAACCAAGATCGCGCGACTGGCATCGAACACCGGGTCTTTGGATAGATAAATGTATTGCTTGACCGATTGGGTGACTTCGTTGGTCGCAAAGTCGCCGGCATTGCGCACGGTCCAGGAGACGGTAATCGGTTCGCCGGACTTACTGGTCGGCGATGCGGTGACGTTCTCGACCACCAGGTCAGCGATCGCATCGACTACGGATGCTTCGGCCGAGCCGACGTTGTTGTCGGTAAAGGGTCCTTCGTAGACTTGGACCAGGGTGTTGGTCGGCCCGGCAAGGATCGCCAGCAACTCGCTCCGAGAGAATTGTTTCAGATCCCCGATTTCGGTTTCCCCGATCGGTTTCCCCGTCGCCGCTTCGATTCGCTTCAGGACCGCCGCGACTTCCTCTAGAAACTTCGCTTCTTCGGTCAGGGCGATGCGTGGATCCACATTCGTCTGGACGAAAAAGTGGCTTCCCTTGGCCGACGGCGGCAGCGTGAATTCGACGTCGTGCCTGTAGTCGTCGCCCGGTTGCAACCGTCCGTCATGTGGAACCGCGAACACCAGTTGATCACCGGAATCCAAGACATCGTCCTCGGACAGATAGACGGCATCGGCCCAGGATTCACGGTCGGTCGCCACCGTCCCGATGTTGTCAACGACCCAATTGAGTGACACCTTTTGTCCGCCCACAATCGGCTGATCCGTGGTGACGTTCAATTCGCGCACCCGCAAGTCCGACGGGGGCGTCAATAGAATATTGATCGGCGTGCTGGCGTAATTGTTTCCATCCAGATCGTTGGGCGCGTCCGGGTTCGTGTTCTCGGCAAACGACGCTTCGTAGACGCTGCGATAGCCATCGGCGTAAACCGTCAGGAAATACTGACCGGTCAATCCTTTGGGAATACGTACCGTGGTCTCAGCCTCATACGACTGGCCGACCTGCAGGACACCGCCATGGCGGTAGGACCCGATGAAGCGATCGCCGCGTGCCGAATTGGGACCGTCCAGCCCTAGCGTCAGCCACAGTTGATCTGTCCAGGCCCCCGGATCGGTCACGCCTGTACCGCGGTTGGTCACCTTGTAACGCACGGTAAGCGATGAATTATCGAATGCATCGCCGGGACCGGCAATGAAATCGGCGACCAAATCCGGCGGCGGAACGGGATTGGCATCGATCGCAATGGCTTGCGCATCGCGATTGTTCCCGTCATTGGGAAATTCATCGACGGCGTTCCTCGCATCGGTTTCGACCAGCACGAACCAGTTGCCCGAGAGCGCGCGGGGAATCGAGAAGGTCGCCGAACTGCTGTACTCGGTCGCTTGTCCCGATGTCGTTCCGACGAACCCGAGCGCCGATCCATTTTGAATTTCTCCCAACAGAATCGCCCCCGACGTGCTGCTGGACGAAGACGACAGCCAAACACGATCGACCCAGCGACTGCCTGCCGATGGCGTGTCGGCGGTACCGGCGTTGCGGACGGTGAAGGCAACATCGATGGACGTCCCCGCGGTCACCCCCGCCGGGTACTCGCTGGTCACGTCCACTCGCAAATCGGGACGCGGTCGGAAATTCAATTGGAACGGATCGGAGAACGACGTGTTGTCCAACTCGTTCGCTTCGAGCACCCTGCCCGTTACATCGGTTTGGACGAACAGACGAAACTGGCCGGTCGCACGCGGCAACGTCACCAGCTCGGTTCGCGCGACCGATTTGCCCGGTTCCAACGGATCGGCGACCGAGAAGCGTCCCAATTCGAACGTCTGAGAACCGTCGGTCGATTGCAAATAAACGCGATCGGTCCAGCCGTTTTCGGTGGTGCCATTGGCATCGACCGAATCATTCAGCACGGTCCAACTGATTTCAATCTGGGTGCCATCCTGGAATCCGGCAGGCAAATTCGGAACGGCGATGGAGCCGTCTTGGACGACCAAATTGGCCGACGGCGGCACGAACAACACATCGACCGCATCGCTACGCCCCTGATTGCCTCCACTTGCATCAATACCCGAATACAAGAATTCATAGGGACCGCCGGTGCGAACAAACACGTAGTACTGGCCATCCAAATCCCGGGGCAGATCAAAGGACTCCGTTCGCGTGTACGCCCCACCGACCGCCAGCGCCCCGCCGTGGGTGCTGCTGCCGATCAATCGCAAGCCGCTGCCGTTTTCGTTCTTGCTGACATAGATGTAGTCGGTCCAAGTATCGCGATCGGTCGTCGCGATGCCTCGATTGCCGATCGTCCAGCTGACTTCCAGTGGCAATCCCGCGGTCGCCGATTGCCCACCGGTCACGGACACCGATTCGACGAACAAGTCGCTGTAGGGTTTGGTGGTGACATCGACGCTGTTTGTCGGTGAACCGGTGTTGCTGGCGTGGCCGTCGAGTTCGTAGACGACATCGCCGACGTCTGTTTGAACGAACAAGGTGAACCGACCATTGGTCCGCGCGGCCAGGGGAATGATTTCTGTTCGCGTGTACGACTGGCCATTCGAAACGGCGCCGAAATGTTGAAAATTGCCGAGCACGATGTCGTCAGCGTCACCCAGAATGCCGTCGTTGGACAAGACGACGCGATCGGTCCAACTGGATTGTCGCCCCGGTCCGGCACCGACGTTTTCGACCGTCCACGACACGGTCAAATCGACGGGATCGCCGATTAACAAGTCCGGCGCGATCACTTCGCTGACCGTTAGATCCGCATAAGGGAATCCGGTGATGTCAAATTCCAGCGTCGCGATCCCCGTCGATTCTCCATCGCCCTCGTTGACCGTGTTGTCCGCATCGGGAACGACGATCAAATAATTCGTACCGGCGACCCCATCGGGCAGCTTGACCGTCAACGTATTTGGAATTTCGCCGCCGACCGGCAGACCGCCCGCACTCGATTTTTGGCCCAACGCGACATCGTCCGCGGACAGCGTCGAGTCGGCAGACAGATAAACGCGTTCGATCCACGGTGTTGCGGCGGTGGCATCGCCATCGTTTCGCGTCGTCCAATTGACGGTCAGGTTTTCGCCGCTGGTGGGCGTGACGCCCGCGTCGATCGCGACGCCCATGGACACCAAATCGGGAAGCGGTGTCAGTGCCACGCCGACCTGCGTGTTGCTGGCCGAAATGTTATTGCCTTCCGCCGTCGGTTCGTCGACTCGATTGGTCGCATCGGTTTCGACCAGCACATAGTAGTTACCGACCGCGACATGGGCGGGAAGCACGGGACTGGCGGTCATCGTGTAGGACGCATCACTGGCTAGACTTCCCGTGTGGGTATAGCTGCCCAAGAAGGTGTCGTTGCCGCGCACGTTGTCGCTGCTCAAATAGAGGCGATCGGTCCAACTGTCGACCAACGTGGTCGCCGTCCCGTCGTTGCGGACCCGCCAAGTCACCTTCAGGGTGTCGCCGATGAACGCGGATGCTGGAATCGAAACCGCATCGACGATCAAGTCCGCCGGAGGGTCGGCTTCGGCGATCGTGATGGCTCTCGACAGCGTGTTGTTCATCTCGTCTTCTTCGAAGACCTGATTGCTGTGATCGGTTCGAATGAAGACGTAATAATCACCGGCAATGCCGAACGGAATTGATGCTTGGATCGACGCTGTGTAGTTTTCGCCTTGGGCCAAGTCGACGTCATGAGTGACGTTGCCGAGGAATCGGTCGTCGCTGCCACCGTAAACGTTGTCCGCGGATAAGACGACGCGATCGGTCCATGGTTTCGCCGCAGTCGCACCGCCGCTGTTTTCGACGGACCACTGAATCGTCACCGTGTCGCCGTTTTGAACTTCGCCGGGGATGGTCGCTGAGGTGATTTCCAGATCGGGCGAGGCGAACGTGACCGTTCCGCTGAACAGGTCCTCGATCGGTTCGCCAAAATTCCCGTCGCCATCCTGGTCCATCGGATTGCCGGCCAAGTCGGTGATTTGGGGACCGACCTGGAACGAATACGTGCCCTGCGCACTTTGGGTGCCGAACGAGACTCGGACCTTGTTGACATCCATCGTGACGACTTGGCTGACCGGAATCGCTCCGCCGGGTCCAGAGAAATTCACGTCTTGGGGCGTGAAGCTGCCCGGCGTGATCGCTTCGTCAAAGGTGAAGTCGATGAACGCGTAAGGTTTGGTGACAAAGTCGGGCGTGTAGGCGGTGATGGTTGGGCCGGCGGCGTCGATCGTGAACGAGGCGTTGAAGACGTCTTGAATCGCTTCGCCGGCGATACCGTCGCGATCCTGGTCCATCGCCAGTCCACCAAAATCATCGATGTCGGGACCGATGGCGAAGCTGTACGTTCCGCCGGCGGACTGTGAGGGAAACGCCAGCGAGTAGGAACGGGGGCCGATCGGCTGGATCGACGTGATCGGGATCAATCCGCTGGGACCGCTGAAGACGACGTCAGCCGTCGTAAAACTATTCAGCCGGACGGGTTCGCTGAACGTGATCTCTGCGGTCTCGCTGCCCGGTCCGAGCGTACCGGTCGGTGAAAAGCTGGTGACATAGGGTCCGCCGCCGGCAACTTGCAACGCGCCGACGTAACGGTCTTCCAGCTCGCCCGGTCGGCGTCGCCGTCGCCATCCATCCGATTTCCGGCCGGGTCGGTGATGTCGGGCCCGATGAACAGTTGATAATCGCCGTCTTCGGTAGTCCGCTGGACGTTGACCCGATACGTCGTCGCATCGACTTGGTCGATCGATGTCACGGTGACCACGCCGCCCGGTCCGATCACGCGGGCATCGGTGGTGGCAAAACTGTTGGGATCGATCGGGATGTTGAAGGTAACGGTGAAGTTTTCAAACGCACCGTTGATGGACGTCGTCGGCGATTGGCTGACGACGCGCAGCGGATCTCGCGCGACCGTGATCCGGCCGACGTAGCGGTCCTCGACCGCTTCGCCTCCGATGCCGTCGTTGTCTTGATCCTGCGGATTGCCCTGAAGATCCGTTGCGGCGGGATCGATCACCAACGCATACTCGCCGTCGGACGGTTGCGGTGGAAAGCTGATTCGGAATGTCGTGTTGGATGGGTTGATCGACTGGACGGACAGAATTTGAATGTCGCTTGACGGGGCTACCGGATTGGTTTTGACGGACAAACCTCCGCTCGATCCGACCAGCTGAAAGGTGGACGCGTCAAACACCGCGACTTCGCCTTCGGCCGCAGCCAATTCGAATCCCAGGCCGCCGGTTTGGTTGAACATCACCATCCGCAGCGGGTAGTCGCCGGCGGCTGGAAAATCGAATACGTGCAAGTCCGTTGCGATTCCTCTGCCAGTCGGGAACTCGCCGATCCGTCCGTCGATGTCCAGCCGGTACCCGTCGTCGCTGGCAACGGCAAACGTCCACTTGCCGGCGGTCGGAATCGTAATGGTGGCGTGGGCATCCAACACGATGTAATTCGTGTCGCTCCCCGAGAGCGGGACGGTTTGGTCGGACGGGTAATTGCCGGCTGACGTGCCGTAATTGATCACCGGCACGTTGACCGATTGAGTCGACGCGTGACGGGAATCGTCGGCAATCACCGCCAACGCACCGCTGAGCGCACTGAATGAGTTCGTCGATTCGATCACCGACACGCTGAACCCGTCGATGACCGCATCGGGATCGTAAGCGTCGAGGTCTGCGACGCCGGCCGGATCATACAAGTGAATGTTCTCGACGCGCAGCGATTCCGGATCGATCGCTTCGTTGAAGGTCACGTCGATGGACGAAAGCACCGTGCCCGTCGATCCCGACGGCGACTGACTGATGACGCGTGGGCCGACCGTGTCGATCAACAGCAAGAACTGAAAAACATCGTCGACCGATTCACCCGCCACCGCGTCGGCGTCTTGGTCCATCGACGTCCCTGTGGTCCCTACGATATCCGGTCCGACGGAGATGACGTAGGTTCCGGCATTGCTCAGTTGCCGCGACAAGGTGACCCGAGCGGAGTATTCAGTCACCCGCTCGACATCGACGGCAACGGCGGTTGACGGACCCGAAAGGTGGATGTCATCGACGCCAAAACTGGTCGGATCGATGGGACGATCGAACGTCACCAGGAACCTATCTTGAGAAACAAACGGATCCAGTGTTCCAAAATCACGAAGCGAGAGGACTTCCTCGTCGCTGACACTCCGATGAACGATCGAGACTTCGTCGATTCGCCCATCGAAGAATCCGGCATTGTTGAACGTCGTACTTCCTAAACGTGCACCGGAGGTCGATGGCACATAGTCTGGGGCCGCGACGCTATTTTGTAATACGCCGTCGATATAAACGTGCACGGTTCCATCACGCAGCGTTGCGGCAACGTGCGTCCACACACCAATCGATGCCGCGATGCCGCTATCGACGATTTGACCGTATTCGAACACGGCGACGTAATTGCCGTCGTAGATCGAAATGGACCAGTCGCGACGAGCGGACTGGCTGCCGGCCAGCCCCACCCAACCGGTCGCCGGGACGGAGTTCGGGTTGACCCAGGCAGCGACCGTCCAATCGCCCGCCGGAGCCCAGGCGCCGAGATTGAAATAGTCGCCGGCGCCGTCGAGCAAGAACGAGGAACCACCCGTCCGCCCCGGGCCGTAGGTTGCGTCACCCACGGGGGTTCCGTTGCGGGTGCCACTCGCGTCGAGCGCGTTGTTGGTGGCTTCGTAGCGATGATGAATCGGTTCGGTCGTCGGCGCCAGTTTTTCCATCGCAACGACGCGTGGCCCGATGGCTCGATTGGCCGGCGAAGTCAAGAAATTTCTATAGTCGACGTAGTCCGTCACGGGCTGACCGGCCGGGTTGTCGTTGACGATCCCGTCGAGTGCGGAGGGGTCATGCGGTCCTCCGGAACTGGCCCACCAGTTGCTTTGGAAGAACGCGCGTCCAGGATCCGTCCCGTCGTGCCGTACGGCGATCGTATTGCCAATGAAGTTGGTCGATGAGACGTTGGCCGATTGGCCGTTGACGACATAGATTCCGATATCACCGGCGCCGTCGTTGGCGATCAGATCCAAGTCGGTCGCGATGAGCGTTCCATCGACGACGGAGATCGCCGAACGCGCCGCGACAGATTCGGTTGTCGAATCCAGTCGCCCCCCCGTGTACGTGACGTTCGCGCCGCCTTCAATTCGCAGTCCACCACCGTAGGAGGATTCGACGTCGACGTTCGTCAACGTCATGTCGGTGCTGACCTCGATCGCTTGTCGATCGCCGGTGAACGCGCCATTGCCGTCGGTGTCACCGGCATAGCGCACCACCACGTTGGACAGCACACTTCCCACAGCGTCAATGTAGATCGATTCCCAGAAACCCGGATAGGGACTGCTGGCATCGCCATCGCCGGT
>WCIL01000070.1:0-30285 GCA_033042175.1 Phycisphaera sp. RhM
TACCTGGTGGCGGGAAAGAGGACTCGTCGCCTCGTCCACTACCTGGTTGCGGAAATGAGGACTCGTCGCCTCGTCCACTACCTGGTTGCGGAAAAGAGGACTCGTCGCCTCGTCCACTACCTGGTCCCTTTTCCGCTCTCGGATGGCAGCGCAAACCCACGGATTTTTTGCACCCTGTCATCCGTGGGTTCGCGCTGCTATCCGTGGGTGCTCTTTTCGATGGATAGCCAGGTAAGATTGCTGGAGTGCTACGTCAAAATTAAATATGCCACAGCACTAGCGGTAACGCGTGCGATCAGCGTTTCGGGCGGAATCGATGCCGGCCCTGCTTGGCGGCTTGATGCGTTTGGACGGTGTCTTGCTCGATCCCCGGATCGGCTTGTTCGGCGAGCCAGCGATCGAGTTCATCGCTCAGCTTGGACTGGATCGCCGCGACACTCGCGCTGCCGGCCAGATTATTCATCTCGTACGGATCATCCTGCAGATCGAACAGTTCTTCCGTCGGTCGCAGTTGGTAGCGTTGAATCAATCGCAACGCTTTGGGATTATCAAACGACTCGAAGACCCAAGTCTGCCAATAGTGATTGTTCAGTTTTCCGTCGCCCTTGACGCCCATCAAGTGCTTTTCGATGTACAGGTTTTGGTTCTGCAGGTTTCGGATGTAGTGGTAGCGTCCGTCGCTGATCGATCGGATCGGATACGGCGGGCCTTCCGGGACGTTGTTGTGAACACCGTAGACGTATTGGCGGTGTTGATCGGATCGGCCGTGCAGAACCTCCGCAAAGCTTTTGCCGTCGAATTGTTTGGCATCATGTTCCAAACCGGCGAGGTCCATCAACGTCGGCAAGACATCGGCGTATTGCACCAGTGCGTCGGTCCGCCGACCGGCTGCGACGACGCCCGGCAAGCGCGCGATCAGGGCGGTGTGGACACCGGTGTTGTAGTTGGTCCACTTGTTGCCGGGATATTGCGACCCTTGTTCGGATGAGAACAGCACCAGCGTTTCGTCCGCCTTGCTGCTCGCTTCGAGGGTGTCGAGCAACTCTCCGACTTGGGAGTCCATGTAGGTGATTTCGGCCAAGTAGGCGCCGAACGCCCGACGGGTTTCCGGCGTGTCGGCGATGTTCGGCGGCAATTTCAGCGACTTGGGTGGGTACGCACTGGCGTCGCCCATCACCCACGGCACATGGGGTTCGACCAAAGCGACGACCAAACAAAACGGATCCTCGCTTCGCGACATGAATTCGGCCGCGGGATCGATCTGGTGCGGCTGCGTCGGGTCGCGGACGCAGTTTTTGTCAAAGCCACCGACAGGTTCAAAGGGAAACGCCTGCTGGGGTTGGACGTGCACCTTGCCGGCCAAGCCGACTCGATACCCCGCCGACGCCAAGTGATGCGGCATGCTTTCGATGTCGCTGTGGCTGGAGGAGTGGTTCCAGGCACAGCCGTTTCCCATCGGGTACAACCCCGAATAAAGTTCCGCGCGACAGGGTTGGCACATCGCTTCGGACAGAAACGCGCGGTTGAACGTCAGGCCTTCGCTGGCCAGGCGATCCAGGCTCGGCGTCTTGGCGTTCTGTCCACCGTACAACGGCAGATCGTTGTAGGTGCAGTCGTCGGCCAAGATGATCAACACGTTGGGCGGTGCGGCATTGACGGTCCCCACAGCCAGCGAGGTGATCAAAGCGACGAGCGAGAAAAGCGTAAAGAGTTTCATGAGATGTCGTCGGAGGGAAAGTCGGCGTGCAGGGATCAGGCGATGATGTCGTGGATCGGTTCGACGTGTTCGACGCCGACGAGTTTTTGATCCAGTCCGCCGTAGAAGTACGACAGATGATTGGGATCGAGTCCCAGCTGGTGCAACACGGTCGCGTGCATGTTCTTGACGTGCAGCGGGTTTTCCACGGCGGCCGAACCGAGTTCGTCGGTGGTGCCGAAGGACACGCCGCCCTTGATGCCTCCGCCGGCCATCCACATGGTGAAACCGAAGGAGTTGTGATCGCGGCCGGACCCCTTGGCGTATTCGGCGGTCGGTTGGCGTCCGAATTCGCCGCCCCAGACCACCAGGGTTTCGTCCAGCATGCCGCGTTGTTTCAAGTCAGTCAGTAGGGCGGCGATGGGAAGATCGGTTCGACCCGCGTGACGATTGTGATTGAGTTCCAGGTCGCCGTGGGCGTCCCAATTGTCATCGTTGTGTGCCCCGCCACTATAAAGTTGGACGAAGCGGACGCCGCGATCGACCAGACGTCTGGCGATTAAGCAGCGGGTGCCGAAGTCATTGGTCTCTTCGCGATCGATTCCGTACATCGACAACGTGCGCTCGTCTTCGGTCGACAGATCAACCGCTTCGGGGGCGGCCGATTGCATCTTGAAGGCCAGTTCGTAGCTGGCGATCCGCGACGCCAGATCGTCGTTGTCGCTGCGGGTTTCCAGATGACGATGGTTCGCCTGTTGAATCGAATCGATCAATTCTCGCTGCACGGCTTCGGTCATGCCGTCGGGACGATCCAGGTTCAGAATCGGTGCGCCTTTGGTGCGGAAAACGGTTCCCGCGTAGGTCGCCGGCATGTAACCGCTGCTCCAGTTTTTCGCCCCGCTGATCGGGCCGGCTTTGGGATCGAGCATGACGACGTAGCCGGGCAGGTTTTCGTTGACCGAACCGAGGCCGTAGGTCGCCCAGGAGCCGAGTGCGGGGCTGCCGGACAGGATTTTGCCGCTGTTCATCATCAGCATGGCCGAACCGTGAATCGGCGAGTCGGCGGTCATCGAATGCAAGAACGCGATGTCGTCGACGTGTTTGGCCACGTGGGGGAACAGTGTGCTGACGTACTTGCCGCATTGCCCGTACTGTGAAAATTCCCAGCGTGGTTCGACGATGCGGCCGCCGTTCTTTCGTCCGCCACGACCGAACGTTTTCACATCCACGGTCTTGCCGTCCATGCCGACCATCTTGGGTTTGTAATCAAACGTGTCGATGTGACTCGGCCCGCCGTACATGAACAAGAAAATCACGCTCTTCGCTTTCGGGGCGAAGTGTGGCAGTTTGGCGGCCAAGGGGTTGGCGTCGCCGACGGAATCTGCGGCGGAGAGAAACCCGTCTTGTGAGAGCATCGATGACAACGCCGCGGCGCCGAAGCCGCCACCGGTTTGCCAAAGGAACTCACGACGAGTGCGGCCGCAAAAGTTTCGCTTTTGATTCTTCATTACTTTTCCGTCAGTCTACAAACAAAAATTCGTTCCAGTTCATCACGCTCAGGCAGTACAGCGTTTTGGCCTGCCCGGCATCGAGATGATGTTTCTTTTGAAGGCCGGCGATCAATCGATCACCGTCTTCCATTTCTGCGTCGGTCGCCGGGCGGGCCAGAACCGCGGCGATGACGCGGCGGACCAATTCGCGATTGTCGATTTCCGCGGCATCGATGCTGTCGGCAAGCTTGGCGGCCTGCTCGGCGGCGAAGTCTCCGTTGAGCAGCGACAAGGCTTGCGCGGGCTGCAACGTCATGAACCTTGCTTCGCAGGTCTGATCCGGATCCGGAAAGTCGAACGCGGACAACATCGGCGTCAACAGAGAGCGTTTGACATAGATGTAAACGCTGCGTCGATTTTGATCGCTCTGGCTGGAGTTCCCCCAACCGCTGCCCGGTCGAGATTGCCCGGCAAGGACTTCGGGCGATAGCGTCGGGTAGACACTCGGTCCGTAAACCGCGGGGTTCAGCGAACCGTTGGCGGCGAGAATCGAATCACGCACCTCTTCGGCACTTAGTCGTCGCGGATCAAATCGCCAAAACAGATCGTTGTCGGGGTCGGCGGCCAAGGAGATTTCATTGCCTTGGGACGACATTTGATAGGCGCGGCTGGACAGAATCAGCCGGTGCATCGACTTGAGACTCCAACCGTCTGCGATAAAACGGTTGGCGAGATAGTCGAGTAGTTCGGGATGGGTCGGTGGCGTACCGAGTTGGCCGAAATTGTTGCTGCTGCGAACAATACCGCGGCCGAAGTGGAATTGCCAAATGCGATTGACGATCACGCGGGCCGTCAAACGGTTGTCTTCGCTGGCGATCCAATCGGCCAAGACGCGACGGCGACCGGTGGATTGATCGGTCGTCGATGCGGTCTGGGGCAACGCCGGCGGTTCGTCTTCAAACAAGGTCGGAAACGCGGGCGAGACTTCATCGCTGGGCGAATGCGGGCTGCCGCGATAGAGCACGTACGTCGGCTCGTCGACTTTGCGATACTTCGCCAAGCCCATCACACGTTCCCGCTGCGGCAGAGCCTTGAGTTCCTCGGCGTTCTGTTTCAGTTGCGATTTCAGTTCCTTGTACCGGCTCCACTGGTCGTCGCTCAGATTGGCCTTCAGTTTTTCGCCCAGCACGCGATTGCGATCACGTTTGTCCCCTTCGGTGGCGCGTTGATCGGGGGCGGACATCTTGGCGATCCCGGCCTGTTCGATGTCATGCATCTCCTGCTCGATCGATCGTCGTTGCTGGTCGTTGGCGGCATAGCGTGCCCGCAGCTCGTCGGAGCTGACGTCGACCTGGCTGAACGACGTCAGATCGCCGCGTCGGGCGTAGGGAGTCACGTCCTCAAAGAACGACAGCATGCTGTAGTAGTCCTTCTGTGGGATCGGATCGATCTTGTGGTCGTGGCAACGAGCACAATTCATAGTCAATCCCAAGAACACCTGGCCGGTCGTCAGGATGATGTCGTCCAGGCCGTCAAAACGGGCCTGCAATTCATCGGCGGGTTCGTCATCCCAAATCCCCAAGCGATAGTAGCCGGTCGCCGTCAACGTTTCTTTGGTGACTTCGTCCAACTCGTCACCGGCAAGTTGCTCGCGGATGAACTGATCATACGGTTTGTCTTCGTTGAACGACCGGATGACATAGTCGCGAAACTTCCACGCGTTGTCTTTGGGTCCGTCGCGTTCGAACGAATTGGTTTCTGCAAAGCGAACCAGATCCAGCCAATGGCGTCCCCAGCGTTCGCCGTAGTGCGGTGATTCGAGCAGACGTTCGGTCACCTGTTTGAATGCGTCGGGCGACTCGTCGGCGATGAAGGCGTCCACTTCCGCCTTGCTTGGCGGCAGCCCCGTCAGGTCGTAATAGACGCGCCGAATCAATTCGCGTTTGCCCGCCGGGCCGTTGGGTTTTAGACCGGCGTCGGCTAGCGAATCGTAGATGAAGGCGTCGATCGGATGAGCTTGCCAATCGGCCGACGCCACCGTCGGCGGTGTTGGATTGGATAGCGGTTCAAACGCCCAATGTTTTTGCCAAGTGGCACCTTCGGCAATCCACGCGCTGAGCAACGCCGCTTCTTCTTCGGTGACCGGATCGCCCTCCGGCGGCATTCGTTCGAATTCATCGTCGGTCGTGATCCGCTCGATCAATAAGCTCGCTTCCAGGTCACCCGGCACGATCGCGAAGCTGCCCGACTCGGTCTCCGCCAACGCGGCATCGCGACTGGTGAACTTCAAACCACTTTCGGCCACATCCGGTCCGTGACAGGCGTAACACTTTTTCGCCAGGATCGGTTGGATCTGTTTTTGAAAGTCGATTTCCGTGGCGGCGGCGAAGGTCGCTTGGCCCCACAGACAGATCAAGGCGGCGGCGATCAGTTTGCTTTTTTTCAAGACGGGCTCAGAATGGGGCATCATGGTGGTGTTGCCGGAGGCGGGGCATCGGGCCAGCAGTCGAACGGTTCGAAGCGTGCGGCGGGAGGCGGGTAACAGCCGCTCGTTTGTTTCCGGCACGATTGGTCCGGGCAAAACGAGCCGCAAACAAACATGCTCGGTTCGGGTGGGCTGTTCAGTTTACCATTGTGCCCCAAGCCCCCGCCCGATTCCAATGAGAATTGGTTCAAAACGGCTGAGCATTGTTCCCACGGTGTTCCCGTTGGGGACCTGCCGTAACTTGTGGGGTGGCCGCCAGTCTCATCGTGACGCACAGCGTCACCGACAGGAACTGCTTACAGCAGCAGTCCTGCGACCGCCCCCGTCATGCAGCAGGCCAACAGCCCCCCGAACATGGCTCGCAATCCGAGTCGGGCCAGATCTTGCTTTCGCGACGGTTCCAGGCCGCCGATGCCGCCCACTTGAATCCCGATCGCGCCGAAGTTGCTGAATCCGGCCAATGCGTAGGTCAAAATGACGGCCGTCCGCTGGGAAATCGCCGGATCGCTCGACCGCATCATCTCACCCAGCGATTGGTATGCGATGAATTCGTTGGCGACCGTTTTGAGTCCGATCAAGCGGCCCGCTTCGACGCACTCGGCCGCCGGAATTCCCAACAACCACGCGATCGGCCAACAGGCATAACCGAGGATCACGCCCAGGCTGATCAACGGTGTGCCGGTCAAATCGACCCAGCCGAGTTGCTCACACCCGAGCCCCAGCAGCACGTCGATCAGTTTCAAGATCGCCAGAAACGCGATCAGCATCGCGCCGACGTTGAGCGCCAACTTCAATCCGTCGCTTGCACCGGCGACCGCGGCGGCGATCACATTGACGTGTCCGACGTCGTCCCCGTCTGGCTCTGATGCCGCCGAATCCATCTGCAGCGACGAAGACACTTGGGCACCCTCCGCTTCCGGTTCCATCACTTTGGCGATCAACAAGGCAGCCGGTGCGCTGATCACCGAGGCGGTCAACAGGTGTGAGATGTCGATTCCCATCCCGGCATAGGCTCCCAGCAATCCGCCGGTCACGGTCGCAAACCCGCCGGTCATCATCGCATTGAGTTCGCTGCGGGTCATCGTGGCCAAATACGGGCGGACCACCAGTGGCGCTTCGGTGTGGCCGACAAACACATTGGCCGCTGCGGCCAACGTTTCCGGACCACTCGTCTTCAACGTGAAACGCATCACCCAGGCCATCGCCCAAACCACCCACTGCATGATGCGGAGGTGATACAGAATGCTCATCAGCGCGGAAAAGAAAATCACCGTGGGCAGCACCCCAAAGGCGAACGTTCCCAACATCGAATCGCCGATCGTCGGCGCCTGGGCGGAAAACAGAAACCCGCTGCCGGCGGTCACCGAGTCCATCACCAACGTGAACGCACCGCCGATGGATTGAAAGAAACGTTGCCCCCACGACGTCCCCAGCACCAAAAACGCGAGCAGGATCTGCAACGCCAGGCCGCCGATCACGATTCGAATCGGAAAACGTTTGCGATCACTGCTGATCAGCCACGCGACGCCGATGAAGACCACCAGTCCCAGCACGCAGATGAGTCGTTCCATGATCCGGTCTAGCCGTTTTGCGGGGTATCAAAAATTCGGTCGCCCGCATCGCCGAGTCCCGGCACGATAAAGGAACGTTCATTCAATTCGGGGTCGATCGCCGCGACGAATATTTTGACGTCCGGAAAGTCACGTCCGACCCGATCGATCCCCGGCTGCGACGCGATCAGACTGAGCACTCGAATTTCATCGACGCCCCAACGTTGCAGTCGCCGGATCACCAAGTCGATGCTGCCGCCGGTCGCCAGCATCGGATCGACGACCATCGCGATGTTGGGCGCGTTCTCGTGAGGCAGCTTGTCGTAGTATCCGACCGGTTCGGCCGTCTCCTCGTTGCGATACAGCCCCAAGTGCCAGACCGACGCGTCGGGCAACAGTTCCAGAATCGGGTCGACCATCCCCAGCCCGGCGCGCAAGATCGGAACGATGCCCACATGGACCGACAGTTCGTATCCCGTCGTCTCGCAAATCGGAGTGGTGATCTTTCTCGGTCGTGTCGCCAGATCGACGGTTGCCGAGACCCCCAGGATCATCGACAGGCGATTGACGGCGGCACGGAATTCACTCGGCCGGGTCGCCGCGTCACGAATTCTGCACAGATGATGGTCGATCAGTGGATGTTCTACACGATGGACTAGACTCACCGATTGCGTCTCCCGAAGCTGAATGGTCTGGCGGCCCGCAACGGTAGTGTAGCCGAATCGCTAACGGCCTTTCATCCGGTGTGGTTGATCGCTGCGACGCGATGGAGAATGGACCTTCAAACTCGGCAGCGAATCTTTGTCGATCACCAAGGTTGCCGCGGCTTCTTCTTTGTCAACTTGGGACGAATCGCCGTCGGGACCGCCATCGTCGGGTTGCACCAGCGCCAAGTCTTCCAACGGTTCCGCTCCGCTTGCACCGCGAGAACCGACGCGCGGTCGGAAGAGTTTTCCCAAGGGGCCGGCCAACAGTGCCGGAAGCAGGATCAGGTCGCCGACCAGAGCGGCAACCAACAGCACCAACATCAGCGTTCCGAAACGCTGCGTCGGCGTAAATGTCGACAAGGCAAAGACAAACAAACCCAGTCCACCGACGATGGTCGTTTGCGTCATCGCCGGACCGACACGGCGGTAGGTCAATTCCACCGCCTTGATGCGATCGTAGCCACGATCCAAATACGACCGGAACCAGCTGAGGAAGTGGATCGTGTCGTCGACCGCCACGCCCATCGCGACCGATGCGGTCATCATGGTTCCGATATCGACCAGGCGGCCGAAGTGGCCCATCAGTCCAAACACCAGCAGAACCGGGAACATGTTGGGAATCATCGAGACGATTCCCGCGCCCAGACCTGATCCCAAGTTGACGGGGCCTAGCATTCGCAACGGCGTACGGGCGGGGTTGAGCAAAATGATCATCACGACGGAGATCAACACAAACGCCAGCGCGATGGATTCCACCAGGCTACCCAGCAGGGTCCGCTGAGCCTTGTAAACGACCGGGACCACTCCCGTGTAAACGACCTGCATCGATCCGGCGCCGGTCACTTCGGGGATGCCGTCTCCGACCAAGTCATGGCTGATCGGTTTGGTGAAGATCGCTTGTGCGTCGATCAATGTCTTGGCGCTCGCCAACGCCGCTTCGGGCGCCGGTTGGTCACCGACCCAGACCAGCACGTCTGCTTTGCCGATGACTTTGTTCCATAGATCGCCGCCGATTTCGATCGGGTTGTCTGCTGACTGGTGGTCCACCCAAATCGGTTCACGCAGTCGTTCGCCACGGAGCAATTCTTCTAGAATCGACAAATAAATCGATCGGGTTCGAATGCGGTCTTCACTGGCGAGATCGACCTCATCGCTCAGATCAACCAGTTCCGTTTCCGCCAACGGGCTCGGGCGAGCGGCTCCCATCATGACGATGACCGGCTGTT
The DNA here is from genome assembly GCA_033042175.1 of Phycisphaera sp. RhM. Lineage (GTDB taxonomy): Bacteria > Planctomycetota > Planctomycetia > Pirellulales > Pirellulaceae > Stieleria. Next base: position 9,155 of record WCIL01000070.1, read on the forward strand.
TGCCTTGGCCCGACTGTGACGCCGCGGCGATTTGTTTCAGCAATTCGTCACGCATGTCGTAAGCGCGGAGCACCGGTTCGACCGAGACACGCAGCGTCTTGATGAATTCTCCGTAGTCGACATCGGCCAGTGCACCGACGCGAAGACTGATCCGCCACAGTTCGCTGCCCGCGTACGGGCCGTTCTTTTCCAGCCGAACGTAATCGTTGGCCAGCAACTCCTCGCGGCCTTCGTTCAGTTCCGTGATGTATTGAGACCGAACCGGATTCCAGCTGTTGGTTACGCCGGGCAAGGGTTTCAAAAACGTGTTGACCGCGGTTGTCGATCCGACGATATCCAGTCCTGGTTCGCCGAGTGTCCGACGAACGACCTCGTTGATCCGGGCGACCGCTTCGACCCGCTCCAGAACGTTCAGCGGCAAGGCCGATTCCGGCGTCGCGGATTCTAACGGACTGTCTTGTCGCGCCGCGGGAGATGCCTTCGCGAGGGTTTCTAACTGCATCGACGGTGGGACACGCAGCACCAATTCCATCGGGACCAGTTTTCCAAAGTTGCTCTCCAGCCACGCGTAATCGCGAATGATTCTGGCGTTCTCGTCGAACAGTTTCAGCAATTGAACGGACGTTTTGATTTTGGAAAGCCCCAGCCCGGCGGCGACCAATGCGATCAAGCACACGCTGGTCACCAACAGGTGTCTTTTGCAGATCCACGCACCGGCGGCAGCCCAGCGGTCCGAGAGCCACGATTCTTTTTCGTCACCACGCGTCGGTACCGGCGATTCCGGTTCGGCGTGCGATTCGGTGATAAAGATTTGCAGCGCCGCGGGTAGGTAGGAAAACAAAATCGCGAGCGTCGCGATCACACCGATCGCCGAATACAGCCCGAAATTGCTGATCGGTGCCAAATTGCTGGTGTACAGCGACCCGAGTCCGATCGCCGTGGTCAGCGCCGCGAGGGAACAAGGGAAAATCGCGTGCTGCAGGGCACGGCCGGCCGCACCGCCACGTCCGCGCTGACGGACTTCGTCGCGGTAGTAATTGATCACGTGGATCGCGCCGGAAAGTCCCAGCACGTAGACCAACGATGGCATGCTCATCAAAATCGCATCCACGCTGCCGTTGGTCCAACCGACCACCGCCATGCTGAGCATCGCCGCAGAGCCGCCGACGACAAACACCATCAACGTGATCTTGACGCTGGCGAAACAGAGGTAGGACAGCAAGGCGCCGACCAGGATGCTGTAGCCGACCAGACGCACCAACGTCACCGTGCCCTCTTCGTCGATCGCAATGTTGTCGACCGGTGGGCCACCGAGACGCAGCGGGGGAGCCCCGGCGATCGATTCGACTTCGGTACGGTTGAACGGCGGCGGAGCCATCGAGGGTGGCGCCGCGGGTTGAACTCCCGAGTCGTTGGCCAATTCCAACAGCCGGCCACGTGGGGCGCCCATCACGCCGCGCCCGAGTGCGTAGGCCAAGTTGTCTTGGGCGATGTCGGTCAGCGTGATCAGCAAGCAGGTCTGGCGCGGTGGCGGCTCGACCCCGGCGGCATCATAGACGGCATACCAAGCGTTGGTTTGTGTCTCGGTACTCGCGGTCGCCAATCGCTCGCGGTCACCGTCTAGGTTCTCGTCGGCAAACGTGCTGAGCGCGTTCTCAACCAGATCGGGAAAGTTTTCGGGGATGGCAAAGCGCCGATCGCTCGGGACGGCCGCGCGAAACTCTTCTGGTGTCCAGTCAAAGTCCTGTGGGACTGCCGGGGCGAACAGCGAACCGGTCAGTCGTTCCATCGCGCGTCGGCGGGCCACGATCGGACGCCGTGATTGATCGGTGAAGTCGACCGGCCACAGCAATCCGCCTTCCTTGGACAATTCATTGACCAGCGACACACCGGTCTCGACCGAGCGGAACATCGGGGCGCACAGCAGCGAGGGATCGTTGTGGAATGGGTTGGCACGCTCGTCGTCTTGGGAGCCGAACGCGGCGACGAAGGTCCCCTGCAATTCGTGCGTGCCCATGGATTGCTTGATGTTGCGGATCAGTGCCGCCGGCCCGTTCGATTTTCCTTCCCAACGATGCAGGTGCCCATTGGGTTTGATGTAGTACCACTTGCCGTCGGCTGTCGCGAACCACTTTTCGTTCTCACCGCCCCAGTTGTCGAGCTTGCGTGAGGCCGGCAGCAATCCGAGGCGGATCCCATATTCCTTCGCCGATCGATAGTCTTCGGCCAGCTTGGGGTCTGCGATCCCGGCACCCGGATCGGTTTTGCTGGATTCATGCCGCAGCTTGGATTCGAGCAATTTCAATCGCTGGTCGTCTTCGGTGCATCCCGGCCACGTGGCGATGACGAAGCTTTCACCGGCGAAATGGTCGGCGAACCATTCCAGTTCCGCGGTCTCGACGAAATCCGACGGAAGCCAGTCCTTGATATCGTTTTCCTTCTTATTCAGGCTCAACCGCGCGGCGCGAAACGCGAACGGCATCAAGAAGAAGAAGCCGAAAAGCACAACCAGTGCGAAGGAAACTCCGAAGAGAGTCCGACGCTCCAGCAATGGCCGCTCCGTCGGGCCGTTGTCTTGCTGGGGGTTTGGCATGGGGGGTGGGTTTCCGATGATGTTGGTGTTGGGGGGCGGAGTTCCGGCGGGGCGGTGTTTGGTGCCCCGTCACTGTCGCCTAAAGAATCAACCGAAAAAATAGCCGCTTCGGCCTCTGGGGTCTACTTCAAAGCGACCTCAGAATGCACCTCCTACACGATCCGGGTGGCCGGTGGTTCGGGTCGGTGAAGCTTTTCCGGCTGGCGATCGGCGAAGAATCGCCAATTAACGGTCGATCTTTTCCAGCTTGATGGCGTCGAAGTCGGCTTTCCCGGTGGCCCCGAACAGGCCGACGCGTAGAATGGCTTCACGGGTCTTGATCGGCACCCGAATCAGCCGGCTGTGGCTTCTCCAATCGCGTGTGCCGCGAAACGGCCCCAAGTAAAACGTGCCCAAATCGCTTCTTTGTTCGTCATACAGCGAGATCGCAATCATCGGCATCGCGTCGGCCCCCGGCCCCTTTTGGATGCCTTCGGTGCGGACCTGTCCGCTCAGTCGGATCTGTGACACCTCGCGACCATCGATCGCGATCCCCTGCAACAGGTGCGAATTGCGGCCGGGCGTTTCGTTGCGAAAACTGGCGTAACGTTTGCCTTGGGGGGCGGGGTCGCCGGACGTCGATTCGGTCTGGGTGACTTGGCGACCGTAGTACCAGCCGGGGACGAATTCCAACAACGTCGCTTCGTCACCGGTCGCCGCGAACTCAAAATCGCCGTTGACGGCGACGGGGTTGGCCGGATCGGGAAGCGTCTGTCGGTTTTCTTCCGCTTCGCCCGTCATCGGCACGAACAGCGTCGGACGCAGTGCTTCGCGGATCAATTTGCCATCGGTCTTGATCAATCGATACAGCGTTTGCTGGTAGCGCTGACCGACCGGGATGATCATCACACCACCTTCGCGCAGCTGATCGACCAACGGCGTTGGGACGGACTCGGGGCTACAGGTGACGATGATCTTGTCGAACGGTGCGGCATCGGGCCAACCCAAAAAGCCGTCCCCGATGCGGGTGGAGACGTTTCCGTAATCCAGTCGGGCCAGCGTTTCGGCGGCCCGTTCGCCGAGTTCACGCACGATCTCGATCGTGTAAACATGATCGACCAGCGGGCTCAAAACAGCCGCCTGGTAGCCGCTGCCGGTGCCGATCTCCAACACCTTGTCCGTCGACTTCGGATCCAACGCTTCGGTCATCGACGCGACGATAAAGGGGCTGCTGATCGTTTGCGAATGCCCGATCGGAAGCGCCATGTCAAAGTACGCCCGCGGCAGTTGGCTGCGGGGCACGAATTCATGACGCGGCGTGCGGCGAATCGCATCGAGCACACGCGTGTCGGTGACCCCGGCCGTCGCCACACGCTCGTCGACCAACCGATCACGTGCCGCTTGAAAGCGGTCGGCCGCCGACGCGGTGATGGCCCAGGCGAGGATCATTCCGATTGCAAATTGTGATTTCATTGCGAATTCTTGGCATTGAAGGAGTTAGCGGAACGGCGCGCGCCGTCCGGTTAGACCTTGAAAGACCGGAGGGCTCGCGCCCTGCCGCTAACAAAAGCCTCCCCGCGCGTCACGTTCCTTTCACCGCTCGGGTTGCCATGAAGGTGGCAATTCGGTCGGACAGCGCATCGTCGCCTCCCCAACCATCCTCCATTATATCTGTCAGCATGAACCCGGCGTCGAGTTGTCCGCCCAGCAAATCGGTCAAGGAATGTCCGAAATCGATCGGGCGTTCCGGTCCGATGGTTTGATCGAGTTCCTCGGGCGGCAAATCGAGATCGCTGTAGGGGATCTTGAATCGCACCTTTAACTTGCCGCGATCGCGTTTGACCGCATCGAACAGGAAATTCACCGGCTGGATCACTCCACTGATCAGCACCCCACCGGGTTTCAACACCCGCGCCGCCTCCTTCCAAACCGGCCGCACGTTGGGGACGAAATTGACTGAACAGGGATTGATCACCAGGTCAAACTGTTCGGCTGCTAGCAGGGCCAGATCCGCCATGTCGGCCTGAATCGTCTCGATCGCCAGATCATGTTCGCGGGCCAGTCGCTGATCGATCGCCAGTTGGCCGGCGCTAAAATCGACCACCGTCACGTGCGCCCCGGCGGCGGCCAACACGGGGCCTTGGTGCCCGCCCCCCGCAGCCAAGGCCAGGATCGATCGGTCTTGCACGTCCCCGATCCACGAGGCGGGGATCGGCTTGGTCGCTGTCAACCGGATCGAAAAATCGCCGCGACGGGCCGCATCGATCTGGTCAGCCGTTGCCGGGGTGAACCACTTTCGCCGGCTGGTCGCGATCTTGTCCCAGGCCTCGCGATTGAAATGCGTTGCGTCCAAGAAAAAGCCCCTGCGATCCCATGAATTCGAAATTCGATTTTCCGTTTGGCGTTTCAATCTAATAGAATAAACGTCCCCCCGTCGGCGGAATCGAGCTTTCCGAAGCTGATCTTTCCTCGATTCTCCCCCTCCCCGACCCTCCCAATCCGTCATTGGATTCGTCATGTTAAATCTGACCGCTCGCGGAACCTCGCACACGTGCAACGGCACGCCCCGACGCGACTTCCTGCAAATCGGAACCTTGGGTGCCCTCGGACTCGGGCTGCCACAATACCTGGCCGCCGCCGAGCGTGGCGTGGTTGATCCCCACAAGGACAATCGCTCCTGCATCATGATTTTCAATCTCGGTGCGCCCAGCCAATTGGACACCTTTGACATGAAGCCGGAGGCGCCGGCCGAGGTGCGCGGACCGTTCAAAGCGATCTCGACCAAGGGCGATTTCCAACTTTCGGAAATCTTGCCGCGGCACGCCGAGATCGCCGACAAGTTCTCGATCATTCGGTCCTGTTATCACACCGCGGCGGCCGTGCACGACGCGGGCTGGCAGATGCTTCAAACCGGTCGCCAATTCACCGGCGGCGTGAATTACCCGCACGCCGGTGCCGTGTTGCAATACATGCGCGGACGCCGCAGCGATCTACCGGCCCATGTCGTTTTGCCCGAAACGATGGGACGCGGCGGCGGCAACTTGCCCAACGGCCAAGCCGGCGGGTTCTTGGGCAAGACCTACGATCCGTTCGCATTGATGGCCGATCCCAGCAAAGAGAATTTTAAAGTTCCCGACTTGTTGCCGCCGCCGACGCTGGGCGATGTGCGGATCGATCGTCGGCGACGGATGCGGGCGGCGATCGAAGGCCGAATGAACGAACTCGAATCCACCGAGTCGGCCAAGATGCTGGACAAGAATTTCGAAGCCGCCTATCGCTTGATGAACAGTACGCAAGCTCGCGAAGCCTTCGATTTGACCAAGGAACCGACCAAGGTCCGTGAGCGTTACGGGATGAACCGCTTCGGACAATGCTGCCTGCTGTCGCGACGATTGATCGAGGCGGGCGTCCGGTTTGTCACCATCAACACCTTCCTGACTGTGTTCAACGAAGTCACCTGGGACATCCACGGCAGCAAACCGTTCACTACCATCGAAGGGATGAAGAACATCGTCGCACCGATGTACGACCAGGGTTACTCGGCGCTGCTGAGTGACCTGGACGAACGGGGCATGTTGGACGACACGTTGGTTTGCGGCTTGGCCGAATTCGGACGAACGCCCAAGGTCAATCCCGCCGGCGGCAGGGATCATTGGCCGCAATGTTTTTCCACCACGTTTGCCGGCGGCGGTGTGCAAGGCGGGCGAGCGATCGGTGCGAGCGACCCGATCGGTGCGGTCCCCGCCGACCGACCGACGCAACCCGGCGAGCTGATCGCCACGGTCTTTCATTCCCTGGGGTTGGACTTGCACGCCGAAATCCCCGGCCCCGGCGGACGCCCGTTCCCGCTGGTCGATTTCGGCATGCGCGAAGTCAAAGAACTGTTCGCGTAGCGGATCCCGTGGCGTAAGCTTCCGGCTTGCGATTTCGTTGGATTCGCAAGCTGGAAGCTTACGCCACTGTCTGTGTTGAATTCCTTTGCCCTTGATTCCACCTTGATACCTCTCATCATGCGACCACGTCTGAAGTCATTCCGTTCGCTGTCGGCAGCCCTGGCGATTGTGATGTTGTGCCAATGGAGTGCGGCGTCCGAAGTGCCGGCCGATCACGCGGAGTTCGCCGTGCTGCCGGCGACGATTCAGTTGCAGGGCCGCGAAGCCCGCCAGCGCGTGTCGATCGTCGGCGTCCGCGACCAGATGCCGTCGGCGGTGCTCGATCCAAAATCCTACTCCATCACCATCGAAGACCCCGCGATCGCCACCATCCAGGACGGTGTCGTGACGGCGCTGGCCGATGGGGAAACCACGCTACGGTGTCAGGTCGGCGAAAAGGTGATCGATGTTCCGGTGGTCGTCTCGGGAACCGAGTCGACACATCGTTGGAGTTTCCGCAACGACGTGCAGTCGGTGCTCGCAAAAGTCGGGTGCAACATGGGGTCGTGTCATGGCGCGCTGGCCGGCAAGGGCGGGTTTCGTCTGTCGCTGCGCGGCTATGACAGCCAAAGCGACTTCTTGTCGATCACGCGTCAGGCGCGCGGCCGCCGGATCGAGATGGCCGACCCGGGACGAAGCTTGTTGCTGGCCAAACCGACCGGCGCCTTGCCGCACAAAGGCGGACTGCGTCTGGATGTGGATTCGCATGACTATCACGTGATCAGCCAATGGATCGCCGACGGCGCCGAAGGCCCCAGCGACGATGATCCGACGCTGGAGCGCATCAGCGTGATGCCCGAAAACGCGATGTTGTCGCCGGGCGACACGTCCCAGGTTTTGGTCAGCGCCCACTACGATGACGGACGCGTCGTCGATGTCACCCACTGGGCAAAATTTACCGCCACCGATGAAGCCGTCGCCAGCGTCGATGATGACGGTCTGGCGCTGGTGCGAGGAAGCGGCGAAGCAGCCGTTCTGGTCTGGTTCGGCAGCAAGGTCGTGCTGGCCCGGATGACGGTTCCCTACGAACACGAGGTGCCGGCGGAACGCTACGAGAACGCGCCGCGGCGAAACTTTATCGACCAAGAAAACTTGGCGCAGCTGAGAACGCTGAATCTACTGCCGTCGCCGCGCTGCAGCGATGAAACGTTCTTGCGACGTTCCACCCTGGACACGATCGGGCGTCTACCCACGCCGGAGGAACGCCAACAATTCCTCCAGTCCGACCCCCGCGATCGACGCGACGACTGGATCGAACGACTGTTGGCCAGCGACGACTATGTTTCCTATTGGGCGTACAAGTGGTCCGACATGTTGCTAATCAACGGCACGCGTTTGCGACCGATCGCCGTGAAGACGTACTACGCGTGGGTGCGTGACCGTGTCGGGCGCAACCAGCGTTGGGACGAATTCGTCCGCGAGATTTTGACCGCGACCGGACGCAGCGATGAAAACGGCGCCACCAATTTCTACGCGTTGCATCAATCGCCCGAAGACATGACCGAAAACGCATGCCAGGCCTTTCTGGGGCTTTCCATCGGATGCGCCAAGTGTCACAACCATCCGCTCGAAAAGTGGACCAACGATCAATACTACGCGATGGCCAACCTGTTCGCCCGTGTCCGCGCCAAGGGCTGGGGCGGTGACGGTCGCAACGGCGACGGCTTGCGCACCCTGTACGTTTCAACGTCGGGCGAATTGATTCAACCCAACCGCGGCCAACCCCAACCGCCCGCCCCGCTGGATGCCCCACCGATCGCGTTTGATGATCCAGACGACCGGCGACAGGTCCTGGCGGCTTGGATGACCGATCCCGACAACCCGTATTTCGCCCGCTCGATCAGCAATCGTGTTTGGGCCAACTTCTTCGGCCGCGGGTTGGTCGAGCAGGTCGACGATTTACGCCTCAGCAATCCGGCCTCCAATGAATCGCTGCTCACTGCGCTCAGCGATCACGTCGTCGACGTCGATTTTGATTTAAAGCAACTGATGCGGACGATTTTGCAAAGCGAAACGTATCAGCGGAGCAGCGTCGCGTTGCCGGAAAACATTAGTGAAGGAAAGTATCACAGTCGGTACTATCCCAAACGCTTGATGGCCGAAGTCATGCTGGATTCGATCGACCAGGTCCTGGGCACTGCGACGACCTTCAACGAGGTGGCGTTTCCCGGTGCGGACCGACAGAAGACCGATTTCTATGAATCCGGCACCCGTGCGATCGAATTGTTTGACGCGTCGGTCAATTCGTACTTTCTGAAAACCTTCGGTCGCAACCCACGCGAAATCACGTGTGAATGCGAACGCAGTGACGAACCGAGTATGGTTCAGGTTCTGCACCTGTCTAACGGTGACACGCTGAATCCGAAATTGGCCGCCGAGCGAAACATCATCACCGAAGCAGTCGAGCAAGGCCTCGATGACGAAGCCATCATCCGTGCCCTGTTTCTTCGCGGGCTCTCTCGTGAGCCCCTGGAATCGGAAATGAACACCCTGCTGGGCGTGCTGTCAGAGTACGGCCAAGAGGATCGATTGACCGGGCTGCAAGACGTCGCCTGGAGCGTGCTGACGAGTACCGAGTTTACGTTCAACCACTAAAACGTAACTCGCCGCCGACGATTGTGTGCCGGACCCGTCCGATCAGTTCCATGCCGGCAAACGGCGTGCTGATGCAAGTCGATCGAAACTGACTCGGGTCGACTTTCCATCCCGCGTTGGGATCGATGATGGTGACATCGGCCGGGCGGCCGATGCCGAGCGTGCCCGCGTCCAGGCTGGCGATCTGTGCCGGACGCGTCGACATGCGGTCGATCAATTCGATCCAATCCAAGGTGCCGGTTCGCACCAGCGCCGTCGCGGCTGTGGCCAAGGCGGTTTCCAGCGAAGAGATCCCGAACGGCGATTGATCCAGATCGTTCATCATCTTTTCGCGACTGCGCGGCATGTGACCGGACTGAATCGCGTCGATCGTTTTGTCTTTGACCGCCTGGCAGAGCGTCGCCACGTGACGAGGGCTGCGCAGCGGCGGGTGAACCTTAAACCGGGACTCATAAGACCGCATCGCCGCATCGCTCAACATCAAATTGTGCGGACACACCGAAGCGGTCACGACAACGCCACGCGATTTGACGCGTCGCAACATGTCGACCGCTCCCATCGTGCTGACCGGGCCGACATGCAGCCGACCGTCGGTGGCTTCGGCCAAGCGGACATCGCGCGCGACCGCCAAATCTTCCGCTTCGGTCGGCAACCCTTTTAATCCCAGCACCAGGGAAACCTGTCCGTCATGCATCACCCCGCCGAGCGCCAATTCGGGGACTTCGGGCGAATCAAAAATCGGACGGCCGAGCATGCGGCAGTATTCAAGCGCCCGTTTCAATAACGCGTCGCTCGGCGCGGCGCGGGGGGCATCGCTGAACGCGACCGCACCGGCTTCGGATAACAGGCCTAGTTCGGCCATTTGTTTGCCGGAACGCCCCTTGCTCAGGCAACCGACGACGTAAACCCGCGCGCCTCTTGCCTCCGTCGCTTTTTGGCGAACAAATTCGACCGCGCCGTGCGAATCGATCACCGGGTCGGTGCTCGATGCGGCCAAGATCGACGTGTAGCCGCCGGCCAATGCGGCGTGTGATCCGCTGAGGACGGTTTCGTCTTCTTCGAAACCCGGCTCTCTGAGTTCGACTCCCAAATCCACCAAACCCGGCGTGACCAGGCATCCGCCTGCGTCGATGACCTCGCAGTCCTGGGGGATGTCGCCGTCACTCGGATCAACCGTCGCGAACACGCCGTCGACCATCAGGATTCGACCGCCACGATTCAGGTTTTGGCTGGGGTCGATCAACGTACCGTTTTCGATCAGCAGGGGCTTCTTCATCGGTTGAACGATCTCTTCAATTCCTAAGCGGAGGCTTTGTTGGCGTTGCGGTATCGATCATCGGCCGCGGACAGCAAGTACAGGGCCGACATGCGGACGGCGATTCCATTGGTGACCTGTTCCAGGATCACCGAGTGTGGACCATCGGCGACTTCTGGAGTGATTTCGACGCCGCGGTTGATCGGCCCCGGCGCCATGATCAGGATGTTCTCCTTGGCCTGACGCATACGCGCGGCATTCATCGCATACAACGCTGCGTACTCGCGGACACTCGGAAACGGCCGCGCGTGCTGGCGTTCGAATTGAATTCGCAGCAGGTTCAAGACGTCACAGCGGGGCAGAATCTCGTCCAAGTGATGGGCCACTTCGAAACCCAATTCCTGCCAGCGGGGGCTGACCAAGGTCGGCGGCCCGCAAATGATCACGTGGGCCCCCATCCGTTTCAGTCCCCAGATGTTGCTGCGCGCGGTGCGGCTGTGGGCGATGTCTCCGACCAAGGCAACGGTCAATCCCTCCAGGCTTCCGCGATGTTGGCGAATCGTCAACAGATCCAGCAGACCCTGGGTCGGATGTTCGTGCGGACCGTCACCGGCGTTCAACACACAACAGCCCAATTCCCGGGCCAGCAGGTTCGGGGTTCCGGGCGTCCCATGGCGGGTGACGACCCAATCCACGCCCATCGCTTCGATCGTCTTGGCGGTGTCGGCGAACGTCTCGCCCTTGGCGGTGCTGGAACCGCTCGAACCGAATTCGACCGTGTCGGCGCCGAGTCGCTTGGCCGCCAACGAAAAACTGTTCCGCGTCCGCGTGCTGTTTTCAAAAAACAGGTTCGCACACGTTTTGCCGCTCAACAGCGACAATTTTCGCCGACAACCTTCGGTCGCTTCTTTCAACCGACTCGCGACGTCCAGCAAGATGGTGATTTCGTCAGCGGAAAGGGATTCCAAATCCAATAAGTGCCGGCGATCCCAACGCTCCGCAAACGATGTCAAATCAGGCACGCTCATCAAGCACCTTTCTCCGTGACCAGCCGAATTCTTGTTCCCAGGGGCTACGGAGCGTTAGCCTAATGAATTGATGGCAAATCCGCGAGCGGGCGGAACACAAGCTGAATCGGTTCTTTTTCGAACCACCGCTCCCCAGAGAAAGCGGCTGAAAGATGCTCAGCGACCCGGTCCGATGTCAAGCAGCTCGAATCCCGCTGGCAGCCCATCCGAGCGAATCCGCACGATCGGGAGGCTGCACAAACGCAGTTCGCGGGGGCGGCTCTGCTGCGAAGACATCTTTTTCTTTTTTGAGCGTTTGCCGTTAAGCGGTTGTCGTCCGGCCGGCTTGGGCACGACGGTGGTTGATTTGCCATCCCCCTTATCGAACTGAGAGGGAGCAGGCGTTCCTAACGGCACATCATTTGCCGCTTTCGGGGACATCTTTGTGACGCCCACCTGGAGAGGAGTCGTCCATGCCGCGCGCGATCGTCTTCCGTGGTCTGCTGCTGACACTCGCAATGCCGCTGACGCTGTTGTTGCGCACCAACGCCTTGGCCGCCGAGCCGGCACCGCTGCGGTGGGATCGATCGGAGTCTGCGGTCGCGCTCGTTCGTGGCCAGCAGGTCCTTTGGCGATTCCATCACGACTCCACGTTGGATGTTCCGTATTTTCACCCGTTGAGTACCGAAGGCGGACGCGTGCTGACCTGGGATCGCCCTGCCGATCACGCCTGGCATCACGGTTTGTGGTTCTGTTGGAAATACATCAACGGGGTCAACTACTGGGAACATGACCGGCAGACGGGCAGGCCGGCCGGGCGTACCGAGACGACGGACGTCAAGGTGGAAACGCGCGATGATCATTCCGCGCGGATCTCACTTACGTTGGCCTACCATCCCGACGGCGACGAAGACGTCGTGCTTCGCGAACGACGACGGATCATCATTTCCACGCCGAATGCCCACGACGAATACCACTTGGATTGGATTTCCGAATTCACCGCCGGCAACAACCGTGTGAAATTGGATCGCACGCCACCGAAGGAACAATCGTGGGGCGGCTATGCGGGGCTGTCGGTGCGATTCGCGAAAGAAATGGTTGATCGTCAAGCGACCAGCGAACGAGGCCCCGTCGAATTCGGACCTGGGGACCGGCATCGCAGCCGAGCGAGGTCGATCGATTACAGCGGCACCATCGACGGAGACCCGGTTGGATTGGCGTTTCTGGATCATCCCGAGAATCCCCGACATCCCACGCCGTGGTACATCATTCGTAGCCCCGTGACGGGCTACGTGAACGCGGCTCTGCTGAATGATCAGCCGATGACGCTCGAACCGGGCAGGAGCATGACGCTGCGTTACCGAGTGATCGTGCATCGGCTCCGCTGGGATGCGCCGCGTCTGAAAACGGAACAAACACGCTTTCAGCAATCTTCCCTTTCATTTTGAGAGTCAAACTCCCATGGGCACGACATCGATCCGCCGTCGCGGCTTCCTCAAGGCATCTGCCGCGTCGATCGCCTCCATCGGCGTTCCAACCATCGTTCCGTCCTACGTCTTGGGCAAGGACGCGCCAAGTAACACGTTGCGGATCGGCTGTATCGGTACCGGACGGATGGGGCATGGAGACATGAATGCCTGTTTGCGCAGCGGTTTGGAACCGCAGACCAACGCCCACATCGTGGCCGTCTGCGACCTCGATCGTCGGCGGGTGGAGCACGCAAAACAGCAGTGCGAAGCGATTTACGCCGACAGGCTGACCGATCGTCCCGGACCGACGATCGAAATGTTTGAGGATTATCGTGAGTTGCTTTCGCGAGACGACATCGACGGAGTGACAATCTCGACGCCGGACCATTGGCATGCACTCAATGCGATCGCCGCGGTCGAATCCGGCAAGGCCGTGTATTTGCAAAAGCCGTTGACCTACACGATAACGGAAGGGCAAAAATTGGTCGCGGCGGTGAGAAAACACAATGTCGTCTTGCAGACAGGATCGCAGCAACGTTCCGATCGAAGATTTCGTCTGGCCTGTGAATTGGTTCGCAGCGGACGTATCGGCAAGCTGCACACGATTCGCGTCCAACTGCCGACCGATACCGGCACGGGAAAGAACGTCGCGATGCCGGTTCCCGAGCAGCTCAACTACGACATGTGGCTCGGCCCGACGCCTCGGATGCCCTACACCGAACATCGCGTGCATCCACAAGCGGACTTCAGTCGACCGGGCTGGCTGCAGATCGAATCCTATTGTCGCGGAATGATCACCGGCTGGGGCGCGCACATGTTTGACACCGCCCAGTGGGGACACGGTTCCGATGATTCCGGACCGGTCGAGATGGAGGCCAGCGGTGAATTCCCCAGCCGCGGATTGTTCAACGTTCACACCGAGTTTCAGGCCGAAGGACGTTACGCCGACGGGGTCAAACTGTTCGCCAGTTCGGGCAAACCGGCTGGTGTCACGTTCCAAGGCGATGCCGGATCGATCTCCGTCACACGTTCCAGTTTGACCGCCGATCCGGGGGGCATTCTGCGGGATCCGATTGGTGAGGGTGAAGTGCATCTGTACCAAAGTGACAACCACATGCAGAATTTTTTACAGTGCATGCGGACACACGAAGAGCCGATTTGTCCGGTCGAAGTCGGACATCGCTCGAACAGCATCTGTGTGATCGCGCATGTGGCAATGAAGCTGGGACGCAAGCTTCGCTGGAACCCGGTGACGGAGCGGTTTATCGATGATCGAGCGGCCAACGCGCTGCTCGATTACGACCACCGTAAACCGTGGACCGTTTGACGCACTGGAGCAAGATAGATAAGGACCAACTGTGAAACTTCATCGACGCCAATTCGCGGGGGCTGTTGCAGCGGTGACTGCCCCGCTGGTCCGATTCGCCCGCGGTCAGGAACCCGCCACCATGAAGATCGATCGCATCGAACTGTTCCCCTTACGCTATCCGCTGACCGGATACTTCAAGTTCTTTACCGGGCCGCACGGTTCGCTGGGACGTGCAGCCGTCGTGGTCAAAATCACCGCTGACGACGGAACGGTGGGTTGGGGCCAGAGTATCCCGATCGCGAAGTGGAGCTACGAAACGCTGGAGACGGCCACCCTCGTGCTGCGCGACTACTACGCGCCGGCGCTGGTCGGTCGCGATCCGAACGACATCGACGGCGCCTTGGCGGCAATGGACTCCGTGATCGCGCCGGGCTTTACCACTGGCATGCCGATCACACGCGCCGGCGTGGACCTGGCGCTTCATGACTTGATGGGCAAGGTGCGCGGTCAGTCCCTGGCGCAGATGTGGGGACGCGAATCCGGTGGGCCGATCACGCTCAGCTGGACCGTCAACGTGCAGCAACTGGCCGAGGTGGATCGGGTGATGGAAGAGGGCCGTCGTCGCGGTTACCGCAACTTCAACATTAAGGTGGCGCCCGATCCTGAATTTGACATCCAGTTGGCTCGACGCGTGCGGAAAAACGCGCCGGAGGGGTTTCTATGGGCCGACGCCAATGGTGGCTACGATCCGGCCACCGCGTTGGTCACCGCGCCGCGGTTGGCTGATGCCGGTGTCGATGTGCTGGAGGCACCGCTGAAACCCAATCAAATCAGCGGTTATCAACAACTCAAACAGCAAGCCGCGTTGCCGATTCTGATGGACGAAGGGGTGATCAGTCCGACCGATCTGCGCGAGTTTTACAAAGCGGGGATGTGCGATGGCGTCGCGATGAAACCGTCTCGATGCGGCGGCTTGCAATCGGCCCGACAACAAATTGAATTTTGTCAGCAACAGGACTTGATGTGGCTGGGCAGCGGGTTGACCGATCCCGACATTTCACTGGCGGCAACGTTGGGACTGTACGGAGCTTGCGGCTTGAACAAGCCCGCCGCACTCAACGGGGACCAGTTCCTCACCGCCAGCGTGCTCAAGGTGCCGCTGCGAATCGAAAAGGATCAAGCCCACGTCCCGACCGGCCCCGGTCTGGGCATCGAAGTCGATGAGCAACAGGTGATCGAACTGATGAAACGCAGCGGCGGCGACAAACTGTTGAAGTAAATTGCGACTTGTCGATTTGAGCCCGATACCGCCGAGCGACGGACGGAGAAAGGGTTCTCGATGGTGGAGCGACAGTATGATTTGAAGTGGCAGGATGGGGAGACAAGGAGATGGGGAGACAAGGGGATGGGGAGACAAGGAGATGGGGGCGATAGATCGAAATGGGGCCTGCGGTGTTCCAGTTGCCAACCCATCATTCTGCCAACCCACGATTCTGCCAACCCACGATTCTGCCATCCCGTCGTTTTGCCATCGCATCGTTGACGTCAGATTTCATCGTTCGGATTCCAGCCGGGCAACGGGGATCTCGATGCTTCGCGAATGATATTGTCGTGGACGAGAAAGCCTGCGTCCCCGACAAAATACGAATGGGTCTGGTCGACGATCAGATTGTGGGCTTCGCTGTCCACACCGCCTTCGGTCACGTCGATTGCGGTCGAGCGGTGAATTTCGCGGAGGCGATCGCCAGGATTCAATTCCTTCGCCATCGTCCATCCTCGACCGACAACCCAGAACGGATGGCCGACCGTTGCGGTGATCTGCTCCCCGCCGACCGTGATCTGCATCGTGTCGCTCGGTGGTCGAATGCTTGTTTGAAGCACCAGCTGATACGAAAGGTCCCCCGTCTCGAGATCCTGGGAAAGCACCTTGTCGCCCGGCCGAATCCCTTCGATGGCTCGTTTGCCTGTCTCGGTGTGAACCAACGTGCCTGCCGGAAAGCATTCACAGCGACGCGCTTGCGGCGCGCGAATGGTGCGCCGACGATAATCCGTGTTGGTAAAGTAGTACTCCCGTTTGTAATCGGGGACCAAGTACTCGTTGTAGTGCTTCCACCAATCCCACCACAGGCTCGGAACATCGCCCATCTCTTCACCCGTTGCGATGCGTAGGGCGCTGAAGATTCGACCATTGAGCCGTTGGGTCTGAGTGTTCTTCTGCGTTACGGCTCGTTCGGTTGCGGCAATCTTGCGGCGATGCAAGAAAACTTCACGGGCAACAATTTGTCGATAGGCCGGGGTGGCGCGGAATCGGGGGTCTTGGACGGTCAAGCCGGCGTTGGTCGATTGGAACAGGTTGATTGCGTCGTCGGGACGCTCTTGTCGCAACCGCGTATGGCTGATGACCGTGTCACCGATCGCGTTGAGGCTGGAAACAACTTGAATGGGTGACTCCAATTGACTGAGATACTGCGGTGCATAGGCATGGATCGGATGTTCGGCCAACTTTCTTGCTGCGCCTTGTCTGGCGTCGGCCTCTTTCAATTCCAGCGAAAGTCGAACCAGCGCGTCGGCAGAGACTTGGGCCGGGATGCTGCCGATCGTGTCGACCAGACGAGCCTGCAGTTCCGTGTCAACGCGCCGCACCAGTTTTTCCATGGCAGCAACGGCCTCGGGATCATCGATCGCGGCTAAATGCTTCCAGGCATCCGATTCTTGGGACGATGGAATCGATTCCAGTTCTCGCCGTAATCGATTGAGCGTGGGTTCCCACTTGCGAAGTGCCCGCTTGTCATCGATCAACGACTGCTTGTAAGCGTCCACTTCTTCCTTGGTCATCAACTGGCCGCGGAATTCACGCAGTTTCAGGCGTTTCCGTGCTTCGTCATGACTAGGATCGCGTTCGATGACGTTCCTCCAGTGCAGCTGCTCGCGATCTTCCATCTCGTTGATTCGACACCAACGCGCAAGCGCAATCTCGCCGGCCAATGTTCCGGCGTATCGATCCCTCAGGAAACTGTAGAGATAAAGAAGTTCGTTGGATGCATTCAGTGATGCCGACCGCTGGACGGGCATCCATCGATCATCGTGTTTGAGAAACCCAGCCATCGATCGCGCCGTCGAATCGTTGGGATCTTGCCGGATCGCGCTGATCAGATACATCTTGCGCTTTTCAATGTCGCCATCCAACTCGGCCCGCAAGGCTTGTTGAACCGGCGAGCCGGAATCCAATTCGCTGTCACCAGCGAAAAGACTGTTTGGGGTACAAAACGCCAGAGACAGTGGCAACGCGGTCAACAGACACGACGCCTGGAAGAGAGAATGGCAACGTCTGCGGTCCATCGGATGGCCCCTTGCGTGAGGGAACTTCGTTCGCTTTTGGAACACCGCTTGCCTGCAACAATCGCGCCACCAAAATGCTCGATGCAGCAATTCAACTGTTGGCAATGCATTCGCACCGTTGGGCAATTTGATGCGCCGCGCAGCGCGCGATCGACTCGATCACACCGGCGTCTCATCGTTAGACACCATCCCGATCCCCGCGACACACTTTGGCAGCGCGGCCGTCCCCTGTCTCGGCAGGATCGCCCAGCACTCCCGTTGACCTCTTCGGCGACAGCGATTGATCGGTCGACCGAAAGCGTACAGCCTGCAAAGTCCACCTGAACCGCACGCGACTCACGAGGACTGGGCGACATCAGACGTCTGGTGAGCGGATGGGAGCATCCGTCGACCTAGGCTTTCGCTGGATCCGATTTTCACTCAAGGGACGATTAACATGACCTGGGAAGACGCATTGATACCGTCGGTGATCGCCGTCTCGTGCTCGATGTTGGCCAAGTTCATCGAAGTCAGGCTACGCAAGCATCGGCTGTTCGCCGATTCGGGGGAAGCTGAGCGTGTCGATCCGGAATGATAAAATGAATTGCAGGTAACCGTTCCATCTGCCCAGGTTTGGCCTGCTCGCTAGGGCGACCGGCGGTGGCTCTTCATCGCCCTGAAGATTCTTCGCAAGGGTGTAGCGAATTGGCCGCGGCAGCGGAGATGACGCGACAGCGGTATTGGGCGCGAGCCCTGCCGCTAACAAGCATCACTCCGTTTGGTGTCAAAGGAGAGCGGCAGCGAACCGAGTCTCCCGGAGGGATGCCAGCGAGTAGCCGGAGGTCAGCGCAGCGCCACCTCCGGGAAGCACGTCCCACAATCCCCTCGACCCCGGACGGGGTCGCAGCGAATCCATCCGCCGGCGGTGCGGCAGTCTGCGTTCGTAAAGGAGTTGATGGGTGAGCTTGAGCGTGCGGGCTGGCCGGGTCCGAGGACGCCGACGTCATTTGCTTCGACACCCTTCGGGGTCGCGTCTGACGGGGGCTGGATGTCCGGAGGTGTCGCTTCGCTCACCTCCGGCTACCCGCTTGGACCCCGTCGGGGTCAGGCCGCGCGCCCAATACCGCTCAATCGACAAGGTTTTGACAAGCGCAGGGCCCGTAGGCTCGCACCAAACGGCTGATACTTGTTTGCCATCCGCCCGTTCGCGCCAGCGCGAGCGGCGCGAATAAATCTCGATTTAGCATTATTGGGCTGCCGCCAAACGGCTGATCTTCGTCTGGTATCAGTCGGTTCGCGCCAGCGTCCGGGCCTCTCCGTTTGTCTGGACTTAGCGATATTGGGCGGTAGCCCATCCTCCTTCGGTCGCTGTCACCACCTCCGCGGGCCGCCGGCTCCGCTCGGTCGATCCCTCCCTCACTCCGGTCGGCGAACGATGGCCCGCTCACGTTTTCCAAGTTCCAACTTCTTCTCTTTCAACTTGAAACTTGAAACTTGAAACTTGAAACTTGAAACTTGAAACTTGAAACTTGAAACTTGAAACTTGAAACTTGAAACTTGAAACTTGAAACTTGAAACTTGAAACTTGAAGCCTGAAGCTGTGCTCCCGCCTCCTGCCATCGTTCTCCGACGGACATCCTGTCCCCGACGGGTTTCAATCGACGGGCATCCTACCCGCCGTGCGCTGCGCTCTTTTCTCATGCCCGAGTCCGACGCCCGAAGCCAAGTGGACCGTGGCAAGGATGGCGGCATTGTGCCGAAGCAGCGGCGGTCTCGTGACCGCCAGCGGTAATGAAGTAGGCACCCGTCGATTGCGTCAGAAGTCGACGCAGTCGAGTAATCAAGTCTTTCGTCCGCCGTTTTAATCACCGCCTCTCAGCGTTGACTTTGCGTTTGAAACCCCATTTCCCTTTGCTTCGTCCGGCGTGCGCCGGATTCGGTTGAATCCCGAATCCCGCGCCTGACCCCGGCGAAGCCTTCTCCCGCAACAGTTGATTTCTGCCATTTAGTTCACCGTGCTTACATAGCAATCGGGCAGCACAGACCTAATGAGTTCAATCCAGCTATCCTCCGTTGTGCGGGATTCCCGCAGCAGCCTTGTTCGCCCAACACCCAAATACTCCAACTGCTTCAACGAGATAAATGTGTCAATAGATGCATTTGTGATACCGTCACAAGCGTAAAGGTCAAGAAAGCGAATCTTGGGATTGGATCGGACCAAGTTTTCGAGGCCAGAGTCGGATACTGCGGTTCCTGATAGGGAAATGGATCGTAGTTGTGGCTGAGTTCCGATAGCGGAAAGGGCGTCGTCGTCAACGTTGGCGTAAGACAAAATGAGCGTTCGGACGTTTTGAAGAGTCGGGAAGCCAGATCCGGCGATGGGCAATTCGCACCTAGAAAGGTCAAGCCATTGCAAGTTGCTCATCGATCCGAGAGCGTCCATATGCACGGGGCTAAGCGCAGTGCTCTTTAGGGACAGGCCTCGCAGTCGGTGTAGCGACAAAGCCCACGAGAGATCGTCGCTTTGGACTTTTGATCCCAAGTTAAGCCACACTATGCCATCGTTGTTGGAAATTTTCAGTTTGAAATCATCATCAATTTCAATGCCAGAGCCATCGAACAAAATTTCGGATGAATTGAACGACAGCTGATCTTCTGAAATCCTCCTTCGTAACGGGGCATTTTGGCGTGTCCACTCGAATAAGACATCGTTTGGCGCACCGTCGATTCCTAGAGGCGTTAAGTAATACTCCCCCCAATTGCTTGCGCTCACGCTACCATTCTCACCCCGTGGAATAGGCGGCCCATTTGATCTCTTGCAGCCTATTAAGGCAATCGCAAACACAAGGAACAGAGTCAGCTTTCTCACGACGACAGCCTCTACATCCATCCCGGACCATATCCTTCATAAGGGTCATCTCGTGGAGGACTCTCACACTCTTTGGGCCACATGATCTTGCCTTCTTCTGGAGGCCAATCACAGGATTGTTTCTTCGCCGAACAATCCGCGATTGCGGAACCGCAAACCGAGCACCCTGTTCTCTTCGCGATATCTTTTCTCGTCTGTCTTCGTTTGGGGTCGATACCACCACATGCGAAAATATTGATTTTGCAGCCAAACCAGCACCAGTTCTCTGAAAATGCTTCGGCCAATTTGCGTTCCGTCTCTTCGTTGGGAAGGATAGGATTATCGTCCGGTCCTATTGTTCCACCAGGGTTCCCGTCTCCACCTTGGTGCTCAAACGTCCAAAGTGTGCAACAGCCATTTGACTTCACGAACTCGACCAATTCGTCCCCCGTCTTCGGGAACCCTACGTGGTCCGCCACGTCATTAGCTTCGTCAATTTTGTCAATACTGCTACCAGAAAGGATCGCTGCACACGTAGCCATCCCGGAAGGGTCAGTCGCGTTGAAAGGCCTCTCATTCACGTACCCATAAAGGCTCCATCTACTCCCCTTAAATCCAATCGGATCTCTGGAGCAGAACCGTCCGGCGAATGGATCGTACATGCGGGCACGGTAATGGTACAAATCGAGGACGTTGTCGTGTCTTGCCTCTCATGGAATTGGAATTTTGCCTCCGGTGAGTTAATTTCACCACTTGAGGAGGATTCCGATGACCCGAAAACGCCGTTCCTTTACCGCAGCCCAGAAAGCTGAAGCGGTCCGCAAGC
>WCIL01000071.1:0-23460 GCA_033042175.1 Phycisphaera sp. RhM
CGGGAACGTTCGGAGTGTCGACCAGCACCTATGTCACGGGATCAGGAATTTGGCAGGTCAGCGGAACGGTCACCGACGTCAACGCCGCCCTGGCCGCCGTCGCCTTTACCCCCGCCACGGACAACGACGTCAACTCACAGATCACCGTTCACATCGAAGACTCCGTCGCAGTCGGGCCCGCCGATGGACTGATTCAACTGAACGTCACTGCCCAAAACGATGCCCCCGACATCGATTTGGATGCCAACAATTCCAGCGGAGCGACCGGCGCCGATTTTAACGTGACGTTCATCGAAGGCGGTGGCGCCGTGCTGATCGCTGACTCTGCGGATGCAGACCTGAGCGACGTGGACAGCGGCAGCCTCTCGTCGCTGACCATCACCATCACCAACTTGCTCGGTGGGATCGCCGAATCGCTGAGTGCCGATACGAGCGGGACCTCCATCTCAGCGGCCTACCTGGCTGGAACGCTGACATTGTCGGGAGTCGATTCGGTCGCGAACTATGAACAGGTGTTGCGGACGGTGCGGTACAACAATGTCTCGTTGGATCCCAACACGACAACGCGGGTGATTCAATTCGTCGCCAATGACGGCGCGGCTAACAGTACCATCGCGACGGCTAGCGTGTCGATCACGACGACCAACAACGCTCCCACGTTGGACCTGGACGCCGACGATTCAAGCGGCACAGGCGGCACTGGATTCCAGGCATCCTTTGTCGAAGGTGGCGGCGCCGTGCGAATCGGCGATTTCTCAGACGCCAACCTCAACGACGTCGATTCGGCGAGTTTGACTTCGTTGACGGCGACTCTGACCAACCCGTTGGACGGAAGCGGTGAATCCTTGTCCGCCGACACGTCGGGGACCAGTATCACCGCCACCTACGCCGGTGGAACCCTGACGCTGTCGGGAACCGACTCGGTCGCCAATTATCAACAAGTGTTACGATCGATCCGCTACCTCAATACATCGGTGGCACCCAGCACGACGGCACGTGTTATCGACATCGTCGCCGACGATGGAATCTCCGCCAGCAACTTGGCCACCGCGACGATCAACGTCACCTCGATCAACTCTGCCCCGACCATCACCACGCCGGGAACGCAGACACCGTCAGAAGACACACCCTGGTCGATCAATGGGATCAGCGTCAGCGATTCCGACATCGGTACGGGCATGATGCAATTCTCCATGAAGGTCGCTCGCGGGACCTTGACCCTGGACGCTACCGTCGCCGGCGGCTTGACCGCCTCGGACATCGTCGGCAACGGTCGTGCATCGGTGACCGTCACCGCGACGCTCGCTCAATTGAACACCACGCTGGCCGCCACCAATGGACTTACCTATTTGGGCAACCCGAATATCAACGGCATCGACACGCTTACACTCAAGGCGAGCGATTTCATCGATTCGACCACCGAGACGGTCAACATCAACGTCCTGGCCGTCAATGACGCGCCGGTTGCGGTGAAAGATCAATTCACGATGAATCCGGACAGCAAGTTGACGGTCGGGGCAGGCGGATTGTTGGCGAACGATTTTGACGTCGATGGTAACGCGATCCGCGTCGTTCCCGTCAGCGGGCCTTCCTCTGGAACATTGACCTTGGGGGCTGACGGATCCTTTCAATTCACCCCGGTCGCCTCGTTCTCCGGTTTCGTCAGCTTTGCGTACGCCGTCACCGATGGGACCGCGACGAGTGCGCCCGCGAGGGTGGTGATCAATGTTTTGTTGCCGATCCGTCCGGCCGATCTTGCCAGTGCGAGCGCCGAACCGGAGCCCGAGAATGTCCCCGAAGAACCGCCGGCCGAAGAAGAAGGCGACGAAGAAACAGAGCCGGAGAATGAGACGTACACCCCAGTGACCGCGAGTGTTCCCGAAGCTGACACGTCGTCGGTCGACCTGGCGCGAGGCGTGGTCCAAACCAACGCCGAAGAAATTCTGACGATCAGCGTGGTGCCGCAGCGGCTGGCGGAGCAGACTGAATCCGAGCAGCGAAATGACGAAAGCCGTAGTTCGTCTCCGACGCAAAATGACAACGCAGGTCGAGTGCGTCGTTCGGACTCGATACGATCGACCGGCTCGGTGCTTGGGATCGGACGGTTCGACAGCAAACTGCTTTGGAGCGACATGGAAGACATGCAAGGCGAAATCAATGAGGGCTTTATTACACCCTACATTTTTGCCGGCTCCTTCGCGGGCGTCTCAAGTGCACTTTCGGTCGGGTACGTCATGTGGACGATCCGCGGCGGTCTGTTGGCGACCAGCTTACTGGCGCACCTGCCGGCATGGAGCTTCGTCGATCCGCTGCTGGTGCTCGACGAGCTGGATGATGACGACGACGGCGACGACGACTCACTCGCAGAGATGCTCGACAAAAGCGAAAGCGAACGGGGAAAAGCCGAGTCGGCCGAAGCGGAGCTGGAAGCTTCGGCTCTCTGATTACCCCGTTGGGGAGTTGGGTGGAGACAAGGAGACAAGGAGATTGAGCCGCGTGGCAGGTTGGAACAAGATCTGCGGAGTCCCTGATGCCTTCCTCATCGTTTTGCCACTTCATCGTTTTGCCGGCGTCTGGTGACGGCGGCGAGGCAGGGTGAGAAAGTCTTTGACCGCTCGTTGCTTAACCGAGCGCATCCAGCTTTGCGCGCAGAAAGCGTCGTTCGGATTCTTGCGTCGTCAGTGCCAGGGCTTGCGCAAAGGCGGATTTTGCGTCCGGGCGTTTTCCCAGTCGGCGCAGAAATTCGCCGCGGGTCGAATGGGCCAGGTAGTAGTGTTGCAGGTCTCCGCGATCCAGGATGTCATCGATGATCGCAAGCCCGGTAGGGATGTCGTCTCGCATCGCGATCGCCACGGCGCGATTGAGTTCCACCACGGGCGAAGGGTCGGCTCGCATCAGGACGTCGTACAAGGCGACGATCTGAGCCCAGTCGGTGGCGGCGGGCGTCTCGGCTTCTGAGTGGACGGCCGAGATCGCGGCTTGAATCGTGTATGCACCGAAACGCTTCGATCGCAAGGATCGTTCGACCAGACGAATGCCTTCGTTGATCAGCCCTTGATCCCAAAGACGACGATCCTGATCTTCGAGCACGATGATGTCACCCTGGACACTCTGCCGCGCGGCGCGACGCGATTCGTGAAGCAACATCATCGCCAGCAATCCCATCACTTCCGGATCGGGCAGCAATTCCAACAGCAAACGTGCCAAGCGAATCGCTTCGTCGGACAGGTCGGCCCAAGTCAAGCTTTCACCGCGGGACGCGGAATAGCCTTCGTTGAACACCAGGTAGATCACCGACAGAACGGAATCCAATCGTTGGGAAATGTCCGATAGAGAGGGAACCACAAAAGGGATTCCGGCATCGCGAATTTTCGCCTTGCCGCGGACGATTCGCTGAGCCATCGTCGGTGATGGCACCAGGAACGCGTGGGCGATTTCTTCGGTCGTCATGCCGCACACCTCCCGCAGCGTCAGGGGCACTTGCACTTTGGGGTCAATTGCGGGGTGACAGCAGGTGAAGATCAATCGCAGTCGGTCGTCTTGGATCTCGTGTTTCGCCATCGAATCGTTTGCCGATTCGATTTCGGCTAGACGGTGTGCGACTTCCGGTTGCAGATCATTGAGCCGCTGTCGCCGACGAATCGTATCGACTGCCTTGAATCGCCCCGTGGAAATGAGCCATGCAGTCGGGTTGTCGGGGACGCCTTGTTCGGGCCATTGCTGCATCGCCGCGGCAAAGGCATCGTGCATCGCTTCTTCGGCCGAGTCGAAATCTCGCAGCAGCCGAACCAGCGTCGCAAAAACCTTGCGCGATTCCGTTCGGTAAATCGATTCAACTTCAGATGTGTTCATTCCTAAGATTTAGAGTCAGCAAGAAAGTGGCGTAAGCTTCCAGCTTGCGTTTCACGAGTGAAACGAGATGGCAACTTTGAATTACATCTTCGGATTCTAGGTGAGTGAATGGAGCCCGATCACATTGCCTTCGGTGTCGACCGCCAGAGCGATAAAGCCGTATGGGCCGATGGAGAATTTTGGTTTGTGGATTTTGCCGCCCGCCGACTCGACTCGTGAGGCTTCGTCGGCACAGTCTTGACAGGAAAAGTAGACAAGGGTGCCGTTTCCACCTGGGGTGCATCCTTCCGCTTTCACGATCGCACCTGCGGCGCCGGCGGCTTCCAGATCAGCGGGGAACGCAAGCATCTGAAGTTCTGGGGTGGGCGTGTCGAGGCGTGTCAATTCAACTTGCAACACCGCTTCATAAAAAGTTTTCGCTCGTTCAATGTCTTCGACATAGATTTCGAACCAGCCGACAGGATTTCGACTCATTGGGTGTCTCGGCATTGGAATTAGGATTGGGAAGTGGTTTCGTTGGACCGATTGTTTGTTGCGGTGGTGTCCGCGGTGACATCGGGTTTGGGGAACAGCGGTCGGATCTCTACCGTTCCGAGTTTTGCCGGCGGCAGCCGAGCGGCGATCGCAATCGCTTCATCGAGATCGTCGACGTCGATCAGGTAGTAGCCCCCGAGTTGTTCGGTCGTTTCGGCGAACGGGCCATCGGTGATCTGTCTTTGGCCGTTGCGGACGCGGAGGCTGGTTGCGGTCGTCACCGAATGCAGCGGGTCGGCCGAGATCAGCTTGCCCTGCTGCTGAAGTTCGTCGGCGATCGTCATCGATTCTAACATGCACTCGCGACGTGCGTCGTCGGTCCAGCAGTTCTCGTCGCTATAGATGAGCAGCATGTATTTCATTTGATGGTGTTCCGTATTGGTGTCTTGGTTGATGATGGACGTTACCCTCCTGGCAGGAGGATCGAACGCGGCGATTAAACGTCGGACGTTTGCGGTTCTCCGGGAACCATCACCATCCATCCGACGCCGAACTTGTCGGTGACCATGCCGTACCGTGGTGACCAGAACGTTTTCATCAGCGGCATGTCGACGGTACCTCCGTCGGCCAGTGCATTGAAGACGAGATCAGCGTCCGATGCAGACGGCACGGACAGGGCGAGACGAAATGATTCAAACTTCGATGCCTTGCCGCAGCCGTCCGAGGCCATGAGCGTCATTTTGCCAACCTCAAACGACGCATGCATGATCTTGTCCGTGTCGCCCCCCGGAATCATCGTGTCGGGGACCGGATCGGGGCTTTCGTGGAATCGCATCATCATCGAAACGGTGGCGCCGATGGCGTGTTTGTAGAATTCCAGGGCCTCTTCGCATCGCCCGCCGAAAAACAGATAGGGTTGAACGATGGCGTCGCGGGTTGCGATTTGATGACGCAGTTTGTCTTCGTGGTCGCTGATCTCGCCTTGTGGGTCGTTTTCGGCGAAGTCTTCCATCTCGTACAGCGGCCGAATGTCGATGTCGGAGTCTTCCATCATCGGGTTCGGGCAGCGTTTGACCCACTCGACCGCTTCTTCCATCGAAGCGACTTCCCACAGCCAGAAACCGGCGATCAGCTCTTTCGTTTCTGCGAAGGGGCCGTCCGTCACGGTTCGATCCGTGCCGTGGAAGTGAACGCGTTTGGCCTCAGAACTCGGCCTCAGTCCTTCTCCGGCTTTCATGATGCCGGCTTTGACCAATTCCTCGTTGAATTGTCCCATCGCGGCCAGTAATTCCTCGCTGGGCAATTCGCCCGCTTCAGAACTTGAGGTTGCTTTGACAATGACCATCACTTTCATGTGAGTTGTCTCCTAGTTGATGTTGATGTTGATGTTGATGTTGTGATGTTCTTACTGCCACCCTTCTGGCAGGAGGGTCGAGCGAAGCGAGGGGGAGGTCCAACGATGAGTCCTCGCTGTCGCTCGACCTGCTATTTCTCACCCGTGGCCGCGAGCGCGGCGTCTCGCTGGGCAACGAGTTCTTGATCTGTTCGTCGGCCTTTTGTAGTCAGTCGAATTTCCTAGACGGAAATCGACATCTGTTTCTGAAAAAATTAAAACCTGGAGAATGACGACACTTCTCGCTAATCGCCACTCAACCCGATTGCGGAAATTCAGTTCCGCGCGACAGATCCTGAGACGTCCCTGCAACCGATCGGCGTCGCTCACCGCGATGCGATGGGCAACTCCCCGTCGTCCAACGGGCGTATTGAATCAGATATGGTGGCGTTCAGCGAGAAGGGTCAGAATGACCACCTTATGTCGTCGTGCAAGTAGCGCGATGCGTCCGGCAATCATGGTAAAGTACTGCTGCCGGTTGCCGGAGACGATTGGTGATTGCGGCCGGCGGCTGATGCAATGTCCGCAGCTAGCAACTTTCCGATCCAAACGGGATCCCACCGAAATGCGTTTTGTCTATCTTGCCTTTTTGTTTTTGTCCCTGGTCACGACGCGTTACGGTGCTGCCGATCGCCCAAACGTCGTCATCCTTCTGGCGGACGACCTGGGGTATCAGGACATCGGCTGTTACGGCGGCCCCGTCAAGACTCCCGTGCTGGATGGCTTGGCCGCTCGGGGCACGCGATTCACGAATTTCTATTCCGGGTGCGCCGTTTGTTCGCCCTCGCGAGCGACCTTGATGACCGGACGGCATCATATCCGCACCGGCGTTTATAGCTGGATTCACAACGACAGCCAGAAGTCGCATTTGCTGGAGCGAGAGGTCACGTTGGCCGAACAGTTGCACGACGCGGGGTATGCGACGGGGCACTTCGGCAAATGGCACCTCGGTTTGCCGACAGCCGATCGCGAGAAGCCGACGCCACGGGATCACGGATTCGACTACTGGTTCGCCACCGACAACAACGCCTTGCCGAGCCACCGCAACCCGGAGAATTTTATTCGCAATGGTGAGCCGGTGGGCGTGATGGAAGGCTATTCGTGCCAGATTGTTGTGGATGAAGTGATCGCCTGGCTGGATCGGTCTCGTCGACCGGATGCACCTTTTTTCTTGAACGTTTGGTTTCACGAACCGCATCAAAAGATTGCGGCACCCGATGAACTGGTTTCCCAATACGGAACGCTCAATGAGCGTGGAGCCATTTATTCCGGGACGATCGACAACACCGATCGCGCGATCGGTCGGCTGTTTGCCAAACTCAAGAAGATGAAACAGTTTGAAAACACGCTGTTCGTTTATGCTTCGGACAACGGCAGCTACCTGGACGAACGAACCGGCGGGCTGCGGGGCCGCAAGGGCGTCAATTGGGAAGGCGGCATTCGGGTGCCGGGAATTTTTTCTTGGCCGGGAACGATTCCCGAGGGAGCCGTCGCAGAGGAGCCCGCCGGCCTGGTCGACGTCTTGCCCACGCTCTGCGGGCTGCTGCAAATTGATCCTCCGGCGGGACGCCACCTGGACGGATCGGACCTGTCGGCGGTGTTGACCGGCAAACCGGAGAAATTCAACCGCCATCAACCGCTTTTCTGGCACTTACAGAAATCGCGTCCCATCGTGGCGATGCGAGACGGCGACTATTCGCTGGTCGCGGCACCGGATTACGAATTGTCGACGAACAATATGTTCCAAGAAGTGTGGATTCCAGACATTCGATCGGGCGGCTACCGCGATTTTCAGTTGTTTGATCTGACGAACGATCCGCAACAGCAGCATGACATGTCCCAAGAGCGGCCAGAAATTGTCGCCCGGATGAAACAGAAACTCTTGGAGATCAATTCCAGCGTGATGGCCGACGGCGTGGACTGGAGTGAGCGCTGAATCCTGCATCGATCCCGTCCTAAGGTTCAATCGAGATCACAGGGGATCCTCAAACGAGATGGCCTCGCTACGTCATTTAGAACAGCATGGAAACTTGGTCGGCCAAAAGATTCGTGATGGAGTCGAGTCGTTTGTCTTGATCGCGCTTGAGTATCTGCGAGATCTCGCCGGCCATCACGGCATCGGTGCTTCGTTGGTGATCGCGAATCGACGTTTTAACGAAAGTCTCTGCTTCAGTGGCCTGTTGTAATGCGAGGAAGTTGATCACGTTCAGTGCATCTCGTGGAGTTGCTTGGCCATCGTCGTTGACGTCATAGAACGAATCACTGGACGCCAGGCTGATCCCGCCGAACCCGCCTTGGATGCGGGCGAGCACATTGATGACCTTTAGCGCGTCACGGGGCGAAACGATACCGTCGTTGTTGACATCGTGCGGATCGATCGGGTTTTGAACGACGACGCCGTCTGCTAAACCGGCGCCGGCCGTCACGTGAATCACTCCGTCCGGTTCCCCGTCTTGATCGGCGGTTCCGCCTTCTCGAAAGGTCGCAGTCACCTCGCCGATCGACAACAATTCGATCCCGCTACCGTCGGTGGGATCTTTGGCGAACACTTCCAACGGTTCCGACTGGCCGGCCGAGGGATCCCGATAAAATAATCCGGTGACGTCTTCGCCGCTGTGCAGCAGCCATCGTACGTCGGTTGTACCTCCAACTGACAAGCCTTGGATTCGGAAATCAACCAGGCCCGATTCGAAGAGTGTGTCGGCGACGGTTACGGGAAATGTCGCCGATTGAATCGAAGACACTGCGGCGAAAGAACCAAGATCGGTCACCAGTGTGATGTAATGTCCGTTGTCCAGCGACACCAACGAGACGACGTCAGATTGCTGTGAATCGGCGGTGCCGTCGTTGTTGCCATCGCCATTTCCAGGTGCGGCGTCTTCTTCCGCGTCCGTCACTCCATCACCATCGGTGTCGACCCCTTCCCCGTGGAAGCGGATCACTCCGGGTCTGACATCGGTGTTGAGATGGATTTGGTCGGTCAGCCAGACTTCCGAGCCCGGCTGAACCAAAATGGTTTCGAAGGCGGGTTCGCCATCGAACTGCCACGCTTCGTCGGTCGCTGTGAGTTCAAAGTCGGCGGTGCCGTTTTCATCGGTCTCGATACGTCCAAAACTGGCTGCAGTAAATCGGCCTTCTAAAACCGCAGGCCGATCGGGTCCATCATCGACCGCGACAATCCGCTCGATGCGGCCGCCGGCCACGACACGGAGATTGATCCGGTTGGCGGCGATCGATGCGATGCCTCCAGCGAAATGAAAACTGTTGGGGCTGTCGATGATTCCGCCGACACCCGCCAGCGGCATCGACGCGATCACGGTTGCGGCATGATCGGGGTTGAGCGTCGTGACGGAAGCAGTCATCGCGCCGCCGGCGCTGGTCATGCTATCGATCGAACCGGCCTGAATCGTCCCGGCGATATCCCCACCCTGGCTCGTCTGGACGTCCATCGTCGAACTGATGCTGCCGATCTGACCGGCTTGGATCTCGGACATGATCGAGCCGCCGCTGGAGCTGATCGATCCGACGCTACCGCCGATGTCGATCATCCCCGTCATCGATCCGCCTTGATTGTTCTGTGAAGAAACGGATATTTGTCCGACATCGCCGCCCTGGCCACCGAGTCCCGTCATGACCGTGCCTATTAGGTCGCCTCCCATCACGGCGAGCGTGTCCAGACCGCCTTGCAGCATCAGATCGGCCCCCAGCGTTCCTTCGACTTCGACCATCGAAGCGTTTTCGGCGACCAGCCCGCCGCCGAGCCAGGCGTTTGCGACGGCAATGTTGCCAAAGTCTCCGGCCGCCGAAACAAACACTTCGTCACCAAGCGCAATCGCGTCGATCGTTACCGGGTCGCCGTTCTGGTTGTCGAACATCAGGCTGGATCCATCGGCCAGTGAACCGAGCATGACTTCGTTGCCAACGGGCCCGCCGATTTCGATCGCGCCGCGGAACGTTGTCGTGGGGTCGAAGTTGAGTTCTTCCAGTCCGCCGTCGCTGGTGACATGGATTCGCGGCAACCTGTCGGTCGGAACGGCACCGGAATCGAGCAACCGGAGAGATGAAATCGATTCCGTCGTACCGGTCAGGATGAGTGAGAGAAAGTCGAATCGTGTCGGATCGGTGTTGCCGGGATCGTGACCGAAGCCAACATCGAGGCCCAAATCGTCAAGCACAAACGTGCCGGGCAAGAGTAGATCCTGCTGATTTAAAAACTCACGGATGACATCGATGCTGCGATCCAGGCTCGACGCACAACCGCCGGGGTAAAATTTTCCGGTCAGAGCCACATTATCGATCCGCCACGGCAAAGCATCGCGCACGCTTTGCTGCAGTCGGAAGGTGGCAGGGCTTTCCAGGCACATCCACCTTTGCATCGGAACCCCAGGATCGTCCGTCGCACTGATGATGGGATCGCGGCGGACATTGTGGTGCGCCCAATCGGGAGCCACCAACTCCGTCGAGACCGTGGCGCCCGGAGTATTGCTGGACAGAATCGGGCGGCGATAACCATCGCGGTCCCAATACAAATTCCAACCCTTGGGCAGTCCGGCCGCGTCATCGCCGAACGCGAAGAAATCGATGCCTTGCGGCAACCATCCGCCGTCCGTCGGATCGACCGTGAAGGAGAAAAACGAGTTCGCCAATGTCACCGCATCCTTCGCCGCATTGGAGTCCGCAAGACTGACCCTGCCGTCATCCTCGTCGATCACGGCCGGAAGCCCGGGACCGATCGTGAGTGTCGGCCACACGCTGAAATTCATCCGAGCCGGCTCGAACGCAGTCGTCAACGGTGCCAATCCGCCGAGATCTTGCGAAGAGAATTCGTCGACCGATGGCGTGAGTCGTCGCCCGGCAAAATCGCGAGGCCGGTCGAAGTCAAAGTGAACCAACGTCGAAAGCGGCGGATCCAACTCGGAGAGGTTCGGATCATCATCGTTTTGAATCGTTACCGTGGCGGAACCCCGATCGATGTGCCATGTCGCGCCGGTAGCCACGATGATTTCTTCTCGCAACCGAATCAGGAAGGATTCGTCCGCTTCAAATTCGGTATCACGCCGGATCCGTATCGGAATCTGCTGTGAGAGTTGCTTTTCCGTGAATCGGATGGTTTGAAAACCATTCACGTTACCGGGCAACTCGAAGTCGTCGGGGGTATCGGCAAGATAGGGTGAAGCAGTGATCGCTTCGTAGGGAACATCGAGTACAAAGATCGGGGCATCGCCTGAAATAACCTCGGCTGTCACAGTCAGCATGATTTCGTGAAAGTCAGAATCTCCGCTGTCAGGATCACCCTCGACGTCCGGGATGTCTTTGGCGACTTTCAGCACCACTCCGACTTCAAACGCCCGTCCACAGCTGCCGCCGGGCAACTCGAAATGAGCGTCCAAAGGCTGTGTGATGATGATACAACCGTCGGAATTGAATGTGCTCGCAACCGTGCCGGGCCCGACGCCAAAGACCGTGCCGGTGCCGGAAAAAGTCCCCATCACGATCGGGGCGATCGGCGCTCGATTTGAATCGACGTCGAATGTCACACTGCCCTGGATGTCTCCCGGACCGATCGTAATCGGCTGTGGTGGATCGGCCCCGTCGTTCAGCACCGCACTTGCCTCCAAATCAATCACCAAGCCTTCGGATGCCGTGACCGAGATTTCACCGTTAAACGATACCTGAACCGAACCAAGCAAGGACATGTCCGCGTTGATGTTCGAGATTCTCAACCCGGTTGAATCGACACGGATCTCAAAGGATGCGTTTACCAGTGAGAATCCGGGGAACGACAACACTCCGCCCGTAACCATGATGGCGCCGAACGGGTTCGACGGACGTGTGTCAAACTCCAAGCTGAAAGCGCCGCCGGCGCGGAAGGCACCGAACTCAAGGACTCCGCCGGAGGAGAGCGAGACCGATCCCGTCATGCCGTCGTCGAAGAACGTCAATCCGTTGGCGGGTAACTGCTCTCCCTCGCCGCCTTGCGGGGCCGGCGGCTCGGGAATCGTGAACTCCGTACCGAGAAGACTGATCGATCCACTCAGGTGACCGCCCAAGACTCCGTCGATGTGCGAAAGGCTGGCGCCGATCGAACCGCTGAACAGCGGTTCTTCGTCGTCCAACAGCGGGTTGTCGCTGACCGCGGAGAGCCCTTCCAATCCGGGCGTCAGGATCGAACTCGCGTTGGCTTCGATCACGACGTTCGGCAAGAAGAAACTCTGTGAAGGTGTGATCTGGAATGCGACATCGCCGCGGAAGAAGTCGTCAAACTCGAGAGCTGCTGCCGCGCGAATGCCGCCTTGCCTCATCAGCGGATCTTCGGAGTCGGGATCAAATCCTGGCGAGAACGCGCGGAGGCACAAGCCGGCGCTCGGGCTGAGGTCATCCAGCCCGATCCATGAGAACGCGTCGTCGACGGATTGATCGGATGGGTCATTGGATCCCAGTCCCATGTGCGCCAGGAATTTGCTGACCGTGGTGCCAATGTTGACCGATCCGGGAGAGTCGGGCGCGGCATGCGTCAGATTGCAGCCCGGCGGCGGCGCGCCGAGGATGAATTCGCCGCCAACGCGCATCGCCGGAGGGTCGTAAACGCCGTTGCCGTTGACGTCCGTGAAGTTTTCACCGGCGTCGTACAGCCCGTTGAAGTTCAAATCCAGAAAACCGTCGCCGACCGCATCGAAGCGTTCGTTTTCGTCCAGGTCCTCGTACTCACCGGGATCGACGTGTCCGTTCTGATTCGCGTCGAACCAGATCTCCGCCGCGTTGTAGACCCCGAAGGGCGCGCGATCGGAAAGCGGATCAATGATCTCTGGCATGTCGAACACACCGTTGCCATTGGTGTCGTCAAAGGTGTCTGCCGCCGGATCATTGGTATTGAGCGTGAACTTCATGTCGGCCAAGCCGAGGAAGTTTCCGACCAGGTCGATGTCCAAACCACCGTTTTCGGTGACTTCACCGTTCAATCGTCCACTGCCGAGATCGATGCCGAACAGTTTTGGCGTGGTCGGGAACGGCTGCGGCTCGCCCGGTTCAGTCGGATCGGGATCATCAAACGGTTCATTTTGGAACGGCGCCGGCCACTGTCCGTAGCTGCCGACCAGATAAGCGTCCTGAAGCGTTGTGCCTTCATTGAAAACGTTCGGCACAAACAATTGAACCTGCGCGACTTCCTCCAACGTTGCGGCGATGCCGACGAAGTCATTTGCGCGGCTTAGCAGTTTCATCGCTTCAAACGGATTGGCTGCGACACAGGAAAAAATATTCTCGTCGATGTCGTCGGCATACGGAACTCCGTCGCCATCACAGTCTTCGAAGATCGTCGCGAGCAGCGCATTGAATTCCTCGTCCGCCTGTAATTCTTCGAACAAGGCGAACGGATCGGTGATCAGTCGCGGCAGCGTCAGCCGACCGTCGACCAGGATGCCACCGTGCTCAAGAAGTCTCGGATAGTGCAGCGCTTCGTTGACAAGGATCTTGTCCCGGGTGAACTCACTGGGGTCGGTGTTGGGGCCGTAAAGCTGTAGCTTGCCCGGTTCGTCCTCGGTACCGTCACCGAGTAACAGGGCTTCCGCACCGGCCGGGAAAATCAGCCCCGACGCGCGGCTGACTTCCAATCCCAACACGTTGAAGGTCGTTGCCAATCCGACCCGCCAGTCGCCGGCTTCGGGATCGATGGTCGGAACCCGCAGATTAATCGCATCGGCCAACAAGTTCTCAAACGGGAACAGCACATCGACTTCGGTGCGGTCATTGACCCAAGCCGGTGAGCCGATGAAGTTGAAGATTGCCGCCATGACCGAAAATTCGCCGCGGAACAGGAACTGTTCTTTGCTCACAAAAATCTCGACCTGGTTGGACGGCTGGCCCAGCGGGATGCCCAGAAATGCCGGACCGAGTTGTCCGACGATGCGGAGCGAGGGATTGATCACTTTGACAAATTCCTGTGCTGCCGCCGCGCCCGCCTCGAGCGACGCGTCGAACAATGCCTTGGAGAATGTCGCGGTTAACAGTGCGCTATCCAAACTCAGCTGGAACGACTCGTTCAGATCATCGCGAAGTTCCCGATCGTCCACCAACGTCAGCGTCAAATCATGAACGGACCGAATCTGCGTCTCGATCGACTCCCAGATTAGCAGGTCATCGACGAGTTCTTGTCGACGGTCTTGATCTCGCAGCATAACCGGCGCGATGACCAGAATCTCTTCAACGAAAACAGTTGTGATCCCAGCAAGACTCAACAGATCCGTTTCGGCTGTCTCCAATTCTGAAACATCCGGAAGGATTGATGGGACGCCTGACCGGCCGAGCACGCGATCGATCACGAATTGACGGGTGATGGGTTTGTTTTCTATGCCATCAACACTTCCGTTGCCATCGACGTCCAGAAGTTCTTGCCAGAGTTCTGCGTCGGCAAATCGGTTCCTCATCGGATCGGGGTCGTAACCGGTCTTTTCCGGATCGAACCGCTCGTCGTAGTCCGGATGATTGCGATCACGGAGTGAATCCGGATTCGTATGGAAACGTCGATCGGCTTCACGGCGATTGGCGAAGTCTTCGACCGGTGACTGAACATCTGGCGGAATCGTATCAACCGACGTAAGAACCTCTCCGAAGAACGATTCTGAGTTGTCGATGAACGTGTCGATGAAGGTTAGTGCCGCCAGGATCGATCCTTCGACCATGCCGTCGGTGCGGACTTGGATTCCGATCATGCCTTCAAACGGAAGCACCAACGACAGCAGCCCATCGTCGGCCGGCAGTGCGGCGGCCAGGTTGAATACCGGGTTGACCGGATCGGTGAAGTCCAACAGCGCCCCGACGCCAGCCATCTTAGTCCCCAGAATGTCGATGTCGGCAAATCCGAAAATTTGGAAACCGAACAGTTGGCTGAAGTTGCTAAGGGTTTGGTTCACGGCGCCGTCGATTGGGTCGGCATCGATCGGGACGCCGTCCTCGTTCAACCGGTTGCCTTCGGGATCAAGCGCCACGCCGTCAAAGTCCATCGCAGGCTCGCCGTTGGGATGCTTGGGCCAGTCGGCCGGCAGCGGATTCGGACGCTCGGTCAGCAACGGCGTCCCGTTTTCGTCTTGCACCAGGCTGTCGAAGTTGAATCCGACGTTCATGCCCGCCGTGATCGCCAATCCGAGCACTCCGGCCGCGTATTGATTGCTGAGTGTTCCCGAGATGACCGCGCGGAATCCGTCGTTCCAGGTGAACTTCATCGGTGGCAAAGAACTTGACGATAGGTCACCGGTGAAAAGCCCCGTCAGGATGTCCGTGTAGGTCGAGACGTTTGTAAACGCGGAGACGATTTCGGAGAACGACGGATTTTCAAACGCGAGATCCTCGACCTTGGCTCGCACTTCGGACACCGTCGTGCGCAGCGGCGCGCGGAATTCCGGCACCGTGAAAATGTCGGTCGGTTCTTGGATCACCGGCAGCGGTTCGGCGCCGAACACGAAGCCGCCTTCGAGGTTGTTCAGCAGCATGCCGCTGGCCGTGCCAAGGCCGGCACCCACCGGACCGCCGAGTGCACCGACGAGTGTTCCGATCGGGATCGGCACGCCGACTTTGAGACGTCCCGCAACCGGCCCGAATTGAGTAATGATGATCTCCGCTCCCAGCCCGAATTTCGCCGCGGCGAGCTCGCCTTCGATGATGCCGTAGAAAACGTTCCGCTTTTCAATTCCCTTCGACGGATCGTTCTCGTCGATCGGGCGCTCGAACGTGAAATTGCCCAGCCCCAGCGTGCCGCCGATTGTTACCGGCCCGAAGTCGATCGGTTCGACGCCGATCACGACGCCATCGAGACCTTCGATCGGAAACGCACATTCGGAGTCGAAGATGTGTCCCAGGAATTTCGACTGCGTCAAATCAACGCCGACGCCTTGAGAGGCGACGGCAATGCAGCCGGCGAGACTTCCAAGGTTGACACGAAGGTTTTCGAAGTCTCCGGTCAGGGGAATCACCTCGTTCCCTTGCAGGCCTCCGCTGATCAGCAGCGTGAAGTTCTCCGGATCGGTCAGTGCCTGAGCGACTTGAGTGGTCGCATCGGGATCGGTAAAGATGCTCGAGTCGATGCGCAGCGGTGTCGAATCCGGATCCTGCGGATCGACGAGACCGTTGAATTGCAATCCGACCTTTCTCACTTCCACGGGGAACCAACCCGGCAAACCGAACATCGATCCGGACGGTTGGTCGGGGTCGCGTGAACTGCCGTCCGGATCTTCGGTAGCAAACTCCACGAATGCACCGCGAGGAAACTCGGCCGTCCCGAGCTGATAGCCGGACGGGATGACGTACACGGTTCCGTCGCGTCCGATCCCAAAGCCGCCTGCACTGATCGACAGCCCCGCCAACGGTCCGAGTGCTTCGTTAAACCGGAGTGTTCCGCTCCGCACCACCGCGATCGGTTCGTTGTCACCCGCCGACGGCGTCAGGACACCACTGCCGCAAATATCGACATAAGGCCCCAGGTTGACGCAAAAGTCTCCGCTGTCGAGTTGTCTCGGCTCGATCAGGATTTCGATGTCATACGGATCGGCGGCGGAGAACGTGTTGGTGAACTCCGTGTGGATGTTGATCGCCGCGTCCTGGACGCTGATGTTGTATCGATCGCCGAGTTGGCCGGAGGCTTCGCCATACCAGTCAAGCGTCAACTTGGATTCAAAAACATCGTCATCGACACCGATCGTCGCTTCACCAGCGATCTGCCGCGGCTGGAAGAATTCACCCGCGACCCTCAGTGATCCCAGCGGAGTCCCCTCGGCGGGATCGCCGGCCGTTCCAGTACCGGTCACCGAGAGCGTTCCGTCCACCTTCGGCACGAACTTCCCTTCGTCGAAGCCGCCGAGTTCGATCAGTCCATGAAGTGTCAGGCCGCCGTCGACCTGATCGTCATTTCCAAACAACGCGAGGTTTTGAAAGCCGATGTAGAGCGGACCGAGGTTGCGGAGAAACAGTTCCGGATGGTCACCGACCAGGGCGCCCAGGTGAAGTTCGGCCGACAGGTAACCGTTTTGGCAGAGTCCTTCCGTTCCGGTAAAACCCGGGAAACCATCGTTCGCCGTGATCGGATCGGTGCACATGTCCGAGTACGCGTCGACGCCGCTCAATCGCCGACGAACACCGGTCGGGTCGGTCATGATCGGTTGTCCGACCGCAAAGATCGGCTGGAACGGCCAGTCCACGAAGAAATCGTTGGTGAAATCGAGCTGTCCCGTGACGAGCAAATCGAAATCGGCAAGGTTTCCGATCTGGCCACCGGTGCTTCCCGCGTCGTTGAAACGAAGTCCGACGTTCTCGATCGACAGCGGAAACACACCACCGACATCGATTTTGTCCTGAATCTGCCCGACGGCAAAATCGATCGTGACGGAATCTTGATACAACAGTAATTCAGGGATCGGCTCGGCCGCCGTCGGCTTGCTGACGCCGAATAATCGCTGAGCCGAATCGGCACCGCTGATCGTCACAAAGTTTTCCGTCTCACTGAGCTCGGGGACGCGGAGCTTGATGTCACGAGTCGCCAACAAGGGCTCGTTGGGATCGTCGGTCAGATTGATCTCCGCACCCAGAATGTCGATGAACAGCACGTCTTGCAAACCCGCTGAAACACCGTCGGCGCCAAGGCTGACGCCATTCGGTCCGATCTCAATGAATCCGTCGCGGATCGCGACCAGTCCTTTCGGAGAATGTTCGTCGTCTGGATCCAATCGCGTGCCATCCTCATTCGGATCGACCCGGAACAGCAACGCGTTTACGTTGAAAAGATGGATTCCGGCTTCGATCAACGATGGGGTGGCGAGAATATTCGTGTCGTCGAATTCGACGTTCAGAAACGCGGTGAGGTCCGCCCGATCGACCAACAACCATTCACCGAGGTCGATCGAAGTACCGCGGGCGACATAATCGCCGTTTTCCACTCGCCAGATGCCCGATTGGATTTGCCACCAGTCGCGAGCGCCACCGGAAAACGTATCGGCGAACACGGTGGTGTTGAAAACGGGAGCTTTTGGCGGACCCGGAGACGGTGTCACTTGAGTGCCCGACGCCAATCGCAACCCCGTGAACTTGGCTTCGCCATCGGGAGATCCGAGTCCAAGCTTGCCCTCCAAATTATCCGAAAAGATTTGGGAGATGACCAGACGTTGGGACAACAGCTGTTCTTCGACCCAAAGTTCAACTGCTCGTCCGTTGAACACCAATCGAACCGTGACTTTTGGGTCCATCGTCCGAGAGGCCGCGCTGCGCCAATCTTGTGCGACCGGCACCACCCAGCCCGCCTCCGGGTCCCGATGTCCCATCACCCATCGATCGTTTTGGGCATCCAAACCGGCAAACTTAAAATCGTCAGCCGAGACGTAGTCGAAGATCACATAGCCGCCGACATTCGAATCAATCGAGGTGACAAAACTTCCCCGGCTCGGAGGGACGATCGACTCACCGCTGGCGTCGCGCAGGTTCAACGTGACCAGAGACTCGCCGCCGACACCGGTGGTGATCTCGGCAGAAATGCCTCCATTGTCATCCGGGTTCGATGCGATCGTATCGATTTGAGCGCGGAAACCGAGTTCGACGGGAACACTGTTCTGATGCCCGAAGGTCATTACCATGCGGCCGCCGAGGAAACCCGAAAACTCCAAGTTGGTGTCGACATTGATTTCGAGCGCCGTGTCAACGAGACGGAAATCACCAATCGTGACTTCCACGCCGGGATCGAGTCTGCCCGGTGGATCGATCGTCAATGCGTAGAACGGACTGAGCCCGCCACCGTCATCGAACACTTTCGCGAAGTACGTTCCGGCGGGCTGACCCAGCAACGTGATCTGGGCCTGACTTCCAAATGCGAGTCCGTCGGAGCGAACGTGAACGAGCTCGGTTCCTTCCAGCCGGTAGAGACTCAGATCCAGATCACCGCGTGTGGGATCAAAGTCGACGCGGGCAAAGCTGGACGCGTTGCCGACATCGATGGTTTCAAAACGGAACCAATCGGCGGCGTCACTGAGCGCGAGCAGGTCATCGGACACTCCGGGGTCTTGCCCACCGAGCGTGATGCGATCGGAGAGCATTCCCAGGTTCGCCGCACCGTCGGGTTGAACTTGATCAAACGTATCATTCGGCTCGTAGCGATCGTCTGTCTCCACGGTCGCAGTGCCAAGTCGGTCCAGGATGTCCCCGTCAAGCTCAAACCCATCGCCCGTCCGAAGCTGAAACAAAAAGGGGTCAGGTCTCTTTGTTTCTGGATTTGTGTCCGTCGGATCCGATAAAAGAGACCTGACCCCTTTTTGGATCGCGCCGATGACTTGCAGATTGGCGAGCGGATTGTTGTTGCTGTTGATGTCCCCCAGATTGGGTAACGTGACTTCGGCGCTGGCGATCGCCTGGAATGAATCGATCGGGCTGCCGTCGAAGCCGACTTTCAAGTTTGCCAGTTCGCCGAGGTTGTCAAAGCGTAACTTGCCGGTATCCGTCGCGACGTCACTGAAATCGACTTCCAACTTGCTGCTCAAGTAGCCTTCGGCGCGCGGCACCGAAAGGATACCATCGATAAAGTCTTCGTTGCTGTTGAAGGTCGCCGCGACGCCGAACTTGGCCGTCAGTTCCGTCGCTTCGGCGCCGGCCCTCACGGCTCGTTGGGATCCGCCGTTGAGGAAATCGGTGAGGCTGGGCTGCTTGGTCGTTAGCCGATCCGGCTGGGTCAAGACGTAAAAGGGACTGCTGGATGTATCGAGTCCGAACACAATTTGGCCGCCGAGTTCGGGGCGATCGAGCCGCAGTGAACCTTCAAAGCCGTTGGGAAGCAAACCCGAAAAGTCGGCCGCCAGAGTCGCGTGCGAAAGTTGGTTCAGTGAGTTGTCTAAGTCGAATTTGATGCGGACGAGATCCTCGGGCTCGGCGGGCAACCCGCTGAGCAGCCCGAGAATCGTTTGCATGTCGGCGATGTGCAACAATTCAAAACTGTCGGAGAAGAAGTCGGACACGTCGCTGCGGAATTGGCCGGCAGTGGGCAATCCGCCACTGAAGGGAAATTGGTAGAACGACAATCCGAACGTGTTGCCGAGTTTGGCGTCGTCATCGTCGACAGCCAACGGAACGCTGACTTCGTTGAACGCGGCGACCGTGTGTTCGTTGTTGAGCAACCCATTGCCGGACTGATCGGCGGTGTGCGTGGCAACGTGCTCACCTTCGGGCGCTGCTTGACCGCTAAAATGGATCGTGACGGTTTCTTGCCGCAGTTCGTCGCCGGCCAACAGCGTCATCGTGATCGTTGCCGTCCCCGTCTGACCCTGGGGCGGCATGAAGAGATAGGCGTCGGTCTGCTCAGGAACACGTGTGATTGAGTCCGGCGGTGCACCTTCGATGTGTGCCAGCACGTTTCGAAAGGCGACGCGGCCGAGTCCTTTTTGCACGATACCTTCGACGCGGGCCTGTTGTCCTGCGTAGAGAGTTAACTCGGACGTGAGCGAGGCGTCATCGTCACCCAACTCGCGGGCACCGGCGCCGAGCGTGAATTTGCCCGCCGCCTCGACCGTTGTGGTTTCGCTGCGCGCAAACTGGTCGGAGACCGAGACGATCAATTTCAAGTCGGTATCGCCGTCAATGATGTACGCCTTGGCCGCAAAGAGCCCGTTGTCGATTTCTTCCACGGCGTGTTTGATTCGAAAACCTTCGGGAACCACCTTCACGGTCATCGGCGTGTCCCTCGCCGCCCTCAACTTCGGGCCGCTGGGGTTGGTCGGATCGCGAAGGTAAACGCGCGTTACGACTTGCACCCAAGCACTGGTCGCATCGCCGTGCACGCGGGCTTCGTCCACTCGAATTTCGTAACCCAAACGTTCCAGAACCGCGGCGGTCGAGTGGATGGCGTCCGACGCATTCACTCGCCCCGCCGACTCGGCCTCGGCAGCGACTTGCATGGCCGCTTGAGCCAGTTCTGCCGACTGCCTGGCGAGTGCAGTGTCAACGGCATCGTCAATTGCAGCCTCGATCAGATCGTCCAACGCGTCGCGTGCGGCGGCATTGTCAATCACGCCGTCCAGATTAAGCGCACGCGTTGTCTGTTCCCAGCGCAGATGCTCGAGAATTGCGAGTCGTGTTTGTTCAGGTTTCAACTCCACCGCCGATTCACTGGCGAGTTTGATCGCGCAACGCACCCCGCAGGGTTCGTTTGTGTCGATGGTCCCGTCAGGGTTCATCCCCGAATCCAACCAGGTTTGCTGAATCGTCGTCAACAGCGAGTCATCGATCTCGGTTTCACTCCCCAGCACGGTTGACAAGCCGACTTGGGCCAGGTGCAGACCAGCCTCGGTCGTCGCAATCGTGTTGGCTTGCGAATAAATTGTCCGGGGCGTAGTGACTCCGTCGCGGCTGGTGGTGTAATCGAGGGTGATCGAATCGGTGACCGTGGTTCCGTTATGCGTGTAGGCATATGCGATGCGAGTTCGTCCGAAGTTTCCCCCGGGCGGTTGGAATTTGAATCGCATGCGGCCTGACGCATCGGTCACGTTTGACAGACCGACCAGCCTTCCTTCGCCGAGCATGACGACGTTGACGAACTTGCCGATCAGCGGCGTCCGGCCTTGCTGCGCCGTGACTTCGATAATCGCGGTTTCGCCATTGACCAGTGTTTGCGGGCGATCGCTCAACTCACCATCGCCGAGACGCTCCGGTGCGGAAGTGATCTTGCCACGCGGCGTCGGATCGAGAGTTAACCGACGAGTCGCATAGGTCAGTGTTTCGGCGCGGTGCTTGGCTTCGGGATCGGTGAGGTTGTTGAAGGAAAAGACAACGCTGGCGTCGACTGCGAGCGGCCCGTCGCCTGGCCCGGCCGAGACAAACGTGCGGTCGTACACGCCGCTGACATCGGTCCTGCCGAGTCCGACGCCTTCCATTCGCGTGTTGCCGACCGGCTGGACGTTTACCACCAGCGGAGATTGTGGCGGTGGGACGAGCA
Source organism: Phycisphaera sp. RhM (assembly GCA_033042175.1). Lineage (GTDB taxonomy): Bacteria > Planctomycetota > Planctomycetia > Pirellulales > Pirellulaceae > Stieleria. The sequence goes on from WCIL01000071.1 coordinate 21,672, forward strand.
ACTCACTCACGCCGGCGACACGGATACCGGTTTTGACATTGACTCGAGCCCGAGCAGCATTTCCGGAGAGCCCGCTTTCGTCGGCATCGATTTCGACTTGATAACAAAGTTGGCCCAGCAAGTCGTCAAAGTCTACGAGCACTCCGGAATCGATGCCGGCAAACAGCGCGAGGTCTCTCAATTGGGCGTGGTATTCCAGTGCGGGATCGGCTTCGATGATCAAACGAGCCAATCGATCGTTCTGCTGGTCCGTGTTGCTAGGCAGCAAGTCACGGATTTCGATAAAGTCATTGGCGCGCGCCTGGCATCGGGCATGGACGCGGTCGATGGCGTGCCGAAGTGCAGCGGTGATTAATTGGCCGGCCTGTTGAAGTTGGGTTTGCGTGAGGACCAGCGTTTCGGACAGCCCGAGTTGAGCCGCGACCGAGAGCCATTGACCCCAGTTTTGAATCGCCGCATCGAGGGCATCGCGATACGGTTTATCTCGTTCTGTTGCCGAATCATGCCACACTGTGTCGATGGCGTGCGCTCCGCCCTGTTCGGGTGACTGTACTTGACGCAACCAGTGAATCACGCTGCCGGTTTCTGCCGGGTCATTCGCATCGATCATCCACCAGTCTCGCAAGATCCCCGCAGCTTGCTGACTTAGCGGGACGTCATCCACGATTGGAGGATCGGATGCCGGATCGACCGTGGAAGGATCAAGCAGCGCGGCCTCCAATTGATCGCTCGCCCGTAAAAAGTCTGGCGTTCCTCTTCTCGTGTCATCCCCGCTTGCGGAAAAGTGATAGCGGATCAATACCGAGTCGGTATAGAAACGTCCGTTCTGCATGAAGCTGACGTTGACGGAGGTCAAGCCCTGCGTGCGCTCCGGATCAGTCGAGTTGGAAGCTCGACATGGATTTCTGGGACCATTTATTCGATAGCGATTACAGGCGACGTGTCGACATTGAGCAGTGAAAACGCGCGGCACGACGACGTAGCACCGCGCGCTACCACGACATTGAACAAGTCCATAAGCAAGGCGAGCGAATCGACCAGCTGGAGCAGAATGTCGGTGAACTCGCATTACTCTACCGCACCCTGCCGACCGTTCTGCGTGAGAATCGCCTTGTCGAACCGGAGCAGTTTCAGGAGGTGATGAATCGAATCGATGCGGAGGACGGTGTCGTTGACGGCATGGTCACCTCTCAGCCACCACCGGCCTCAGCCACCACCGGCCTCAGCCACCACCGGATGATCCCCGGCACCCTCCCGAGATCCGCACTTGGTGAATCGCCGGGCGTCAGAAAACTTCTGATTTGTGTCGGCACGCGGGCTCGCTGTAGCTGTCCTTTTGGAGCGTATCGGTTCCCTCATCGGGCTGGTTTTTCGATAGTTTGTGCCGTTTTTTGCAGGTTTTCCGGTGGTTTCGGCGGCAGTCGGCGGGGCTCTTGGAGGTTTCGTCAGTTTTCTTGTGAAGAACGGTTGACGGCCACGGCTGCCGGCTCTATCTTCCCGCCTCGCTCGTGAGTGACCGCCCGCCGCAGAGTTCTGCGGCGGGCGGCTGCTAACGCAGCGTCCTTCGATTGCACCTTATCGGGGTGCGGATCGGAGAACTGATTTTTGACAATTTGGTTGTTTGGTAATTGGCATCAGTAATCTGCCGATCGATTCTTCGGGATTGATCGGCGACTACAAAGTTCTTCGGAATAAGCGTTGCCAGTGTCGTCCATCGGGTTCCTTAAGCCTGGTGTCGTCGGTGCTGGCAGATAGAAGCGAATCTGACAGGATTCTGTGCGAATACTGA
>WCIL01000072.1:0-22982 GCA_033042175.1 Phycisphaera sp. RhM
CTTGCGGACCGCTTCAGCTTTCTGGGCTGCGGTAAAGGAACGGCGTTTTCGGGTCATCGGAATCCTCCTCAAGTGGTGAAATTAACTCACCGGAGGCAAAATTCCAATTCCATGAGAGGCAAGACAGTCTCACGATTTGTATCGCAACAAGCTCGGATTCCGCCGGATGTCTCCGTTTCGGCACCCGTGCCTACTCCGCACCGACCGGATCGAGATCATCGAGAAGTACACCGTGCTGTCGATGGAAGAGATCGAAGGCGAAACCTTGTATGCGGCGGCATTGCGGCTCAAAGAACTGCCTCCGCCGGAAGCCTATCGGCGGCTTCATTCGCTGCTGCACGACTATGCCGTCGGATTAGCGATCATGCACTTCGGCGGCCTGGTGCATCGCGATCTAAAACCGACGAACATGATGGTCCGCAACAACGGGCACGGCGTGATCGTCGACTACGGCTTGGTCGCCAACTGCGATCCGGAAACCGACCCCTACGGTCTGCGTCCCTACATCGCCGGTACCCCGCGCTACTTTTCCCCGGAAGCGTTGTGGGAACAAAGTTACACGCCGGCCGGCGATGTGTTCAGCCTGGGTCTGGTGATGCTGGATTGCCTGAACGAGATCTCGGGAAGTGATCGTTGGCTGCGTCAGGGCGATTTCGCCGACTGGGTGCGTGATGAAGATGAGCAAACGATTGCCGATGCCATCTCGGGCATGGACGAAGACGTCCCCCCGCTGCTACGGATGGCCGTCGCCGGCATGCTCAATGCCGACCGCACCAAGCGGCCGTCCTCACTTGAAATCGTCGCAATGACGAAGACCGATGACAATCCGATTCGATTGGTGACCACGCATCATCTGTTCGGCCGCGAACGCGAGTTGGAACAGTGTGAACGGTGGATCCGTGAAATCTATCGTGGCCGCACCGGGCGCCTGCACATCCACGGCGAAGCGGGTGCGGGCAAGACGCGATTGCTGGATGAACTTGAGCGTCAACTTCGACAGAACAACTGGGGCCAGGTGTTTCGGGTCAAATGCCGATCACGCGAAAACCAGACGCTGCAGGTGATGGACCAAATCGCCGATCAAATCGCTCAGCGTTATGCCCGTTCCGATCGCGACGCGCTGAGACTCGATCCGGTCAGCGCGTCGATCCTCATCCATTCATTCCCGCAGTTGCGTCACGTCATCGTCACGGACCTCGCCGAAACCCCCGACATGTTCTCCGCGGTTCCGGAACGACTCGACGCACTTTCGGCGGCGGCACGTCTGAGCCGAGAACTGCGCAAAGTCGGTCCGCTGATCATCATCATCGATGACGCCCAGTGGTCTGACCACGACAGCGACACCGTTTGGGACGAGTTGCAAAAGGACACCGATGGCTTCTTGGGAATCATCACGTCCTCGCGAAAACCGGAAACCAATCAACGCCAAGCAGCCGACCAGTGCGTTTACATCGGCCCGCTACCACCCGACGCGGCGCTGTCGTTCCTGCAAACCGCGGCGACACGCTGGGATGCCAACATCAATCCCGCCGGCCTACAGGAACTGGTTGACGTCTCTCGCTGCAACGCCTTCCGATTGCAAGAATTGGCCGAAGAGTTCCGCCCCGAAGGGATGCTGCATCAGGTCGAAGAATCCAACGACGCCTCGATCTCGAACCTGGGCGACGTCGATCGATTTTGGCGTGCCCGGTTTGACCGTTTGAGCGACGATGCCAAATCCATTCTCGCCTTCATCGTGACCGCGGCGGCCCCGGTTTCGATCAGCCAGCTAGCGGATTTGACCGGACGAGGCGAACAAGTCGATGTGTCCGTGTTTGAATTGGTCAACCAACGCCTGGTCAATGACGACGCCACGGGAAAAGAATGCATCACCGTCGTTCATGACAAGATTGCCGACGGTTTGATCGAAAACCTGGACACCAACGAACTCCACCAAGCCCACCTGGCCTGGGCGGACTTGTTATCCAAACTCAATCGACCGCGTGATTTCGCCGCCCGCATTGCCGGCCATTATTATGCCGCCGACCAGGACGGCCGGGCATTGCCGTTTGCGATCATGGCCGCCGAAAATGCCGACCGCGCCTTTGCCAAGTCGGAGGCGGGCGAGTGGCACGAGAAAGTACTACGCCAGGTCACCGGAGATGCCCGCGAAAAACACTTGCGAGATGCCGCACGGTGTTTCCACGAAGCCGATTTGCCTGAGAAAGCGGCCCACTACTATCTCGAGCTCTCCGAAGGGGCGACCGACACGCACGAACGCCTGCGATTTCAAACCCTGGCGCTGCAACTGTTGCTTCGAAGCGGGCAGATGGATCGCGGCCGTCCGCTATTGGCTGACCTGGCCGACCAGTTTTCGATTTCCTTCGCCCCGGGCTCCGGGGAATGCTCGCTTTCCGATGTTCGCGCGCAACTTGCCCGCCTGGCCGACCAACTGAGCGACGTCAGCGAACTCGAGTTGCACCCTCAAGACACGGTGCAATCCGACGATCGAGAAACAGGCGATGAGCCTGCACCGCAACAGGATTCCGTCGAAGCGTGCGAACTGCATTTCTGTAGCGAGATCAGTCGTTCGATGGCGATGCTGGACTTTCGAGGCACGCTGCAATTGGTGCTCCACGGCGGCAACCGAGCCCTGGAACATGGATCGACAAACGAGCGGATTCATTTCGCCGCGATGGCACATGTCTGGGCCTCGCTGGTGTCCGCCGACCAGACCAGCGTTCAAGTTCAAAGCCGCGAGTCTCTCGATTCCCTGCTGGCGGGCCTGAACCACCAACCGGCCGGCAAGATCACCGCGGAGATCCGTTCCGGGATCGCATTCACCGAGTCGCTGGCGATGCGATGGAGTGCCGTCCCGGATGCCGTCGACGCCTGCGTGCTCGATTTCATCGCCGATTGCAAACCGCTGCGTTTCGAAATCGCGCACACCCGATGGTTACGCCTGTGGGCCGACTGGCACCTCGGGCGTTGGAACGAAATGCAATCGATGGTCCATGAGATGGTCGACGATGCCAAGCGTCGCAACGATTCCTACCAGCAGCTGGTCGCAACGATCGGCTATGGCGGAAACGGCTTGCTGTTGTCCGACAGCGTCGCCGAACTGCAACAGCTTTGCCGTGACAACCAACGCATCAAGACCGACACCGGAACCGTCGAGCTGATCGATTTCCTGCAGTGGATGCAAACCGTTCAGCAATCGCTTTACCTGGGCGACTTCGCCGCCGCGTCACCGCGGGTGATGAAGATGCGACGTTCCATCGAAAGCTCGCCGATCGGACAGATCTTGCTGGTCCGAGTTTCCCTGGACTACTTCACGGCGTTGGTATCGCTTCACCTGCGCAGCCAATCATCCGCCGGCCCGCTGACCGACCCCGCGGTCGTTGAAGCCTGCATCGTTCGCTTGGAAAGCCAGACCTCCGACTATGGACGGATGCTGGCCGCCTTGATCCGCGGAATCGAAAATCGCCAGTCCGAGCAACGGGAACAGGCGATCGAGGCATTTCAGCGAGCGGCAGAATTGGCCAGCCGCCAAGGTTTGTTTCCGTATCAACTGGCGGCCGAAGACGGTTTGCTGAACTGCGTCAAACCCGAGGCGGATGCCGATTCGCTTTGTCAGCAGATGCTCAATCAGCGGATTGAGCACCCCGAAAAACTGGAACGCCTCTACACGGTCGCCCCACCGCGACAGCTGCCGGCCGAGACGGGAAACAGCGACGCCTAGTGGTCGATGTCGGTTATCCCCTGGCGAGATTGAATTGCGCCAATCCCTAGCGACCTACACTTTCGAGGCGATCGATGCGTCACCCGATCGGAAATCATTCTGCAAACCCTCCACCTCCGACCCTGTTTCGCGCTCATGACAAGTTGCCCGCCGTGCGAACCGACCGTCGATTGTAACGAGAGAGCCAACTTTCAGTTCGAAATCCCTCGATTTTCCACGACCGCATCACAACTCGTTGACACGCTGAACCAAAGCGAGGCGAACGTGCCGGCGGTTGTTCAACTGATCGAATGCGAACCGACGATCAGCTCTCAGGTGCTGGGACTCGCCAATAGCCCGATTTACGGCGCAAGCCGCGCGATCACCACGATCGGACACGCGGTCGTTGTCCTCGGTTTTCGTTGCGTCGCCCAGCAGGCGATCGCGTCGGCATCTGGGGCTCTTTTCAAGGCGAAAGATGCTGCTTGCCAAGCACATCGTCTGGACACCTACATCCAGTCGCTGGGCGTCGCCACGGCGGCGCGGTTCATTGCCAAACGGACCAAGACCACCAATCCGGACGAAGCGTTTTTGTGTGGCGTTGTCCATGACATCGGCAAACTGATTCTCTTTCAACATGCCGGTGAAGCATACGCAGGCATGCTCGACGAGTCTCCACACGAAAAGTCATTGGCGCCTGAAATCGAATCGTACGGGATCACGCACGCGACTCTCGGTCGTCAATGCGGCGTCGCATGGTCGTTGCCGACCCAAATGTGCATCACCATCGCGAATCATCATCTGTCACTCAACGAGGCCGCCGACCCGCTTTCCCGAACACTCATTTGCGCCGCCTATCTGGCGAAAAAATGGCAACTGGGATTCTGCGAGGACGCGTTCAGCGAAGATTCTGAGATGGAAAGTGAGCTTTGTGATTTTCAAGATCCTGACTTGGCGGCCGAGTGTCGCCAACAGTTTGAAGCGATCCGCGACATCTGTCTTTCGTAGAGAGTGCCGTGGAAACCTACCGTCTGCAAAGAACGCTGACCGTCCTGGTGACCTGCCTGATCGTCACCGGCTCGATCGGGTTCGTGGCGATCGAAGGTTGGTCGTTTGCCGATTCGCTTTACATGACGATCATCACCATGTCGACGGTTGGCTTCGGCGAAACGAACGAGCTGACGCCTCACGGTCGCATCTTCACCTCGTCGCTGATCTTGGCCTCGATCGTGTTGATGGCTTGCTGGACCGCTGGCATCACCAGTTTCTTGGTGAACGGTCAGCTGAGTGGACAGTTTCATCGTCTTAGGACCAAAAAGAAGATCAACCAAATGAACAACCACGTCGTCGTTTGTGGCGGTGGAGCAACCGCCCGCACCCTGATTCATCAATTGAAAGTGCAGGGCAACGAGATCGCCGCGATCGTCAAAGAGCCCGCTGAAGTTGCCATGACGCAGCGTTTTTTTCCGGACATTCCGCTGATCGAGGCCGATCCCAAATCCGAAATGGCGTTGATCGACGCGAATATCCTGGAGGCAGCCCACTTGGTCGCCGCGACCGAATCCGACTTTGATAACCTGTTGATCGTGATCAGCGGCAAAGGACTCGGCACCGAATTGAAAGTCATCAGTGTGGCGGAGAACCCCGAATTGGCCAACCGAATGCTGAAGGTGGGGGCCGATGAGGTGGTCTGCCCGCTGGTGATCGGCGGCGAACGGATCGCGTCGATCATCAACGAAAACGCCGACAAAGAAAATTCCGTCGTCGCCACGGTGTGAAACTTCGATCGCCGCGACAACGGCAGTTTCGGGCTTTTCGCATCCCAAGGGGACAATTCGCGACATTCAGCCCGTTTCCGTTGGATTCGTGTTGGCCAATCCTTGCGGCGCGTGTACTCTCCCTACATCAGCGAGACGGACAAGGCGCTCGCTGAGACGATGGATCGGCCAGATCAAAACGAGAAACGTCATGGACGTTTGCTGGCCCACGCGAGCCGAATTGTTGAGTTGGATGCTCAGCAGGCCGCGACTGCGAGTTTCGAAATGAACGAATTCGCGCCCCTTGCTGCCTTCATTCGGCCACGTTGGCCGCTCTTTGAAAGCTGATTGCATCGATTCGATGCAACCCTCCCTGGGACTTTCTTGTTTGTCCGGGAGATCGAGCATTTCTTTCCATGCTGAAGTTGCGTCATGACATGACGCCATGAGCTGTCGGACATGTTTCGAAAACGCGAGTCGGTCTATCGAGACACGGCCACCCCAACACATTGAGATTCCCCCAGCAAAGCTGTTCCGCGGGACTCTCACACAAACGATTGAAGAGACGTACGTTGAAATCATTTCAAGAATTGGAATTGTTCGAGTCGCTGGAAAAAAGACTAGCCGAATTGGACTACACCGTCCCGACCCCGATCCAAGCCCAAACGATTCCTGCCGCGATTGAAGGCAAAGACATTTTGGGTTGCGCCCAAACCGGCACCGGCAAGACCGCTGCGTTTGCGCTACCGATCCTCGACTACCTGGGGCACGAAGCACCCCGCGCCGCGCCGGGACGCCCGCTGGCCTTGGTCCTGGCACCGACGCGCGAACTGGCCATCCAGATCGGCCAGAGCTTTCACACCTACGGAAAACACGTTCGGTTTCGACAGACGCTGGTCTACGGTGGCGTAGGCCAAAACGAACAAGTCCGTTCCCTGAACAAGGGCGCCCACGTCCTGATCGCCACACCAGGTCGATTGATCGACCTGATGGATCAAGGCCACGTGCAACTGTCGGACATCGAAATCCTGGTGCTCGATGAAGCCGACCGAATGCTGGACATGGGTTTCATGCCGGCGATCAAAAAGATCATCGCCAAGCTGCCCCAAGACCGGCAATCGCTATTCTTTTCCGCCACGCTGCCTCCCAAGATTCGCGAACTGGCTGACCAGCTGTTGTTCAACCCGTTCCAGGTCAACGTGACGCCCAAAACCAAGAGCGTCGAACAGATCGACCAAAGTGTCCGCATGATGGACCGCTGTGAGAAGGTCGATGAGCTCGTCAAGGTGCTTCGCGGCGAAGACGTGCTTCGTTCGATCGTCTTCACACGCACCAAGCACGGCGCCAACGCGCTGACGCGGAAGCTCGAGAAGCACAACATCTCCGCGACCGCGATTCACGGCAACAAGAGTCAAGCGGCCCGCCAACGGGCACTGAGCGCATTTCGAGAGAACCGCATCTCCGTCCTCGTCGCGACCGATGTGGCCGCCCGCGGAATCGACATCGACGACGTCACCCACGTCGTCAACTTTGACATGCCGATGGAACCGGAAAGCTATGTTCACCGGGTCGGCCGAACCGGCCGCGCCGGCGCCAACGGCATCGCGATTTCGTTTTGCACCGTCGACGAACGAGACAAGCTTCGTGAAATCGAAAAACTGATCGATCAACCCTTACGCATCCAGAACCCGGGCGCGAAACTGAACGACACGGCAAGCAAACCCAGCAAGTCGTCCAACTTCGGTGGCCGTAACGGATCACGAAACGGATCGTCGTCGGCAAACGGAAACCGCCGCCCCAAAAAACGCTTCGGCAAAGGCGGCTGGAACAAGCGTCGCGCGACCGCAAAAGCGTAACGCGGAAAGCATTTCATCCGTGGGAGGGTCGCCCAGGCGTCGATCCTAAAACGACAGGCCGGATGCCTCTCCCACCAGCGGTCAATGAATACCGGGCTCTTGGCCCGGCGAACGACCCTCGAGAAAATCGAAATCACAGCCCCGGTCGGCTTGCGTGACATGCTTGGCATACAGGTGTCCGTAGCCGCGTTCGGGGAGCAACGTGCCCAACTGTTTGGATTGGCGTCGGCGATCGATTTCTTCGTCGCTGACATCCCAGTGGATCCGTCGGTTGGGCACATCGATTTCGATGGAGTCGCCGGTCTCGACGAGCGCGAGCGGACCGCCGGCGGCACTTTCCGGTGCGATATGCAACACGCAGGTGCCATAGCTCGTCCCGCTCATCCGCGCGTCGCTCAGCCGCACCATATCGCGAACGCCTGCCTGCAGCAGTTTCTTGGGGATCGGCAACATGCCCCATTCGGGAAAACCCGGGGCGCCGAGCGGGCCGGCATTGCGGAGAATCAAGACACTGTCCGCGGTCACGTCTAGATCGGGGTCATGCAACTTCGCCTTCATCTCCGGATAGTTGTCGAACACCAGCGCCGGACCGCGGTGAGTCAACAATTTCGGGTCCGCGGCGATCGACTTGATCACGCAGCCATTGGGCGCCAGATTCCCTTTCAACAAACACGTTCCTCCGGCCGGCGAGACGGGGTTGTTGCGCGTCCGGATGACTTCGTCGTCGATCGCTTCGGCACCTGCGATCTGTTCTCCCAGCGTGACGCCGCCCACGGTACGACATTCGGTGTGCAGCAAATCAGTCAGACGAGCCAGCAGTGCGGGAAGACCGCCGGCGTTGTAGAAATCTTCCATTAAGAATCGGCCGCCGGGACGGATGTCGCCCAGCACCGGAGTGGTCCGCGACAGTTCGTCGAAATGATCCAGCGTCAGCTCAATGCCCAGCCGCCCCGCGATCGCGATCAAATGGACGATCGCATTGGTACTGCCACCGATGGCCAGCGATGTCATCAACCCGTTTTCAATCGACTCACGGGTGAGAATGTCCGACGGTTTCAGATTCTCCCAGGCAAGGTCCACGGCGCGGCGCCCGGTTCGGGTGGCCAGACGGTGGTGATCGGCAAACACCGCCGGTACACACGCCGCCCCGACGAGCGACATGCCCATCGCCTCGGTCACTGCCGCCATGGTGCTGGCCGTGCCCATCGTCATGCAGGTACCGGCCGAGCGGGCGATACAGTTTTCGATCCCCTTCCAATCCTGGTCACACAAGTTGCCGGCAACCCGTTCATCCCAGTACTTCCAAACGTCGCTGCCGCTGCCGAGTGTTTCATTCTTCCAGCGGCCTTTCAACATCGGCCCGGCGGGCAGAAAGATCGACGGGATGTCGGCACTGATGGCACCCATCAACATCGCCGGAACGGTCTTGTCGCAACCGCCCATCAACACCGCCGCATCGATGGGATGACAGCGCAAGACCTCTTCAACCTCCATCGCCAGCAGATTGCGATACAGCATCGTCGTCGGCTTCATCAACATTTCGCCGAGTGACATCACGGGCACTTCGACGGGAAAGCCGCCCGACTGCAAGATCCCACGCCGGACCTCATCGGCTCGATCGCGAAAGTGCGAATGGCAGGTATTGAGTTCGCTCCACGTGTTCAGAATCGCGACGACCGGTCGGTTCTGATAATCGATGTCGTCGACCCCCATGCCCTTGATCCGCGAGCGATGCCCGAAGGACCGCATGTCGTCGGGGCCGAACCAGCGATAGGAACGAAGTTGTTTCGGATCGTGGGAGGAAGGCTGGGTCATGGAGCGAGACACTGCTTAGGGAAGGAGTAGGGCAGGGAAGGGCAGAGTAGGGTAGCGGAAAAGGGTGCGTCGCGTTCTTGTTGCCTGCTTCCTTTTCTGGGAAAAGCCGTTGTAGCTACCGTCGCCAGACGGTGGCTTTCCGCATTCGAGCGAAAGCGAAAAAGGGTGCTTCGCATTTCGGAGACCTGCCCCCTTTTCTGCGGCAGCCCAAATTGAAACATTGACAAAACACTAGTCCTTAAACAGTCCGTCAAACAACTCGCGGTTGCTGGCTCTGGCCTGCTGGACCAACGCTTCGATCATCTTCGGATCGGATTCATTCATCAAAAAGGCCAAATCGCGCATCTTGGATTCTTGATCGGGCAACTCATGACGTGCCGATACATTCATCAGACGCAGATTGGCTTCGACGCGCCGCAGCGTGCGATAGTTGTTGATCAGTCGTAGCGACGTGTCGGCGGGCAACAGATCCGCGTCGGCCAACCGTTGCAGCGCATCGATCGTGCCGGTGGCGTGGATGTCGGGATGCAATCGAATATGTTCAAGCGTCAGCATTTGGGCGACGAACTCGACGTCGACGGTTCCCCCGACGCCGCGTTTCAAGTTCTCTTCGCTGGCCGTTTGCTGCATCCGCAAACGCAATTCGCGGATCTCCTGAGCCATGGCGGGTCGCCACTCGGTGCCACGCAGGATTCCCAACAAGGTATCGCTGGCGTGCTTGCGGACGTGGCGTGAACCGGAGATCGCCCGAGCCTTACAGAGCGCCAACCGCTGCCACAACGGAGCCATGCCGCGTTGGAATCGGTTCGTGAATTGGTCCAACGAAACCGCCAACACGCCTTCTTCGCCGGTCGGTCGCAGCCGCCCATCTAGCTCGTACAAACGACCATATTCGCCGGGGTGGTTGACGCGTGACATGATCGCCGAGGTCAACTGGTTGAAGAACTGGGCATTGGTGATCGTCTTGCGCGGCCCGCCGACGCGTCGCTGGGTTTCGCCGTCGCCGGTGTACAAGAAAACGACGTCAAGATCGCTGTGGTAATTCGGCTCGCGTCCGCCGAACTTTCCCAGCGCCACGGCAATCAACTCCGCCGGCTGACCGTCCGGACCGATCGGATCACCGAAACGCATCGCCAACTGTTCCTGCTCGTATTCGGCGACTCGCCGCACGCAGGCTTCGGCGGTATCGGCGAGCGACCGGTGCGTCGCCTGAACGGACTCCTTGCCGAGGATGTCACGCACACCGATCATCAGATGCGCGCTGTTTTTGAACCCGTGCAATACCACGTCGATGTCGGTGGCACGTCGACACAGATCGATCGAACGTGCGTCCAACCGCTGGGCCGAGGGCAGACGATTCATCAGCAACGAATCGATCAGCTCGTCGATCATGCCGGGCATCTCGATCAAGATGCTGCTCAGATACGGCGTCGCGGCGCACATCCGAATCATCAACTGCATCGTTGCACGATTGGTTCCGAACAATTCCCAAAGACTGGATTTGCCGCCGATCGATTCGGCCACGTCGGCCAGCGTCCCCAACGTCCGGTCGGGGTCAGGCGTGGTCGCGATCTCGGCCAACAGGTGAGGCGCCAGCGAGGCAAGAAAATGACGACAACGCCGACTGGAAAGAAACTGGATGGATTCGGTCGCCAGTGAATTGAGGTGCTCCATCGCACGATCGGGATCGCGCAGCGAATGTCGCGACAGGGTTTGACGAACCAATTCCGGATCCGGTGACGGATCGAGCACCAATTCGGTCTCGATCGCAAAATTCTGTGGCGAATCCGAATCCTCGTCCGATGGCGCGTCGACCATCAGGTGATTGAGCACTTTCCGGTTCAACTGGAACGTTTCGCGCAACTGGGATTGGAACCGTTCCAGATCGCCGGATTTTCCTTGCGTGTCACGGATCCCCAAATGCCAGGCGACGCGTCGCCGCATCAGATCATCGTTCGGCAAGCAACTGGTCGAACGGCCGAACATCACGGACAACTGATGCTGCAATCGACACAGTCGGGCATAGCCCTTGGACAACAGACTGCCCTCTTGATGCGTCAGACAACCTTCACGTTCCAACGCGTTGATCGCTTCGGCCGTGCTGCAGACTCGGACGGACTTGATATCGCCGCCGTGCAACAGTTGAAGGAACTGGATCATCAATTCGATATCGCGCCGACCGCCCGGTGCCATCAAGACATCGTCACCCTCGGCCTGCTGCGAATCGAAGCGACGTTGCAGTTTTCGTCGCAGCGAACGCACTTCGGCAAAGTCTTGTCGACTCATGAACCGCCGATAGATCCACGGTTCCAGTCGGCTCAGGAAATCGTTCCCCAAGGAATGATCCCCCGCGACCACCCGAGCCTTGGTCAATTTGATCCGCTGCCACGTCCGCCCTTCCGATTCCAACCGTCGGGCGGTCAACGAACTGCTGCCGATGACGACGTCCGACCCGAGCGGTCGAAACGAGGTGTCGATCGCGATATTCAGCGCCGCGGCATCTTCGGAGCTAACCAGCGCAATCACATCGGCGACCACCTGCTGAACGAACTCGCGATGCGATTCGTTTTTTTCTTCGATCGCGTCGTACAAGAACAACAACTCTAACGGGCTGCCGTACCCCATCTCCGTTCCGCCCAAGTGCCCCAATCCGATCATGGCCAAACGGACGGTCTGGCCGTCAATGCGTCGCGGCAACCCGACGCGTTCGGTTTGACGCCGAAGCACGAATTTCAACGCCGCCTCCAAAACCGCATCGGCCACAAACGCCAGTTGCTGGCCGACGTGATCGGGACTCAGATCACGGACGAATTCGCCATAGGCGATGCGAACGATTTCGCGGCTGGTGAATTTCCGGATCGCCAACGCGGCTCGATTGGGGCTTTCGAGCATATCGAGTTCGGCGACCAATTCGTCGACCAGAAACTTTCGCTCGGCCGGCTGACCATCACTGGCCCGCATCAGATCAAAACTTTCCGGATCGGCAATCAAACGATTGGCCAGCGTTTGGCTGGTGGCAAAGATTTGAAGCAAGGCCGACAACGCCGCCTCGTCGCGTTCAAACAACGACAACAGCGACGTCGGCGAACGGCTGGCCGAGATGAAGCGATCCAGGTTCTTGACGGTCGCGTCGAGATCGTCCAGTTCGTCGAAGTGACGCTGCAGACGATCACGCAGGATTTCCAACAGATCCGACGGCGCACCACAGTTCCAGATCGACAGTAAATGTTGGCGAGTCGTTGCCCAATGGTTTACCCGACCGGTGTCGATCCAATCGAAGGCGGAATCGTCGGCGCCGGGGTGGTCCGAGGGCTGGTTGGTCGAAGACGGCGTGGGCGGCTTCACGGAGGAATCGTCCTGAGCGAGGAATCGGAATCAATAAGGAAGCGCCTACCGCCACGCCACGGCGGTTCCCCCCGCGACTGCACGACGCTGTACGACGACGCTGTACGACGATTCAACAGAACCCGTCGGCCTGGCAAAAAAGCAAGGGAACTCTCCGTGGCATGCCCTAGTCTAAATTCCTGAGGGTTTTCCGTTAAGTCCGTGTCCGGTGACCTACCTTTGACAGACACCGGCTCAGCCTGGGGGCAAACGCGATCGTCAGGTTCAGTGAACCGTTCGGTCCCACAGCACCCCGGCCTTCATTGCTGCTGGCACCAGGAGGCCCATTGTTGCCACGTGGGTTGAGTTTTTGCGACGCCCCATCGTGGACATTTCGCAACACCCCACGTCTGCCCCCTGCCGGTCTCATTGACGCAAACCCCACCCCACAAACGACTTGCAATGCTATACACGACCTCATCGACGGGGGTCGGCATCCTGGATGCTGTACCCCTCCCGGACCAGAACGAATATTCCAAGCCGGGATCAGAGGAGAAGTTGATGGGAACCAGGATTAGCGGACGTAGCTTGCAAGACGATTCCTTCGCCGCAGAAGAATCGGTGGACCGCCGCTCTCGAGTGATGGGAGAAGAATTTGCCGACCACCACCTGGAAGAGGCCCCCGCAGACTCTCGTGGCGTCGCCGACGAAATGGACGGCGACACCGATCCGACCGAAGACCCGGTGCGAATGTACTTGATGCAAATGGGTCAAATCCCCTTGCTGACTCGCGACCAAGAAGTCTCCGCGGCCAAGCAAATCGAACGCACCCGCGACCGCTACCGCCACTGCATGCTGGCGACCGATTTTATGCTGCAGGGCTCGCTGAAACTGTTGCAACAGGTCCGCGACAAGCAATTGCGATTGGATCGAACGATCGAAGTCAGCGTGACCAACGCCGTCGAAAAGAAGGCGATCATGAAGCGGATCGTGCCCAACGTCCGCACGCTGGAACACCTGTTGAACCAAAACAAGGTGGATTACTTCACCGCAATCAACAAACGATTGCCGATGCGTCAACGACGTGCGGCTTGGAAAAACCTGGTGATCCGCCGCAACAAGGCCGTCCGCCTGGTCGAAGAAATGAATCTTCGCACCGGCAAACTGCAACCGATTTTCCAAAAGCTGGAAAAATCGTCGCGTCGGATGAACGAGATCCGCAAACAGCTTCGCGAAGGTTCCTCGTCGGACCTGCCCGGCATGCCCTCGGAAAAAGAACTTCGCAGCGAACTGAGCTATCTGATGCGGATGACCTACGAGTCGCCCAAAACGCTCGATCGCCGCGTCTTGTCCTGCGAAGCCCTTCGTGAAGATTACGAAGCGGCCAAGCGAGTCCTGTCGGCCGGCAACTTGCGACTGGTCGTGTCGATCGCCAAGAAGTATCGCAACCGTGGCCTGTCGTTCTTGGATCTGATCCAGGAAGGCAACACCGGGCTGATGCGAGCGGTCGACAAATTCGAACACGCCCGCGGATACAAATTCAGCACCTACGCGACGTGGTGGATTCGACAAGCGATCACCCGTGCCATCGCCGACCAAAGCCGAACGATTCGTGTGCCCGTTCACATGATCGACACGATGAACAAGATCCGCCAAATCACCCGCGATCTGGTTCAAGAGAACGGACGCGAACCGACGGCCGAAGAAGTCTGTGCACGCAGCGGCCTGAGCTTGGACGACACCCGCGTGATCTTGAAGATGAGCCGTCAGCCGCTGTCGTTGGACCAACCCGTCGGCGACCACGAGGACAGCGTCTTCGGCGAGTTCTTGCAAGATCACCGCGACGACGATCCGTTGCTGGAAACCAACCGTCAAGCCTTGAAGGCTCAGATCGATCTGGCCATGGAAACGCTGAACTACCGCGAACGAGAAATCTTGCGACTGCGTTACGGCCTAGCCGACGGCTACACCTACACGCTGGAAGAAGTCGGACGGATCTTTCAAGTCACCCGCGAACGCGTCCGCCAAATCGAAAGCAAGGCGGTTCGCAAACTGCAACAACCGTATCGCGCTCGATCCTTGGCCAGCTTCCTCGACGGAGCCGACTTGGCACTGATCGAAGGCGGCGAACCGGTATAAGACGTCGCTCCGACCGAGCGACGGCCTTGGGCAAGACTGACTACTTGCGGCGAAACGCTCTGGCCAACGCCGAAACCGTGATCAATCCTCCGACGATCGGGATCGCCGGAATGATCAACTTGGGCTGGGCGGCAAGCACCACCAGCGCGATCACACCGATCACCGGTGCACTTGCCGGCAACCATTTGGCCGGTCGCTTCAGCGAAGGCCAGGCCAACCACAGCGCGCCCAGCACCAACCCGATCCGCCCGCATGCGGCCGCCATGAACTCCCCGCTGCTGCCGGATCCAAACCACCACGCCAACAGCGACGCGCTCAACATGATGATCGCCATCGCCAACGCCATCCTGCGTCGGATCTCAGACGGCGAGTTCGTTTCGGATGTTCTTTCACGACGAGGCATCGGTGTCCAATTCTTGTTCAGGTTCTGATTCCAGCGGAGCCCGATCAGCCTGACCGGCGGGCAACCAACGTCGCCAGGCCAATAGCAGCACGCCGACGACCGCGTAGCCCGCGGCAAACTCGAACACCTTGGACCGACGTTCCGGCCCCAGCACGATCGCTTCCCAGTGCTCCGGCCCCAGCGGCAGAAACAGTCGATTGCCGTCCAGCGGTGAATGCATCAGGCCGAACAGCGTGAACACGGCGCAGACCAGAAACACGATTCCCGCCGTCCGCAAATTGCGATCGATCGACGCGGCCAATCCCCAGGCCCACAACAAACTGGTCAAAATAAATCCGCTGCCCAGCATCGAAATGGTCGCAAAACTTTCTTGAAACACGGGACTGAGATCGGACACCGAAATGCCCGCCTCACGCAAGGCCTGGTCGCCCAAAATCTGGCCGCTGAAATTCAAGACCAACGCGGCCAGCGCCGGCAAACACGCGATCGCCACCGCCGCGTAGTGCCGCTTGGGCGTCGCCGAAAAACTTTGTGCGGTGATTTCCAAGCCGATGAAGACCAAAATCGGCAACACCGCCGGTTTGGGGATGATGTCGTTGAGGAACGTGAAGTACCCGATCAGTCCTGCCGACCCGATCACCAACGCGGTCCCCAGCGTGTATCCCGCCCGGCCTCCCATCGCTTTGTAAGCGGGGTGGCCGATGTAGGGCGTCGTCTGAATCACGCCTCCGGACAGCCCGGCCAGCAGCGTCGCGACCGCTTCCACCCCGATCACCGTCGGAGTGTGATAAGAATCGCCCGCCGCCGCGGCACTCTCGGTGCAATCGATTCCCCCGACCACCGTGGCAATCGCAAAGGGCAAGGCGATGGGAAGATACGGTACCGCATCGGGCCACGCGGAAATCCAACTGCCGTCCCAGCATTCCATCCACCGCGTCGGAAACCACTCGATCGTGCTCAAGCTGGGAAAATGATAGCCGTCCACTCCCAACCCACACATCAGATAATAAATCAGCCCAGCGACCACCAAGGCCCCGAGCGTGCCGGGAACCCGGCCGGGCAGCGGAATCCGAGCGATCAACGTCGTCAACACAATCGCCAAGGCGACCAGTCCCGGCAGCGGACGACCGAGAATTTCCGACAAGGGCAAAAAACTGATCAATGCCAATGCGATCGCCGCCAATGACCCCAGCAAACCGGCGCGGGGAACGACGCGCCGCACCCAGTTGGACGCCGGCGCCAGCACGAGTTTCAAAACGCCACTCATGACGATGCACCAGATTCCGATATGCCAAGTGCGATACGCGGCATCGATCTCCGACAGCCCCAGCGAATCGACCCCTTGGCGAAACGATGGCCCCAGGATCAGCAGGCAGACGCCGAACACGCTGGGCGTATCCAGCCCGAGCGGCATGGCCGTCACGTCGCTGGAATTGTTCTTCCGCGCCAACCGAAACGCGAAATACACGAACGCCAAATCGCCGACCAGAACCCCCAGGGCGGTGCCGGGCACCAAGGCCGAAATCGCGAACTCGGTGGGGAACCCGAACCCGCTCAGCAGGATGACGACCAGAAACAATCCGGTCAGATTATCCAACATCAGCCCAAAGAATGCGTTCACATCACCGGGCGTCATCCACTGGTAGCGATGGGCGTGTGGAGCCGTTTGATTTGATGCGTTCAATGGAAATCCATGAGAAAACGTTTGGATGCGACCCTCCGCCTCGCTCCAGGCGTTTTATCGGTGAAATCAGCCTGCAACTAGTCGTTTGGACACCGCCGGCCGACAATTCAACCAAAAAGCGCTTTGACGAATGGGGCAATTGGCGGGATAATGGTCTTTACGGTGCACAAAGATTCCCGGTGCACAGCGGCGGTTTGAACGCTCTCTTGACGCGTGCTGTGGACCGCTTGTTTCCCTTAAAACACTTGTCCGCTCATCGGAACCTCGGCCCATGTCTTCCACCACCGCTTCTGTCCATTCCGCTTCGGCCACCGAAAGCGATGAATTGAGCGACGAGGCGTTGCTGGCCGCCTATCGGAACAGCGGCGATCGAACGCTGTTCAATCAGTTGATGGGTCGCTATCAGCGTGAAATCTACAGCTACCTGCGCCGCTACATCGGCAGCACCGAGATGGCCGAAGACGCGTTTCAGGGCACCTTTTTGCAGGTCCACCTGAAGTGCCAACAGTTTGACAGCTCGCGCCGTTTCCGCCCTTGGTTGTACGCGATCGCGACCAACCAAGCGATCGATGTCCAGCGCCGCAACAAGCGGCACCGGATGGTCAGCCTGGATCGCACCCCGAACGACTCCGAACAACGCAACGCCAGCTGGGCCGAAAAACTCGTCGGTGGAACGCCCGACCCCCTGGCCGCGGCAGCCTCGCAAGAAAACGGCGACTGGATGAAAGAATCGATTTCATCGCTCGGCCAGCCCATGCAGCAGGTGATTCAGTTGGTCTATTACCAAGGATTGAAATACCGCGAGGCGGCGGAAATCCTGGGAATTCCAGTGGGCACGGTCAAAAGCCGCCTGCACGCCGCCGTCCAGCGATTGGGCGTGATGTGGGAAGACTCCCACGCCCCCTCGGACGATTGAGTAGAATCAACGAGCACCGGCGCCGCTGGGACGCGCGCCAACCGGCTTGGCCTGGCGAACCGGCCTGAGTCTCGCTGAACCGGTTGAGTCGACTGTGCGTAGGATTGAACAACACTCGCCCATCGCTGCGACCGCAGCAGAGTCAGACTTTCATTCGCCCGCCGCATTTCCTGCCGATGCACGAAGATCTGCTTGGATACCTTCTCGGAGCTCTTGAGCCAGACGAAATGCAACGCGTTTCCGACTGGCTACGCGACCATCCCGAGGGTCGGGAACAGCTCGCAGAAATCGAGCGGAGCCTGAAACCGCTGGAAGAAAGTTTTGAAGCGGTAGAAGGCCCCAGTGACGACCTGCTGGCTCGAACCCTGGCCGCGATCCCCGACGGCATCCCGCCGATGGACGAGCTGCCGACGGATCCTCCGGTGACGTTGACCGACGTGGATCTATCGGGAGAAGCCGGAGCGGGCGGCAACCGTTGGAACGTGATGGATTCGATCGGCGGCCTGCTGTCGGTCGCCACGTTGCTGGCGCTGCTTTTGCCGACGATTGCCGCAGGCAGGTTCGAGGCCCGGAAAGTGGCCTGCGAAGACCGTCTGCGCCGCAATTGGACCGCGCTGATGCAATATGTTTATCGCAGTGAACACGGGCGACTGCCCGAAGTCGCCGAGTCGGGACCGGAAGCCTTTGCCGGAATGTTTGCCATTCGACTGGCCGATGCGGGATTGCTCGACGACGTCGATCAACGTTGGTGCCCCTCGGCTGACCTACCGGTGCTCAGCGATGCCGGCGGTTCCGGTCCGCAGGAACCCTCCCCACTGGTTTCGCTTTCGGCATTGCCATCGGTGGAATCGCTTCACAAACTGTCGCCCGATGACCTGAAACGAGTCCAACAATTTGCCGGTGGCCACTACGCCTACACCCTCGGTGTGATCGGCGATCAAGGGTTTTCGTCGCCGCGTTTCGAGGCCCGATCGTCGTTCGCCGTGATGGCCGACGCTCCATTGGAACACGCCATGACGGCGGACCAGCCGGCGAAGATGCGGTTCAGCCACAGCGGCCAGGGCATCAACGTGCTGTACGAAGACGGCAGCATTCGATTCATCCGCGCCGACGCGCTCAACTCGATGCCAGACCACCCATTTTTCAATCACCTCGGGGCAAGCGAAGCGGGGGTCAACATCGACGACGCCAGCCTGTCACCGAGCTGGCGAGCACCGTTCTCGATCTCCCTCCAACGCTAGCAACACGCTGCAGCGGACAACGCGGCAGCAGGATTGAACAAAACGGTTCGCCCGCCCCGCCACGCCATTTGCGCCGCCCAATCCACACGATGCCAATCCTCCACACCAAAGCGATGCTCTTATCCCGACGGGATTACAGCGAGTAGCCGGAGGTCAGCGCAGCGCCACCTGCGGGCCACGCCCCCACTCCACTCCACAACCCCAGACGGGGTCGCAGCGATTTCCAGCAAACCCATCGCATGGGTCAACGACCGAGCGACGTCACTACCCTCAAGGACGCGCAAGTCCAGCGGGCTGACAGAGTGCTTGCCGGGCCCGTCAGGGGCGGACTCCGATGCACCTTCGCCGCAGGCCTGGAAGGCCGACACAATCGGTCTCATGAACCGCGGGTATTGCCAAAAGCTGGGGAATTGTGTCGACCCGTTGGGCCTCAGAGACTCCTTGAAATCATCTCCGGTGGCTCACGCCACCGGCATCCACTCTGCCGGCCCTCCGGGCCTGAAGGACGTCGCCTATCCGGTAAAATTTGGTACATAGAAAACGTTAGAGTCAGCAGTTTTACAGTTCAGCGGGCGGCGGTTAAAGACTCTCCCACTTCAAAACAGATGCCACCGCCGCTCCGTCGAAACCGATGGTTATTTGCTCTTTGTTCGTGGCCGACGTGGAAGCGTCAACTTAACAGCATCAGCCAGCATCTTCAAACGCTGATCTCTGCAACCCTGCATGTGCAGATCGACGATGCGTTGCTGAAGCTCCGAGACTAGCTTGATGCGTTGTTCACCTTTCATGCGGATCGCCTTCGCAACCTGCGTTTCAATTTCATTTATATTCGTGGCGTCGGCACCCGCTAGAAAGAGTTGAACCGTTGGACCTACGGCCAGTATGGTTCTCCGATCAGCGAAACTGTTTTCATTGTGTTCGGACCACGCCCGATAAGTTCCGGGAGCCAAATGAAAGCTGACACTCAGTCCATCCGGTAGTGCTGGGACATCGCTTGCGTTTGCAAACGCAATTGTGCCTGAGTCGACTCCAACGCGACCATCGAGCTTCTCGAACTCAGGACGCGTTTTGGCCCGAAATTGGCGAGGCGCAGTGTCGATGACCACACACTCTGGCGAGCGATAAACGTTGAATGATCCGTCGCCGCCGAAGTTATCGAAGAACGGAACATTCGTTGGGATTTGAAGAAATGGCTCAACATCAGTTGCAGCGAATGCAAACATTGGATCAAAGCACACGACAAGTCCGTCTCGAACGTCAAATTCCGTTTCTCCTCTAGTACGCATATGAAGAATCAAGCTCATTCTCAATAACGAATTGCGATCGATCAGCGCATACGGAAGAACGAAGATAGATCGGCGCCAGAACTTTGTCGGGCCCCACGTGGGCCGGTGATGGGACTCGATTAGAACGGATCCCGGCTATGCGTGCCAGCGTTTTAGTCCCGGGCGAAATCGAGTTGTGTTGCGACGGCCGAGTCCGATTCGAGCGTAACCTCCTTTGCACTTTCTCCTTCACTTTTCAGGCACCAATCGTACCAAGTGCGAAAAAACCTCGCCCATCGCGGCGTCCCAGAAACGACTCTTCATCGACCGATCGAGACGACATCCATCCCTCGCGTCGAAGCGATGTCCTCATCCCGGAGGGATCACAGCGAGTAGCCGGAGGTCAGCGCAGCGCTACCTCCGGGACACGCCCCCAAATTTACTCCACGACCCCGGACGGGGTCGCAGCGAACTCCAGCCCCCGCGGTCACGACGCTCGCCCCCTTCTCCGAACCGTCCGCTTCCAAAGTCTCTTGCACGCAGTTCATCAGCGATGTGCTGGCATCGGCGGTTTGATCTCATGGCTGCACTTCCAACATCCAAAGCCGCTCGACTCCAGAGGAACCGCGCGTCGTGCGTTCGGTCGGATTCGTCTTTGAATCAAAAAAAAAAACACCTTCGACCGCGCCACGCAAGTGACGGGGGAGTCATGCGCCTGCGGATCACACGATGGGCCACAAGAGATCAAGACGGCGACCGTATTAAAACGCTGACGACCTACGGCCAGAGGATTCAAGAAGCTGGCGCCAGCCTTCCGGCCTGAAGTCCCACGCAATGCCGCCCCGCCCTGACCACACGTCAACGGTCGAAGCGGTAAGCAATGAATTAGATCCAACGGTAGGGTTCAGCGGGGCCGCGCGAACGACTCACCACTTAAAAACGTCAACTCACGGTCTCCGTTGCAACCCGTAGTTCGCCCCTACGCAGTCTTGCGGGTGTGGAGTACCTCACCAGCCGCGATGGGCCGTACATCGCCGGAACCAACGGTGACCAACGCAATTGTTTGGCCACCACCATCGACGAATTCCACCTCGTATCCCTTGCCGCCCTTGTAGACGTGTACGACGGTACCCACATCACCCCGAGTGAGTTTTTCGTGGGGCGGTTCGGCGTCAAGGACAACGAGCGAATGTTCAACAATCATGGCAGTCATTCCGGATACGCAGTTACCAGCCGTGGGGGATCATCGTCTTCGACGATCCAGACCGTCAGAACCACACCGGGACGGTGTTCGGAAAGCCCGACAGTACCCAACGCTTTGTATTTTACGCCAAAGCGAGTGATTTCGGTATCAAAGGTCGTGCAGTTTTGGGCGATGGCGAGTAAATCGTCGACCAGATCCTGCCATTTGTCGCGGTGGTAACCGAGCGAGTGGAACCAGATCACCTTTGAACCACCGTCAGGATGCGACAAATTGAGAAGATAGTCGCGAACCTTTACGTCCTTCACTACGGCTCGGTGGGCATCTGGTTCTATGGGCGAACGGCGGACATCAGCGGGCGGCGGGAGTGGACTCTCCATTTTCAGAAACGTCACCTCCGCCGCTCCGGTGCACGGCATGGTTCGCCGTGCGTTTTGGTTGACGGCTGGCGAGTGTTACGAACTCGGCGTTTGATTCAGTTTCTTGGCGGCGGAGATCAGCAACAATGCGATCAAGATCGTTGTCAAACTTTGCGGCGAGTCTATGCCGAGCAGCACGTATGTCTTCAGTCGGCGTCAAGGGTGTCATCGCTCATCCCCGCTATTTCTTCAGGAGTGCAAATTACAGGAGGCTCATGCCCAGAATCACGACAAACACTATTGATGCGGTAGCGAAGCGTCGCGTTTGCAATGTGCTTGAAGTTCCAGGTCACCAAGTATTCTATCCCGTGTACGGCAGCAATTCCAATGTGGAGCGCGTCACGCGGTTCTGATTTGGGGATCGCTTTCCCATCCATCAACGCATCCGCCAACTTGCTTGCAGCGTCCGTGATTTGAAGGCGAGGAATCGCAGTCAACTCATCAACACGTTCTGTTGCGGCATCGGGATCGCCGGCGGGACATTCGTCAATCACGAGTTGAGACACGAATAGCCGATATTTGGTTCGTGCGTCCGACCACCAAACACGCGATGTTGTCTGCCGCGCTGCGATCAGCGGATTTGGGTGCATCCGACCAGCGATGCTACCAACGACGGTCGTTTCGATGTACACGGTATCCATTCGAGCTTTGTATCATCGGCGAACGGCGGTGGTCACCGCGTCGGCGCGATTGACCTGAACTCAAAAACAACCTCGACTCGCCGACTGCGGTGCACCACTAGGTTCACGCGGATCGGCCACGACGACAGCACGTGCCATCGTCGCTGGTTGCCAATGTACTCGATCGGAATCGCCAAGGGAAATTCAGTATTCCAACCAGCAGTCGGCACGTCAGGCGTCGGTTGTCAGCGTTGCATTTGACAGGCGTCGGTTTGTCTTCTTCGGCCGAGTCGACCACGCACCTATCGAACCGTGAAGTCAGGAGCGAATTTCTGGAAACAGAGGTCTGACGAAATCCGCTGGGCGCAATTCGAGCGCACCAGTCGCAGCCGGGATGTCAGGCGTTGGACAAGGATGCGAACAGCGCAGAAGAGATTTGTCCACGAATCACTCGAATGACACGAATCGATGTGCCGTTGCTGCCAGGCGTCGGTTAGCAGCGTGAACGGCAGGGTTCACCTCGCACACGGGCCTCTACGATTGAGATGGCGTGAGCGTGATGACCGAATCGGGGTGGAAGTTTGTGTATCGCAACAATGAGTGTGCTGGGGTGCATCGCCGGGTTCGTGGCGCCGGTCGGCA
>WCIL01000073.1:0-19541 GCA_033042175.1 Phycisphaera sp. RhM
GGTCAGCTCGACGATTGGGACTAAGTCGTAACAAGGTAGCCGTAGGGGAACCTGCGGCTGGATCACCTCCTTTCTAAGGATTCTTAGAAATATGGGAGTCTCGGTGACGAGGCTTCTGAATCCGTGGGAGTGATCTCGCGAACGAACTCAACAGGGAAGCTTGCTTCCATTTCACCACCAAAAAATCACGAAGACCCGCGTTGGACTGTCGCCAGCCAACGCGGGTTTTTTCGTGCGCGCTTCGGGGGAGCGGTTAGCGGTTAGCGGTTAGCAATTGTCACGCGGCGGCGGACTTGGGGAAATGGGAACAAGCGGACCTAGGTGACGCATGTGTCCTATCTGTCCCATTGCTCCTGTTTTCAATGCCTCCCTGAGGACAGTCCCCGGGCGAATGGGGACAGACCCCGGGTGATCGGGGACAGACCCCGGGTGATCGGGGACAGACCCCGGGTGATCGGGGACAGACCCCGGGTGATCGGGGACAGACCCCGGGTGATCGGGGACAGACCCCGGGCGAATGGGGACAGACCCCGGGGTGATCGGGGACAGACCCCGGGTGATCGGGGACAGACCCCGGGTGATCGGGGACAGACCCCGGGTGATTGGGGACAGACCCCGGGTGATTGGGGACAGACCCCGGGTGATTGGGGACAGACCCTGGGTGATTGGGGACAGACCCTGGGTGATTGGGGACAGACCCTGGGTGATTGGGGACAGACCCCGGGTGATTGGGGACAGGCCCCAGGTGATTGGGGACAGACCCTGGGTGATTGGGGGCAGACCCCAGGTAATTGGGGACAGGCGGCGGGTGGGAGATGGGACCGATAGAGCCTGGGTGACGGAGGTGTCCTGTCTGTTTCAGTGTGGGCGTGTTGGTAAGGTCGGACGTGCCGCTGGGCTGGCGATTGAACGCTGGGCGAACGGGACGGTTTAGTGGGATTGGTCCAGTAGCCGCTGTAGGTAGTTGGCGATCGAGTTGGAGTCGTTGCCTTTTTCCAGGACCAGCGTGTTTTTGAGCCCGGCGGCTGCATCGTGAATGCGTGGGTCGACGCGGCCGGTGTACAGACACGCCGGGGGGGCGTCGCCGTCTTGCTGGACTTCTTGAAGGAAGTCGGTCCCGCTCATGCCAGGCAGGTTGAAGTCCACCAACAGGCAATCGCAGTCTGCAAGCTCTTGATAGGAAAGCGTTTTTTCGGCCGATTCGAAGGCGACACATTGGTGGCCCAACGCGGTTATAATCGCGCAGAGTGAATCCCGGACGTCCGGGTCATCCTCGACAATAACGACATGGGCTTGTTTATTGACGGGCATTGCAGATTTGGCGGGGTGGATTCCGTTCTGTGTCAGCTTCGATTGTGAGCTGAACAGTCGAATCTTTATTGTTGACGTGGACGCCGGATAGTGGACTTTCTTTCCTACCGCATAGTGTACCTGCTGGCTGCGTTGTTTGTCGCCGGCACCGGCGCAGCGCAACAAGCGGAGTCTTATCGGCCGGATTCCCCGGATCCATTCTGGGAACTGTGGCGGATTCGGGCTTTCCCTCAGCTCAAGGGCACAGAGCTCAGGTGTCTCGGCGAAGAGACTCGCGGTGCGATCTGGTTCGGTGTGGCCGACGGGGCGGTTCGTTACGACGGGCTTCGCTGGGATGAGTATGGGGCATCCAGCGGCCTGCCGGGAGCAGCGATCGCGTTTGCTCAGGTCGGCGATCGGTTTTATGCCGCCACGGGGTCCTCGATTCATGTGCTCGAGCAGGGGCGGTTTCGGCAGCTCTTTCCCCTGACCGATCGGGGACGTTGGGTCATCGAAGACCTTGCCGCCGGAGCCGACGGGGTTCTCTGGGTCTGCACTGATAAGGGGGCGTTGCGGTTGCAAGCTGCGTCCTCTGGTGGACAGGGCGATCCGTGGCGAGCGATCCAGCTGTTGACCACGACGGAGATCGCGAGTTCGCTGCTGGACGATCCGATTTCCGCTGAGATCGAAATCGAAGCGGTGTCGGCGGCCGACGCGGTCCAATGGAACGCGGGGGTGGGCGTGTGTCTGTACGGCCAAGGCCTGGATAAGAACACCGTCATTGCGGTTGCCGAAAACGGTCCCGCGGCCAAGCAGGGCGTTCGGGTGGGCGACCGTATCGTGGCGATTGATGGCGAGCCCCGCCGCACGGTTTTTCAGCGGGAGCTCGAGGACGAACCCGGAACGCGGATTCAATTGAGCGTGCTGCCTAAAAATGCTGATGAAGTACTGGATTTGGAATTGGTGTGTGAATCGATTGAGGGGCGGTATCAGAGGTTCCGCCCGATTCAGATTGAGGACGATGGTCGCGGAACGGTTTGGTTTGCGACGCGTTTAGGCAGGATTCTTTCTCTGCAGCGCGATCAAGACGGCACGGAGAAATGGACTCATCACACGCGAGAGCACGGTCTTCCTGTCATCGCGATGCCCAGCATCGTTGTGACAAGTCGTGGCATTGCCGGGGTGGGACGAAACACCGCGACGGAATGTTTGCTCCGTTACGACGGCGATCGCTGGACGGTGATTGATCTGCCCCGCGGGATCGGTTCGTCGATCGAGACGTGTGATGACGGCACGTTGTTGGTGGGGACCAACGGTGCAGTGTTGTCGGTCTCAGCGAGCGGTCGGGTGGTCGACCACGGCTTGCGAGACCACGGCATTTTCGGCAACGACATCATGGTCAAGAAAACATCCGACGGTGCGATATGGATCGCGGGGAAGGGCGCCATCGCGCTGCGTCTGGAACCGCAAGGGCAACGGTGGACGACGTATCGTGGTCTGGTTTATCAAGCCACCGGTGAAGACGGCGATGAGTGGTTCCTCACCGATCGCTTGTCTGTGGTGCATCACCAGGGGGACCGTTGGCAGCAATACGACGCAGACGACGGGTTGATGTCGCAACCGCTGAGGGTGATCGTGACAACCGCAGGTGACGTTTGGGCGGCCGGCAGCCATGACGGGGTTGCCGCCACGGCGCGGCGTCTGGGCGACCGTTGGGAACGCAGGCTGCATCCTGAACTTTCGTGGGCGGTGGATCGGCGTGCGGTGTTCGAAGATCGGGATCAGCGGCTCTGGTTCGGGGCGGCCGTTAATCAGTTGGTCCAGGAAGATGACCACGGCGGTGTGTTGCGGTTTGACGGCGAAGTGTGGAAGCATTTTCGACCCACCAATCGACTTGATTTCGTTTACGGTATCGCCCAAACACAAGACGGCTCGGTCTGGTTTGCCGGGCCGTCGCTGGTGCAGGTCACGCCGGAGGACCAGTTCGGTGCCTCCGCCAATCTTCCTTTGGTCGCCAGGGGGTTCACAGACGCGTTGGCCAACGACCAAGACGGGGATCTGTGGATCGGCACGCGGTCAAAGGGCGTTGTGCGGTTGGGCGGTTGCCCGGCCGATGATCCGGCCGATGGCCCAGCTGATAGCCCAGGGTTCCAATCGACGGTCTATGGGGAATCGGATCGGGTCTCCAACAATCGCATCAAGAGTGTATTACCGATGTCAGACTCGAGTGTCTTGGTCGGTACGCCAGCGGGTTTTGATCGATTTGATGGTCAGGCCTGGGCTCCGGCGTCGCTGCCGGCCGACTTGGCCTTCGAGACAGACTATGGAGGGCTTTATGAAGGTCGATCTGGAGAGTTGTGGTTCAACGCGTCGGGCGTGGCTTTCGTGACCCGCGATCTTGCCAAGGGGATTCCCGTCCAGGACATGGGGTCGCTGCAAGATAAATTCAAGACGTTTCGTTATCGTCCGGATGACCGATCACCTGACACCCTGATCGAGCGATCGGCATCTCAGGCCACCTTTGGTGAAGCGGTTTCGTTGGCGTGGAGCGGCGTGGACTACATGGAAGCAACGCCTCGCGACCAGTTGACGTTCTCGTGGAGTGTTGACGATCAGCCATGGAGCGAGTTTTCAGCCGCGGTCCGAGTCGAGTTGCCGGGGTTGGAGGGCGGGCTCCATCGTTTCCGCGTGCGGGCCCGTGACGCCGATTTCAACATCGACACGACGCCTGCTGAGATCACCATTGAGATTTTTCCGGCGTTATGGCAACGCAGTTGGTTCCAAGGGTTGATGCTGCTGATGCTGGTGCTGTTTTGTCTGGCGATGATTCAAACCGGCCGCGTTTTTCGCCGGGAATCGTCGCTGCGGACGAGCAATGAGCGGTTGTTGTCGGCGGAGCAGGATCTGCAGCGAGCCAATCAAAGCTTGGAAAGTCGCGTCGCCCGTCGAACGAGAGAGTTGCGTGAGGCCAATCAGCGGTTGCACGCCAGCGAGGTGCAGTACCGATCGATCGTGGAAGACCAAAGCGAATACATCGTTCGCTTTGATGCCGATCAGAACGTGACGTTTGTGAACACCGCATTCTTGCGTGCCAATCGCATCGCCGGCCAGACGGTCAGCGCAGTGTTGCCGGCGAATGTGGTCAGTCGTTTGCGGCAAGTGGTTGCGAATGTGGAAGAGGGCCGGCAGGAGGGAAGGTCGGTCGTGTCATACGACGATGCCGACGGTCAGCTGCGTTGGGAGCAGTGGCATTGTCGTGTATTGGTCGACCAGGTCGGGAATCCTCTTGGCTATCAAGTGGTCGGGAACGACATCACCGATCTGCGAGACGCCCAGAATCGGCTGAGCGAAAAGGAGTTGGAGCTCGCGCACTTGGCACGCGTTTCGGCACTCGGGGAAATGGTTGCCGGGATTTCGCACGAGATCAATCAGCCTTTGGCGACGATCGCAAACTTCTCGTCGGCGTCCTTGTTGGTGTTGGATCGTGAGCTGGGAGCGATCGGAAATGTGGAGCGCAAAGAAGACATCCGCCAATGGATCGAGCGTATCAAAGAGCAAACCGAGCGAATCAACAGGATCGTCAACAGTCTACGTCGATTCGGTCGACCCGGTAGCAATCTGACCGCATTTGACATCGAGTCCGCGGTCACTGAATCGTTGGACCTGTGCGAGTATCGAACGCGAACGGTCGTCAAAGAAATTGTCGTCGACATCCCCGCCGATCTGCCCAGGGCGTACGCCGATCGGGTTCAAGTCGACCAGGTCTTGGTCAACTTGATTCGCAACGCCGTTGATGCGATGGATCACCCCGCGGTCGTCGAGCGGACGTTGAAGATCGTGGTTGCTGCTGACGAGGAGATGCTCAAGGTGTCGGTGATCGATTCAGGTCCCGGCATCGCGAAGGGTCAAGGCGACGAGATTTTCCAGACCTTTGTGACCACCAAGGCGCAGGGCATGGGGATGGGGTTGGCGATCAGTCGCTCGATCATCGAGTCGCATCAGGGGAGGCTGTACACGGTCGATGGTGCCGACGGCGCGTGGTTTGAATTCACGCTGCCCATTGCGACCGGCGACCAGACGGCTTCGGTTCATGTGGGAAGTGCCGACCACGCGCCGCGATCACGCTTGGTACAGCGGAGGGTTCCAGTCCCCAACGTCGAGCCCGCTGTCGGCAACGAATAGCCTGCCCGCGTTGGTGCAGACCGCCTGGTCGTCGGCGGACATGTTTTCGACGGCCGTCGTGATCACCAACTTGAGTGTTCCGGCGTATTCGACGAGGGCCGGGCAAGTGTTTTGTGGCGAAAGCGGGGTGCGCCAGACCCTTCGGCACTCCCCGCTGGCCAAATCGTAGAGTCTGGTTTCTCCGAAGGCGGCCGATTGCGGCAAGAACATCGCGATGATCAGCCCGCTGCCGTCAGGCGTCAGGATCGCTCCATCGGGAACCGCCGGGTCCGAAGTCAGGTCGAGCACGACGTCGGGTTCGGTCAAGGTTCCCTTATCAAGGTCCACGCCGTAGCGAACAACTTGACGCGTGGGCGAATCGATGTCGAGCAACGCGAGTTGTCCCCCGTCGTGAACCAACGCTTTGCCGTTGCTGCAGATCTGGTCGTCGCGTAGCCGGATCAATTGTTGGTCGCGTCCCCGGTACAGATAAAGCCCCGCCTTCTTGGTGGAAAATTCCAGGTCCTTGGTTCCGAAAATCAGGTTGTCTTCATAGGCCAATCCGTCGTTGATGATCGTATTGGTTACGTCATGATCGATGTTTTCGCAAAACGGTTCCCACTGTTCGGTCTCAATGTCAAAGAAACCTAGCGAGCGTTCGCACCCGATGACAAATCGATTCGCACTTTGGCAGGGGAACGCAAACCCCGGCCTGCCGGGTAGATCTTGTGAAACGTTGTTCCCGCTGTCGAAGTCATAGCGATTCAGGCTGCCGTGGGTCGCATCGGCGCCGTGTTGAATGCCCACCCAGGAAAACGTCCCAGACGCGATCTGATACGGGCCTTCGGGGAGAAAACGCAGCGCGTCCGAATCAGGGGGGTTCAACGGCGTTGCTTCGATGACTTCGGGCACGATAAAACCTCGACGAATCTAAAATGTTGGGACTGTGATGATCGCAAGCTGGAAGCTTACGCCACTTTTCGCAAGCTGGAAGCTTACGCCACTTTGAAGTCGTTGAGCAAGGCTTGGGGGACTCCGATGCCGACGACTTGCACGGTTCCCAGCCAGGGTTTGGCTTCGGGTCTTGAGAACCCTTCTTTTTCGGCGACAAAGGTGACGGTCAGGTCGGCACGAAACGTCACTTCGGCGGGGGTGCCGGTGTCACAGTCCAGTCCGGTGGGCAGGTCGATCGCAACTCTCAGCCCACGCCGCTTGTTGGCCAGTTTCACCGCGTCGCCATACAGGCCTCTCGGCGCCCCCGTCGCGCCCGTGCCGAGCAGGCAGTCCACGACGGTTTCATCGTCCGCGATCCACCGATCCAGGTCGTCGTCGGACTTGGCGATCCGGATGGTCAGTCCTGCCCGGACCGCGATCGATGCGTTGGCACTCGCGTCGCCGGTCAATCGATCGAGCGGGACCAGCGACAGGATGTGGACGGAAAACCCGAGCAATTCCAAGTGACGGGCAATGACGTAGCCGTCGCCCCCGTTGTTGCCCGAGCCGCAGAGGATGCAAACCGGGCTGGCACTGTCGGGCGATTGGTGGCACCACGCGGCAATTCGCTCGGCCGCGCCACGCCCGGCATTTTCCATCAGGACCAATCCCAGCATTCCGTATTCTTCGATCGCGATCTGATCGACGCGTCGGACGTCGTCTCGTTTCATTTTTCCCCCGATCCGGTTCCGGTTGCCAAAGAGTCATGGCCGACCAACAATAGAAACGTGAGCGAGCCATCATATCCAATGAGAGGCCTGGCCGTCAGAGATGCCGGCGGGAAGCGTGGGCGGGCGGTGTGTTAACGATGCCGTCACGCGCCACTGGCTGACGCCGCGTGCTGGGATAAAATTCACGCGCCACGGGCTGACGCCGCGTGCTGGGATAAAATTTACGTGTTAATCGAGGTTGATCATGCCACTGTATGAATACGAATGTTCCAAATGTGACAAGTCCGTCGAGCTGCTCGTCCGATCGGCGGAAGAGCAGGTTTCGTGCCCGGAGTGCGGCAGCGAAAAGTTGACGCGATTGATGAGCGCCCCGGCGGCTCCGAATATGAAGGGCACGAGCAGTTCGTTGCCGATGGCCTCGGGCGGCGAATCGTGCGGGGCGCCGCGGTGTTGTGGCGGAATCTGCCAGTAGCGGCGGTGTCGCGTGTTCGGCAGGCTGCCTGCCCCACCGGGGTCACGGGTGGGTCAGCACCGGGCAAACGTCGAACCATTCGCGATGGTGTTGATCGGCCATCCACTCGTTGGCTTCGGGCGGCCCCCACAGTCCGGGCTCGTATTGGAACAGCTCCGGCGCGGCGGGGCTGCGCCAGGCGGCCAGAATCGGGTCGATGATGCCCCAGGCCAATTCAACTTCATCACTCCGAGCAAACAAACTCGCATCGCCAAGGATGGCATCCAGAAGCAGCCGTTGGTAGGCGTCCGGCATGTCACCTTTGGATGTTTGGTTGAAATCAAAATCCAATGTGCTCGTTCGCGTCTTCATCTCACTTTCAGGCACCTTGGACTCGAAGTGCAGCTGAATGCCTTCGGCGGGCTGGATTTGGATGACCAGCCGATTGCCGACAGGGCTACGCGTTTTTTGACCGAACAGAATGTGGGGCACGTGGCGGAACTGGATCACGATCTGGGTTGTCCGGCACGACATGCCTTTACCGCTTCTCAAGTAGAACGGAACGCCCTTCCATCGCCAATTGTCGCAATACAGTTTCAGCGCCGCGTAGGTTTCGGTCTGGCTGTCCGGGGGCACGCCTTCTTCCTTCAGGTAGCCGGCGTATTGTCCGCGGACGGTGTCGGATGCGAACGCGCCGCCGGTCATCTTCCGCACACTGTGCAGCACCTTGACTTTCTCGTCACGCACCAGCGCCGCATCGTACTTGGCGGGCGGTTCCATCGCGGTGATCATCATCAATTGCAGGATATGGTTTTGAAACATATCTCGCATGATTCCGGCGCTGTCGTAGTAGCCGGCACGGCGGCCGATGACGACTTCTTCGGCGACGGTGATTTGGACGTGATCGACATAGTTGCGATTCCAAATCGGTTCGAAGATCGAATTGGCGAATCGCAGGGCAAAGATATTTTGGACGGTTTCTTTGCCGAGGTAGTGGTCGATCCGATAGATCTGGTCTTCGCGAAAGACCTTGTGGATCGAATCATTCAGTGCGTGGGCGGTCGCCAGATCCGTTCCGAACGGTTTTTCGATGATCACTCTTCGGAAACCGGCATCATCATCGGCCAGTCCGGCTGCGCCGAGTTGCTTGATGGCTTCCTCGTACAGCTGGGGCATCGTCGAGAGGTAGTACACGCGTCCGGCGCTTTCGCCCTGTTCGATTTCGTCGAGGAATTTTCCCAAGGCATCGAAGTCAGCAGCTTCTTTGATATCGCCCGGTTGGTAAAAGACGTGCTGACTGAATTCGTCCCAGGATTCCGCGTCGAAGAGTTTTCCGGCAAATTTCGCCGTCGATTCGCGGAGGGAGTCGCGGAATTGCTGGTGCTCGAATCGTGACCGTGAGACGCCGACGATCCGCATCACGCTGTCCAGTTTGTCCTTTTTAAAAAGGCTGTAAAGCGCTGGAATCAATTTGCGACTTGTCAGGTCGCCCGAGGCACCAAAAATGACGATCGTATGAGCCATGGCTAAGGCAAATGCAGCGCGGAGAGAATGGGGTTCGCGACGCCTGAGCGTTCACCCGAAGCGTAGCCCGCGGAGAATCTCGGTGCCAGGGGACGTCATCCCGGCGGATGCCCGCCCGGATGAACCCAGACGCTGTTGCAATGGACGTTTCGGCAGTGCTTCGAGGCGGGAAACGACGGGCCGGAATGGTCGCATGGCTCTCCGGCAACAACGCTCCCATGGCGCTCGAATTCCCCGAACACTGCACGGACGGCGATTCAGGACGCCCTAAAGTTCAGCCAAGGCGTCGATCACTTGTTGGTCGTGACCCTCGACCTTGACCCGCTTCCAGACCTTCGCGACTTTGCCGTCGGCATCGATCAGGTAGGTGCTGCGTTGAATCCCCATGGATTTCTTGCCATACAGATTCTTTTCGCGCCAGGCCCCATATTTTTCCAACATCACGTGCTTCTCGTCGACCAGCAACGGAAACGGAAGCGAATACTTGTCACGAAATTTTGTGTGGCTTTCGGCGGAGTCGGCGCTGACGCCAAACAGTTGGGCGCCCAGTTTCTTCATCTCGTCATATCGGTCTCGAAACGCACAGGCCTCTTTCGTGCAGCCCGGCGTGTCGTCACGGGGGTAAAAGTACAGCACGACGGGGCCACCCTTGAGGTCGCTCAGTTTGACCTTGTTCCCTTGGTCATCTTTGAGTGTGAATGCGGGAGCCTTTGTACCGGGTTCGAGCCAATCAGCCATCGATGAAATCCTCAGAGGAAAAAACACGAATCGTCGCGTCGGTTAGTGTTCAAGGAGTGTATCGAAATGTCCAGACCGGGAGGGCGTACAGGTCGGCAGGGGGTGAGGGCGGTCTCAGCGAGGGCCATTTCGAAACGGAATTCAGCAGCTAGACTGCGGTCTGGTCCGATTCGTTCTCGGTGTCGTCGAGGGTCTTTGCGTTGCGTGTTTCAGCCTTTGTGTTTGTCGTGTTTGGACTGGGCTTGTGCGGCCTGGTGAATTTGCAATCCCTGCGTGCTGCCGAGGGTGACTCGGCGGGGCGCAGCCGGACGATCAACCAGCGGATCGTTCCCGAGTGGATCGATGACGCGCGGTTCACGTTCACCCAGCAGGCAGCCGATGGATCGGTGTCGATTCGATCGGTCGACGCCACGACCGGCGAGATCACGACGGTCGAGCCCGGCTCCAATTTGGATCCCGACGATGTACTTCGTGGTGGTCCGCTGCCTCGCTCGCAGCCGTCGGCGTTGGAGACAAGCGTCGAGTTCGTCAATGAATCAGACCAAACGGTGCAGCTATTCTGGATCGACACCGATGGCAGACCACGACCCTACAGCGACTTGGCCCCTGGCCAATCCTATTCCCAGCACACCTTCGCCGGACACGCCTGGATGGTGAAAGCCTCCGATGGCCAATTCTTCGGCAGCACCATCGCCCAATCGCCGCCGACTGTCGCTCGGATCAAAAAGGAATTTGAAGCGCCCAAGTCGTTGTCTTCTCGGGACTCACGCTCACCCCGTGGCCGGTCGGACCGGGGCCGCATTCCATCTCCCGACGGAATGTCTGTGTTGCAGTCTTCGCCAAACGGTGTGCGACTGCGGGTCAGCGGTGCGGATCAGGTTCGCTGGATCGACCTGGACTTCGGCTCCATCGATGGCCACGACATCGTGTCTCCGTCCTGGTCGCCCGATAACGCGGTGGTTGCCGCTTGGAAAGTCGAGCGCAACGATCCGCCAGATACCACCACGATCGAATCATCCCCCGCCGGCGGTGGACGAGCCAAAGTCCGCGCCCGCCCCTACCGGCTGCCGGGCGACAAATACGACGTGTTCGAGTTGTTTCTGTTCGATGCGGAAACCGGCGAGCGTTTGGAGACCGAAGTGCCGCAGATTGATTTTGGACGACCGCGAATCCGCTGGTTCGGGGAACATCAATTGGCGATCGAGAAAGTGGATCGCGGACATCAGCGCGTTCGGTTGTTTGTGATCGATCCGTTTGAACAGACGGTTCGGACGGTGATCGATGAAACCTCAAAGACATTCATATGGACCATGCACGGGCCGCAGGTTCCATTGTTTACGTACTTGGAAAACACCGATGAGGTGATCTATGCCAGCGAACGGAGCGGCTATCGGCACCTGTATTTGGTGGATTTGATGGATGGGATTGGCGACAACACTGTCCGCAAGGTTGCCGAGCGCGAGGACGCAGGCCAAGGTGAGCCCGCCCCGCGACGCGATCGACCCTCCCCGAGTGACGATGACGTCAGCGGTGGCATGCGGGCGATCACGACGGGGGATTGGTTGGTGCGTGAGATCGTAAGGATTGACGAGGATGCCCGGACGTTGGATTTGATGGTCGGGGAATTTTACGACGACCAGGATCCGTACCACCAGCATCTTGTCCGCGTCGGGTTCGATGGCGAAGGGTTGGTGGTGATCACCCAGTCCGACGGCGACCACTCCGTTCAATTCTCACCCGAGGGGCGGTTCGTGGTGGCAACACACAGTCGCGTCGACTCGCCGCCGGTTCATGAGTTGCGACGCGCCGACGACGGAAGCCTGGTCACGGTCCTGGTTCGCGCCCAGCGGGTCGGCAAAGACCCGTCAGACTGGTCGGTGCCGAAAGTTTTCCATGCCGCAGGCCGCGACGGCACAACCGAGATTTGGGGGAATCTGTATTTCCCAGCGGACTTCGACCCGAACTTGAAAGACCGTTACCCGGTGATCGAAGCGATCTACGCCGGGCCCCATGATTCTCATGTCCCCAAACGGTATTCGCATTCGCCGCGTTACCAGGAGCTGACGGATCTGGGATTCGTGGTGGTGCAGATCGATGGCATGGGGACGGCGAACCGATCGAAGCAGTTTCACGACAGGTGCTGGCACAATCTGAAGGACGCCGGGTTCCCCGATCGGATCGCCTGGATGAAGGCCGCTGAAAAAGAATTTCCGGCGATCGACTTGTCACGCGTCGGGATCTTCGGCACCTCCGCGGGCGGCCAAAACGCCTGTGGTGCGCTGTTGTTTCACGGCGACTTCTACAAAGCCGCCTATGCTTCCTGTGGCTGCCATGACAACCGCATGGACAAGGCGTCATGGAACGAGCAATGGATGGGCTATCCGGTGGGTGAGCACTATGCCGGCAACAGCAACTTGGAACATGCCGAACGGTTGCGCGGGGATTTGTTCCTGGTCGTGGGCGAACTGGACAGTAACGTGCCGCCGGAGTCCACCTATCGGCTGGTCGATGCGTTGGTCAAAGCGGAAAAGGATTTCGAGTTCTTGATGATCCCTGGAATGGGGCACAGCGACGGGGGCAGCTACGGGCGTCGACGGATGCGGGCGTTTTTTGTGGAAAAGCTGAAACCGGGCAGTGGCAGCCATGAGGTTGAAGACGAAGCGGCAGAACGATGTCAGAGGGGGGGCAAGAACCCGAGCTGACCAAAAGGCCGCGGGTGCTGATCGACGCGAGAATTGTTCTGGATGTGAGCGGAGATTTCCGGTAAACGCAGGAAGATTCAAGTTTGACGATTAGGCGGTCGATACTATCGGGGAAACCCTTAAGACCGCAGCTCCTCCCTCCAATCCTGTGCGATGCGTTGGAACCTTGCCTATCGCACTCTTTTCCATGATCGCGGCAAGTTGATTGCCGGGTTGGTCGGGCAGCCTTTGTATGCCATGGTGCTCGACCGAATCAACGAGTATGCAACGCTGCGGGCGATCGGGTTGAGCGAGCGTGAACTGCTGTCCATCCTGGCGTTTCAGTCTGCCCTGGTTGCATCGATCGGAATCGCGATCGGGGTGGTGATTACCGTCACCCTGAAAACGCTGCTCAGCACACCGCGGGCAACGATCGAAATTCCTTTGATGTTGTATGTCGGATGTGGCGTCTTGGTTTTCGCGATCTGCTTGTTCGCGGCCGGCTTGCCTTATCTGCGCGTCCGACGTATCGACCCCCATACGGCATTGCAGTCATGACCATCACCAACACCGGCACGACCGCCAACACGCCAACCGATGTCCCGGTCGGCCTTCGGCATGGGCACGGAAGTGCGCCCGAGCCGACGAAGTCTGTATTGACAACTCATGCGTTGGAAGCCAGGGCGATTGCGAAATCGTACGTGATCGGTGGCCAGTCACGCCCGGTCCTGGACGGCATCGATTTTCACGTCGATCCGGGGGAGTGCGTGTTTTTGGCCGGGCCGTCGGGAAGCGGTAAAACGACGCTGCTGTCGATCTTGGGGCTGTTGCTGACATCGGACTCCGGGCAGCTTCTTTTGAAAGACCGCCGCGTTGACGGTTTGACGGAAGTCGAACGCACCCTGGTTCGCCGCCAACGGATCGGATTTGTGTTTCAACGTTTCCAACTGATCAACGGATTGACGGCCGAAGACAACGTTTCGATTCCGCTGACGATGGACGGAATGCCGCTTCGCGAGGCCCGTGAACGCGCCGCCGAATTGCTGTGCCGGATGGGGCTTGAGGATCACCGGAACGCTCTGCCGACGTCAATGAGCCCCGGCCAATGCCAGCGCGTGGCATTGGCACGCGCAGTCATTGGGCAACCCGAATTGATCTTGGCCGACGAGCCGACGGCGGCACTGGATGGCAAGTCGGGAAGGGCCGTGATGGAACTGTTGAATGAATTGACGAAAGAATACGCTAGCTCGACCGTCGTGGTGACGCACGATCCGCGGATCTATGAGTATGCCGATCGGATCTGCGAAATGGAAAACGGGAGATTCAAATGAGACAGCTGTTTCTCGCTGGAGCATTCGCGGCGCTCGGGACCGGGATCTTGATCATCGCCGATCAGCACCAACAATCAAATTCCCGCCCCGCGTCGCTGCCCGAACTCTCACCAGCGGTCGTGACGAAGACGTCGGTGCATGCCGCCGGACGGATCGAAGGGACGACCGAAAACGTCCTGATCCGGCCGCACTTTCCCGGCCGAATCGATTCGGTCTTGGTGTCACGGGGGACCCGCGTCGAGAAGGGGCAGGTGTTGTTTCAGTTGGAATCCAAACGCTATGAAGCACAACGCGACCTGGCGTCGGCGATGTTGTCCGCCGCCCGCGCCAAACGCATGCGGTTGATCGCCGGGGCTCGAGACAGCGAAATTGAAGCGGCGAAGCAGGAAACCGTTGCGGCAGAGGCCCGTTATGAAAGTTCACGAACCCGATTTGAACGGGCCAGCAAATTGTTCTCCCGCAACGCGCTCAGCTCGCAATCGCTAGAAGATTATCGCGCCGAACATGATACGAACCTCGCATTGATGTTGGCCGCCCGCGAACGTTACATGACGATCAAAGCCGATCCCCGCTTGGCCGACTTGATGGCAGCCGATGCCGAAATTGCGTCGGCCGAAGCCACGCTGGAGATGGCTGAAATCGATCTGCAGCGTTGTTCAATCCTGTCGCCTTGCCCGGCCATTGTGTTGGCCGTGGACATTAATCCCGGCGAGTGGATCAGCCCCGAGATGCCCGAGCCGGCCTTGGAATTGTCGAACACCGAACGCTTGCGCGTGGTTGCGGATGTGGACGAGCGGGATGCGTTGACGGTCGCTCGGGGACAAGCCTGCGAAGTCACGGCCGAGGCCATGCCCGGACAGTTTTTCTCCGGAGTCGTCGTCGAGATCGAGCCGAGAATGGAGCCGAAAAAGATCTACGGCGGTTGGGCGGGGGAACGCAATGAGACGCACACCCGGCGCGTTTGGATCGATTTGAAAACCGACGCGACCCTGCCCATCGGGCTGCCGGTCGAGGTGATGATCTCCGACGCTGCGGTAGGCAGTGGGCAGTAGCGAGACGGTTACGAGGCACACACCCGCACGTGTCGTCAGAGCGTCTCTCGCGACTACGGCAGGGGCGGCAGGTCGGGTTCCTGGAACCCGAAGTAAATCGCTCCGTCTTGGCGGTAATTGGTCGGCGTCAGGCGATGATAGGTCTGTGATCTGGGACGCACCGAGGACCAGCGTACCGACCATCTCGGTCGACGTTCATCGATCCACGGCAGCGATTGAGCCGCCAGTTCTTCCATCATGTAAACCGACGTGTTGCCGGCCAGATCGGAGACCGAAAGCAGCGGGTCGCTCAGGGTCGGGGCGCCGACGTACGCGTTGTCTTCGCCGCGAAGCTTCAAATAAGGACGCTCGGTCGCAAGCGTTTCCACGCCGATGATCTCGACATGCGGTTGCCCGTCTTCGATCAGGAAGACGCACTGGTTGGCTTCTCGTTCAATCGGGACGGGGAAAATCCCGTCCGGGCCCAGCCGCATCCGGATCAGTCCACGGGGGATCTCTGCGGTGACGTTGGATAGCGACAACTGGATCGGGCTGGCGATCGGCGTCGGACGTCGACGCGCACCGGACGTGTCAATCATGCGGCCACTGATCGCGAGCAATCCATTCTTCCAGACCAGCTGCAACGCGGCGGCATAGTCCATTTCGATCAGGGTGGCTTCACCGCGCACCACCGCGTTGTCCAACTGGATCGCTACCAACGGCAATGCATCCTCGTTCGGGTTGAGGATTCGGCCGGGCAGGGTTTCCGAATCCGGCAGGGCTTTGGGGTCGGTCACGATCTGGAAAAACGACACGCCGTCATGGATCGCTTTATTGACCAGCGTGAACGTACAGTTCTGGAATCGGGTCAACCGGTTGTCGTTGAGCACGAACATCGAGCCGCCGTCGACTTGTTCCTGGGCCAGTTCCCAATGAAAGTCCAGGTTGCGAAATTGGGTGCGATGGTTCCCAATGTTCAACATCTCGCTACGGCCGATCGCCAGCGTGTCGGTGGAGACCATTCGAATGGCCGTCCGCCCAACGGTGGACTCGAAGATCATGTTGTCTTGGGGAATCGTCAACGGACCGGTGACCAATTCGGCAGTCGCCAGTTCCACGCGTCCGACCCCGAATCGCATGGCCAGGTCAATCGCGTCGGCCAGCGTCGCGACGAGGATCGCGCCGTCGGTGTCACGATCGATCTGGTCGACTCGCATGGAAAGCGCCAACAGACTCGGCGAGACCACGCGGACAGATTGTGGAACCGGCAGTTCGGCCGGCATGACGGGGCGGGTCGGTGAGACAACCGGTGCTGATCCATTCGGCTTGTTCATCCGATTGGCTTCCGGGATTCCAGCACCGACCGCAGATCCGGCGGCAGCTAAACCACCAGCGGCCGAGGCTGACAAGCCGGACGTCGTTGAATCGAATTCTGTCTCGTCGCCTTCGTTGGGCGTCATCGCCGTCTTGTCTTCGAAAGACGCGGCGGGCATGTCATCATCGGCGCCCAACGTGTCGGGGAGCGGCAAACGCGCGCCAAAGCTGGGTGGCCGAGCTGCCGCTTCGGAAACATCGTCCAGATTCATACCGGATTCGACCGACGGAGCATCGATCGTTCCGGGGCCGACGCGATCACCTTGGCTTGCCGATCCATCGGGGATCGAGGACTCGGAGCCGTTCGATGCCGGATCGTTGTCGGAGAATGTACGCGAGGACGACGGGGGAACGCGGTCGGAATCCGAGCCGTCGGATCTCGCGGCATCGGCGTCCGATCCGCCAGCACGCGAGGGTGGCAAAGACGGGCGCGTCGAACCCGTTCGACTCAGCGACGCCGGTCGGTTGATCACAAACGCATCGCGGGTCGCGGTCGATTGCAATTCCAAATACCCGCCGATCATCAAAATCAACAACGCCGCGATCATCCATGGCAAATGCAATTGCAGACGCTGCAGGCCTTCGTTTCCCGAGGGAAGTGTCACCACCGCGTTGGATTGGGCGCGTTTTAATTGAAAGCGATACGCCAGCTCGCTGAGATCGGCCAACAGGTCGCGCGCATTTTGATACCGCGATTGTGGGTCTTTGGCCATCATCCGATGCATCACCGCGGTCGCTTCGTCTGGCAAATCCGGACGCAGCGCCTTCGGGTTGGGCAGCGGGGCGTTGCCGTGGCTGATCAGCTTTTGCAGCATCGTGCCGCCGGTGTAGGGCGCTTCGCCGGTCAGCATGAAATAGAACGTACAGCCGAGCGAATAAAGGTCGCTGCGGATGTCGGCGTCGCGCGGGTCAAACGCTTGTTCGGGCGAAATGTAGTCAAACGTTCCCAGCGTGACGCCGCTGGCGGTCATGTCTTCACTGAGATCCAGGTTGTCGCTGCGGGCCAGCCCCATGTCGACCAGTTTGACCGAACCGTCTTCGGAAACCAGGACGTTGGACGGTTTGATGTCGCGGTGCACGATGCCGCGCTGTGAGGCATGGTCGAGGGCTTCGGCGACTTGCGAGGTGAAGACGACGGCATCATCGAGCGAGAGCACGCCGTGGTGGTCCACCAGATCGCGGACGTTGGTCCCATTGATGTATTCAAAGACGATGTAGTGCCAATCGTCGTAGTTGCCGGCATCAAAGACGCGGGCGATGCGGGGGTGATCCAACTTCGCCGCATTTTGTGCTTCATTGCGAAACCGTCGTTGCAGCTCGGGGTCGTTTCCGACAAACGGGATCACCTTGAGCGCGACGATGCGATCGAGTTGTTGGTCGTGGGCCCGAAAGACGGCGCCCATGCCGCCACCACCGATCAACGCCTCCAAAAAATACTGATTCAGCTGTTCGCCGACCAAGACCTTGGCGATGTCCGCCGGCGTTCGGCCGCTGCCGGCACTCTTGGGTTGCCCCGAAGCGGCGGCCTGACGGATGACCGTTTTGGCTTCTTCCAAACCCGGCGCGACGTCCTGCACCGCTCCCTCGCCGTCGATTTGCCGGACCGATTTGCCCTTGGGCGACCGCCGCACCGCGAACACCTCGTCCGTGGTCGGCTCGAGTTCCTGCGGTTCATGCGGACCGTCGGCCGACTGCCCCGGCGTTCGGTGGACGGTTGAATCGCTAGCCGTTGGTTCTTGGTTTTCCATCGCCAGACGTTAGAGGAGCGCGCCCCAAAGAAAAAATAGAAGGCGCGAAACCGGCCCGCACCCAAGAAAATCCGTCATTCTGCTCGCACCGGCCTAGACCCGAATCCTACTCGTGCACCGCAGGCCGGTCAACGAAATCTGCCGCCGGAGTCCCCCCGAGGTGCTGCGGCGGGCCGGATTTGCGGGTCTATCAGGTTGCTTTGTGGAGGATTCGCTCCACCGGCCGGTCGCTGACGCTTGCCGCTGGGAGGACGCACCCCAGCACGTGGCGTCAGCCAGTGGCCCGTGTGAATGTCCAGTTCCTCACGCGCCGGTCGCTGACGCTTCCCGCTGGGATGATGCACCTCAGCACGTGGCGTCAGCCAGTGGCGCGTGTGAATGTCCAGTTCCCCACGTGCCGGTCGCTCACGCTTCCCGCTGGGGGGGCTGCCATTCCGCGTTCACCAGATTTGGCGGTCGCTCGCCGCGGCAGGCGGCCAGGCAGTTGTCGATTGCCAGATCCCCCATTCGCGTGCGGGTTTCCACGGTCGAGCTGCCCAGGTGGGGCGCCAAAACAGCATTCGGCATCGACAGTAATTCCGGCTCCACCTTCGGCTCTTGCTCATAGACATCCAGTCCGGCGCGCGCGATCGTTCCATCGCGGAGTGCCTGGACGAGTGCCGATTCATCAACGACGGCCCCCCGCGCGGTGTTGATCAACGTCGCCGTCGGTTTCATCCGTTCCAACTGCGGCGTCGAAATCAGATGCCGAGTCTGCTCGGAGAGGGCGACATGAATGGACACAAAGTCCGACTCGCTCAACATCTCGTCTAACTCCCGGTATTCGACCCCCAGGGTCTTCTCTTCGTCGGTCGACAGTCGGGTTCGATTCCAATACAGCACCCGCATGTCAAAGGCCAACGCTCGCTTGGCCATCGCCTTGGCGATTCGCCCCAGGCCGATCAGCCCGATCGTCGCGCCCGTCACTTCGGCGCCGAGCATCTGCAGCGGTTCCCAACCGCCCCACTGGCCCGATCGCACCAGACGATCGCCTTCGATCACGCGACGCGCCGACGCCATCAGCAACGCCCATGCCATGTCGGCGGTGCAGTCGGTCAACACTCCCGGCGTATTGGTGACCGCAACGTTTCGCTCTGTCGCGGCGGCAACGTCGATGTTGTTGAATCCGACCGCATAATTCGAAACGACTTTCAAACTCGGATTCACGTCCAGAAGCTCGCCGTCGATCTGATCGGTCAACAAACAGATCAGCCCATCGACATCACGCACGCCGTCGATCAATTCGTCACGCGTCAGCGCACGATCCAAGTCGCCATGACGAAGATTCGCCTCGGTCTGCAAACGTGCCATCGAGTCGGGGGGCAGACGCCGCGTCAAAAAGATTGTTGGTTTCGACATTTAAGTTTCAAGTTTTAAGTTTCCTGACTCTAACGTTTTCTATGTTTGTTCGCGATGAAGCCCGGAGGGCTGGCACAATGCTTGCCGGTGGCGTCAGCCACCGGAACGGAAAGACCTCGATCACGGAGGCCTGGAAGGCCGGCACAATCG
>WCIL01000074.1:0-16809 GCA_033042175.1 Phycisphaera sp. RhM
TGCTGCCGTCGACGAGCGATTGGGCGCCGAAGTGGATCGTCACCCCGCCCTCGGCGAAACCGCTGCCGAACAACGCAAGCTGCCCGTTGTGATACACGC
Source organism: Phycisphaera sp. RhM (assembly GCA_033042175.1). Classification (GTDB taxonomy): domain Bacteria; phylum Planctomycetota; class Planctomycetia; order Pirellulales; family Pirellulaceae; genus Stieleria. The sequence goes on from WCIL01000074.1 coordinate 100, forward strand.
TCGAATCCTGCCGCACGTCGGCAAGCGTCGGTACGATCTGCAATGGCAACGGGCCGTCGACAAACGCGGTGCTGTTGATGTCTCCTGTCGTCGCCTTCATCGGGACGACAAAGAAGGCGGTGTTGACGATGCCGTCGAATCGTGACGGGGCCACCTCGATTGATCCGAGGTTGCCGTTGACATCGATTGTGGGAAAGGTCACTCGTAGGTTCTCATCGACACCGCCGGGAAAGTGGAATCCGATTTCTTGACCGGCATTGGCCGACGGTGCACGGCCGACCCTTGGGAACCCGCTCTGTGCTTTCAAATCACTGGCCGGACGGATCGTGAATTCGAAACTGAAGGGGGCGGCAAGGTGGTTCCCGGCGCGGTCGGCCACGATCGACGGGTCGAGGGTGACTTGATAGTTTCCGGTGTCCAGCAGATTTGCCGGATAGATCGAAAGGCGACGTCCCAGCACTCGGGATTCGACCGATCGCAGCGGGACCGTCTGGTCATCGCCACCGCCAACCACTCCATCGGCGCCGAGATAAATCAGTAAGATACCGCCCGCGTTGACAAGCGTTGTGTCGAGCGGTTCGTCAAAGCGAACATCAATCGACGGGGTGAAGAAAACCTTCTGACCGGCTTGCGGGGTCGTGCCGATCACCGATGGTGCGATGGAGTCGGCGACCAAGTCATAGGACAAGACGTTCGAAAGTGAGGTATTGCCACCGGTGTCGATTGCCCGAACTTGGATGGAGACCGAGGAGGGGCCGCCGGCCAGCGCGGGGGCGATGGCGATGAAGTCAAAGGGGAACGCCACGTCGTTTTGCACGATTTGTCCATTGACCAACAGTTCGACGTTTCGAACCTGGACATCGTCGGTGATCGAGACTTGAATCGGAATCGAAGACCCTTCGACGATCTGAATGCCGGCAGCGCCCCCATCAACATCCTGAACGGGGCTTGAGATCGAAATGACGGGAGCCTGGCCGAGATTGTCGAACGAACGATAGTTGACGACTCGCAATCCGTTGACACCGTTGGCGACAAAGGCGATGCCGGCCCCCAGGGCGACACTTCGCGGATCCGACGGCAACGAATACTGTGTTACGAAAGCATTGGTGTTAGTCGGATCGGAGACATCCACGACGTGCAGCACGCTGTCGACGCCGAAGCCCAGATCGCCGACGGAGATGCCCAAACCGGAACCGTTGGCGACGATTGCGGTGCCGGCGATATTATTGGCGTCGACATCGCTCAGCAGAATCAGGTTGTCGGGATCGGCCACATCGGCCGTCATGAACCCTTGTCCGAAACCCGGGTCGGCGCCGATGTAGGCGACACCGTTGCCGACGAACACTTTGCGGCCGGCTTGCGGCAACGTCAGAGAGCCGCGCACGACCGCGCTGAAATGGCTGATGTCGATGGCACGAAGTTGTTGATTGCCGGTCAGCGCGTACAGGAGGGAACCTTCTCGGGCCAGGTCGACGATGCCGCCGCCGATGGTGATCGATTCGAGCAATTCGCCGGTGGCCAAATCGAGGACGTGCAGTCGATCACTTTGCGGCGAACCGGCATAAATGACGCCGTCATAGATTTCGACGCGAGTGGCGCCGCCCGGCAATGGCACCGACTGCAGCAACGTCGGCGAGGTCGCAGCGGCGACATCGACAATTTGTATTCCGGCAAATCCGGTCGCCAGCACGGCCAGGTTGCGGGTCGCATCGACAGCCACGTCTGTCGCGTTGCCGGGCAAGTCCAATTGACTGAGCAGAATCGGAGACAGGAAACGGCTGGCATCGATGATGGCGAGTCCGAAAGTTCCTGTTGCCACGTAGGCGGTCTGTTGAGTTCCACTGATCACAGACCCCACCAACGCGATTTCCGTTGCCTCACCTTGCAAGCTCATCGAAGCGACGACACCCGTGGTCAGCGACCTGCCGGTGAGCGGGTCCAAACCTTGTGCGATTTCGGCCGCATCACTTATTCCATCGAGGTCGGTGTCGACCAACGCGTCCGAGGTGCCGACGATAAACTCGACGTATTCATCCAGTCCATCGTTGTCCAAGTCTCGTCCGACTTGTGGACCAAGAATAATAACCGGCATTTCAAAGCTAACGCCGCTCTCGGGCGTGATGAAATCGCTGACACCGATTTTCCCGGTGGCAACCTCAAATACCCATTGCCGGTAGGGCGTATTGGAAGCCAAGAAGACGCCATCGGGACAGAGTGCTCCGCCAAGATCAAGATTCGATTCGCCTCGCATCACGAATCCGTTGTTGAGATTCTCGATCGCGAAGTAGAAGCGTCCGCTTAATTCGGAAGTTCCGCCGGTCTCAAAATTCTGGTCCGTGACCAAGTTCACGTCGATTCCGTTGATCGCAGCCAATGACTCGCCGTCGAACAGAATGGTCAGCTGACCATCGACGACCGTCACGCGATACGTGGAACTGGCGAACTGATTCGCACGCAGACTCACGTTGCCTCGTAAGTCCCCTTCCAAATAGACACGCGTTTGCGACTGAGATTCAGCGGAATCGCCCAGGGAAATTGTAACGTCGTAGATGCCATTGGGCAGGTCGCGGACAAACGTCGCGCGACGCGTGGTGACAAAGTCACGCGTCAAATCGGTCGTGCCGGCAGACGCGCCGCGGTCAACGCTGGCGACAACGTCGCCCGACCCGAGCACCCAACCATAACCGAGCGCCGCCGTGTAGAGCGTGTCCGATGTCACGGCAACACGGTTCGAAGTGACAGGTGAAAGGCTGGTTCCGAAATCACCCCAAAATCCGATCGGCGACACTTCGGTTGGAGGATCCATCGGTTCCTCTTCGAGTGCCGCTTCCCCGGATTCGATTGACAATGGACCATTCGGCGGGGGCGGTGGGGGCGGTGGAGCATAGGGGTCGGCCGCGGCAAAGTTAACGACGTATCCGAGATCAACCAGCGACCCCACGGTGATCCAGCTGATCGGCATGGCGACGCCGGCGGCTTCCACGAAGCCCGTCATCAGTTCGTTGTCAAACGTGCTTTCCCTCCAATGACCATCTCGATTCCCGGCGCTACCTGTATTGGCCACGGGCACCGAAGTGTCAGAGAGACCAAAAATCGAATTGTACGCGGCGACTGCATTCGCACCGGTAAATCGCGGATCGGCACCGCCTGCCCCGCTGAGTAAACCGAGTCTCGTCCAAATCGTGCCGATTCCTAACACATGGCCGATTTCGTGAAGGATCACTGAAAACAATTGACCCGAAGATTCCAGAGAGGCGATGTCCGCGCTGTCGAAACGCATTCGGCCGCGAGCCGGCAGACTCGAACCGGAGCGTAGCACGGTCGGACCGGCGCTTCCTAAAACCGTTCCCACACCGTCGATCGCGACGGCAAATGCGTCAATGACCAGGTCATCAACCAGACCGATATCGGTCATCACGTTGGGTAGATCGCCGACGATGATGTGCTCCCAGCGACGCGCGGCTTGCTCAAAAATCAGTTGTTGACTTGCAGTAAGCGATTGATCGACATAGCGAAGATCGATCTGAAACCCTGGTCGCGAGCTACCGGTGCCTCCGCCGCCAGTGTTTCCGCCACCGGTTGGGCCGCCGGTGCCTGGGCCATTTGGACCGCCAGTACCTGTCCCACCTGGCGGAAACGGCGGAGTGGCAGGGCCGGGCGGATTGCCGGATCCGCTAGCACCGCCACCACTCCTGGGAATGTCTCCTCCGCCTCGATTGCCCGGCGGTGTCAGTCCATGCCAACCCGGTTTGGTGATTCCCGTTCCGGGATCCGAGGTGACCGACAACCCGTCTTCGGAAACCGTCGCCGTGCCTTCGATCACCAGTCGTCCCGTGGTGTGATCGAAGCTCAAGAAGTTCAGTTTGGTTCCGGGCGCGGCATTGAAGACGTTCGGGAAAGTGATTTGCAGCGGCGTCGCGAAGGCCGCCGCATCCGGTGCTTGAATCGTGATGTCAAAGGTGTGCTGCAATAGTCCCGCAGGCAACATGTCGCGGACCAGTTCCGGTGGGACCGCGCTGATCCCCACCTGTCCACCTGCGATCGGTTGACCGTCCGGTCCGATCAGACTTGCCGGTTGGATTTCCAGTTGCAAGTACTGCCGTTGCTGTGCTGTCAGATTCGGTGCGGACTGGGCGTCGACACTGATCGTGGTGGCGGCGGAATCGCTGACCGACTGCAGAATCGAGGACTTGATTCTCGGCAGGTAGGTTTCTAACCGGTTCAGGTTCGCCTCGCGCTGTGCCCGCGTCCCCATGGTGCCCATCACGGTGTTCGCCTGTCCGACCTGGATTTCCAGGTCCATCACCATTTCAGGGAAATAGAATCCTGCCGGGGCATTGGTCGCCGTGCGGCCATCGATCGCCAACTTGATGTTTCCCGCGGGCACCGAGACAAAATTGAAATAGCCTTGCGCATCGGTGTAAACCGCCTGGTTCTCGAGACCGAGAATGAAGACCTTCACACCCGCGAGCGGATTCAAAAAGATGTCGTCCGCGGTATGCAAGGCACCATCGGGGCCGGCACGGAAATCGTCAAAGGTCATCGGTTTTAAATCGACGCCCGGATCATACACGCGTCCGGACAGACTGGTGCCCGCCAGCGGAACCAGACTCACTGTCGTGAAGCGATACGAAAACCGTCCTCCCGCTGTTCCGTTTCCGTCGGCATCGAGTGGTTGTCCACCATCGGCCGCCAAGATCGTGTCACCGACGACATGCACCGTGACTGTCGATGCACCGGGTAGCGGATGGGTGAAGAACAGCCACGCGAAGCGACCATCGGCGGCGGGAACGATCGTCGCCGCTATCTTGCTTCCGCTGGTGTCGGTGGCATAGAAGTTCGTCGCATTGAGCGAGCCAACGTCCACGGGCCGCGAAAAGAAGACTTGTGGTCGATAGGTCGAACCCACATCATTGGAGCCCGCCGCGGGGGTGACGTGTGTGATGGTTAGCGGAATCAGCTCGGGCAGCGTCACCGAACGAGAAACGCTGGTGACATTGCCTGCCGCGTCACGCGCGATCACGTTCAACGTGTGCGTCCCGGCGGTCAACGTTGATAAATCAAGCGGTGTGTTGAACGTACCGCCCGTCGTCGATGTCAGGAACGAGCGGTCGGCTCCGCCGTCGAAGTTGTAGGTCAGCGACACGAGTGCTGCGCCGGTACCCGAAACGCTGCCGGACAGCCTTGACCCGGCGGCCAGGGTCGCGCCGGCCGGCGGAAGGTCAACCGTCAAGGCCGGGGCGATGGTGTCCAGCACGAAGTCCAACTGTTTGATGCCGGATGTGTTGCCGGCGTAGTCGGTGGCGCGCAACTTCAGCGCGTGCGCGCCGTCTGCCGTGCCGTCCAGTGGCAAGGTGGTTTGGAAGGAAAAGTTCCCATCGGCATCGAAACTCAGGGGGCCGAACGCACCGTTGTCCAGTTGTGCCTCCAACGTCGCGACGCCCGAAAGATTGTCGAGCACCCGACCGGTGACGGTCACGTTTTGTTGTGTCGCGATCGCGGTATTGGGCGAAACAAGAATGACCGTCGGAGCGATTTGATCGACCGACGTCGTGAAGGTCCCAAGCACGTAGGAAGCCAGGGACCGGCCCGCCTCCAGCCCGTCTCGATTGGAAAAGTCGTAATGGATGCCGCCGTAAACGCGGCTGCGGCCCGCTTCCTCCGCCGCCTCGTCGAAGCTATTGAACGTTCGGCTGACGCCGGGCAAGCTCGCCGAGGTGGCGACGAAGGAATAGCCGGGGCCGAACGTCGCCGTCAGAATCGCTGCTGCTGCGCCGCTGTAGGTGCTGTGTCCGGAAACGTATTCGGGAAACGGTGGTGAAATCACAAGCGGCGTCCACGACGGATCGGCGAGTGTTGCGGCGTTGCCGTCGCTGGATCCCGCACGGATCGCCGTCTCGGGGCGCCAAAAGTCATACCGGTATTTTGCGTTCCAAGCGACGATGGCCGCATCACCGAGCGAGAGATTGAGTGCCGCGAACAGTCTCGCGTTTTCAGCGATGCTGTTGCCTGCCGTGAGTGCGGCGTCGCCGGCGATCATATTCCAGTGACCGACGGGGGTTGATGTTCCGGCGCCGTCAGCCCAGAACCGAGCGATCTCGGTTTGATCGGTGGTTCGAGATGGACTGTTCAGCTGACCGAGTGACTTGACTTCGTTGTAAGCGGTCGCCCACGCCTGGCTGGACAAGTCCGGCGGCCCGGCCGGCAAGAACTGGTCGGCGGTCGTCATCGCGAACGGCGTCAAGTTTGCCCATTGGGGATGCAGCGCCTGGGCATAGGTCGGGCCGGTGGGAAGCCAGGCGCCGGGACCGGTGCCGGGAACGTAGTCTACGAATGCATTCCAGCCGTCACCCGACCGCATGGCGAGGATCGCATCGGCGACCGACCGGCCAAACGTCACGCCGGCGGTCTTGCCAGAGCCCTCGGGAACGACCGTCAGTGCCGCCTGTAAGTTGGCATCCAGGAATGTTTGTTGCCCCGGATACAAATCTTTCAAAACCTGGTAGGCGGCGCCGGAGACGGCCGCTTCCAAAGAGACGCCCGCCGGCGGCAGCAACGAAACGTAGTATCCGGGACGTCCCTCCAACGAAGCCACCGCGTCATAGATCGCCGCATGAACCATCGCCGTCGCCCGTGACGCGTAGGTCGGCGACGATGCATCAAAGGTAATCGCATCAAGGGTGACGTGATTCCAACGCAACACCGGATCCTGGGGGCCGGTCTGAATCACTCGCTCGAGATTGAATTGGGATACGGTCGAGTTGCCCGCCGCGTCGGTGGCGATTGCCGTGAAAGGGTTTGTGCCGACCTGAAGTGCAACGGATGCGAACTGAACCGTACCGGTATTTGAACTAAGCGATGTCGCGGCAACCGGGGCAAGCGCGACCGAGATGTTGGGGTCCGTACTGCCCACCAAGGTGACGCGTGATGCGTTGGTGGTTCGCGGGCCGACGACGCCGGAACCTGCGGAAAGATCGAGCGTGGGCGCCGCGGGAGGCAATGTGTCGAGAATGAAATCGAGGTCCAGGGAGGTGGGATTTCCAAAACCGTCGCGTGCGACGATGCGAACCTGATGTCCGCCATCGGCAAACCCCGGGATCGTCTCGGGATCGAAGGCGAATGTGCCGTCAGGATTGACCGGGACGCTGATCGTCGCCGTGCCGTCCAGATGCGCTTCGACCGATGGGGACCCCAACGGATCCGGTACCGTTCCCGAAATCGTTGCATCAAAGGTCAGGCGATCGGTGTTCGTCAGCCCTCCCGGTGCGGTGTCGTTCAGCAGGGCGGCGTGAAGCGTCGGCCCTGTCAAGTCGAGTGACCCCGCCGGTAACCGCGCGAACAGGTTTTCGCGAATCCTCAGGCCGTCCAAGACATTGATTTGTCCGGATCCGTCGAAGTCGAAGGAGGCGGAATAGTTGGCGTTTGCCGGGCGGGCAAACAGTCGGCTGCGAAGCCCGATCCCATCGATCACGTTCGTGACACCGTTGCGATCTCCGTCGCCGGGGACGACATCGAACATATAGACAAAGTCGCCGCCTGGTGTGGCGTTGCCCGTCGGGTACGCCCCCAGAAAGTCTCCATCGAGCGACGTTCCGATGCCGTTGGTGATGCGATCACTTAATCGAATGGCAAACTTGTCTTTGCCCAGTTCGCTCGGTAGCGTCCAGGTTGCAATGAAAGTGTTTTCGTCGTAGTGCAAGTCCTCGGCACGCGGCGCAAGGGTCAAGCCGGAATTGACCCCTTGAATACGAAGGTCATCGAATCGGACGTTGACGTGTTCGCTGAACTTGAACTTAACCTGATTCAAGTTTTTCCATGGCAGCACCTGCGCGGTTTGCCCCGGCAGCAGACGAAACCCAATGGTTCCGAGTCCTTGTGAGCTGAGGTGATCCTGGAAAACCGAGTTCCAACCGCTGCCCGAGACGCTCGCGTCCTGGATCACCGCGGCAAGAAGTTGCCGTGATTCAAGCCGCTCTAAATGAAGCGCCCTCGAACGGCGATTTATGGAACAGCGAGTCTTCGAAAAACCGTTCCACTTGCTTGCTCGCTGCCGCCTCGGCAAAGTGAGAGAAGCACCCAACCCGGAAACTACCGTACCCATGGCATGGCACCTTAGATTGAACGCCAGTGACCAATCGACAGATGGTCACCACGAAGCAGATTATCCGGAGGGCTACTGAACCGGTCAATCGAAAGGGATGCGAATTCGTACAACTTTGAGGCAAATAAACTGGAAGGCCTTTTCGCTCTCATTTCGATCCACCGACAAATCTTTTTCCAACCGTTGGTGTCCAGCCTTCAGGCGGCTCCCTGTCGCTGCGGAGCAGCGATGGTGGGCGGCTAAAGCCTGCACACCAGCACGAGTGCCATACCTAGGCCTCTATTTCCAAACCAGCGGCAACCAGACCGACAATTCACTTCTGCCTCGGTTGGACCCATTATCCGTTTCATCGGACCACGCGTCCCGACGCGGAGCCGCCCATCAGGGCCTCGACTTCGCTTCGTGTGGAGTCGTTGAAATCGCCTTTGATCGAATGCTTGAGACAGGATGCGGCGACGGCGTAGTTCAACGCCGTTTGCGACTCGCTCAAATCAGGTGTCGTCAGCGCAAAGATCAGTCCCGCGGCAAACGCGTCCCCGCCGCCGACCCGGTCGACGATGTTTTTGATTTCGTAGGGCTGGTAGTGGTGGTCCGCATCGAGCGGCGCGAACACGGGCTGATCGGATGCCGTGTCATACAGCATCGCGCCCCAATTATTGTGCGTTGCCGAGAGACTTTCGCGGAGCGTGATGGCGACCTTGGAAATGTTGGGGAATTGCGTCGCGACCTGCCGCGCCACGTCGGGATAGCGTGACGTGTCCAACGCCCCGGCGTGAACGTCGGTCTGGCCCGCTTGGATGCCGAGCACATCGTGGCAGTCTTCTTCGTTGGCGATCACCACATCGACGAAAGGCAAGATCGTTCGCATGGTTGATTGCGCCAACTGCCGCGGTGTTTGAGTGGCGTTCCATTTCCACAGTTTGGCGCGGAAATTGAGATCGATCGAAACGGTCGCACCGACGGCTTGGGCTTTCTGCGCCGCGATCAACGTCGCATCGGCCGCGCTCTCGGAGAGGGCCGGCGTGATTCCCGTCAAGTGCAACCACTGGGCGCCGTCAAAGATCCCGTCCCAGTCGTAGCGCTCGGCCGGGGTGATCGCGATCGCCGAATCGGCGCGGTCATAGATCACATTGCTGGGACGTTGGTTGGCACCGGTTTCCAAAAAATACAGCCCCAGTCGCCCTTCGTCGGTCCGCAACACATAGCGGGTGTCGACGCCCAGCGCGCGGATCGAATCGATCGTCGCGTCGGCCAAGGCGTGCTTGGGTAGCGACGTGACGAAGCGGGCCGCACCGCCGAAGTTGCTGATCGATTCGGCGACGCTGGCTTCCGCCCCGGCATAAGTCACTTCTAACTCCCGCGTTTGGCGAAGCCGCAGATGTCCCGGTGCCGCCAAGCGACCCATGATTTCTCCAAAGCTGACAACCACTTGATTCATCTTCGTTGATCCTTTTTCAATTTGCTAATGACGTCGGCGGCACGGGAGCTGATTCCCGCCCAGTCTTCGTTGTCGACCAATGATTGCTTGACGATCCACGATCCGCCGACCGCCGGTACGTTGGGCTCGCGAAGGTACTCTGACATGTTGTCGGCGTTGATGCCGCCCAGCGGAAAATATTGGATGCCCAGGTGTTTGTAGGGAGCTCCAAAACTGCGCAGGTACGTGACGCCTCCTATCGCTTCGGCGGGGAAGAATTTGACGAAGCGACAGCCCAGTTCAATGGCCGCTTCCAAATCCGTCGGCGTCGCGATCCCCGGGGCAAAGGGCAGGCCGATGTCCTGCGCCGCAGCGATGACGCGCGGATTCATTCCCGGTGCGACGCCGAAATCGGCGCCCGCGGCTTTGACTTCCCGCACCGATGCCGGGCTCAAGATCGTTCCGACCCCGACCAACATCTCGGGCACCTCGGCACAGATTTCGATCACCGCCGCCATCGCGGCCGGCGTGCGGAGCATCAATTCAATCGCGTTGATCCCGCCGTCCAATAACGCTTTGGTCAGCGGCACTGCATGCTCCACCTTGTCGACCGAAAAACCGGCGACCACGCCGCATGTTTTCAGCCGATGCAACATCTCTTTGGGAAACTCACTCATCGATCCTCAACCTCCTGTAGTTCATTGGTGCCCACGAAGCAACGCATGCAGAATCGGTCCGCGTCAGCTTTTTTCACGCCGCGAAACCTGATGATCCGTTGGCATCCCGCTATCATAAGGCATGAACGATTCTTTTATGCAAGGAGTGACAGTGCACCGATTCGATTTGATTCTGTTGACGCTGCTGACGATCACCGCGGTCTTCACGGCGTCTCCGTTGCCGGCCGACGACCAATCCCACCAATCACTGATTGCCAACATCCGTCCTGCGGTCGTGACGATTCGGGTCCGGGGGCGCGACGGTGAACCGCTGGGGATCGGCACCGGATTCATCATCGATTCCGACGGACTGGTGGCCACAAACTTTCACGTGATCAACGAGGGACGTCCGTTTACGGTGCAGACGGCCGGCGGAAAAAAATTGAGAGTCCTCGCCGTTGAGGCCTCCGACGTAGCCAGCGACTTGGCCATCATTCGCGTCGATCCCGGATCCGGCGAGCTGCCGGCGCTCCCTTTCGCCGAGGACGATACCTCTCAGCAAGGCATCCGCGTGCTGGCCTTCGGCAATCCGCTGGGGCTGCGCAACAGCGTGGTCGAAGGCATCGTGTCGGCCAGACGCGAAGTCGAAGGCCGCGAGTTGTTGCAGTTGGCGATGCCGATCGAACCGGGAAACAGTGGCGGCCCCCTGGTCGATCTGCAGGGACGCGTGCATGGCATCATCAATATGAAATCGTCCATCGATGATAACTTGGGTTTCGCCATCCCGGTCAGCCAACTCGTCGCGTTGCGCGAGAACCCGAACCCCGTCGCGATCGATCGTTGGGTTCGAATCGGCCGGATCAACGCGGACCGATGGACGCCCGTGATGGGATCCCGCTGGCAGCAGCGTGGCGGACGAATCGTCGCCTTGGGTCAGGGCAGTGGTTTCGGCGGACGTTCATTGCTGCTGTCCAAACGAGAGGTTCCCCAACGCCCCTTTGAAGTCGCCGTGATGGTTCGGCTGGACGACGAATCCGGTGCCGCTGGATTGGCGTTCCACAGCGACGGCCGAAACAAACATTACGGTTTCTACGCCAGTGCCGGACGGTTGCGTTTGACGTGTTTTCAAGGCGCCTCGGTTTATTCCTGGGATATCCTGAACGAAGTGGAATCGGAACACTATCTGCCCGGACAATGGAACCAATTGAAGGTGCGTGTCGAAACGGACACGATCACCTGCTTTGTCAACGGACGCATGGTGATCGAATCCGACGACCAACAACTCACCGAAGGCCAAGTCGGGCTGGCAAAATTTCGCGAGACTGAGCCGGAATTCTCGGGCTTTCAGCTCGGCACCGCGTTGCCCTCGCCGATGTTGTCCGAAGCCGCCGAAAACACGCTCGCGCAACTCGAGATCGGCACGCTGCCCTTCGATTCGATCGGGACCGATCAAATTCGCGAACTCGGCAAGTCAAGCGAATTGGCGTCGCGCGAATTGACTCGACGGGCGATCGAGCTTGAAAAACAAGCCAAGCGAATTCATCAGCTTGCCGACGACGTCGAACGTGCCGAGACGATCGATCGTTTGAGTCGACTCGATCAAACCGACGCCGATCAACGCCTGCTGGTTGGATCGCTGTTGATCGCAAAACTGGACAGCCCCGATTTGGATGTCGATGCCTATCTCGCTCGCATCGACGAAATGGCAGAAGAAATCCAGGCAACGCTGAAGGAAGACGCGTCGGCGACCGAGAAACGCGACGCGCTGCATCGGTACCTGTTTGACGAGAACGGATACCACGGCAGTCGAAGCGAGTACTATCACGCCGCCAATAGCCACTTGAATCGCGTCATCGACGATCGCGAAGGGCTGCCGATCACGATGTCCGTCTTGTACATCGAACTCGGACGTCGGTTGGGCATGAAGGTCGAAGGCGTCGGCTTGCCCGGTCACTTTGTGTCCAAGCACGTTATCGATGACGACAACGAACAGTTGATCGACGTCTTCGAACGGGGCAAGTTGCTCAGCCGCGCCGATGCCGTCGAGATCGTCGCGCTGCATGGCGGGCGAGCACTCCGCCCCTCCGATTTACAAGCCACCACCGACATCGAAATCCTGAGCCGAATCCTGAATAACTTGATCGGCGTCGCCGGACGCCAGAACGACGGCGAGGCAATGCTCCGCTATTGTGACGCCATCGTTGCGGTCAATCCAGAAGAATATCGATACCGCATGCTGCGAGCCCAGTTGCGCGGGATGACGGGGAGAATCAATCTGGGATTGGAAGACGTCGAAGTGCTGTTGGAGGAAGATCCACCGGAACTGGATCGCGGCGAGACCGAGCGGTTGCGATCGGCACTGATTGATAGGCTTTGAGGGTAGGAAAATTCTTGGGTAGGAAGATTTTTGGGTAGGAAGATTTATGGGTAGGAAGATTTATGGGTAGGAAGATTTATGGGTAGGAAGATTTATGGGTCAAAAAATGGGGTGGTCAAAAAATGGGGTGGGGAGAAGCCGGGTAGGGCTTGCTTTTGCATTCCAATAGAGCTGCGTTCGTGCTGTCATTCTTTGACAAAAGAAATCTTTTGACATAACTGCGTTTCATGCATCCACCCGGATGCGAATCACGGTTGCGCTCGCGCACGTCCGCTCAATTAAAAGGCCGCAAGCGGGTTGTTGCAGCCATCCACTTTCGATCAGAATGATCGCCCTGTCCCCCGCTCTCCTACCCGCCTTCGGTAACTTCTTGTGATGAATCAGCTCTCCCGATCTCGACGTTCGTTTTTAAAAACCTCGGTCGCGTTTGCCGCGGTCGGCCCGATTGCCAATGGGGTTGCCCGGGCACAATCAGATGCCCCACCGTTGATCGCCTATGTCGGCACGTTCAGCTCGCCGCTTCAGGACGTGCTGCCGACTCAAGTCGATCTGCCGCCGGGCAATGGGCGGGGGATCCATCTGTTTCATGTCGATCGTCGGACGGGTGAGTTGACCGAGATCGGCACGCAGCGGATGGGGACAAGTCCCAGTTGTTTGGCCGTCAACGCTGCGGGAACGCGGCTGTACTCGGCCAACGAAACGGATCGGGTCGGTGAAGGCAAGGAAGGTTCGGTCAGTACGTTTTCGATCGACCGATCCAGTGGCACGTTGACCTTGATGGGCACCGTGCGCAGTGGCGGTGCCGGCCCGACCTACATCAGCATTCATCCCAGCGGACGGTTTGTTCTGGTCGCCAACTATTTCGGCGGCAGCGTTGCGGTGCTGCCGATTAACGCCGACGGGCGATTGGGCGAACCGGTCCAGGTTCAGCAGGATGCCGGCACGATCGGGCCGACACAGGCGACCAATGCGCCGGCGGGCAGTTTTGCCATCAGCGGTCACGATCGCACCCACGCCCACATGATCCAATCCGATCCCTCGGGAAAGTATGTGCTGCACGCCGACTTGGGGTTGGACAAGATCTTTGTTTGGCAATTTGACGAACGAACCGGAGCCTTGACCCCCAACGATCCGGCGGCGATTTCGTTGCCACCGGGCGATGGACCGCGGCATTTCCATTTCCACCCCAACGGCCGCTGGTTCTATTCGATCCAGGAAGAAGGTTCGACGATAGTCTTGTTTGACTACGATGCCGACGCGGGGCGGTTGGCCGCGCGACAAACCGTCTCGACGCTGCCGCCGGAGTTCGTCGGTAGCAATTTCTGTTCAGAGATCTTGGTGTCCGACGATGGCCGGTTTGTTTACGCCGGCAACCGCTTACACGACAGCATGGGAATCTTTGCCGTCGGTGACGACGGAGAGCTGACGTTTGTGGGCGAAGAGTGGACGCGCGGGAATTACCCACGCAGCTTCAGCTTTGATCCCACGGGACAATTCTTTTACTGCTTAAATCAGCGAGCCGACCACATCGCGATCTTCAACGTCAATCGCAAGACAGGCGGGCTGCAATTCACCGGCCACTACGCCGCCGTCGGCAACCCATCGCACATGGTCTTCCTTGATCTGGCGGCTCCGCGATGAAGCCACCGCGGCGCCGCAGAACGCATCGCCCGCGACATCTTTTGACCAATCAATCTTTTGACCGGTAACAATTCCAACTGCCGTCTGCGGCTTCACCGGTCTGTCGGAGCATCAACACGTCAAGAGGGACGCACGGCACTACTGCTCGATAAGATACAAATCGGATTTGCTGCGGAGGATCAATTGGTTTCCGGCGACCGCGGGTGAGGCCATGAATCCGTCGCCGAGTGTCGTCTTTGCCAGTTCCTGGTAGGTCTCGCCGGGTTTGAACGTCAGGATGTCCCCTTCGGTGCTGAAGGCGTAGATCCGGCCACCGGCATAGATCGGAGAGGCGGCGAAGGATCCGCCGGCCCGTTTTTGCCAGAGGACATCCCCGGTCTTCGGGTCGCGCGCCGAGATCACGCCGTCGTCGCTGTTCATGTACAGCAATCCGTCGACGAGCAACTGGGACGATTTTTTGGCGACGCTCTTGGTAGCCGACCATGCGATGTGGGTCCCCGTCACATTTCCCTTCCCCTCGGGGCTGACCGCGATCATTGATCCCATTCCGTTGGTGATAAACACCAGCCCTTCGCCGTACAGCGGTCGAGCCGAGGCGTTCATGCCGTCGTGGTAGGCGGTCCAAAGGGGGTGGCCGTTGGATGGATCGTAAGCGATCGTCGCGACGGCACTGGGGTAGACCAATTGTTCTTGGCCGTTGACGGTGATGACCTGGCCGGTGCAGTAGGCTTTCATCCGGTCACCGTCATTGGTGCCATAGTCGATCTCGCGTTTCGTTTTCCAAATCGTCTCGCCGGTTTGTTTATCGAGTGCCACGACATATTGAACGTCGTATCCGTCATAGGCGATGAAAAACTTGCCGTCATGCAAAATCGGCGACGACGCGGGGCCGCGGTGGTGATCACATTGCAGGTCTTCGCGTTTCCAGATGACGTCCGCACTGGACGTTTCCAAGCAGGCCGTCAGGTAGCTTCCGAAGTGGATGTAGACCCGGCCGGCTTCGATCACCGGCGTCGGCGTCGCATAGCTGTTCATCGGATGGCAGAACGCGGGCGATTCGTTTTCCAGTAGCACCTTGTCGTGCACGATCTTGCCGCTGTTGCGATCGACACAGATCACCGACATCCGCGTCCCGTCTTCGGTCGCCGTCGTCAGCCAGATCTGGTCGTCCCAAACCACCGGCGAAGACCAGCCTTTGCCGTGGATCGGCGTTTTCCATTTGACCACCGACTCGTCGATCGCCACGGGCAACTTGGCGTCACCGGCATGACCGTCTCCGGATGGCCCTCGAAATTCCGGCCAATTGGAAGCGAATGACGTGACGGTGAAACCGGCCACGATGAGAACGGCGACGACGGTGCGCATCAGTAGGTGATCCAGAGCGATCGGGTGGGAGAGCTGGGAGAGATTCGAAGGCGGTGCCTGGATGCATCATAAGTTGACCAGCGCGCGTTCTCAACTGGACGGCCAATTTCGAAACGGAATTCGCTCGACTCGATCGCGTGCACGAGGTCAGTGGTTTCCGGAATGAGGACGCATGGCGTTGGCGTGCCGAAGCCGTTTAGGCGGCGGGGAGCGGGTTGGTCAAAAAATGGGGTGGTCAAAGAAATGGGGTGTGACGACCGGATTCGTCGAGGTTTCCTATTCTTTTGACCCATCAATTTTTTGACCCATCAAGTCTGCACACCGATCCGGTGTGCGCGACCCCCGAGTCTCCAGGACGCTTCCCGTCCAAGTGATCGCCGCCTATTCCGTCCGCGCACCTTCGATGTGTCGCTAAGATAGACTGGCGAGTGCCCACCAAGGGGCGTAGACTCGTTCGTGAACTCGCCCTGGATTGCCGTCCCACCCGCCTTTCGGTCCGAATCGATCCCACCTCCGATGCATGACTCCATCAAACTACGGCTTCTCGCTTTCGTGTTGCTCGTGGCCGCCCATCCGCTGTGCCATGCCCAAACGCGTCTGGACGAAGCGCCGATCAATTACACCGAAACCAAGGGAGACAATCGCGTCACGGCGATGATCGACAAAGTGGATTCGGGGGAGCTGGAATTGGTCTATGAAGACGGGTACGGCTACCTGCGATCGATCCTCAGCGAATTGGACGTTCCGATTTCGTCCCAAGCACTCGTCTTTTCCAAGACCAGTTTACAGACCGGACGGATTTCACCGACCAACCCCCGAGCGATTTACTTTGGGGATGAAGTGTACGTCGGTTGGGTGCGCGGCAGTTCGTTGTTGGAGATTTCGGTGGCCGACCCCAACCTCGGTGCCGTTTACTACACGATCCAGATGACTCCGCGACGACCGTACATGCGGCGGGAAAACTTTCGTTGCCTCGGCTGCCATGAAAAAACGGTCGATCACGGCAAGATTCCCGTGCACACGGTTCAAAGTGTGATGGCACGTAGCAGTGGCAAGATTAACTTGTTGCTCGAGACGTACGTGACCGACCACACCAGTCCCCTCGAAGAACGCTGGGGCGGTTGGTACGTGACCGGCCACCACGGATCGATGA
>WCIL01000075.1:0-14707 GCA_033042175.1 Phycisphaera sp. RhM
GGCTGCCTTCTCGACTACTTCAGGATTTTTCGAAATCTTTTTGTCGGCATTCTCGGTCATGTAAACTCTCCGTGCCCTCAACTTTGAAAAACTCAAAGTTGTCTCACTCATGTTGGCACTGAGGGTTTCTCTCCGAGATGCCCTCACAACGGAGCGGTGATCGTAGTACCTCTCGCGGTCTCTCTCAATCTCTTGGATGAATTCGGGAGAGGTTTGCGGGAGCACCGGAGAGCAGGTTGGCCCGGTACATCAAAGAGAGATCGGGCGTTAACCCGGTTGGGCTTGTGATACAGAGAGAGTGAGATGTTTTGGCGGTCTCGGCGGGGAGTCGAGCGTGATCTTGGGTTTCACGCTTGTCTCAGAGATGACCGATCGCGGAAGCGCGAGAGGTGGGCGGCCGGGGAGAAGCGGCGTGACACCGCGAAAATCGGGGCCGAAACGAACAACGCCCGCGGGCCGATTTGGGCCTTGCGGGCGTTAACTGGACGGTACTTCGTTCCGTAGTTTTTCAAAAAGCTCCCCCGGCAGGACTTCAACAATCTAGCCTTATAACGGAAAAAATGCAAGTCGACTGCCCGAACGGGAACGGTGGCGGGAACGACGATGCTCGTTTGACGCGTTTGCTCGAAATCTGGGGTGTGCTCGGCGACGAAGCAAAAAGCGAGTTGTTTGAGTTTGCAATTTCCCTAAATCCACCATCTGGTGCTAGCAAACGCGAGTTTCGTGTCAGATAGGGGGTGAGAGCCCACGCTGCCGAACAGACCCTGACTCAAATCGAGAGGCGGACGCATGAGGCCAGCCTCCCGAATTGGCTGTTCGGCGACAACAAAAGAACTCAAAGGCGACTCGCGATATCATTTTGAATCGCCTGCTCGTCGTAAATCGTCGGATTACCGCCAGGGCGATTCGCACCATAGCTCGCACGTCCAACGGATAAGGCGAATGCCTTCATATCGGGGTCACCTTTAGTTTCTTTCACCGCATTCAGGGCAAACTGATAAATGCTGTGGGCGTTGTCCGGGAATCTTTGGGCGACCCAGACAAGTTTATTGCGAATCTCCGCGTTAGTGGGATCGGCGACCATCTCATCAATCAAACTCAATACGTGCCCTTGTTGTTGCTCGCATTTGGCTTTCCTTTTTGCCGCTAAACCGCGACTCATACTGCCAACAACCAGATAGACGAGCCCAACGACAACGATGAGGAAACTGCCCACACAAAGCAGGCCAACCATGGGATCCATGGGCTCATCGGTGGGATGCATCGTCTTTTGAGCGAACAGCGACCGGAGTAGCGGCAGTTGAATCATTGCGAGATTGCTGATCGAAGGTCGAGGGCGCAGCAACAATGAGAGTTGCCATTGAATTCTTTATTTCCTTCTCGGTCACTGATTTTCGCCGCCAATTCGGATCATCCGCAGATGCTCTTCCATGCTGAGGAACAGCTTGATGACTTCACCGGCCAACACCATCACAATTCCGTTGCCAACGAGCCCGGCACCGAAAATGAACCAAGAGACTCCATCTTCGTCGTCGGTGCCTATCAGAGTGCTCCCGATAACCGTCGCTAGTGTCCCGAAAATTAGAGAAGGATAGCCGAGGAAAAGCAGTGCCTTCCGGTAAAAATCCAGCATTGGAAATGGGCTTGCCCCGGACTTATCCTCTCGGGTTGGCGGAGGTGGTGCTGATTCGTCGGGGGGCGAATTGGCTGCCTCCTGAACCGCTGCCTCTTCCATTTCCTTCTTGTTCGCGAGCGCGGCGAGGCGACGCTGATTCCTTTCTTCGATAGAAGATTGTTTCTTGGCCTCACGTTCGGCCGCCCGCTGTTGCCGTTGCAATTCCTTCCGGCGTTGCGCCTCTTCCTTTTTCGTCTGCAGCTTCTTTAATTCGTTTTGACCAGGAAGTATGAAGGTAGCCCCACACACTGGGCAACGATCGGGCTGCCCGGCCTTTTCAATCGTCTCGGACAACCTTTCCTGGCAGCCCGGACAACGGAACCCGACCTTGTATCCAGTGATAGTATTTTTGACTTGGTACGAAAACGACGAGTTCGGCTTGGTGCTCATCTTGCAAGTTACCCCGTGAAGCAGAAACCATAACGTGGGCACCCTAGTGGGCGACTGGACGTTCGTCAACCAAATAATCCGCTATGAGATTCCATTTGCTGTACGTCAAATCATGGGTTTTTTTGAACATTCACTCCTGGGACGAAGTTCTGAAGCCTCCCCTCACTCGGTGGCAGGCAGCTCACTTTGAAGGCCAATAGAGTTTGTCTAGCGGGACCAACGCCGTCCCGGCTGGGCGCATCTTTTCGTAGTGCTCAACCACCAACTCTCGAAGTTCGGGCAAGGAGAGAAGTGTAATCGGGATGTTTGATCGTTCCGCCTCGTAGCGAGCTTCCTTTGAGAATCCGCCCGTGCTGACGTAGAGACAACGATCACCGGGCTGCCTACCACCTAAAAACGATCTGACTTCGTTCGCACCCATCTGCGTCCCGAGTCGGTGCTTCACCTCGACGAAAATGCGGGGTTCCTGGAGGCCCAAGCCGTCCGGTGACGCAAAAATATCGTTTCCGCGATCTGGTCCCTTCGGTGACACCCGCGTCCGGTAGCCCATGGCGACAAGGATTTCAGAAACCAACTCCTGCATCTGCTCCCAGTCCAGCTTTGCAATTCGATCCTCGATGAATTCTTCGGCCTTCGCAACGATCTCTTCGATCAAGACCTTTTCATCCTCATCGATCGGCTCGATTATTGCTGGATCTGGGGGCACGACGATGGAGTCACCAAGTTCGACCGCGTGTGTAAACATGTCTTGAGCGGCGCCACCCTTGATTAGGAAAAGAGCAGAAATCGCTCCAAGCGTATTACGTGTTGCGGTTTTCAAGACGTCTCGGGAAACTTTCTTCTCCCAGCTCACGCTGCGTATTCGCCAGAGGTCGTGGTTGTCACGCGCGCCGACCTCCGACTGGATCGTGCCCAATAGGTACACCCGTTGCGACGGGTCGTACGTGGTTACGGCGTCGCCTACATGAATCTCGCTGTAGAATCGGTTCATCTGGCCAGCGATCATTGAGAGCCTCCCCTTCGGTGCCTTGGGACTCTGCTCCCGAAGCTTGGCTTCGATTGCGACCTTATCCATATCTGCCGAGACCTCGATTTGGCCGAACCCAATCGCAACCAGTTTTTGTTCAAGGAAATCTTCGACACAATCGCCACCTTTTCCCGCTCGGATCATCCAAATTTTCTTCTGCTCGATCATTGCATCCGTCAAATGTTTAGAAGTGAGTTGCCGCGCCGTCAAACGGGCACGATGTTTGCGTTGATTTCTTGGATGGCTTCGATGATTGTTTCGGCATCGTCGCCCATCATGCCTGCGACGCCTTGGTCATCGAGGTCAGTGAAGGGTGGTTCAAAGAGACGCTTGGGTTCCATGATGCCGTTGTCGATGATGATGTTGACGAACCGGATCTGATTGGCCGTGTACGTTCCTTCCGCTAAGAACACGGACATAGCGGACTTGGCCGCATTGCGATCTGGTCCCACAATTCGCCTCGCAAGGGCTCTGAGCGGTTCTTTCGACGAAAGTTCCGATGAACTCGTCTCGCGTTCCTGGGCCATCCTCGACGAACAGGATGGCTTTCAGGGAATCGGCATCACCGGCGTGCAACGGTTGGTTTTTTTGGGTGCAAATGGGAAACCGCTCTAGTTGGGAATCATCGTAATGATTTTCTTTACCTTCATTTCGTCCAATTCGATTTTGAGTTCTTTGGCCATTTCTTCAGCCTCTTTTCCTGTCACACGAAGCTTGCGTCCCAGTAGTAGATCAACAATGATCTTCGCGACTTCTTCCGTCGTTAGTGCCATTTGAATCTCCAACTTCTAAAGCCAAAGTTGTTCAGTTCGCGAAATACGTCTTTCACGTTCGCGACCCACCATTGGGTCGCTCGTTCCCCATTGAACAAGTGCATACATTTCGGTTTTACCTTCCGCTATTTGCTTTTCGCAGTTTGGATTGCCGCTCTCGCTCTCGCAACTTCGAAAGACGTTCTCGAACGATGCTGGATACGAATTTCTTGTCATCGGAGGACAACTGCGAGATCGGTACACTGATTTCCGACAGGTCGCTCTTCTTCAGAACGACGATCGAATCGTCGTACGAGACAAAAACCGCTTGGACACGAAACTTGCCATCACTGCTGGTCCATTCCCGGCTGTTATCAGCAAAATCGGCTTGCTCCTTTTTGAGCGCTTGATCCGCTTCGATTCGCGCGTTCGTCTCTGCCGCAATCGCATATCGCCGCCCATCCTCTTGGCGAATCCTTGACCATTCTCGCGTGCGAGTAAACGACTCATCCAGAACGTCATTTATTCGATTAACAGCGAATGGGTATTCATCACGCAACTTGGCTGCGATTTCACTATCGATGTTCTTGTCAATCGTCGCCCGCCGAAGAACCGTTTTGTAGTGGTCAACCCGAGAACGGTCGGTGAACAACAACATGACTGGTGGCGGCATGGATTCGCGACCTAGCAGTTCGTGAAACATGATCGGCCAAAGCCAATTGTCTGAATAGCTGAACTCTTGGATTCGACTTTCAACCACGTCGTCGCCGCAATCGATGTAGTATGCGAGATCAGCTCGCATTGCCGACAACAGAAAACTTGTTAGCGGGTTTCGATCGGCGTTCAACGTTGCGAATTCAGTTTCTTTCTGACTAAGAGTAAACGGCCCTTTGTTCCGAATTTTCTCGGCGATGGACCTAAGCAATGTCCGATCGGACTCGGGCTTGAAGTCGTGAATCTCGGCATTCGCAATTTGATATGCCTTTTCTACGACAGCCAATAATTCCGCATGCGTCGGTGAAGCGGATGACCTGGATTGCTGGGCATTGCATGTCGTGACAACCACGCTGGCTGCACACACAAGAACCACACGCAGAACGCTCATTTGCATTTCCTCCACTTGCGAAGGCCCCAGGATCACCCAGAGAGGGCGATGAATGCCCACCATGATAGTCGACAATTGCGACTGAAAGTTTGGCAGGAGTTTCCCTCAAAATGCTGAGGATGAACCGCGGAAATTCGCTCAAACAACGCAAAATCAAAAAGCGCATGCCATGCGCTTTTGAAAATGATCAAAAAAAAACGCCCTCGTCCGAGGCTTTTTTCTGGGCATGGAAACCGTCCGCCTAGATCCCGTTCGGGCAACTCGTCGCCATCCAAGTTTGCGGCGTTTAGTTCATCCCGATTCGAAGCGTGACATTTGAGCCATGCCTGCGCGGTTGACGGGGCACGCTGAATCGGAGGCGATCTCGGCAGAATTTCACTCTTTTGGCGGACACGAGCTGAAAACGAAGGCATCCAGCTTGTGGAATGGGTCACAATTGCAATCTGCCCAAGTATTCTCAATCACGTCCGCAGGGTCTCGTTATTGGAGCCAAAGGTGCAACGCTCGAATTACAAGAAGACGCAAAAAAAACAAAAGAAGGATCGCCAACACAAATCGCATGACAGGAAGCGTGTTGAACGGCGGGCGAAGGCAGAAGGCATTCGACGGCGACGCGACGCCTTTCCAAGATACAAGATCATCAATATCGATGAGACTCCTCCTCGTCTGATCGAAGCCATTCACGATGCGATGCAGGAGATCCCTCTGGCGCCCGAATTTACTGAGGAGAAACTGAAAGACCTCAATGTCGCGAAACACAGGGGGTTCTATCAAACCGATTATGGGCCGCAAAACTGGGAAAGATGGCTCGGCGAATTGATTTACCGCGAGCTTCATGCACGAGTCAAACCTGCCTTGCTTCGAAGATGCGATGTGCTATGCGTAGCGACGAGTGAGCGTGCAGCCCCGATTCAGTTAGAGGTTCGGCATTTGGAATCGGTCAAAGGTTTTGTCGCCTGTTCACCTATGCGACCAACGATTGACCTCCCTAGCGGATCGTACACCGTCGCATTTAACCTCCGCGACGACGACCATTTTATTCGTCGATTGGAAGAACGCACGGTCGTCAACCCAGCTGTCGATGCTTGCAAGGGACACGTATTTCTTAGCCTCTATCGATGGCAATACTTTGATCCGGTACAGTTACCGGACGGGCAATATGCGGCGAGGTTCTGGAATTGGTGCGACCCCCAAACCCCGCTTGCTGAGGTGTGGCACGATCTGCTTGGGGAGCAAGCCCGAATCACCGGCCCGATGACAAGGGGAGCGTAGTTTTATGATTCAGATGCGGGACGAGGCTACTATCTTGTTGGTTATTGCCCGATCGTTGAGTCGGAGTTTCAGAATGGCTATGCGATCCTCAAGACACTTCTAACACCTGGAATGGACAATACCCCAGAGTGCCAGTTTGCCGAGCGTGGATTGGATACGTGTCAACGTGCCGCGATGAAGCGGCGCGCGGCACAGCAGACGATGCGTCAGTTGTCCATCGGCAAAGATTTCTCGCTGATCCGACAATACCACCAATTCGTCCCGCAGGTACGTTTCATTTCACAAGACGTTTTTGGCTCCGTCGCTCCCGACCACGCAACGAAGGAAGGCAGCTGAAAAGATACTGCATCTGCCAGAGATTAGATGAGATCTGCAATGACTAAGACTGGAGGGATCCACTTCATTTTCACCTGTCTTCGTCCTTCGCCGTGACGGACCGCTCGAAAGTGGCCGCGTCGTAGGTGTGGACGAACTGTTTTTCCCTGCGGCTTTGAGTCGCCCAGTCGATCGGTGCGGTGTCAGCGTCACACCAACCGTCGGCGGATGGAAGGGTTGAAGCCTCAGACGCCGTTGGGTTTTCTGACCTGAAAACCCCAGGAGGCTCCAGCGGGGCGTCATTCAACCTGCGCAGAAGATGCCTGCCGTCCTCCGGATAATCACCCTCACGTCCCTCATATCGTCCGGGCGGAGAGCAATGTCGCTCACAGTAACGAAAGTACCAATCCACGCTGACGCAAAACGTGCACGGGGCCCTGACATCGGATCGACGTTCTTGGTAGTGACGTAGCCAAAACGCTCATAAGTCGTCTGTCGATTTTTCAATAATCCCGATTTCGTGTTCGGCACAGTGCCTTCCATTCAACAACAGCTCAAGACGAAGTCTTCCGTCATGTGCGGGCGGAAGAACAGGAGTCGCTAACCGCATCAAAAGACGTTGTCGCCGAGATTGCATTCTGAAATTGAGTGGGAGATCTGTCGGCTCACTCTCTTCACCACCTTCTTTTGGTGGATGATGAATCCTGAGAGTTGCCTGAAAATCTGTGTCGTCGTCTCCCTCTAGTTTGTTCCAGCACGACACCGCGACCAAATTAAACAACAACGGGCTTGAGATCTGCGTACCCGGCTTAACGCGATGTATATCCTCAATCACGTTGAATAGGCTGATGCGGTTGGTCTCTCGGTCAATTGAGACGGATTCGCAGACGAGGAAGTATTCGAGTTTAGGCATGGTTGGATTCACAGATTGAATTCTTCAACCTGATCAAAGCATTCTTCTCTAGGCGTGGGTAGTAAACGCCATTCGTTGGCGGGCAACTGCTCGTGTACTGGCTGATAGGTTCTGGAAATCGTGTCAGTGCATTCGACGACGTTCTTTGCAGAAAGACGCGCAATCGCAATGCTTCGCCTCAATTCCGGATTCTTCAACTTCGCTAGATCCAGAATGAACTCTTCGGCAAAAGGCGTATTCCAATTCCTACTTAACACGATTGCCAGTGCCGCAAGAATCAGATCATGCGTAAAGAGTTCTCCCGGCCTGAATTCTTGCATGAGTTGCTCAGCAAATTGGCGAATCTCATTTTCTGACACAGAGCCAGATCCAAGAGCCTCTCGCAATTTGTTAACAGCGGGGTGTTCATTCAGCGCAGCGAACAGCGATTCATCGTTTCCAGCGATGAACCCCAACGAGTCGAATTCAGACGAGAATAGAAGGTTGAATGGTTGGCGGAGAATCATTTTGTCGGTCTGTCCAAAACTCATGTTTGGTCCGAATTACGGTTGGAACTTCGTTTACGTGATGGATGACTTCGCCCCCGGTGTCACCCCACTTGCTCAATACGACTGCCACTGGCGACGTGATTTCCGATGGGATTAGGTGTTGGACCTTCCCAACGTGCGCCATCGATCCATCTTCCATGTAGTAAATCACTATATCGTCTGGATGCGGACTGGCAGTTCGCCGGTATCCATCCTCCTTAAGTATTTTAGTCCACTCTTCAAGCTTGTAGATGCATGTCCTTCGGTTGGCCCATACGTGACCCGAGCAATTGTAGTGAATATCAACCGACGCGCGGATTTGCCAGCTTGGTTGCCCATTTTCCTTGACGAAACCCAAGAATTTGTGCTCTGCAGCAGGGGGGATGCCGAGTCTCGACCGCGAGTTAACGATCGGATTACCTGCTCTCGTATCGGTGCGAATCGATTCCTCGGTGCCTCCGATCAGTGATTGCGTCTCGAACATTCCTTAGGCTGCCGTCGCTGTTGCACGAATGTTATTCAAGAGTTCCAAGATACGTTCGACCTGCTTGCTCGTAAAGATTGCGTCGGGGCCTTGGGGGGCGATGTCGGTGAAGGGGGATTCGTAGAGGAGCGAAACGTCGACGATGCCGTGGTCGACGAGTTGGTTGATAATCATGTTGATGAACTCAATCTGACTGGCGCTGTAGTCGCTGCCTTGGAGGAAGTCGCCGAAGAGCTTTTTGGCAACCTCTCGGTCGAGGCCGACCAGGGAACGGACGAAGACGCCGAAGCCCTCGCTCTCTTGCTTGGCTTGGTCGATGTATTCAGGGTTGCCGATCTCGTTGTCGGTCAAGATTCGCTCCAGGGCGTCCAGATCGCTCTGTGTGAGCGGTTCGTTGGTCCGGAGCTTTCGTACCGCTTCAATGTCGTAGTGCTCGCGGAGGAACGCCTGGGCCTTGCTGCGGAAGCGTTCGAAAGTGTCGCCGCCGGAGAACGTGGCCAACGCGATTTCATCGCCCTCGCCGATCTCGTCCACGAAGTCGGAGTAGACCGGCTTGCGATGTTGTTTTTCGATGAACTGCACCAGATCGCGGAGGCGGCGGCGGATGACTTCCAGCATCGGAACCGTGACGTCGGTCCACCATTCTTCTTTTTGCACGTCCTGGATGTAGGTCATTTGCTTGTCGACCATCGGGATCGATGACTTTTCCTCCAACAGGCCCGCAATGGCAATCACTTGATCCCGGAGGCGCTCAAACGCCGGTTCGGACTTCAGGAGTGCCAGTTGCAGATTGAGCAGCAGGAGGTCGAATCGCTTGGCTTCTTCCGACTCTCGTTCCATCTGGGTTGGTAGACCGGAAACCTCCTCGGCAAGCTCTTGGTAATCATCCTCCGCCAGCTTGTCCCAGGTTTCGGGCTTGGCGAATTTTTCGACGCTGCGTCGGTGGGCGCGAACGAGGAAGTTGTCCGGGTTCATCGATGCCACGTGCTTGTAGAGCAATCGCTTCGTCACACGCGAGACTTGGATTTCCGACTTGGGGTCAATCTCTACGTCGAAGGGAGCGGCCGACTCGATGACCTTGACGGCTTCGTCACCGCCGACGGATGCGTTGCGTTTTTCCAACGTGCCCACGATCTCCAGGCGGCGTTTGAACAGCTTGGCCGACAGGGACTCGCTGAGCGACCCTTCCGATTTGTCGGGATTCTGGCTGAAATATTCGAGGTTCTGGCAATAGTCGAAGATGTAGAAAAACTCTTTGTGCTGGCCGGGACCGAACAGATCGGGGCACAACCGGGTGCCGCGGCCGACCATCTGCCAGAACTTCGTCTTGGACCGGACGAGTTTGAAGAACACCAGATTGACGACTTCGGGCACGTCGATCCCGGTGTCCAGCATGTCGACAGAGATGGCGATCTGGGGCAGCTTGGCCTTGTTCGAAAAACTGTCGATCAGGGATTGGGCGTATTCGGTTTTGAACGTGATCGTCCGCGCGAACTCGCCCTTGAAGTTCGGGTAGTTCACGTCGAAGCGTTCTCGGATGAAGTCGGCGTGGTCCTGGTTCTTGGCAAAGATGATCGTTTTGCCCAGGGTGTCGCCCCCGTCGACGTACTGGCCCCGCTCCATCAGGTGTTTCAGGACTTTGTCGACCGTGTCGATGTTGAACAGCCATTTGTTGACCGCGGCGGATTCGACCTTTTCCGGGATGTTGCCCTCGTCGTCCCATTCCTTGGCATCCCATTCGTCTTTCTCGTCTTCGGAAAGATCCTTGTACTTGATGCCCTCGCGTTCAAACTTCAGCGGCACCGACACCGCCCTGGGCGGCACCAGGAACTTGTCCGCGACCGCTTCGTCCAGGTCGTAGGCGTCGGTCGGAACGCCGTTTTCCAGATCGAACAGGGTGTACGTGTTCTTGTCGATCTCGTCTTTCGGCGTGGCGGTCAATCCGACCAGCAGCGAATCGAAGTAATCGAAGATTGCTCCGTACTTCTGGTAGACGCTGCGGTGGGCCTCGTCGATGACCACCAGATCGAAATGTCCGACGCCGAACCGTCGCTGGCCGTCCTTAGCTTCGTCGATCAAGCCCATCATCGTCGGGTAGGTCGAAACGAAAACCCGCCCCTCGGCTTCCTTCTCCGTTACCAGATTCACGGGCGAGGAATCGGGCAGAAACTTTTTGAAGGCGTTGGTGGCTTGATTCACCAGGGCAACGCGATCGGCCAGGAACAGGACTCGTTTGGCCCAATTGCAGCGGATTAGCAAGTCACACAGGGCGATCACCGTCCGCGTCTTGCCCGATCCTGTCGCCATGACCAGCAGCGACTTCCGCTCGTTGTCCGTTTCGAAGGATTCCCCGATGCGGCGGATGGCTCGCGTTTGGTAGTAGCGTTCGACGATGGTGTCGTTGATCGTGGCATCGGCCAGCGACCGGCGGGTCTGCCGGCGTTGGATCAACAGTTCCAGTTCCGGCTTCTTGTAGAATCCCTGGACACGGCGGGGGGCGTACAACGCATCGTCCCAGATCCAATGCTCATAGCCGTTGGACATGAAGATGATGGGCCGTTGGCCATACATCGCTTCCAGGCAGTCGGCGTACAGCTTGGCTTGTTGCTCGCCGGCCTTGGGACTGCGTTTGGTCCGCTTGGCCTCCACCACGCCCAGCGGCTTGCCGTCATCGCCCCACAGCACGTAGTCGACGAAACCGTCGCCCTTGTTGTTGGGCATCCCGGTGACAGGGAACTCGCGATCCCGTTTTTGAACGAGTGGCCAACCGGCTTCCTTCAGCAGCAGGTCAATAAAGTAATCACGGGTTTCGGCTTCCGAGTAATCATGATCGTCGGGAACCTTGGCAGCCGCCTTCTTGGCCTCGGTGACTTCTTTGCGAAGCCGCTTGAGTTCCTCGCTCAGCTTGTCCTTGTCAGCCAGCACGACCGACAGCTTTTCGTCTTTCTCGGCAAGCTGGGATTCGAGTCGCTTGAGTTGATCGAGCGTCTGCTTAGGGATCGGGGTCGTTGTTGGAAGCGACTGGTCGTCAAAGGTCAGGCTGGTGTCGGGCCGATGTCGGCGGGCGTATAGGCGAGCGAACCAGTAGCAGAAATGGAACAGTTCCTTGACCGCTTGCCGGGAATCCGCTTCGGGGATCGCACGGTGGCTGTGAACGGCTCGATTGCCGAGGGTGATGATCACCTTGGCCTTGGCAAAGACCGCTTCGCCGGCGCTTTGCTTGAAGGTCGGCTCGTGGATCAGCGCCGAGATGTTGTCTTGGTAGGGCAGCTTGAGGGCACGGTCGAACTTGTAGGCCCAGGCGACCGCCAATTCGAGAGCGCGGCGGGCATAGAAGCAGGAGGTGCGAGGATCGGGGATCGCCGTCTGCTCGGCTTTCGTCGCCGCTTCGTGCAGATCTTTCCATTCGGCGGATAGAAACTCAAAGTTGCTCATCGCATGCCCTCAACCATCACAGTTCGCCTCGGAATGCCCGTTGTTGGAGTGAAGCGAACAGAGTGCCGAATTTGGCGACATGATTATGAATTAGCGTTCTTTGTTGCTCGATTGATTCAAGGATGTAGCCAAATCGGCATTGGAGTTCGATCGGAGGGACTGGGATTCTGAGTGATTTGAGTTTTACCCCCGTTAGATGCGGAATCGTCGCGGAAGACACGAGTCGCATTAGCTCGCTTCCTTGTCTCATCATCATACGCATAAGGAACGCAATGTACTCGGGCGAAGCGATGCTCGGTTTCGGGCGAACGCGATGCAGTGACTTTTGAAAATAGCACTCCTCGATTTCGCCTCGCCATACCGCCGTCTGTGCGACCCCAGCTCCTCCTTCGCAGATCAAGACATCGTTAGGGAGAAGCCTAAATTCTTTTCGGTCCTTCTCATCGAAGTCCATCTCCCAAACTGTTGAGAGATCCAATTTGCCCCAGTTGACATTGATGTTGCGCATGTATGGTCGAGGGTTGTCACCAACTTGCTTTTTCGCATCAAGCATCTTCCCCAATCGAGAATCGCAAACGTCGTGAAATGCAATGATCGGCCACTCTCTGGGGTTGCTCACCGGATCGCCGAACATGTCGAGGAAGATGGATTGCGTGAGTTCGTCGAGGAGGGCGAGGGCGGCGCGACGTTGAGAGCGCAACGCCTCCGCCCGATCCAAGATCTCCGCAATCCGCTTCTGCTCGGGAAGGGGCGGGAGGGGAATACGTGTCGCGAGAAATTCCCCACGATTGACATGCTTCATCGTCGCACCATGCAAATGGTTTTGCATCATGGCCAACGCTTCTTCAAGCCCGTATCTCAAGTACTGCTTGTCCACCAACCTTTCGTTCGGAATCACACGGAAGATGTGTTGGTTCAACAACGCAACATCGGATTCGTTCCATGTAAAAACGCCCAACGACGCAGACCATGAAACCAACAGGTCTCCGGGGTAAACATTAAGTTTATCGGAGACTTTGCGTGTCGTACGATTGAATGGTTTGCTGGAGTCGTTCAGGTTTTGGATTCGGATAATCCGCTTTCCTTCTTCTTCCCAGTCAGTTGGTTTGAATGCGGCACCGTTGATGAATTCTGCGATGTCGCCAAGCTTCGCGTTGGAATTCACTTCAGCATCCCTCGCAGTTCCGCCATTCCCCGCATGATCTCGTTCTCGATACCTTCGAGTTCATCCAAGATCTCTTTTGGCAGGCGATGCTCGACTTCTTCGTAGATGACTTCCTTGTAACGGTTGATCGACAGGTCGTAACCTTGCTCGGCGATGTCGGCTTTCGGCACGCAAAAACTCTGGGCCGTGTGTTCGTTCTTTCGCTCCTTGCCGTCCCGCTGCTGCCAACGCTTCAAAATATCGGGCAGGTTGTTCTTGGCGTGCTCGTCGGTGGCCAGCTTGGTCTTTGGGGTGGGGCCTTGCTTCTCCGGCGGCAACAACTCGGTTCGCTTGTCGTCGAGCGATTTGCCGTCGGCTTGCATGTCGTAGAACCAAACATGCTCGGTGCCGCCCGAATTGGTCTTGGTGAACAACAGGATGGCCGTCGAAACGCCGGCGTAGGGTTTGAACACGCCGCCCGGCATCGAGATGATCCCATCGAGCTTTTGATCCTCGACCAGGATCTTCCGCAGTGTCTTGTGCGCCTTGGACGAACCGAACAGCACCCCGTCGGGCACGATGATCGCCGCGCGGCCACCCGGCTTCATCAGCCGCAGGAACAACGCCAGGAACAGCAACTCGGTCTTCTTCGTCTTGACGATCTGCAGCAAGTCCTTGGCGCAAGACTCGTAATCCAGCGATCCGGCGAACGGAGGATTGGCCAGCACCAACGAATACTTTTCTTCCTCCGCGCCGTGTTCCTGGGCGAGCGAATCGCGGTAGACAATGCTGGGGTTTTCGACGCCGTGCAACAGCATGTTCATGCTGCCAATCCGCAGCATCGTGCTGTCGAAGTCGAACCCGTGGAACATCTCGCCATGAAAATGTTTCTTCAGCTTCGCATCCCGCAGGACTTCGGGATGGTTGTCGCGCATGTATTCGCCCGCGGCGACCAAGAATCCGCCCGTGCCGCACGCAGGGTCGCAGATCACGTCCTTGGGCGTCGGTGCGGTCAATTCGACCATCAACTGAATAATGTGCCTGGGCGTCCGGAACTGCCCGTTCTGGCCCGCTGTGGCGATCTTGCCGAGCATGTACTCGTACAAGTCGCCCTTCGTGTCCCGATCCTCCATCGGCACTTGGTCGATCATGTCGACGACCTTGGTCAACAGCGCCGGCGTCGGAATCGTGAAACGGGCGTCCTTCATGTGGTGGGCGTAGGTCGATCCGTCGCCGCCCAGCGTGCGAAGGAACGGAAAGACGTGCTCGCCCAGAACCGAGAACATCTCGGCCGGCTCGAAGTGTTTGAACCGCGACCAACGGAGATCCTCGTAGGGGCGTTTCTTTTCGTCTTTGCCCTCGGGGTAGATCCGCCGCGCCATCGGCTTCTTGGTCCGGTTGGCCTTGTTTTCCTCCAGCGTGTGCAGGTCGTCCAACCGCTTTATGAACAGCAGGTAAGTGATCTGCTCGATCACCTCCAGCGGATTGGCGATCCCGCCCGCCCAAAAAGCGTCCCAAATCTTGTCAACTTGCGAACGGATACTGTCTTGCCTCTCATGGAATTGGAATTTTGCCTCCGGTGAGTTAATTTCACCACTTGAGGAGGATTCCGATGACCCGAAAACGCCGTTCCTTTACCGCAGCCCAGAAAGCTGAAGCGGTCCGCAA
>WCIL01000076.1:0-13590 GCA_033042175.1 Phycisphaera sp. RhM
ACGGCATGGTCCCCTTGGTCATGGCCGGGACGGGAATCGAATCGGATTCGCAATCGACCTACGACGAAATCGCAGCCGCAGCGTCGGGGCGTCGCTTTGACCACGGATGGGATTTGATGGATGCGTTCATCCGCCGCTAGAGAACACCTCACCGCAATTTATTAAACCACACCCCATGTCTCTGATTGTTCAAAAATTCGGCGGGACAAGCGTCGCCGACGTCGAAAAGATCCGCGCCGCGGCGCGCAAAGCCATTCGTGCCCAACGCCAAGGCCATCGTGTTGTGATGGTCGTCAGCGCGATGGGCAAGAACACCGACCGGTTGTTGGAACTGGCCCAAGAAGTCGGCCCCAATCCGCCGGCGCGCGAAATGGACATGTTGCTCAGCACCGGCGAACAGGTCAGCGTCGCCCTGGTCGCCATGGCGATCAACGCATTGGGCAGCGAAGCGGTCAGTTTGACCGGCGGCCAGATCGGGATGCAGACCGACAGCAGTTTCAGCAAGGCTCGAATCCGTTCGATTTCCACCGAACGCATCGAACGGTTGTTGGACGAAGGCAAGATCGTCGTGGCGGCCGGATTCCAAGGGATCGACAACGACCTGAACATCACCACGCTCGGACGCGGCGGCAGCGACACGACCGCGGTCGCACTGGCCGCGGTGCTGAAAGCCGACGCCTGTGAAATCTACACCGACGTGGACGGCGTTTACACGACCGACCCGAGACTGCTGCCCGAAGCACGTCGCGTCGATGTGATCAGTTATGACGAGATGCTGGAATTGGCCAGCCTGGGTGCCAGCGTCATGCATAACCGCAGCATCGAGTTCGCCAAAAAATTCGGTGTCCCGATTCATGTCCGCAGCAGTTTTTCGGACACCGAAGGAACGATGATCGTCACCGAGCAAGAGTCCGCGACGGCACCGGTCAGCGGAGCCGCGATGACTCCCGACGAAGCCCGGGTGACGATTTTGGGTATTCCCGATGTCCCCGGCATGAGCTTGCAAATCTTCTCGGCGATCGCGGACAAAAAGATCGCCGTGGACATGGTGGTCCAAAACGTCGGCGACGGCGGCAAAGCAGACGTTTCCTTCACCGTTCGACGCGATGACCTGCAAGCGACCCTGCAAGCGCTCGCGCCGGTCGTCGACAGGATCGGTGTGGAAGGCGTGACCCACGATGACCAGGTCAGCAAGATCTCCGTCGTCGGGGCAAACATGCCCGACCAAGCCGGTGTGGCCAGCGAAATGTTTCGCGCCCTGGCCGGTGCGGGCGTGAACATTCAAATGATCACCACCAGCGAAATCAAAATCAGCGCCTTGGTGCCGCGTGACCAGGCATCGATCGCACTCCGCGCCGTCCACGAAGGTTTCAAGCTGCACGTCAAACCCGATGACGCCAAGTCGTGGAGCCAGATCAAGGCCGATCGGGAATCGGGCGTCGAAGTCGAAACGTTGATCAGCCGGCTCCGCGATGATGCCCTCGAAGCGCTGACCTTGACCGGCATCTCCGTGCTCGATCACCAGGCTCGGGTGACGTTGATGGGTGTGCCCGACCGCCCGGGTATCGCGGCGGACATGTTCGAACGCATCGGCGCCGCGGGCATCTCGGTCGACATGATCGTCCAGGGATATGACGGCGAAGACGGATCGACCAGTGTCAGTTTTACGGTCCCCCAAGACGCCCTGGAAGCCAGTCTGAAAGTCGCCGAAAAAATCGCCGCCTCGCACGGCATGCGAGGCGTTCAAGGCGTCCGCGAAATCGCCAAGGTAACCGTCAGCGGAATCGGCCTCCGCAGCCACACCCATGTCGCCACGCTGCTCTTCGAAACGCTGGCCGGCGCGGACATCAACGTCGACATGATCAGCACCAGCGAATTGCAGGTCAACGCCGTGATCAGCAGCAACGCCGCCGACACCGCCAAACGCGGATTGGAAAAGGTGTTTGCCGGATCGTTGGGGTAGGTGCGGGAGAGAGGGAGACAGGGAGAGAGGGAGACAGGGAGACGGGGACAAGAGTGCTTGCGGCCGGTCGTGGTGGTTCTTCGTCATTGTGCACCGTATCATTCGGCCTCTCATTGCCCCAACCCCGCCTGGAAAGAAATGTTCCAGCGTCGACGGCGTGGAGCTCGCTTCATTGTGGCGTGAAAACCGGTGGTTTCTGACGTCGTCTGCTGACATATCGATTGCAACGCCGGCGGGATTGAGAGATATTCCACGGTGAAGGGAATTGTTCGGGCCCCCGCTTCGGGCCTGTTTTGCGACTCTGATTCACCGAACTCCTGCTCCGCGATGCCCGCTCCGTCTTCCAACACCGCCGCCAACGGCCTCCCCAAACACAGGACCTCCCAGGCCGGCAACGTGGCGGGCGGCGTAGCGGGCGGCGTAGCGGGCGGCGGCCAAGCACGCCCCAAGGTGTTGTTGCTGGTCGAAACGACGATGGCGTTCGGGCGCAGCGTCTTGGAAGGGATCAGCCGTTACCGCATCGAACGACAACCCTGGTCGGTGCAACTGGACTTGCGCGAATTGATGGCCGGACCGCCGGCCTGGTTCCGCTCTTGGGACGGCGACGGCATCATCACCCGCGACACGACGCCCGAGATGATCGAGATCATTCGCGAGACGGGAATTCCGACGGTCAACCTGGGCGACATCCGTGACGACCAAAGTCTGCCTTCGGTGATCAACGACCACGAAGCGATCGGCCGACTTGCCGCATCGCATTTGGCCGACAAGGGAATCGAACATTTCGCGTTTGCAGGATTCAGCGATCATCATTGGTCCTCCCAACGGCTAACCGGATTCCTCGCCGGACTCGCCGAACGCGGCGTCGAGGATCCGGAGCGTGTGCACGTGCATCAATCCGGTTGGTCCTCGGCCAGCCAAGGCGGATGGCAACAACAGCAAGACCAGATCGTCGCCTGGGTCAAGAGTCTGCCGCGTCCGATCGGGATCCTGGCCTGCAACGATTTTCGCGGACAACACATCCTGGAAGCCTGTCAAACGGCCAAGGTGTCGGTTCCCGATGAGATCGCGGTGTTGGGTGTCGACAACGACCATGTCCTGTGCGATTTCTGCGACCCGCCACTTTCGAGCATCATCCCGGCGGCTGAACGCATCGGCTACCAAGCGGCCGTGATGCTGGACCAAATGATGCGTGGGCAGACGCCGGACCAACCACACGTTCAGATCGCACCGTTGGGGATCGCCGAGCGGTTGAGTACCGACGTGATGGCAATCGACGATGAAGACGTTGCCGCGGCGATTCAAATGATTCGTTTCCGAGCCTGCGAAGGGTTAACGGTCTCGGACATTTTGGCCGAAGTCCCGATC
This sequence comes from Phycisphaera sp. RhM, assembly GCA_033042175.1. GTDB lineage: Bacteria > Planctomycetota > Planctomycetia > Pirellulales > Pirellulaceae > Stieleria. The sequence continues at coordinate 3,332 of WCIL01000076.1, forward strand.
GCGCGCAGCAGTCTGGAACGTCGCTTTCGCCAATACCTGGGGCGTTCACCGCAGGCGGAGATCCGACGCGTTCAAATCAAGCGCGCCTGCCAGTTATTGCGTGACACCGAACTGAGTCTGGTCAAGATCTCACGCCTGACCGGTTTCAAACACGCCGAGTACTTCAGCGTCGTCTTCAAACGTGAAGTCAACCAGACGCCAGGCCGCTACCGAGACGCCAGCCGCGCCAAGGCTAGAAAACCGTTCGGATGATCCAGACGTTTTCTCGCAAGCGAAAACCGACACCTATTGCACTATTGAACCACGCGGTCGCGGGCGGAAACGCCCCAGTACATGAAGTGCGGCTGATCGCCCACGTACGGCACCGCGCGTTCGCATTCCCACACCCGGCTGCCCTTGTAGTCCAGACGCAGGGGCAATTGGCTCAATTGGGCAGCGGCAAACCGCCACTGGTGACCGCCGTCGGACTCCACCGCTTCGATCAACAGAATCAACTCGGGATCCGTCCCCATCACGAATGCAAACACCGCACCGTCGATGATCTCATGGCGTTCGCTGTGATAACGATAAATCGGTTGAGCGAGCAGCCTGAGCGAACCTTGTCCGTCGCCGAGTCCCGGAGGAATGGTCGCTTCAAAGTTTCTTGCCAAACGTCGCATCTGGGTCAAGCGGAGCGTTGCCGTTGGTGCCGGCGGAGACGCGTCGGGGATCGCAGCGGGCTTGATGCCGGGGTCGCGCGCGTTCCAATCAGGGACCACGCCACGCCGACTTTGACGCGGCTCGTGCTTGGAGCTGATCGGGGCAAGCGAAAGCGAATGAAACTCATGCGACAGACGTCGTTTGTCGGGATCGTCCGGGGAGATCACCGACCAGATCGCGCCGACGACTTCCGGCCGACCGTCGCTCGTCCAGACAAACGCGGCTCCATGCGTATCGCGGACCCGCACCGGATTGGTAAAGGTCAGCAGGGGAGACGGCACGAGTTGCAGCTCTTCGGTGTCGTCACCGTGTCGAAACATCTGGTACTGCGCCGCTTCCTCTTGATACACGGCGTTCCAACGTTCGCGTTGATCCGTCGTCGGTATGACCTCCTGTCCGCTCGCTCGTCCGACCCCAACGGCTAACGCAACCAGCAGAAACCCATGAATTCTCGGCGACATCTGCACGCTCCCCAGATGGATGAAAGGAACCGTCTTGAAAATAGGCGTACCGTCTATTTTTAAACCCTTGTCGAGCGCGGTGCAAGCATCCGTGTTGCCGGCGGCACCAGGGAACCTGAAACTCGCGTTCTGCCACAGCCTCCTTTTCGGTTCCGGCGCGTCTGTGGACGATGCATCCATCGTTGCCGACACGTCCCGGCGCGTGGTGGGCAGAAACGCCCGCGGACCACGATCGTGCCTGAATTCCTGGCAGCTTGCACGACGATTTCGCATCTCGTCTGGCGACGAGGGAGGGCGAAAGGCCCTGACGATCCCGTGAAGGCGATCTAACGAGCACATCGACACTCTAATCGTCACGTATCCGGCCCATCGTCGAGTCAGGTACACGCTTTGCCCCGTCTCCGGCCAAGCACTCTCCCGCTCACGGGCGACGGAAAGGTCGTATCGAGCCCATCAGCCTCACCATGGTCCACTGGGACGGCCGTGAGAAACTTAGAAAACGATAAGACATTCGGTCAATGCATCGTTCATCCCGTGCGGATATGGAAGACCGACTCATGAGTGACCGGCGAGTCGTTTTGGTGACCGGCGCTTCGGTCGGCTTGGGGCTCGCGATCGCTCGCCGTCTGCTGCACGAACAACGCAAGCAGAATCTGCACCTGGTTCTAACGGCGCGGGCAGGGTCGCTGCATCGATTCGGCGAGCAGGGGATTGTCGAGCGAGACGACGTCTGGATTCGCGCTCTCGACATCACCGACGCGGAACAACGGGTTTGCATCGTCAACGAGATCGCGTCCACGCTCGGCGGTGTCGATGTGCTGATCAACAACGCCGGTGTGGCCTATCGGTCCTGTGTGGAGCACGTCACCGAACCGGAGCGGATGCACCAAATGAACATCAACTTTCGATCACCGATCGAATTGACGCGTTGCGTGTTACCGGGAATGCGTGAAAAACGGCGTGGCAAGATTATCAACATCTCCTCGGTAGGCGGCATGATGGCGATGCCCACGATGTCCGTCTACTCGGCGTCCAAGTTCGCCTTGGAGGGAGCCAGTGAAGCGTTGTATTACGAAGTCAAACCATGGAATGTTTCCGTCACGCTCGTCCAACCGGGGTTCATGCGATCCGACGCTTTCGAAAAGGTGCCGTACACGACATCGAGCGCAGACGCATCAGACGATCACCAGAATCCATACCACGAGCACTATCATCACATGGAACAATTCATTGCCAAGGCAATGCATCGGGCCCTCGCCACGCCCGATTCGGTCGCACTGAAAGTCATCCGAGTGATGCGGCGGAAGTCTCCACCGCTAAGAGTCTACGGCAGTCTCGACGCGGTCTTGTTCTCGGCCCTGCGTCGTGTCCTGCCGAGACGTTTTTACAATTGGTTCCTGTACCGCAACCTTCCCCACGTGCGACGGTGGGGAAAACGTTAACGGTCGATCGTTCGGATAGCGAGTTCGCTACTGCCCGAACGCCGGGTTTCGTGCCGCGGGCGGTGGCGCCAGCCCGGGGGCTCCGTTGTTTTGCATCATGCTGGCGGTGAGCATCGCTTGGGTCAGCGCGGTGTCGAATTCTTGCTGGGTCTTGGCGTCCAGCATCGGCTGGAGGAACTGATTGGCCATGCCGGCGATCATCCCGGTCGCCTGGGCCATCTGTTGCTGCGAGACTTGAAAGGCTGCTTGATTGCTTTCGAATTGCTCCGCCATGCCGCTGGCCATCGTGCCGCCTTTTTCTTTCCACGTTGCAACGAAGTCTTTCGGCATCCAACGCCCGCCATAAGCAACCATTTCCACGACTGTTGTTCCGCCGCCTTGTTTGGGCACCGTGATCGTACCACTCGAATCGTCAATCTGATTGACGACGATCGTGCCGGTGAACTGCTCGATCATGCCGGGCGGTGCTGCCTGGACCAAGACACGCAGATGTCCGCCGATCCGTGGTCCGTAATGATCGACAAAGCTGGTGACCGAATCGTCGACGATCATTTTTGAATCGAACACGCACTGAACCACCTCGTAGATCAGACCACTGGCAGGATCATACAACGGCTGAACCATCTGGATCACTTGCGGCGGCGCCATTTTCATCATCGGCGTGTTCAAGATGAACTGTTTTTGTCGAATCAGAATCTCACAGACTTGGTTGGCCACCTGGTGAATCGGCTGTTGCGTTTCGACTTGCATTTCGATCGCCGGACGCATCGCCGCACGGACCTCGTCACTGTCAACTTCTCGACGGACTTCGGCCGGCAAGGCGTACCAGATGACTTCGGGATGACCCGCCACGAGTTGCTCGATCACGAAGTCGACGGTCTGCTGCAGCGAACCGTTCTCGGGGAAGGCCGGCATCGGCGAGACCGGCGGAACGGCGGGCGCGAAGTCGTTGTCGCGGCGGGCGATCGACGGTGTCGCCGATCCGGATGATGCGTCTGCAGTCGCGGGCGTGGCGACCATGGGCTTGGTGGCAGTGGCCGGATTCGATTTCGCTGCCTCGTACAGTGCTTTGGCTCGCTCGCGACTGGCGTCACTCAACCGAGCGATCGGAACGTTCTTGGTCGACCCGTCGGCCAAACGCAAGACGATCGATCGGCCGTCGACGCCCACGAACTCGGCTTCGATCTTGAATTGCCCGGTGTTGTCGGTCCACGTTTCCGCCTGCGCCGCATCGGGTGTGGCCAGCGGAAAGAGAAGCAACGCCAGGAGGAAGAACAGGGAAAATCTCATGGGGAATGCCTGGGATGATGGGGAGTTCAGGGCGAGCCGGTACCAGTGATCGCTCTCCTCTCCCCTGGCATGACGGGCCAGAGGGGCTGGGAAGGAGCCGTGTGCACCCAATGGTGCCACAGGTGAACCGGTGGAATGGCGAGAGCCGGGCCCGATAGGGAATGAATCAGGGCGCCATTATAGACGAATCGGCGCGCGGCTCGCGAAGCACGAGTATTCCGTGTCCGCTATGTTTTCGGGTAGTGGACGAGGCGACGAGTCCTCTGCCGATACGCCGACTGCAGAGGACTCGTCGCCTCGTCCACTACCGCCTACCCGAAACGCAAGGTGACAAGGAGCACTAGATGCCGTAGCGATCTCGGAAACAGTTTCGGTGGGTGCGGGCCAGTTCACTCTGGGCCGTCCTGCCGGCGGCGTCGGCCGCGATTGCGATTTGCTCGAGCAGTTCCGCAAACGCCAGCATCGGTTCGGCGCCCAAATCCCATCCCGCACGGACCCACAATTCGTGGGCTTGGGCGGGCGGCGCTTGCTGAGCCAACGCGGCGAAGTGCTCGCGGACTCGATCGCGTCGATCGCTGGCCGAAGGCACGCAAAGGCTTTCGAAATAACCTTGCTCGACCGAATCGCAGGGCTCGTAGCCGAGCGTCATCAACCGCGCGGCAGAAAACTTTTGGCCTTCACCACAGAACCCGTGCGTCCTGACTCGCACCGTCTGATCGGTGAAGATGGAACAGTTTAGCCCGCTTCGGTAGTGATCGATCGCGGCGCCGCGATTGCCCGATTGCTCTTCGCCGTACCCCAAGACGTCCCAGGCCCAACCGAGTTCCGGCGCGAACTCGATTGCGCGGCGGCAATACCGCATCGCCGCCTCCCAATCTTGCTGGTCGAGAACCTGCTGGTGGGAAACGTTTGTCGCGACCAGCTTTTCGATCCAGTCCGCGTCCATCAGCCGGTTGTCGAACAAGCCGCGTTGGAGTTGTTCGGGATCGTCGATGTCCAAGCCGCGAAGGGCATCGTCGCCGAGCAGCGGATTTTCCAACGCGTCGATCACCATTTGACACAAGACCGCCGCTTGGCTGATGTGTCGCTCGATCATCTCGCCGGCCAATTCGAGACCGCTCAGTGGTTCCAATTCAGAGACCGACCGATGTTCCAGCCGCCTGATCGCCCATTGATTGAGTCGATGGCAGGATCGATCACTTTGGCCGCTTGCCGAACCCGCGGAGATCGCGTGGTCGCGACGGCTGCCGGGCAGCTTGTGTCGCACGTGGTCAAAGTAGATGGCTTCGGCGAGCGAGTCGCCCCAGGGGATCCAGTCGCCGCCGCCGTGGTACCAGTGGACGACTTGTGCGGCCGAATTGTCGGCGGCGATCCGGACGCACAACCAATCGCCCATCGTGTTGGTCAGGATGGGGAGAAAGTCACAGGGCATCAGCGCCGGCCAGATCGCCGTGGGTGCCTCGTCAATGAGTTCCTGGGGCGGGATCGCCGAGGCGAACCGGTTGCCGGCGCTGCCATCGGCAAAACGCCAGATCTCGTCGTCGAACCATCGCGATAAGTCGTCGGAAAGGACGCATCGAAACCTCGCTTGGATCTGGTCGGTCCAAGATCCCGAGGCGGCGGACGGTTGGGTCGGCTGTTGCAAGGTTACCGAATCAAACTCATGTAAAAGCTGAAGATACGCTCGTTGTCAAAGTCAGACTTGTTGACCGGGTAGGCAAAGTCGAACGCGAGCGGGGCCGGCCCGAGCGCGGGGATTGCAACACGCAATCCCAAACCGGGCGCGACGCGAAACGAGTCGGCGTCCAGTTTAACACTGCTTTCCACGGTACCAAAGTCACAAAATGCTACACCGCGAAAGGCGTCGTCGGCCGTGATCGGGAACATGTACTCGACCGAATTGAGAAATTGGAATTCCCCCCCAACGGCAACGAAGGGATTTCCGCCCGTACCGCCCACCACGGGGCCTGCACCGCGAAAATCGAAACCTCGCAGCGTCGCGTAACCGCCGGCGAAGAAGTTTTCGAAGATCGGCGTGTCGTTGCCGCTGAATCCGACCTGCGTGCTGTACGAGAAGGTTTGTTTACCACTGCCGTCGGCTCGCGACGCCAGCAACCAGTACTTGCGATACTCCACTTCGATCCGGGAATAGTCGTAATCGCCGAAGGTTTCTTCGAACTGGAACTGGAAATAGTGACCTTGGCTGGGCTGAATCGGACTGTCGCGGGTGTTGTGCGTCAGCGTGATGCTGCCGCTGTACAGCTCGTTGTCACCTTCCGCATCGGTCAACTCTTGATATTCGGCCGCATCGCCCGGCGACAGGATCGCCGTGTTGAGCGACCGAATCCGACTGAGGTCGACATTCTGGCCACTGATGCCGACAGCCAATGACAAGTCGGGCGTGATCCGATAGCCCAGCGAGAATCGACCGCCGAGACGGTTCTCGTCCCAGTCGTCGTACCGTCGGTCGTACAGGAAACCGCTGGCTGAGAAACTAATCGGCAAGTAGCCAAACAGGTTTGGGTCGGCGAACTGAACGCTGTAACGATCAAAGTCGCTGCCCGGTGCGGCTTCCAGGCGAAAGGTTTGCCCGGCACCACGGAAGGCCGTCCCGCCGAACAGATCTCGGAACGAGCGTGGCCAACGCATGATGTCGAAGTTACGTTCGTCGATCGTGATCTGGCCGGTCACCCCGGCGTCACTGTTGACCGCACCGCCGAACATGATCCGTCCGGTCCGTGCGGGAAAACCATTGACGATCAAGTCCGCGACGCGAACGTTAGGCGTGTAAACCGGATCGGTGCCGATCGGCGGAAACGCGGTGCCACTTCCTGGAACCGATTGACCGGGTTGGAGCACGCGTTGACGCGGCCCGAACTGAGTCGGCGGAAACGTCGTCTGCGGCGCCGGCTGCGGCACATAGTTTTGTTGCGGCACATAGTTTTGCTGCGGCACATAGTTTTGCTGCGGCACATAGTTTTGTTGCGGCTGAACGTAGGTCCCCGTCGGCGGGTTGTATCCCGGTGGATAGTTTTGGGCGTTGGCCGAAGAGGTCCAGGCCAACGCGGTGCAGGCGAGCACGGCGATTGGAACCGCCAGGGCACGTGCCATCGGCGTGTTGATGGCGGCTCGCCTGGCCAATCGTTTCGGCAAATCGATCGATTCCATTCGGGTTGATTCGCTTGCTGGTGTCAGGGGTGATGGGAAAACATTGCGGTGGGTGTCGGGGCGGAAGGGCTGATTCATTAAAAGGCATCCTCCCGAGGATCGACGATGATGTCAGGCGGGTCGGCGATTTGCGGATTGGTTTCCAGCAACTGGCTGTTGCTCATACGCCGTCGACCGATTTCCAACAGTCTACGGTCGATGAAATCACCCTCGCGCATTTCCAACATGTTCAACATCACGGTCTCCCGCATCAGGTGCGGTTCGCCTTCGATGTTGACGCGGATCTCGCCGATCTTCCAGCGGTCGCCTTCTTCGATCTGGTAGACCAAGTCGACGGTGTTCTCTTCGTCACGCATCACGGTCTTGGGCTGGACATCGGCATAGATGAATCCCAGTTCGCCGTAGCCGTAAACGATCTCGCCCACGTCGCGTTTTAAGATCGTGCCGTCAAACATGTCGCCGGCCTTCAGTTCCAAACGCTGACGCAGTGAATCCTCGGTGACGAATTGATTGCCGATGATTTGCACGCTGTTGATTTTGAAACGTTTGCCTTCGTTGACCACAAATGTCACGTCCATCCATTTGCCGTCTTCGCTGTAGGAGATTCGCCGGCCGACGGTGGCGGTCAAGTAGCCGAGGTTGTGATAGGTCGCGGCCAAGATATCGACGTCACGGTCGATCTTGGCCATGTTGGCGACGTTGAAGGTGTAGTAGCCGAGTTTGAGAAAGGGTCCACGGCTTTTGATCAGTTTCTTCAGCCGGGCTTCGCTCAGCAAGGTATTGCCGATGACATTGATGCTGGCGATTCGTTCTTTGGGGCCCTCGTTGATCCGAAAGATCACCATGCCCGGTTTGTCTTTGAACCCGATCGTCGACGTGATCGCAACCTGGTTGAACCCTTCGTCCTTGTAGTAGTCGATCAATCGCCGGCGGGCAGATTCGACGGAGAATTCGCTGAGCGGATCTTTGACTTCCAATCCGGCGCGGCCCTTGAGATCGCGGTCGTTGACGCGGTTGTTTCCGTGAAAGGAGATCGCGGAGATCAGGGCGCGCTCATGCACCACAAACGTCACATCGACGCCGGCATCATTGTCTTTGGTTTTGAAGGTGACATGGTCAAACGACTTCATTTCGTTCAGCCGATGGACGTCGCCGAGCAAGACTTCGCGGCTGAAAAACCGCCCTTTCTTGGTCTGCATCTTTTGCAGGATCTCATGCTCGCTGAGCGCTCGATTGCCAACAATTCGAACGCTCGTGACGACCTTGTCGCCGTGCTCGCGGCCGATCGGCAGGGCATCCTGGTTGTGGACGTGATCGCGAAACTTGGGACGCTCGGCCGGTCCCGCCGGGCCGCCGCTCTGAGGACCTCCGCCCCCCATGCCCCCCATGCCGCCGCCCATTTGGGCCGCCGCGGGCAAGGACAACACCAAACAGGCAACCCCTGCGATAAACGCGGTGAAGCATTTTTTAGCGGTAGGGCGCGAGCCCTCCGGTGTCTTGGCAAAGATGAGGAACCGGAGGGCTTGCGCCCTGCCGCTAAGACCTCGTAATTGACCGGTAATAAATGCTTCACCGCGTTGCCCCGCGATCATCGCGGATGCCGACGCGCCGCCAGCGGTCTTGCACCAGCGGATTTCGGTCTCGGGGCATCCGTGCGTATTGATTCGTTGTGTCATTAGACGAAGGCAAACCGTTTCGACGAGGAAAACGCGATCCGTCCGTGGATCGTGTTCGGGCCACCGCGTGGTCATTCACAGCACGCGCGATTCATGGCGTGAAAGGGTGTTACCAATGCGGCAAGTGCCAAGACAAGGCAGATTCCCCCAGCATCTTGCGTGAATCTGGTTGGAATCTTCGAAGAATGATGCGACAAAGAGGGTCAGGTACCCGAGAGACAAGCACATTTTCCGCACCGAGAGCGATGACGTTGAACGTGATTTTGTTTACCAGCCCCAAGGCGGGCAGCGGTGCGGCGCGCGAACAATTGCCCCGCTTGGCCGAACTGCTCGCCGCCGCCGGGATCGAGTACCAGACGGTGGTGTGCCCCCGCGAACTGAACGCCATGGCGAGGCGGCGGCGTGAAACCGGTGTTCCACAACCGGTCGTGGTGGCCGCCGGCGGTGACGGAACGATCAGCCTGGTCGCGTCCAGCACGTTCCCCGAGACGCCACTGTTGCCGATGCCGATGGGCACCGAAAACCTGCTGGCGAGGTACCTGGGCCAATCCAACGCCGCCGAAGCGGTGATGAAAACGCTGACCGAAGGACGCGCGATCCAGATCGATGCCGGTGAAGCCAACGGACGGCTGTTTCTGATCATGGCGACGGCCGGGTTCGATGCCGAAGTCGTCCGCCGAGTGCACCTGCGACGCAAAGGACACATCCGTCGCCACAGTTACCTGAAACCGATTTGGCAAACCTGCCGGGCCTATCGCTTCCCCGCGATCCGCGTCACGGCGATCGATGTCTCCGGTGAAGTCATTCAACAACGGCAAGTCGGCTGGGCGATGGCGTTCAACCTGCCGTGCTATGCGGCGGGATTGCGGATTCATCCTTCGGCAACCGGTGGCGACGGAAACCTGGACCTGATCACCTTCGCCGGTCGCGGGCTGCTGAGCGGATTCGGCTACGCACTAGGCATCGTGACGCAAATGCACCGTAGGTTCGGCAGCGTCCAAGAGAATCACGTGTTAAGCCTGCGATTCGAATCCGACCATCGCGTCGCCTATGAACTCGACGGCGACTACGCCGGACGGCTGCCACTGGAAATCAAAACGCTGCCGCAGAGGGTTCGGTTGTTGGTTAGCGGTTAGCGGTTAGCGGTTAGCGGTTAGCGGTTAGCTGTTAGCTGTTAGCTGTTAGCGAGAATTTGTTTTCCAGCGGATGTTGGGATTTTTTGATCTCAAATCTCAAATCTCCTGACTCTAACGTTTTCTATGTGTGTTCGCGGTGAAGCCTCGGAGGGCTGGCACAATGCTTGCCGGTGGCGTCAGCCACCGGAACGGAAAAACCTCGATCACGGAGGCCTGAAAGGCCGGCACAATCGGTCTTCTGAACCGCGAGTATTTCTAAATCGCAGGGGAATTGTGTCGGCCCGCTGGGCCTCAGAGACTCCTTGAAATCATCTCCGGTGGCTCACGCCACCGGCATCCACTCTGCCGGCCCTCCGGGCCTGCATGACTTCGCCTATCCGGCAAAAT
>WCIL01000077.1:0-13343 GCA_033042175.1 Phycisphaera sp. RhM
CGTGTCGTCGCTGGCTGCAGTGAAGTAAATCGGCTCAGTCGGCGTTCCCAGGGCGCGCAACGCTCCGTCACGGGCCCAAACGTAGTTTGCTTGGTCAATCTTGATGACCGTGCCGGCGGCAATTTCCAGATTCGCGGGAGTGGACTGCGAATCGGTTCCTAACGTCAGATTGCCGTTGATGATGTGAATCGGTAATTCGCCATAGTCCCAAACACGGCTTTGTGTCAGCGTACCGGATTGAATCGCGATTCGGTCACCATCTGTATTTCCATCTCCGGTCAGCCCCGTGACCGACGGGGCGGCATCAAGTTCGAAGTAGTAGGCCGCACCGATGTTTCGAAACGCATGAACGTTCTCAAGCGTTGGCATGGCCTCACGAACGTTGACACCGTTGGAATAGCCATAGGAAACGCTGACGTTGCTCAATCGACTCTGCGTCTCCGGCTCGCTTCCGTCGTGATACAGCTCGATAGACCCGACTTGGCCGCCGGCGATTCCGTTGCCGTCGGTGTCGCCAGCGTAACGCACGTCAACGTGCTCCAGGACATTGGACGGCCCGATCAAGTACAGCGATTCCCAATAGCCGGGATAGGGTTTGGTCGCTGTTCGGTCGCGATTGGAATCCCCACCGACGGTGTCATCGGTCGCGGCGGTGAAGACGATCGGATCATTCTCGGTGCCAACCGCGTGGATCGTCCCTGCGCGAGATTCGAAATAGTAGGCGTTGGGCATCTTGATCACCGTGCCGGCGGCGATCGTCAATGTGGCGGGGTTGCTTTGGGTATCCGCACCGACGATAAAATTGCCCGCGGTCAAATGAATCGGCAAATCGCCGTAGTCCCAAGAGCGATTTTCCGTCAACGTTCCGGACTGAATCGCGATCTGATCGCCACCCAGGTTTCCGCGACCGCTCAGCCCCGACGTTTGCGGATCGGTATCGAGTTCGAAGTAGAACGGGACACCGAAATTGTCCTGGGCATGGATGTTTTGCAGAACAGGATCGCCGGAACGAAGGTTGATCCCGTTGGAATAACCCTCGGAAATCCGCACGTTGGTCAAACGCGTTTGCGTGGCGGGTTCGTTCCCCGCGTGGCGAAGTTCCAGACTGCCAACTTGCCCGCTGGCAATCCCGTTTCCATCGGTGTCGCCGGCGTACCGGATCTCGACGTTCTCGAAATTGTTTCTCGGTCCATCCAGATAAATCGATTCCCAATACCCCGGATAGGGCGCTGTCAGATTTCCGTCGCCGTTGGAGTCACCACCAATGGAATCGTCGGTGTGTGCCGTAAAGACGATCGGTTCCGCCGCCGTTCCCAGCGCTTGGATGGCGCCGCTGTCGGAAAACATGTAGTAGGCGTTGGGCATTTTGACCACGGTTCCCGCCGCGATGGTCAACGTCGCCGGCGTCCCGTTTGAGTCCCCGACGACATAATTCCCTGTCGACAGGTGCAGCGGCAGGCTTCCGTAGTCCCACGTCCGGTCGGTTTTCAGCGTGCCGGATTGCAACACAATCCGATCGCCGCCGGCATTCCCGCGTCCGGTCAGTCCGCTGACAATCGGGTCCGCGTCGATGTCAAAATAGAAGGGGACGTTCAACGAATTCTCGACATGAACGGTCTCAAGAATGGGGGTCCCGACGTTCACATCCACACCGGTCGAATAACCGTTGGAGATCCTAACGTTCTTGAGCTGAATTGCCGTCGTCGGATCCGTGTTGGCGTGATTCACATGAATCGACGCGACCTGACCGCTCCCGATACCGTTGCCGTCGATGTCACCGGCGTATCGGACTTCGACATTTTCCAAGACGCTGCCGGGGCCGTTCAGGTAGATCGCTTGCCAGTATCCGGGGTACGGTACCGTCGCCTCGAGGTCGCCGTCAGAGTCCCCGCCGATGGAATCATCATTGGCCGCGGTAAAGACGATCGGTTCGGCGGGTGTCCCCACCGCATTCAATGTGCCTTCGGGCGTCAACAACGTTCGGCCACGTGGCATCTTGATGACCGTGCCCGGCGCGATGGACAATGTGACCGGATTGCCCTCGGTGTCGGACCGCACGTAGATGCTGCCATCGGTCCAGTGCAGCGGCAAACTGCCGTAGTCCCAGGTCCTGTTTTCGGTCAAGTCTCCGGTCTGCAAGACGATGCGGTCTCCGGCCAGATTGCCGGATGCCGATAAACCGCTGGTGATCGGATCGGCGTCGATGTCGAAGTAGTACCCATACCCCAATCCGTCAACCACGTTGACCGACTGCAAGGTCGGTGAACCATGCAGCACATGCACACCGGTAGAGTAGGCGTTGGTAACCCTGACATTGGTTAACCGTGCTTCGGTTGCAGGGTCGGTCGCGACATGGTCAATCCGAATCGACTCGGTTTGCCCACCGCCCACCCCATTGCCGTCGAGATCGCCCGCATAGCGGACTTCGACGTTTTCAAGGACGTTATTGGGACCGGTCAAGTAGATCGACTGCCAGTATCCCGGATACGGTACCGATGCGTCGGCGTCGCCGTTGGAATCACCACCGACCGAGTCATCCGTCGCCGCGGTGAAAATGATCGGTTCATTTAGGGTCCCGACCGCCTGAATCGCGCCCTGCGGCGTCAGCAGCGTCCTGCCTCTTGTCATCTTGATCACGGTGCCGGCTGCGATCGACAGTGTGACCGGATTGCCTTCGGAATCCGATTGCACATAGATGCTGCCATCGGTCATGTGGAGCGGAAGATCGCCATAGTCCCAGGATCGATCTTCGGTCAGATTGCCGGTCTGCAGGACGATTCGATCTCCGCCCAAGTTGCCCGATGCCGTCAAACTGCTCACGTTCGGAGACGCGTCGATATCGAAATAGTACGGGTAACCTCGACCGCCGCTGACATCAACCGACTGCAGGGTCGGTGCACCCTGTAGCACGTGCAAGCCGTTGGAATACGACGCAATGATCCGGACATCGTTCAATTGTGTCTGATCCGATGGGCTGGCAGCCGGATGGTCGATACGGATCGATTCGACCTGCCCACCCCCTTGCCCATCCCCATTGGTATCGCCGGCATAACGAACTTCGACGTTTTGAAGCAGGTTGCCGGCTCCAGCGAGGTACAGTGATTCCCAGTGACCGGGATAGGGCACACCGTCGACGCCGGGTGTCAGGTCTTCACCGACGCTGTCGTCCAACGCACTGGTAAAAACGATGGGTTGTCCCGGCGATCCGACCGCCTCGATCGCGCCGTTTCCCGTCAGCCACTTTCCCGTTTCAAATTTGACCACCGTGTCGGGCTGAATCGTCAGCTTTGATCCCGCCGGGACGGTGACGTCGCCGGTCACATGGATCGTTCCTGACCAATCGTCGTCGCCGGCCAGCGTGCCCGAGACTTCGCGGGCGAGCAGCCGTCGTGCTTCGAGCATTTCCAGGTGACTGCGGCGGTTTTGTGGTTTCTTCTTCCGACTTCTTTTCGACCGGTGTGCTCCGGTCTTTTGCCACTGGAACATAGGAGGCTCAGCAAGGATGTTGAGGAGGCGGACGGAAGCCGCTTCAACACAACAGCTATTCGCCGGTCCCCCAGCAGGAATTCGAGCTCAATTTTCGTTCCATTGCGGATGGAGTTCAACACTTGTCCACCTAGAAAATCGCTAGATCCGCGACTTTTTTGGGCGTTGTCGGTCGGCGTCGACGTGGCGGTCCGTCGAGTAAACTCGCCGGCGGAGCCGTCGTGGGAGGCAAGCAGGATGCTTACCCCGCTTGGGCTTGTTGACAGATTGCGTCGGTCGAGATCGCCGGCGGAGCCGTCGTGGGAGGCAAGCAGGATGCTTACCCCACTTGGAGCGGTAACGGGCGTTACTTCACGCCCAAGTGTTGCTCGATCACGGCCTTGGCCTGTTCGCCGCCCAGGCATTGGTGGGCGCGCCAGCCGCGCTCCGCCGCTGCTCGGACGTTTTCAGGCTTGTCATCGATGAACAGAATCCGCTCGGGGCGCACCCGCGCGGCTTTTTCGGCGGCCTCGTAGATCTTGGAATCCGGTTTCATCGACATCACTTCGCAGCTCAGGATCTTCACGTCATAGTCGATCTGCGAGACCGGCCAGGGTTGTTTTCGCACCCAACGCCAATGAGCCGGACAGGTGTTGGACAGCACGCCCACGCGACCGGCGCTGCGGCGGGCAAGCTCCACGACCTGGACCATCGAATCGATCGGCGTGAACATGTCGCTGATCGCGTCCAGGACCAGGTCTTGTGGTAACCGTTTGGCGTCCAAATCCAAGACTTGCCGCAGCATCTGCGTGAACGAGCGGCTGGTGATCTGGCCGCTCTCGTATTGATCTTGTAGTCCACTGTCATAAAGGACTTCGCGCGCCCTGTCGGTGGAGATTCCGGCCAGCTCGGAAAAATTACGACAGGCGATCTCCGGGTCGAACGAAACCAGCACGTTGCCGAGATCAAAATAGACGAACTCAATTTGCATGATCTTCTTCGGTGATCGCTCGGTGGCGGAAAATAAACTCGACGATCGGCGTCGGGTCTTTCAAGCTGTGCGGGTGATGGCCGACTCCGGGTTTGTGGATGACTTCGATCGGTCCCCCCAAGTCGCGATACCGTTGTGCCAGGATGGCGGTGTTTTCATCCACCGGTACAACCACGTCGGCATCGCCGACGACGCACAGAATCGGAACATCAGCCGCCGCCAATGGTCCCAGTCCATCGATGGGATTGCAATGCGACTTTGGCGATTGCGAGTCCATCGCCTCGGCTTCGGTCAAACCATACGCGTTCAAACAACGTTTCCACTCGCTCGGGCTTCCCGCGCCCTTGCCTTTGCCGCCCGGCCAGCTCTTGATATCGCATACCGGTGCATCTCCATAGATGCATCGAACCTTGTCGGGATTCGCTTTCGCCCAGTTGAAAATGATCAATCCGCCGCGGCTCATCCCTTCCAACACCGGCTCGGGATGGAATTGATACGTCGTCGTCACATGGGCGTAGAAGTCATCCCAGATCTGCACAGCCCGGGGCGCGCCGAACAAACCCGCCACATCGACGTAGGCGACGTGAAACCCCCGTTTCAACAACGCCACATCAAGCTGCGGCTCGTGCCCGAAAAAGCGTGCCCGCCAAATCCACGGATTGCCTGGTGCGGGCGTTTTCGGAGCCACGATGATGCACTTTCGTTCGTTGTGTTGAAAGTCATAGCGGGCAAAGGAATGGAAATCCGTCTGTTTCCCCGGCAGCTCGTCCGCTCGTACCGAGCCAGCGTAGCAGACCAGGATGAGCGTCAAGAGGGTTCGCATTAAAGCGTTCATATCACGGATGTCCGGGTATCCAATGGCTTGCGACGAGGGTGCAACGGAAGCTTAAAGAACGGAAGCTTAGAGATCGCCGACGATGAAGACCTGCAGTTTACGGCAGCCGTGTGCCCCCAGCACCAACGACTGCTCGATGTCGGCGGTCTTGCTGGGGCCGGAGACAAAGACGCCGAATCGGGCCGAAAAATTTTCAATCCGCTCGTATGCTTGATGCATGTTGGAAACGATTTGAGATCTCGGCACGACGATCGCAAGGTATTGGGCGATGAACAGCAGCACGCGATGCGGAAGGGTGTCGCCGTCGATCCAAATCGATCCGTTTTCGGCGACCATAAATTCACCGCGGGCGATCGTCCAATCGACGGTTGACAGGTCGTGGGGATCCGCAATTTGCGTCGCGTCGATCGTCCCGGCGATGGATTCCGGTGCCAACGAAACGATGCGGGTCGCGGTGCGGAACACCTCGATCTCCTCCAGCAGCGCGCGGACCTCGCCTTGCGATTCGACCTGGTGAGCCTGACCGCCGACCGTCGCCAGCATCTCGACAAATTTGTCGATCGGTTCATCGAATTGGATCACGCGATCTACATCGACATCCGGCAACGGCGGGATGTCGACATGCTTGGTGTTGATGCGATCCAGGATCCCCTGCCGCGCGTCGGTGTCGGCGAGTGTCGGTTTCATCATCATGATTCTCAGTGATTCCGATGGCGGCGATGCCATTGGTGGAAACTTTCTTTGGGAGGCTCGGGAAGCTCGCGTGCGATCGTCCAGACGTTCAAGCGATTGTGTGTGGCCCAGTGCGGCAGCACCCGCAGCGCGAAGCGTCCGACTTTGCCGACCAGCCGAAACAGTGCGGGGAAGCGAAACAGATACGAGGCACAGCGCATCGAGAGCCGTTTGGAGAGCGGCAACAACTTTTTGCCAACCAGTTCTCCCCGCCACGCCAGCAATTGATGGTGCAGCGGAATTTTGACCGGACAGACATCGCTGCACGATCCGCACAAGCTGCAGGCGTACGGAAGACTCTTGTAGGAATTCTGGTCACGGGTCGGCGACAGCACGCTTCCGATCGGGCCGGGCACGGTGGCGCGATAACTGTGCCCGCCGCTGCGTCGATAGACGGGGCAGGTGTTCATGCACGCCCCGCAGCGAATGCAATGCATCGCGGCGCGAAACGTTTCGCTTTCGCGCAATCGGCTGCGGCCGTTGTCGACCAGCACGATGTGTAGTTCGCTGTTTTCGTCGCGGGGGCCATTGAAGTGTGACGTGTAGCTGGTGATCGGTTGCCCGGTGGCCGAGCGAGCGAGCAGACGCGTGAAGACGCCGAGATCGCGTTGTCGCGGCAACAGTTTTTCGATGCCCATGCAGGCGATGTGCACCCGCGGCAGTGACGTTCCCAAATCCGCGTTGCCTTCGTTGGTGCAGACGACCAGTCCACCGGTTTCGGCGATGGCAAAGTTGACGCCGGTGATGCCGATTTCGCCGGCGAGAAATTTGTCTCTCAAGTGCCCGCGTGCCGCTTCGGCCAAGTACTTCGGATCCGACGCCCCTTCGTCGGTCCCCAGGTGTTTGTGAAAGGTATCGCCGACCTCTTCTTTTTTGATGTGAATGGCCGGCAACACGATGTGGCTGGGTGTTTCGCCACGCAGTTGCACAATCCGTTCTCCCAAGTCCGTGTCGACGACATCGATGCCGTTGTCTTCCAAGTAGTGGTTCAACCCGCACTCTTCGGTCAACATCGATTTGCTTTTGACGATCCGCTTCGTCTTGTGGTCACGAAGGATGCGGAGCACGATTTCGTTGTGATGTTCCGCGTCGCGGGCCCAATGGACGACCGCGCCGCGGGCGGTCGCGTTGCGTTCGAATTCTTGCAGGTAATGCGCCAGATTGGCGATCGTGTGCGTTTTGATTCCCGACGCGGTCTCGCGCAAGTATTCCCATTCGGGCAACGATGCGGCTTGCTTGTCGCGTTTGCTGCGAACAAACCACAGGGCTTGGTCATGCCAGCGCGACCGATTCGGGTCGTTGACGAATTCCTTGGCAGCGGCCGGATGCTGGACGATCGGGAGCATGGTAGCGGGTGGCTGAAGTGATTTTGGGAAAAGGGTTTTGCGTGGTCGTTGGTCAATCGCCAAACGGCTCACCGACTCACGCCGCGCCGAGCGGCCGTCCAGACAGGATTTGGGCGACGTGCATGACTTGAATCGGATTTTTTTCTCGGCGAATCAGGCCTTGCAGATGCATCAGACAACTCATGTCCGCCGACGCCAGCACCTCGCTGCCCTTGCCGCAGTGGTCGGCGATCCGGGCGCGGCCCATTTCGGCCGACACGTCCGCTTCATTGACCGCAAACGTGCCACCGAAACCACAGCAATCGTCGGGACGATCTGGTTCGACCCACTCGATGCCTTCGACCAGATTCAACAGATTGCGGACCTTGTTCTCGCGCGGCGTCATCGATTCACTCGATTGGCCGAGCCTCAACTCGCGTAACCCGTGACAACTTTGGTGCAGCGAGACCCGGTGCGGGAATTTGACGTCCAGGTGGGTGACGCCGACGATATCGTGCAGGTACTCGCACAATTCATACGTCTTCGACGTGACGTGCTGAAATTTCGCGTCCTCGGGATCGAAATAGGCGGCGTAGTGATTGCGGACCATCGACACGCACGATCCGGATGGACAGACCACGGCTTCGAAATCAGCGAACAGGTCGACCAAACGCCGGGCCACCGGCGCCGTGTCGGTCTCGCAGCCCGTGTTGGCCATCGGCTGGCCGCAACAGGTCTGGCCGTCGGGATACGCCACGTCGACCCCCAATCGTTCCAACAATTCAAGCGTCGCAATCGCCACGTCTGGATACAACTGATCGATGTAGCAGGGGACAAACAGTGCGACAGTCATGAATCAGGGGCGATTGGGAGTGAGGAAGAGGCAGACAAGACGAGTGAACGCGATCAGTATAGTAACCAAATGCGACCGGTTTGTTCAGCACGGCGCTCTGCGTCAAGTTGTGTCGGAAATCGGCGTCTGACAACTTCTCCGCGCCCCCCATTTCCGCGGCCGACGTGACGATTCGGAGGCCGATTCCCACGTTCTTTTGAACAATCTGGGCGAACCCCTGGGAGGAAACGCGTTTCTGATCGACAATAGCGCGATCATCAGTTCTTCCCCGGCGCAGTAACGGTTTGGCCAAAATGAGTGACACAGCCAGTCTCGATGATTCCAGTCTCGACGATTCTCCCAATATCGACGCACCCGCGATTGATGCGCCGACGACCGATCCCGTCCCCGCCCCGTTCGAGGTCAAATTCGCCTCGCGCGTTGATCGCCTGCCCCCCTACATGTTTGGCCGCATCAACAACTCGCTGTACCAAAAACGGCGTGCCGGCGACGATGTGATCGACCTGGGGATGGGAAATCCTTCCGACCCGCCCGACCCGATCGTGATCCAAAAACTTCACGACGCGTCCTCGGATCCCGGCAACCACGGCTACAGTAAATCCAACGGCATCGCCAACTTGCGGCGGGAAGTCGCGGGAAAATACTATCGCAAATACGGGGTGCGGCTGGACCCCGATTCCGAAATCATCTCCTGCCTGGGCAGCAAAGAGGGTTTCTCGCACATGTGCCTGGCCCTGATGGGACCGGGTGACACGGCGATGATCCCGTCGCCCTATTTCCCCGTCCACATGTACGGCGTCATCTTGGCCTCGGGCAATGTCGTCGCACTCGACGTGGCCGACCCGGACAAATTCTTGCGGAACGTGGCGTACACGTGCGAGAACATGATGCCGGCGCCCAAGGTCTTGATCGTCAATTACCCGCACAATCCCAGTTCGGCGGTGATCGAGCCCGACTTTTTTGTCGAAGTCGTGCGGCTGGCGAAAAAGTACGGGTTCATGGTCATCCACGACTTCGCCTACGCCGACGTCGCCTTCGACGGCTATGTCCCGCCGAGTTTCCTGGCCGCGGCCGGTGCCAAGGACGTCGGTGTGGAATTCACGACGATGAGCAAGGGTTACAACATGGCCGGCTGGCGGGTCGGATTCTGTGCCGGCAACGCGGACATGGTTCGCGGCTTGGGGACCATCAAGGGCTATTACGACTACGGGATGTTCCAGGCGATTCAGATCGCCGCGATCGTCGCGCTGCGAGAAACCGAAGCGAACGTCGAAAAGCAATCCGAAATTTACCAGGGTCGCCGCGATGTGCTGGTCAACGGTTTGCGTCGACTGGGCTGGAAAGTCGAACCGCCCAAGGCCGGCATGTTCGTCTGGGCGGAAGTCCCCGAGCCGTGGCGGAGTGCCATGAGCACGATGGATTTTGCGATGAAGTTGCTCGAAGAAGGCAACGTCGCCGTCAGCCCTGGCAGCGGATTCGGCGCCGCCGGAGAAGGTTTCTTGCGGATGTCTCTGGTCGAAAACGAACACCGCTTGCGCCAAGCCGTCCGACAGATCAGCAAGTGCTTGGGGTAGGGCATGCTGTGCATGCCGGACGTTCTCGGGTGTTGCGTCCCGAAGGGATTGCAGCGAGTGGCCGGAGGTCAGCGCATCGGCACCTCCGGGGAGCCCCTTGCGGACTCCCCTCACCCCCGAGTGGCAACGCTGTGAAGCATTGATTCCCTGCGTTTGACGAGGTGATAGCGGCAGGGCGCAAGCCCTCCGGTCCCTCATCGTTCCCGAGATACCGAAGGGCTCGCGCCCTACCGCTAAAAAGAAACACCACGTTGCGTGCCAATGGAGAGCGCCAGCGAATCCACTATCCCGAATGGGATTGCAGCGAGTAGCCGGAGGTCAGCGAAGCGCCACCTCCGGGGAGCCCGTCGCGGAATCCCCTCGACCCCGGACGGGGTCGCAGCGAATCGATTCGCCGACGCTGTGGCAGTCCGCGTTTTCGGAAGACTTGATCGAGATGCTGACTCACTCGGGGTAGCAGGCCGGGTCCGAGGGCTCGGGCATGATTTGCTTCGACACCCTTCGGGGTCGCGTCGGGACGGGGAACCGCACGTCCGGAGGTGTCGCTGCGCTCACCTCCGGCTACTGGCTTTGACGCCCTTCGGGGTCATGCATGACCATGAGGCTGGCTCAGCCACTCCCCCTGAATGTCACGTCACGACTCAGGTGTCGATCAAATCTTCGGGCGACAGAATCGGCACGGCGTTTTCTTCGGTCTCTTGTTTCTCGCGCCAGGGTTTTCCGGCACGGTACTGCTGCAGTTCCTCTTCAAGTTGTTGGAGCTGTTCGTGCTCTTGATCCTTGCCAACTTCGACGGCCTTGCTGCTCCACTCGATCGCCTTTTCAAAGTTCCCCATCTCGGCATAGCCTGCCGCGAGCGTGCTGAGGATGTGGGGTTCCTTTCCGTCGGTCAGTTCGACCGCGCGTTCTCCCAATTCGACCGACCGGGCACCATCGCGGACGCTGTCTTGGGGACTGGTGGCCAGGACCCAAGCGAGGTTGTTTAGGATTCCCGACAGGTCGTAGTTGGTGGAATCGTCCCCGGCGGCTTTGATCGCACGTTCATAGTCCTCGATCGCTTTGTCGTGATCACCGACCGACAGATAGGCGTCGGCTCGAGAACGGAGGACGGAAACGTTGGTCGGATCGCGATCCAAGATCGACGACAGCACCTCGATCGCCTGACGCGGCCGCTCGTCTTGCAGGTACAGGTTGGCCAATTGCAGTTTGCGGCCGTCGTTGGTCGGATCGCGATCGATCAACGTTTTCATTTCGTTAATCGCGTCGGCCATGCGGCCTTCTTCGATTGCGATCAGGCAGCGGACGAAGATCGCCTGTTCGGCCGCGGCGACTCCGGGCGCGATCCGCTCGGCGGCCCGCAAGTCATCTTTGGCGGCTTGCAGATTTTTGCGTGCGACAGAGATCTCGGCGCGTTGCAGCAACGAAATCGGATCTTGGGGCTGCATCGCGAGCGCCTTGTTCAGGTCTGCCAATGCCTCCTCTTCTTTCAGCTGCATCCGGTACAGGATCGCCCGCATGCGGTACAGCCCTTCGCTGGGTTTGGCTTCGAGTGCTTTGCTGAGCAATTCCAATGCATCGTCGACGCGGTCGAGATCGGCAAGCTTTTGTACGACGGTTTGCGCGACCTGCAAGTTGGTCGGGTCTTCGGCGAGCACCCGCTCCATGTCCTCGATCGCCCCGGCGACGTCTTGGTTCTGCAGCCGAACCGCCGCGCGAGCCTGCAACGCCTCGCGATTCTTCGGATCATCCTTGATGGCCGCATCCAAATCGGCCAGACGCTTGTCTTCGTCGCCGGGTCCCCAGGTCAGCGCCCGCAGCAAATACGCGGCGCTGCGTTCGACGGGATTGTCGGCCAACAGATCGATCGCGCTGGAGGTCGCTGCGGTGATGGCGTCTTTGTCGCCACCGGGCAGCATGTTCAGTCGAGCGACCAGAAGATGGGCTTCGACCAGTTCGGGGTCATTTTTCAGGGCGTCTTCGAGCGTCCGCAGGGCCTCGTCACGCAACTGGATGGCGCGGTTGCGATTGCCGGCGGTTTGGCCCATCGCGGCGATCAGCTGCTGACTTTTTTGCAACAGCACCGAGCCCAACATTTTTTTGGCGAACGACGCATTTTCGCCGGAAAGTCCTTTCTTGATCGCCGTTTGCAGCAATCGTTCGACCGCCTCCAGTTCGCGGGCGCTCTTGGCGTCGAAACGCAAGATCGCAGCCTCGTCCAGTTCATCCTGTCCGGCATCGACGCCGTCGGCTGCATCGGCTGCGGGCTCCGTCTCGTCGGCGGCCTCGGCTTGCGGCGTCTCGGCTTGCGGCGTCTCGGCTTGCGTGCCAGCGTCCGGCGAAGCAGGCTCACCCGTCTGCGGGGATTCCTCGGCCGCCTGTTGAGAAAACGCGGGGGCGGGAGCGAACAAGAGCGAGCCGCTCAGGCACAGCAAGGCGAGCAGCGTAAGGTGCTTGGAAGACGATCGTATCATCGGCGTAGGCTCGTGCGGGGTTGAGGTAAGACCCCTTCATTATGCCGTGCCGGCGAATCGATGCGTAGATGAGCTTGGCAAGAATCGCTCGATCAGGCCGACAATTCGGCCGACTCTCGCTTTTCCGCGGCCTCTGTCATCAGCTTCAATTCGTTTTCGAGTTCTTCGCAACGATTCTTCAAGCGAATGTGTTCTTCGTAGAATCGATTGAAATCTGTCGCCGTTTCCTGCCAAAAATCGCAGGGTCTAAAGCGCAGCTTCATCGCCCGTCCGCCGTCGGCCAATTCATTCAAGATGCCACGCAGGCGTAACATCGGGCCGGCGAAACGATGGCTGAGTTTGACGATGTCCCAGACGTACACCGGATACAACATCAACATGACGCACAACAACGGTGCCTGGGCACCGAACGACCGCGAGATCATCTGTCCGAACGTCTGGTTGCCGGGGGCGTAGATCAACTGCACGCCAATGCCGATCGCCAGCAATGCCAGGATGGTCAGCGACCAATGCATCGACATGCGGCGGATAATGGACCACTGGACCGGGGGATCGATCAGAAATCGGTTGCGTTGCGACATAAGTGAATTTCCGGTTCGCGGACGGTGCGACTGGCGTACGGAGGTGTGGTTTGGGGACAAGCTTACAATCGCTAGCTCGCGGTCTTTCCATCGCTAGCTCGCGGTCTTTCCAACGCTAGCTCGCGGTAGCCGGCACCGCGCCGAAACGGGCACAATTCCACGTGAGGGATAAGGGCCATCGAAAACTTCGTCGCCGGAAAACTCAACGCAGCCCCGACAACCGAGTCAGACGGATCCGGTCCACCGCAATTTGCACGCTCCCGCTCGCTCGACGACCAGGAATCGCGAGGAATTTGCCGATTAATCGTCCTGTGAACTGCATTTCCGAAAACGGGATCGGCGTCGCTTCGTCGCCCGATTTTCACTTCGCGACCCTGTCACGGATGACGAGTCGGCTCATGCCAGGCAAATCAAATCAACAGCGCCCCACGCCTCTCGATCCACCCCGTCCGCGTCGAGCGACCCGACGAAAGCGTCTGGCAACCGCCGCTGCTGTTACGCTCGCCGCACTGTGTC
>WCIL01000078.1:0-11863 GCA_033042175.1 Phycisphaera sp. RhM
GAGCGAAGCGACACCTCCGGACATCCGGTCCCCCGTCAGACGCGACCCCGAAGGGTGTCGAAGCAAATGACGTCGGCGCCCTCGGACCCGGCCAGCCCGCACGCTCAAGCTCACCAATCAACTCCTTGACGAACGCAGACTGCCGCACCGCCGGCGGATCGATTCGCTGCGACCCCGTCCGGGGTCGAGGGGATTGTGGGACGTGCTTCCCGGAGGTGGCGCTGCGCTGACCTCCGGCTACTCGCTGGCATCCCTCCGGGATACTCGGTTCGCTGCCGCTCTCCTTTGACACCAATCGGAGTGATGCTTATTAGCGGTATTGGGCTCGCGCCGTTCCGCTACCTCATCCATTGCCAAAGTAAGCGGCATTGCGCTACAACCGCGCGAGCAATTCACTCTTCTTGCTGGCGAATTCTTCGTCGGTGATGTAGCCCTTTTCTTTCAGCGAGCCGAGTCGCTCCAGGGTCTCAATCACGTCTTCGCGCGACGGATGCGTCGCGGCCGTGTCGTTGGGCGGATTCGCCGCGGCGACGTTTTCGGATCGGTTCTCAGGCGGCGATGCGGCCGGACCGACGCTCATCGATGGCGCCGGTGCGTTGGCCGGCGGGTGAATCGAACCGTCTCGCGAAACGACCGGCAGCGTCGACAAGTCGACCGTCCCGTATTGGCTGGTGAAGGTGATCGATTGCCCGCCGCCTTGCTGCTGACTGAAGCCGCCGATCTGATGGTCCAAGGTGTCGTACACCCAGGGTGTCCCGCCGGTCGTGACGGCCAGACGATGCGAATCGGCAAAGTACGCGTAGCGCAGACTGTTCTGTGATCCCACCGACGTCGGCGACCCGAGTTCTTTCGGCCACCAATTCGTCGACGGATCGGGCACGAACAGACTGTTGGACGAGCCCATCTGACCGCTCGCCTGAGCCTGGGAACTCATCCCGTTTTGACTTTGAGATTGAAACGAACCACTAAACGGCGTCGATTGATGGTTGGCCAATTCGTTGGAAATGTCATTGCACAGGTTGTCGACCAGGCATTTGAGATTGTTGTTGAACAGGTCGCTGACCATCGTCATCCCGCCGCGCATCCATTGACCGGAGCCGCAGAATTCGGGATGGCTGAACTGGGCCATCGTTCCGTTGCCGTTGTAAACGGCGATCAACATGTGGGTCACCGCGTCGTTGGAAAGGCCGTAACGGTTGGCGAGTGACTGGACGATTTGTTGTCCCGTCGGGGAGAGGTTTGGCATCTTTGTGCAAGGGTTGGAAATGGTGTCCTGCCGGGGAAATCCCCCGTCAGACTGGGGAACCGCTCGCGTCGCCGGCCTTGGAATCATTTCCACAAACGCAAGTGTTCAGAGATCGAACGAACTCCAGAGCCTAGCAGATCGACAACAAAAATGAACGTCCCTATTTGAGCCGGATCGTCGAATATTTCCCCGCCGCGTTACAGCTTGATCACACCGTTGCTGTCGCCGAACTGCTGGGCGTCGGCGCCCATTTGCTGCATCATCCAGACGTACAGATTGCACAGCGGCGTGCCGTTTTCGTACTTCAAATGACGCCCGGTCTTGATCCGCCCGGCCGCGGATCCGGCCAGCAAAATCGGCAGATCGTCGTGGTTGTGGCGGTCACCGTCGCTGATGCCACTGCCGTAAACAATCATGCTGTTTTCCAACAGCGTCCGACTGCCTTCGCGGACGCTCCGCAACCGCCCCAGCAGATACGCGAAACGGTCCAAGTGATAGCGATTGATCGTTGCGATCTGTGTTTGCTTGTGCGCGCTCTTGCCGTGGTGGGACAACTCGTGGTGCCCCTCGCTCACGCCGATCTCTTTGTAACTTCGATTGCTGCCGGCATTGGTGAACATGAACGACAGGATCCGCGTGCTGTCGGTTTGAAACGCCAACGTGACCATGTCCATCATCAGGTCGCTGTGCTTGTCCAATTCCCGCGGTACACCGCTGGGGCGAGGGTAATCCGGAACGCCGCTCTCATCAAACCTCAAACGCTCCGCGCCGCCAAGTCGTTTCTCCACGTCGCGGACGGCATACAGGTACTCGTCCAGCTTGCGTCGATCCACGGCCGGCAGGGCTTGATGCAATCGCTTGGCGTCTTCGAGTGCGAAATCGAGCACACTTTTGCGAAACAGTTCGCGTTTCGTTTTCGCCTGTTTGGTTTCCTTGACGCTCTTGCCGGCAAACAGCCGATCGAACACCGCCCCGGGATCAATCTCCTTGGCCATCGGGTTGGTCGGCCCACGCCAAGACATGTTGGATGCGTAAGCACAGCTGTACCCGCTGTCGCAATTGCCCGCCTGGGCGCTGGCTTCGAGCCCGAGTTCCAGCGACGCGAAACGCGATTGGTCGCCGACGTACTTGGCGGTCGCTTGATCGACCGAGATGCCATTTTGGATGTCTGCGCCGTTGGTTTTACGGGGATGGGCGCCCGTCAAAAACGCGGCCACGCTACGGGCATGATCGCCCCCGCCGTCGCCGTGGGCGCGAGCCCCGTCGAGCGTCAACCCGCTCAACACATTGACGTCGTCACGAAAGTCGGCGATCCGCTCGAGCGTCGGCGACAGATCGTATTTGTAACCCGCTTTCTGTGGCGTCCAGTCCGGCATGTGCATACCGTTGGGCACATAAAAGAATGCCATCCGAAGCGGCGGACGGGCGCGTGCTTCGGCGGCCGACAACAGACGACTTGATGACATCACATCCAACAGCGGCAAGGCCAGCGAAACGCCGGCGCCGCGCAATACGGTTCGTCGAGAAAGGGTCTTGGGCATCGAATTACTCTCGGAAACCTTGTTTTTGGAAGGGGTCACTCTGAATGATGGCGGCGATCAGATAGGCGAAGCGGTCGTCGTGCTTGCGACACTCGCTGACAATCGTGTCGATCGCACATTTGTCATAAAACTCGGTGCCGCGGCCGATCGCATAGATCAATAGTTTTTCGGCCAGACAGCGAACGAATTGCTCTTTTCGAGAACCGGCCAACAGCCGACGCAGATCATCCACTCCATCGAACGCCGTCCCATCGGGGAACACGCCGGAGGCATCGATCGGGTCGCGGCCTTCCTTCGTGCGCCAGCGTCCCACGGCGTCAAAATTTTCCAGCGCAAAGCCGAGCGGGTCCATCATGTTGTGGCACGTCGCGCAAGCCGGGTTCTGGCGATGTTGCTCCATCCGTTCTCGCAACGTGCCGACCAATTCGTCGCGTTGCAATTCGGGAACATTGGGCGGCGCCGGCGGTGGCGGTGTATTGAGCAGGTTGTCCAGCACCCATTTCCCGCGTTTGACCGGACTGGTGCGGGTCGGATTACTGGTCACCGTCAACACACTCGCATGCGTCAGCAATCCGCCACGCGGTGTCCCGGCCAGCGACACCTTGCGAAATCCATCGCCATCGACACCGGCGATCCCGTAGAACTCCGCCAGCGGCTGATTCAGATAGGTGAAATCCGCATCCAGAAGCGTGGTCACGGGCAGGTTCTCCCGCATCACGGCGGCGAAAAACGTCAGCGTCTCGCGCATCATCAATTTGCGAATCTGGTCATTGAACCCGCGATACACCTTGGTGTCGGGATCGACGTTTTCCAAGTTGCGAATCTGCAACCATTGCGCGGCAAAATTCTCGACGAACTGGTTGGCACGTCGGTCCTGGATCATCGACGCGATCTTTCTCAGCAACACGTTCGGATCTCGGATCGTACCGCGATGGGCCATCATCAACAGTTCATCGTCGGGCATGCTGCTCCACAGGAAGTACGAAATCCGCGTCGCCAGTTCGTAATCGGTGATCAGCGGCATCGATCCATCGGGCCCCGGCGATTGCGGCCGCTCGACCTTGAACAAAAACGATGGCGAAACGAGCACGGCGCCGATCGCGACTTGGATGCTTTCTTCGAAGCTTCCGTCCGCATCACGCACTTGAGCGGCGAGTGCGGAGAGCCGATCGACTTCCCAGTCACTGGCGGGTCGACGGAATGCGCGACTGGCAAACCGGGACAAGACGGCACGTGTCGCCTGGTCGACGGTCACGTCTTTGGACGGCGTGACAAAAATGATCTTTTGATGACTCGGTGGAATCTTGGACGCGTCGATCGAAACACTTCGGGTCTCGGTTCCGGCCAACTTCACGTGGTGCAAGTGGAAATTTCGATCCGCCACGTTCTTCTGGTAGTAGTCATTGATGAAACTGATTTTGATCGTGCGTTTGCCTTTTCCCAAACGCATCGGGATCTTGAATTCCTGGGGCTCGTGATTGGGGATTTCGATCACGGCCGGCCGACGCCCCCAATCGATCTCCGCCTTGACCGGTTCGTCCCCGCCCTGATCACCGCCCGCCATCAGGGTCAGCTGGTACATCCCGCCGAACGGCAGCGTGACCTCCAACGAAACGGTGCCTTGCGAGGCGAGAATGAGTGGCACACGGGATCCGAACTTTTCGGCGCCGACCAACGACGCGGGGCCGCGTTCGATCTCGTACAGCTCCGGCGGCGGTGGCGTGTAGATCGCTTCGCCGGCAATCTGCAACGCCGCATCGACATACTTTTCCATCAACAACGGGGGCAGCGAGAGCACGTCGCCGATGTTGTCAAATCCGTACCCCACATCGTCGCCGGGGAAATCCGCCGCCGGCGTGTAGTCGACGCCCGTCAAATCACCAATGGTGTTCCGGTATTCGTCACGGTTAAGCCGGCGCAAGGCGACCCGACCGGCGTTGGGATTCTGGACACAATCGACCGCATTGGCCACCGCATCGATCATCCGCACCATCCGCTGCCGCGTCTCAGAATCCAGCTCCGGGCCGTCTTCGGGCGGCATCGTCCCCAAACGCAAATGGGCGATCGCCTGAGTCCACCGGGTCCGATTGGTCTGCAAACTGGCGGCGCGGTCGTCGCTGGCCAAGTCAATTTCGCTGCCGGAATCATGACAGTCGTAACAATACGTGCGAAGCAACGGCAGCAAATGGGTTCTGAAGTTGGCTTCACGGGTCGCCGAATCCGCCCGACAGGGGGACGCCGCAAACACCAGCACCATCAACGTCACGTGAGGCAGAAACGTCGAAAAAGGCCGGCGGAGAAACATGGGGGCGGGAGCGGAGACGATGGTCGAAACAAAGAGTTCAAGGGCGATGCATCCATTCTACCTCATTAGAAACGCCGCACGCCGCAACAAGGTGCTCAGCAATCTGTCGCCGGCGGTCCGCGTTTCACCCGAGTGCACGTCGTGGTCCGCCGACGGAGTGTTCATCCACCTGGCCATCGAGCCGGTGGCGCAATCTGATAGACTACCGCCCCGTCTGCGGCGTGTGGATTGAATCGCATCACACGCAGGGTCAGCCGGTTGGCTGCAACCGACAGGCCCCCACCTCCTCTCGGCGATCAAATTGCATCGCGAACGATCTGAATCAAGGAATCATGAAACCCACCGACATTCGCATCACCGGCGTCCGAACCAGTTACGAGCACCACGATTACCGGACGACGATGAAGTTCGGCGGCATGCCCGTCGATAAAGCCACGGTGTTGAACGTGGAGTGTGATGTCGTCACCCGCGATGGAAAAACCGCCACCGGGTTCGGTTCCATGCCGCTATCGAACATCTGGGCGTTCCCGTCGCGTGAGATGAAATACGACCAGACCTTAGGCGCGATGACCACACTGGCCGGGCGCTGTGAAACGATCGCGGGAGAGTACACCGAATTCGGGCACCCGGTCGACTTGGGCATGGCGCTGGAGGAACAGTATCTGGCGGCGGCCGCCGAGGTCAGCGGCGAACTCAAGTTGGTCCAACCGATCCCGATGCTGGCCACGATGGTCACCGGAAGCCCCTTTGACGCGGCGATCCACGACGCGTTTGGCAAAGTCCACGGCAAAAATTGTTTTCAAACCTACGGCCAGGACTTCATGAGCCGTGACGTCGGTGCGTACCTGGGCCCGGACTATGCCGGAGACTGGATCGGAGATTTTTTGCTGGACAAGCCCAAGCCGCGGATGCCGCTGTACCATTTGGTCGGCGCGCTCGATCCACTCGACGACGATGAGTTAACCCAACCCACCGGCGATGGCTTGCCCGACACGTTGCCCGAATGGATTCGCTACAACGGATTGACGAACCTGAAACTGAAACTCAACGGCGACGACGTCAATTGGGATCTGGAACGGATCGTCAAAGTCGATCGCATCGCCGCGGAAACCCAAGCGACGCTCGGCGTCGACACGTGGTATTACTCGCTGGACTTTAACGAGCGCTGCCCACACGTCGATTACTTGATCGAGATGTTGGAAAAACTTCGCGAGCGGACGCCGAAAGGATTTGACCGCGTGCAATACATCGAACAACCGACGGCGCGCGATCTGAAGGCGCATCCGGAAAACAAGATGCACGAAGCGGCGAAGCTCAAGCCGGTCGTGATCGATGAATCGTTGACCGATCTGGAATCGTTGATGCTGGCCCGCGAGATGGGTTACACCGGGGCGGCGCTCAAGGCGTGCAAGGGACAGTCGCAATCGATGTTGATGGCCGTTGCCGCGCAGAAACTGGGGCTGTTCTTATGCGTGCAAGATTTGACCTGCCCGGGCGCCTCGCTGATTCACTCGGCCGCCATCGCCGCCCACGTCCCCGGCGTCGCGGCGATCGAATCGAATTCGCGTCAGTATTGCCCGAAGGCGAATCTGCCGTGGGAAGACAAGTTCCCGGGGATCTTCGTCGTGCGAGACGGATCAATGGACACCAGCTGCCTGGGTGGCGTTGGCCTGGGTGCCGTCCCGGACGGCGCGATCTAACAGCCAGCGACGCGACACCATCAAGCCACCGGCTATTTCGCATCGGTCCTACAGGTCGATGGTCACCCGACCGATGTCCGGAAGCAAAGCCGTCGGACGATCGGAGACGGCGGGTAAGAAAATTTGGGAGGTAAGAAAATTGCCGACGATCAAGGATCGCAGCCGGAATTCATGTTCTTACCTCCGAAATCTTCTTACCTTTTTCCAGCGGCCGATTCGGGAATGAGTGGCAAGACAATAGGGGCAAAACAATTCCAGATAGTAATCGTCTTGCCCCGCATCGTTTTGCCCCCTGCTTGTTTTCGACTTTCACTCCATCGGACACATCGACGCCGGAATCCAGAATCAACACACCGGCGCAGAGGCTGCATCGACCGAGGGGCCGTGTATAATTCAACGTGATCAATCACGCATCTGTGTCGAGCGCCGGTTCGATTCGACGCAACGCGTTGATCTCCAGCAGCCTGAGCGAATCGGTTGAAGCCTTAGAGGATAGCGGTATGCGGTTGCGATACTCGATCCGTTTCTTGCTCGCCACCACAGCTGTGTTTGGTGTGCTCGCGCTGGGACTTCGACAGTGGATGGGTCAAACGACACTCGAAGACGTTGCGGCGGAACTGAATCGTGCCGATGCGAAGCCCTACGTTTGGGACCACTGGAACGCCGACACATTTCTTGAGGACCAAGTGGAGGTGGCCCATTTGTCGGGAGCCATTCCGTGCATCGGACTACGCTTCGACAACATCAAGTCGGAAGCGACACTGATCGCTGCTGCTGAAGTGACACAAGCGACCGAACTTGTCATACGCGAGATCGATTCGTCGCTTTCCGTGAATGGTCTCGATTTCGCGCACCTGATTAAGTTGCATTTGGGCGGAGCAACTCACAAACAGCTCACCGAATGGCTGGATGCATCCGGACGACTGGAAGACCTCAGCCTGGCATTGAAAGACGACAGGGCACAACCAGTCTATTCGCGCATTGCCGCGATCAAGTCTTTGAAGGTGTTCCGGCTGAGCAAGGCCAAAGTTTCCGCGGGTGACCTGTACGAGCTAAGGAGACTTCCGCGACTGACTCACATTTCTTTCTATTCATGCGAAATCGACGATGCCGTGTTTGCCGAGTTGGCGTCGTTTCCTGCCCTTAGCAGCCTCGAACTCTACGGTAAGACCTGCAACGACCACACCGTGCGCCAGTTGCGTGACTTGCGGACAATTGTTTCGATCGACCTCTCGTCCTCGCGCGTCACCGATCGTGGCGTGGAAATCCTCTCAAAAATGAATCACCTCAAAAAGCTGAGCCTGTACGACTGCCAAGACATCACGTCGCGCTGCATCCCCGCCTTGTCTGAAATGCGATTTCTCGATTGGTTGAATGTCCTGAAAACTGCTGTCGAGAAAGACAAAACACTCATTCAGGATCCACCCACACAGTTGGCGGAGTGGATGATGTAATCTGCCGGACGCACAGGCATTCGGTTGCATCGACTTCGCGGAGTCCGCTGGCGATCATCCCTCCGGCACACGGTTGATCGTCCAGTAGATCTCCTCTTCAAACGCCTCGCCGTCGCGGGCTGTTAACTTGAGCAACAGATGGACTTGGTCGACGGGTTGCAAATCGGGGATGTTCAACAACACGCTCCTGCCGTCGCTGCCCAATGACACGCTGGTCACGTTCATCTTGTCGACACCGATTTCACCGGTCTCGGGCGAATACATTTCTGAGCCGTACGATTTGGCCCATCGATAATTCCAGTGGGTCACGTCGTAGGATGACAGATCGGTCGCCGACGGGATGTCGAGCGGGAAATTGAATTGCAGCTTCAATCCCTCCGCCTGGACTTTGCAATCGCTAACCATCTTGTGCGGCTTTCCGGTGTACCGCAGCCGTTGGATTCCTTTGTCGTCTAATCCGATCCGGCCGCCGCCGTTCCAGCCATGCAACCCGGTGGCGTAGACTTGGCCGTCGGCCGGATTCACTCGGGCTCGCATGATGCCGGTGCTGAAATCAAACGGCAACTTGATGATCGCGGCTTGAGACACGTCGGGAAAATCCTGGATCATCGTGTAGTACATCCAACCCTTGCCGAAACTGGTGTGCAACAGGCGTCCCGACAGAGGCCCCCAACGCTCGTCGTCGACCCAAGCCTGGCCGCCACATGAGTTATCGAATTCTTGCGGCATCCAAACCAGCGGCGGATCGAACGAATCCGGCGGAACGACTTTTTCAAGATCGATGGTGCCGCCACCGGGTGCCCACATGCCGGGGATCGAATAGTTGCCGACCCAACCGTAAAAACCGCCGGGCCGCAGCAGGCTGATCTTCGACGCCGGCGTCCATTGACCTTGATTGTCGCTGGCGACCACGCGGCCGTCGGGCAAACTGCCCATCCCATTGGGCGTGCGAAAACCCGTGCAATACACCTCTCGATGCCGCCCGTCGGCCGACACCTTGATCACCGCGCCGGGGATGTCCGAGTCCGTCCCATGCCCGCTTTTGGCGTAATAAAAATTGCCTTGATCATCGGTTTGCAAATCAAAATTGAAGGCGTGGAAGTTGACCGAAACGTCTTGATCGGCACTGTAGCTTTCATAAAAGTCCGCTTCGCCATTGCCGTCGGCATCGTGCAGTTTGACCAACCGGTCCTTGCAGGTGACGAAGACGTTTCCGTCCACGATCTTGACGCCGAACGGTTCGTACAAGCCGCCGGC
The DNA here is from genome assembly GCA_033042175.1 of Phycisphaera sp. RhM. Taxonomy (GTDB): domain Bacteria; phylum Planctomycetota; class Planctomycetia; order Pirellulales; family Pirellulaceae; genus Stieleria. The sequence goes on from WCIL01000078.1 coordinate 9,504, forward strand.
GAATCGTTTCCATTTCAAGTTCAGCAAGTCGTCGTCGATTCCCGAAACGATCCAAATGTCGCCACCGTGGGTCGCAACGGCCATTCGCCCATCGGCAAAAAAGTCCAATGCGGACGTGCGAAACCAGGTGTTCCACGGCGTGGCGTCTGGAATCGTGATCGTGTCGAGCGCATAGGCACCTTGTTCCAGTCCCAGATACCCGGTGGTCGTCAACACGTCGGGCCACAGCAGCGGCCCGCCGGCCGTCAGGCGGTCAAAGTCCACCGGCGGGGATGTCGACGGAGACTCGGCGAAGAAGGTTTTGAACTGCGACAAGGACACGTGCTCGTCCGCTCCGTCGGAGTCTTCGACGGAATCACCCGCGAGACAGTAAACGTCAACCTGTCGCGTTTGATCACTGGCCGGAATCACCAACCGCAATCGATGCTTTGCATCGACCCGCCATTTCAGCCCATCGACATCACCGGTCACGGCCGCGGCGGTGAACTCAGCCATCGCGTCGTCGGCGCCGTCGTTGACCGCCGCCGCAGCGACCAACGCGATCACCGCGACCGCGTCTGCGGCGTGGGCATCACCATTGTCTGCATCCGCGTTGCCGTCGATCGGCACGAGCATCGAGTGATTCCGCGACGCGTCGCCTTGGGCGGCCGACAGCACCAGTTCCTTGCCTGGGCCGATCCGCAGCGAATGACGGACGGAGTTTCGCAGCGCGCCCTGCTGCGGCAACTCCAGGATCTCGCGGCCGTCGATGCGATAGCGAAGGACCAACTGATCGCCGTGCAAGTAATGCCCGCGATAGTCCATCCACCGTTGCGGCATCGGCCCCCGCGGCAACAAGCCGTCCCGCGGATAATCGAGGGTTCCGTCATGTCCCCATTGCCAACCGGCCAAGGCATCGAGCAGCCGGCCGTCCGGATTGGCGGTTCCCTCGCCGCGTGCCCGAACGTGTTGCGTGTTGCTGAGGTCCAAAAACCCGTCGCGCCAGATGCCAGCCTGGTTCATCGTGTGCAAGTCGTACGAGACGGTCAGATCACCGAGCTTGACCGTCAGAACGCTGCTGAATTTTCGTTCCAATTGGGACGCCAGAGCGGGACCAAAGTCACGCTGGACGTTTTCGATCTCCGTGCCATCTTTGGTTCCCTTGGGCAGCCCCGCCAAGTAGTCCTTGTCGACCTTGAAGTAATCGGGGTTGGACGGCTTCATGAACTGCTCGCGGATGTAGTGCACGACCTGATAACGTTCCTTGGGCGTCAAGTGCGACATCGGAGCCATCAGGCCGTTGCCACGCGTCAGGGTCATGAACATGCGATACGGGTCGCTACCGAACTTCAGCTTTTGCGTCCCGAAGGCCCGTGCGGTGGGCAAGGACGGTGTGTTGCCGTCGCTGCCGTGACAATTAAAACAATAGCCGTGATAGATTCCCTTGCCGGTTTCGAAGTCACGGGAACGGAACCCGCCGATGATGCCCGCATGATCTAGATCTTGGGAATCATCCTCGACCGCCAACTGCTCCGGTCGCGGTTTCAAAGCGGCGAAGCGTTCGGGACCACCGGTGGCGACTTCGGTAACGAAGCGGACCAGATCCAGAAAATCCCGCTGGTCACGCAGCGACGCGACAAGGCCTTCGGGCATCATCGATTTGGATGCCGGCTTCATCTGCAGAATTTCATCACGCTCGATCGTGGTCTCGCGGGTCAAGTCCGACGCCGATCGTAGCGTCACGGTGTCGTCGGTCGTTGTTGCGACCAAGCCCGTCACCACCGACCCGTCTTCCATCAACAGGCTGTGAGTTTGAAAGCCTTCGCGAATCTTCTTGGAAGGATCGAGCAACGATTCGATCACGTGCTGCTCGGTAACCGGTCCGATCGTGGCCAAATCGGGACCAAGTGGCGTCGCGTCGTCCCCGCTGCCATGACATTTCACGCACGCCGCCGCGGACTTGTAGAACACCAACGCGCCGCGATCAGCGTTCCCACGCAGTCGCACCTGTTCGGCCAGAAATTCGGGCGACACGCCGCCGAGTTGTTGCTCCAAGCTTTGCGGGTGCCGGAGCGTTTCGGCGTTGGCCCACGGGGAAAGACTACCAATCGCGAACGAGACAACGCAAAGAAAAAGGTGACGCATGAAGACGAAGGTGGGAAAATCGGGGCGGGGAGAGAAAGGCGAGCAAAAGTCACAGCCGCACAGTCTACACGCTCCCAGCCGTCGCCTCACGCCACATACCGGCATCCACCCCAGCGGGACGCGTTAGATGTAACGTTTAATGTCAAGTGCGTTGAGCGTGATGACGCGTGCTTTTTTTGGGTGGAGCTGACCTCGGCTTAGGCTCAACAGAATGGGGCCGCCCCTTCCGCCCCGCC
>WCIL01000079.1:0-10568 GCA_033042175.1 Phycisphaera sp. RhM
GCTGCGCACCTGTCGGCTGTCGTTGGCGGTCGAGAGCCTTGACGGTGCGATGGCGAAACGTGGGTCAGCGCCTCACGGATCGGCCGGCCCTCCATGACGCGACAGCTTCCGCTCACTGTCAAGCGACCGAATCAACCAACCGCCGCGAAAGTAGAAAACCGTTTCGGAATCAATCGTTAAAGTCAACGCACTTGGTGTTAACGATCACACCTTGGTTTTTTGACTCTCGCCTTCTCTCGGACTGCCACCGGAGGGTCACGGGTGACGGCGTCAGTCCGGCTCGGCGAAAGCCAAAAAACGTAGGGAAGACTGAGCAGTCGGTTCGGTGGCGTTGGTGTCTAGGCTTTAGCCGATCTTTGTCCGGGCGTGCGAGCGCCGAAGGCGTCGTGGAGAGGCGCCTGAAGGCTGGACACCAACGGTTTGGATCCATAGCCCGTGACTGCCGGGGAGCCTGTCGGTGATTCGCAGAGGGCTTTGGCCGAACAGACAAGCTGTCGGTTTATGGTTTACCGAGCGGCTCGTTCCCGGCTTACCTCGCTGAGGCTCGGACGCGGTCACTTACGCCCTTCTTAATCACGAGCTCGGCATCCTGCCTCGCACTGTTCTGATCGGGCTCCGCCCTCGGCGTCGGTGCTGCTCGCTGCGCTCGGCGCTACCCTCATCCTTCGGTCGCTTGCAATCACCTCCGTCGACCGCCGGCTCCGCTCGGTCGATCCCTCCCTCACTCCGGTCGCCGAACGATGGCCCGCTACGTCACTCCACCACCACTATCACTCTACTACTCCTTGTCTCCCCCTCTCCGTGTCTCCCTCTCTTGCTTCCCGCTTCCTGCCATCGTTCTCCGACGGACATCCTGTCCCCGACGGGTTTCAGTCGACGGGCATCCTACCCGCCGTGCCTGCGGCGTTCTTTTGTGCTCAAGCTGCGTCTGACCGGTCAACTGGGATAGCTTCACGGCCAAGCGTTGCGGCGGAAGTCAACTCGGTCCTGCGTTCACGTCAATCGTCCGCCGGCAGAGATGGAAGCGACGTCTGGCGTCGCGTTTTAGGAGGCGGATCCCTCGTCCGGTTCATCTAAGAGACCTGACCCCTTAGATTCGGTCCTTCTCGCCGTTTCCATGGCACGTCGGGTTCGACTGGCATCCCTGCCACCGGCGGGTTTTCAGTCGCGATGTCCATAATCGCTTTGCGCTTCGCTCTTGTTCAATGCCCGAAGACCGGCGCCTGACGCCAAGTGGACCGTGGCCATACTGGCGGCATCGTGCCGAAGGCAGCGGCGGGCATCCTGCCTGCCAAGCAGATCAATCGGCAATGCCTTGCGGCCATCGATTGCGGCGGAAGGACACTCGGCCCTGTGTTGACATCAATCGTCCGCCGCTGCATCTGCGGGATTCAACCCCCGTCCCCTTTGGTTCGTCGTCCCCTTTAATTCGTTCATTATCTTCGTCGCACGGACTTTACCAATGCCGCGCAACACACGAGTGCGATAGAAAGCCACACCCCAATATTTAGTGCAAGTTCGGAAAGCGTAACAAATGGATTCCACTTTAGGATGGTAGACGAACAGATAAAAAAAACGACCATCCATATGGAGTATAACATGCAAAGTACAAGCAGGACGCGATACGCTCCACGAAATAGACCGCCGAGCATTGTCCTGAGGCCTCTAGCGTTGTCTCGTGGAGGCTCATATGGATTCTGAAACACCGAAATGTATTTCTCATCCTTGTTCGAAGTCATGGGCAATTGTCCGGCCCCATAGCAGTTAAAGCCCAAGCCATTGTTGACTTGTAGAAAACATAAAAGGCAGTTTTGCAGCAAGGTGCGCCGCGCCCCCAAGTAACGAACGGAGGAATAGGAGCACACGGCACCAACAGCTTGCATTTTGGTCCACCGCAGGTTGCACAGCACACTCGAATTCCAGGCGAAGCTGGAGGCACCCACCATGGAGCGGGAATTGGGAATGGGACTCCCACGGGTGCGGGCGGAACGCATCCACACGTGCAGAACGGAAGGTTCCCAGTGGGGTCTACATGACTGGTAGGCGCACCTAACGCATAGAGAAAAGGTTGTGAGACGATAGGCACTGCAGCTTCGAAAATGTCTACACTGTTTGCACGTATCAATCCCTTGGGCTTGTTCCAAAATGCCGAGTGGCTATTTTGCGAATGAGCGATCTGAATGGCCAAGTCGGTCAGGTAGTTGATATATTGGAAAGCGTCTGGAATGTCATGCGAGAACGGATCACGAGACAAGAAACGCCCGCACAGCGGATCGTACATCCGGGCGCGATAGTGATAGAGGTCAAGCACGTCGTCGTACTCGCGGCCCGTGTAGGTGTAGCGGTTGCCTTCTGCTGTTGTCGTACGTGCGGTTCCAGCAGCGTCGAAGATTGACAGCCCGCCGTAAGCGTCGTAGGCGTAGCGTTCCTGAATCGCCCCGAGTGAATCGGTCAGTGCGGTGACACTGTACTGTTGGCCGCCGTGATAGTGCCGCACGGGGTTGGCGGATGGCGCGTCGCTTTTCTGGCGGGTTTCGCGGGGCGAGCAGCGGTTTGCAAGGGGCAGGATGCAACTATGATCAAGTTTTAAAGTTGTAGCCACACTTTTCCAAAAGCCGCGCGGACGCGCGTGAGCGACCCGTCCATCGCAGAGGGGTGGTGAGAGCATGGTCATGACACGCCGCCGATTCGCAGAATCGATGCGAAAGTGAACGCGTCAAACACCCCGATCACGAAGCTGGCGTTGCAGGTCCTTTTCCAGCGTTGCCAACTGATCTAGCGAGAGCTTTTCAACGGAAGTCTGCCCTTGGTCCAGAAGCTCGTAGAGGATTTTAATCCGGCCTCGGGCTTCGCCAACAGCTTCACCCTCTGCTTTGCCCTCTTGCCTTGCCTGTTCGACCGCGTACTGCATTCTGGCGCGTTCATCACGCTGTGCTTTCAGGCGTAGTTCGTACTGGCTTCGTTGTTGCGGCGTTCGTTGGATCATTTCGAGAATCTCGGCAGCTTCGCTGAAGGCGGGGGATTTGAATCGCTGTTCGATTTCCTGAGCCGACATTGTTTCGGCGCGACAGAAAAAATGGCACCACGCGTCCACTGGATCCGTGATCACTCGATTATCGCCCGGAACGGTGTACTTTGGCAACTCAAGAAGGTGAATTTGTAGACCGTCTGTCAGTTTCAGGCTGCCGTCGCGACTCCGTAGCCGGAAATCGCTGTGAATTGGTGGGGATTGACGGAACAGGATCGCGTCGAGGACGCAGATGCTGATGGCCGGATGCAGCAGCGTGTAATCGTCGCCTTCGCTGATCTGGCCAACATAAAGAGAGGCGGTGTAGTACGCGAGTCTCTGGGGCAGGCCGGCCGGAAGCGTCGTCTGCATTTCGATTTCGTACAGACGGCCGCTTGAATCCCGCGCCGCGACGTCCAGAATCGACAGCTTGTCGATATCGTCCTCTTTGCCCAGGATCGGGTTGAGGATCTCGACTTCCACGATTTGAATTTCACTGCCGAGAATCGCGTTGAGGAAGTGCAGCGTGATCGCCGGATGCTCAGGGCTGCCGAGAAGCAGCTTGAAGACGTAGTCGACGGTGGGGTCGATACCGATGGCCATAGACGGAAGATTGACTCAATGAGGGGGTGAATGACATAAGCCTAGTCTACTCCTGTCGCGGTTCGATTGTCGATGCACCGTGGCCCCACGCGAAGACGGGACTCGGCGGTAGGGCATTTTGCAGCCAGTATTGGAGGCTGTTGGTTAGCTTCGCAGCCACCTTTCTTGATCGGATCGATCGATTGGCATGCGGTCGTTTGCTCCTGAGTGGGTTATGTCGTCGACTTCCCGAAGGCGATTGATCGACACATGTGTGAGAACCTACACCGTGTTAAGCAGTTCGTGACCGAGTCCAACGCCTGAAGCCAAGTGGACCGTGGCCAACACTGGCGACATCGTGCCGTAAGAGCGGCAGGTATCGTGCCCGCCAAGCAGATTAAACGGCAAGGCGATGCGGCCATCCGTTGCGGCGGAAGGAGACGCGGTCCTGTGGTCCCATCAATCGTCCGCCGCTGGCAACAACGGCCTTCGTGTGATGCACTAAACCCTCAGTCACCCATCTAAGAGGTCTGACCCGAATGCCGCGTGGTTAGTCGTAAGTGGTTCATGCGGCTGACCTTCGGGCGGCGTGCCGGGGCTTCTGCATCAACTTGTAACTCTTCGGTCGGCGTTTTATTTCGCGCGGATGAATGCGCGGCTTTCGGTCTCCGACGGGGTGCTCCATGATGGATTCGTAGAGCGCCGCCTCTAACGATTCGATTCGGTTGGTATCGCCGCAGAGTTTCTCTGCGAATGCGTTCAGGGCTTGAACGGCTCCCTTGTGACTCAAGCCTTTCGGGGACGTCTCGTAGATGATTGATGTGTGCACGATCAAGTCGCGGACCAAGTTGTAAGCGATCATGTGGGCGTAGACTTCTTTGCGAACCATCGAGGGACTCTTGCAGCGAAGATGCTCCATTTGCATGTGTGTTTTCAAACTTCTGATGTCGAGTTCCACTTGCCATCTTCTACAGTAAAGTTCAGCGAGTTCTTCGATGGTGTCTTGATCTGCGTCTAGCCTCGTTGTTGCCAAGATGATTCGGCGAACGCGAAAGCCTTTCCGTTTGACTTCGTAGCTGACGTGTCGCACCAAGATAAATGCGGGGCATTGTCGGTACTCGGCCTTCGACATCCAAACCGGTCGGCGAGGCGGCTTGTGGTAGGCAACAATCTGATCGTAACTTCCTTGCTTGAAGCCGCGACGAAAGTCGATCTTCCGTTTGTGGTGGGACCGCATCACGACGTGGTAGCCACCCTTGATCGCTTGGTAGATGTTCCCAAATGTCGCGTAGTAGCGATCGGCCAGCAGGATATCCCCGGGGAAAAGCAGGTGATTGATCGACTGGAGCAAACTGTTCTCACCGGTTTGCTTTCCCCGATAGGATCCCATCGCAATTTCCAACGCAGCTCCGGTTGAAAGGCAGAACAGCATCACGCAACGCATGATTGGGAAGCCACATCCCTTCTTTTGTCCTCGTTGCTGAGGATACTCTTTTTGGTTTTCGATCGTGTCGGGCATCGTCAGCGTGAAACCGTCGGCGACCTTGACGTCACGGCCCTTCCAACGCCAACAACCTGCCGCGTGTTGCTGACATTTCTTGCCGCTTCGTTTCGCAAGTTCCGAGACGACTTCTTCTGGCAGTCGCTGCCTTGCTTCACAGTACGCGGTCGTGTTGGAGTCGGCCTTTTCTTCTCGACGCTTGACACGCCAGGCGTTGAGCCGATGGACCGCGTCCCGACAGGAATGGTCGGGCGAGAGCGTCTGCCCGAGAAACATCCACAACGTAACGACGGGTGTGTAAATCCGATCGCGAAAACGGAGACCGAATTTTTCGCACACTTCACGCACTTCGATTGCAGGTAAGAACCGCTCAAAGATGAGCGACTGCTCGGGATCGGACTCTAGCTTGCTTGCCACATGGGACAGTGAACTGATAGGCTTTGGTGACACGGCGGGGCCTTTTGTTTTGTGTGATGGGTTTAGTCGTTCATCACATTACAACAGGGCTCCGTCGTGTTTTGTATCGCTGGCAGCGAATCGCTCGGCACGAAAAATGCTGTTCGCATTCGCTAGCACTACCGGTCGTGCTAGCGAAATCCGAAACCAACTACCCGTAGTGCTTTGGCGGTTAACCACGCGGCATTCCGGCCTGACCCCTTTGACTTGTTCGCCCCCTTTGTTTCTTCTGCCCCCTTTGAATCGTTTGTGATTCGTTCAGTCGGCAAGCGAGTCTGCTCCCCTATTCAGCCAGGTCGGAACCTGACCCCATGTTTTCGTCCGCACTTGACTCGTCCACCCTACATCCTTTCTTCATAAGCATCATACATATGTATAATGCCTCTGCACTCTTCTTGCAACCACTGCAATAGCTCATCCTCGCGCAGGCTGGCCAAATTGAAGGTGACAGCACACTGTAACGCAAGCAGCAAATGGTGGCGTACCTTTTGCAACGCCCTTGCTTGCTTTTCAGGGTCATCAATGTTTAATGGGTTCGGAGGAACTCCGACCCAAACTGAATCGGTGTCGACAGGGCCTAAAGCTTGGAATGTCTGCCCTAGAAGGTCATGCACTAGCATATACTCTAAGCAGTTAAACAGCGTCTCAAGTCGAAAGTCACGGACGTACACACGGCTTTCTACGATTCTGCAGGGCTCTTTGCCAAGCTCGATCGGCTCTCGTGCATTCCTGACCAGAAAGAAATTGATCGCATATTCGACTCCTTTCCATTGGAAGGCTATTTCTCTGTAGGAAAGATCTCCCAGCGGTGAGTTTGGTGAATAGACAATGACATCAACGCTACTCCCGCAAAGCAGGATATTCTTAATCGTTCGCAGCACGTAAATATTTGCTAATTAAGTAATTCGGGTGGGACGGCGCCGCCTCGAGAATTCCAGTATGCGCAACTGCCGTAATTGTGCGGCGGAGTTGCTGGCCAAGTGCGACCTGGCCATGGGTGATAGCGATTCCTTTCTGCAGTGCCTCCGCCTTTGCAGATCGCAATACACTTGTTGTTGCAACCCTCACAGCGAGTAAACGGCGTGTGTCTTCCAGGAAGCTCCGGCATGGAATCCATATTGCTTAGAGTACATGCGGTAAAGTGAAGCGCGCATTTTGCAAGACATTTGGCCTGATCCTTGACCCTTCGGAATCGCTTGTTATTCCGTGTCTTTCTGCGAACCTCTTGGCATTTCTTCGCAATCTTTGGGAGCTGTTTTCTACCTAAGGCCAAAGCGGGAGCCACGACCTTCCAGCTCTTCACCGCTGTTCCAATACCGAAGGCTGCGCAAGACCCAGCACAGACTGTCTGGCGAGTACGCCCTAATAGGCTGAAGTAGTAGGAAAGGCAATCGGTATCCGTTCCACAGGCAATTGCCCCTGGGCCAAGACAACTTACGCAAGCAAAAAAAGACAGCGGGTACCAGGGAAGCTTTCCAGACGGGTCCACAACAGACCGAGGTGATCCGTCAGCATACTGGTACAAATCCCATTCACTCCCTTCGAATCCGATCGGATCGCGGCCTAAGAATCGCCCACTTGATGGATCGTACATCCGCGCCCGGTAGTGGAAGAGCGATAATACCTTATCCCATTCTCGACCCGTATAAGTGTACCGGTTACCTTCTGCCGTCGACGTACGCGCTACTCCACCCCCGTCGAATACTGACAACCCGCCATACGCATCATAAGCGTAGCGTTCCTTGATTGTGCCGCTCGAATCGGTCAGCGCGGTGATGCTGTACTGATTGGTGCGGAGATAGCGAACCGTGAACTTGATAGATGACGCATCGTTTTTAGGGCGTGATTTGCCGGGTGAGCAGGTTGGGTGACGAAGCGTTTTGCAGCTACGGCGTTGTTTTGAATCGGCGCACGGTTTCACGCCTCGCGCGCGGGTACGCGCGAGACGTTGGCGAAGGTTTTGGCGGCGGGATGATCGATGACAGAACATCCCGATATTGTAGTGGATCGATCGACTACTCGGTGGGTTTGTCGTCGGACTTGTTGGGATCAGATTGCGGCGGTCGGTCGTTGGCTCCCGGATGCGTCTTGTCGTGGACTTCTCGCAGGCGTTTGATCGACACGTGCGTGTAGATCTGCGTCGTGTTGAGCTGCTCGTGACCGAGTAGCGTTTGGATCGAGCGCAGGTCCGCGCCGCCTTCGAGCATCAACGTCGCTGTGGTGTGGCGGAGCATGTGGCAACTGCCTGGCTTGGTGATGCCGACGGCGGTTAGGTACGAACGGACCAACGCACTGAGGTTCACCGGATGGAAGGAGTTGCCACGCGAGGTCAAGAAGATCACTTGCGTGTCTTCATCGATCAGCGCACGACGGCCGTCGTGAAGGTATTTCATCAGCCATCCGAGAGCACGCGTGCCGGTGGGGACCACGCGATCCTTGCGACCTTTGCCTTGACGGATCATCGCGAGACCGGATTCGTGGTTGATGTCGTCGAGCTTCAGTGCGATCAACTCCGCGCGGCGCATCCCGGTGGCGTAGAACAGCTCCAGTATCGCGCGGTCGCGAAGACCGGCTGGTGTTGTGAGGTCGACCGAGCCTAGGAGCGTTTCGACTTCATCGATGGTCAGGTGTGATGATGGAAGGCGTTGCTCTTCTTTGGGCCGTTCGATGCCGGTTGATGGATCGCTGTCGAGCCAACCTTGTTCGTTGAGCCAGCCAAGCCAATGCGCGACCGTTGAGAGATAGCTTGCCTGGGTGCAGAACTTCAATGGTTTGCCGGTGCGACCGTTGCGGTAGTGGTACAGGTAACGACGATAGGCGGTCAGTAGCTCCGATGTGATTTCGGTGACGGCATCGATGCCGCGCTCGGATGACCAAGTGATGAACTTGTTCAAGACATAGTCTCGTCGCGAGATCGTGTTGGCAGACCAGTTGTTCATTTTGAGGTGATTGAAGTAACGAGACAGCAGGACAGTGGGAAATGGAACTTGGGACATGGATTTGCATCCTTGGGTTTAAGTCGGCGCGCACCGGTAGCCGGGCGAGCGGACTGGGGTGAAAGCGACCGAGCGAACGTCACTCGGCCGAAGAAGACGGCATCACGGGCGTGGCGATGCAGCTATGACAAGGCTTTCAATAAGGGGGCCTTGCAAGGTTTTGGCATCGGGTTTGACGCCAGAGCGGTTAGGTCATTGCGTGGCAACGACTTGCGTGAATCGGAAGCGGCTTGAAGGTCGGTGGAAGCCGGTGGAAAGCATGGCGGTAGCTTTGCCGTCCAGACCGGAAGGTCAACTCGCGGCCCGGAAGGTTGTGGTCGTAGGTGCAGGTTCGGTGAGCTTGCTGGGATCGATCAGGCCCATCAGGAACGGTTGGCCCTCGCGGCCTTCGCCGCTGTAGAGCAGCTCGTAAACGTATCGCTGACCGTTCTTGCCGCGATGAACGTGGACGTATTCGAGATCGACAAGACGGTTCAAGTGAATGCTCAATTGGCTGTTGCCGATCGCGGTCGCTTCACGGATGTCGCGGCGGGTGAAGCGGACCGCGTCACGGGGGACCGCGTTCGCTTTGGCTGTCGCGGCGACGTAATCATTGAGCAGTCCGAGCAGGTTACGTGTCTGCGGCGCGAGTTCATCGAGGCTGCGGCCGAGCACCAGGCCTGCGATGCCGTTGGCAACGGCGATATCGTTCTTTGTGACTTCAATGTACTCGATCGAAGTGTCATTGTGGTCGATGCTCTTGATCTCGCGTTGATGTTGATGCAACAGCGCGATAGTGTCGATCAAGGTGAGATACTTTTCGTGATCGCGACGGAGTCTGGTTTTGTAGTTGGCGAAGGTCAGCTGCGGCGCGTAGGGATTGACGATCGTGAGCGGACGAATCAGTCGCTGCGCATTTTGATGAAGTTTGCGAATTTGATTCTTCAGCTCGCGCGATTGACTCAAGACAGCGGCCCGCGCATCACGCTGAACGTTTTGAATCGCGTCGGTTTGATTGCGTGATTCATCAACGGTCAAGACCAGGCATCGGTTGACCAGTTCTTCGTCGATGTCGAGTGCGGTTGTGGTGAGAAAGATTTGCGTCGGACCTTCAACATAGTGTTCTTGGGTTTGACTGCGGCCGTCTTCGCCGCGGCCCACTGTTGCATGGCGGAGTTCGCCTTCGCTCTGCAGGAGCTTCAATGCGTACGACGCTTGACGGATGCCTTCGTCTTCGGCAATGGCCAAGATCTTGTGACGGATCGAATCGCTGTCCAGGTAAAACAGCGACTGACCGGTCATGCCGCTGAAGCGATTGACGTCTTCACTTGGCATCATCGAGAGAACGGCATCCATCAGTGATGTCTTACCGGCACTGGATGACGACTGAATCACGATCGCCAGTGGTTTGGCAAGCTTGCGGCTGGTCGCGGCCAGGTAGCCGGCGAGCTTGTTGGTCGATTCGCCGACGATCCCGCAAGCGTCCATGTCGGCGATGATCCGTTCGAGCAAGTTGGGAGAGCGAAGCAGAGCCAACGCTTCGCGTTGCTCTTCGTCGCTGAGTTTCACTTCGACCCGTGCCGGTTGTTTCAGCGCCGCGATACGATCGGCTTGCAGTGTTTCGAGTTTGAGCAACAATGCACCGATGTCTTTCTTGATGATGTCGCCATCGGTGTAGAGTTCCGTTGCGGTTGCTTTGATGAACGAGGATCGCGAGCGTGCTTTGACCAGGTCGAGTGTGTCCATGTGAACCAGACCGTCGCGTGAAGCCATGAGGTTGATCTTGAGCGTCATGGTGGACTTGTTCTTTTCAAGGCCGCGGATGCGATAGCGACGATCATCGCGGATGAAGATGATTTGATTGTCTTCGATGATCAGTTCGTTCTCGTCTTGGGTTATTGGCTTTGGCTCGGCAATAGTGGCATTGTCTTCATTCGTGTCATTGGTGTGATTCGTGGACGGTGTCTTGGCTTCTGCGCCAACAACGATCACGTCGGGACCGCTTGCATGCGCATCGATCTTGTAACCACGCAAGCCGATGATGTTG
>WCIL01000080.1:0-8084 GCA_033042175.1 Phycisphaera sp. RhM
CGTTTCCCCGACGTCGGGATCGGTCACCACGATGTCAGCGATCGCGACGGCCGAGTCGTCTTCGGTGTAGCCAATCGTCTGGCTCGTGTTGGTCGCCAGCGGAGTTGTGTTGCTCGTCACCACACTGACCTGATGCGTCGGCGTGAAGGTCAGACCTTCGGCTTTGAAAAAGCCGTTGCCGAACTCGTCGACGAAGTTTCCGTTGAAATCGTAGCGGAGCAGCTTTCCGGAATCGTGAGTGGTGACGTACAACGAGTCGTCAGGTCCGAATGCGAGCCCGAACGGATTGGCGAGCCCGCCGACACCCGAAGCGACAAAGATATCGATCAAGGCCCCGCTGGATCCGTTGTAACGAAGGATCTGGTCCGTCACCGACGAGGTAACATACAGATTGCCATCACGGCCAAAGCCAAAAGATTTTGGTCCGTCTAACCCGCCGGCACCGCTGGTGACGAAGTCGTCAATATATGCACCGGTGCTGCCGTTGAATCGCAGGATGCTGTCGGTCAGTTCGCTGGCGACGTAGAGGTTTCCGTCGGCTCCGAACAAAATCTTCCGTGGTCCATCCAGTCCACCCGCATTCGCACTGACAAACACGTCGATAAATGCTCCGGTCGTTCCGTCGTAGCGAAGGACTTGGTCAGTGCCATGGCTGCCGACATACAGATTGCCATCAGGGCCAAATGCAATGCCGGACGCCTTGTCCAATCCGCCACTGCCGCCAATCACAAAATCGCCGTCCAACACTCCGGTTGCAGGGTCAAAGCGTTGCACGTTGCTTGTCAAAAAAGCACTCGCGTACAGCATCCCGTCGGGGCCGATCAAGAAGTCTTCGGCACGCTTGAGGTCGTTGAAGTTTCCGGTGCCAATTTCAAAGGCGCCGGTCAACGCATCAAATCGCTCCACCGGACTAAAATTTGAACTGGCGACAAACAGATCGCCCGTGTACCACTTGCCGTCTTCGTCGGTGGCGGACACCAGGATGTTATGAGTCAGCCCGGCAATGGTGTAGGTGTGGCTGACCGAGGTACTGGAACCGGCGTACAGATTGATCGTCCCATCGCCCCAATCGACCCGCCATTGACTCAGCGTGTCGTCACCGGGGTCTGTGGCCGAGAGATTTAAGGTATACGTCGTGCCCGCGACAGCACTTGTGCCCCCCGTGGCCGACAAAACCGGCGCGGTGTTTTGCACGGTGACGGTCGTGGTCTGTGTCGCGATTCCGCCTTGACCGTCATCGACTCGCAGACCAATCGTGTGCGTACCATCGTCGTTGATCCCGAAACTAGCGAGCGTTGCCCAGCTGACCACCGCGGTCGCGGTCACGGGCTCGTTGATCTCGCCGAAAATCCCGTCGTTGTCCAAATCCCACGCGTACGACAACGTGTCGCCGTCAACGTCCGACGAGTTGGAACCATCCAGTGAAAGCGCGTCGCCTTCGCTGATCGTGTACGGTGCACCGGCGGTCAAGTCAGCCACGGGAGCCGTGTTGGAGAACTGTCGCAGGAACACTCCGTCCCCGTCGACGTGTCCCGATTGGGTTCCGTTACCGCTCCAGACCACGACCGCATTTTTATAATCGTGAATGGCAATCGAGCTTGCGGATTGTTCACCGTCGGTCGTCTGATTGACTAGCGTTTCACCGCCGGACTTGACCATGTCCGACGTGTAGACTTGCCTGTACGTGCCCGTCCCCGCGGCGTCCGCTTTCTGATACGTGATCACAAAGTTGTCCGAATCATCGATATCAATGCTCGGACCGGTCGCGGTCGCACCACCGGAAACGAGTGTGGCAGGTTGCATCCCCGATGGGCCTGCTTCGGGAATCAATCGTGTCCACACTCCCTCCGAGCCACCGACATCTGACCGAAACGCAACGACGTAGTCGTTGTCGCTGCGAACGGCGACAACGATCTCACGTTCATTGCTGGTTCCACCATTTAACTCGTGAGTTGGGCCAACCGCCGTCAATCCGGCGAAGTCATAGCTGGCGCTGTAAATCGACGCACTTTCCTGCCACGCGAAGACGATTCGTCCACCGTCGTTGATGTCGACCGAAGGAAGTGTCGGCAGCCCACTGATCGCAATCGATTTGAGCGTGGTGGGCAGTTCGTCTCCGGGTGCCGTTGCGGTGAAGTCAAACGTTCTTGCCCAAAGCGCGTTACCCGGTCCCTCATTGTCAAACACGATGACGATCTGGCCGGAGGCATTCGTCGCCAGATCAAAATCTTTCTGATCTCCACTGGTCTTGCCGGCATTGGCGAGCAGGTCGTTGGTATCGATGGCCGTTCCATCGGCGTTGAAACGACGAAGGTAGATTCCACTGCCGCTGCCGTCATCGGAAATCCAGGCGATCACAAATCGACCCGAACTGTCCATCGCTACGACGGGGGCCGACTGCGCTCCGGCCACTGTCTCGTTGACTTTGAACTCGGCACCTAGTGGAATTCCCTGGTCATTAAAACGACGAGCAAAAATTCCATATCCGTCGCCATCCAGGCCAGACTGCTCGGTCCAAACGACAATGCTGTTGCCCGCATCGTCAACGGCGACAGACGTGGAGCCTGAATTGGTTGTCTGCACGCCACTGGTCGTACCATTGACACGAATCTCGCCGGTGGCAGCAATATCGGGTGCACTCAGCACACCTTTCCACCGCGAATTGGATTGCAGATCGAGGATCGATTCCGACTCGATGATTCCACCGACGTATTCCAAGTCCCAGTCGCCGCCCAGCGATGCATGTCCGGTGTCGTCGGTCGACGCTGCCACATCCGCGCCGGTCAACGCCGCAAGGGCTTCCAGCATCGCCACGCCCGAGTCCGTTTCAGCCAGCTCGCATCCATACAGCAGCAAGTCCGCTTCGTCGGTCAGCGACGACTGCCAATGGGCAAAGTCGCCGGCGTACCCGGCCAGGTTTCCGCCGTCCAGCGCCGAGTTTCCCAGACGCAACTTGCCATCGTTTCCGTGAGACAACAGATGGATGGCGTCCACGTCCTGGTAGCCGTTCAAGATCTCGGTGATCTGCTCGACGCCGTCGCGGAATTCGTCGAGCAAATAGATTTCCAGATCCGCAGCATCATTGCTCGCCCACAGGTCATCGATCAGCTGTTGGTGATCCTCGACCCCCGCGTCGACGAAGACCAACTGCAATCGTGATGTCCGTTGTCCGTCATTTGATTCTGATCCGCCGGAGGTCGAGGTGGCGACGTCGACCACCAACGGCTCGGTCTGCCCAGAGTCGACGTCCACGTGATCGACAACCGGGGGCGCGATCGGAGTCGCGCTGAACAGCAGTCGTTTTTCGAGCACTGCTGCATCGAGCAGGTATTTTCCCGTCGCGATTGATGACGAATCAGAAGTCGAGACGCGATGGAGCCAATTTGAAATCGACCAGGGCATAGTTTTCGGCTCGACAGAATGTGATAATACAGTGGACTACGCTTTTGAAACGTAGGTCCGATTCGCGCTGTCGCTGCAAAATACAGGGGCCGTGGCTTTGTCAATCACACCGGTCAATCCGATTGTCATGCTTTTGGTTCATTTACCAAGGGGCACCCCACCCGCCCAGCGAGGGCGAGTGCCGAGAGGCAAACGAAAGGTGGCCAGGAGCAGATTGCGCGGGAGATGGCAGAATGATCTGGGGCAGAATCATGGGAGGATCGAGGATGCCCGACTTTAGCCTCCAACGGGATGTCTCATCGTTTTGCCCCTGATCGTTTTGCCCCACGCTCTCCCGGCCTTCATCATTCTGCCCCATGTTGATCTGCCTCCTCTCACCCTGCCCCCGATTCATCATGAAACACATCACCAAACTCTGCCTGTTCGCCTGTGTCTGTGTCTGCGGGTCCACTCTCGCCGAAGCCCCTTCGAGTTCTCCCCAGAAAACCGAGCCGCCGCAATCCTCTCCCGCAGACCTGGCCGAGGTTCAGGGAACGTGGGTCCGGACCGTGAAAACCGATGCGGGCACGTACACGATTACGAAAGAACATCGCGACAACGAAACGACGCTGACGATCAAGGGCGCCGCTGACCGAATCGTCGAATCGAAGACCTCGGAGTTCCGCTTGGAGACCACCGGCAAGGTGCGAATCTTCACGTTCTTCAACAACCGGTTCACCGCCGGGGCAAACCGAGGACGTACGGCGAGCGCGCCGCAGTCCTACATCTATCGAGTGACCGGCGACACATTCATTGAGGTTCGCGGCATGCTGATCGACGACGACAGCGAGCCGGCGGTCGTTACATGGAAACGTGTCACAAAGTAAGCGTTCGAAGCGGGGCCTAGGTTGCCACGGTGGGGGTTTTCCTAGCCCGTCGCCATCTTACAAAAGTGGCGAGCTACGTTTCGGTGCCGAGCACCGGTTTGGGTGCCCGGGTTCTTCCCAGCTGCACCAATACGACAACCATGAATCACCCGACGCCGACCGACTGCGATCCGACTCCCTACACTGCTCCCATAGCAGTCGACGTGCCGGCCAAACCGCGACGCAACTGGCTTCTGATCACCTTGATGGTCGTCTTTGTGGGCCCGATCGCACTGATGGTCGGAATTGTCATCTTGCTGACAATCGTCGGGGTCGTCGGTGGAGCGATGGACCAAGGTCAAGCGTCGATCCCGGCGGAAGCCACGCTGGTGTCGTCGCGATCGACGGGTGTGGCTGCCAGCGGTCTCGGGCATCCGGACATCCGTCCGAGTGCGATTCGATTTCATGGACAGGTATTTACATTAGAATTTGCGAACGAAGACGAATCAACGGAAACGCTACATGAATACGTCCCCGAAGGTGAAACGCTGGATCGTTGGCGAAAGATGATCGCCTTTCGCGACCAACCGATCGATGCCGAGCCGATTGCGATGGCACGAGCCATGGCTGATTCACTGTTGGAGAACAACCCGCAGGCACCTTACTCGATCTGGGACTTCGGGGATGGTTTGAGGTGCGGCATCGACTTCGCGACGTGGCAAGGCGACATCGCCGAATTCAATGTCTTCATCTACGCCCGATCGCCCAACGGCAAGCGGATCCTCAGCTCTCAGTACGCCGAACGAGCCTACGGGGACCAGATGAAACCATTTCTGGACGGTTTGCCCCAGCGTCGTCGCGGTCTGATCGTGCAAGCCGCATCGCTCGGTTTCCAGCATTGACTGGGAAACAGTGCGGGCTGCAGCGAAAACAGAGCCATCGTTTTTACGGCTTGATCCGTCTGATCGACCGGGGAAAGATTGGCAAAACAATGGTGGCAAAACGATCTCAGCCCCCATCGTCTTGCCCGCCCCGTGCAGCTGACACTCCAATCGAAGTTGTTCGGAGTCGTCGTCTTCTCATCGGACCGAACACCGATTGAACGGGACGTTTTCAAGCCTCGTTGCTAACGTTTCGCTACTCCGCCTGGACGTCGTAGCAAAGCAACAGCCCTTGGTCGCGGATGTAGAGTTTGCCATTGGCGACGATCGGGTGCGCCCAGGCCTTCGCGCTGCTGCGGTCGGGTTGATCGAAGCGACCGCGTTCGAGCAGTCCGTCTCGCGATGGCTCGATCAGCAGCATCTCTCCGTCGTCTTCGCCGCGAAGGTAAAGCCGTCCGTCGGCCAGCAGCAAGGCACCCTTGAGCCCCTGACGATCTCGCCACAGCAAGTCGCCGGATTGGAAGTCCAGGCAGGTCAGGATGCCGCCACCGTTCCCCCCGTTGGCTCCATAGAGACAGCCATCGACGACAATCATCCCGCCGTGATGGTTCTGCATTCTGGTGGTGAAATAGACCTCCTGGGCGGTGATCTTGCCCTCGGAGTCCTTGGTCAACTTCACCGCACCTCCGCCGCTACCGTAAGCGGACGCCGCGAACACCAAACCGTCCTGGTAAATTGGTGTGGAACAGTTGATCCCCATCGCATTGGCCGGTGCATCGTATTGCCAAAGCACCGTTCCATCGTCGGCCGAGACTCCGATGAGCGACTTGGCGGTCAGTTGAACGTATTGTCGTTGGCCTTCAAAATCGATGGCGATCGCCGAAGAGTACGCCGCGCCCGAGCGGGCACCGCCTCTTCCACCGAAACCGCCGCGTCCGCCGCCGAAGCCGCCTCGACCGCCGAAACCGCCGCGTCCGCCCGGACGTCCGCCGGCAAAATTGAAGGTTCCCGGATTGGTTTGACCATCGGCGAACCCTTGATCGGCCAACCAAACCTGTCCCTTGGCATCGGTCCAAGGCGTTGACCGGCCGGCGTTGATGCGGATGGTCTCGGTCGTCTTCGCACCGTCATCTTGCGGAACGATTTCAATCGCTTTGATGGCCGGATTCTCGACCTGTCGCGTGAATGCGATGTTCAGTTCGCCATCGGTCACCTCGACCGGAACCGATTCGACGTAGGCCTTTCGCGGTCCGCCAGCCTTCGCCCAAATGTCAAAGTCTTTGAACTCCCGGCCTTCGACGTCGAACGTAAATACCCGTTGGCCGGCATCGGTAATGCCGTTGTACGTCTCGGCAAAATAGAGCTTGGCGGTGTAGTTTCCGTTGGGAACCTTGTAGGCAAAACCGGTCATGCCCCAATGCTCGCTCTGAAACAGTTCTGCGTTCTCGGTGCCGCTGATTTCCGGAGCGGATCCGCCCGGTCCGCCACGCTGCGGTGCGTCGCGTTGGGGAGCTTCGTCGCGAATCGGAGTCTCCTGACGCGGGGTTTCCTGACGAGTTGATCCATCACCCTGTTCCTCTGCGGGTTCGTCGGGCATTTGGCTTTTCCAAATCGTCTCACCCGTCAACTTATGGAGCGCGACGATCATCGCATCGGAGGCACCCGGTGTGCAGATGACTTGGTCGCCGTCGACCAGTGGTGATTCGCGGTAACTCCACATCGGCAAGACACCGCCGAAATCATCGACGAGACTTCGTTGCCAAACGATGCGGCCATCCTCCGCATTGAGACAGGCGACGCGTCCGCTCATGCCGATCACATACAACCGCTCGCCGTCGACGGCGGGAGTACATCCGGGGCCTTCCTTCGACTGCGGCACGCGTTGGTCAACCGCGTCCCCCAACGACGTGAACCAAATTTCCTTGCCGTCGCTTTCAGAGCGTGCCCAGACGATTTCTTTGCCGTCCCGATTGCTCATTCCAATCAGCTTGCCGTCGGCGACCGCCGGTGCGCTGTCGCCGCCGCCCAGTCCGTCAACTCGCCAGGCCAACGGCGGCCCACCCTCGGGCCAATGCTGTAGCAGTGCTCCTTCTTTCGAGATCGCATTTCGATCCGGTCCCTGCCACTGCGGCCAATCGGCGGCGAAACCGATGACACCGGAACAAAGGAAGAACAGACTGGCGAGGTACAACTTGAGCATTGATTCAATTTCCAGGGAAGAGAGAAAGAGAGGTTGGGGGAATGGTTCATCCGAGCAGGGTTCATCCGAGCAGGGCGGAGTCCAAGACGATCCAGCGAAACGCAACGAGCGTGCAAATCAAGCACCCCCACCACGATGCAAGTTGGGCGCCTTTGTATTGACGGAGAAAAAACAACAGCAACAGACTGACCAGTACGCTGATCACCTTGAATGCGGTCAGGGAGTCGCCATTGAGCAAGATTTGATTTCCCAGCGGATTCATTTCATGAAAATGAGTCTCCGTCGATTTGATGGTCGTCCAAAACAGGTCGATCATCGAAAGCAGGCTGATCAGAACCAGCGATTCAACGACCGCACGAGTTGCATCGGGCGACGCATCGATTTGAGTCCAGCGATGGCGACGCGGCGGTGAAGTGGTCAGCAGATGACCAAAGCTGAAGGCGGCGATCACCATCGCAGCAACGGTAAAGACATAAGATGTCCACGCGGCGCGGTTGGTGGACGCAATCTCGGAGGCCGCACTGGCATCGGACTCGGCATTATCGGCTAGAAAGGAATCCATCACCTCTTTCAACCGCCGTGTCGTTTCTGTGGAAGGTGCGTCATCACTCCAGAGGGAACTGCGCAAGTGCAGTCCGTCGAACTGACCGAGGGCAAAGGTTTCGAAACGTCCAATCTCGGAACGGCTCAGCTCTCCGTTGCCGTCTTCGTCGAGTCCTGGGAACAGAAATCGGTGGGTCTGCGGCAACTCCAGCT
>WCIL01000081.1:0-7711 GCA_033042175.1 Phycisphaera sp. RhM
ACTCCAGCTGCGTCAGCCCGAGGCTGTTGTCCAAGTCGCGATGGATGAACCAATGCATCAGTCCGCCGGCCGGCGGCGCGGATTGGTTTCGGCCGAATCCATCACGCCTCCAACCGAACCGGTCAGCGGAAAAGTCCCGGTCGCGGAGCCGCAAGGGGCCGGCGGAATCGCGGGGCGTGATCGATGCGTCGCCGACCGAAATCGACAGCGGGTGCTGCGCCTGAGCCGTGATGCTGATGAAAGCGAACAGTAGAAACCATTTGCAAGAGTTCATAATCAGTTTCATTTTTGCGTCCAACGGCAGGGCTAACGACCGAGCATCATCGGCCGATGAGTCGCGAAGGGCGGCAAAAATCCTGTGCCGATTCCCATTCCCGCTTCGTCGTGGGGAACGGCCAAGCGACAGGACCCAAGCCTCTACTTTGTTAATGCGTAAACCACACGAACTCGGGGCCAGACAAATCGGTGCAGAAAAAAGGCGAGGCAACGATGCGAAGGGCGGCAACGCTGCTCAACCCGAAATTCGCTCATCGGCAAAGCGTTCCATCTGCTGCATTCGGGGGTCGTTGGCCGGTGTATGCCCCTTGACGACGATACTCGCCTCGCGGTGATGCAGCAGGAACTCGATCCAATCGATCCATGGGATCATCGGCGAGCCCTTGGACTGGCTGACGCTTTCATCGAGCAATCGATCCAGCAGCGTCTGCGATTGTTCGAACGAACCAACGGCCTCTTCCGCGTTGCCCGTTCTGTGGTGAGCGATCGCGAGCAGCGGATGGGCGATACCGCGTCCGAACCAATTCGCCTGATTCGATTCCTGTAGTCGCTGAAGCGCGCGTGGATGATTTCCCGCTCGCAAATGCGCCCAACCGGCGACGTAGAGGTTGACTCCATAGAACATCTCGGCGTATTTCCGTCGTCTGCGATCCGATTCGCGGTTTGCCTCGGAGTCGTTCGGGTTGGGCATGGCAGCGAGCATCTGCTCGACACGATCGGCCAACTCTGCGGCCGCTGATTCGGTGACGCCACCGACCAATTGCCCTCGAATGGTCACGGCCATGGGATCGTCTTTTCGGGCGCGTCGTAATTCGTTGCTCAATTTTTCGTAGGCGGCAGATTCTCCGGCAAAGAACAACAATTGTGGCACACCCGACAGTTCAGCCTGTTCGATCGGGCAGCCAATTTCGACCGCTTTTGCAAAATCAGCCGCGGCCGCATCCCAGCGACCGAGTTTTGCATTTAACCCGCCTCGCTCGAGCCAGACCAGGAAGTATTTCGGCAACACGCCCGTCGCTTCGGTGTATGCCTGATGGGCCTCCGACCAGCGTTGGGCGTCGGCATTGGCTCGCCCCGACGCCAGCAGAACGGTGGTCGAATTGAGCCGATCGTTGAAGCGTTCCAATTCGAGCCGAGCGGCGTTGGCAACCTGCTCGGCCGCACGTGCTTCTTCTAACGCGATCTCTTTCTCATCGCGTTCATTGATCGCCGTATGGGCTTGCCAGACACTGACCGCAGTTCCCAGCAGCAAGGCGCAAGCGACGAGCGAGGCGGTCGAGAGGCCGACTTTGTTTCGCCGGGCGAACTTGGAGAATCGGTACCATGTCGAAGGCGGACGTGCTTCGACCGGCTGGTCATTCAGGAAACGCGAAACGTCTTCGGCCATCGCGCCGGCGGTCGAGTACCTTCGGTTCCGATCCTTGTCCATCGCCTTCATCACGATCCAATCCAGATCGCGTTTCATCGCCGACGAGAGCGTTGCCGGGTCGAGCCGACGATTGACGGCGATTGTGCTCGCCAGTTCGTTGTTCAGCGTGCTCAGACGAGTGCTCGGTCGCGGCGGATCCTCGTCGCGAATGATCCGCCGCAGCTCGTCAAACCCCGCGCTTTGCAATCGATCGGGGGCAAACGGCGTCGAACCGGTCAGCACTTCATAGAGCAACACGCCGAGCGAATAAATGTCGCTCCGCGTGTCAACGTCGTCGGTACTCATCGCCGCCTGTTCGGGACTCATGTAGGCCGGCGTGCCGACCATGGACGCGAAGCGGGTGTAAATCGTTTTGACGGTCAAGCTCTGACCGATCGCTTTTGCCACGCCGAAATCGATGACCTTTGCCAGCGGCTTCCCATCCTGAAGTGTCACCAGAATGTTGGACGGTTTCAGGTCGCGATGGATGATCCCTTTCTGGTGGGCGTGCTGGACGGCATGGCAGATCGTCACAAACAGCTCAAGCCGCTCGGACATGTTCAACTGATGGCGGTCGCAGAACTCATTGAGCGGGACACCGCGAACCAGTTCCATGACGAAATACGGTTGCGCCGTCTCGGTGACGCCGGCTTCAAACACCCGGGCGATGTTGGGATGGTCCATCAACGCAATCGCCTGCCGCTCGGCCTCGAACCGTGCCAGGACTTCGCGGGACTCCATGCCCGGCTTGATGATTTTGAGCGCAACCCGCCGTCGGACCGGTGCCTGCTGTTGGGCCACAAAGACCAATCCGAATCCGCCTTCGCCGATTCGCTCCATCAACTTGTACGGTCCAACCCTCGCCCCGGGGAAGAACCGAGTTGTGGCGGCACCTGCATCATCACTGACCAGATCGGTTGACATCCAGGCGGCCCCGACCGGACGGTCGACGGGGTTTTCCTCCCGATCGTTCTCACGAAGCAAGGCGCAAACGGCGGTCAAGAGTTGCTCGTCGTCGCCACACGCACCCTCGACATACGCGGCCCGCTCGGCCGCTGATTCAATCTCGACGGCGTGAAAGAAGATCGACTTTTCGGTGGCGACGGCCATGATGTTTGTAGAAATCCTGGTGAAATCCGCGAACGCTATCGCGTGGAAGCCGACTCGTTGTCGGCCCGGAAGCGAGGAATCGCCTCCACAGAATACAATGCGGATTCCAGCATCAGCCGGGGCCACCCATTTTAGATCCCCTCGCCCAAATTCAGTTCACGACCGAGCCATGCCCGGGCGAATGCCCAATTTCGTTTGACCGTTCGCGGGGACATGCCGAGCGTTTTGGCCGACTCCTCGACCGATAGCCCGGCGAAATATCGTAATTGGACCAGCTTGGCCATTTCCGGTTCACATTCGGCGAGTTTGGTCAGGGCGGCATCCAGATCCAGCAATTCATCGACGTCGGCGGAGTCGACGATCGCATCGACTTCCGCAATCTCCAGCCGCTCGCGGTCACCGCCACGTTTATAGCTCTGACGCCGGCGAGCGTTATCGATCAGAATGCGGCGCATGGCCTCGGCCGCCGCTGCAAAGAAGTGGCCACGATTGTCCCACTGCCGGATATCCTCGGCACCCACCAGACGCACGTACGCTTCGTGAACGAGCGCTGTCGGTTGCAACGTCTGCCCCGCCGCTTCCTTGTCCATCTTGTGCCCGGCCAGTCGCCGCAGTTCGGCATACACCAGCGGCAACAATTCGCCTGCCGCCGCGGCATCGCCGGCTTCGATTTGATGGAGGATTCGGGTAACGTCTGACACAAGCATCGAATTGAAGGAGGCAGGGCGGTCGCACGTCAATCGTTGACGTCCGCGAAGTGTATCGGCAGTTGTTGATTCTAGCCCACTTCTGTGTTGTGCGTTGCTGACGCATTCGCCCCTCACAAGATCGCGTTGATTTCGGAACGTCGATTCAATCAACCGGCGCTCCTGCGAATCACGCAGAACCAGGCCAGCGGTCCGCCGTCGCTGAACGGCGACTGGTGCGGATCACGGCGGGTTTCGAATCGGGCTTGCCGGATCGATTCCACCTGCCAGTCGTCTGCGAAGGCGGCGTGGATTTCGGCTTGTGAAATTCGTCGCGGTCCGTCACCCGGCGGTTCCAGATCGCTGAAACAGATCAGGAACAATCTGCCGCCCGGTTTAACGACCCGCGTCAGAGCGTCGACATAGCGTGTGCGGTCCTCGTCGGAAAAGACGTGGAACAAGCCGCAGTCGATCGCCGAATCGAAAACGTCGTCCAGTTGGTCCAAGCGTAGCGCGTCCATCACCCTGAAGGCCGCCGGCAGCCCACGCGCCGCTGCCTTTCTCTTTGCCTGGGCGATGGGGTGTTCAAGAAAGTCGATGCCGGTGGTTTGGTGGCCCCGCTCGGCAAAGAAGAGCGAGTTCTCTCCGGTTCCGCAGCCGACATCGAGCAGTCTGCCGGTGATCTGTTCGGCAGCCTCGACGAAGACCGGTTGCGGTTTCCCGATATCCCACGGAGCACTACCGTCATAGGCTTGCTGAAAGTGCTCTTTGCTGGGAACGTTCTGTGCCATCGACGCATCCTTTTCAGTACATGGTCCAACTCGATCGTACCGGCCACTACACGGCCTGTCGAATCAAGCCCGCATGCGTTAGCAAGGGGCCACGGGGCGTCCCCTCGCTGACGCGTCGCGTCTAACCTCATCGGGTTGACTTTAGAACATCGACTCAATCGACAGACCGGACAGCTGCCGTCCTAAGACTTCTTCCGGATCAGGGATTACAATCGTCTGCCATCAAAAATTGTAGCGTCACCCAAAAGCACCGCGTCTCGCCCAGGTCGAATGTGAACGAATCGAATCCGCACCGATTGCCGATCGCCTGCCTCCGGTTGGGGGCATTTCTTTGCTTCGCCGGTTGGACTTGGGTGCACTATTATTGGGAAGGTCCCTACGGTGTGCTGCTCTGGCAGGACGCCACGTACGACCTCGCCACTCGGCTGGGACTCTCTTGGGACGAATTTGTCGGCACGGGGGCCGATGACGGTTTCGTGCAGAAGTGGATCGCTCGGATCTGGTGGCTGTACCTGGCATGCACGCTCTTGACGATCACAGTTCGCAAAACGTCCTGGGTACAGATGTCCGGACTGGTACTCGGTAGCGGACTGCTGACCTTGCTCAGCTACGCCAGTTACGTCGCAGCGCAACGTCAACTGCCGATGTTCATCGAACATGGGGGCCAAATGTTGATCCCATTGATCCTGGTCCTGGCGCTTGCCCTCGGTGCGGGGCATCGGGTCACGGTGACGACGGCGGTCATCGCCTTGATCATGACCTTTGCCGGTCACGGCTGTTATGCGATCGGATTTTGGCCGACGCCGGGAAACTTTTATGCCATGACGACGTTGATCCTGGGCGTTGAGTATTCCACCGCGCAAGTTCTGCTGCGAACCGCCGGCGTGCTGGACCTTGCCGTCTGTGTCGGAATCTGTATTCCCTACCTGCGTCGCGCCAGCGCGTTGTACGCGACCGCCTGGGGATTCTTGACCGCCATCGCTCGCCCCGTCGCCGGCATGTCGTGGGGGCTCAACTATTGGGGGGCGGATCAATTCCTGCACGAAAGCGTCCTCCGGGCACCGCATTTCGCCATTCCGCTCTTCTTGTTTTTATTGTGGCGAAAACCGAGCGAGAAGAAAGTCTCCCAAGGTCGGCAGGGGGCGTCTGCTGAGTTACACTAGTCCCGCACCACTCTGAACGACAGGCACACGAATGAATCTACAACCATACAAAACAGCCGGGCTCTGCTGCCTGGTGTTGCTCCTGGGTCTGACTCCGGCAATCGCTCAACAAAATGCCCAACGACGACCGCGCCGCGCGGTCCTGGAAATTCCCGAAGTCGAACGCAGCGAGGTGATTTGTTTTGCGCTCTACACGGTTCACGACAACACGCTCAAGCTGACCGCCCAACTTTATCCGCTTCAGTCCGGCGAGAGTCGAACCGTTCGGCTGGAAATCGAAACCGACGGCAACTGGGTGGAAGTCGCACGTACGAACGTCGTGGAACCCGGCTGGACGGCGCCGTTTCGAGTCGAGAACTGGGACGACACCCGAGCATCCAACTATCGGGTCGTGCATGGCACCGAAGCGAAGTACGAAGGCGTCATTCGCAAGAACCCCGTGGACAAGGACGAAATCGTCGTCGCGGGCTTTACCGGCAACTCGATTCAACCGGCCCATGGCGGTGACATCTCACGCCAGGACCTGATCGACAATGTTCGCAAAGTCGACGCCGACGTGCTGTTCTTCTCCGGCGACCAGGTCTACGACCACAACAAACACCTCGCCGCCTGGCTGAAATTCGGACGCGATTTCGGCGACATCATCAAGGATCGCCCGACGCTTAGTCTGCCCGACGACCACGATGTCGGCCAGCCCAACTTGTGGGGCGAAAGCGGCAAGATTTCCACGCTCAGTGGCAACGCCGACGGAGGCTACCGCCAGCCCGGAGTTTATGTCCAGGAAGTCGAACGCGCCCAGACCAGCCATTTCCCCGATCCGGTCGACCCCCGAAAAATTGGTCAGGGCATCGGCGTCTACTTCACCAATTTGAATTGGGGCAACATCGACTTCGCCATTCTGGAAGACCGCAAGTTTAAAACCGGTCCGGCAGGCCGCGTGCCCAAGCAAGGACCGCGGCCCGACCACATTCGCAATCCCGACTACGATCCGGCCAGCGTCGATGTCGATGGAGCGATGCTGTTGGGGGAGCGACAGTTGGATTTCCTGGACCGCTGGGCCCAGGACTGGCGCGACGCGAGCATGAAAGTTGCCCTGTCGCAAACCATTTTCTGCGGTGGTGCACACATTCACGGCAGCGCCAACGGTCGATTGCATGCCGACATGGATTCCAACGGCTGGCCACAGACCGGACGAAATCGTGCGTTGAAGGCACTCCGCAAAGCGTTCGCGTTTCACTACGCCGGCGATCAACACTTGGCCACGATCTTTCATCATGGCATTGACGAACATCGCGACGCCATCTGGTCGTTTTGTGTGCCCTCGATCGCCAACCTGTATCTCCGCTGGTGGGAGCCGCTGGAACCGGGGCAAAACCGCGAACCGGGCAGCCCGGAATACACGGGAGACCACCTCGACGGCTTTGCCAACAAGGTCACCAATTACGCGGCAGCCAACCCCGAAAAAATGCCGGCTGGCAACGTGCTGAACACACGGTCGGCCGGATTCGGCATCGTCCGTCTGAACACCAAAACCCGTCAGATCACGATGGAATGTTGGCCGCGGAATGTGGACGTGACCGATCCGTCGGCAAAGCAGTATCCCGGCTGGCCGCGTACGATTTCGCAATTCGACAACTACAATCCGCCGTCCTGGGGAAAACTCGGGGAGTTGAGCTTTGATGTCGAGTCCCCCGTCGTACAGCTCGTCGACCGCGACAGCGACGAGATCCTTTACACGGTTCGCATTGCCGGAAAGACGTTTGTCCCGGCGGCTCCCAAGGACAAGACCTTCATCATCAAGGCTGGCAAAGACGCACCCGAAACG
This sequence comes from Phycisphaera sp. RhM, assembly GCA_033042175.1. GTDB lineage: Bacteria > Planctomycetota > Planctomycetia > Pirellulales > Pirellulaceae > Stieleria. Next base: position 7,260 of record WCIL01000081.1, read on the forward strand.
ATCGTCGTCAACGACGCCAAGGTGGGTGGTGCCGCGCAGTCGGTGAGCTTGAAGTAGGTTTGCCCGGCCCGGTGGGACATTGCGTCGAACCGCTGATCGCCGAGGGATATCAGCCGGTTCGCGCCGGCGTCCGGGCCTTCACCTTATCTCACCCCCGCGGTGGCCCGTAGGCTCGCGGCCATGCCACCTACCTTCAAACCAACCGGGGTGTTGTTTGTTAGCGGCAGGGCGCGAGCCCAATACCGCTCAATCGACAAAGTTTTGACAAGCGCAGAGCCCTGCCGCTCACAAGCATCACTCCGTTTGGTGTCAAAGGAGAGCGGCAGCGAACCGAGTATCCCGGAGGGATGCCAGCGAGTAGCCGGAGGTCAGCGCAGCGCTTAGGTTTGACCACATCTTTTTGTTTGCCGGCGGATGTGTCGAGTTGGCGCGGCTGTGAAACCAATTGTTGA
>WCIL01000082.1:0-5752 GCA_033042175.1 Phycisphaera sp. RhM
CCTCTTCCCTTCGATGTTTGCTCAATGCGAAAAACCTTCGGGCACGATGCCCGATCTTACCGGCAGGACGCCGCCACACTGTTCAACTCGCCGGACCGCAAATTCCAATTTCCGTTGAACCAAGACATCCCAGTCCTCCGCGCTGCTATGCTCGAGTCGATAAATGGCAGCGCTCTGCGGTGCCGTGCTATCGATATTTTATTTAAAAATGTCAGCTCCCGACCTCCGTCACACGCAATGATGTTTCCTCATAAGGCAACAGTGGTGTCAGATCAAGTCTCGGCCATAGCGATTTCATCTGCTCGGGGTAGAGCGGCGGACATAGAGTTCTAGCTCATTCAGGTGAACGTAATCGCTCCGGATTCGATATATTTCGATTGTGACGTGGTGTGTGGCATCAGCCTTGGGCAGGCCCAATGTGCCCCATTTGCTCGACTTGATCTCCTGTAGACTATAGCCATTGTCATCGGAATCGAGACGAACCGTCATCTTATAACCAAACGGAGCATGTGACGCCAACATCCTGACGGTCCAAAGCTCAACCGGTTGCCGAAACGTGATCTTCACAGACAGTGGTTCACTGTGGCTCTTGAACAGCGTAGCTTCTTTGCCGTCACAGATCTCCGCAACCTCTTTAAAGTCGTCATTGTGGTTAGAGTTGGTGAAAAGTCGGCCGTCTATCTCCAACGTTGTCTCTCCGCTCTGTAAAAGAGCAGCGATATCGAGTTTTTCCAAAGTCGCCTCAGCTTTGAGGTATTGCATCTCGTGGGCGTGAGCGAGCGCGGTTTCGCCAGCGATACCGCATGCAGGCAGCTTTTGTGCGAATGCTCGCATTGCTTCGGCCGACAGATTTATCTTTGAATAGTCGATCGAATTGATTCCGAGGTATTTCAGGCTTGGGATTTCTGCGATTGCCAACAGCTGTTGATCATTGATTCGAGTGCCGTATAGCCAGAGCTCTTCAAGATTCTGAAGCCCGCTCCAGTCAATCACCGAGTTTGCGTCAATACGATTCGCCGTGCCGTCCATTCTCTCAAGCAGTGGAAAACTGTCGGCGATAAATTGAAAGCCTTTGTCAGTGAGTCCAGCTCTGCTGATCCACAACCCTTTTAAATCTCTCAGGCTTGAAAGGTGTTGTAGGTCATTCTCGGCAATTTCTAGACCAGCAACGTCTAACTCTTCAAGGTTCGTACAGTCGGAGATCTGCTCGAAGACCGCAGAAGTCATTCGAGTATTTGAGACCGATAGTTTTCTAAGTGTCTCAATGCCAGCGATCTTTTCGATAAAGCGATTTGAAATCGAGGTGTTTTGCAAATCCAACCTCACGATATTTGCGACGACTTGTTTATCGAAGTCCTCCTCGTCTATCTGCTTACAGTAATTCAACGCGAGGGTGCGGAGCTTATGGCTCTTGAAGAAATCCAGTCCACGTGGAGTAATCGAGGCGCGAAAAATGGTCAGGTGTTCAATTGGGAAGTGGGCGAGGTGTTCAAGACCTCGATCCGTGATTTCGTATCCGCCCACCACGATGGTGCGAAGTTTTGGGAGCGAATTCAAATGGAGAATTGCCTCATCAGAAAGAGCTGTCCCCGCAATCCGGAAATTCGTTTCGCCGTTGGAGACCGTCAAGGCTGTGAGGTTCGGCAAGTCTTGAAAACGCTGGAAGTCGCTCTCCGAGAAGTTTGCACTTGGCGGAAGTTTGATTTGTATACCCTGATCGAAAAAGGTCTGTCCGCCTGCGGCTCGAACCCATTTTGCCACCTCCCGCTCAGCTTTTGTCAGTTTGATCGTCTCGGGGCCGGCGGGCTTGGCGGTATTCAAACCGTCAGTTTCGATCATCGCCTTTTCAACAAGAAAACGGCCGCCGTGAATTACCTTCAAAGCTGGAAACAGCAAATTGGGATGTGCAATCTCGTTGTCCAGACTCAGCTTTTCGGGTGGGCCGGTGAATTCAGTCAATCGCTTTCCATCCATCTTGACGAAAAGCCCCTTGGGCGACGAAGTAATGTGAATCGAATGTAGTTGGTGATTGGTGAATTGCTTCTCGGGCACGTTTGTCAAGTTGTCTTTGTAGCTTTGCCCATCAATTGAATGGATCCCACTTCCGTAGGCCCCGTCGAAAACGATGCTGACCGGAAAACCGTGGTGAGGCACGGAAATCTGCAATGCACCACCAGTTGTTGTTGGGCGTACGGCCAGTGTTAGCCCGTATGTCTCGGGGAGGATTAACGGAACTTCGAGAAGGGCACTCGATTCGCTTTGATCGCTCATGAAAAGCTCGCCCGATTTTGTCTTGAAGGCGGTCCCGATCAACAGGCACTCGTCCAAGTCACCTGGGAGGTAGTCCAGAAGGGACTCTTGGTGAATGCTGCTTGTGTCATCATCTGCCGGCGTTTGACTTTCCGGATCGAGAGCACCCACCATTGATTTACCCTCTGAGCCGACCTTGGAGACTTCCGGCGAGGAGTCTGCAAGAGTCTGGCGGCCAGAGTAACCAAGCAAAAGTACGGCGATGAGGACAGCGGCAACACTGAAGACGGATCCCACAGCAACCTTGTGCCGTCGTGCATGGTGTCCCCATTGCTGAAGACGCGTCATCGGGCGTGCCAGCACGGGACGCGACTCCGACCACGCGAGTAGATCGGAAGCGAATTCCTCGCAGGATTGATATCGACGTTCACGGTCGGGCATCATCGCTTTTTGGCAAATAGCGTCGAGCGTCGCATCGACCTTGGCGTTCTTTTCCCGCACGGAGTGGTAATTCCCCATCGCCACCTTGGACACGATCACGTAGGGCGCACCTTCGTGCAGTGCGGTGCCGGTCAGCAGGTAGTACAGCACGACGCCGAGACTGTATTGATCGCTGAGAGCATCAACTTTCTCAACTTCACCCCGCGCTTGTTCAGGTGACATGTATGCGGGTGTGCCGAGCAAGGATCCTTCTGTGGTTAGGTTGGAGTCATCGTCCGTTCGCCTGGCGAGCCCAAAGTCCATTAGCTGAGGTTCGCCATCGCCGTCAAGCATCACATTGTGAGGCTTCAGGTCCCGATGGATAATCCCACTCGAATGAGCGTAGTCAAGTGCTAAGGCAAGCTTGCGGACAATCTCGGCAGCTTCTGAAAATGGCAGGCTGCCGCGCTGAAGCCGATCCGAGAGCAGTTCGCCTTCGATGTACTCCGTTGCAATGTAGTACCTGTCGCCCGCCTTTCCGGACTCATACGTGGTGACGATGTTTGGGTGCCTTAACCGCGCAGCCGCTTTTGCTTCCGCAACAAAGCGTTTGGTTCGGTTCTCTCCACCGGAGGCAAAGATCGGCACTTTCAACGCAACCAATCGATCAAGCGACGGGTCGCGGGCCTTGTAGACCTTTCCAAAACCGCCTGTTCCCAACACCGAGACGATCTCGAATCGACCGAGTTTCTTGGGGCGTCGCGTTCGATCGCTTCGTTCGGGTGTCTTGGCAATCGACCTCAATGTACTGTCGTCGGACGCTTCTAAAGTCTGATTTGCCTGGTTCCCCACGGACAACATCGAGGCATTCCCACTCGATTCGAACGAGAAAGATTGCTTGCAGGCTGGGCAGCCAAGGGTCTTCCCCAGTTTTCCTGAGTCGACTCGCAGCTTCTGGCAGCAGTGAGGGCAAATTGTTTTCGTCTGCATGCTGAGGAATTCGAGATCGATCCAGAGGGTATCGCAGTGGAAGGCAGCTCGAGCCTCCAAGATGATACCTGGCTGACGGGCTCAGTCCAGGCATTCGTCGCCAGGGTCGTACGGCAATCTTACCAACCAAGTCGCCTGCGAATCGGTGCCTGTCGGCCGACCCCGATCGAAATCGTCGAATCGCTGAAACAGAATGGTAGAGACGCCGCAAGTGTGTTGCACCCGGTCAACAGCCGCAGCTTCACCGCCTTGGACTACACCAAAACAGCACAACGCCGGATCAGCTAGGCGAAAGCGAACCCGAAGCACTGCTAGTCGACGATTCTCACACTTAAATATCCCCTGCGTTGTTGATTCAGAGCCGTCTGAAGTTGAACATTGATTTGACAGTTTTCTAGTTCGAGCCTCTTCAATCCTCTCGGCAAGTATTGGAACACGGCCTCCTGGCCTTGGAGGCCACTGCAGTTTTCGAATTCGAGTTCGGTGAGCGATGGGCATCGTGCGAGGGCGGCGACGAACGTTCCGTCCAATGTGCAATTCTTGAGTTCAATCTTGGTCACCGAACGAAGTAGCAGTGGTCGCAATTTCGCCGGCAGTTTGCAATCAAGGAATTTCAAACCGGTCAGATTGGATTGTGTTAACACTTGCAGTTCTTGGACACTGACGTCGCGCCCATGGAATCCGATCGATTTGACGGCACGGCCGCGCGCTAAGTCTTTGAAGCCCTGAACGCTAAGCAGCGAGTTCGCGGTCACTGCCACATTCACATCGCCCTCAAGACCGGCCACAAGTTTCATGTCTTCGTCGTCTAGCGGTCCGGCGATGTCCAATCGAGGACTCTTGATCGGATTCGCGATGGGGAGATGATTGTATGGGAATCGGCCAAAGCGATTGGCTAACTCTCTGAAACGCGGTCCAAACGATTGGCCCTGGACTACGAAATTGTCGAAGGCGTTCGACGCTTTCTCGATCCGAATCATTCCCCAACGCGGGGCCGTTGCGAGCGGTGATTCACGACACTTGATCAGATAGTTGTGTCCAACCGTTGCCCTTAAACTGTTCGCCGGCTGCAGATCATTCTCGTCCAACCAAGTCTCAACGGGGCGCTTCATCCAGCCGATTTCAAACTCCGTGCCCAGATCTGCAAGGTGGGTCATGGAATCGATCACGATATTCATGGACTTCCCATACCCTGAAACACGAATCACGTGGCCCTCTGGCGTGCTGTAGGGTCGCATGCTTCCCCAGAGGAAATTGAAATCGCTGTAGTCACGATTGATCCGGAATTGGTAGCCATCTTTCAGGAACTTGGTCTTGGTGATCAACCCACTGACCATGTGTGACTGTCTGGGCTTCAAATTCAATGTTCCCAAGTTTGCGACGCCACCTGAAAAGTCATCCTCCGAAATCTGTCGCTTTACCCCTTCATAGTGGTAGTTTTGTAAGTCCAGCTCGATGCGGTTCTCAAATTCAAAGAGATCTTTCGGCAGTGTAAGTTCAAGCTCTCCGGTGACATCACTATGCGTCAAAACGGTGGATCTGTAGTAGAAACCTGGAAGACTAACGAGCACGCAACCTGGAATCGCCTGCTCACCATCCATCACGGTTGCCTTCACCGTCAGGAGTTCATCCTTGTTTGCAGCTTGGATTTTGATCGATGGTATCAGGACACTGCTCCGTCTTTCGGTATCGGGGACGGTCGTCGTGGACTTCCGGTGCTGAAGTGTGACCGTGTCAATCTCCGCTAGTTTCCCAGGATGCAGGCTCGCGACAAACCACGGCCAATGGGTAATCGAGTCCCTGCGACTGCCACCGAAACTCACATTGAGTCGCTGCTGCTGCTGATATAACAAGACGCCGCCGGCCGGGATTCCTCCTCTGCTGATAACCGTTCCTTCTGGAATGTCAAACTTGCCGACTGCAATGACCTTACCGCTGTTCTCTTGGTCGGCAAGGAATCGGTCAACGGAATGTGTCAACGACAGTGAGACAACTTTTTGGTGTGCGTTAGTTGCTCGTGCAACAATGCTCGGGGGCCAGCCCCCGAACCCCCGGGATTTTTCCAGGCATGGCTCGGGTGTTCATAGATTCG
>WCIL01000083.1:0-4560 GCA_033042175.1 Phycisphaera sp. RhM
CCGGTCCACATCCTGCAAGGTCGCGTGCGCCCCAGAGTTCGGCGACGCCAGTTGCTTGCGCACCACGCGGTTGAACGCGGGATTGGCCAGCATGTCGTCAAACTGCAACCCGGCACGCACCAGCATCTTGGAGCGGATGAATTCCAGAAAACCGTAAGTGACCAGCAGCAAAACCGCGATCCCGGTGATCATCAGAAGGGTGAGTTCGTTCCGGCTGGCCAGCACGCGGTCATAGACCTGAAGCATGTAAAGCGGCCCGACAAACATCAGAAGGTTCGAGAAGAAGCTGAAGACCACCGTGGCGAAGATGATCGCCTTGAACCGTCCGTATGCTCTTTTAAGGGGCGACGTGGCTTTCATGCGCGAACGTCCTTTCGGCTTAAAGCGATCTGGTACCGATATTGCCTGCTCAGGCACCGTCTAATTGTCAATTTCAATACACCAGACAGAGGGTTGATGCAATTGACCTGCATCCTCTGCCCTACCGCAGAGTGATGAAAAAACCGTATGCCGGCCCGTGACATGAGGACCGGCATGGAAAACGCGTTACGCGTCTTTGGGCAGCGCCTCGTTCAGAAGCTGCGCGTAGGTCTTGCGGGCGGCGTTGACGATCGCAATGTCCCGCTGCAGTTCCTGCAAACGCACCTCGCAGCCGCGCAGATTGTTAAGCTGCGTGTTCGCGTCTTCCGAAAGATTGTCCGTCTCGTATTCTTTGCCGTCGATTTTGACCTTGGCCATGTTGGTTGTCCTTGTCTGAACCGTAAATTCGATCGGGGCGATGCATACTCAACCACCCGGGCGGCTGCAAAACGAAAATCACCCCGTTAAAAGGAAAGCCCCCGAACATGCCGGGGGCTTTCGAATTCTTGGGTGGACGAGGCCCCGACGGGACCCCGACCAAACCTGTGCTTACGCGAAGCCGATGTTCAACAGAGCTGCGTGGTCTTCGGAACCAACCAGGTTGATGTCGTCAAGGTTGGTGAGCGAGTCACCAAAGTCGAGTTCACCAAGCAGGACTGCAGTCACGACATCGCCATTGGCTGACGGTACGTTGCTGCCATTCCAGGTCAGTTCGAACACTTTGTAGTCACCCAGGTTGTTGTCGTTCTCAACCATCAGGATTGCCTTACCGTCGCCGATGAGGGCTTCCTGATCAACCTTGGAGTACAGCTGGACGCCAAACTCGGACTCGGCCAGACCACCCCATTCGTCATCGTCATCGACGGTGCCGTTGAAGAGGTTGGCGATAACCGACGCTGTCAGTGTGCCGTAGGTTTCGGACTCGGCTCCGTCTGTTGCCAGACGAACCACGGCCACTTCGTTGGCTTCCACCAGCGCGTTGCCTGCACCGTCACCTGTGCCACCCAGAGAGTCAGTCTCGTTGTAGTCGAGCGTGACCGGGATCAGGATGTTGGAGACAGAGCTGTCCGAACCCGGAGGGTTGGAAGAGCTGTCGAAACGGCTGGTCAGGTAGGACGTGAAGTCCAGGAAGTCCAGGCCTTCGTAACCAGCTGTCGGATCCACCGGCGCAGTATCGAACGGACCCTGATTAACAGCACCGAAAGTGGTGAAGTTCATCACCGTATCGTTGCCGATGTCCATACCGGTCAACTTGACGGTTTCGTTGCTTGCACCGTTGATCAGAGCGTTGTTGCTGCTGACGGTGAAGTCGATCGGTGTGTTCTCTGTCGCATCTGTCGACAGAACGATCACGTCATTGCCGGACCCGCCATCAAACACGCTGTCGGACTCGCCAGAGTCTGCCTCGTCATCAGTGTGCAGGTTGGACGCACCTTCACCAACCGCTGCGGACATCGCGTTGTTTGCGGTGTCAGCACGCTGGCTCAGACCATCGTACCAAGTGTCGGTTGCGGCACTGTCTGTTGCCAGATCCGCACCCGGGCCCGTTCCGAGATATGCCCCCGTTGCACCACCTGCGAACAGGTCGCCTGTGACGAGAGTAGAGTCGCTGAACACGGTACGGGCTTCCGACAGAACGGAGTCTGCATAGGTTGCCGCGTCAGATGCACGCTGTTGGATGTCCACACGCAGGTCGACATCTTCAAACGCACCTTCAACCAGCGCCGAGATCACAACAGTGTTGTTGGAGCCGATCGAAGCCACCAGCAGCTTGCTGAGAACCGGATCATTGTTGATCGCGTCGAGGATCGCCGCGTTCACGTCACGCTGGTCACCGTAGTAACGGTTGCCGTTCACCAGGTTGTTGCCGATGGTCACAACGCTTTCGTAGCCGTCGTTGTTGCGGTTGGCACCCGATGCGAGATCGTCTGTACCGGTTGCATCAACAGCCATGACACCGCCACCTGCGGTCATCGTGCCATCAATGCCTGCACCCGACAGGGTCACAGTGATCTGCGCACCACCGAGATAGGCAAGCGACACCTGCTCACCCGGCAGATCGTCCGCGGCAGAGTCTCCGATAGCGCCCTGTGCAAGTGCACGGACCGCGTCGAAGTTCATCGCCCAGACAGTTTCACCATCGGCACCATCCGAGTAGATGGTGTCGTTGCCGGAACCCATCATCACGTTGGCGTTCAGGATGTCTTCCTGCACATAGGTGTCATTGCCTGCACCAGTATCAACCATGACATTGTCAAGGATGTTCTGGTTCAGCTGCTCGTTCTGGTCCTCGAAGTTCGCGATATCGGACTCGAGGTCCACATAGTCGTCACCGGCACCGGTCGAAACGTTCAGCGAGGAACCAGCGAAGTCAGTCGCGTCGCCGTCGATCAGAACATAGATCTCGTCGTCGCCACCACCGGTGGTGTAGCTGTACGCCTGATCGGTTTCAGAACCGGTCAGCCATGCATCAAAGTACACATCGCCGCCGCCCTGAGCTGTCAGGGTGTCGAGGTTGATGATCTGCTCGTCTGTACCGAGGTTCAGGTCGCCAAGGAACGAATCTGCGTTGACCAGCTGAAGGTCGCCGGATTCACGCGGACCGCTTTCGGAGAAGCCACCGCCAAGCGAACCAAGACCTGCGCTGTCGCCATCATACAGTTCGTTGAAACCGTCACGGATGGTCAGGCTGGCAACGCTGTCTTTGACTGCGTCCGTTGCGTCTGTCGAGATGTAGATCTCGCGCAGGGCATTGTTGGTCGAGGTCAGAGTACCGATGTTGCTCGGCTGATCGACAACTGCGCCCGGACCGTCGCCCTTGACGTTGACATAGAACACTTCGATGCCGTCACCGGCGTCAGTCTGGTCTTTGCCACCAATGACGAGGTTACCACCTTCACCGCCACGGCCTGCTTTGAACAGGTCGATGTTGACGGATACCGGCTGGTCTTCGACTTCGTTGATCGATTCAAAGCGGCCGTAGACGTCGTACTCGCCGATTTCTTCTTCGATCCGCGAGAAGCCTGTTGCTTCCACAACCGAACCGTCACCCGATGTCAGAACGATTGCCGGGATGGGGCCTGATTCCGAACCATCATCGATAAAGGTGGTGTCTGTGATGGTCGGGTCCAGCGTCAGCGTGGTACCGGCCGGGAGTGTGCCGTCTGCGATCAGCGCCTGAAGCGGATCCTGCAGAGCGTTCACGAAGCCCTGGTGTGTACCAGCTGTGTTCGCTGCATCTGCTTCGATGTTCACTTCAGTGACGGAACCGTCAGCATTGGTGATGTTGAAGCGGATACCGTCAACGTCGATGTTGTTCAGGCGGTTCGGGTTGCCTGCGAGTTCCGCGTCTTCGTCCAGCAGGAAGTAGAACACTTTACCTTCGGCAGCCTGACCGGAGATCAGGTAGTCTTCGTCGAAGTAGACAGTCAGGTCGGATGCATCGCCATCGCTGTTTGCGTTGTCGGTGTGATCCATGCCGATTGTAATGTCGGATGTATTGCGAACGGCACCACCGCTTGTCAGCGTGTTCACGTTTTCGATCAACAGGTCGCCGTCAGAGAAGGTCGAACCCAGGAAATCGTGGCCGGTGATGTTTTTCGCATCGATCACGATGTCACGCTGCCAGCCGTCAAGCAGACCAGCAATGTTCTGTTCTGTCAGAGGGATGCCGGAACCGAAGCCCAGGTCGTTCAGCAGGTTGCCTGCCAGGTCCTGGATGTCGATGTTCAGGATTGCGTTCTGAGCAATGTCGCGTGCTTCGAATTCAAGAGTTTCGATGTTCTTGATGCGCGGCTGGATGTCGATGTTCTCGGTGCCGGAAACGCCACCAACAAATTCGGAGACCATTTCGGCATAGAGGCTGTCTTCGCCTGCGCCACCGTCTGCACGGTCAGCAGAGGACAGACCGTTGGATACGCCACCGGCGAACGGGTTCTGCTGCAGGTAACCTTCGAACGTGTCGTCGTCATCGGTGCCAACAAGGTTGTCGGTGCCGGATGTGAACGAGAATGTCTCGCCAGGTGTACCCTGCGGCTCGAAGTAGTCGTCGATTGTCGACTTGGCGGAAGTTACAGTTGAGCCTTCGTTGGTCACACCTTCGATGATCGACTTCGCACTGTTCTGCGCGCCGGTGTCGGAGGTGTAGTCGATGCCAGCCGACTCGGCTGCGTCGGTCCATGCGTTGGACACTTCGATCTT
>WCIL01000084.1:0-4055 GCA_033042175.1 Phycisphaera sp. RhM
CTCTTCCCTTCGATGTTTGCTCAATGCGAAAAACCTTCGGGCACGATGCCCGATCTTACCGGCAGGACGCCGCCACACTGTTCAACTCGCCGGACCGCAAATTCCAATTTCCGTTGAACCAAGACAATACCACCCGTAATCATCTCAATCCCTGATTGTGAATATCGAGGATTCGCGGCGACGGAAACTGTCCGCGCCAAAGAAATCCCACCTTTCGATCGGGGCGGGGCAGGCGCGGCATGAGGTAGGAAACACACCGACAAACCTGGCCCAGATTACGAATCAACAGCGGCCAACCGCAGATTCACCCGATTAGCCGGATAGTTTACCGTGAGCGTCGGTGTCCGACCATTGGCGACAACGGACGGAAGTCGTTTCCGCTGCGTCCCGGGGTTCCAACGCCAAATCAACCGTCGATAATCAAAAAAGAGCACCGCGACGCGTCAACGTCCGGTGCCGTGGCCGGTTGATACTTCGAGGGTGACCGACGTGCGCAAGATACCAGATAGAACCCAGCCCATCAGGGAAGTCTACGAAGCAATTGAACATCTCGTAAGCGAGGCATTTCAGTGCTGTGCACGATGTCAAATTTCCGAATTGTCGGCCGATAGCTCGCCAGACTCGGAGGCTGGAGAGATCCTCGACAAGATTGACGCCCTTGCGGGTAAGCTTCCACGTAGTTGTTACTTGCTTGATCAAACCGATCCTGCGGCCACGCTGGCAATTGATATCTATGAATCTGTGAGCGTCAGAGTGGAGCACAAGGGATGGCGGAGGCTCTTCGCTGTGATTGGCGCAATTCGTCCGTTGCTCAACAGGCTAGACCGGCGACTTGAATCAATGGAAGACCTGGATATGGCTCGGCGACATGAATCGGCTATGGTTGCATGTCGAGAGAGATCTCGCAGAAACATCGAGTTGACCGAGTCGCTGAGACTAAAAGGAAAACTTCCCGACTACGTCGAAGTGGTAGTCCGCAAAATCGAATCCAATGCGAGCGACTTCATCGATGTTGAAAAAGAGCGGAAACACGTGCGTGCGCGGATTCGGAATGCGATAGAAGCGCGGGCGACGGAACTTCCTAGGCTCATCAAACCATTGACGGAAAACGATCGATCCATTTTGGTTGTAATGCTTCAGCTCGATGCGTCGCTTGCGAAGCCGGAAACCGCTCGTGTGATCGCGGATGCCGCGCTCGTTGGCGACCCTAAACGGGCATTCAAAAACGTCATGAAGAATAAGCTGGCAATTTCAACAAGAGGCACGACAGGCGGGTATTTGTTGACAGATGCTGGAAAATCATGGGGTACTTTTTTGTCGGACTGCACCAATGCCGGACTCGACTACCACAATATTGGATTCACCCCGTAAATTGCGGGCTGGTTTCGTGATCCCAACGATGCACCAATTCGCATACTGATCTCGGGGCGAATTCTTTAGATCATTCTGGCTCCACAAAACCATGGAGTCTAAATGGTTACTGACTTACGTAAAAAGAAGTTCTGCCTTCCGGTCATTCCATCGTCATCCACGATTAGGAGCCGAATCTGCGAGACCAGGGCACAACTCAAACAGCTTGAGATTCTCCTGAAGCTGGCGTGCGACTTGGAAGAAGCCGCTGCCAACAATGTTTCCACCGACATGTCGGGCGCTGAGAAGCACAGTTCAGACGGAGGTGCATCGTGAAATTTACGATGAATCCCGTCGAGACGCTCCTCGTTCACAGCACCGACACGGACGGACTCGTCCGCGCGATTGCGGCTGCCTTGCTACCCGAGGTCGAAAATCTGCTGAAACGCCATCTCGATCAGGCAAAACTCGTTGACATTAATCGGCTAGAGCGGCTTACGGACCTATCGGGAAGCACGATCAATCGGCTCGTGGCAAAAAACGAGATCCCGAGCGTACGTGTTGGGACGCGTCGGCTTTTCGATCCCGATGCCGTCGTCCGCGCTCTCAAAGATCAAAGCGAAAAAGGAGGGCAGGCCGATGATTAAAACACACCGACCCGCCCCCCGTAAACACACTCCAATTCTATCCGACCTCAAGCTTGCTTCAAACGGTCGGTGGAAAGGCATCTTGGTGTCCGTCGGAATCCCCGGCGAACACCTCGATGGTCGCGGACACCCGTGCCCAAAGTGCGGCGGACGCGATCGGTTTGCTGCGTTGCCGGATATCGATCAACGCGGGGCAGTTCATTGTCGTCACTGCTTCACGTCCAATTGCGATCCTGCGCCGAGTGATGGCTTATCGACTCTGCGATGGGCACTCAACTGTGACTTCAACACTGCATGCCGATGGCTTGTCGATTGGATCAATCTTCCGGGGGTGAAGACGGAAACAATCAAGGAAGATCGGAATAACGACGGCGTATTCACTCAGCCAGAGCCTCGACAGAATCCACAGCTCTCGCAACTCGCCGAGGAGTGCGTACGCGCCATGCCTGCAGATTGGTACGATCGCCTGGGATTGCATCTCGGCCTCAAAGCTGATTCTCTTCAGGCGCTGGATGTAGGCTATCTCTCGGGCCAAAACGCGACCACTTGGCCGATGAGAAACGGTAGCGACTCGATTGTTGGAATCAGATTGCGAGGATTCGAATCAAACAAAAAGTGGAGTGTGCGAGGCAGTCGCGCAGGGTTATTCCTCCCGGTGGACGTTCGGCGATGGCTCCGAGAATCCGACACGCTATTTATCTGTGAGGGACCTACTGACACTGCAGCACTCCACGGAATCGGACTCGAAGCCATCGGACTTCCGTCAGCATGCGGCGGACTCCAGTCGTTGCAGACACTCCTGGCGAGCATGAACCCGCAACAAATTGTGGTTGTGGCAGACCGCGACGAAGCAGGTATGCAATCAGCGAGGCGAGTGATTCGCTCGGTAACCGCGTTCGGCGATCGGACAAGAGTGATTCAACCGCCGATAGGCATCAACGACGCGCGGGAGTGGGTCGGTCAGGGGGCCACGTCAATCGACGTGTTCAACGCTGTAATTCGGACTCCTTGGTTACCGCGGAGAATCGATCGATGATGACCTTGAAAGATTCGATTGGTAGCCCCCGCGATCGCGTGAACGGATTCGCAACAAGGACCGTCACGTTGCAGCAGACTGGAACGCAGGGTGTTTCGCTGGAAGCATTCCCGTCCAATGGCGGAACGATTGTGTGCGGCACTGAAATGGGAAGAAACGTTTGCTGCCAGATTGTTGATTTGCGCGACATCGAGCAAGTGGAGAGAGTTGCCAGCGCTATCCGAGACGACTTGAGTAACACACATGGGATCACCAGGGACGAGATCGCGACCGAAATCTTCAAGCTACGGAACGAGACAGAAGAGGCGACCGTCGACAAGTTACTTGAGGCTACTGGTCTGGAAGAGATATGGTCGAGCGCTCGCTTGGATTCGGAATTGATTAGCAACGACTACCTAATCGATCGGGTTCTTGTAGCAAATCAGCCAGCTGTCGTCGCCGGAGCATTCAAGACTTGGAAAACGTCCTTGGCGATCGAGATGGCGGTTTCGCTGGCATCCGAAAAGACCTTTTTGGGTGAGTTTGAGGTGCCGTCGCAAAAGCGAGTTCTGGTCTTTTCGGCAGAATCGGGGAAAGCAACGATCCAAGCAACGGCGCGTCGCGTTTGCGAATCGAAACGAGTCTCTCTTGGTAGCCTTTCGGTCGATTGGGGATGGTGGGTCCCAAAGGCCAGTAACGACATCCAATTAGATCTACTATCTCGGTTGATCAACAAACACCGAAGCGACGTCGTCATCATCGACCCCCTCTACCTAAGCCTTACCGGCGAGATCCAAAGCAATCTTGCTTTGACCGGTGAACAGTTGAACCGCCTGACGCAACAATGCCTAGAAGCTTCGGCGACACCGGTTCTCGTAGATCACGTCAAACGATCTAGCGAGAACGCCAGGGCGTGTCCCCTCAGTGCCAACATGAGTGAGACAACTTTGAGTTTTTCAAAGTTGAGGGCACGGAGAGTTTACATGACCGAGAATGCCGACAAAAAGATTTCGAAAAATCCTGAAGTAGTCGAGAAGGCAGCC
>WCIL01000085.1:0-4040 GCA_033042175.1 Phycisphaera sp. RhM
GTCTTTCGTCAGCCGAGTCGACCGCGCACCCGTCAAACCGTGACATCAAATGCGAATCCCAGGCAACGGAGGTTCGATGACATCAAGTGGGCCGAATTCAAGCGCACCCGTCAGCAGCATGGACGACGGGCGTCGGACCATCACAGTCACGTCTACCGCCACGAACGGTAGTGATCAGCGGGGACGGGCGAACGACGTGCAAGCAGACGAGAAAACGGAACACCCGTCCTCCGTTGGATCACATGGTTATGCCACTCCGGTTTACGGGGCGGATCAACAGTTTCTCGCCGCCGCTGACGAGGATTCTTGATTGCGATCCTCAACTGTTGAAATAGACGAAGCACGGTAGACCGATCAAGAGAATCCAGCCAAAACCCGCAATGAGGAATTCAGGAGAGCTTTGATCGACGGTGCCGCCTTTTCCAACATAGCCGGTGAAATCACTTAGACCATCGGCAAAACAAATGAGACCAATCGCCGGAAGCTGCAGGATCGCGCATGTCACAGCTGCGGGAAAGCCCCCGATCACAGTTGACACGGCAACGTAAATCGCAGCGAACGTTAAGGCCATTATCTTCGGGACTGTCATGTGCATCCTACTGCAGTGGACGTTTCGTAAGAACTTGACACGGCGGATTGGTCAGCAAGTCTCGCATGCTGAACCGAACGCTCATCAGAAGGGCATAACGGCACCGTTCACCGAGGCACGGCGAACGAGCATGTAGTAAATCGATTGACGTCGACTCCGTGCCTTCGCGTGCAACGGTTGGTTCGTGGAGTTTACGAACGGCGACAGTTGGAACCATCGCCGCGGTTTGACAGTGTAGCCGAATGAAACCGCCAAGGGAAATTCCGGTGTCCCAATCAGCAGTCGCCACGTCAGGCGTCGGTCTTCAGCGTCGCTATAGACAGGCGTCGGATTGTCTTCTTCGGCCGAATCGACCGCGCACCAATCGAACCATGACTTCAAAAGCGAATCGCAGGAAACTTAGGTCTGATGACATCAAATGGGCGATCTTTCAAGCACAACATTCAGCAGCATGGACGACAGGCGGTGGTCGATCGCAGTCACCTTTGTCCCACGAACGGCAGGGATCACCGAGGCCGCGCGAATAACTCAGACCAAACCGATTGACCTGACTCGCGGCCTTCGCGTGCATCCCATTGTTCTGTCATTCTATACTTCACCAAAGTCTCGCTGTTCCAGTTGTTAGGGAGTCGTCGAAGTCAACTCGAATCGCATGCCCAGGAAACATGCCATCCGTCGAAAGTGACATCCCTACATCTTTGTACTCGTCCACCCAAAGCGAGCATGGGTCCAAGCGGTTTGCAAATTCCGATCTCGACAATTCAGATTTGTCACCCCGCCATCCGCTATTGTAAATCTCATGTAGTGCGTTCACTGCAACGTCAATCGCAAGCGCAATTAGAGACGGGAGCCCAGTGACAGCAACCGCCATTTTCGATTTTGCGACCGTCAAATCGGTATGGGATTCGATGTCTATCGAAATATCACCAGCAAATCCGACGTCCGGAAATTCGATGCTTGTCTCATAGCGTTGGAAACGATCATTGAATGTCAACGTTCCAATTCGCTCAATCTCGATCGTCTTGGGCAGCGGAGGCAAATTTCAATCTCAGCTATTTGACAGAACGTTCGAAATCACGGGGGACGGGCGAAACACCTGCAGGCAGACGAGAGAACGGACCATCCGTCCTCCCGTGCATTTCATGGTTCTGCCTCAGCATGTCAGGTATGCCCAGATTGATTGAGCGGACGGTTCCATGAATGCGTCGGGGTCAAATCGCGGGTCGTCATGATATCGCTCTCGGACCGCCACAAACATGCAGTCCGACAGTGCGCCATCTTCCTCCAGGAAATAGCCTGTCGGGCCGTATTCGTTATCGATGAACGGAAAGAAACGATCTGCAATGTGCTTGTGGCCCACGCTAAGCCATCTTCGCGAAGCAGAGATGAAGCCTGGGATTTGCTCGACCGGAACCAGCAATAACCGATCGATTCCGAATCCATTTGCTGCGAGGTAGCAGTCGTGGAATTCTGCGGGAAACTCAAATCCAAGCGCGCGTTCAAGTTTGTGAATCGCTTCGGTAGTCGTGCCGAGCAGGCGCACACGATTTCCGCTGAATGAAGGATCGTACATGTCCCAGTGTTGTTGAAATATTGCGTCCCAATCAGTCTTCATTGTGGCAGAACGGCAGTGGTCACCGCGTCGGCGCGATGGACCGGAACTCAAAAACAAACTCGACTCGCCGACTGCGGTGCACCACTAGGTTCACGCGGATCGGCCACGACGACAGTTTGAGCCATCGTCGCTGATGGCCAATGTACTCGATTGCAATGGCCGTGGGAAATCCAGTGTCGCAATCTGCGGTCGGCATTTCGGGCGTTGGTTGTCCGCGTTGCAATCGACAGGCGTCGGTTTGTCTTCGTCAGCCGAGTCGACCGCGCACCGATCGAGCCGTGACATCAGGAGCGAATCCCAGGAAACAGGAGGTCTGATGAAATCCGGTGGGCGCACTTCGAGCGCACCAGTCGCAGCCGGGATGTCAGGCGTCGGACCAGGATGCGAACAGTGGAAAAGAGAGCAACCACGAAAGACGCGAAAAACACGAAAGATGACGCGGCGTTGCGGTCAGGCGTTGGTCAGCAGCGTGAACGGCACGGATCACGTGGCCGCCGCGAACGACTGACCACTTCAATAAAATCAAGTCGGCGGCTCACGTGCATCCGCTGGTTCGCAGATTCTTGACGCACGCTTGACGAACCGCAATGCCAGCAACCCATCGTACATCACTTCGCCATCCGGTTGCATCCCGACCTTCTCGAGCACACGAATGGAGGCGACATTCTTGGGAAGCACAAACCCAAGTATCTTGTCAAGACAAATCGTTTCGAAGCCGAAGTCGAGACTCGCTGCGCAAGCTTCTGTTGCGAAGCCGTGGCCCCAATATTCGGGATGGAAGCGATACCCAACGTCAACCGCGTCCAGTTCGGGCAGGTATTTCAGCCCGCAAAATCCAATGATTGTTCGCGTCTGCTTGAGGATGCACGCCCAGCGGCCAAAACCCAAATCGTCAAAATCGGAATAGTTCGCGATCGCCTCTCTCGCAGCGTCGAGGGAAGTGAGAACCGGTTCGCCTGTCAACTGCATCACATCTGGGTTGCCGTTGAGCGCAAAGAACTCAGAGGCGTCGTCAAGAGTAAATGCGCGATGGTTGAGACGTGTTGTTTCTGGACCGGTTGTGTAGGACTTCATCTCCACTGCAATCTGCTGGCCTTAGAATTTCTTATGTGGTTTCACGAAAATATTCCCATAAAAAACATCGAAACCCAGACAATTTGCCTGCCTTTTGGCGATCCAGAGAACGGCATCCGAGTGAGATTGCCAACTTAAGTCCTCGGGCGTTTGCATCCCGGAGCGGAATTGCAACACGATTGATATTCCATTCATCATGAAGCCACCGCAATACGGTTGAAACCAAAGCAATTTCGATAGCGATGGCATCGTCAATGACCCAGAACGCCAGTTGAACGTCAGCCTCGATTTCACACGATTCAATGTAGATACAGCCAAGCACACGCGCTCGGCCGGGATCACGAACCGAGTAGGCGAAAGCAACTCCATTCTCAAATTCCGATTGATGTCTGCAAAGATCGGTCCGGTTCTCCTCAAGAGTAAAGTCGTCGGATGGCCATTCGCCCCACTGCAGTTCGTTGCGTAACCTATCGCGACAAGACATCAGAGCAGCAAAATCTAGTTCTGCGTGACGTTCACCGAGTGGCTCAAGAACGAACAGTCCGCTAGTGACGGGACAAGGGATGGATTGCGGTGTCCGTATCTTTACCGGCCGGATCGACTTATTCGTCATGCCGTCTTCCATGTGTTGTTGCGAACATCAGCGATCACCTCGCACACGGACCTCTACGATTGAGATGGCGTGAGCGTGATGATCGGAACGGGATGGAAGTTTGTTTATCGCAACAATGAGTGTGCTGGGGTGCATCGCCGGGTTCGTAG
>WCIL01000086.1:0-3950 GCA_033042175.1 Phycisphaera sp. RhM
CGAATCTATGAACACCCGAGCCATGCCTGGAAAAATCCCGGGGGTTCGGGGGCTGGCCCCCGAGCAGTGTTGCACGAGCAACTAACGCACACCAAAAAGTTGTCTCACTGTCGTTGACACATTCCGCCAGGCGTCGGACCATGCTGGGAAACGCGGCGAAGAGAACGGTCCACGAACGACACGAACAAATCCCCCGCGCCACGACGAGCCTCGGCGACGAGCACGAACGGCGACCGCAACCGGTCCTCTTGAGCAGAGAATTTGAGCACCGGCTCCTCCGCTAGAGCAGACGCTGCCCTTCAGTTTCACGCAAACAGCAAAGAAAAATGCCTGTCTATCTTGACGCGATGTCAAATCCTTCCTGGTTCGTCGATACCGCGTGCATGACGACCAGATCGAACGCGACGTTTCAAACCTTACCCTTCCAAAGGAGCTTCTCTATTACGCGACGACGCTCACCTAAATGACTCGACGAAATAACCCCAGTTGTCAGCGTTTGTTTTTGCCGTTGCAGGGTCATCAGCGGCCAGCCCTTGACAGGCAGCGACTCCATAGGCGTCTTCACCATCGTATTCCTCATCCTCGGTGTCAAGAATGAGGTGCGTCAGTTCATGAACGAGTGTCTGAAACTTGCTGTCAGCGTTTGTAGCAGTGGCGTAAAGTGGCGAGTTGTTCCAGTTGTTGTCCAGTCGCATGTGAAAGTTCTGCCCCTGGGAAGCGCTTACTGAGGTGTAATCCCCCCAACCGCCTGCAGGACGCTGTGCTGCCGCATACGTCCCCCCGCCCCGCCGATTCAGCTCTGATCCATGGACCGCAATCGATTGGAGATTGATCACCGAAGCCATCCGATTGAGCTTGCGTTTGAGCTCTTGAATCCAGGCGGCACCGTTGTCACCAAACCAAGTTTGACTTGCGGCGTTTCCCGCACGAATAGTCCCCGAGATTGTTCGCAATGTTCGGATGATCTCAGGGCCCAGTGTCGTGATCGCAGTCTGATCGGAGGGGCCAAGGTTTTGCGCGACGAGTCCCATTCTTGTTCTCCAGTTTCCCTGTATGAAAATTTTCGGTCAGTCCGACAAAGCTACTTTTCTTCGTCACGATGGCATGGCGCTGAATCAAACAACCGAAACGATTTCTAACTGAAATCGAAATCCTGCGTTCATCAGCAATCAAGCACAACGAACGCCGATGATCACCCCGTTCACGGCCCAGCGGATTGGAATTGGCAGCAACGTGATGATTAACGCGGAATGAAGTTTGATTCTCACATCGTTGAGCGAACACGGCGTGCACCGATTTGAGGATGTCGTCGATAATCGGACGGCGTGTGGGTGACAGCAGGCAAACGTCGTCAAACGCGACGTTGACGTCCATCGTGCTTGAAAACCATTCAACTGCCACAGTCAAACGGCGATTGTTGAGGTCTGCAGCGGCAATCGCACCAGTCTTGCTAGCGTTTAATCCACCGCAAATCAGCACTGAGTCTCCGACTTGGTATTGGGGTTCATCCATATTGGATCTCGCCGCGAGTGGCTTAGCGACATAACGAAATGCGATCTATCCGCACATGCGGAGGAACGGGGATAGATCGGGCGCCAGAACTTTGTCGGACATCACGTCGGCCGGTCACTGGACTCGATTAGAACGGATCCTGGCTGTGGGTACCAGCGCTTTAGTCCCAGGCGAACTCGAGTTGGATGCGGGAGAATAGGCCGGCTCCGCCTCCAGTACCGTTGCGGTTTCTGATTCACCTATCAGAGCAATCAAAGCGACATCCCGAAGGGATCACAGCGAGTAGCCGGAAGTCAGCGCAGCGCCACCTCCGGGACACGCCCCCGATCCACTCCAAGACCCCGGACGGGGTCGCAGCGAGTTTCAGCACCCCCATCGCACGAGTCAGCGCCCGACCGAACGGACCGCCGCTCCAAGATGAGAAAACCCAGCGGGCTGACAGAGTGCTCGCCGGGCTCGTCATGGCCCGGCCCCCGATGCACCTTCGCCGCAGGCCTGGAAGGCCGACACAGTGCGCAGCGAGTCGAGGCCGCCGCATGGAATGTGTCGCCCTTCCAGGGCTGTTGCGGCAGCGTGAACCTTCAACCGGCCGCTCATCGGCCTGTTGACGTTGTGAGCCGACGGCGCTAGCCGCGGGCGTAGAGGTGACGACGTAGCCGCTGGAGGCCCCGGCTAGCGCCATCGCCTCATGATTACTTCGGTAACGGCGCAATCAACAGGCCATTGCGCCCCACGCTTGCTGCGATCGCTTCCCCCGTCTCCGAACCATCCGCTTCCGAACTCTCTTGCACGCAGTTCATCGGCGTTGTGCTGGCAAGCCGCGTCTTGATCTCATAGGTGCACTTTCAACATCCAAAGCCGCTCGACTCCCCTGGATCGGCGTGGGCGTGCGTTCGCTCGGATTCGTCTTTCAATAAAAGAAAAACACCGCGTACCACACGACGCATGTGACGGGGGAGTCATGCGATTGCGGATCACACGATGGGCCACAAGAGATCAAGACGACCGCCGCATCAAAACGATGACGACCTGCGGCCAGAGGAGTCAAGAAGCTGGCGACAGCCTTTCAGCCCGGAGTACCACGAAACCCGGACCCACCGTGATCGCACGCCAACCGTCGCAGTGGTAAGCAATGCGATTAAGTTCAACGTTAACGATCACGTGGTCGCCGCGAACGACTGACCACTTCAATAAACTCAGCTCGGCGGCTCACGTGCATCGTCTGGTTCGCCGTCTGATGGAGGAGACGTTGGTAGGGTCATTGATCCATGAATCACAGCAAGTACACGAACCTCCCCGGGCAGTACTTGATGTATGATCCGATATGAGTCGGAGAACACTTCGCGAATGTCTTAACGTCCGTATTCGGGAACAACGGATCCGGAGTACGGGAAATCGATGAGTTGTGGCTCAGGGCGAGCGAAAATTCGTTCGGCAACCGCGGAAGCGAACTCTGGAGAGGATTGAGCAATGTAGTCGTGGACACCAATCAATTGATCCGTCGCCCTTTCCGTCCAGCGGAGCTTCATTTGGACGCATTCGCTTTAGCCGCATCCAGCCGCTTGCGAACATCTGACGTTTCAAGAAGCCGCCCAGCCTCAGCGTCTGCCAACCCAAGTTCGACTTGCTGACGGACAAAAAAGTGATACTGCACACGCTCCCACGTCACGTCGTCAGGAAGACCCTGAAGAATGGACGAAGCGGCTTGTTTTACGGTTTCTGGTTCACTTTGCATTTTTTCGCTCGCCGTTAAGTGTCGGTTGACATTTTAGCGTGCGGCCGGAGGGGAGGCAATCAATGCCAACCCCTGTCGGCGAACGAATTGCGTTGACCGGGCCGAAGCCAACCAACTTTGATTTCAGGAACCGCGCGGCCCGCGGCTCCGTGTCCAACGCTTGGTTCGCCGCTCTCGCAGCGGATTATTGCCGGACAGCAGTATCGACAATCACCAACATACACAAGCTAAGCGATCACATCCGGCCCAAAGTTGTTCACAATCGTAATTTCAAGTAGTCGTCGAGCAAGGCTGTCCGTTACATCATTTGTTTCGAGCCAATCGTTGAGTTTTGAAGCCAAACGATTCGGACCATCGTGAGACTTGAAGACAGCGACGACAGAAGCTTGTGTTGGAACATTACCGAATACAGCTGCGATCCATCAAAGAACTCGTCGGCGGGCGCATCGTCTAGCCCAATCGCGTTGGTCAAGAACTCGGAGAAATCCTGGGCGATGTTGTGCGTGAGTTCATCGCTCGACATCGTCATGGGAATAACTCATCAAGGCTCGTGTGGACTACACATCTCTATCGACGAACGAAATGCGATCTATCCGCACATGCGGAGGAACGGGGATAGATCGGGCGCCAGAACTTTGTCGGACATCACGTCGGCCGGTCACTGGACTCGATTAGAACGGATCCTGGCTGTGGGTACCAGCGC
>WCIL01000087.1:0-3447 GCA_033042175.1 Phycisphaera sp. RhM
TGACCTCAAAAGCGAATTCCAGGAAACGGAGGTTCGATGACATCAAGTGGGCCAAATTCAAGCGCACCCGTCAGCAGCATGGACGACAGGCGTCGGACCATCGCAGCCACCTCTACCGTCACGAACGGTACGCATCAGCGGGCCGGGACGGTTGATGTTCCATTTGTAAAAACTCGCAAGCCCGGCTCCGTTGCATGCGATGGTTCTGCCTATTTGGTACTGCATCGATCTTCCGCAAGTCGATTAATACGGCCCAATGAGATACACCGTTCCATCCGCATGTTCTACGCGGTAATAGGCCTTGCCCAGCTCATCACCGTGACGTTCCACGGAGGCGTCATCAGGAATATCATGTCTAGTCCGCATGGTGTCAGGTATTTCATCGTGTCCAATCGGTGTTCCGTGCGGCGCCTCAGTCGGTATCCCGTTATCGTCGGCCAGATAGTCGTGTTCATTAGGTGTTCCGTCGGGTACCTCAGTCGGAGATTCGTTGAAGGATGCACATCCCAAGAGGAGCAATGCCATGATCGCCGTCGACGGAAATCCGATTGTGCATCTTGTCATTGAATGGTTGCGTGACATCGGAATGTGATCGATGGCGTGAACGGCCCGCGTCACCGGGGCCCGTGAGTTGAGCATCCATTCGTGAAAGTTGACCAACGGGCCTCCGCGTGCACGCGATGGTTAGCCGATTACGACTGTCTAAGTCGCACTAAATGGGCGCGACTGATATTGTGGTCGGCAGCGGCATCTTCGTGCCCATATGCGGCGGTTAGCCGGCCTGTGTAGCCAAGGTAGGGGACATACGCATCGAAGTCCACTAGCAGTTGCTGCAGGGCGAACTCAAACCGCGGAAACGTGTATGGCCAGTCGCGCGGGTAGAGATCCGTCTCAAACCGATAGACTGCTCCCCAATCTTCGTCTTGCTCATCATCATCAAGATCGTCAAGATCTTCTGGAAGTGTTGGCCAGCCTTTGCCGTCGGTTCTAAAATCAATGACCATCTTGCCACTGCTCCAAAGCCAAACGTATTCGACGCCGTTAGCGTCATTGGCCCCAGTACGTAAGACCTCACCTGGGAACTCCGTGTGCAGCGGGTCGAGATCGTCGTTGTACGATCGGTTGTCAGCGAAGGTCGCCCAAGTCTGATGCGGAGTTTCGATAAGCAACGACCAGTTCTTCGAACTTGGTTCGAAGGCAGTCGCAAGTACCGACTCAGTGACATCTTCCGTTGAAAGAACCGAAGGGCAAGAATTCAAGGCTGCGATCAGGTCTTGGTCGCGAGAGCGGATGAGGCAAACGCTCCAAGTCGTTTCGTGCCAGCCATCCCATGCTCCACGGCGGTTAGCCATCGGGGCACTCGAAACGTCAGGCGGATACTCGACGAATCCGAGCTTGGCCTTGCGTTCCGCCTTGGATTTCGCGTCGGCTCGGGCGTCACGAATCGACTCAAACTCTTTGGTAGCGATCCGTCCTTTGGTTCCGATTTCTCCTGTTCTTACCGTTTGCTTCTTGCCACGCGTCTCTATGTACCAGAATGTGAGTTTGCCGCCGCGAGCGTGATAGAAGCGTCTGATCGGCATCTACATCCCTTTCGGCTAACGGTAGACATCACGGGGGACGGACGAAAGACTTTCCACTTCAAAAACCGCGCAAGCCGTCCTCCCGTGCATGTCATGGTTCTGTTGCTTCGTCTGCCGTTTCGGCGTGGACAACACCATCGTTCGTAACGCCGGAATGACGCGTGAATATCGAGTATACAGCAATCAACACGGCAGTGACGATCAACGGAGGGATCCAACCGGTCACCAGCAGTGCAGCATTCATCCCAACGCCGTCATACATAAGGTCACCACGCTCGTGTGCGAGTTCACGCGTAGCAGGCAAGTTGAATTGCATACGGAATACAAGCGTTGCGTACCAAGAGGTCAGGGTAGCGAGAGATAGACGCAGCGGCCAGTTTCGCGTTGCGTTCCGCTTTGGGGGAGTGAACACAAACGCGGCGGGAATAACGGTCCACGAAGCGGTCATGCCCCAATCTCCAATGATCGCACGAGCTTGCGTAGGCAGTAACCGTGACACGGCCCCCATCACGAGATCGCAAAAGATGACAGCAAGGATGCATCCAACGATGAGAATGAGCTTTCGCATCTTTTGTCAACAGAACGGTACGGATCAGCGGGGACCGGGAGTTGAGCATCCATTCGTTAAAACTGACCACCGGTCCTCCGTTGCATCCGTTGGTTCGTCGAGTTTGTATGCGACGCAATGCTGCGAACTAGACGTTCGGCGATCCATGCAGCGATGCCTGCACATACGATTGTAGGTAGCAAAACGTAGGGCTGTTTGTATAGTAGCGTACCGACCCACCCCGCGGGCCGCTCGAACGGTGAGCCTTCCATCGGATTCAACACGTAGCGAGCGAGAGGAAACAGGTACGGCTGGCAAGTGATGAAAGTCAATCCGAAAACGAACCCACCACCGACACGGCTTGCTTTAAACAAAACGGGGACAAGTCGCGAATTGAGCTTGAGTTCACTCACCCACGCGGCGACGTACGACACGCCGAGAATTATACAAGCCTCAATTGCCGCTCCGATTGGCGCCTGGGCGTATTCATCGATAACGTGGAGAGGGCCACGATGGACCATCATTGACGCAACGTACGTCAAATAGGCGGTGGCCGCGAAGAACGGGAGGACGCTTATCTTGCGCGAGAGCTCCAGGTCACGGAAGATCGTCGGCGAGTAAGGATTCATCAGGGGCGCTCTATCTATCGACGAACGGCAGAATTCACGGGGAACGGGCGAAAGACATGCAAGCAGACCATTAAACACGACTCCCGTTCTCCCGTGCAATTCATGGTTCGCCGTATTTGCATCGGATTACCGCTGGCAAGGATGAGCAACGTTGACGGAGCGGTGCCAAACGCATCAAACGCCGAAACATTATTGTAACAGCCCGCGGCCCTGGTAGTTCACCGCAAATCCAGCCAAGAGTCGCATGTCGGGTTGTGTGAGCAATCGCTGGAAAATCGATGCGACGTGTTGATCAGTAAACGCGCGATGGAACCGAATGTCGATTTGTTTGGGTTTGATTGTTGCGGCCAACGCATTGCCAAGAGAATCGTCCTTGTAGCACAGTCCCGGCTGTGTTGCGTCACGGTGTTCCGTTTTGTACGGAAAGAAGTGTGCAGCCGTGTCGTTGAAGATGAGTTTCAAATAGTAACCGTCGGATTCGAGCGTCGATCGCAGAAAGTCAGCGCCGATGATTTTCATGTTCGATTGGCATCAAGAGATCGCGTCGCGTCAGTACTTTTGTCGGCGAACGTCAGCGATCACCTCGCACACGGGCCTCTACGATTGAGATGGCGTGAGCGTGATGACCGAATCGGGGTGGAAGTTTGTGTATCGCAACAATGAGTGTGCTGGGGTGCATCGCCGGGTT
>WCIL01000088.1:0-2736 GCA_033042175.1 Phycisphaera sp. RhM
CGGGGACAGACCCCGGGTGATCGGGGACAGACCCCGGGTGATCGGGGACAGACCCCGGGCGAATGGGGACAGACCCCGGGGTGATCGGGGACAGACCCCGGGTGATCGGGGACAGACCCCGGGTGATTGGGGACAGACCCCGGGTGATCGGGGACAGACCCCGGGTGATCGGGGACAGACCCCGGGTGATTGGGGACAGACCCCGGGTGATCGGGGACAGACCCTGGGTGATTGGGGATAGACCCCGGGTGATCGGGGACAGACCCCGGGTGATCGGGGACAGACCCCGGGTGATCGGGGGCAGACTCGCGGGTGATCGGGGACAGACCCCGGGTGATTGGGGATAGACCCCGCCGGTCCCGGCCCCAAACGCCGGGCCTGGATGCTACCGGGCCGAAAGGCTGCTACCCACCAACGAAGCCCCGACTGCGACTTTGCTAGCGTTTACACTGTCCGCTGGGGTACTGGCGATTGGGTGGATGGCTCCAAAACAGCTGCGTTCGGTCATCCGATTCGTGCTAAGAGCTGGTAACCATTGGAGTTGCCTGTCTTGCCAATTCGGCTCCTGGCCCATGCATCGTCCGCATTTACAAATGCCAGCCTTGGCGGTAGTCGCGGCGGAGGAGTTGTTCCGCTGCGGGCGCATTGGGGATGCTTAGACTTTTGGCATTCCAATCGATTTTCTGTCCGTAACGATGCGCCACGTTGCCCAGTAGGACGGTCTCGGTCAAAGCGCCGGCGTAATCGAAATTGCACGTCGTCGGGCTGCCCGTTTTACAGGCGACGATCCATTCCTGGTGATGACCGATCGAATCGGCAATGGTCGGATCCGGTCGTTTGAAGTCTGCGAATCGGGACTCGGGCCAAAATGAGTGTTTTGAGTAGTCGGTCAATAGCATGCCTTTGGAGCCGACGAACACACCCCATGGCCAATCGGGCAAACCATGTTGATCCCAAAACGGTGTTCGTTTCCGACCGTGATCCCAGGTCAGCGTGACCGGCGGCTGATTGCCTCGGGCCGGAAATTTCCAACGCACCGTCAACGGATGGGGCGTGCTTTCGGGGTGCGCCGCGGGTCCGTCGGTTTCGATCGTCGTGGGGTGGCGCAAATCAAGCGCCCAAAAGGCGAGGTCCAGATAATGACAGCCCATGTTGCCCAGTGGGCCGCCGCCGAAATCCCACCAATAATGCCAATCGTGTGGAACATAGCATGGGTGATAAGGACGGGGCGGCGCAGGTCCTAGCCACAGGTCCCAATTTAACTGTGGCGGTATCGGCGGCGTCTGCTGGGGGCGTTCGCCAGCAGTGCCACCTCCGGCGAGCCGAAGGTAGACTTCGCTGACCGGTCCGATTGCGCCGGATTGGATCAGTTCGACCACGCGGCGATAGTTGGTGCTGGCATGTATCTGTGTGCCCATCTGCGTGGCCACTTTGCACTCCGCGGCGATCTGTGCGACCGTACGGGCCTCGAACACGGAATGGCTGAGAGGTTTTTCGCAGTAGCAGTGCTTGCCCATCCGCATTGCCAGGGCGCTGGCTGGGGCATGGATGTGATTGGGCGCGCTGATCACGACCGCATCGATTTGCTGGTCCATGGTGTCGAGCATTTTGCGAAAGTCTTCGAACTTTCTCGCGCCTGAATATCGGTCAAACGATGCCGCCGCACGACGCCCGTCGACATCACAAAGCGCGACGATGTTTTCATCAGCGACGCCGGCCAGATTTGTCGCGCCTCGGCCTCCGGCACCGACAAAAGCGACGTTCAACGTCTCGTTGGGCGAAGTGCTAGCCGGGGCCCTGGACACACCGGCCAGCCAGACTCCAGCCCCAGCCAAAGACGTGTTGATTGACATCTGACGACGGGTGATTCGCTGCGGCATGGCGGTGTCCTTTGATTGCTACAGGGCAAGTCGGCGGGGGAGTTGTGGCGGGGGCGCCATTGTAAACCCATTGGAACCGCCAGGTTTCGGAGAACTCGGCGGTCATTTAATCACTCTCGCGCGTCCCTGATTCCTTGCACCTTTTCGGCAACACCAAGCGATATCGTTCGACTCGTCGTCGAGCTGTTCCTTGAGCAGCTCGCGCATGAGGTACGCACGGGGGCAGGCCCCGTGAGGTACGTTGGACTGTCGCCAGGCAATACAGGTTTTTTCGTGCGCGCTGCGAGGGAGCTGTTAGCTATTAGCGGTTAGCCGAGGGAAAGTGGGGCCAATGGGACCTAGGTGACGCATGTGTCCTATCTGTCGCATGGGGCCTATTTTCAATCCCGGCGTGGGGACAGACCCCGGGTGATCGGAAGCAGGTCCCGGTGGTTCGCGCGCCTCTGGGGGCAGTCGCCCCCTGTTGATGGCCCCCTGGTGATGCGCACGGGGTTGTAGGATCCTGGTTGCGTAGCTGGCCCCTGGCTGATTCGTAGCTGGTCCCTGGGGATGCGGTTAGTGGTTTTAATGTTGTGGGGCGTGTTTGATTTTTGACTCGGCAGGGTGGCGTTGGGCGGCTAGGGGCGGCGTGGAGGGGCTGGGGAGCGCGTGAAACACGGGTGTTTTGGCGGTGAAGAGCGCGTTTGGTTTTTTTCTTTCAAAACGTTCCATGAGCCGTTGACGCGGGGGCGTCTGGCCGCCACAATCCCCGCCCACGTCAGACGCAACGCCGCTTCAAAAGGCTAGCAAAGACGTGCAACTGATCATTGACAATTTGGTGGTGAAACTTCTGTTGAGTTCAGCATTTGCGAGATCG
>WCIL01000089.1:0-2490 GCA_033042175.1 Phycisphaera sp. RhM
GTGTGTCGATGGGGGCGGTTGTTGCTGCGACATATGCCCTAAATGACAACTGGTACGACGAACTAGTTGAGATGGACACCAGCGGATTTCCAGCAACACCCGATTTTCGTCAGCCAGGTCTCGCGGCAAGGCTGAGGGGCCTCCGGATTGCGCCCCTTGCCGCCAGGGACATGTACTTCGGCTGGGGCGTTGGAGCACGCACCGAAACCTGGGGCCGCAATGTCTTGACCGATCTGACCAAGGGCAAGAACCTGCAGGACGGTCGGATTCCGATTTTTGTTTGTGCGACGGACATGCTGTCGGGTCGACGCGTGGTATTCGACGAGGGGCGAGCGACGGATTGCGTTTATTCGAGCGCCGCATTGGCCGGAATTTTGCCGCCCCTTGTGCATGCGGATCACATACTCATGGATGGGGCCTACGCGGACATCGCGCCTGTCGATGTGGCAAGAGCCGCCGGCGTCGAAGCTGTAATCGCCGTCGATCCCAGCCAGCGCGAAAACACCACCGGTCCCAAAAACGGTTTGCAGGCGATGATGCGCTCCATTGAAGTCTGCCAGTACGAACACGCAAGGCTGCGTTTCGCACAGGCCGACCTTGTTATTCGGCCCGCATTCACCCAAACAATCGGCACTCTTGAATTCCGGTTGAAGCGTCACTGCATTGCTGCAGGGGCCGTGGCCACCCGACGCGCAAATGATGAGATCAAGAAGCTGCTCGATTCTGAAGTCAAAGTCCAACCGGCCGAAATGTAAGGTGCTCGAGCATCTTACTTGGTTTTGCACACTACCCGCCACGTTCAAGTCCTTCAGTCTGTCTCCTTGCCTTGATTGCCACAGCGGCAGCCCGGCACCGCGTTAGGGTCATTCACGTCCGCGTGCTCGAATGTGCCGAGCCCCAAGACCAGCAGAATTGCGATTTCGCGTCTGGTCTTCTCTTGCAGGTCTCTGGCCTCCGCACTCGAAATCCCTAGCGCTTCGGCAGCTTTGGAGAGCTCAAGTCCTTCCAGATCGACCATGCGAAACAAGTCCCGGCGTAAGGTCTTTTCAGGTACGTCCAGATCAGACAAGCAGGCGCAGAACAGTGCGTCGACCAGTCTTTGGAATTCTGCTCCATACTTGGTCTCGTCGACCACCAATTGGGAACACCCTGTTTTTTCGTTGGCCATTTTCTTGCTCTCTCAGCCCACAACCTTTGCACGGCGTTTAGGGAGGTGACGCTCGCAGGGCCAAGACCATTACACTGGGTGGATCGAACATTCGTCGCCGCAGCAATCACCGAGATTTGTGATTTTGGAAGTGGACGAACAGCCATGCGGCGGGCAGGAGCAATCGTCGAAGCCGTTTTCACAGCAGCAACCGCAGTGCTTGAGAAGGCTTTCACGAAGTGCTGCGCGTGCCCTGTGCAGACGCACATTCAGCGTACCTGATCGGATATTGAAGGAAGATGCCACCTCAAACCGATCCTCTCCATCAAGATCAATGCGTTGAATCAAAGCAGCATCCGAAGGTCGAAGTTCGGTCACCAGATGAGGCAGGCAATGACAAACACTCCGCTCATTCTCGAGGCTTTCATCGTATTGTTCTGCAGTCGTCAATTCCTGCGCAACTGCTTCATTCAGACGGCGCCTCCGTCCAACCTTGCGAAAATGATCGTTCAATGCGGAACGCAGCACCGCGTAGAGCCAGGCATCCATCCGCTCTGCGTCTCGCAATTGGTTGGTTCGCGATAAAACTCGAACACAGAAATCCTGAAGCACGTCCTCGGCATCGGTGCGATTTCCCAAGCGTTTGATCAGGTAGCCGAGGAAAGCCGATCGGCATGCCAATAGCTGCTCTCCAAGTTGCTCTTTGTTGCCGTCGGTTTTTCGATTATCGACTTGGTTTACGGAAATCATTCCATACCCTCCAAATCCGGGAATCACGTATCTGGGAAATTCCAGCCTTGGAGTTGCATAGGTTGAGTTTGGATTTGCACCATTGATCCAAATCAATTCTGCAATGAAAATTCATCGGCCCCAAACGGGGCATTGGTCGATCTACACCGATTGCATTGCGCGGGGCGGGGCCGGACGGGTCGTTATGGCACGGAGCTTGACGCGCGCCCTTTAACATAGACACGGCGTTTGACCCGTCCCTAACAACTCAATGGCCAGACCCAAGAACCGAGCCGCAGGTGCATCCGTCAGACACTCACGCCAAACAACCAGCCGACTGCGGCCGTCACGGCCATCGCGAAAACGCCCCACCCGACGACGCGCATTATCGCGGGCGGCATCGGCGCGGCCCCGGCCTTGGCTCCGAGCGCGCCGAGGATCGCCAATGCAATCACCGTGACAAATAATACCGTCGGGATAATCGCAGTAGCCGGCGCAAGGTATGCGGCAAGTACCGGAATGGCCGCGGCGACGCTGAAAGTCGCGCCCGATGCCATTGCGGCCTGCATCGGATTGGCTGCATGCACCTCCGAGAGACCCAATTCATCCCGTAT
>WCIL01000090.1:0-2397 GCA_033042175.1 Phycisphaera sp. RhM
TGCCGACCGGCGCCACGAACCCGGCGATGCACCCCAGCACACTCATTGTTGCGATACACAAACTTCCACCCCGATTCGGTCATCACGCTCACGCCATCTCAATCGTAGAGGCCCGTGTGCGAGGTGACCACTGCCGTTCTGACACAAACCAGTACTGTTTCGACTTTTGACTCTTTGGAGGGATTCGTAATGTATCGATTTGTTGCTTGCTCGCTCGTCTGCCTAATCGCCATTTCGTCGAGTGCCGCGGAACCACCGCATCAACATCAGGAGGAGCTTACCGAAATCAAACGCCAACTGTCCGATCTCACCCGCCGCATTGCCAAACTTGAGAATTCAATTAAGCGTCGACATTCGGGCGACGACATTTCGATTCGCTACGACCAACTCCGTCTTCCGTACGGTTCTGCGGATGAACGGGATCTAGTGCGAACCGAAATTTCGACCAAGGGGCGTAACGCCTACTTCGCTGGACAATTCTCGACAGATGCTGGATGGCGCCAGATATCGGTTGACAACTCTCACGACATCGATACTGGTGTGATTAGAATTGCAGCCATCTCTCTAAGGACCGGACTGATGAGCGAGATTCTTGACGACGGAGAGGCTTTGTACATCCTCCGTGTGAACAAACGGTCGAAGTAGGAACGAGTCAGAACCAGCGGATGCACGACGAGTCGGCGAGTCGGGTTTTTTGAAGTGGTTGATCTACCGCACCGACCGCGTGATCCGTTTCGTTCTGCCTGAAGATCGCCCTTGGGCTCCACCATGAAGAAATACAGCAATTCTGACTTCTCTTTCGTCCTGCCTGACGAATGGGCGTGCCGCGACGAAAGCGATGCGTCGATGCAATTATCTGTCTTTGAATGCCCAGATGCGGCCTCGCGCGTAACGGTTTCCCTGCGACGCTATGCGCCAGAGACGCCTCACTCAGACGTCGCGGAGTCGTTCTCGGAGTTCGTCCGAATCCGTCGGTCGGCAGAAGTCGACGTTTGTGATTCGCCGGACGACCTAGTTCTTACACCAGAAGAAATTGTGAATGGGGGCGATTACCTTTACTGCAAGTACGCCGGGATTCATGGCCCGCAAGACCGTCGGCTTGCTGCCCTGCTCACGGCCGAAAACGGAAAGATGCTGTGCTTTTATGTTGAATCATCGGGGACGTCAGACGACTACTTCAACTCATTGGCCAACAGTATCTTCGACTCAATCGAAGTGTTTTGACTGCGAGGCTGGCGAAACTAACGGGAACATCAAGTACGGCAGAACAAAACGGTGAACGTGAGCCGCCGATCACATCGGTTTCGAGTTGTGGCCGATTTGGCGGCGGCCACGTTACCTTTGTCGTTCTGCCGATGAGGATGCTCTAGCGACTTGTGAAACGTTTTCTGATTGGGATACTCTCCCTCGGTTTGATTGCCGTTTTGGTGTGGTGGCTTCTGCACACGCGACCACTCAATGCTGACGTTCAACTCCTTGAACTTACCGTGGACGGCAGCGCTCGCACGTATCGCATCGTGGTTCCGTACAACTTGGCTTCGCCTGTCCCGGTTGTATTTGCTTTTCACGGTATCGGTGATTCTACCGATTCGATGGCCAAATACTCCCAACTTGATCGTCTTTCGGCGGACAACGGATTCATTATTGTATATCCCGCTGCCATGAATTCGATGTGGTCAACTGTCAACATCGATCCGGCCGAACTCGATGCCAACTCTGATGTTCGGTTCTTCGACGACTTGTATGCTCAGGTCGCTTCCGAACACGACATTGCCACCGATCGCATCTACGTTGCCGGAATGTCAAACGGCGCTTCGTTCGCTCATGTCTTGGCCACCGCAAGACCCGAGGTGATTACCGCGTTTGTCGCACACTCGGGATTGCGGCCTCGAGAACTTGGCGATTGTGACGATTCAATTCCGATGATGCTATTGGCCGGTGCCAACGATTCGGTTGCACCGATCATGAAATCGAATGCTGATCGATATCGCTCCGCTGGATGCACTGTCGAGTATATTCTGGTCCCAAGACTGGCACATGAATGGTCGACACGGCACAATAGGGAGATGTGGCGATTCCTGTCCACCCACGCCCGAGTCCGCACGGAAGAGGCAGAACCATGAATTGCACGGCAGGACGGGAGTCGTGTTTAACGGTCTGCTTGCGAGTCTATCGCCCGTCCTCCGTGAATTCTGCCGTTCGTGGCGGTAAACGTGGCTGCGATGGTCCGGCGTCTATCGTCCATGCTGCTGACGGGTGCGCTCGAATTTGGCCCACTTGATGTCATCGAACCTCCGTTGCCTGGGATTCGCATTTGATGTCACGGTTTGACGGGTGCGCGGTCGACTCGGCTGACGAAAGACAAACCGACGCCTGTCGATTTCAACGCTGACGACC
>WCIL01000091.1:0-2328 GCA_033042175.1 Phycisphaera sp. RhM
CGAGAGCTCAATATCTCGCACAACACATTGGCCGCAATGATTGCTGACGGACGTTTTCCGGCACCGTTGCGACTTGGACTCCGCAAACGTGTATGGCTCCGAAAAACTTTCGATTGTCACATCGCGGACGCAGACCCGAATGTTTCGAAATCACAATCCGTCGATGCCTGAGGTTTTAGGATGATTGACAATCTCAACAATGCCAAGTTTCTCCCGGTCATCGCGCCGGCCGCAATCGTTGACAATGCGTCTTGGACGACCAACGAGATCGACACATTGGGCTACGACTATCTGACAGTCGTTGTCCACGTCGGCGCAACGGACATCGCGATAGCGGCGCTCAAGTTGCAGTCATCGAACACGAGCGGCAGTGGATTCGCTGACGTTGACGGTCTGGACGTTGACGGCGACACCGATGCATTCGGTGCGACGGCAGCGCTGCCGAGCGGCACTGACGACAATTCGTTGATCGTCTTTCAAGTTGACCTGAAGGTCGGGAACAAACGCTACTGGGATCTGGTAGCGACTGCGGGCGATGGCTCAACGGGTACGTTTGCCAGCGCAATCGCAATCTTGACTGAGGGAGAAGTCGCACCGACGACGGCGGCGACGATGGGTGCAGAAACCGTTATGCGTATCTAGTCGCTTAGGAGACAAAAGCCAATGTTGAACGCAACAAAATATGATCGGTGGAATACGACAGACCTTCGCCAAGAAATCGAGCACGTGAAAGGCGAAGCCGAAGCGGTGGTCGCCCTTGCCGAGGCTGAAGACCGTGAACTGACGGCGAAAGAACAACAAGAGTTTGACCGCATGTTGGGAAAGGGGAAGCCTGGCGAACGCGGCTACGTGAGAGGCGAAATCGACGACTTGAGAGATCAACTCGACCGAGCCGAAAAGCGGGAAGCTGCTCAAGCTGCCGAAGTGGTGCGCCGGGTGCAATCCGGTGAGATCCGAATCGGAGACGACAACCAATTTGGAACCCGAAGTGTCGGTCACGGCAAGGCGCGATGGCAGACGAACAGTCGTGGCGAGCGGTTCGCAATCCTCAGCAAGGGCGACCGATTCAGCGACGTTGTAGCACCTCCCTGCGACAACGCATTCGGACACGCCGTGCTGGCGCATTTGTTTGGCCCGACCGACTCGACCCCCACGGTGATTCGAAACGCTCTGAAAGAGGGCACCGGCAGCGCCGGTGGTTTCATGGTCGGCAGCGAATTGCTTTCCGAAGTGGTCGATCTTGCACGAGCCAAGTCAGTGCTGACCAATGCCGGCGTGCGTACCGTCGCGATGGGAAGCGACTCAATGTCAATTCCGGCGCTCGAGTCTGACGTGTCGGTCGAGTTGAAAGGCGAGAATCAGGCGCTGACTTTTTCTGACGTGGTGATCGGCGAACGCAAGTTGAGCACTCGGACGATCGGTGCCGTTACCGCGGTCAGTCGCGAATTGTGGGAAGACTCGGCTTCATTGCTTGCCGAACAGTTGCAGATGTGGATGGCGGCGACGATGGCCCAGCAAATCGACCAAATCGGGTTGCAGGGCTACACGTCAAAGCCGGTCGGTTTGCTCGGCACTGCCGGTATCAACTCGACCGGTTCGATTGGCGCGATCGACTGGTTGGACGTGTCGGCAGCGGCAACGCGCATTCGTGTGAACAATCACGAGCCGGCCAACGCGATCATGCACCCGACGATTTTTGCCGACTTGATGGAGATCGAGAGCGGCGACGGTTCGACCAGTGCACGCAATTGGCTCAACCGACCGCCAACCTTGGACAATGTTGGGTTCCTGCAAACGACGGCGTGTCCGCTCGCCAAGTTGGTGATTGGCGACTTCACCCGATTCTATATGGGGCTGCGAACGGGAATCCGTGTTGAACTCAGCACGGAAGCCGGAGACGCATTCCAGAAGCATCAGGTGTACGTGAAGTGCACGAGCCGGTTTGACTTCGTGAGCGTGGACGACAGCGCGTTTGAAATCTTGGAAGGCATCACGTCTTAACCAACCTCCTGCCGGCGGCTTGTAGCTGCTTGGCGTCTTTGTTCGGGTCAGTCACGTTTTGAATCATGGCGTGGTTGGCCCGAATTTTTTTCCATGAGATCCGATGACGATGACACCGATACAAGAAGCCGTCGTGTCGGCATTCGATGACAACGAAGCAACGAATGTCAACGCTATCGCCAACTACCTCTGCGAGGCACGCTGGGAGATCGACGACATGGACCAGTTGAGAGGCGTTGTCGAGACGACGATCAACGAGTTGGTGCACGCCAACGTGGTGCACGCCGTGTCGGTCTGCCCGTCAATGTTCGTGCTGACGCAGAGCGG
>WCIL01000092.1:0-2167 GCA_033042175.1 Phycisphaera sp. RhM
GCAGGTGAAAGGCGGCAGTGTCTACATCTTCGACGAAAGCGGCAACGCAAGCCGCATCACCATCGCCGATGTCGATCAGTCCAACGGTGTTATCCACGTCGTCGATGGCGTGCTCGTGCCGCGGTAGGCTACGTTGGCGAAAGTCATGCCCGGTGGGACGGGCTGAAATAGAGAAATGTTATCAACCAACCTGTACTGCGAAGACTTGAGCCGGCTTCGACGGGCAATGGTCGCGTCCCAAATGATTTGCCTGCATGAAATGGTTCGAGGCGGGAGCTTCACTCCCGCCTTTCGCATCGAACCACTATCAACGTTTGATTGAGGCTACTTATCTGTCGAACTGTCTGAGTCGACTTCGCTCCCGCTCTGCGAAGTCTCGTCGGTCGTTTCACTTGATTTGACTTCTTGCCCGGCTGCCTTCTTTTCACCCTTGCTGTGACTATCCGCGCTGGATGTGGCTTCCTCGGCTTTCTTCTCGTCGTGTTCGGCCTGCTTTTCCGCCTTTGCGTCGGCTTGCTCGTCTTTCTTTGCTTCCTGTTCGGTCTGTTTCTCCGCCTTTACGGCATCCAGCTTGGCTTTCTTTGCGTCTTTCTCGGCCTGCTTCGCTTCACGTTCGGCCTGCTTTGCCGCCTTCGCAGCAGCCTGCTCGGCCTTCTTCGCGTCCCTTGCGGCCTGCTTCGCTTCGCGTTCAGCCTGCTTGGCCGCCTTCGTGGCAGCCTGCTCGGCTTTCTTCGCGTCCCTTGCGGCCTGCTTCGCCTCGCGTTCGGCCTGCTTCGCGACCTTTGCGAAATCTTCTTTCTCGGTATTTGCGATGGGTTTCGCGTCAGGCGTGTCACCCGCCGACGAATGCTGCTTTTGCTTTTGGAAAGCCTTCGATTCCGATGCGCCGCCATTGCGTGCCGCGCTCTTCGCTAGAGCACTTCCGGAATTGTGACAGAAGTTCAATCCAAGAAAATTGCTACACCGAGCTTCACTGCCGGCGAACGCAATTCCCGGAGCGTTGGCGACAAAAGTCGCCACAACAATACTCATTACCAGTTTCATAACTCTCACTCACTAACATACTCGTTTACTAAGCCTACGGTACTTTGGTCGACGGCTTCACATTGCCAACGCACACTGTGTTGGCCAGTCATACTGAGCAGCCTAATGAGCCATAAGTATGACTTAAGGTGGCCGTTTCTCTAACTTTCCACGTCCTTTTTGAAGGCGTGGAGCTCATTGAGAGATTGGAGCTTAGAGAAAGCGGCACCGAGCAACCATTGGTCCGACTGGC
Organism: Phycisphaera sp. RhM; assembly: GCA_033042175.1. GTDB lineage: Bacteria > Planctomycetota > Planctomycetia > Pirellulales > Pirellulaceae > Stieleria. Next base: position 1,277 of record WCIL01000092.1, read on the forward strand.
AAACGGGAAACGGACTTGGTGTCGGCCGCTCCGATCAATCACATCAGCGCCAGCGGTAAATCGGGTCGGCGGCTGAGATCGACTGCATCGAGGCCGCCATCCGTCCCCAGTCGAAAAGCCGAAGTGTCTGAATTTGCCTGGTTGTCCGAGGAAGAATTTCGGCGCAAAACTGCGAAAATCAATCAAGGACGACCCAAGCTAGCTGGCCTTCTTGGTGCGCGACTTCTTTCGCTTTGTGACTTGAGCGGCCGCATCAGCTTCAGCAGCGACGCTGGCCTCTCTCTCAAGCCGGGCCTTGCGAAGGCGTGCGGTCTTGATATCCGACTTCGCCGTTTCCTCTTTCTGGATTTCCCGCACAACGCGGGTGGTCTTGTCCATCAGTGTTTCCGCACGAGGAGCGGGAGGCTTGAACAAGGTCGTCTTTGTATGCCTGGTCACGACGCAATCTCCTTGGTCTACGTGTTTTGGTCGTTGGGCCGGAGATACCGGGTCCCGGAGCACCGGATGTGCCATTCGCTTTCCTTGCCTACAGCATCGGACTGCGGCGGTTTTTGCGAGTCCACTTGCTCAAAAGGCTGCGGATGAAGTGCCACACGCATGTGCCTGCTTGAACCCGGCAGATTTCGCAGCCACTAGAAAAGAATTGCGGGCGGTTCGAACCGTCACCAGGCAATTCATTGCTGCATCGATTTGAGCGAGCGCAAAATCTCTTTTTTGGTCGGCAACCGGCCACTTTTCGCGGAGCCAATAGCAAGCCTGCTCGATCGTTGTGAATTTCTTCGTCTTACCTTCCGGTGAAACGACAAACGTCATGGGGTTTCCCCAATTGATTTCCATCAAATTACTTTACCCTGGAATCTTCCGATGGCAGCCTCCAAAGAGCGGAGGGCC
>WCIL01000093.1:0-1843 GCA_033042175.1 Phycisphaera sp. RhM
CGGTCGAAGCAAACGCGATACCGAAGGATAAACTCCTCGCTGCTGTTCGGTTACGACTCAAGCTTTCCGTAGATTGTGGAATGAGCGTCGTCGACCTCCCTGCGACGGAGGCGTACAAGCCATCCGTGCTTGTAATTATCCGAATTCCAAAGGACATCACCGGCATTCCCGAACATCTCGACAATGGAGGCAGACGCCTTCGCTTTCTGCGGCCACAAAAGGAAGTTTTGCTCATCTACACTCCTGCGGAGCAACGAATCGAGATTTGCGCTGATACAGCCCCAGAGCGCGCGCTGGTTTCCGAGTGTTTTGCGACCGAAGTCCTGGGGCACGATGTTTCGACGAAGCCACTGACGTGGGTGAACTATGATCTGTCTCAGTTCTTCAGGACGTTCACACTGGATCCACCTGCGGTGTCCGGTTTTCTCGTAGACAAGACCGCACTCATCGAAATCGAGGTGCGCCTCGCCAGATGGAAACAACGGCTTCGTCTTTCTGTCCCGTTCAGCGACGAGATCGAAAAAACAGCCCAAAGCTACTTGGCGCCCGCCCGCGTACTGCAGCGTGCGTCGGGGATTTCCCGAGTTGTCATCGCAGTGCGCTACCGGCGGCAAGAACCTGACCCTCCGTCTTTGCTGGAGATCACTATTTCGGACCGCAACCGTTGCAGCCTGCTCAGCGATCCCGATCCGGAACTGCGCCGGTTTGGCCGAACGCTGCTGACCGAGTGGAAAATCATGCACCCATTCAGGGACCTCAGTGAAGGCGAACTGGGCGACTTTCTGCCATTGCTTCTGGAACTGCATGACACTGGTGAAGACGCAGTACACGCAACCTTTTTTTCTGAACGAAACTGCGACCCGGACCGCCTCCTTGATGCCAAGCTGATCGTGCGCAGGGGCGTCGACGACAGCGTGATCGATGACAACGATGACGAAGACATACCATCCGCGAGAGATCGAACGCTTTTTGCCATCAGCAGCGAGTGGCTGGAGCAGCGGATCGTCGAAGCCCTGCAGATCGTGCTGTCAATTCAAGGGAAGCAGGAAATCACATCGAGGCTTTTCTTCATCGGGAGCATGTCCATCGATGGGAAAGATGTTCCCTGCTACCTCGCCCGCGGTTTGAGCGACAAAAAATGGTTTGTCGACGCTGAGGTCCACCTGCGTATGCGGTCCGGTGCGGGGCCCGGCATCGTGTTCTGCGGGAAGGACCCCAACTGGAATTGCATCGCTGCCAACCTCATCATGACGCTTCCACGGGCTCCAGATGGCTCTGCCGGGTTTGCATGCCTCGATAGTAGCTTCGTCGAGACTTTTTTCCGTTCCAATCTCGGACTCGCGCTCGGTGGCAGCACCCTGACACTCGTTGAAAACGCCGATGGAGAATCTGGAACGCTTTACGTGCCCGGAAAAACTGAGTTGCCTTTGTTCAGTGAACAGCAGGTCCACTGTTTTCGGCTACTGATAGACGCCAAGAAAAAGGGATTACCCGGAGTCAAGACCCGCGATCTCATCGCCGGCTCGAAGTCCACAGGAATTCAGCAGATGCTCGGAAAAAAACGGTGGCCAGTGTTCCAAGGCTACATCGAAGACCTTGGTAAATCTTGGTGGGGGTTGAAGACCACCTGAATTTTCTTCGACTTATCCCGAGCGCACAACTGCTCCGTCGATGAACCGTCGATGATTGGGGGAATAGTCTGTCGATGATTCCCCTTGTCATTGGAAGTGCTCATTCAACTGAGGAGCATATCCATGTCGACTCCCTTTCCTTCGCGCCAGCCTGCACCAACAAACTGGCCAAATTCCCAAAAAAACGATCCGACCAAAACCAACGGCACGTG
>WCIL01000094.1:0-1804 GCA_033042175.1 Phycisphaera sp. RhM
AGATGTAACGTTTAATGTCAAGTGCGTTGAGCGTGATGACGCGTGCTTTTTTTGGGTGGAGCTGACCTCGGCTTAGGCTCAACAGAATGGGGCCGCCCCTTCCGCCCCGCCGGCGCGTCAACCTGGGCCGAGCCTGTGTCAGGCCGACGCGCCGGCGAGACGGAAGGGGCTCCTCCCTCGGTGTTTTTGGAGGTTTGTTTTTCGGTTTCCTGTTCGCTACACTCAGGGGAGTCGTGGTGACCACTCTCCTTGGCGGCAAGACCGCTTTGTGGCCCACGGCTTTTCTCTTGCGCCTGCTGTGAATCTTTCTCCGATTCGGACGCAACAGGACCTTTCGGCGCGGTTTCGTAGTTCGGGTCGAAGTCGCAATCGCCTTGCCAGACCGCGTAGACCTGTCGCAACAATTTGGCCATGCAATGGCCCATCGCCACGTTGTACGCTTTGCCTTTGGCCATCTGGCGAGCGAACACCGCTTTGACGGCCGGGTTGTGCTGCGACGCGCACTGGGCCGCAGTGTAGAGCAGACGCCGAACCTGATCGTTGCCCTTGCGGCTCATTCGCATCTGCGTGCCAACCTTGGGCCGTCCCTGTTTGTCGGTTCCCGAAACATCGACCTCTTCTGGGAACACGGCGAAGTAGCCGATCAACCTCGACGCCGATTCAAACCGGGTGATCGAAATCATCTTGGCAACCAGTGCGGCGGCCGTTTGCAATCCGATGCCGGGAATCGTCAGCAGTCGATGATGAGGACCTGCCGGTAACGCCGCAAACGCCTTCTCGAGGAGCTTGTGAAGTTTTTTGCCTTGAGCTTGTTCGTCTTGGATCGCACGAACCTTCTGTTTGACCAATTCTTCGATCACTTCCCCGCGGGCCGAGCCGGTCGAAGATTTCGCTGCCGCAGCGAGTTTTGCGGCCTTTTTCTCATCGATGTGCGGAATCTTCAAAAGCGAACTGGACCTTGCCGCTGCCACGCGTTCTGCAGTCGGGTACTTCAGCAGCAATGCCAGAACCCACGAAGCGGCGATGTCACCGGTGATCGTGGCAAGTTCGGGAAACACCCTGGCCAGCAGGTTGTGAAGCTGATTGACCAATCGCGTTCGCTGCTTCGCCGAAGACTCCAGGAGAGCGACGACATCGCGAAGTTGAGAAAACTCCGCAGGTGTCAGAGGCGCGGACGGAGGTCGCTCGACGACCGCAAATCTGGCACACGCCAAGCTTTCGACCGGGTCGGCCTTTCGTTTGTCAAAATGGGCCTTTCGATAGGCCTTGTTCTTGGCCGGCTGGCCGAGCGAGATTTCCAACGGCAATTCGATCCGGTTGAGCCACTGGATCAGATTCTCAGCGTACTGGCCTGCGGCATCGATGCGCACATGAATCGTGGCGTCTGGGTTTTTCTCCGCGAGTTGGCGGATCGTCCGATGAAACCGCTGATAGCCAGTTTGGTTTTCTTGGAAATGGAAGGCCTTGGTGGCGACGCGTTTGTCTTGATCCAGAAACGAGACGTGGTGCCCATATCTGGCTGTATCGACACCGATACCAATGAAAGAATTCTTCAATATCGTCATGATCGAACCGCTGGTTAGAGGTCAAAAATGATTGTCGTGAGTCTCCTCCTGGGTTAGCTTTGCAGGCAACGCTCGTGATGAGGCATCAAGTGCCAAGATGTAACGAAAACTCATGCAAAGCTCGGAGGGAGCAATCTAACGCAAGTGGTCATAGCCACAGCGACCGGTGAACGCTCCTCACGAACAACCCAGACCGATATTTGACGTCATTCGGCCTGGTGTTTTCAACATACGAGCGA
>WCIL01000095.1:0-1793 GCA_033042175.1 Phycisphaera sp. RhM
CCAGAAAATAGCGGCGCGTCACGTTTCGCGTTCCATTTTCCGGAAGACTGTATTCGGAATTCGATCGTGTCGGAATTGCGGAAGACCCTCTGACGCATGCACGGTGCCACGAATACTGGCGTCGAAGGCGCAACGACGCAAGTAACCGGAACCCGGATCGAAAAATGCATCGCCGACACGGGCAACCATGCCGCACACACACGCTGGGACACCTGTTGCACCCACATCAACAACCGGTCGCAAAGCACTCGACACATGGAGGAAAATTCTGGTGGGTGATGAGAGACTCGAACTCCCGACATCTTCGGTGTAAACAACGAATTCCGCAGCCAAGTCATTGATTTTTGGCAAGCAGACCGCTTTTTATCCAGTAAATATTCACGGTCTACTCAACACGTTTCGGTTCTCGCAGGTTCATTGAACCAGGGAACACTTCGTACGACCCGCCAAGAACCAATGTGACAGATGTAATTGTGGCGTCGCCTACCGACCACCTCAGGAAGGAACGTCGGGAGTTCTTCATACCTAAAGCACGACGGGAAAGCGGCCTTTAGCTACGGAATGGCGACGGCTTCGCGCTCACACGTACCACGACCGAACATGGTGAATCGATCCATTCCCTCGTGAAGTATGATCTTGTGGGAAAGGTGGCCGACAACGCGCAACTGACCCGAGACACAGCAGCGAACATCCTCGGCCAGATCACACCGGCGGTTTTCGAACAATTCACGAAGAACTCGGAGCACTTCATCGCCGAGGCATCGCGCATCATCGCCGAGCAGAAGGCCGCCATGGTGATCGAGCGTCTGGCCTACGACGAGGTCGACGAGCGGTACGATGTTGACATCTTCACGGCGAACCAGACTGGCCAGGATTTCTCCCGAGCCACGGCGAAACTCAAGAACCACGTGTACGATTATGCGATCACCGATTCCGACGTCGAAAGAGATTTCGTGAAGGAGCTGGATACAAGCAGCGAGGTCGTTGTCTACGCCAAGCTGCCACGCGGCTTCCTGATTCCAACGCCGGTCGGGGACTACAAGCCCGATTGGGCAATATCTTTCAGAGCCGGCAGCGTTCGGCACATCTACTTTGTAGCTGAAACTAAGGGAACAATGTCATCAATGAAGCTGCGCCAGATCGAAAACACAAAGATCGAGTGTGCCAAGAAGTTTTTCGATGAGATCAGTCGGCAGGTAGCTAAGGACCGAGTGCATTATGACGTAGTTACTGATTATCGTCAGCTCATGGCGCTTGTCACCTGAACGTCCTAAACAAAGAAACTGCCAGAAAGCAAAACGGTTTTCAGCGCCAAGCAGCGCCAAGGCTAGTGCCTATCTATGAAATGGCGCAAGACTTCCGAACTTGCGGTAGTATGGTCGGCATCAAGTCGTTTGCAACTCGCTTACGATGACCGTCCCCAGTTCAAACCTCCACCAAACTCAAATTTGTGGCAACCTTCGACTGGCTTGCCTTGACCGCCCTCATAAATTCACTCGCCCCTTGCCATGCGGGTGCTCCATGCCGCTTTCCCCATGCCCCTGCGATCCACGCGGCTTTCCAACTCCAGGGACGACTGGAGGACCATCTCCTTGCGCATCCGCGACGTGAACCTTTGGCCAACACGGCGCGCGAGCAATTCAAGTGCGCGGATATCCCATGGCGATCCTGGATAGATTCGGATCGGCTTGGTGCCACCTCTTTGCAACCATTCGTGCGTTCCTTCAGCAGCGAACTCGAGGACGTTGTCTGTCAGGATGTATTTCGTCGAACCATGCCTCAGCAAGACCGGT
>WCIL01000096.1:0-1785 GCA_033042175.1 Phycisphaera sp. RhM
CAACCCATTGCGGTTAATGAAGATAATCCCACTCAACACACGTCGGTCATCGACGCGGGGTTTGCCATGGGACTTCGGGAAGAAGGGTTCAAGACGCGCCATCTGCGCGTCCGTAAGCCAGAAAAGACCAGACATGTTCACCGCTCGTTTTTGAGCCGTGAATCACGCCACAGGACGGAAATCAATGGGTCCTGACCCTAGATGAGTTTCCCAAGAGCGAGTATGCATACTGACAAGACCATAATTACAAATTTATGGGCACAAACTAATCTGCTCGTCGACGGGCAACGCAAAAACCTTCGCAAAACTTTGTTTAGTTTGCCATGTTTTTTGACTGTGCTCAAAGAAGCCGACATTCGCCTTCTGCAACAACGTTGGTTGGACCTGTCACGGAATTGTTCCGCTCCTTTGACTTGGTATTTTGCCACAAAGGAGAGACAACATGGCATCGAAACCAACCCGGGAATTCCGCGCCGAAGCAGTGCGCGTAGCGTTGACAAGCGGGCTGCCGCGTAAACAAGTGGCTGCCGATTTTGGCATCGGCTTTTCGACACTGAGCCGCTGGATCCAGAAGGCTCGGCGCAATCCCGAGAAGCCAACCGTCCAGTCTGATCTCGAACGCGAGAACGCAGAGCTGCGGAAAGAGAACCGTATGCTCCGGGAGGAGAGGGATGTTCTAAAAAAGGCCACAGTGTTCTTTGCGGAGAGAAGCAAATGAGATTTGCCTTCGTCGAAGAACACCGTCGCGTCATCCCAGTGAACCGGTTGTGCGAGATCATGGACGTTAGCCCGCGAGGTTACCGCGCCTGGCGTTCCCGCCCGGCCAGTCGGAGACAGCGAGCGGACATGGTAATGTTGGCCCACATCCGCGAACAGTTCCGCCTGTCTCTGGGCAGCTACGGCAGGCCTCGCATGACCGAAGAGCTGAAGGAACTTGGCTTTGATGTCGGACATCGCCGCATTGGCCGTTTGATGCGGCAGAACAGCATTACGGTGAAAAGAAACAAGAAGTTCAAGGCAATGACCGACAGCAACCACAGCTTCAACATCGCGCCGAACCTGTTGAACCGGGACTTCAGCGCCAACCGACCGAACCAGAAATGGGCAGGTGACATCAGCTATGTGTGGACACAGGAAGGATGGCTCTATCTGGCGGTCATCCTTGATCTGCATTCCCGGCGTGTCATCGGCTGGGCCGTTAGCAATCGGATGAAACATGATCTGGCGATCCGGGCGCTGAACATGGCCATTGCGTTGCGGCGGCCACCCAAGGGCTGCATTCACCACACGGATCGCGGTAGCCAATACTGTTCTCACGATTATCAGAGGATTCTGCGCGAACATGGCTTCCGAGCATCGATGAGCGGAACCGAAAATTGCTACGACAACGCGGCAGTCGAAACCTTCTTCAAGACGATCAAGGCTGAGCTTCTGTGGCAACGGTCTTGGCGGACGCGCCGCGATGCCGAGATGGCCATCTTTGAATACATCAACGGATTCTACAATCCGCGCCGCAGGCATTCAGCATTGGGATGGAAAAGCCCCTTGGCCTTCGAAAGAAAGGTCGCTTAAGTGGGCAACCGGAGCGGCATCAAACCGTGACAGGTCCAGGTGGTTTGGGCTCTTCGCGGCCATTAGATCGATCGCAGCATTTTGATCGTCACGTCGCATGGCTTCCGTCAAGGACGGCCCTTTGCCGACCTTGACCAACCCTCGGCCATGCTGCGATAGCAGCCCGCATTGCCGACATTTGCTGCGCCAGTAAGATCAGGTGGTGGACGAATT
>WCIL01000097.1:0-1652 GCA_033042175.1 Phycisphaera sp. RhM
CCCTCAGTGCCAACATGAGTGAGACAACTTTGAGTTTTTCAAAGTTGAGGGCACGGAGAGTTTACATGACCGAGAATGCCGACAAAAAGATTTCGAAAAATCCTGAAGTAGTCGAGAAGGCAGCCCGTCGTCGTTTTACTGAGGAGTACAAACGCCGCATTGCGATCGAGGCCGAAACGTGTACGCAGACCGGTGAGATCGGAGCCTTGCTTCGTCGCGAGGGTCTTTATTCGTCAGTGGTTCAGCGCTGGCGCCGTCAAATTCGGAAAGAAGCATTGCCATCATCGAAAAAGTCCAGCAAAGCAGCGTCACCGGCAAAACCGTCAGCGGCAAAAGAGAACGCTTCTCTGAGACGCGAGAACGAACGCCTGAAAGAACGACTCCGCCAGGCGGAGTTGATCATTGACGTCCAAAAAAAAGTCTCGGAGATGATGCAGACACGATCACACGAGAAGACAGACTGAAAGCGGTCCAAGGGCTCAGCAAGCGAGTCGGTGTCGCCGCTGCGTGCCGAGCGTTAAGCGTTTCGCGGGCGACGTTTTACCGTCGCCGCGAGCCCGATCGGCAATCCAAACCGAGGCCGACGCCCGCTCGCGCACTGTCAGCCGAAGAACGAAAGGCGGTGCTTGATCAGCTTAACAGCGAACGTTTCGCAGATCAGTCACCGCGGCAGGTGTACTCGAAATTGCTTGACGAAGGTGACTACCTGTGCAGCGTGCGGACGATGTATCGCGTACTCGCCGAGAATCAAAGCTCTCGCGAACGGCGAAACCAACTGCAACACCCCAATTACCAAAAGCCTGAATTGCTTGCGACCGGTCCCAATGAAGTTTGGTCTTGGGACATCACCAAGCTGAAGGGTCCGGAGACTTGGACCTATTACTACCTTTACGTGATCCTGGACATCTATAGTCGTTACGTGGTCGGTTGGATGCTGGCGCATCGCGAAAGTGCCGACCTGGCAAAGCAACTCATTGAAACAACCATTGAAAAGCAAGAAGTCCAGCCCGAACAATTAATCCTTCACAGCGATCGTGGCCCATCGATGACATCTCATTCGGTGGCCCAGCTGCTTGGTTCGCTGGGGGTCACCAAGTCACACAGCCGACCGCATGTTTCCAACGACAATCCATTTTCGGAAAGCCAATTCAAAACGATGAAGTACCGTCCTGAATTCCCGAAGCGATTTGGATGCCACGAAGATGCGATTGGGTTCTGTCGAGATTTCTTTGGCTGGTACAACGACGAGCATTATCACAGCGGCATTGGGTTGCTTACTCCATCATCGTTGCACGACGGCCAAGCCGATGAAATCATTGCAGGGCGAAAACTAACGCTTCAAGAAGCATGGCGGAACAATCCCGAACGTTTCGTGCACGGCATCCCACAACCCGAAAAGATCCCAGCAGCGGTTTGGATCAACGCACCCAAACGAGAACGTGAAACAAAAAACGAAGCCCCTGAGGCGAATTGCCCAGGGGCTCCTGAAGTAACGTCTATGACGCACCCTCGATCCGGTTATCCCTCAGATGGTTGCGTCCCCGCAGAGCCACCTTCCGTTTCACCGGACATCGCAAACATACAGTCCAACGAATCTATGAACACCCGAGCCATGCCTGGAAAAATCCCGGGGGTTCGGGGGCTGGCCCCCG
>WCIL01000098.1:0-1657 GCA_033042175.1 Phycisphaera sp. RhM
ATTTGATCGGTCGGATCAGCAAGGGAGGCGAGATTGTTCTTGCAGGGTTTTACACCCAGCCTCTGCAATTCTCGTTCCCGCCTGCCTTCATGAAAGAGGCACGCTTTCGTGTAGCCGCCGAATGGGCGCGCGATGATCTCGTGGCGACACGCACGCTGGTCGAAAGTGGCGCGCTGAGTCTTGACGGACTGATCACACACCAAGCGGCAGCACAGGACGCTCCGGGCGCGTATCGTACAGCGTTCGAAGATCCGTCCTGCCTGAAAATGATACTTAACTGGGAGACGCCTTCGTGAAAGATGAAGTTCCAAATCTGAAAGACTTCGACCAGCGCCTGCGCGACGAGGCCAATGAAGACCTGGCAGACGTCATCCCTGCCGAAGCCACCAAAAAAACCCAGATCATTGCGATTTACGGCAAAGGTGGGATCGGCAAATCCTTCACGCTGGCCAATCTCAGCCACATGATGGCAGAGCAGGGCAAACGCGTTCTGCTGATCGGGTGCGATCCGAAATCCGACACCACCAGCCTCCTGTTCGGTGGCAAGGCCTGCCCGACGATCATCGAGACCTCGACCAAGAAGAAACTGGCCGGGGAAGAGGTGAAGATCGGCGATGTCTGCTTCAAGCGTGGCGGTGTCTTCGCGATGGAACTGGGTGGCCCGGAAGTGGGTCGCGGATGTGGCGGTCGTGGGATCATCCACGGGTTCGAGCTACTTGAAAAACTGGGCTTTCATGATTGGGACTTCGACTACGTCTTGCTCGACTTCCTCGGCGACGTTGTTTGCGGCGGCTTCGGCCTGCCGATTGCCCGCGACATGGCGCAGAAGGTGATCCTGGTCGCCTCGAACGATCTGCAGTCTCTCTATGTGGCAAACAACGTGTGCTCGGCCGTGGAATATTTCCGTCGTCTTGGCGGGAACGTCGGTGTGGCTGGTCTGGTCATCAACAAGGATGATGGATCGGGCGAAGCGCAAGCCTTTGCCGAAGCGGTCAAGATCCCAGTGTTGGCGTCGATCCCGCAAGATGACGACCTGCGGAAGAAATCCGCAAATTACCAAATCGTCGGAACAGACCAGTCCCAGTGGGGCGCGCTGTTTGCCGAACTGGGATTGAACGTTGGCGAAGCGCCGCCCGGCAACAGACACCGACATGCGCGGCAAGAACGCAGCGCCAGCAGAGTCTCTGGAAGTGATTTACGACGAAGCGTGACGGTTAGCCCCCGGAGCGACCTTGGGAACGAAAGAAGAAGAAATCGTGACGAACGAAGCAAAATACGACGAGACGGCAGAGGTAGAGGTCATCCGTGGGGAACCACGGGTCGACGTCCCCGATGCGCCTGTGCTGGCGGATGGGCTTGGGTGTCACTCTGGCTCTGAAATGGAAAAAGCCGCGCGTCTGGCCGGCAATTCCGAAATGCTGGACCAATTCGCAAAGGACTATCCGAAAGGTCCACACGATCAGCCACAAAGCATGTGTCCCGCGTTTGGGTCGCTTCGGGTCGGACTGCGGATGAAGCGGACTGCGACCATTTTGTCCGGCTCTGCCTGCTGCGTCTATGGTCTTACATTTGTGTCCCACTTCTATGGCGCGCGTCGCTCCGTCGGTTATGTGCCCTTCAACTCCGAAACACTGGTCACGGGCAAGCTCTACGAAGA
>WCIL01000099.1:0-1655 GCA_033042175.1 Phycisphaera sp. RhM
CCGAGCGTATCACCTCGGACCCGGGTGATTTGCAGTTCCTCCTTGACCTTCTGCGTCAGCAAATCGGCCAGGGCACCGCTTCCGGACAATTGCACATTGCCATGGGCATCACGTTCGGTCTCTTTGGCCAGTTTGGCGATGATCGGTTGACCCGAGCCGTCATGGATGCCTTCACTGACGGCGACGATGCAGCGCCCGAGCCGGTCATAGACCTGCTTGACGTCCCTGAGGAACCGATCGATCTCGAAGGTTCTCTCGGGCATGTAGATGAGATGAGGACCATCATCGGAGAATTTCTTGCCCAACGCGGAGGCGGCGGTGAGAAAGCCTGCATGGCGCCCCATCACAACGCCAATGTAGATGCCAGGCAGTGCCGCATTGTCGAGATTGACGCCCATGAACGCTTGAGCCACGTACCGCGCAGCCGAGGGAAAGCCCGGCGTGTGGTCGTTCTCGACCAGGTCGTTGTCGATGGTTTTGGGAATGTGGATGCAGCGCAGGTCGTAGCCCGCCTTGCGCGCTTCATCGTTCACGATGCGGACGGTATCCGAGGAATCGTTGCCGCCCGTGTAAAAGAAGTAACCGATCTCGTGCGCCCGAAGGACCTTGAAGATTTCCTGGCAGTATTTCAGATCCGGCTTGTCGCGCGTCGAGCCAAGCGCCGAAGACGGCGTATTGGCGACCATTTCCAGATTGTGGGTTGTTTCCTGGGTGAGATCGTAAAAATCCTCATCCAGGATCCCGCGCACACCGTGTACGGCGCCGTAGATCAGCTCGACAGAGCGGAACTTGCGTGATTCCAGGACCGCTCCAACCATGGACTGGTTGATAACCGCTGTCGGACCACCCCCCTGGGCGACCAGTACCTTGCCGTGAAACACAAACATCTCCTCCTGCACTTAGTTTTCTCGAATCTGGCACTAATGGTGGTCAACGAACAAGCGTTTAAATCGGCGGCCATCACGAGCGCACCGGACGAGTCGGGCGCCGTGGCATTTGGCCAGCCTGCTTCGGAGCGCGCGATTGCGCCGCTTGTCGCCGGTGTGGTGGATCGATCCGGGCGTTTCATCTGCAAAGGGCACATTCCTTTGCGCGGCAACAAGCATCGTTTTTCCGCTCAAAGCGGTGAACCGTTCTCTTGTCCCAATCGCCCCTGACCCCGGATTTACCAGTCGCCGCCCGCCTTCGCTGCGATCATCTTGTGCAGATGCACCATCATGCCGGCGGCGAACATCGGGGTCAGCAGGTTGAGCAGCGGCACCGACAGGAATGCGGCGATGATCAGGCCGGCGAAAAAGATCGTTGTCGAGTTGCGGGATCTCAGCCGCTTGGCGTCAGCAGGCGACATGAACCGCATTGCCGCGAACTCGAAATATTCCCGCCCCAGCAGGTAGCCGTTGACGAGGAAGAACGCCGCAAGGTTGATGCCCGGCACCAGGAGCAGCACCAGCGCGAACAGGTTTCCCAGTCCCACCACCAGTAAAAAGCCGAGCGACTGGCGGATCGACTGGCCGAGCGGCATCGGACGACCGGGTGTTTCGTACGGGTAGTCGCGAGTCTCGATCACCTCGGCGATGTCATCGAGAAACAGACCCGCCATCGCCGCCGTCACCGGCGCCTGGCAGTACGAGGGCGGCGGCGCCTTTCACCCCAAA
>WCIL01000100.1:0-1603 GCA_033042175.1 Phycisphaera sp. RhM
AGTAGCCGGAGGTCAGCGCAGCGCTTAGGTTTGACCACATCTTTTTGTTTGCCGGCGGATGTGTCGAGTTGGCGCGGCTGTGAAACCAATTGTTGATCTTTGTAAATGAGTCAAGCTTGGTAAGGTTGATCTGGTAATTTGGCGATGCCTGGAGTTTTTTCCCTGTGGGAACCGTGGCGTGGAACACACGCTGCGATTGATTTGCGACGGCGGGTTGAGATGGTTGCTGGTGACGGAATGGCTACCAGCACTCGTATCACGGAAGGTCCCCCATGGTTTTGCCCCTGCAGACATTTGGACAAGTCAACTTTGCCAACGCTCAACTCGGCGACAAACGTAGAACAAATCGTCTCGTACAACTCGCTGACTCGATGGCTCGACGACCAAGTGGAACATTGCCACAGAAATTCAATAGCCCCAAAGACCTCAGGGCTTTCTACCGGTTGATGGACCGTGACCAGGTGACGCATGAGGCAATTCTCGCATCTCATCGTGAGGCAACCTGTCACAAGATCAAGCAAATCAGAGGCCCAGTCCTGATTCTTCATGATGCCACCGAGCTGGATTTTACCAATCACAAGTCACTTTCCGATGACATGGGCCAAATTGGCAACGGCAATCGCCGTGGGTACATCGCGCAAAACAGCTTGGCCGTGAACCCGAAAACACGGCAAGTAATTGGATTGTGCAATCAGGTTTTGCACCATCGGGAGGATGCTCCCAAAGACGAACTGACCGCTCAGAAACGCAAGCGTGAATCACGAGAGAGTCGATTGTGGTTGCGCGGTGCCGATCCACTGGCTAACAGCGAGAAACTCGTTGATGTTTGTGATCGAGGAGCTGACACGTTCGAGTTCCTCGAACATGAATTGGCCAGCGGCCGTAGGTTCGTCATTCGTGCCTCTCATAATCGGGCGATCATTCCTGGACATGGCGATCAAGGCAGTAGCGATCAAGCCTGTTACCTTCGCAACTATGCTGCCAGCCTTCCGCCAGCAGGACACTGGACGTTATCGGTAACGAGCAAAGTCGACAAGAAAGTACGGGTTCGCAAAGGCAAAAAGAAATCAGCCAATCGACGGGCTCGTGAGGCGAAGATGGCTGTCTCATTTGCCCCGGTTCAAATCAAACCACCCGCGAAGAAACTAGGAGAACACGGCAACGATCCGCTTGCCGTCTGGGTTGTTCGAGTCTGGGAAGAAGATCCGCCCGCCGGAGAAGAGCGTCTGGAATGGTTTTTGATTACAAACCAACCCGTACTTGATTTTGAAGCTGCCTATCAGGTTGTCGGTTGGTACGAATGTCGCTGGATCATTGAAGAGTATCACAAAGGGATGAAAACAGGATGTAGCATTGAGAGCCCGCAATTCACTAGCGAAGAACGTTTGCAGCCAGCGATCGCTTTGATTTCAGTGGTGGCGTTGACTCTGCTGCAAATGCGTGATGCCAGTCGTCGTTGGGACGCAAAGAAACGCAAAGCGACCGAAGTTATCTGCAGCGACTACGTGAGTGTGCTGAGCGCTTGGCGACATGGCCAAATCAAACCCGACTGGTCAATTCACGATTTCTTCTATGCACTGGCGAGACTCGGCGGTCATCAGAA
>WCIL01000101.1:0-1586 GCA_033042175.1 Phycisphaera sp. RhM
TGTCTTGGTTCAACGGAAATTGGAATTTGCGGTCCGGCGAGTTGAACAGTGTGGCGGCGTCCTGCCGGTAAGATCGGGCATCGTGCCCGAAGGTTTTTCGCATTGAGCAAACATCGAAGGGAAGAGGGCGGCATCATGAGACACCGCCACCCTTCGATGTTTGACTTGGCACGGTGCTCGAGTTGGTCCTCACCAGAGCTCTATCCTCCGACCAAGTCTTCGTAGTGTCTCACATCAACTCGCCATTGCAAGTGATTGGTTGGATTCTTGCCGGCGCCGCAAACGCGCCTCCTCAAGCTTGCGGTCACGTTCGGCATGAATCTCTGCGGTCAGTCCACACAGGCAGTCCGCTGGTGTGATGTATCCGATTGCACTGTGCAAGCGGACTTCGTTGTAATGCTTGACGTACCCGGAAATCTGTCGAAGCGCTTCCTCGTAGTTGCGCGGGCAATTCGGGCGAATGCATTCCTTTTTGATCGTGCCGTGGAATCGCTCGAGCTTTCCGTTGCTTTGAGGGTAGTATGGGCTCGTCGTCACGTGTGTCATTTCACTGAAACGAACGAACGCTTTGAAATCTTTGGAGATGAATTGTGGTCCGTTGTCGCTGATGATTCGTGGCTTGACGCCTGGGTGTTTCTCAAGCGCCGCTTGGCAAACAATCTCGACGTCTACTTCGGTCATCGACTTGCGAAGATCAAAGTGAACGATGTAGCGACTGAACCCATCGAGCACGCTGATCAAGAAGTAGAACGTTCCACCGACGTTGATGTACGAGATGTCGACATGCCAGTGTGAATGCGGTTTTTTCGGCTGTTTGAAGCCATTTCCTTTCGCCGATGAACTCGGCGACTTGCGATCCAGCCGGCCGGCCGCTCTGAGTACGCGGTAGACCGTCGAGGGGCTCACCGCGACGACGTCCTCGTCCAGCATCATGAAGGTCAACCGCCGGTAGCCCTCCAGCGGATTGCGGTCATGAAAGTCGATGATTGCCGAGCGTTCCCAATCCTGCAGCCACCAATCACGTGGAATCTTCCCGTTGTGATTGTTGGCGTGTCCGTATCGCCGTTTCCATTGATGAAACTTGTTAGCGGCCAAGCCCATCCAGCCGAGCAATTGGCTGGCCGGCAACTCGGCGCGGTCTTTCCAGTAATCGACATAGTCGACTATCTGGTCTCTTGTATCGTGAGGAACCCAGCGACCGGTTAGAGCTCCCCACTTTCTTTTTTTGAGCGGATGTTCTCCTCCATCAGCTCGGCGATCACTTCGTTCTTGGCATCGAGTTTTTGCCGCAGTGCTTGCAGTTGCTCGTCTTGCTTGGACGAACGGGCTTTGGCCGACCGCGGCGTCTCAAACGCATGCTCAACCTGTGAGAGTGCTGTGTTGACCCAGTTGTGGATCATGGTCGGCTGGACTTTCATCTCGTCAGCGATCTGCGAGACGGGGATGTGGTCCTTGAGATGCTTGCGGACCGCTTCAGCTTTCTGGGCTGCGGTAAAGGAACGGCGTTTTCGGGTCATCGGAATCCTCCTCAAGTGGTGAAATTAACTCACCGGAGGCAAAATTCCAATTCCATGAGAGGCAAGACA
>WCIL01000102.1:0-1405 GCA_033042175.1 Phycisphaera sp. RhM
TAAGGCCATTATCTTCGGGACTGTCATGTGCATCCTACTGCAGTGGACGTTTCGTAAGAACTTGACACGGCGGATTGGTCAGCAAGTCTCGCATGCTGAACCGAACGCTCATCAGAAGGGCATAACGTCACGCGTCACCGGGTACGCGCAAAAGATTTTCCACTTCAAAACCGCCCGACTCGCGTACTCCGGTGCACGCGATTGTTACCCGATTTGGGCGACGTTTGCCGGTTGAACGATCCATCATTCTCGACGATCCGGCATTGGTTCACAATCGCAGTCGTCGCCGTCCGCGAAATCATCCCAACACCAAAGAAATTCTGAGCAGCCTGCATCAACGAGTATGGCGTGGGTGTCAGTCGCAACATCCTGGACCTGTGCCGGTGTCGCAACCACAACAGCCGAGCCGAAGAATCGACGAATCCAACCGGGATATTCCGCTGGTGCAATTTGGAGTATCCATCGTCGATCATCGCCTTGGAAATGAGTAACAACGATGTCGATATGTGCGTTTTTGTGAACGAGCGGAATCAAGAAACCAGCGTCCCGCCAGTCGTCAATCTCACCGATTGACCAACCGTGTGCAGCAAGTCCATGAGCAATTTGCCGAGCAATTGACTCGCCGCGTATTCGGTCACCAAGTGATTCGGGCTCGTCTCCGCGAAATGTTGCGTTCTGAGATCGAGCCATACGTCCGCGTGGTTTTCAGTCGGGTAACGACAACCGTAACCGGGCGGCCGCCATAGACTTTGATTTCAAAAACGACGTTGTCGGCCGCTCCGGTTGACGGCATGGTTATCTGTCCGCGGTGTACGACTGCGTGCCACCGCCCTCAGCTTGTGGACTCTCCGGACGCATTTCCGAGTTGAATGTTGGAAACCAAGTCACAAGCCAAATTGGGTAAAGCATCGCTGACAGACCTAAAGCTAATGGAATGCCGATCACTGGTGAAAGGCCTGATCGCAGTATTGCGATAGCCACATACACCCAGAAAATGACCGCTACGACGAATATCATCCTGATCACGATTCGTCCGATCGTAGGGACGTGCATCATCTCGGTCAGCCAAAGTACAAATGAACTGGCAATCGCAAATGAACCTAGAATCAAGGCGTCTTCGCGAATGTATCCGCTGGTGAATCCGTCCATTGCTTCAAATGCAAGACCAGCTGCGAGGACGAGCATCCCAGTGACAGCAAGTTGCTTCGTATTTGGCGGAGTGTTGCGAATCAATGGCGAGTTCCAATTCGGTCGAGCGCAATAGCGACAGATACAGATAACGGCAGAATTCACGGGGAACGGGCGAAAGACATGCAAGCAGACCATTAAACACGACTCCCGTTCTCCCGTGCAATTCATGGTTCGCCGTATTTGCATCGGATTACCGCTGGCAAGGATGAGCAAC
>WCIL01000103.1:0-1210 GCA_033042175.1 Phycisphaera sp. RhM
AAGAGCGCCTTTCTTGTTTTTGCCGCTGCACAAGGCAGCGTGCTTCCACCTTTAGATGGTGAAGTTTACTGCGAGGAAGCCAAAGCGACCGCGTGGACCTGCCGGGCGAGACAGCGAGCCCAGATAGGGTGACTGATCGAAGGCGTTGTTCAGACCACCGTACACGTTGATCTTGTCGCTGAACAAATAGTTGAAGTTGAAGTCATGCACCCAGGAATCGCCGGTCTGTGAAGGATCGACAAACAGCGGGTTGGCATTGATCTGCTGGTTGGAAATACCATTCAGCAGCTGACTTTCTTCCCAACGACCGGCCCAGCTAAGAGTCAGATCACCGAACGTCCAGTTGGCGCGGGCGTTAACAATCCATTCGGGATAGCTGAACTCGCCCTTACGGCTTTCGAAAACTGACGCATCGAGCGGATCCTGAAACTCATCGAAACCAATCAGGTGCGTACCCTGCAGGCTGAAGTCCAGACCACCCCAGCTATCCAGACCCAGAGCAGCCAGGTCAAAGGCATAGTCGACACCAAAGTCCACACCCTCCAACTCAAACGCAGCCAGGTTTACCTGACCGGACTGGTGGAAGGTAATGAAACCTTGCGGATCTCGTTGAATCAGCGAGCAGTACTCGTTCTCGATGGACGGCAGGTCAACACAAAGCTCGGAAACAGCTTCGGGAGACAGACTATCGATCGCGCCTTCGATCTCAATTGAGTAGTAGTCAACGATGAAAGTCAGATTGTCTACGAAAGTAGGCTCGTAGACGAAACCAGCTGTGAACGTGGTCGCCTCTTCCTGATTCAGGTTAGGGTTACCGCCCGTCACACCCGGAATACCCGCGGTGATGAAGTCGTTCACATTGTAGCCATCCGGAATGCCCAGCGCCGCACAGTTGCCCGGACGGTTTGCTGTACCAGTGTTGATGTTGTCGATAGAACAAGGATCGTCCTGGAATGCATAGGTGTCAGGCTGCTGTGGTGAGAACAGCTCGTTGATATTCGGTGCACGCACTGCTTCACCAAAGGTTCCACGAAGGGTCAGACCGAAGCCCGGCGAGTAGCGCAGGCCGGTTGACCAGGCGTCATTAGTGCCCACGGTGCTGTAGTCAGCGAAACGAATCGCTCCGGTCAGTTCCAGCAATTCGATGCCAGGCTGATCGGCAATGATCGGTGCTTGCCCCTCGAAGAAGTATTCGAATACGTCGAATTCT
>WCIL01000104.1:0-1383 GCA_033042175.1 Phycisphaera sp. RhM
AACTGATCAGGCCACCCTTCGATCAACCATGGCAACCGTTGCTGAGAGACGAGACGGATCCCTTCAAGCTTGGGACGTTTTCACTAGAACTCGTTTGTTCGGAGATGTTCCCACATGCCAGCAGCGCTAACTTTATTGGAATCATAGAGGAGAACAACGAACTCGCAGACCGGTACGGCCTCGGCAAGGGTGGCGAAACGATGTTCGCGCATATCAGCAAAGACATTTACGAGTTCGCACGATGGACCGCATTTCGAAATACAGTCAAAGTTGCCGGCGATACAAACCAGTCGCTACTGAGAGGCAAAGCGCTTCAGCGAACGTTGATCATCCTCCCGGCCATGACAACGCGCTCGGCCGACTATCATATATTCGGGCAAAATCAGTATCTGGCCGCTGGGCTTGTCACCGCATTCTGCAATGCAGTCGTTCCACATGCAGGGTGCGGTCAAAGCGGTTTCGTCGGTCTCGATGGCTGGAAGCTAACTGACGGAATCAAAACACCCTATGGATCGAAGGCACCGGGCATCTTCCAACTCGGCGATTCCCACAGCGGTCCGCTCGGCGAAACCGAGGCAGCAATGGTCATTGCTGATCTCGACCTGCTACGAACTACCGATCAGCGCCCCCGACCGCACTACCAACATCGCTCTCTGCGGCTTATCGCGCACCTCCCGTTCTTCTTTGCCACAGAGAAAGGCAGACAGGGCGGCGACGGCTCCTATCCCAATAAGCAGCGGCAGCTTCGGACAAGGACGGTCGCTGGGAAGGCACTGACTTTTGCCGAGGCTCGAAGTCAAGTCGCCAAGGCGTTGAAGCTCGAATCCATCTGGCGATCAGAACTGAACGTCGCCTCCCCCGATGAGGAACCGTCGCCCGAGTACCTGAAAGCAATTGCCGAAACGCTGGCAGCGCTACGCGTACTCGAAGAGTTTGCTGACGATCCGACTTGGCTTCGAAAGCGCACCCATTCCTTCAAATTCGAACGCTATGAGATGCCGCCAACATCTCCATTGCCTGCTCTCGTCGATTGGCTTTACGTCGACGATCGATGGCTACCAGAACCGAACGATGCGGGGGGCTCGGACGAAGACCCGCTCAAGAGCGACAAGCCACTGCTTCGTGTTCCAAGAGCCATGCAGTACGAACCGTCGCGGCGCATTGATTGATATGGGGCAATTCGTGACCATTAGCGACCCAAATAGCGATCTTGACGACTTGGTACGTCGACTTGAGGCAACAGGCGATTTTCGGGTCCTACGACGGCTGAAACTCGGTGAACGCATCGAGCAGAGTGACGGCTCCCGGACTCGAACCGGTATGTTTCTGGATATCGAGAGTACCGGCCTGGATTTCCGCACCTGTGAGATCATCGAACTTGCT
>WCIL01000105.1:0-1204 GCA_033042175.1 Phycisphaera sp. RhM
ACGGCAGGCATGAGCATACCTGGTGATAGAGTCCACAATCAGCAGGACACTCTGGTTGGTGCTGCTGAAATACTCTGCAATTGTCATGGCTGTACGCGGCGCCAACCGTCGGCGCAAAGCGCTTTCATCGCTTGTCGCAACAACGACGACAGTTCGTTGCAGATTGTCCCCCAATGCATCTTCTATGAACTCGCGTACCTCCCGTCCACGTTCGCCAACCAGGACGACGACAATCGTGTCGAACCCGTCCGTTTTGGAAAACATCGACATGAGCGTAGACTTGCCGACACCTGATCCGGCAAACAATCCCATCCTCTGGCCTGCGCATACCGGTGTGAACAGATCAACAGCAAGTATCCCGGTCGTTACCATCTTCCCCACCCGATTACGTCTCAGGGGCGGTGGAGAAGCTGCCTTCACCGGCAGGGCGCGTGATCCGTTTTGCAGGACGCCCAATTCGTCAATCGGTTTTGCAAACGCATCAATGATGCGGCCCTTCCAGCTTTGATCGGGATAGATCAGGTGCTGCCCGCGCACGACAACCCGTGCCCCGATCTTGCAGGGCAATTCATCGCCGAAAAGTTTGATCGTCACCCGCTGCGGCTGGATCGATACGATTTCTCCAAGCGTGATGGCGTCATTGCTGCCAATTTCAACATGATCACCAAGCTGGGCAATTGTTGAAAGCCCGGTGGCAAAAACCTGCGAAGCCTCGATGCTGCAAATCTTGCCACTGGCTTTGATGCAACTGCTTTGCCGCGCAGCGTCGAGTGTGGCTGCCAGTCGGTCGAGACGTTCCGCGCCGGTGTGCGGCGGTCGGCTGATGCCGGCTACAGCCGATCGGTCTTGTGCCTGAATTGATGGATCGTTCAATTCGGAATGCTCACGAAACTCCGCCAATGTCTCTGATCGCATCTCGTCTGGCGTCGTTTACTTTCTTGATCATCTCCGTGACGGCTTCAAATGCTCTCGATACGGTGATCAGGTCGGTAATCTCGCCCACGCCGTTGACATTGGACCGCTCAACAAATCCCTGGTGGACACTCGCCCTGGATCCTTCAAGTATGGGGACAGCGGGTTGCTCGGACACGACGGACGAGTTGTCGAGACGGTCAAGGCGGACATTGTCCGGAAACTCGTACAAACCTACCCCGCCAATTCGGCGGCCGGCCTGTCGAATTTCACCATTCTGCGCAATTGAGGG
>WCIL01000106.1:0-1259 GCA_033042175.1 Phycisphaera sp. RhM
CGGGCGATTTCCGGCGGGAGGGGGGCGGCATTTGAGGATCGGTCCAGCATGGGCGGGCATATAGTCGGCCTGAGGGGCACAAGCAATCGTTCCGATTTGCGGGATTGACGGGGTCGGGGATTGCATGTCATTTTGAGAACAAAGAGTGAACAAAAAGATTGAGGCCGGACGAGTGGACACACCGAAAGGAGAAAGATCATGAACACCCGGGAAATCGCCGAAAAGCTTTGCGAGCATTGTAGAAATCATACCGAGGCGCAGGGGTTGCACGAGTTGTACGCGGAAAACGCCGTATCGGTGGAACCGATGGCGCCAGACGGGCAAAGCCCGGTAACCGAAGGTCGCGCGGGAATTGAAGCGAAGCACGATTGGTGGAACCGAAATTTCGAGGTTCACAGTGCCGAGCTTGAAGGGCCGTTCGTTAACGGCGACAGTTTCAGCGTTATATTCGATATCGACACCACGGACAGAAACACCGGCCAGCGATGGAAGGCGAAGGAAGTGGCTGTGTACGAGGTTGCGGATGGGAAGATCGTTCGGGAGAGTTTCTTCATGGCGCCGATGGCTTGAGCTTCCACTCTGGCGGCAACATGCTGAGTTTACGGAAATGACTTGCCTTCGCGGCGCTTTCTGAAATTGTTGGCGTTGGGGGCGTTGCCTGGGAGCTCGTTTCATGATGCGATCATCCGCCGCTCTTCTTGCCTTTGCTGCCTTGTCGCTCTCTGCCTGCGGAGGCGGAACCCAGTTCGGATTCACGCCGGAATTCGTCAATCTGGTCAACGAAGCGGATCGCCTGACAACGCAGCTTCAGCCACTGGCGCAAACCCCGGCGCTGCCGGCGGCCCCGGGAGCGACATACCAGGGCGTCGTAATCGTGGCCGACGACTTTGGTACCTCTAGCACCGGCGTCGTGGGCACGGCGAACCTGACCGCGAATTTCGG
Source organism: Phycisphaera sp. RhM (assembly GCA_033042175.1). GTDB lineage: Bacteria > Planctomycetota > Planctomycetia > Pirellulales > Pirellulaceae > Stieleria. Next base: position 943 of record WCIL01000106.1, read on the forward strand.
TGCGCCAGCGTCGATCAGCGGGACCGGGACCGGGTTCTTTCAAACGGCACTGAATGCAAGCAATAACCCGACTGGCACGGGATCGCCGGTCGGAGGAAGTCTGGTATTCGGCGCGACCAACATCGGCACTTCATTCAATCTGGACGTGGACGGAACGGTGACGATCGACGGCGTGCCGCGCACGATCAACGGCACGGCGCCGACGGCATTCTTCGGGCCCAACGCGGAAATGGTCTCGGGCCTGGGGACCGATCTGCCGACCGACACGGCTTACACGGCCGATATCGCCATCGTCGCCGATTGAGGCGTTGCCCTCG
>WCIL01000107.1:0-1045 GCA_033042175.1 Phycisphaera sp. RhM
TCACGCCAAGAAACATGAACAACAGGGTGGTCGCTCTGGAATGCGGTTTCCCGAGACCCCGGCCCGTTAATTTCACGCCAATTTGCGCCATCAATGCGTCGCCACCACTCTGAGCCTTGGACGGATTCAGAAGGCCCAATCGACGGGTCCACGTCACTCCAAAATACAAACGACCAGCCAAACCGTTCCGCATCCGTTGTATAGTCTGTTTCCGCGACGAATTCGGAAAACTCAGCATTTGTGACAGTCGTTGTTCCAATCAGAAAGGGCATCAACTTCTTCGTTCGCAGAGGGCTTTCCCCGTCCAAAGGGATCAGCGGGGACCCAGTTCCCAGGAATGCCGTGCCGCCTGGAATTTCGACTGTCGAAAACCTACAGCTGGGGGTAGCGTTAGGGCGGGGAATTGAAATGGCACACGCTGGCAGTGCCGTCAGTACGAGTTCGCGCGAAGGAAAAACATTGAAACACTTACTGATAGGCTTTGGACTGATTGCGTTGGGTGGCCTTTTGACATGGGAGTTCAGAAGCAGCGATCGGTTCTCTTGGCCAAACTCGGCCCATCGTAGAATAGAGAATATGGCTTCGATACTTCGCTCAATCGAGGGTCCGGCTCGATGGTGTTATCCGTCACGTAATACCTTGAATCTACTCAACGGAGAACATGGGTTTAAGGTAAGCGGCGGCCACGCCCCATTGATTTTGCACTTGCGCGGCGTCGGGATGGGATAAAGTTGAGGGCGGTTGGTAGCTCGTCAGGGACTACGAGACGAGGTCCTTATGCATCCTTGTCCTGCTGAACGTAGGCCCACGGCATAAGGGCGTCGATGTCGCGCGCGAGATGGCCATTGGCCATCTTCGTGAAGAGATCGCGCATGTAGGCATAGGGTTCGACGCCGTTCATCTTGCATGTGCCGATCAGGCTGGCGAAGCGGGCCCAGTTGTGGCCACCCTCGTCGTGGCCGGCGAAGAGCGCGTTGCGGCGGTTCATCGCCGGGCTGCGGATGGCGTTTTCCACGAGGTTGGAGTCGATGTCGACGCACCCGTC
>WCIL01000108.1:0-1388 GCA_033042175.1 Phycisphaera sp. RhM
AAAACGTGCCGCTCGTCGTCTTCGCCGGTGGCGAATATGGCAACGGCTCGTCGCGCGACTGGGCGGCCAAGGGCACCAACCTGCTCGGCGTCAAGGCCGTCATCGCGCAATCGTTCGAGCGCATCCACCGCTCCAACCTGGTCGGCATGGGCGTCGTGCCCTTCACCTTCGACGAGGGCGTCTCATGGGCGGGATTGGGCCTCAAGGGCGACGAGACGGTCACGATCGAGGGCCTCGCCGACGTCAAACCGCGCCAGAAGGTGATCGCCAAGGTCACCTATGCCGACGGCACCGAAAAGGACGTGCCGCTCATCTGCCGCATCGATACCGCCGACGAACTCGACTATGTCGAAAATGGCGGCATCCTGCACTATGTGCTGCGGGATCTGGCGGCCTGAGCCTCACCGCCAACAGCGTTGAATTGAACGAGCCCGCCGGTGGAAACACCGGCGGGTCTTGTTTGTGCTTCGCCTTGCTTCAGCATTTGAGCTATTGAGGTCTTTCCGACGATCGAAACGCGGTGGATGCAAGCAATGATTGGCACTACTTCACTGGCTGTTTCGGTTTTGGCTTTAACAGTGTCTGCTTTAACGGCGTGGGCGACGCTCTTGCGCCGGGGCACAGTCCGCATGACGCAACCGACGGTCGTCTATTTTGGTCCAGATGCCGCTCCGAATCTCAAAGGGCCGCCCTCACCAAAGGTTTTCCTGCGAACGTTATTGTTTTCAACGGGCAAACGCGGCCGAATGATTGAGAGCATGCATGTGAAGGTCACAAGAAACGAGAGCGTCCAGAACTTTAATATCTGGGTGTATGGAAATGATCGATTGGAACGCGGAAGTGGCCTCTTTGTTGGGGAGCAGGGCATATCGGCCAATCACCATTTTCTGACACCAAAAGACGGCGGCTCGTTCTCGTTCGTCGCTGGCCGGTACAGAATTGAACTATTTGCAAAGATGCTCGGTAGACAAACCGATACAGCGCTTTGGTCCCAGACGTTTGACATCTCGGAAGAACATGAACGCGCCATGCGGGATGATAACTCTGGTCTGTATTTTGACTGGGGACCAGATTCGCGTTCCTATTTGCCTCACGTCGAGCCCAAAACTACGTCGTCTAACCCCGAGGATTTGGTGGAAATGTTGATTCGCCCCGAGAGGGCCGACGATGTTGGCGTGAGCCCAAAGAGCTAAACAGACTGTTACGCTCCAAGAGGTCGGCCTCTCCTCCGTCATCCCTGTGCTTGTCACAGGGATCCATTCCTGAGGCATCGACGGGTGGGTGATGACATGACACGCCCAGCGAATCCGTTTCGAACGGTGTTTCGAGTCGGATTTCGGCCTCGTCACGGATGGAGTAGTCTAAGGAATGGATTCCGGGGACGAGCC
>WCIL01000109.1:0-1013 GCA_033042175.1 Phycisphaera sp. RhM
TCGTTTGACATCCTGGCTGTACGGAACCGCCTTCCGTGGTCAGGGAGATCGCCGTTCCGTCCGGTACTGGATTGTTGAACCGGTCCGCGGCGCGGATCGTGATGCCGGTAGTAGCACCGTCGCGACGCCATCCCTCGATATTGAAGCACTCGACGGCAACCGAGAAGCTGTCATTGTCGGGGATATTGGTGCTTACGACCAATTGATCAGACTGCGAACGAATCGTTTCACCATCGCGCGTGACCGTTGCCGTCACCCGGACCGTAGTAGCAACAGTGCCGGCAGACACCGTCGTCTGGACTTCGCCATTGCCATCCGTCGTGCCTTGGGGTGGCGTGATCGAAATGCCGCCTACGCTGGTATTCAGCGAAAATTGGACCGTCTCTCCCACCACCGGCCCGCCTGATACATCCTCCACACGGAACGTCACCCGCGAAGTGGTTGGACGCCCGCTGCCCTGCAGTCCAACAAAATCAGGATCGGCATCCACGAAGGTGATGGAACCGAGCTCTGCAGGCTCGACATTGATGATGCCGTTGGCTTGAAGCGATTCCCCATTGACCTGGACGCGTGCCGTGATGGCGTCATCACCGGAGCAACCCTGCGCACGGTAGGAAACCGACACACTGCCGGAATTCAGAGGTGCTGGATTGGGCACCGCCGCCGCCAGCCCATCGCCGATACAAGCAGAAGTGAATTGCACTTCGGCATTGCCATCGAATGGCTGGTTGTCATTGGCAATATCCACCAGGTTGAGATTCAGCCCCGAGCTGCCTCCGGCCGCTAACGGCGTCTGCCCGATACCGATCACGCCGGCCTCGAAAACCCCATCGCGCGTCACCCCCAACCGGAATTCAGGCGGCGTCGGTCGATTCGGAGCCACGACCGGAATCGTGACGGTCTGCTCCACGCCGCCTGAAGCGGCAAGAACGGTAATTTCCCGAAGACTAGGGTCGCCGCCGGTGGTGAGAATGGCGCTGGCGCGTCCCTGTGTATCCGTTGTTCCCGAAACG
>WCIL01000110.1:0-1336 GCA_033042175.1 Phycisphaera sp. RhM
CTGTTTACCGAACTTGGATGTCACGCCGTCGACAAGGGTTCGAACCAGCCGAACGTGTTCCTAGATCCCAAATCGTCTGAGTCGGCGGTGCCCTACTATTCATCGGGTGCCCGTGATGATGTGATCCCACGTAGGTTCCTAGAGGCACACTTGGACTACTGGGCTGACAGCAGCAACAATCCGACGTCTTCTGTGTACAGCGGCAAGATGATCGACGAAAACAGCATTGTTGTATGGTGTTGGGACGCGCGACCCTGGCCCACCTTTCCACTTGATGGCAATTGGTGGGCAGACAAGGAGAACTGGCAGTACGGTCACTGGCTGAACTCCCGCATGGGTACAGTGTACATTCCAGACCTCTTGAGCAAGCTGGCTGAAGAATACGACACCACGCTTTTCGACTTCTCAAGAGCCTATGGCGCGTGCGACGGCTTCGTAATTGACACAGTCATGTCGCTGCGTGATGCAGTCGAGCCACTGACGCTGGTGTATATGTTCGACGTGGTAGAGTCAGGCGGCTTACTGAAGGCTGTTTCTCGCATCGAGTCGCAGTCCATTTTGACTCTAACTGACGAAAGTATCGCCAGAAGCAGCGAGGGCGAGGACGTCACGATGGTGCGCAGGCAGGAGACCGAGATCCCTGCCGTCGTGAACATTACCTTCCTGGACTCTGACAACTCCTACAAATCCACGTCTGCCCAAGCACGACGGCTGAACGTGAAGTCTGAGGGCGTTTCGAACAGCAGCGTGCCGATCATCACGGACTATTCGCGCGCGCAGCAAGCAGTCGACACAATGCTCTATGATTTATGGGCAGCTCGTGAGACTGCGACACTTGGTGTGTTGCCGCGTCATATAGAGTTGGAGCCTGCCGATGTTGTGACGCTAAGCCTGGGTGGCTTTGCTCAGGAGGTTCGAATCACATCAATCACGGATGGCATCAGTCGTACCATCGAGGCAACGACCTTCGACCGGGCAGCCTGGGTGCCTGCGCCAACCGATAGCAAAACGGTTCCCAACATTCCCGACCCGACCATTGCATCTCCGATCGTTGAGATCATGGACTTGCCGATGCTCACGGATCGTTCTGTTGAATACATGGGATATGCAGTAGGCTACGGCAATCCGTGGCCGGCAGGCATCAACATCTATAGGTCCCCGTCCACCAGCAATTACCAACTCAACACCGTGCTGGGGGCACCGGCCAACATCGGCGAAACCAGGTCCGTGGTGGTCCGAGGACCTGAGGGCCGTTGGGACTATGGCACCGTAATCCGTGTGGAGATGTACGACACACAGTTGTCTTCTCTTGACGATGAGTCAGTGCTGGCAGGGG
>WCIL01000111.1:0-1003 GCA_033042175.1 Phycisphaera sp. RhM
ACGACGAAAACGACGGGTTCGAGCAGAGCAGCCTGAACCTCTTTGCGGCCTATCAAATCAGCGACTCCATCCGCATTGGAATGACCGGATTGTGGTCCGATGGATCGGCTGAATTCGACCGCTCTGAAATGGATCCCACCGGAGAGATTGACGAAACGCGACGTGGGCTTCGGGTGTTTGGGGAAGTTCAGACCGGCGAATGGACGCACGAACTGTCCTTCAGCCGCTACGAGATTGATCGTTTCGATGCCGACGGATTTACGCGCGATTTTCTGGGTGAGCGCGACACCGCAGCCTATCTGGCGCAGGGCGATCTGTCGTCCAACCTGTCGCTTGCTTTGGGCGCGGACTGGACAGAGGAACGGTCGGAACTGGACGGTGCTGCCTATGATGCGTCCAACGCGGCTGTTTTTGCTGAATTCAAAGCCACGCCAAGTGACGCAGTCGAGCTGTCGTTGACCCTGCGCTATGACGACTACTCGGATTTTGACGGCCAGTTTTCAGGGCGCGCAGCCCTGTCTTACCAGTTGAACGAGGCGACCATTGTCCGTGCCTCGCTTGGGTCCGGTTATCGCGCGCCGTCGCTTTACGAACGGTTCGGCCCCTATGCCGGCTCCACTCCGCTGGACCCGGAAGAAAGCCTGAGCTTTGATCTGGGGATCGAGCATAGCTACGGGGATCGCGGTTCGGTCAAGGCCACCTTGTTCTGGGCCGAGATCGAAAACCTGATCGGTTTTGGCACCTCGTCCAATTGCCTGCCGTCGCAGGCGTTCGGTTGCTACATCCAGACGGATGGCACCACACAAACCAGTGGTCTGGAACTTAGCGGGTCGTATGCGATCACGGATCGGGTTCGCCTGTCAGCGGCGTATACCCTGACCAACGCCGAAAACAACGGAGACCGTGTGATCCTTGTGCCCCGCCATGATCTGTCGCTGGCCCTTGAAGCGGACGTCACCGATCGGTTGCAGGTGGGTCTGAACATGACCCGTGTTGCGGACAC
>WCIL01000112.1:0-1025 GCA_033042175.1 Phycisphaera sp. RhM
GAATAAGGCAAGGGCAAAGATTTTCGTAATCAAAGGATGTCGAAACATAAAAACACTCTCCATATCGTTTGCTTCAAACCATTTCTAAACGCGTTAAAGGGGCACATACAACGGCGGACCCAACTGCCGAGTCAACGAACTGGCCCCTAACACATTGTATATCCGACACATTTCGCAAGGGTCCGAAGGCCTGCTAGGCAGGCGGTTCACGGACGGGCTCAGGGGCTTCGCCGGGTTTTCCCGGTGGCGGGATCGGCACCTCCGGCACGATTTCCGGCGGTTCCCGGCGCGGACGCGGTGGATCCTGCGGGCGCGGCTCGGCCGGCGGTTCGGGTGGAACGATAACCGGTTTTTGCGGCGGATCTTCGATCGGTCCTGGTTGGCCGGGCCTTTCACTCATCGCTGTGCCCTCTCAAGTATCGGTATTCCAACGCGCATTAACGCAGACCGACGTGTTTTAGTTCCAAGAGCCGATCCGCGACTGCTTCCAGCATTGCGCCATCGTGTCACGAAATTAACGCAATGCGGAACCATTCTTCCAAATCCGCGTTGGTAAACCGAATGCCCGCGGGCATGCGCGGTTGTATGTGACCAGCGCGTTGGACAAAGAATGGAGGCATTAACATGCCGTTTAGCCGCTTCAGTGGCGTATTCGCGATCGTATTGTTCGGCTGTGCGTTTGCGGTGCCCGACGGATCGCTGGCGTCGGAGAAGGTGAACGGTGCAATCTCCGCCCAGACCGTTACCGACGCAGTCGAAGACGAATTCCTGTTCGATACCGCCGTTCCGACGACAATCGACGTCGAGACGGTCGAGGGCGTTGTGACATTGTCCGGTACCGTTGGAAACATGCTGGCGAAACAGCGGGCGGAACGGCTCGCCATGCTGGTTAAGGGCGTGCGTGCGGTGGTCAACCGCATTGAGGTTCGGCCGTCCGTGCAGATTGCCAGCACGTCGCTGAAGACCGATGTAACCCGGGCGTTGGCGCTCGATGCGGCGACAGCCAACTCCAAGGTAACGGTCCC
>WCIL01000113.1:0-1046 GCA_033042175.1 Phycisphaera sp. RhM
GTGCCGACTAGCGTGAGCGTCATCCCTCCAAGAAAAGACCTCCTGGTCAACAGCAAGTTCGTCACCTCTTCATCGCATGAAACTGGCTTCCGCCCTTCGTCATGTGCTTGCCATTTCCAGACGGGTGACTTCAAGGCGAGAGGATGGTGCTCACGCCGTTGTCAATTTTGGGTACAAGAAGACGCGGGCACCGATTTCTACGCGATCATACAGATCTTTTACGTGTTCATTCGTCAACCGCGCGCATCCATTTGACACGGCCGATCCAATGGTTTCCGGAGCGTTGGTTCCATGAATACGAAGATAGGTATCGCGTCCCTCATCATCATAGAGATACAGCGCCCGGGCACCGAGTGGGTTAGTTGGGCCGCCTTTCATCCCGTCCTTGTACTTCGCGTATTTTTCGGGCTCGCGTCGGATCATGGCGTTTGTTGGTCGCCACCACGGCCATTCGGCCTTGCGGGCCACCGTGAACTCGCCGGGTTCGTACAAGCCTTTGCGCCCTACCCCGACCCCGTAGCGGATCGCCATGCCGTTCTCGAGCATGAAATAAAGGAAGAAACTGTCGGGAACGACATGGATGTCTCCGCTCATCCAGTGTTTGCGACGGGTGTTGACCAGTTGTGGTTCAAACCGGTCCGGCAATTTCCTTTGGTGAGCTGATGTTGCCGTTGGCAGCAACACCCCCATGGTCGTTGCGAAAATCAGCTCTCGTCTTGTGAGATTTTGCATTGCTCGGTCTCCTCGCTCCCATGGGAAATCAACCCGTCCGGAGGGCAAAGAAAAGAAGTCGTGAGGAGCGGCAATTGCGCTGAAATGTTGCTTTACCGCTACGAAAAACACAGTCGATGGAACCCTCCAGCGCTGGACTCTCGTTAATTTTCAAATTGGTAGCTGGAGGAATGTACAATGCACTACTCAAGATTTTTCATGATGATCGGAACGTCGACCGTGGTCATGTTCGGTCTGATGTACCTCAACAATTATGCTTGGGATCACATATTCTTCAGTGAAACACGCAGTTATATGGCCTTGTATATGGGAGC
>WCIL01000114.1:0-1150 GCA_033042175.1 Phycisphaera sp. RhM
GTCGGAGAAAGACTTCAAACCGCCCGGGAAGAGATTCCGGCCGGGTTCGGCGATCCGGTCATGGGGCCGATCACGACCGGTCTGGGGCAGATTTTGTTTTACTTCGTCGTGGACGAAAAAGAGCAGCGAAGCCCGGAAGAACTGCGCGAAATCCAAGACTGGATCATCAAATTCAACCTTCAGACCGTTCCCGGTGTGACTGAAGTCCTGTCGCTTGGCGGCGAGGTCAAACAGTTTCATGTGAACGTCAGGCCAGAGGCACTCCTCAGGTACGATCTCGCCATCAGCGATATCGTTTCTGCCGTACGGGTGAATAACGGCAACATCGGCGCCCAGTATATCGTCAAGAATTCCGAGCAATTCCTGGTGCGATCGGTGGGGCTCGCCAACGATATTCCGGACATCGAAAACGTTGTCCTGAAGGTATTCGACGGTGTCGCGATCAGAGTGCGTGACGTGGCCCGTGTGACCATCGGAGGCGAGGTCCGTCAGGGACTGGCAACCCTGAACGGCAAAGGCGAAGCCGTTGCCGGTCTGGTCCTCAAACTGATTGGCACCAACACCTCTCACGTTATCAGTGCGGTCAAAGACCGGCTGGCGCAGATCGAACAGACCGTACCCCCCGGCATTCGGATCGTACCCTACTACGATCAATCCAAGCTGGTGCTGCGCAGCGTCTCGACGGTCAATCAGGCATTGCTTCAGGGGGTGATCCTCGTCGTCATCGTTCTTCTGGCGTTTATGGGCGGGGTTCGGCCGAGCCTCGTCGTTGCCTTTGCGATACCGTTTTCGATGGCGGTCGCGTTTATTCTGATGGGTGTTGCGGGCCTGTCCGCCAATCTCATGTCCCTTGGGGGTATTGCGATCGCGATTGGCATGATGGTCGATGGCGCCATCGTGATTGTCGAGAATGTGGACCGGCGAATTCGAGAACATCACCCCGCCCTGACCAAAGCCCAATTGGTATCCCGCGCCTGCGCGGAGGTGATACGCCCCATCGGATTCGCCATCGCGATCATCATCGTTGTTTTCCTGCCGCTTTTCACGCTTCAGGGCGTGGAGGGCAAAACCTTCCGACCGCTGGCGTACACCGTCGCGCTCACCATGCTCGGCTCCCTCATATTCGCCGTTTTTATTGCCCCTGTGTTGT
>WCIL01000115.1:0-1218 GCA_033042175.1 Phycisphaera sp. RhM
CATGCACATCCAAATCTCTTGCAGCTTGCGCAACACTTACGCCACGCGTCGTTACAAGCTGTGCCGCTTCACGCTTATACTCGCGGCTGTAAACTCTTCTCGTCATTGCTGATCTCCAATCTCATAAACACCTTATCTCGGTGTCCACGAAACCGGCAGCAGCTCAAACGGCTACGATTTAGATGAGTATCGAGCTGCCTTGAAAGCCAAGGGCATCACGTCCTGCATTCCGCCCCGCCGAGGGCGCAATCAGCCAGCAAGCTTTTGCAAAACCAAATACAAACAACGACATAAGGTTGAGAACATGTTCGGTCGACTCCAAGACTGGCGGCGCATAGCAACTCGATATGACCGCCGCGCTGACATCTTCATGGCCGCAATCACAATCGCTGCCATCGTGATTTGGTGGCTTTAATGAGTCCTGACCCTAATTCGTACCAGTTACACTTTGCCGCAGCCCGCGTGAACCTATGCGGAACAAAGTTGGCGCCACTCGGCAAGAGCAGCGGTTCGGTTGCGCTTGAAATTGTCTCGGCTGTAAAAGGCGCGCTCCTGGTTAAAATGGTTGTGAACTGAAAAATGGATGGCAGCGAATTTCTGTAAACTTCGCATAAGCCTAAATCGAAGCATAGCCCGCTCTCGTCGTCGAAATGGTTGGTGTGAATTCTCTGCCCGATTATTGAGCCAGCGCCCGGTTTCTTGCCGACCCGCATTGCCAATGACCTTCATTGCGGCACCATAAGATCGTAACTTGTCGGTCACGATCATCTCAGGTTTGCCGTAACGTTTCATTGATTTTCTAATGAATTTCAACGCTGCTTTGCGATCTCGGCGCCTGGTGACAAAGGATTCCAATACCTCGCCTTCGTGATCCACGGCGCGCCAGAGATAATGGGTCTCGCCGTTGATCTTCACGAAAACCTCGTCAAGGTGCCACTGCCAATTCGAGTAGGATCGCATTCGGCCAACCCGTTTTCTGCGGATTTGGGCGGCGAACATCGGGCCAAATCGGTTCCACCAAAAACGAACCGTCTCGTGGCTGATATCGATCCCACGCTCGTGCAGCAAATCCTCCACGTTCCGAAGCGAAAGCGGAAACCGAACATACATCATGACGGCCAGGCGGATAATCTCGGGGCTGGTCTTGAAGTAGCGAAATGGAGAGCGTTTTGTCATCCAATGACATTAGGACACCACCCTACCTGCCTCAAGCTGGTT
>WCIL01000116.1:0-1024 GCA_033042175.1 Phycisphaera sp. RhM
GAATCGAATACCACGCAGTCGGGTTTATCGAAGAGAACCGCCTGCAGTGCCGGAATATCGAAACCGGCAGCAGCGAGACGGTCTCTGTATCGTGCTGCGGTATCAGGGTGGGCCGCTTCCCAACCCGGCCAGAGTTTCGTCGGGGCAATCTCGATGCCGGTGACACCGCGTTCTCGGAGCATGCGGAATATCTCGGACTCGTCCGATTCGTTCCAGGCGATATTTGATACGGCTATTGGCATCATTGTCACCGCTAAGAGTGACCTGGCTGGTTTGCAAGCCACGCTTCAATATCAGCCATTACTTGCTCTGCGGTTTGGATGTATCCGGCCTTGGGACAGTTGAATAGCGCGCTGTAGCGTGTTCGCAGGTCATAGGAAATCGATCGTTCCGGGTTCCCGGAAATCTGTTTGTCCGGGAAGAAACGGTCTATGATGTCGCGCGTGACGATCGGCTGTGGAAACAAGTTACAGAGCTGAATTCCGGCGTTCCTGATCCTCGTGATGTCGTCCCATAATCTTTCGGTGGCGTACCATTGAAAAACGCTGTTCGGATCGATCAGTTCGAGACGATTGCTGTGCACAAGGTCGAAAAGGATGTTCTTCTTTAGACCCGGTCCGAATAAGCCTGGCAGTCTAATGATTGTGGCATTTGGAAACTGATGTCGGATTGCCGTCTCGAATTCGAGACGATGACGGCCGTACGGTTGCGAATGCGTGATTGAGCAGCAGTCGAAATCTTCGGTGAGATCCGTCAGTCTGGGATAAACGTCGATCGTGGAAATCAACACGAATTGGGCTGATTCGACCGTGTTCAAAGCCCGTGAGAGCGCTTGGATATTCGCTTGATCTTTCTCGGGTTCTTGATTGATCCGCCATTTTTCCGCTGGCAGTCCGGCGCACACAATCAGATCGTATGCTTGCCCTTCCATATCCCGAAAATTGCGGGAGTTGAAGAATTGGTCAAAGGCGAATTGTTGGCGGAGGTTACTTCCAACGAAACCAGAATGACCGATGAGTATGTT
>WCIL01000117.1:0-1180 GCA_033042175.1 Phycisphaera sp. RhM
TTTCGACTGCATCGATCTTGCCATGCTTTTGCACGCACTTGAATATCGGGGCATCTATCGCGCGACGGCATTCGAATTGCCGAGGCCGCAGCTGGTCGAGACGGAAATAATTCAGCTTTGCCCTGGACTGGACTTCGAGATCATCACCGGCCTTTAGGCGACCGAGCGAATACCGGACAGAAACGTTTCGATCAGGTATTCGGTGTTTTCGCAGCCGACCGAGATCCGCAGAAAGCCTTCGGGGATCCCCAACTCCTGGCGTTGTTGCTCCGACAACGCCCTGTGCGAAGAACTTGCAGGGTGGCTGATCGTAGTTCCGACATCGCCAAGCGTTGGTGCAAAGGCCAACTCGGAAGTTGCTCGCAGGAACCGGTTGACCGCATCGCGGTCGCCGTCGAGCTCGAAACTGACCATGTGTCCGCCATTACCGCCCAGAAGGGCTTTTGCGCGGTTGTGATCGGGATGATCCGGGCGGGTTGGATACAAAACACGGCGAACGCCGTTTGCCTCAGCCAGCGCGGCGGCCAAACGTTCGGCCGACGACACCGCGCGGTCGTAGCGCAGTTCAAACGTGTAAAGCCCGCGCTCTGCCAGCCAGCAATCGAAAGGTGATGCCGTCGTGCCAAGTGTTGCTGCCAGGGTGTGCATCCGCGTGGCGATTTCCGGATCCCGAGCGGCCACGTATCCGAGTGTCGCGTCCGAATGACCCGCAAGAAGCTTCGTGATCGAATGGATCACGATGTCGGCCCCGAATTCAAACGGTCTCAGGCCGCGAGGTGTGGTGAACGTGTTGTCAACGGCCAGCAAGATGCCCTTTGCTTTGCAAAGCCGTGCGGCGCCTTCGATGTCCGCAACCCTGAGTGTCGGGTTAGAGACCGTCTCGAGCAGGATCATCCGTGTCTCGGGCCGGACGGCCGCTTCCAGACTTGCCAGATCGGACGGGTCCACCAAAGAGACGTCGATGCCCATGCGCGGCAATTCCTCGCACAAGAGCCGAAGTGATCGACCGTAAAGCTGGTCGGCGCCGATCACGTGATCGCCAGCACGAAGAGTGGATAGCAAAGCAATTGTGACAGCCGCCATGCCGGAACCGGTGACCAGTCCTCCCCGGGCCCCTTCCAGTCGGTCGACGAGTTCGGCCATAACCTCGGCGTTCGGATGTCCTTCGCGCGCGTAGGTG
>WCIL01000118.1:0-1170 GCA_033042175.1 Phycisphaera sp. RhM
CATGGGACGTCCGTTGCGTTCAGAGCAGGTTGCGGTTGATGAAGTGTCGATTGTCCATGCCGTTCAGCGGTGTGTCCGGCGTGCTTTTTTAGCGGGCGTCGACCGGGCGACGGGAAAGGATTACGGCTTCAGACGGGAATGGATTCGGCGGCGGTTGGAAGCTCTAGCGTCGGTGTTTGGCGTCGATGTGCTCTCCTATGCCGTGATGTCCAATCATATGCATCTGATCCTCCGCAATCGGCCCGACGTCGTTGCCGCTTGGACCGATCAAGAGGTTGCCATCCGGTGGCTGAAAGTCTTCCCCGGACGTCGAATCGAAGAACACTTGGGCGAGCCCACCGAAAACGATGTACAAATGCTGGTTTCCGATCGGGAGCGTCTCGCCGAAGTACGGCGTCGGTTGTCGGATATCTCCTGGTTCATGCGTTCCCTGAGTGAGCCGATTGCGCGGATGGCCAACCGGCAAGACGAGTGCACCGGTCGATTCTGGGAAGGCCGGTTCAAGCTGCAACGCATTACCGACGAGGCGGGATTGTTGGCGTGTGCAATGTACGTGGACCTCAATCCGGTTCGTGCCGCGCTGGCGGAATCGCCCGATCAGTCGCTGCACACGTCGGGCTACGATCGGATCAAGGGAGAGCAAGGCCAGGAGATCGATTCCGCCGCCTTTGACCTGGTTCCGATCACCACAAAGCAGGCCGGCGAAGAGCGACGCACCAGTCCAGTCGATGAGCTGCGTGAGAAGAAGCGAGCGAAACGAAGGAACCCGACCGGCAAACGCATTCGTCGCGACGGTTGGCTGGCGCCGTTGACCCTGAATCGTTCGACACTTTCCAGCGATGCGGAGTTGAACCGCGAGGGTGTGCGGGCGAGCGACAAAGGATTTTTGGGGATCAGCCTGACAGACTACACGAAACTGCTCCGTTGGACGGCGAAGCAGAGCGAAGAGGGGGCGGGGCGCAAGGTTCCACCGAGCCTGCAGGGACTGGTTTCCCGCTTAGGGATCGACTTGTCGATGTGGCGAGATCTGGTCTGGAACTTTCAACGATACTTCGGCAACAGTTGTTGTGCGGGATCGCCGAGCGGTATGACACAGTTCGCCGAGTCGAGCGGCCGCAAATGGGCCAAAGGTCACCGGCAAGTCGCCGAGTGCTTCGCTGCATAACGAAA
>WCIL01000119.1:0-162789 GCA_033042175.1 Phycisphaera sp. RhM
CGGGCTGCCTTCTCGACTACTTCAGGATTTTTCGAAATCTTTTTGTCGGCATTCTCGGTCATGTAAACTCTCCGTGCCCTCAACTTTGAAAAACTCAAAGTTGTCTCACTCATGTTGGCACTGAGGGGAGGGCGGAGCCCGATCAGAACAGTGCGAGGCAGGATGCCGAGCTCGTTATCAAGAAGGGCGAAAGTGACCGCGACGAGCGACAGCGACGTAAGCCGGGAACGAGACAATCGGTCAACCATCAGCCGACAGCTTGTCTGTTCGACCAAAGCCCTCTGCGAATCACCGACAGGCTCCCCGGCTGTCACGGGCATGGCGTCCAAACCGTTGGTGTCCAGCCTTCAGGCGCTCTTCCACGACGCCTTCGGCGACCGGACGAACGAACGAGGATCGGCTGAAGCCTCGACACCAACGGCTCATCCACAAGTGCCATCCCCGAGGTCGGAAAAAAAGGTCAGGCGTCGTTTGGGTCAACACATGCGAGTCCGGATTTCTAGACGATTACGGAAAATGGATGCTTCTTTCCAATCCGCCAGCGCCGTATGATTTGCTCAATCTGAACCTCTTGGCACTCCCACCGATCCGCCGTCAACCGTGCAGGAAGGCTTCAGCTTAAGGACGCAAATCGTGCGTCGGAACCGATGACTTTCGAAGTCGGGGTTTGGGCCCATCGGCCGCGAGGTTGGATCGTCACGTTCAGCTGGATGCTTGTGGTTTCGTCGGTCTTGCGGGGCACGGCGACGGCCGAATTGACACGCATCACCGTCGACACCCATCTGACGAACGATGGCCGTTTCCAGGTCACCGAAACGCATGACCGCCGCATCGACCAAGGCCATGAAAGTGGTTTTCGGTCCTTCGGGTTGGGCGTGGATCAGTCGATCGCGTCTCTCAAAATCACGCGAATCAGTGCGGATGGGACGCAGACGCCGCTCCTCGACCAGGGGCCGGCGAATCGCGAAGTCGACGGCCCCGATCAGTTTCGGTACTATCCACGCGGCCACATCTACTTTCGCTATCCCGAGGTCATCGGGCAGACCGAGCTTCGCTATCGCCTGGATTACGAACTGGTCCATGCGGTCAGTCCGGCTTGGGGACTGGGGGCGGGCTGGGATCCGCTGACGCCAGAAGATGGATATGGCAGCCCATGGCGTCGATGGAAGTCCATCGTCGCCGACGCCAAAGCGGCCTGGCCGGCTCCCGATCGTCGGTATCGCCTGGATCACTCCGTCCTGTTTCCCGAACGCGACGAGAATCGCGATACGGCGTTTGAGCTGAACTACAACCTTCGCTTCGATACGGCATGGCGCGAGGTGGATTCGACGGCGGAACTGGCGCGCGTGACCCCCGAGATCGAATACCGTGTCCGACGACTGTTTGAGTATCTGCCCGCCGGACGACCTGCGGCCACCAACGAACCGCAACATGAAACGCGTCTGATATCGGTGGCGGCCGTTCTGATCGTGGGACCCGTGCTCTTTGTGGTGTGCCTGATCTTTGAAGCACTAACGGCGGGCAAACGGTTCGACGCTTCCGCCGTCGCCGAGCGGCTCCGCCCGCTCACTCCCGCAGAGGTTCAGACCTATTTCCAATCATCAGCGCCGCCGTTCTCATTGCACGATCTGCTGGCGCGGCTGGAGAGCGAAGGAAAGCTTTCGATCGAACCGGTGCTGAATCACGAAGGGAAAGTGACCGACGAGTTGCAGTTGCGTCTACTCGTCCCACTCACGTCGCTGCCACGGGTCGAACAAGCATTCGCCAAGTGGATCTTTGGTGAAGACGACACGACGACCAGTGAAGCCATTCGAAACCGAGCGCGTGCATCGGGAGTCGATGTCAGTCAATATTGGCGGAATTTGATCGCAGAATCGACTTCCAACCAAGACGCCTCGCGTCTTCCGCGGATCGCGTTTGTGCCAATCGCGATTGGGTTATGGGGCGGTTCTCTGCAACTGAACGGTCTGCAGCGCGATGACGAGTTAATCGTGGTGGTCGTCGTCAACTTCCTGGCACTGATGCTGACGCTGGGGTGGCCGAAACGTTGGTGGCACGTCGGAGTCGCTCGACGTGGCCTCTTGCTGCATCTGATCGTGTTGGCGACCGCCTATGCGGCGATGCATCTGGCTGTCAATCGACCGTATTCGGCCCAAGCCTGGATCGGATCGGCCGTCAGCATCCTGGCGTACTTTAGTGCCCAATTGATCGCCGCATGGATGCCGCACCGCGGAGTCTGGCAAGTCAAACGCGAACTGTATCGAGTCCGCCAATACGCGAGGGGCGAACTGCGAAAACCGACTCCGATGCTGGACAATCGCTGGATTCCATACCTCGAAGCACTCGGGCTTGGGCCAGAGATGAAGCGCCATCGGAGCGAAATGGGCCAGTCCCTTCGTGCCGCAGCGATCTCACGATCCCATGATCACACGTCCGAGGCAATCCGTTCGGTCATTCGTGTTCCCTATACGGGAATTCCTGCCCAACGGTTGATCCGGGAATCCGGCTGGGCGGATGTCTTTCTCCTTTCGCCGGACGAGCTGAACGCTGATAATGATGACGATGCATAGCACCGCTTGACACCTACGTGGGTGTGTCACGTCGTAGGGAGATGAGGCAGAATGATACGGGGCAGAATGATACGGGGCAGGGTGATGCGAGGCAGGGTGATGCCAGATGGAAGGATGGGGGCGAAGTGGCTTCAGTCGAAGAGGGACTGGGGATCGATTGTCATGGTGCAGTTCGCGGTGGCGAGCGTGAGTTGGAGTGTGGCGTCGAGCGGCGGGTGATCGCTGCCGGCGGCCGTCACGTGCTCGATCGTTTTTTCGGCCGGGTCGATGATCAGATAATGCGGGACATCGTTCTCACGGCACAGCGTGCGTTTTGCCGTCAGGTCTCGGCCACGGTTGGAGTCCGAGAGCACCTCCACGACGAGCTCCGGTGGCCGCTGGAGGTGTTTTTCAGGCTGGTCGCCACAAATGACCATCAGATCCGGGCGGATCACGGTGTCGTCGCCGATGATCCAGTCCAGATTGGTGTACACCTCGCACGGACACTCATGCTCCCGGATCTGAGATTGAATTTGGAAGGACAACCGGGAGATGACGCGGTGGTGCGGGCCGAACGGTGACGGCCCCAACGAGATGGCGACGCCGTCGATCAGCTCCCAGTCGCCTTCCCAGCGGGCGTAGTCTTCCAGCGTGTAATGGGGGATGTGGCGAGGTGCGGTGCTCATCGAGACGTGCTCTGCGGGAACGGTTGCCGGTTTGCGGGGACGGAATTGATTGTAGCGGCGGTGCCGGGTCGCGGCCAAGCGAAACGACGGGGTGCTGGATCGGCGAAGGCCTGTGTTTTTAACCACTCGCGAGTGGCGTGGCATTGGCACTGAGGACCGGAGGGCTCGCGCCCTGCCGCTTGCCTCGGCGGCGAGGTGGCAATCTGGTCCACGGTTCCCAGGTAGCGTGTTTTGGCGGTTCGGTGGTACGGTATGCAAATCAAATCCGTTTCTGCGTCGCAGGTCTTCGAATGATTTTGATTGACACCTTGTTTACCGGTCCTCCATTGCTTGCCAGTTCGGTGGAGGAAGCTCCGATCGAACCCGCCTCCGCCGGCGTGATGTTGCTGTTTGCCGCCGTGATGTGCGCCACCTACGTGGGCGTTGCGATCGAGCGATTTCACAAAACGGTCGCGGCGTTGTGTGGTGCGGCGGTGTTGGTGGTGCTCGGTTTGGCGTTGGGTCTGTTCGAGTACCCGAAGCTGTATGAGTTCCTGAAGGAAGACCTAAATATTTTTGGCGTGATCATCGGCACCGGAATCCTGGTCGATGTGGTCGGCAAAAGTGGGTTATTTCATTTTCTGTCGATGTGGATTGTCCGCTTCACCGGCGGGTCGGCGTCCAAGCTGTATCTGACCTTGTGCTTGGTCACGTTTGTGTTCGTCGCGGTGCTGACGATTGTTCCCGCGATGTTGATCCTTTCGTCGTTGGTGCTGGTGATCTGTCGCTCGCTGAATTACAAGCCGATGCCGTTCTTGCTGAGTGTGGCGATCTGTGCCAACAGTGGCGCGATCGCCACGTTTGCCAGCGGGCTGCCGAACATCATGATCGGTACGGCAGCGGGAATCCCGTATGCCCATTTTCTGCAAGTCAGTTTGCCGTACGCGGTCGTTTCATTGGTGATCGCGATCGCGGCACTGCGATTTTTCTTTCGCAATGATTTGCCGTGGAAGCAAACCGAGGAGCAACAGGAAGCGCTGCGTGCTCAGATCGAGACGTTTGACCCCTGGGCGATGGTCGAAGACAACCGCGTGCTGCTACGCAGCGGCACGATCCTGACGTTGACCGTGATCGGATTTGTGTTTGCGCAGCAGATGGGCGTGGGAATGGATTTCATTGCGATGGTGGGCGCGACCGCGGCGCTGCTGTTTGCGGGCAAGGGTGTCGAAGATGCGATCGGCAAGGTGAACTGGACCGTGATTTTGTTTTTCATGGGTCTGTTCATCATCATCGGTTGTGTGAAACAAACCGGCGCGCTTGCCTGGGTGGCCGAGCAAGTGATCGAGTTGTCGGGGAACGAGTTAACGCTGCTGGTTCCGCTGCTGGGCGTCTTTTCGGCGGTTGCCAGCAGCATCGTCGACAACATCCCGGTTGCCGCGACGCTGATTCCGATCGTCAAGGACATCGCGGCCGATGGCACGGTGCCGATCGAACCGTTGTGGTGGACCCTGATCATTTGCTGCAACCTGGGCGGCAACGGAACACCGATCGGATCGATCTCCTGCGTGATCGCGATCTACGCACTCAAGAAAGAAGCCGGTGTGCACGTCGGCTGGGGAACGTTCTTGAAGATCGGTGGATTGATCATGTTGTTGCAGGTCGCCGGCGCGATTGTTTACGTGCTGTTCCACTACAACAATGGATGGATGCCGGCGTTGTCCTAAGATTGCTTCAGTTGTTGCTGAAGCCGTAGCCGACGGTGGTTTCGCGACCGAGCGGGTTGCTGGCGAACGCTTCGTAGCATTGTTCGCAAAGGTCATATTGCTCGGGACCCTCGTCGAGATCCCTTCCGCACAGGACGTCGTCGATTTCGTCGAGCGTGTCGTGCAGACACATGCCGATTTCGGCATTGAGTTCTCGCTGCAACTGATCGTGCAGTTCAGCGAGTTGATCCAGGTCGTCTCCCTGGTCACTGTTTGGCTCAACCACATTGGCCATACGAACATCGATCTCGACGACAAACCTTGGTTCCGTTTCCGGATCGATCGTGCGTTTGCAGCGATCACAGGTGTAGTGGATCATGGGCGATTCCGACTCGCGTTACGTTCGAAGAAAGCGGTCACCCTCTTGCGAGAGTGTTCACGGACAACAAATGACAACACTTTTGATCCGCCGCTCACACCATGGTAATGGCTGTGAGCCGTTGATCGCAAGCTTTTTGCGGCAACCCGCTAACGGGGATCCGTTGCAGGTGGATCACCACTGCTAGCGTCAACTTTGGGGATTTGATTACGCCCCAAACGCACTTCGATCAACATGCCCGGTAGAAAATTCAGCGGCAACTGATCGACATCTCGGTCATCGAGCACCTTGGTTTGGTATCCTAACGCATCAGCCTCGGATAACAGACGCGTGATTGCGGGAGCATGCCCGTATGCCAAAAGACAACGTCCGCCTGGGTTGAGATGCTTTGGCAACCCGGCCAGCAGCGAATCCATCAGTGCGAAATCGGGGTCGTAAAAGGCATGATCAGACGGTGCAGCGACCTTACCGTCCTCCCACGGCGGATTGGACACGATTAAATCAAACCGTTCGTCCGGTTCCAGGACCGCAAAGGCACTCGGATCCGACGGCGAAACCTGGCGGACGTCGAATGATTCGTCCAATTGATGCATCGCCACATTGTAGCGGGCGTTGGCGACTGCCGCCGGGTTGATGTCGGTCGCCACCACCTTCTGGGCTCCGTTGGCCAGGCACAACAGCGACAACAAGCCGGTGCCGGTACCGATTTCCAGCACACTCCGTCCCGCCGCGATCTGGTCCTCGACAATCAGTTTCCGCAGCGACGTGGTGTCATCGGGCTCCCAAAACACACTTTCAAATTGAACCAGCGGTTGACCGTCGATCTGTTCCAGATCGGGCAGCACGACGTACTGTTCGACGTCATAGGAGTAATCGAGATCGTTTCGCTTCGATGCCGGACACCCCAGGCACGACAGCAGGGTCGTGGCCACCACGGCGTGAATCAAAGACCGCCGGTTGCCGGTGGCGCGGGTCGTCCGCGGAGAAACGAGAGCGTTCATTGAACCAGTTCTCTTTGTAAAGCGGCTTCGATCGCCGATTGGTATTCTTGTTCGGTCAATTCCAGGATGTCACGCATCTGGGTCATGACCTGAAGTTGTGCCCCGTCCATCTTACCTTCTGCGGTCGCGGCCAAGAACATCGCCTGAAGCGCCTCGGACTTTTGCGCTTCGCTCCAACGTCGGGAAACCGTCATCACGTAGTTGGCCGCGCGAATTTTGTTCTGCTGAGCGATCGAGCACAGTTCACCCAATTCCTCTCGGTCGACCATCCGGCCGAGCAGTTGTTGGGCGATCTGCTGGAGCACGTTGACCTCGGTGCCGCTGATCTGGTCGTCGGCCAGGACGACCAGCACGGCGCTGCGGAGGGCTTCGCGTTGGAACTGTTCGGCCTGAACCTGTTCGTGTTCACGCTGGTCCATCTGCAGCACGGTCGGATCCCACTTGTCGCGACAGCCGCGGCAGTCGACAAACCATTCGGCGGCGCCGATCGGCACGACAGGGATGAAGTACAGCGTCAGAAACGGCCGCCGAGACCGCAAACGATACTCTTGGGCGCAGCGACACGTGGGGCAGTAGAACTGCCCCGTCTCGCGTGTCCGCGTCAGGTTCATCGTGCCGATGAGGATCATGAAACACTCTGCGGGAAAACCTTGGCTTTGGTGCCCGGCTGGCACCGATTTGGAGTTCTTGTCTGATTTTGTCGATTTCGAAAGGGACTCCGCCGATAACGATAGTGTAGGCACACCCAATCTCTCTAGCGCCACCGAGCCATTCCGATGCGGATCGAAACTCAGCGTTTTGGCAACATTACTGTCGATCAAGACCAGCTCCTTCTTTTTCCCGCAGGACTGATCGGGATGGAAACGCTGCGCGATTGGGCGTTGCTTCCTGATTCGGAGAATCCGGCCGTGGCGTGGTTGCAATCGGCGTCACGTGGAGATCGGGCACTACCGCTGATCAGCCCCCGGGCGTTCTTTCCGGACTATCGCGTTCAGGTTTCACGTCGGGAACTGGCCGGATTGCACATGCGACCGGGTACGGAGCTGTACGTCTTGACGACGGTTTCGGGGCACAGTGGAAAGCTGACGACGAATCTACGCTCGCCCATTCTGTTGAATCTCAGCCGTCGGCTCGGTTGTCAGGTGATCACGGACAACGACTGTCCGTTGCAGCAAAGCGTCTCGTCGTTGCAGTCCGAAAGTCTGGTGGTGCCGTTGACCGACGCCCCGTCCACGGCGGCCGATGCAGTTGCCGCGGCAACGTCGTCGAGCCTGATCGGGCAGATCAATCGCGCCGCGTAACGCCAGCTCGCCGCGTAACGCCAGCTCGCCGCGTAACGCCAGCTCGCCGCGTAACGCCAGCTCGCCGCGTCACGCCAGCTCGCCGCGTCACGCCAGCTCGCCGCGTCACGCCGCCGTCGTTGTCGATTCTGGTCGGCTGTCGGCGAATCTTGAGGGTCTCGCGGGGCCGACGAATGCCCATCACATTGGGAATTTCGTTCCAATCCGGCAGGCGCGATGAATCGGCATGACCGGCATGCGCCGACTTCCGCAGAACGTTGTCAAATGCCGGGACCGCTGCGCCGATGAACAGGTTGTCAGGAGGCACGTACGCAGGACGCGACGGGGTCTGCTGATCTTGAATCACCCTTTCCAGTCCATGGAAACCTTTCTCCACCGCGATTCGATCGCGTCGGGGAGCCTGCCGACTCGGGTGATTTAATCGTTGATGTAACCTCCTTCTGTTTCCTTTAGAATTCAATGATGTCGAGGCCAATATGCTGGTCCTATCCCGACACCGCGACGAAAGCATCATGATTGGCGACGATGTCGTTGTCACGATTGTCGATATCCGCGGCGATAAAGTTCGCTTAGGTATCGAAGCCCCACAGTCGATCCCGGTTCACCGACAAGAAGTCTACGACGCGATCCAACGTGAAAATCGACGCTCGTCACAGACAAGTGCCGCCGCGACCAAAGACGTCAAACCGCCTCGCGATTAGGCCCCGGTCACCCCGGCTGCCGCAGCGAAGTTCGCGATCGCCAGTGCGATCGGCGATTGGCTGTGCAGTTCGCTATTGATCGATGGTCGGATTGTCGTCCAAGTCACCTTCGGTGATGATCGTGAATCCTTTCTCGATCAATGTCTCCATCGCCATTTCGATGTTTTCCACCATGATCGCCACTGCCGGCTTGCCGAGCGGTCGGACGATCAGTGGATACGTTTGAATGATGTTCAGCTCGGCCTGCAGCAACGCGGTGCAGACGCGGAGCAGCGGTTGAGGCCCTTCGGGGAGCTGGACGCCGATTAAATCCGTTTCAATCAACGCCAACCCGCTCCGTTCGAGGATTTCTCGACCGCGGTCGGCGTCGTTGACGAGGAATCTGACGAACGCACATTCGGCGGCGTCGTTGATCGACAACGCACAGATGCGGATTCCCGTCCCTTCGAATCGCCGGACCACTTCCAAAAGTTGTCCGACGCGGTTCTCCAAGAAGATGGTGAATTGGCGGAGTGCCGGATAATTGCGGCCCCGCATCGTATCGAATTTGGTCGCCGCACCACTTCCGTCGTCAGATTCCATCACAGCCTCGTCGTGAATGCAGCCTACGTTCGCGTTGCCATCGGCGTAGTGTACGCTTTTCCCGTCTCGCAGGTCAATTCGGCGATTTTTCGTCACTTCTCGCTGAACGCCACCCCATTTGATTTAATACGCGCGCTGAACGACGTGGAATCGGTCAAAAAACTTGGTGGTCAAAAAATGAAGAGTTTCGCCAGGGGAAGGCAGAGATTATTCGTCGGGCCCCGCAACGAGACAGTGAATCGACAACTGCGGTTCAACACGGCCTTTGTGATTGCTTCTCATTGATTCAATCGTCCCCGTGTGCTGTGTCTCTTTTCTTGTAGTTTGACCAACCAATTTTTTGACCAAGCTTCCTGCCCATCGCCCCCCTCCTGCCCATCGACGCGGCCGGCAGTGGTATTACTCCCTGACCCGGACCAGCTTCATCAACCGACCGGAAACGTTCCAATCCTGGACGTACAGGTTTCCGTCCTTGTCCCAAGACGAACCGTGCGTCCCGCTGAAGACGCCTTCGACCCATTCGGACTGGGGGATGTTAAAACTGCGTCCCTTGGCCGGATCGGGGTTGTTGCCCAGCACGGCGATGATCGTGTTGGTCTTGTTTAGAATCACCAATCGTCCGTGCAGATCCGGCACCGAGACATAGTCACCGTGGATCGCCACCGAGGTCGGCATCCCCAACCCGGTGATGACTTCTTCGATGAAGTTTCCGTCCAAGTCATAATGCAACAAGCGGCCTTTGGGCTGGTGATTGCGATCACAAATCAGCAGGCGGTTGGGTTCGTAACGCGTGTCCAGGGTCATACCGTGGGCGGTATTGAACTCTTTCAGCCCGTTGCCTTTGGTACCAAAGTGCCTCAGATACGTCCCCGTTTTGTCGAACACGAAGATGTTATTGCTGGCGTAACCGTCCGACAGATAGATGTCTCCGCCTGCGGCCACGGTGATCGCGGTCGGGCTGAACTTTTTCAGGTCCAACCCCGACTCTTGCGGGAACGGCAGTTTAAGGACGATGTCGCCGCCGCGGACACGAAACTTGATCCCTTCGGCGTCCTTGTTCCGCGCCCCATAGATGTACTCTTCGCCATCTTCCTGGCGGATTTCCATGTCGTGAATGTTCGCGTACTCCGGCCCCAAGTACGTGTGAATCACGGCACCTTCGGGGGAAAACACGAACACGCCGGCTTGGGCGCTGGTGTAGATGTTTCCCTCCCGGTCGACAACGACACCGCCATGGGTCGGCCCCAGCGGCGAGTTGCCGTCGGCTCGCAGTCCCCAACCAGGCACGGTGTCAAAGGTCATGTCGCCGCACCCCATCCGAACAGGATCGGCGGACCAGGCGGGCATGGCGAAAACAAACGCGAGCGAAAACGTTAGCAGCGGGAGGATTCGGTTCATGATGCTCAATGTCGGTGGGGCAAGGCGGGAAAAAAGAGACAGGGATGAAGAAGATCGCCTGCCGATTGTACCTCGCGCCGGGGCCAGTGGGGCGGTTGGGGGCGATCGGGTATAAGATGCCACGAGACCCCCGCCAGACGATGGCTCGGTGGCCCGACAACTAGATTTGGACAAGACGCCAGGATGCCCCCAGACACCCTCCTTCACTACTCCCATGAGTTTCGTGTCGCCTACCACCAGACCGATGGCCAGCGACGCGTGCACCATTCCAATTACCTGAACTTCTTTGAAGACGCCCGCGTCGAAATGCTTCGCGCCGGAGGGGTGCGTTATAAAGACGTCGAAGATTCTGGACGACTGCTGGTCGTCACCGAGATGAATGTCCAATACCACGCCGCGGCCGAGTTCGACGACTGGCTGCGTCTGGACGTCGTGGTGACCGAGATTCGCAAGGTCCGCTTGCGCCACCACTACGACGTCTTTCGGGACCAGACGCTGATCGCCTCGGCCGACTCGACGATCGCCTGCGTGGGCCCCGACGGCCGCCCCAAGAAACTGCCCTCGAAATTCTTGGATCTGGCCCAGCATCTCGACCTGCCCAGGCAGTGAACAGCGCCCGTTGGGCAACGCCGCAAAGCATTTTTTGGCGCTGGGGCGCGAGCCGAAATCCACTGCCCCTTCGTGTGTCGCACATTGCATGACCCCAACGGGGTCAAAGCTGGTAGCCGGAGGTGAGCGCAGCGACACCTCCGGATCTCCGGTGAGCCGCATGACGCAACCCCGGAGGGTGTCGAAGCAAAGGGCGAACGGGCCCTCGGACCGGGCCGGCGCAAGCGGAAAAGCATCCCAATCAACTCGTTCGCAATGGCGGTCTGCGACACAGCCGGTGGATTGATTCGCTGCGACCCCGTCCGGGGTCGGTGGGTATCCCACGATCGGCTCTCCGGAGGTGGCGCTGCGCTGACCTCCGGCTACTCGCTGAAATCCCTCCGGGATACAGTCGACGCTGGCGTGAATCGGCTGATACCCCGCGCGTCACCAGCCGTTTGGGTGGGGCAAACTTTGCTGCTTGAACGGGGCGGCCTTGGTTCTGCCACCCAAATTCCCGCAGTCTTCTCGAATTCGCTGGAAATGGGTGGCCAGATTCCTACAATGACTTGCCCCTCCATTCCCCGGAATTTGAACACCTCGCCTGCGTCGTGTTCGGCAGCCCCCCGTTGATGGCTTCCCGTTCCGGTCCCGCCTCCAATAACCGTTGGTTTTTCCGTGTTCGATCAAAAGATCGTAATACGACCGTTTGACGTTCAGCCCGACCGTGGGTTTTCGTCCCACGTTCGGTTTGCTGCTCGTCTATGCTTGATGGTCGTCCTGATGTCAGGGCTCGGCTTTTTATCGGCCGGCGGACAGGGTGTCGTCGCGGCCCCACCCGTCGACGCAGAGCAAACCACCGAACCGACGCCGCCATCGGAATCCGCGGCGCCGGACGCGCTGGCGAATTGGCAGGCGACCGGATTGCCGTTGATGCAGGCTTATTGCGTCGACTGTCACAATGAAGACGTCCAAGAAGGCGGTTTGGATCTCAGTCCGTTTGAAACGCTCAGCGACCTGACCACGGCAGAAGTGAAACGGGTGCTGGAGATGGTCCGGTTCGGCGCGATGCCGCCGGAGGACTATGACACGCCGGAGATCGAGGAGCGTAAATCACTGGTCGCATCGCTTGAGGCGACGATGTATTCGTCGACGTGTGATTTGACGCCGCGTGCGGGCAAGGTCACCGTTCGCCGGCTCAATCGCAGCGAGTACGACAACACCATCCGCGACCTGTTCGGGCTCGACCTGCGACCGGCCGACCGTTTTCCGTCCGATGAAGTCGGCGCGGGGTTTGACAACAATGGTGATGTGCTGTCGCTGAGCCCGATGTTGATCGAAAAGCTGATCGAAGCGGCGGAGTTTGTTTCGCAAAACGTAATGGTCGATCCGGCTGACTTGCCCGAACTACGTCTGGAGCTGCCCGGCGACCAGTTGCCGATCTATGGCGATCCGAAGATCGGCCGTTTCAGCGGTCGGTTTGTTGACCGCGATAGTTTTGCTTGGATCGATTTGGACGCGCCGTTCGACGGCCAATACCGCATCGACGTCCGTGGCGGGACGACATCCAAGTCACACGGCAAGGCCAAGGTTGCGATCTGCGACGAGCAGGGCAAGCTGTTGGCGAGCGACGAGCTGGACTATTACGGCGGCGGGGGCGGTTCAGATTCGATGCAAGAGACCATCGAATTGCCCCGAGGCAAACATCGGCTGATTTTCGTGCCCGTGCTGGACGATCGAAAGCTGATCGTCGGTCAAACGAAGTTTGAATCTGTCACGACGATGGATCCGGAACGCGTCAAGTCGATTCTCGCCAAGCGCGGCAAACCGGTCTCGCCAGACGGGGACATCGATTCGGACAGCTATCCGTTCATGTTTCGTTCGTTTCGACTGAGCGGTCCGAGAGAGTATCCGCGGGACGCGTATCCGCCCAAACAGTTTCAGATCGTTCGCCACGTTGCCCCCAAGAAACGCGATCGGTACAGCGACGTCGCCAAGACGGCGATGAAGAACTTGCAGCCCTTGATGGAACAAGTCTTCCGCGGGCCGGTGAGCGAAGACGAGGTTCGGCCGTATGCCCAATTGGTCGAGCAGTCGGTCAAAGAAGGCGCATCGTTTCACCGGGGAACACAAATCGCATTGTCGGCGATTCTGGTCAGTCCGCGATTCTTGTTCCGGGTCGAAACGCCGCCGCCAGACAGCCAACCCAATTCCTTCGGTGACATTCCACTGTCGCCGCACCAGTTGGCGACCCGATTGTCATATTTTCTGTGGAGTAGTACTCCGGATCAAACGCTCTTGGATCAAGCCGATCGCAATGAGTTGGACCTGGAGCGGTTAAAAAGTCACGTCGGTCGGATGTTGGCGGATCAAAAGGCCGATGCATTGGCAACGGACTTTGCCGCCCAGTGGTTGGGATTGAGAAATCTGGCCGAGCACGAAGCCGATGGCAAACGCTTTCCCACCTTTGACCAGGATTTAAAAACGTCGATGGTGCGAGAGACCGAATCGCTGTTTCTGCACATCCTGCGGAACAACCTGCCGATCAGTGAGTTTCTGACCGCCGATTACACGTTCATCAACGAAACCCTGGCCGAGCATTACGGTTTAACGTTTAGCGGTGAACCGTTCCAAAAGGTATCGCTGTCCGACACTCCCCGTCGAGGTTTGCTTTCCCACGGCAGCGTGTTGACGTTGACCAGTACGCCGAACCGCACCAGCCCGGTGTTGCGTGGGAAATGGATTCTCGAAAACGTGTTAGGAACGAAAGCCCCGGATCCACCGGCCGGCGTTCCCGAGCTGGACGATGCGAAAGCGGCCGGCGAAAACGCGACACTGCGCGAACAACTTGAATTGCACCGTCAAAGTCCCTCCTGTGCCTCATGCCACCGAGTGATGGACCAATTGGGGTTCGGATTAGATGACTATGACGCCATCGGCCAGTATCGAACCCAAGAGGGGGGCAAGCCGATCGACGCCAGCGGTGCATTACCGGACGGCCGATCGTTCAACGGTGGCGCTCAGCTGAGCGGCATGTTGGCCGAGACCGAAGTCGAAGGGCTGGCGCGGACGTTGGCCGAACGGCTGCTGACCTTTGCGATCGGCCGTGAACTGACCCCGGACGACCGCTGCACGATCGACGAAATTCTCCAACACACACGCGGCAACCAATTCCGTCTGGCGGATCTAGTCACCGAAGTGGTGACCAGCCGCCAATTCCGATTCCAAACTTTCGACACCGACGCTGCCAATCGGTAACGAATCCATCAACAGAGGACCGAACGATGAAGTCGAGACCACAAATGATTCAGCGCCAGAAGGTCGATCGCCGAACTGTCCTGCGGGGATCGGCGGCCGTCCTGGGCCTGCCCTTGCTGGAGGCGATGACGCCGATGGCACGCAGCGCGTTCGCGTCGCCCGATGCGATGCCGCGGCCGGTTCGGATGGCCTGTATCTTCGTGCCCAACGGCGTGATCATGCCGCAGTGGAAACCGATCTTCGGTCCCTCCGGCGAGCCGACCGATTGGGAATGCAGCGAGACACTGCAGCCGTTGGCGCCGCTGAAGCACAAGCTGAACGTGATCTCCAATCTGACCCATGACAACGGGCGCGGCTACAAAGACGGAGCCGGCGACCACGCCCGCTGTGGTGCAACGTTCTTGACCGCGGCACGCCCGCTGAAAACCAGCGGCAACATCCGCTTGGGCGTCTCGGTCGACCAGATCGCCGCGGCGCAATTGGCCGGTCAAACCCGTCTGCCCTCGATCGAACTCGGACTCGAAGGCAGCCGCAACGCCGGCAGTTGTGATTCCGGGTACAGCTGTGCCTACAGCAGCAACATTTCCTGGCGAAATGAAACGCAACCGATGCCCAAGGAAACGATTCCACGGCTGGCATTTGAGCGGATGTTCGGCAGTGGTGATTTGGCCGAGCGGCGAGAAGCCAACCGGATCCGCAAGAGTGTGCTCGATGTCGTTCGTGGCGACGCCCAACGGCTGATGAAGCAGCTCGGCAGGTCCGACTTGCGCAAGATGGACGAGTATTTCACGGGGGTTCGGGAGATCGAACAGCGGATCGAACGCACCGAGCAAGAAGACGCCGCGGCGCTACCGGACATCGAGATCCCCTTCGGCCGCGTCGAATCGTTCCGCGAACACGCCCGGCTGATGTTCGATCTGATGGTCCTGGCGTTTCAAACCGACACCACCCGGGTCGCGACGCTGATGTTGGACAACGCCGGAGGCAACCGACGCTATACCGAGATCGGCGTCAGCGACGGACACCACGGCATGAGCCACCACCGAGACAAGCCGGACCTGGTGGAGAATCTTCGTAAGATCGATCGCTACCTGGTCGAACAATACGCGTATTTCCTAGAAAAGCTGGAGGCCACCCGAGACGCCGGCGGATCGCTGTTGGACCAATCGATGGTGCTCTATGGCAGCGGAATCAGTGACGGCAACCGGCACCGGCATGAAGATTTGCCGATCGTGCTGGCCGGCAGCGCGGCGGGACAGATTGAAACCGGGCGTTACGTTGATGCCGGGAAAGAATGCCCGATGGCGAATCTGTTCCTGACCATGCTGGACCTGATGGGCACGCCGGCTGATTCGATCGGGGACAGCACCGGCCGAATGACGATCTAGGCCAGGGGGCACGCCATAGTAAGATTTAAGGGCGGTAGGCGGAATACTTAATATTTCCGTCAGCGGGTCCGACCAGACTACCAGAGGGATGCATTCTTTTCCGCGCCTTTTGGTACGCCCGTCTCATGAAACGAACGACGCTCGCCGCACTGTGCTGTCTCGGGTTGAGCCTGGAGACGTGGACGGTCGGACAGGAACCGGCACCCGACCGACTCGGATTGACGGCCATCGGGCAGCTGGCCGAAGGCGGTCAGCAAACGCCTGGCGAACTGGTGCCGGCGACGGTGGAACCGCCGCCTGGGGAACCACTGACCGACGGTGGGCAGGGTGCCGCCGACGCCGACAACGCGAACGCTGCGGATGTCGGGCCCGACTCAAAGGCCGACGAGGAGCCGGCTGCCGAGGATCCGCAAGCGCTGGCCGACACGCTCGGTTTTGATCTCTCTGCACTAGAAGATTTTGCCGAGCAACCGCTGTTGGTTCCCGTCGAGGCCCCGGCAACGCTGGCGACGTTGGACACAATCGACGAAATCGCTCCCATCTCGATCGGTGGCGGCATTCCGGCGATCTCTCGAATCACCCCGGCCGCGGTCACGCGCATCGGTGCCCCAACGATCTGGTCCTCCGGCGCACGCAACCTGGACGAACTGCTGGATATTTTGGTGCCCAATTTCCAGCACGTGCATCAAGTGGCCACCGGTCCCAAGATGGGCATGCGGGGCATCATCAGCGACCGCGACGACAAGATCCTGTTGAAGGTCAACGGCCGGATCATGAACAACCGGGGTGAGTCCGGTGCGTATCACGAGCGAGATCTGCCGCTGCTCGGTGACCTTCACCTTGTCGACGTCCTACGCGGTCCCGGCGGGGCGACCGATGGTCCGGGCGCGATTGCTGGTGTGATCAACTTGCAAACGCATACGGGTCTGACGTTCCAGGGACTCGACGCCACCGTCCGACAAGGCTTCATCGACGAATTCACGGCAACCGAACTGCGTTACGGCCGCAAGTTCGATGAGGACACGGGCGTGTTCGTCTATTACGGCATCGCAACCCAAGACGGCGCGGATCAATCCGATGCGCCGTTGGTGTTCGGACGCAGCTTCCTTGCCCGAGACAACATCCCGGTGACGGCGGGTGAGCCGGTGACGTTCAATGTCCAGGACGACGGCCGCGGGTACCGTTCCAAGCCGAAACACAAGTTTCACGCACAAGTGACCGATGGCAATCTCAACGCCTGGGTCCGCTACACGCGTGGCGGTCAACAAATCGATCCCGATCGACGTGATATCGCGTTCGATCCGGAAGGCGTCGCGCCTCCCGGTTCGAGTTTTTCCGACTTGCAAACGTCGCAGGCCGGCTATCAACAACTGACGTTTGCCGGCAAGTACTTGTTTGAGTGCACCGAAACGCTGAATGTGGAGTGGATGGCGAGCTGGGATCTGTTCGATTTCGAACGCTACACCCCACTGGGCAGGATCATCACGAACCGCGAGGACGAGTTTTACACGCGTCTGCTTGCCCGATGGACGCCCAACGAGCGGCATACCCTGGCATTCGGGACGGCGCTTTCGTACGAGTGGTTTGGGTTGCCGAGTCCAGGGTATCCCGGATTGCCGGCCAACGTCGAAGGCGTGCCTGACAACATCGAGGGCCCATGGGAAACGGATACGTTTTCAATATTGGGCGAATATGTGTTGCGATTCAATGAACGTTGGACCGCGTTCGCCGGGCTCCGCAGCGACAAGCACACCTACAGTGAGTGGCTGCTCTCGCCGCGGACGGCATTGGTGTTCGAAGCCAACGAACGCGACACCTACAAAGCGATTTGGTCGGTCGCCAACCGACGTGCGACAGACGGCGACCTGAGACGCCAGTTCGTCGAACAAGGAAGTTTCAGTGAGGCGGAAGAAAACGAAAGTGCCGAGTTCCGCTACGAGCGACGGCCCTGTGACCATCTTTACTTCGGCGCCAGCGGCTTTTACCAGTACTACACCGCGATCGGGTTCAATCCCACACCGAACGTGCGACGGCAGACGGTGTTGGGCAAGTTCAAGATGGCCGGTCTGGAATTGGAATCGTCTTATCGGACCGACTGCTGCCAATGGTCGCTTTCGCACTGCTACACCCAGCTGATCAGCGGGTTTCTGCCGGACATCACGCGGAATCAAGGCATCAGCGCCGAGCCGTATGGTTTCGGCAACGATTTGGTGAGTTGGTCGCCGCATTTGACCAAGTTGTACGCCAACCGAGAATGGAATTCACTTTGGAGCACCAGCGGGTCGCTGCGTGCCTACTGGGGTTTCCCCGGCGACGAAGACTTGGCCAATTACAACGCCAGCTTGCCGGCGCCTAACGGGTTCCTGCCGTACATCGACCCGGGATACAAGAAAGCCTTCCGTGGCAGCTACTTCCTGGACTTCGGCATCCAACGCAACATCTGCTGCGGTCAAGGGCGAATGCGGCTGGACTTCTACAACGTGCTCGGCTGGATCGACCAAGACCTAAACAAACGCAATGTGCTGCGACGAGCCTATTACCGCAGCGAGGCGGCGGCGATCGCGTTGACGGTTCAGCGAACATTTTAGCGGGTGATCCTTCACACCACGGTCTCAGAATTCTTGCCCGGCCGGTTCACAATGACTAAGTTGAATAGCATGAACACGCTCCGGGGTCCGTGGGCTCGCGTCCATCGGCTGATTCAATCCATACGCCGCGGTGGTGCCGGATACCGTTGGGAAAGGCGGACGCCACAAAGGTCCGCGAGGCTGCACATGCGCCGTTCACTTTCATTGCTTTGCGTTTTGATCACCTGTGGATTGCTGATCGATGCACGCACCCTCGACGCCCAACCACCGTCGCCGCACAACGAATACGACATCAAAGCCGGTTGGTTTTATTTCCTGGGCGGTTTGATTCAATGGCCGAAGAAGCCATTTCCGGGGGCCGACAAAGATTTCGTGATCGGTGTGCTGGGAAACAATCCGTTCGGAGCCTACATCCGCCCGGTTGGCAATGGAGCATCCATCAAATCGACAAGAATCACGACCGATACGATCCAGCACAAACCGATCAAAGTCATCCAGTACAGCTCGGTCGCCGAGTTTCGAAACGGCTACAGTCCGTGCCACATCTTATTTATCTCACGTTCTTCCGCACCCGGAGTTTTCGGGGAAACGGCACAGTCACGGGTCGACGCGGCCTTGCAGAAAACGATGGGTCAACCGGTGGTCCTGGTCGGCGAGGCGGAAAACGAGGCGGAGTCGTTGGACTACGCCAGGTCTGGGATCATCATCTGTTACTGGAACGATCTTCAAGAAAAGCGTGTCAAGATGGTTGTCAACGACACCCTTGCCAAACGCGGACAGCTCAAGGTTCTTTCTCCCCTCCTACGCTTAAGAATTGTTACGGTGCTTTAAGACGTTCAATCTGGATCCATCAGCATGCGACCGCTACGAGACCTGTCGATTCGAGTCAAATTAACAGGTTCGCTGGTTGCCGTCGTCAGCATCGTGTTGTTGTTGTCAACTGTCGCGGGACTTGTCGAGCAACATCGCTCGGCCAAGACCGCCATGATGAATCAGTTTTCCGTATTGGCCGATGCGTTGGGTGACGCCAGCATCACGCCATTGGTCTTTGACGACGCTGACACGGGGGCGGAAGTATTGGCGTCGGCCCGTCTGGAACCCAAGATTCTCTTTGTGCAAACCTTCGACGCCAATGGAAACCGATTCGCTTCCTACCAAGCCCCTGAATTCGCGTCCCAAGAAGTGATCTTGCCGCCCGGTGAAGATCAATTCCTTTTCGAAGGTGAGTTCCTTCACGTGTCGAAGTCGATTGACCAGGACGGGGCGACGATGGGAAGGATCTATCTGCGGGCGAGCATGAAAGACCTGTACGCGACGACGCGTCACAAGATCTTCCTCGCGACGCTCTCGCTGCTGATCTGTCTGTTTGTCGCGATCCTGCTCGGCTCACTGCTGCAGCGAGAGATTGCCAGGCCGATCCTGGAATTGGCCGCGGCGACCAAGAAGGTGTCTGGCGAAGGAGATTTTTCCGCACGCGTGCACAGCAACTCCGGGGACGAAATCGGCGTGCTTTGCGACGGCTTCAACACCATGCTCGATCAAATCCAACAACGTGACCGAGAGTTGGAGAAACATCGCGCGCACCTGGAGGAATTGGTGCAGGAGCGGACCAGTCGACTCGAAGCACAGACGCAGGAACTGACCGATTCCAACGCCCAACTGGAACGCAGCAATCAAGAACTCGATGATTTTGCGTACATCGTCTCGCACGATTTGAAGGAACCGTTGCGCGGGATCTCACGTTACTCCTCGTTTATCGCCGAAGACTACGCCGGGAAGTTAGACGAGGCCGGCCACGAAAAACTTGAGACGCTGCAGCGGTTGTGTTTGCGCCAAGAAAACTTGATCGATTCGCTCCTGCATTATTCCCGCGTCGGCCGCGCCGAATTGGCGATCGCTCCGACCGACCTGAACGACGTCATCGAACAAGTTCTCGATATGATGCATATTACTTTAGAGGAACAGGGCATGGAGGTGCGCATTCCGCGACATTTGCCGACCGTGGCCTGTGACTCGGTCCGAATCGTTGAAGTTTTTCGCAATCTGATCACCAATGCGGTAAAGTACAATGACAAGGCAGAGAAGTGGATCGAAATCGGTTTTCAGCAACATGGTGAGTCCGGCGGAAACGATTTGAATCCAACCGGCTTCGTCTTTTATGTCCGTGACAACGGGATCGGCATCCGAGAAAAGCACCAGGAATCCGTCTTTCGAATTTTCAAACGGCTGCACGCCCGGGACAAGTACGGTGGCGGAACCGGCGCGGGATTGACGTTTGTGAAGAAGATTGTAGAGCGACATGGTGGTAAGATCTGGCTGGAATCGACGTACGGTGAAGGCACCACGTTTTATTTCACGCTTGAAAAAGGAATCGTCGCGTGACTCGAGCCGATTGTGCAAAACCCGATGAAGAGGAGACCCGTGACTGATGGTCGACTGGAGCAATCAACCGATCCTGATCGTCGAAGATAGTCCGGAGGACTTTGAAGCGACCGTCCGCGCCTTGAAGTCCTCGGGGCTTCGCAATTCACTGTATCGATGTAGCGACGGTGACGAGGCACTCGATTACCTGCACCGCCGTGGCGATTACGCATCGGCCGACACCGCGCCGCGTCCGGGGATCATCCTGCTGGATCTGAATCTGCCCGGGACCGATGGTCGCGAAGTGCTCGAAGAGATCAAGCAAGATCCCGAGTTGAAAAAGATCCCCGTGGTCGTGCTGACGACGTCGACCGACGAACGGGACATCGAAGCCTGTTATGAGTTCGGCGCGAACAGCTACATCCAGAAGCCGGTGGATCTGGCTGGGTTCGTCAATGCGATTCAGCGGCTGAAAGATTACTGGTTCCAAATCGTGGTGTTCCCCAAGACCGACGACTGAGAAATGACGCTTCGTATCTTGATCGTCGACGACAGCCCCGAAGACCGTGAGGTCTACCGGCGATTGCTCGGCCAGCAAGCCTGGAACGAATACGACGTGGCCGAAGCGGATTGCGGCGAAGATGGGCTTGAGGCTTGTCGGGACCGTCCGCCGGATTGCATTTTGCTTGACTACAATCTACCCGACCTGGACGGCCTGGAATTCCTCACCGAACTCCATGACACCGTCCCCGATCACCACCTTGCCGTCGTGATGTTGACCGGCCAGGGCAACGAATCGATCGCCGTCGAAGCGATGAAGAAAGGCGCCCAGGATTATCTGGTCAAGGGTGAACTGAGCTCCGATAACCTGCAGCGGGCCGTCTCCAACGCCGTTGAAAAGGTCAGCCTGCAACGCGAGGTCGAACTGCAACGCGAAGAGCTGAAGCAGCGCAACGAACAGTTGCAACTGGCCAAAGAAGCCGCCGAGGCCGCCAACCGCGCCAAAAGCGATTTCCTGGCTAACATGAGTCATGAAATCCGCACGCCGATGAACGGCATCATCGGGATGACCGAGTTGTTGCTCAGCACGCAACACACCGCGGAACAGAATGAATACCTGTCGATGGTCAAAGACTCTGCCGACGCGCTGCTACGACTGCTCAACGACATCCTGGATTTTTCAAAGATCGAAGCCGGAAAGCTCGCTTTGGAGGCGACGCATTTCAACCTGCGTGATTGCATCGGCAAGACCGGACAAACGCTGGGAATTCGCGCGGCCGACAAATCGTTGGAGCTGCATTGCCGGATCGACCCGGAATTGCCAGAGTACCTGCTCGGGGACGCCGGGCGACTGCGCCAAATCATCGTCAACCTGGCCGGAAACGCCATCAAGTTCACCAGCGAAGGTGAAGTCGTCATCAACGTGGCCGAGGAAGATCGGTTTGACGATCAGGTGCGATTGCACGTCTCGGTGTCCGACACGGGAATCGGGATTGCCCCGGAGCACCAGAAGAACGTGTTTGGGGTGTTCGAGCAGGCGGACTCTTCGATCACGCGAAAGTTCGGCGGCACGGGACTGGGGCTGGCCATCTCCTCGCAACTGGTGGCGATGATGGGCGGCAGGATTTGGTTGGAAAGCGAACTCGGCAAGGGCACCACGTTTCATTTCACCTGCGAGTTCGGGCTCGGATCACCACAGCCGACCGCATCGCCGATCGACCGTTCGGCGCTGGAAGGGTTGACGACACTGGTCGTCGACGACAACTTGACCAACCGTCGAATCTTGGAAGAGATTCTGACCAATTGGAAGATGCAACCGGAAACGGTCGAAAGCGGTGCGGCGGCCTTGAGTGAGTTGGAGCGGGCGACGGTCGACGGCCGGCCGTATCAGCTCGTGCTGCTCGATGCGATGATGCCGACGATGGATGGATTCGAATTGGCTAAACGCATCCACGCCGATCCGAACATCAACCGCTGCACCCTGGTCATGATCTCCTCGGCGGCGCGGCCCGGTGACGCAGACCGCTGTCGCGAACTGGGCATCCTGCGGTACATGACCAAGCCGGTCGTCCAGTCGGAGTTGCTCGAGACGCTGTTGGAGGTGTTCGGCGAGCAGGCCGCCCAGGATCGTGCAACGCAATCCGATTCCGGCGAACCGGCAGAACCGTCCGCCGGGCTGAAGATTCTGCTGGCCGAGGATGGTTTGGTCAATCAACGCGTTGCCGTCGGGCTGTTGCAGATGCGCGGCCACCACGTGACGATCGCCAACAACGGCAAAGAAGCCGTCGACGCGGTTCGCAACGACCGCTATGACGTCGTGCTGATGGACGTGCAAATGCCCGAAATGGACGGCTTGGAAGCGACGGTCGCGATTCGTGAACTGGAGAAACCAAATGGCCGACACACGCCGATCATTGCGATGACCGCCGCGGCGATGAAGGGCGATCGCGAAAAGTGCTTGCAGGTCGGCATGGACGGCTATATCTCCAAACCGATCGACCCCGAACAACTCAGCAGCACCCTCCAACAGATCTCTCCGGCCGAATCCGGACCCGCCGCAGCCGTGGTGGCGCCCGCGACGCCACCGGAATCCACCGACGTGATCGACCTGGAATTCGCCCAGACGAGAATTCCCGGCGGAGCCCAGGGCGTCAAGGAAGTGGCCCAGCTGTTGATCGACGAATGCCCGAAGATGATCCATGAAATACGCGAAGGCCTGGCCAACCAGGACGCCAATCAAGTTCGACGCGGAGCACACACGCTCAAAGGGTCTGCCGATTGGTTTGCCGCCAAGCGGGTTGTCGCCACGGCCAAACGATTGGAAACTTACGCCCACGATGGAGACCTGGGCTCCGCCTCTACGGTCTTGCCGGAGCTCGAAGCCGAGGTACGGCAACTCGTCGATGCCGTCAAAGAGCTGACGAAGCCCGCCGTCTCACAATAGCAATCGCCCCCCGTTTCGCCTTCCCAATGCCCTACCTCCCGTCCATGCCGACGCGATGCATCGCTCGGACCGTTGCCACATTCTGTTTCCTTGCCATCGCGTCACAGACCGGATCGGCGCAGACAGCCCCGTCGTTGTCCATCGATCAAGACGGGCTGACGCTGATCCATTCCGATCACGGCGCATCAGCACTGCATTCGCCCACCGAGGGGCTGTGGTCGATCGGAACCGGATGGAGCGAAAATGCGTCGACGGCCTGGCACCACGGGCAACCCGACCACGTGGAACGACGTGGGCCGTGGTCGATCGCGACCGGAACGGTTTCGACGGTCGATGGAGCTTGGGAAATCCGCGACTCCTATCGCGTGACGCAGCAGGGGCTGGTGCAAGCCAAACGGCGCTGGCACTACACCGGAGAAAAGCCCAGCGGACCGGTCGTGCTGTCGGTCCGATTCGTGATCGATTCGGCTGATGGTGCGACGTCGCAACCGTTCTTGCCCGGCATCAATTATTACGGCAACCCGTCGGGAACCCGAATCGATGCAGCACGTGTCCCCACGTGGTCCGGCCGACCGGGCGAAGAGGCGTTGTACGAAGAGCATCGCTATCCGTTGCCGTTTGCGGCGGTCGAACAGACGGGTGAGGCGGTGGCGGCGATCCACAGCCGCCCGTCGCGGTTACCCTTTGCGGCACGCGCGGACCTCTGGTGGTCGCTCGGTTTGGTGGCCGGCGAGGGGACCGTTGAGATGACGCTGCGAAGTGGCCCCACGGCATCCAATGGCCATCGGGGTGTGGTCAAGGCGCGGCAAACAATGTTCCTGCCGTACGACGACGCGCACTTGGTCGACATCCCGCCGGGCGCGATCATCGAGAAAGAGTTTTGGTTGCAGTTCACTCCGGCGCCGGATCCGGGCCACGGCTTTCGCCATCCGCTTTGGACGTCCATTGACTTGTTTGATCCCCGCACCGATCGCTCGCTGCCACGTCCGGCGGACGTGATGGCGGCCAAGATGAACGACACGTTCGATCGCTGGCACCAAGACGACCAGTGTGCGGGATTCCGGACGCGACCGCCGGGCAGCAATCCGTGGATCATGATGGGCTGGGCCGATCGCGCCGAAGTCGCTCCGCGGGCGCTACTGGGGATGGACCTTCAACCCTACACCGATCAACCGAAGAAATGGAAACAGCGGGCCGCCGACTCGCTCGACTTCCTGACATCGGCCCCAACGCGGAAAGCCCCCTACGGCGATGGTTTCCCGATCGTCTATGACTACCAATCGCACCGCTGGCTTCCACGTCAGAATCCGCTTTCCCAGGCCCAGACGCTCCACGCCATGGTGGATGCCATCATCGAAACGGATCACCCGCATCGAGATCAATGGATGCGTTTCGTCGCGACGCACCTGGACGCGATCGCCGAGCGCATTTTGAAGACCGATTGGCGACCCGTGTCCACCAACGAAGCGTTTGCGATCGCGCCCCTGGTCAAAGGCAGCGGTTACGCGTCGAACGATCGGTGGATGGCCGCGGCGATCAAGTTGGCCGATCACACGATCGAGCGTCACCTGGACATGAAAGAACCGTATTGGGGCGGCACGCTGGACGCCCGCTGCGAAGACAAGGAGGGGGCTTGGGCGGCGTTGCAGGGGTTTGCCGCACTGTACCGGGCCAGCCGCGATCCCCGCTACCTCCGCGCAGCAGTTCATGCCGGTGACGTCTGCTTAAGTTATCTGTATGTCTGGGACGTTACGTTGCCGCCGGGACGTTTGGCCGACCATGACTTGAAGACGCGCGGTTGGACCGGCGTCTCGGTGCAGAACCAACACCTGGATGTGTTCGGCGTCGTGTTCACTCCCACGTTCTGGGAACTGGCCGACTGGACCGGCGACCAACGGTATCGTCAGCTCGCCAAAATCATGTTCGTCAGCTGTGGGCAAATGACGGACTTGGCAACCGGAGTCCAGGGCGAACAGTTGCTACAAACCAATTATGAACAGCATGACCCCCGCGACGTCGTCGAAGGGATGCGTGGTGATTACGCCGAACGGTGGAACATCTACTGGATCACCGCCCACTTTTTGACCGCGGCAGCCGATTTCGAAAAACTGGGCGTGGATTGGCGGTCGTTTTGAACGTCGACGTAGCGACGCTCGCCAGCGGCTCGTTGACTTAATGAGCTGACGGCTTCCATTTCGGATTTCTCCAAGTCGGCCCCATCAATCGGCTGCAAGTCAGCGACCGTCCGGATTGTCGCCAGTTTTCCCATCACGATTCGCTCAGCAAATTCCGGATTGGAAGTTCTGCCCCCTTACCGGATGCGAGACGCACCAATAGATCCAGCAGGTTCGCCAGTGTCGGTGAGCCGTGGATCACGACCCACAGAGCACACCCTGACGTCGGCCAACGGAGCAGAGTGGCCGAAAGCTGGACACTCGTTGGTTCGGTTCACCGATCGATGAAACCGGAGCAGATTACCGGAACGTCATTTCGGCGGCTCGGTGTCCCAATTTTGGCGACACCGAAGCGAGTTTCGCGATGAGCTAGGCCGCTTCGGTCGATGCAACCTGCGTGTGCAAGCAGAGGATCTACGGGGAGGAAGTAGGGGCAGTAGCGGCACCTTCCCCGTTCGCGAGCGTGTCTAC
Organism: Phycisphaera sp. RhM; assembly: GCA_033042175.1. Classification (GTDB taxonomy): domain Bacteria; phylum Planctomycetota; class Planctomycetia; order Pirellulales; family Pirellulaceae; genus Stieleria. The sequence goes on from WCIL01000119.1 coordinate 26,052, forward strand.
TTGTGGACAAACCTCTTCGACGTCGTATTGCTGATTATTTAATTGGAGCGATGGCTGTCATCGGGAGCAGATGGATCCGACCAAGAAGGGCCAACGCCATCATTGCTTCGCCTATGCTTATTGAGTTACCGTCGGTCCGGACAATAGAATTCGAGATTCCTTTATTCAAGAGAAACGTCACGATGGAATCGGAAACAAGCCAACCAAACAACGAACTTGCAGATCCGAAGAAAATAGAATTCTGGGCCGCGATCACGCGCGGTTTGGCGGGGATTTGGGTGATTGTGTTTATCGGGGCAGTGGGGGGAGTTGTTTTGGGATTTATCGATGACAACAAATTCCCTCTCGTCCCATTGATTGCTTTCTTATTTACGTTTTGTCTCGCTGTGCCTCTTGGCTTGCTGGCGAAGGCAAAAAACGCGATTGAGGATCTACAAGAGCGAGTGTCGGAGTTGGAAAAGCGTTAGAAACAGAAAGAGTTGACGGTCGACAAATTCCAACAGATCGTCGTCATCACGAAACACGGGCACCCCCTGGGGGGGGGGGTGAATTACCCAGCCGGTGGAATCGGGACGCTCTCTGTCCCAATGATGCTCGTACATCGGGTCGTCCACAAGCGTTTCAAACAGAGCACTGGACCGGCATAGCACCTCTTCTTGAGCGCGCGCCCCGTAAAGAAATCCGCCTTCAGGCTGGACACCGTTCGCAAAATTCAATACCAACCGCTCTAGCCCACTCTCGACGAATCGACGCGCGGCCATTAGCGTCGTCTCGTTTGTGACTTGAACTTCGATAACCCCAAACGTGGCTTCATCTGGCGTCGGCAGGGGATCGTCCGGCGTGATACTCGTCTTCGCGATCCGCGCAGTTTCCACGGCTCCTCGCCAGTCGATTTGTTCACCAGCTTGATTCACGTCGAATCCGATGCGGGCAGCTTCCACAGCAGTCCATCCGAGTCGTGCCGCAGCTTCTGGAGCAATATCCAATGCTTGCTTACGCGCTGCGGCCATCTATGCGGAGTCCCAACAAGGGAGACAATTCAATCTTGCGTTTCTTCCGTTCATCGCTTCGTTAACGATGGTTTGAGTTTCGAGGGAGCCGCGGGTAGGCTGTACGCCCTGGCATCAGCTCGTAGGTTTCCGTGTCCAGAACGGCGTAATGTCCGGCAAACAACGCGTTCACCACCACAAAGTGACGTTTATCGCCGAGCTGAATGGACGATTCTCCATTCCAATCTGAGATTGTCGCGGGCGAGGCGAGCATCCACCGGTGGTAGTGACCGGCAAAGATCAGCCGATTGCGGACTGCGCCGAAAATGCGGTCCAAACGCTCACCCTCTGTCGGCAGGCCGCCGAAGAACCAAAGGTCTTCCAGTACGTGGGGATCGAGCCAAGGTTCGATATGGGAGAAAAGACAGTCGCCAATCTCCAGTCGCGGCTTTAGTGATCCCATGTACTGAAGGACGTCGTGACTGAACGTCTCGCGAGTTTCTACGCTGACGTCGCAGCAAAGTCCGAAGTCGTGATTGCCCCAGACACCGATCACACCCGCATCGGAAAGCAACTGGCACGTTTCTTCGATTCGCTCGCCTGTCTCAACGACGTCGCCCACCATCACTACTTGGTCAACCTGTCCGGCCAACTCGTCCAAAACGGCTCGCAAGCATTCGACGTGTTCATGAATGTCAGTGATGATGCCAAGTTTCATAACACAAGGTTCCCACCGCACTCGTTCGCGGGTCCAAGAAGCGATTTCGCATCTATATCGTAGGCGATCCCGCGAGACTGAAAGCAGGCCGCCCGCTGCAGGAATCCTCTGGAGATTCATTTCTTCGCTGCAGTTTCCCCGAATCTGGACGGAGTTCTTCAGAAGTGTGCGTCGAACCGAATTCGCGAACTCCGAGAGGTCGATGCTCACCGACCTCACGAAATAGAGGCATCGCCTAGAGGATTATGGTGGGAGGACCTCCCTTGTTCAGTGCTGCGGCGGGTTGTGGAATGGCGGTCAGTTGCAGACTGCCCCGTCTCAAGCGACGCACGCAGGCTCGGGTTTAGCCGCGGACAGGTTGCGTCGCCATCTGAGTCCCGGGTCATAGTCATGGATCGCGTAGAATGTGTAATTGTGCCTTCGTAGGTACAGCAAAGAGAGCATAAGCCCCAGCACTTCTTGTAAAAGGAAATACGCCATGCAGACGAATGCACACACTGGAACAACAATTGATGAAGTGGCAGCGGGAATCTACCGGATCAACACACCGCTGCGGATCGACGCTATCCCCGGTGGATTTAGCCTCAGCCAGTACCTCATCGTGGATGAGGAGCCGATGGTCTTCCACACCGGCTGGCGAAAGTGGTTTCCCTTCGTCTCGGAGGCAATCTCAAAAGTCATTCCGCTTGACCGCATTCGGCACATTGGCTATTCGCATTTCGAGGGTGACGAATCGGGAGCCATGAACGAGTTTCTGGCCGTTTCACCGGACGCCGTTCCCTTCGCCGGTCATGTCGGTGTGATGACCTCCCTCAATGATCATGCTGACCGAGAGGGCAAAGGTTTGGCTGATGGCGATACGTTTTCGACGGGTCAGAAGACGTGGCAGTGGATTGACACGCCGCATGTGCCGCACGGTTGGGATTGCGGTGTGTTGTTTGACCAAACGACCAACACCCTGCTGTGTGGCGACCTTTTCACTCAGCCAGGTGCTGAAACCCCACCCGTTACCGAATCGGAAATCCTGACGGCGAGTGAAGCCCTGCGCAAACCAATGGATTACTATGCTCACTCCACCAAGACCACGACGATCTTGGAGCGTCTGGCATCACTGAATCCTACGACGCTCGCCTGCCAGCATGGAAGTGCCTATCGGGGTGATGGTGCTGCTTTGTTGCGAGAACTCGCTACGATCCTCGAAAAAGAACAACGGGCTGCATTGGCCTAAACCAACATCTGAATGGCTGCACCCTCCCAAGTGTCGAACGAGATTCGCTTCGAGCGAGCGGTTGATGCAACCGTTGTGTGACCGAATTGGCGAGGCCGTTGACGACCAGCTTTGCACGCTTGATGAACACTAGACTTTCCCAGGATCACGGATGCTTATCGGCTATGAAATCGCCGTTTTGCGGGTCAACCTAACCACTCTTAACTCCACTCAGCTGGACCAGCTTGACGCACGTAGAAATTCGCTTCGGTTCTCGGTTCGGGCACCGCTTCGGGTTAGCCGCTTCGCTGCACGTTCCCGGGATTCCGACCTCAAATTTTGGTATGACTGCATCAAAGCGATTTCGTTCCGACGCACAGGGCGATGCAACCGACAGCACGAAAAGTGACCCACGGGTGGCTCGGTAACGGCGTTTTCCACTCCACTCAGTCAAGCCGCATGCCGTCCTTGAAGAACGGAAGGGATCCATCAAGCCCTTCCGAAAGCTCGACGTCGCCGGGTGACGCAGAAAATCCAATCCCAGTGCGCGCACGGACGCAACGGTCACGGACGTAGGTTCTGGCAACACTCCGCTTGTCTTGCCGCTGTTTGACGACATCTGTGAGTATCCGACGAAGCATCAACTTGATGCCACAGGCGCCGCGAAGAATGTCTCGCCCGCCCTGTGGAACGATGGAACAAACGGTCTTCACCCAAACTGGACGGCAACAGCTTCGAGAAGCTGGCGACTTCTGATGCATTCGTTGCGGGTCAGCTTGAACGCTATCGTCTGAGAGTCTCCCGGTCTAATGTTCCAATTCACCGGATCCCATTTCAAGCTCTCGCTTTACAAAGTCGGAAAAACGCGGATTGAAAACGCTACCCGAGGCGTTTACGGCTAGGATGCCGACTCGAAGATTTTGGTTCAACTTTGACTCTTTTGGCGTCAAACTTTGCCAACCATCCCCTTGGCTAACGGCACCCCGAATCTCGTCGCCAACCCGTTCCAAACGCAGTCGACAGGAGGCGTCTGGATCGATTGGGAAATCGTCCGACGATCCAAACCGCATCAATTGGCCATGGCGACGCAATTCAAAGTTCACGTAGTGTCGGGTGTTGCCGTTGCGTCGCAGTGCCGCTCTCTCGAGACGAATGTAATTCTGATTATCTTGCATCACCAACAGGCCCGCACCCTTGTAACCTGCTCGGCCAGGAACCGTTGCCGCGCCCGGAATGAAGTTTCCGCCAAGGGACACTTCCAGGGCAAAATCACCATCGACTTCCTGGACCAAACGGGGCGCATTCATTCGGTGGATTTCAACACTCAATCCATGGGGAGTGCTCGGAATTTGAATGGCTACCGAACCATCCTCCGCGTCGAAAATGCAATCCCCATCAGGATCGACGACGGTCCCCCATTGTTCGATCGATCTACCCTTAGTCGTAGACGGCACGGGACGTACCGAGTCCAATCGTCGGTCCGAATCAAATTCTGCAGTGATTGGATCCTTCGCTGATGGGTCTTCGCGGAGGGCGTTGGCCGTCATTGAATCCAGTCGGAAAAGTTCCCGTTCCTCGTTTGAAAGCCGGCGCATCGCGATCGATGGCGACTTCTCACACAAATACTCGGAGTCCAAAAAATCGATACGCACCCGTGTCAGCTCCCTATCCAACCGGTCATACAAGAAGCTCAGTAATGACTTGCCATCATCAACCAACCAGATCTTCTCGCACGGCTTGCCAACCAATTCCGGACCCATTTCACGTACGGTTTGGGATAGATCCCAAACGTGGGTCGGCCGACTGCGAAACGCCAGTGCCAAACGCTGTGAATCGGTGTGATATGCGATCCCGCTCGGCCGTCCAGGAATCGGAAACGTGAATCGAGAATTCACCGTTTCCTCCGTACCAGACATCCGCATGATCTCCAATTCCTGCCGTGAGCATGAAAAGAGCCAGTGACCATCATCTGACACCATAACTTCGTACGGCGATTCGATCGTGAAGCGTTGCATTGTCGAGCCGGGGGCGTCCGAGTTGAGATCAAAGACACAAACATTATCCGGTCCCGCAGTCCTCGCCGAAAACGCGAACCACCAACGTTGGTTGGTGCTCTGTCCTGTTTGAATTGACTTCTCGGACCAGGGAAGTTCCCGCCGAGAAGCCGGCTCACCGAGGCCAACCGGATCCGCAAGTGAAATGAATTTTACGGCCTGCTGACCGACCGGTATCGTGGCCAGCCAACGCCCGTCTGGGCTGAAGTGTCCACGGTGGTTTCTCAAGGATTCAACCTCGACTGGTGAAGCAGCCCGGTCAGTAAGTTTCCAGTAAGCCGTCGCTGACTTGGTTTCTGCCATCAACCATAATTCTGATTCTGAGAACTGGAGTCGGCTGACTGCTGAACTCGAATCCGCCATCACGAACGGATAGTCCGCGCGATTCTCGCGATCACGGCGATCATAAATCACAATCTGGCCGTCCAGTGTTCCAGCACCCAGCCAGCGCCCCGAAGGGCTTATCGCAAGAGCGGTGACGGGCGATTCAAACGGTGCGTAGAATTCTGGCTCGCCGCTCGGATCCTCTTGTTCCATGTTCCAGACGCGAACCTTGCCGAAGAGCTGATCAGAGACGCGGAGGTCCCGGCTGATCCCAAGACTCGTCGCAAGCAGACCACATTTGTCTCCGTAGGCGAATAACTGCGGAATCTCCAGCAGCCTCGTGCCCCGAACTTGGCCATAGACCGGCGGTTTTCGAAAGCCGAGCAGTTCTCTCGCGGCTCCCAGTTCATGTCCGTGAAAGGACTTGGTGATCGTTGGGATGGGTGACGAGTGGAGGTCGTATTGTTTAAAGAAGAAGTCATTCGTACGCATGAACAGCCGAGCGGATGTCTCTGCCACGTAACCGTTGGACCGGGCTAGGTTCGCCATCAGCGTGATTCCGGCGGCGTCTTGTCGCTTTAGATCGCCAGCCATCCATTTCCTAATTCTGCCGCTCCTGTCATGCGAAAGCAGCGTTGCATTACGGTTCACCAGATGCAACGAGTGAATCATCGCGTCATGCCCATGAGCGGCAATTGAGTCCAGTTTCTTGGTAGCAGAGTTCTGCTGCCAACTGAGGATGGAATTGTCGACCCCAGCCGTTAACAGGAGTGCGCGCCCACTTGGTCTCCATTTCAGTGCCGTGACCGGCCCCTCATGTCCACCTGCCGTTTGTCTGCTAAGCATCGCCGATGATTCATCACGAACGTCGGCAAGCTCCCAGATGTGAACGTCGCCATCCTGGTCGCCAACCGCAAACCGCTTGCTGTCCGGGCTAAACGAATAGGGCTGCAGTCCGAGCTCTCCGTAACGAATACCGAGCCCGTTCTCTTTCTCCACCTGAGCGGAAACGTTGAGAACAATCATGTCATAGCGGGATGGGTTTGAGCTTGGGATTGGGCTCGGACTTGGATCTGGGTTTGGGCCCGACGGTTGCGACGGCGCCTCAGGCAATAGATCAAGCAATGCCACCTCACCGTTTCCTCTTACCGAGCAGAGCCAGCGGTCGTCTGCACTCAATTGCAGACCATATTGACTTTGGGAGAATTTGGTTTTCACAACGATTGGCATGGATGAAGGATCCTCTGCCGTCAAATCCCAGCGACGAAGTTTTCCGTCACCGTTGCTTGTGATCAGTTCACTACCGTCTTTTTTGAAGACGGCATCGAGGAAGCTATTGGTATTCGCTTTGAGACGATACCGGGGGCGATCCTGACCACTGGCGAGAGGATGAAGCATGGCGATATACCGGTAAAATTTGTATCATTGCTTGCCGTTAGAAGCCACCGACCGTCAGGGCTGAACTTCATGATTGTGAGGTGATTCGGGTGTGTGAATGAGAAGATCTGTTTCCTGTCTTCGATTTGCCAGCAGGAAATCTGCCCCGATACGAATGACGCCGCCAGATACTTGCCGTCGCTTCCAAAACTCATCCGATGCACTGCGGAGTCTGCTCCGGTGAAGGTGGCGATTCTCGCGTTCTCCACAGCTAGACCACATCGATAAACGTGAATCGAGCCTTGCGAATCTGCAACGGCGAGCAGGCTCTGTTCCGCGATCCCATCAACTGCGTCCTCGCATGGCGGGTCGAGCGCAATCGAGATTGTCCTACTCGTCGGAAAAATGGACCTCTCCGAAAACACTTTGAGCGAGCCGCCTTCTGAAATCGTTGCCAGCCACTCTCCGTCCGATGACAAGAGAAGTTTCTTGTAGGGTCGATCACCAAACGGAGCCCCGTGTAGACTTTCCACGGCATGGCGAATCGCTTTCCGAGCGGACAACACGGCGGGTTCTTTAGCGGTCCTCGTTGCGTCGATGGCTTGAGCCGCCAACAGAAGAGATCGATTGGGTCGATTCTGGCTCAGCTCACTCTGGGCGAGAGTACTTAAACGCTCTGCCTGGGCATTTCGAGCATTGCGTTCGGCAATCTCGCGCGCATTGGTTGCTTCATCGGCTCGCTGCTTCGCCAGCTGTTCCTGTGCGAGCGCATTCATCGCATTCTTATCCGCACGTCCTGATTCTTGAACTGCAAGATTGGCTCGAGCATTTGCCACGACGGCAAGATAGGCCGAGACGCCAATTCCAGCTAGCAATGACGACGCTGTCGTGAGGATCAAAGATGCAATCAGAGGATTTCTATTGCACCATCGCCAAGTTCGTTCCAAGCCTCCAACAGGTCGCGCGAGGATTGGTTCCCCTTCAAGGTATCGATTCAGTTCCTGCCCGAGCGCAGCGGCTGATGGGTATCGCCTACTTGCGTCCTTACTCAGGCACTTGAGGCAGATTGTTTCCAAGTCTTTCGGAACCGATTCGTTCAGGACCCTTGGAGCAACCGGTTCCTTATCCAGTACCTGCAGCAGCGTGTCCATCGGACTTGCCGCTTGAAACGGCGGTCGGCCGGTGACCAGGCAATAAAGAATCGCGCCGAGCGAATAAACGTCAGCGAGAGGCCCAACGTCGGCCTTCCCCGACGCCTGCTCTGGAGGCATATACGCAGGTGTTCCAAGAATCTGTCCCGTGCCGGTCAATCCACTGTCAGCTTCAGTCCTCTTGGCGAGGCCAAAGTCGGTGACCTTTGGCTGGCTGTTTAAATCGATCAAGATGTTTGCAGGTTTCAAGTCTCGATGAATCACGCCGCGCTCGTGCGCATACGCCATCGCATCGCAGATCTTCTTGACCAACCCCGCCGCTTCACGTGGAGGTAAGGGACCGTCGGCCACTTTCTGCGCGAGGCTTTCACCTTCGACATAGCCCATCGAGAAGTAGTGTTGGCCCTCGTGCTCGCCAATCTCGAAGATCGGAACGATGCCTGGTTGATCAAGATTCGCAGCCGCTTCCGCCTCCGTGTAGAATCGCTGTACATCTTCTTGTCCAGCAAACTGCCCCGCCAGGATCATCTTCAGCGCGACTATGCGATTCAAATTTACTTGGCGCGCTTTGAAGACTATTCCCATTCCGCCCCGGGCGATCTCCTCCAGCAACTCATAGTCACCGAAATATCCTACCTGATCACCGACTGCCGGTTCAGCAGGTTGCGATGCTCCTTCAGTCGGAGGAATGGTCGGATCGTCACCTACTGGCTGAGGAGGCATCGTGGCCTCCTCCTGCGAGTCGCGACCGGGGGGAATTGTTGGATCGTCCAGCCCGCTTCCACTGGGCGATAGCGTAGGATCCTCACTCTCCACAGCGGATTTCATCCGGTCATGATTGGCAAAGAAATCGTGCAACGAATCGGCTAGATCCGGGTGTTCACCGATCATTGCATCGCGATCGACAAACTCGCCACGATTCTCGGCCTCAAGGATATCGGCGATCAACGACTGGAGAGGATCTTGCTCGTCGGACGGCATGGCACACCAGGAGAACAGGGGACGGCTCTTCATTAGAGATCCTCTTTTCTATCCGCTGTGCTGGGCGCGTTCCACAAAACTGAACTTCAATCGCGAATCTGCTAACGATTTTGGCTCAAATGTCGTTACACAGCCTTCAGCATGAGTCCGATGAACTCGTAAATCGCGGATTTCAGCGGATGCTGACATCGTTCTTGTTTCCTACGCAGTTGACCGCGGTAAAAGAGATTTCACTGCCCTTGGTGCCATTTCCTGTCGCTGTGCCAAGCCCATTCGGTTGGACCAACCGCTGGCTCGAAGCATTTCCGTTTCGGCGCGGAGGTGCTGAACACCGAAGCGGATTCCAGGCGAGGTTTGCGCGCACCGACGGCCGACACCGGAGTATCGTTGCGATTGCGTTCGTTGAGCTTGGTTTTATCCGGCTGAGCTTTGCTCCAAGCTGAATCTTGGGGTGCGTTTGCGCGACCCCAAGCTTTGATGTGGCACGCCGCTGGCGTGAAACGCAAGCTGGAAGCTTACGCCACTTTTAAGACCTCTAGGTTGCGGTATCCATCCGCTGGATGTGGCCGAGCACGAACTCCAGCGTTGCGGATTCGTTGTCGAAGTGATCCATCGCGACAGGCGTGATTTCACTGAAGGATCGAAACCAAGTCTCTTGGCGTTTGGCGAGTTGCCGGGTGTGGGTTGCGACCAGGTCTTTCAGTTCGTCGATGGCACCACCGCCGGCGTTTCTCCAGTCCAGGATTTCTCGATAGCCGACCGCTTGTGAGGCGGTCCGGGATAACGAGCTGTAACGCTCGATCAATTGATCAACCTCTTCGATCAACCCGCGCTCAAACATTTGCTCGACACGCTGGTTGATCCGTTGGTGAAGTTTGCCGCGATCGTGTTGCAACGCGAACACGCAGCAGGACCCGGCGTCGACGTGGCGGTCGAATTGAACCTGTCGATGGCTGAGCGGCATTCCGGTGTGCTTGGAAACCTCCAGCGCCCGGATCATCCGACGCGTGTCCCCCGGCGCGATCCGGGCGGCCGAAATGGGATCGACTTGAACCAGCCGCTGTCGCAGCGCTTCGGCACCGAAGGTCTCGAGGTCACGCTGCACCGATTCGCGAAATTCCCAGTCCGGCGGCGGTCCCACGTCAAAGCCCCTCAAGACCGCTTTGAGGAACATCGGAGTTCCGCCAACAAAGATCGGGCGTTTGCCACGCTCGGCGATCTCGCGGACCTGTCGATGGGCTTCGTCCAGGTAGCACGCGACACTGAAATCCTGGTCCGGATCGGCCAGATCGAGCAGGTAGTGGGGCACCCTGGCGCGGTCGGCGGCACTCGGTTTGGCTGTCCCGATGTCCATGTGTCGATACACCGCGATCGAATCGAGCGACAAGATTTCGCCCCCGATCGCTTCGGCCAGTTGCAATGCCAGCGACGTTTTTCCCGAGGCCGTCGGACCGGTCAGAACAATGGTTTCTTGAACCAGGGGTGGAAAAGTTGTTGGGGTCGGTTCGGACATCGGGACGCCGGATAAGCCAAAAAAGAAGATTTCCCATTTGAAGGGGTTGCCCAAAGTTTACGCAGATGCGGTCGGATCGGTAAACGCGTGGTAGAATCAAGCATCATGGGCATGACGTATTTCAAACGATATCGAATGGAATTTGACCTTCGCGATTGGCGTGGGGAGGATCCGCGTCTGCCCGAAGGTTACGAGCTGTTGCCTTACCTGCCGGGACTGCTGAGAGAACACGCGATCGCCAAGTTCAATAGTTTCAAGGAGGAATTGGACGCGAACGTTTTCCCGTGCTTGTCTCGACGCGACGGCTGTTTGCGGCTGATGCGTGAGATCACCAGCCGCGGAGATTTCGTCCCCGACGCAACCTGGTTGATCCGCGCACTCGAAACGAATCCGAAAACCGGCGCGGTCCAGCCCTACGCCGTGGGAACCATCCAGGGACTTTCCACCGAAGGCTGGGGCTCGATCCAAAATGTCGGCATCGATCCGGCGCATCGAGGCAAAGGCTTGGGATCGATTCTGCTGTCCAAGGCTGCGACCGGATTTCGCGCCGTCGGCTTGGAGCGGATGCACTTAGAAGTCACGACGGAGAACACCGGCGCGGTGCGGTTGTACGAACGACTGGGATTCAAGCGGTCCAGTGTCGTCTACAAGGCGGCGGAAGTCGCCGGGGCGAACGCCTAGTACTCCGCCGCACCTTGGTTTTGGGTAGGCGGTAGTGGACGAGGCGACGAGTCCTTGCCAATCTGCCGACTACACAGGACTCGTCGCCTCGTCCACCACCCGAAAATTGAGCTGCGATAGACTACTCGTTTCTCAGGATCCACCAGATCCGGCTGAGCGCCGATTCTCGGCTCCTGGATTCTTCTTTCAACCGGTTTGCCGCGGCGGTGATTTCCGGCGTGACACGGTTGCGACCGGACAGGTAGACCAGGTGCTGGACTTGCAGATCGAAATCGTCGATCGAACGCAGCCACGAAACCGGCAGCGCGGCTTCGTCACCGGGAAAGTCGACGCTCAATTGCTGCAAGAAACTCGACGCATTTCCCCCATCGACCTCGGCAAGCGATTTGGGCGATCGCGGACGACCATCGATCGGTTGAGCCAAGATGGCGCCCTGATCGTCCGGGGTGAATTGCCCCCCGACACGACGCATGGCAACTTCGACACGCTGGCTCAATGAAGAGGTCGGCGTTTGAACCGCCGCCGCGAAGGCTTGAACCAACTCCAACGCTTCCTTTCGCTCCTGCTCGGACGACGTCAACATCGCATCGCCTTGCAGAACATCGGGTACGCTGCGGTGGGCCATCGGGGACGCGATGATCAGGGCCAACGTTCTGGCGACATCGAACTCATTGGCCTTCAAGTCGTCGGCGAGTTGTCGGTGCAAACGATCCAGGTTTCCATCGACCGGAGGTGCGAAGGCGTCCACGGGAGACGGTTTCAACGGGCGGCCGTGAACCAATTGCCAAAGCGAATCCACCAGACTGTCGGCCAGCACGTCACTGCCGACGAGCGTCTTGGTCCAGGTTTGGAAGTCTTCCATTTGCTCGGTCGACTGCAACAGATACTTGCTGACCTTCGGCACCGCCATGCGTTGACGCCCATCGAGCAGTTCATAAAACGTCGGCTTGGGCGTCGCCGGTTGCGCGGCCACGACCCAACGGTTGTCCTGTCGATGAACCACGTTGCGGACCAGGGCGACGAACGACCAATAATCATCTTGGGTTCCCGAACGACCGATGTGCGAATCGTGACATCGAACGCAACGCATGTCGGCGTTGATGGAGATGTTGGCCAGGTGGGTGGCGATCCCTTCGCTGCCACGACGTCCGATCGCTTGATACCACTGTCCGGATTGCTGATTGGATCCGTCGATCAACGACACCAGGGTCACGTCCAGTTTGGCCTGACCGGAGACGCTTTTGGATAATTCGTTGACCAGCCCGGCGTTCTCGGGGCGATCCATGACCGCGATACCGCTGCCGGTTGTCAACGCGAGCCAGCGTTTGGAAATCTGTTCTGCGTTGAAGGACTCGGCCAACAGATCGCGGAGCTGCTGCGGATCACGCAACGCTTGTTCGGACAGCTTGATTCCCAATCGGGCATTCAAGCGGGCGGCGATTTCCGCCGGCGCGGCGTCTGGCGTCGGCTGGATCCCAAGCGTCTTCCAGTAGTCGCGGACCGTCGCAGCGGTTTCCGTCGCGACCAGGGTCACCGCTTGTGACTCGCCCTCCGAAGGGGCAGGCAAGACCGGACCGGGAGCATCCTCAGTCGCCGAATCGGTGTTCGATGCGACCTCGTGGGAGTCGAGTGAAATGCCGCGTGGCAGATCTGTCGCGTCGCTGTCGGAGATCGCAGCCGGATTGCCGACCGGATCGGAACTCGCGACTTGTGAATCACTCGACGACAGGGATTCAACCAGCTCTGACGGAGACGCCTGGTCCGGAACATTTTCGGCGACGATCAGACTTTGATCGGCCGGATCGTTCTGCAGGTCGTCCGGTCCGCTCAGGTAAACGACGGCCAGAATGCAAGCGGCGACGGCGATCAGGATCGAGACCAGACGCGCCATCGACAGCCCGCCGCCGGAGGCCTTGATCGGCGGCAGCGAAGGGCTGCTTTGCTTCGCCGCGCCAGAGGTCGGGGCGACGGGGGATTGGGCAAGGATCGGCGCGACCAGATCGGGCGGCGACTTGCGTTTCAGCGGGTTGACCGGGACAAATTCGGTCAGCAGCGCATCGACGACGGGATCGGCATCTTCGGCAAACTCGTTGCGTTTGCTGTCGGCCGACTCGGCGAGCCGCTGCAGGATCGTCGCGGTCAGATCGGGCGGGCACGATCGCCCTTTGCTTTCGCTAGGCAAAAACTCCGCCAACAAGGTGTCCACGACCGGATCCGCATCGTCGTCGGTGTCGCGTGGTTGTTCGTGATTAGCGGCAGCCAGCTGCGCGAGAATGCTGGCCGCCAGATCGGGCGGCTGCTTGCGTTTGCTCGCATCGCTGGAGACAAATTCAGCCAACAACGCGTCGATCAACGGATCGGCATCGCTGCGTGCTTCGTGCGGCAGTTGGCTTGCGGATTGGGTCATGGTTCGTTTTGAAGCTGCAATTTCTCTTCGACACAGTTTCGCAGCTGTTGTTTGGCTCGCTGCATCAAGTTTCGGGCTCCGTGATCGGTAATCCCCAGGGCTTCACCGATTTCAACTCGGCTGGCGCTGGAATCGAACCTCATTCGCAAGGCGATTTGAGCCCGTTCGGTTAGTTTTTCAAAACACTGCTCAAGAGCCTCCACGGCGGCGTCGCCGGTGAGGTCCTTTCCCGCCCATCGGTCCCAAGTTTCGTCGAGCAACTCGGGTTCTCCGGTGGTCTGAACGCGTCCCAGTTTGCGGTGCCTGGAGACGAGCAGGTTGTAGGCGGTCCGCCGCAAGTAGCCTGCCGTCGCGCTGTCGTTGTGCTGGACAAAATCAGGGCGCCGGAGCACACGCAAGAAGGTTTCTTGCGTCAAATCATCGGCGGTCGCGTCGTCGCATCCGAGCATTCGCAGGTAGCGCCACACGCCGCGTTGGTGTCGTTGGATCAGCGTGGCCGCGTCGAGGGTTTCCGCTTCGGCCGACGGTCCATCAAACGCAGTTTCCTCGTCGACGTTGCCCTCAGGCATCGAATCGTCGGGAACATCGTTTGACTGGGTCATCGAGACGGTACTCGGCCCGGTCGAGCTTGGCGTCTGTCCGCCTAGACTGCCTTCATCCACCAATCATCAAGCCACCAATTCGCTTATCACTTTTCCACCATTGGCAATTTTCATCGGTCGGCGATTCTTACTCATGAACGTGGTGTCGAGCCCAATGCCGAGTCCCTTGCAGACGGTCGCCATCAAGTCTTCACTACTGAACGGTTCGGATTCAACCTCCGTTCCGTCGCTGCTGGTTTCACCGACGGCCAATCCGCCTTGGATGCCTGCACCGCCGACGACGCAGGACCAGGACCGTGCCCAGTGGTCTCGTCCGGCGTTCTGATTGATCCGCGGTGTTCGTCCAAATTCTCCCATCCAAATGATCGCGGTGTCTTGCAACAACCCGCGTTGTTCCAGGTCCTCGACCAGGGCGCTCATCGCCTTGTCCAGTTGCGGCAACTTCGTGTCCGCCAAGGTTTGGTGAACGTTGTTGTGCAGATCCCAGCCACCCAAGTCGACTTCGATAAACGGGACACCGCCCTCGACCAAGCGTCTGGCCAACAGACAACCCTGGCCGAACCCGTTGGTCCCATAACGTTCTTTCGTCTTCTCGTCTTCTTTCTCGACACGGAAAGCTTCCATTTGACTGCTGGTCATCAAGTCAAACGTCTTCTTGAGCACCTTGCCGTGCTCGCCGGCGGGAAGACCACGCGTCCGGTTGGCGAAACCGCTTTCGATCTCCTGCAGGGCGGCCATCCGTTGACGCAATCGCATCCCATCTAACTTCATGTCCAAATTGCGAATCCGTCCGCTGCTGGTGACGGCAAAGGGAGACCATGCCATCCCCAAGAATCCCGGCCCCGCGCTGGCACCGCCGATGGTGACAAACGGAGGGATCTCCAGCTCGGGACGCTGCGACATCAACTCGTGAGCGACGACCGCACCATAGCTGGGGTGTTCGATATTGGGGTTCGGGACGAAGCCGGTATGCATGTAGTAGCGGCCACGATTGTGGTCGGCTTCACGGGTCGACATACTGCGAACGATCGACAGATTGTGCATCTGTTTGGCGACCATCGGCAGATGCTCACAGATCTGCATGTCGCCGGTTGTCGAGATCGGTTGGAACGGACCACCGGTGGGCGCGCCCGGTTTCAGGTCCCACATGTCGATCGTCGGCGGGCCACCGCCCATCCACAGCATGATCGCCGATTTCCGATTGCGACGCATCTCTTCGGCGTTGGCCGCAATGGCCCCCCCCATCGTCAGCGCCGCCGAGGCGGCAGCACTGGAACCAGCCAAGTGGTTCATGAAGTGTCGGCGGCTCATCCCGCTGGGAGTTTTCCATGGTGAAATCATTGCGATTGCCTATCGAAGAAATCGGTTTCGAAGGAAGTGTTGTCAGATTGGTAACGTTTGAGAACCGCGATTGAACCCAAGCTCAATGCTGCATGATGAATTCATTGCTGTTGAGAATCGCCCACCAGACGTCCTGCAACATCTCGATCTCCTTGCCGCCGCGGGCGCGGTAGAGTTCGCCGGCCAATGCGACTTCCCGCTTGGTCGGCTGTCGCGACAAGCCCGCCTTGTACAGTAGATTTAATCGGTCACGGGTCGACTTGCCCGACTGGGAAAGCCGATCCAGAAAACTGCCCGGCTTCGTGCTCGTCGCGTTTTGTGTCAATTCGCCGTTGAACAACATCAACGCCTGGGGAATCGACCCGTCAAAGGTCGTCGCTTCGTCGCCTTCGTCGGTTCCAAAGGTCACCACGAATTGCCGGAGCCATTCGCGACGCTTTTTCTCCTGCTGCTCGTACGTGCCCGCAGCACTGCCTCCGGAGGCGGAAACCAAGGACTGATACAGTTGCTCGGCGCTCATTTGACGGAGATAGAAGCGGGAGAATTTTGGCGTTTCGCCGATCGACGGGTCATCGATCTGGTTGTTGCTGCCCAACACCGAAGCCAGCGAATAGGGCCGGCTGAGCGTGATCCAGGTGATCAAGTCTTTGAGGTTGTAACTGGATCCGCGGAACGCATTGGACAAATCGTCCAGCAGTTGGGGGTGCGTCGGGTTGTTGTGGGGGCCCATGTCATCGATGGGTTTGGTGAATCCGTATCCCAGGAACATCGACCAGTAGCGATTGATCGCCATGCGGTCGAGCGACTGGCTGTCCATCATCAACCGCCCGAGTTCTTGGCGGCGATTGACGTCATCGACATATCCGCTCTTTGCAATCTCGGTGCCGTCGGTGAAGACCGGATAAGCGACGCGCGTCAGACCGTTCCGCATCTCGTAAAAGACCAACGCATCGTTCGGATCACCCGCTTCGCCGGCATAGTCCTCGCTGACCAATTCGGCGTAGTCGACGTCACGCGTCCCGTCGACGAATCGGCGCAACGCACGTGTCTGTCGAAAGAACGAATTGAACTCCCAAAACTTTTGTTGCTTCCAATCATTGAAGGGGTGATTGTGGCACTGCGTGCACTGAACCTGTTGGCCGAGGAAGATTCGCGAGACGCTGCTTGCCGCCAACACCGCTTTCTCTTCGTTGACTTTGCCGACCAGAAAATTAACGGCTCCGTTGAATCCAGGTGCTCCGGGTTGGGTTGCTCCCTCGGCGGTCACCAACTCATAAACCATCCGATCGTAAGACTTGTTCTCCGCGAATGAGTCTCGCAAGTACTTCATCATGCCGTCGCGATTGGTCAGATCACGGCGGTCCATGCCCCCACCGCGGCCGATCAACAGATTGCTCCAAACCGTGGCCCAATGGTTCGCATACTCTTCGGTGTAACGATCGTCATGTAACAAACGATCGACAAGCTTCGCACGGCGGCCGCCGCCACGTTCGGCCGCAAATTCCTGCTGCTCTTCCAGGCTGGGAATGCGGCCGATGATGTCCAAAAACACCCGCCGACACCAAACCGCATCGTCCGCCTCCTTGGCCGGCGTGATCTCATAATCCGCCCACCCCTGCTCGATCGCATCATTGATCATCGCGATCTGGGGAGGCACGACACTCTGCGCTCGCGCCACCGAAGCAAACGCGACCATCAAAATCATCAGACCACCCAAAGAACGCGTCAGACGCGACAGGAAGATTAATTTTGATGCCATGAACTGAAACCTAAACTGCTCGAGCAAACGGATGGGGTGCCCCGGTAACGGGTCGATGCGGTGTGTGCGATTCGCCCTATTGATGAAACGAAATGTCGGCGCGGTGGTACCTGATCAAGTGTCAGATTTGTCACACATAGGGAGAATCGGTCGCAGCAGCACAGATGTGTTCAGTAATGGTACCCGGTTGGACACTAAATCCTCCAGTAATTCAGCACTTTTTGCGGCAAGCTGCACCAATCAACGGGCCTCAATCCCCCTGATGACCCGTTGCGGTCCATCACCTGGAAAGCGATCGGCCCCAGCCGTCTCAATCTGCGATGCGACCATGCCGCACCTTTGAAATGAATCAGTGGATGGACCAGACGTGTCACCAGCGTTGCGATGCTGGTCGGATCAGCCACCAGAGATTGGCTCAGCCACCCGATGATGGGCGGTTTCAACCATCTGCCATTTCAGGGAGTTTGAAATGCCGGAAGTTTATCGCGGACTTGAGCATCCCTCTTGCCAGCACTTCGATCCCAGTGCGGGGGCGCCCGGCCCCCGTGCGAATCGCCCCACCGTCGCGAATCCTGACCATGGGGAGCGGTGGGTGCCAACCTCCCCAGCGGTGTCAGTCGGCTTGGAGGCGGGCTGGCTGATCGCAAAGAAGTCGGATGCCGCCGACACAGAATCCGACGAGGCGTCGCCACGCTGTCTACAACTGGCAACCGGTCAATGGTGCCTCCCGAATTGGGCGACCTGGTTTCCCAGCCCCGGTCCGGCCGTGCTCTATGCGTCTGATCTGGGTTACCGGATCGGGCAAACGGTCGAAATCATTTATCTGCAACGCGACCGACGAAACGCGACAGCGCCGATATTGCAATCATGAAAATCTGGGTTGCCGCTTGATTCGCGCAGAAACCGGCCGTCGGCACGGTCCCTTCAACCGCTTCTAAACTTTGCGCACACATTGTCTTCATGCTATCTTCATGGGCAATCGCATGGCATCTTTTTGCAATCGCCTGGATGGCGACGGGTTTGCTATGATTTTCCCGAGAGATACCCCCCAGAGAATTGGGCAATGGGAATGGACCTTTGGATCGCGATCGGTTTTATCGCCACGGTCTCCACACTCGCGTTTGTGGCGGGACGGCGACTGTCGCTATCGGTCTACCAGAACAAGCCCCTACTGCTGGCCGAATGCTTGATTTTTTCGCTGGTGTTTGCCTTCGGTCTTGCCAATCGATTGTCTTGGGCCCACGCCTTTCCCACACCTGCAGCACTTTGCTGGGCGAATTGGGTGCCGGTGTTTTTGTCGTTGAGCGCCGGCTTGGCCTCCGAAGTGTCCGCGTTGCGAGCGGCGTGTCGCCACGGCGTCGCCGGGTTGATGGCGCTGCTTGCGATCGGGTTCTTGGTCTTGCCGGTGCTTCGCCCCCAATTGTTTCCGATCGAAGTGGATCGGGCGGCGACTTGGAAAGACGGCGTCTGCTTACAAAGTCATGAAGCCAGTTGCGGTCCCGCGGCCGCGGCCACATTGCTTCACCAAACGGCGCTGACCACTTCGGCGCGGTTGACGTTCCCCGACGGACAGTGGGCTGGTGCACCGCTGGCGTCGGCCGAGCAATGGATGGCCGATGCGTGCTTGACCAGTAACCAAGGGACATCCTCCCTGGGGTTGATTCGCGGATTGCGGATCGCCGTTGCCGACAGTTCACAACAGGTCGAAGTCGCCGACCAGGACCCAGGGTTGTGGCGAGCCCGAGGCCAATTGCCCAATGTGGCCGTCGTCCGCTTCAGTGACGATCGGACCAGCGGTCCGGTCCGTCGGTTGCTCGGGACCGATGGCGAAGGACACGCGGTTGTTGTGCACAGCCGACTGGCCGATGGGCGTTGGAAAATCGCAGACCCGGCGGTCGGATGGCGTCTGTGGGATGACAATCACTTTCGTCGCGTGTTCAGCGGCGAAGCGATCTATCTTGCGACGCGTCGGTGAACGGCCGGTTGATTGAAGCCCGCACGCGTCTGGCAAGGGGCCACGCGGCGCCCCCTCGCTAACGCTTCGCGTCTGGCATCACTGCGTTGATTTGGGAACATCGATTAAATCAACAGGCATTGAAGCGTCGCGGGGGATCGGATCGGTCTACATGAAACCACCGCCCTGCTCCCCAAGGCCTCCGCCGGTGGCCCCACCACCTCCACTTTGAAATCCGCCGCGAATGATTTGTGGGGGAGCGGAAACTTCGACTTCTTCGGCGACGGCATCGAGTCCGAATGAATTTTCGCGGAGGGCTTGAAGCAACTGTTCAATTTGCCGATGCGTTTGGTACGTGGTGCAGACGACCAATCCGGGACGGTTGCCCGGAGCGGGCGACATCGTTGAACTTCCGCCGAGTGCTTCCCAATGGTCCGAGTGGATCGTGGTTTCGATCAGACTGATCAGACTGTCAAAGTCGCCGCCGAGGCCGATGCCTTCGAGCCAGTAAACGCGACTGAGCAGGTTATCACTGCCGTAGTCTCGGTTAACCACCGTGTGAAGGTTGTCTTCCACGGTCAGGACGAGTTCGTGCTGGCGCAGGATCAAGGAGATCAGGTCGTAGCCGGAGAGGGACTGGACGTCCGCGGTGACAGGCACATCGGTATCGATGCCGAGATCTTCGAGCGAACGTTTGTCGATCACGATCGGTAGATCCACCGTCTGGCTCAATTGCGAGATCGCTTCGGAGAGTGGGTTCTCAACAAACGTGATGCTGTTCGTTTTCGCCAATTTCTCTTCCGCCTGACGCATCATGGCGTCGTTCACACTGAGCCACTGATCGGTGCCGATTCCACGATGCACCAGTTCACTGTGATCGGCGGTGATCACCAGGCCTTCGCTCTCGATGGTCGCCTTGAGTCCCAACGGCTGCAACAGTTTGCGAAGTGCGGTGCGTAGCGGTTCGGGGCGAGCGTTGTAGTTAAACTCCGCATCGGGTTCAAGCTGCGCGTATTGCAACACGCGAGGGCTGAGGAGGACCGGTTGCTGAAGTTGGTCCTGAAGTTGATCGACGAGGGTGCCCAGCGATCCGGTGACATGAAGCTCAACTTGTTCGTCCATCATTTCGGCGAGCGCATTGGCCAACTCTCCGGACGTGGCGGCTGGTCGGAAGCGCCTCCGCAAGACGGTCTGTTGGTCGGCGGATGAAACAGCCGGTACGGCCGATACCGTTGCCTTTGGCACACCAACCGGCACGAAGGCGGTCGGGGTTTGAACGGCTTGGTCGTTCGATGGCGGCGGTGTGGCGACCGGTGCGGCAAGCGGCGTCTTGCCCGGCGAAGCGAACTGGGCCACGACGGCATCGGGGGCGGATCGAAGCGTAATCGGGGCTTGCGTTTGTCCCGACGGCGGTGATCCGTCGGAACCGAATCCGGGGGCGATCAACAGCACAGCGAGGGTCCCCGCAGCAGTCAGACCGCCGGCAACATTCCATCGAGTCATGATTCGTTTTCCTGAATTGACGAGTGGGTGGAGAAGGTTTTCCTGAATCGGTGGAGCCGGTAGCGGCCCATCGGCGAGTGAAGAGAGAAACGAGGTGCTGGCGGCCGAAACTTCATCGGCGGTCAGCGTGACGGATCCGGCTGCGGCGACGGCCAGCAAGGGAACCACCCCGCGTCGTCGCAAGCGATTCGCCAGCAGTTTCTTGCCACGTTGCAGGCGTCCGCGTATCGATCCCAGTGAGGTTTCGAAATGTTCGGCCAGACGTTCCAACGAGCAGTCGTCGTAGATCTGCATCACGACTGCGGCCCGATAGTGTTCCGGCAGCGCGGCCAGTTCTTCATCCAAGACGATGGCATCGTGTTGCTGCGTGATGCGTTCCAGCGGATCATCGTCCAACACAGGTTCGGTCATGGGTTCGTGGTTCGGTTTGCGATCGGCAAGGGTGGCGATCGATGCACGATGGGCGACGCGATGCAACCAGCCGGGCAGACACTCTGGACGGGAGATTTTCGCACTGTTCTTGGCCAACAATAAAAACGTGGTTTGGAACGCGTCGTCGGCATCGGCGGCGCTACGGCATTTTCGACGACAAACCGTCAAGACCATTCTGCTGTAGCGTCCGACGAGAACCGCGAGTGCCGCCCCGAGACGATCGTTTGTCCAGGCGTCGAGCAACTCGGCGTCGCCGAATTGCTCGATCGTGGCGTTGTCTATCCGACCGGTCGTCGAATCGTCGTTCTGTTCGATGGGTGCTGTCATATTCATGGCTATCTGCATGTTAGTGCGATCGAACGCTTTCGGAGCGCGCAGAAAATCTTCGCCGCCGAATGAATTGCCCGTTTTTTCTCTGGTAAACGTTCGTGCGGTCGGATTCCGGGCCGAATCGCGTCGTGTCGACGCCCCCTTTTCAGACCGATCGGACTACCCGTGAAGGTCCGCAGTTGTTAAGGTACAGCCATCGCGTCGCACACCGGCGGGCGGGTCGGTCTGGTCTGGTTCCAATCGGAACGGCCGGACCCGTTCGCCGGCGTGTGACATGGATGGCATGCAAGGCTGCATCAGACGTTGCGCCTTGGTTTGCCTCACGTGTCACAGCTGCTTCTCTCTGCGTCCGCGCCCCGGAGTGTCTTTCGATCCAGGCGTCGTGCGAGTGGTGCGGTTTGGCACGTGCCTTACCATCGCACGACTCTTTCGCACGCAAGAACCTTGTCTTTACCGCTTGATTCTGAATCCGATGACGCCGAACTGGCCCACGCCGGTTCCCTCAGCGATCACTCCCTTTGTTCCGACGATCACGACGACGTTTCTTGCGAACAGGATCCAAAAGATCTCGACGAAGAACGATCCAAGCCGGTGATAGATTTCGACCCACCTGGTACGGGTGACGACGTCCGACTCGTCGCTTCGCCACGCGACGAAAGCGGGGACTTGGACCACTCCGAGAAACTGACCCGTTGCCAACAACTGATCGATTATCAGTTCAAAGATCAGGAGCTGTTGCGATTCGCATTGACGCACGCCTCAGGGGCATCACATCGCTTGGCAAGCAACGAGCGATTAGAATTCCTCGGTGATAGTATCCTCGGCTTCGTCATCTGTTCGTGGCTGTACGAGGAATACCCCGAATACAACGAAGGCGATTTGACGAAAATCAAATCGGCCGTCGTCAGCCGCCGCACGTGCGGGAAAGTGGCCTGTCAAATCGGACTGGACGAATGCTTGATCGTGGGCCGGGGTGTGACCCGAAATCGCAGCTACCCGCGGTCGTTGGTCAGCGATGTCTTTGAATCGATCGTCGCCGCGCTGTATCTCGATGGCGGCCATGAAATCGTCCGCGACCGACTGAAGACCTGGTTGCGGGGCGAAGTCGAAATGGCGGTCACCAGCCAGGGAGCAACGAATTACAAGTCGACGCTCCAGCAACGCGCCCAACGTGATATCGCATGCACCCCCCTGTATCGACTCAAACGCGAAATGGGGCCCGACCACCGAAAATCGTTCTTGATCAGCGCCGTGATCGACGGCGAGGAATACACCGCCGCCTGGGGCACCAACAAAAAGGAAGCCGAACAAAAAGCGGCCGCCAATGCACTGGCAGAAATGAACGACGACCCGCTGCCATATCCGCTGCCGGAAGATCCCAACAGCTAGAACCGCAGCAGCGCGGTGCCCCAAGCCAGTCCGCTTCCAAATCCGCACAGCAGCACGTAGTCACCACGCTTGATCCGCCCCGCACGCAGGGCTTCGTCCATCGCCAGCGGGATGCTCGCCCCGGATGTGTTTCCGTAGCGATCCAGATTGACGAACACCCGCTCCTTGGGAACGCCCAGGTCGGAGACGGCGGAGTCGATGATCCGCTGGTTGGCTTGGTGCATGATCACCAACGCCAGCTCCTCGGCGTTGACTCGTGCCGCCGCGAGCACGTCTTTTGCACTTTCGTCAAAGACGCGAACGGCCCACTTGAACACGTTCCGCCCATCCATCTTCATGTACTGCAGCCCCTCGCGCCGCGTCTCTTCGGTCAGCGGCAACCGAGTTCCGCCGGCGGGGATGCAGAGCATTTCACCACCGCAGCCTTCGCTGCCGAGCTGGTACGACAAGATTCCCGACGGACCGTCTGTATCGGCTCGGTCGGCACCGCCGTCGTCAGGGCAACGAGAATCGTCTGGGCCGATCAGGACCGCGCCGGCGCCGTCACCAAACAACGGATAGGTTTTCTTGTCATTGGGATCGATCGTTCGGCTCATTAAATCGGCACCGACGACCAACACCCGTTTCGCGTTGCCGGCGGCAACGAACTGGGCACCGGTCGCCAACGCGTAAACAAACCCCGCACAGGCGGCGCCCAGATCCATCGCGGGGGCGAACGCGCCGAGTCGCTTTTGCAGGTGACACGCCGTTGAGGGCGTGAAGTGGTCCGGGGTGATCGTCGCGACCAGAATCAAGTCGACTTGGTCGACCGAGACCGACGCGTCGGCCAGGCAGCGGACGGCGGCTTCGTAGCACAGGTCGCTCGTCGCCTGATCCGCGGTCGCGTGTCGCCGCTCCAAAATCCCCGTGCGCCGAACGATCCACTCGCTGTCGCATCCCAGCGCCGCGAGGTCTTCGTTGCTGACCACCTGGTCCGGGACATACGATCCGCAGCCCAAAATACGAACGCCCGGCAGCGATCCCATTCGGCCCCGCGCCTCAGGTTGGGGGCGGAATTCCAATTCGTCGCCGCTGGGCGAATCCGTGGCTTGTGGCGATCGTTCGGTTCGGTCCATCGTGGTCGGGTCGGGCATCACTGGAGTCTTCATCACGCGACTGGCATCATAGAAATCCCGCTCGCACTGCGTTGAGCGGTCGTGACGGAGTATAACTGGGGCACGTTTTTCTCGTCAGGTGATCACTTTTCACGATGAAACCTCGCGCCCGTCGAAGTCTGCCGATCGTCGCGATCCTGACTGCTGTCGCCGTTTTCTCCGTTGCGTATCGTTGGGGCAGACAATCCGCCCAACCGAACTTGGCCGCGAGCGATTCGCCCCTCCGCCCCGCCAACGACCGCGCCGCCCTCCCCTCGGTGTTTCGGATCGTCGGCGACTCGATGGCCCCCACGCTGGTCGACGGCGACGTTTGCCAACTCGCCGATTGCGGCACCCTGCAGACCGGCGATGTCGTGGCAATCCGCTGGGGCGGCAAGCGTCACGTCAAACGCGTCGCCGCTGTCGGGGGAGACGTTGTGGATCGCGCCGACGGCAGACTGACCGTCGGCGGGCGGCGGCTGGAAGATCTGCTCGCCGAGCGTGACACGGAGGAGTTTCTGCCTCCGGCGCTGGTGCCGGTCAGTTCGCAACCAGACCACTGGAGCCGTGACGCTGCGGTTCCCAGCCGTCTCGTCTACGGCCATCGCAACCCACATCAGGCCGGCCGAATCACTCCGGTGATGGACGACTACGCGATCAACCAAACCGTGCGGCGAGTCCTCAACCGGGTCGATCGCTTGGTCGTGGAGATCCGAGCGAAGACGCCCACCGTTGGTCTCGAAGCCCCTTTCCGCGTCTTCTTTTATGATGCCGAGCGAGCGATGGTTTCCACCTCCAGTCGTGACGGTTGGGCTCGCTATCGCGATGCCGTTGCCGATCACGCTGGCGATACCGGAGGAGGAAGCGATCGACTCGGAATGCTGGATGCCGCCCATCCGGTCGCCGTCGAGTTGGACGAGCAGCAGGCATCACGGTACACGCTGCAGGTTTATCGCGAAATCGAATATCGCGACGATCGACAGAGTGGCAACGTCAAGTATCCGGTCACCTTGGGAGATGAAGAAGTCTTTGTGGTCGGGGACAACGTTCCCATTTCGGTCGACAGCCGAACCCTCGGCCCCCTCCAACGCACCGCCATCGAGGGAAAAATCATCGACCCAAGCCGTTGACCTCAAATCTAACAGCTAACAGCTTGGCAGTTTTATCGCGGTCACTTCTTCGGCTTGTCATCGCCGGGCGCCTTGGCCACCTTCGGCGGTTTCTCGTTCTCTTCAGCCTCCTCTGGCGTGTCCGAGGGCTCCAGTTCGGGCGGTGTCGGGATCGCCGATTCTTGTGCCTCGTCGCTCGATGCGATCATGCCGTGGCCATCACCGACGTCGCCGAATTCCGGCCATCCTTCGTTGAACCGCGTTTCGGCGCTGTAATCCACCGCGGGGCGTTCATAGTCTTCGGCAACCGATGCGTTTCGACTCCGTCGGCCGAACGCAATGCCACTGCCCACCAACTTGGTTTTCTCTCGGATTGACCCTCCCTGAAACGGCCCGATCCCCATCACCCAGGTGTTTTTCGCTGTCGCCGTTGAATGGCGGACGCCCGATTGCCAAATCGGTTTGCGGGTTTCACGGTCGTAGGCAAAGGCGGCGATCTTGGCGGCGGCTTCGCGAGCCTCGCGTCGGGCCACGGAGATTTCGGGCAACGTGGGGATCGTCGGGGCGCCCGGGATGACGTTGGCTGCGCTGTTGAGCGAGTTGTTTTCCGGAATCCCGTACGTCACCTGATGCTCATCGGCACCCAACGCACCGATTCTCGCTTCGATGATGACGTCGGACTCGTTGGCCGAGTCCTGTAACAGACAGCCAGCGGCCAAGATTTGCTGACGCAATGCGCTGATCACGTATTCCGCGTTGACGAAGCCGACGCTCTTGACCTGTCTCAGGTAGCTCGAATCCAGGTAGACCTTGCGGCCCGAGAGCGGGCGAAAGTCCATGTGCTGGATGCCGCGATCGACGGCATCACTGACGACCAATTGCTCGGTCGCCTCGTACTGACGCGTCGTGCCGCAACCGGACAGTGCCAGAATCAGCAAGCTTGAGACCAACAGGCCCCGCATTGCTAGCAGGCATCGTAATCCGACAGCGTGAAACATCTGGTGCAAAGGCAGGCGAAGCGGTGGGAGATCGAGCGGCAGCCGGCACTCCGGCGTGAACTGTCACTGTTAGCGAGTCCCACCGGGCCCTGGCAAGTCCGGTTCTGCCCCCAGCGCCCACCGAGGACAAGCGCCCACCCAAAGAGTCAATTGGGGACACGGCACAGAGTCGATTGGAGACACAGAGTCAATTGGGGACACCACAGTCAATTGGGGACACGGCACAGAGTCGATTGGAGACACCAGAGTCAATTGGGGACAAGTCAATTGGGGACACGGCACAGAGTCGATTGGAGACACAGAGTCAATTGGGGACACGGCACCGTTGAAGCGGCAGGAGCTCGATTTGCAGTCAATTCCTCGCTTTCAACCGATGCGATGCTTGCAATTTTGGAGCTGGTGCCATGTCCCCATGCCCAAGGGTCTGTCCCCATGCCCAAGGGTCTGTCCCCATGCCCAAGGGTCTGTCCCCATGCCCAAGGGTCTGTCCCCATGCCCGAGGGTCTGTCCCCATGCCCGAGGGTCTGTCCCCGCGCCCGGGGGTCTGTCCCTGCGCCCGAGGGTCTGTCCCCGGGAAGGCATGTCCCCGGGAAGGCATCGGGGACGCGGCACCGTTGAAGATGTTCGGGAATGATTTGCAGTCAATTCCAAGGTTTCAACCGTTGCGATGCTTGCAATTTGGCGCTGGTGCCGTGTCCCCGTGTGGGGAGTCTTTGAATAAAGCAACAACTGGGCTAAGAAAACCAGCGTTGAGGCGTCCAATGATTGGGGCGAGGTGTCGTTTGCCGTTCGTCACCGGGTGGTTTCCCCTGTTTCAAGCTGCGGATTGCTGTGTCGTGTCATCCCCTGGCGACCGGCATCGGCGGACAATCCCTGGAGATGACCATGCCTCGAATTTTTCTAATCGCGTTCAGTTTGCTCGTCGCAATGGTGACGCCCGCGTCGGCGCTGATCACCGGCGGCAAAGACGAGCCCCTGAAGGTCCAGGGCCTACCGGACGGCTCGCTGCCGCTGGCAAACTTGAAAACGCGAATCGCTTGGTGGGAAGGCCCACCCTTCGGCGGTGGTCAATATCACTTTGAATACTCCGGCACGACAAGCGATCTGCAAGCGGCCATCGACCTGTTTGCCCGTGTCGAATCCGCTCGCAAACAATTGATCGTTCGCAGCGGCGTCCAAAATAGTTTTTGGCTGAACATCACCGACAAAACGAAGCAGCAAACGATCGATTGGCAATTCATGGTGTGGCGTCCGGCCAACTGGCAGCAACTGCGCGGCGCTAAAGCAGGCCTGTTGCCGCCGGGGGAAGAAGGAGACGGCCCCATGACCGAACTGGTGGTGTATGTAAGCGATCGGATCGAGTGGAAGTCGCTGGTGATTCCGCCAACGCTGACCGTGATCGATGAACGCTTGGAATCCAATGGACTCTCGATCGATCAAGGTGCCGCATTGCAGGGCCACATCCATGACACCAACGGAGGCGTGATCGCCGGAGCGACGATCACGATCGGCAAGGATGCGGATCAAGTCACGGCAACGAGCGACACGGAAGGGGCATTTCAGGCGACCCATATCCCTGCTGGCACCCATCGGGTCGTGGTCGCCGCCCAAGGATTTGCATCCAAAGACAGATACTACCATTCGTTCACAAAGTCGACCTTCAAAAAGCTGGATGCAACCCTGGCCAAAGCCGCCAACGTCCCCGTACGCGTGGTCGATGACCAAGGCAAACCACTCGCGGGTGTCGAGATCCGAGTCGCAGTCTGCCTTGATCGCTCGGGGGATTTCTATCGCGTCGCCGGCGAACATCAATACACATCGAATGCGGCCGGCGAGTTTGTGGTCACCGATGTGCCCCACGGCAAACTCAAGTTCAGCAGCCGAACTCAAGGCTACTACTACAATTCGGTGTTGAACGAACACGATACCGCCGAGTCACCGATCGTCCTGACTTTATCCCCGACCGGAACGGTCAAGGTGTCCGTCGCCACCGCCGACGGCCAACCGGTGACATCGAAGTACATTGTTGAAATCGAAGAGGCCGGGATCGACCGCGACAAAGACACGACGGCAGGCAGCTGGGGCGGTTCGGCCAACATCGGCGGCGACGGCAGCTACACGTTCAAGGATGTTCCACCAGGCGAGTACATCATCAGTGGCAAACCGAACCCGGGACGAAGCGCCGATCGGACGGATCCGGCAACGGTCCACATCAAGGGCAAGGACCAGCACCACGTCAAGCTGACGGCGAAGTGAGACGCGGCGACGTGCCAACGATGAAGGATGCCCGCCGATGGCTCGGGATTCAGCAACCGTTGGTGTTTAGCCTTTCGGCGATTCTAGGTCGCTGCGATGCAGCGAAGGTAGGTGGTAGTGGACGAGGCGACGAGTCCTTGCCAAGATGCCGACTACAGAGGACTCGTCGCCTCGTCCACTACCCGAAGTCTCGTCCACTACCCGAAGTCTCGTCCACTACCCGAAGTCTCGTCCACTACCCGAAAATTGAGCTGCGGTAGACTACTAGTACGCCTTGGCAAAGATCGCCTGTTTCTCCGCCGGCTTTCCGGTCGCGAAGCACGTCCCCGGTGTGTCGTTGTTTTCACTCGGCACGCAACGGATCGTCACCTTCAATTCTTTCAACAGCGCGTCGATACTCGCTTCATCGGCGAAATGACACATTGCGAATCCACCATGGATCTCGGGATTGTCCGGATTTTTGGGCGTAAAGAAATCGCGGAAATCGGCTTCGTTGGTGATCGTGACCGTGTTTTCGATTCGCAATTGATCGGCGCGATCGTAGAGCGATTGCTGGATCTCGCCGAGCAGAGTTCCGATGTTCGCGACCAATTCGTTGCGGTCCATGCCGACGCTCTTGGGCTGGTCGCGTCGTCCCATGAAGACCGAGTTCTTTTCCATGTCTTTGGGGCCGACTTCCAATCGGATCGGGACGCCGCGTTTGACGTGGTGCCATTTCTTTTCACCGCCACGCATGTCGCGGTCATCGATTTCGACGCGAACGGGAGTTCCGTTGTAGGTCTGGTCGCGGAGGGCGTCGCGGAGGGCGTGGATGTATTCCATCACGGCGCTGCGAGAGTCGTCTTTGTAGATCGGCAGAATCACGACGTGGATCGGCGCCAATTTCGGCGGCAAGACGAAACCGTCGTCGTCGCTGTGCGTCATGATCAATGCGCCGACCAATCGAGTCGAAACCCCCCACGACGTCGTCCAAGCATATTCGCGTGATCCCGATTCGCTTTGGAACACGATCTCTTGCGCTTTGGAAAAGTTTTGGCCGAGGAAGTGGCTGGTACCGGCTTGCAGCGCTTTGCGGTCTTGCATCATCGCTTCGATCGAAAGCGTTTCGACGGCACCGGGAAATCGCTCGCCTGCGGTTTTGGCGCCGATCGTGACCGGCATCGCCATCCAGTTGCGTGCAAAGTCGGCGTAGACGTTGATCATCCGCTCGGTTTCTTCGATCGCTTCGGTGTCGGTGGCATGGACCGTGTGTCCTTCTTGCCAGAGAAACTCGGCGGTTCGCAGAAACATCCGCGTTCGCATTTCCCAGCGGACGACGTTGGCCCATTGGTTGATCAAGATCGGCAGGTCACGATAGCTTTGCACCCATTTGGCGTACGTCGCCCCGATGATCGTTTCGCTGGTCGGTCGGACGATCAGCGGTTCTTCCAGTGGACCGGCCGGTCGCAGTCCGCCCTCGGGATCGGGTTCCAGGCGATGGTGCGTGACGACGGCGCACTCTTTGGCAAACCCTTCGACGTGCTCGGCTTCCTTCTCCAGAAAGCTCATCGGAATGAACAACGGAAAGTAGGCGTTCTGGTGCCCGGTGGCTTTGAACATGTCGTCCAAGGCGCGCTGCATGTTTTCCCAAAGCTGGTAGCCCCAGGGTTTGATCACCATGCAACCGCGAACCGGGGAGTTTTCCGCCAGGTCGGCTGCTTTGATGACTTGTTGGTACCACTCCGGGTAATCGTCGGCGCGGGTGGGAGAGATCGCGGTCTTGGGGGCTTTGGCCATATCAAATCAGCATTGTCAGAGAACGAGAAAGATTTCTTCACTCAGTTAATCGGTCAATCGACTGAGGTCCTCAATTTCTTCCTTGGTGAATTTACGGTCCAACCGGGCGCCCAATTGCGCGACGACGCGGGCGGCGGCGTGCGACGCCAAGTGCCCCGCGGTCCGCCAATCCAAACCGTTGGTGATCCCGTACAACATCGCACCGGCGTACATGTCGCCGGCACCGGTGGTGTCGATCGCGTCGACCTTCACCCCTTCGATCGGGAACTCTTCGCCGCCGTGCATCACGATCGACCCTTTGCCGCCCAAGGTCAGCGCAACGTTTTCACAGTGTTCGTGAATCTTGACGGCGCACCGCAACGCGTCCTGTTCCCCTGTCAGCGACTTGGCTTCCTCTTCGTTACAGAAGAACAAGTCGACCGGGCCGGTGATCAGCTCCCAGATCTCATCGCGGATCAAGTTGACCAAAAACGGGTCGGAAGCCGTGAAGGCGACTTTGACGTCGTGCTTTTTGGCCAGTTCGAACGCTTTGTAGGCGGCTGCTTTGGTGGTTTCGCCGGTCAACAGATAGCCTTCGACGTAAACGTACTTGGAACTGGCGATCTTGTGCTCGTCAATGTCGTCCGGGCACAGGCTGGTCGACGCGGCCAGGTTGGTCAGCATCGTTCGCTGAGCGTCTTCGGTGATCAGCACCGCGCAGGTGCCCGTCGGTTGGTCCGCCGGCGTGACTTGGATCGACACGCCCAAGTCGCTCATGTCTTTCAAAAAGAAGTCGCCGATCGCGTCACTGCCGACCTTGCCGATGTAGCCCGCCGCCCCACCAAATTCGGCCAGGGCGACGATCGTGTTGGCGGCCGATCCACCGGCACAGCGATTCAGGGGGCGTCCATCGAGACGGCTGAGCACGCCGGATTGTTGTTCGTCGTCGACAAGCGTCATGATCCCCTTGTCGAGTGAAAGCTCGCGCAGCAGGGCATCGTCGACGCGCGCCTGAATGTCAACGAGCGCGTTCCCTACACCAAAAACGTCATACAAAGCCATTGGGAGGCCTCTGAAAGAAAATAACGGTCAAACCGGGATGACCGATAGCGTAGTGCAGAGGCGTGATTTCGGGAAGAAGCGTGTGACAGGGGCACATCAAGATAGCGTTCCAAGGCCGTTGCCTTGGAACGAGGGGCCGTGCTGCATCAGCGGATGCGTTTCAGGACCACGTCGAGGGTCTTGCGGAGTGCGGCGCCGCTGGCCCGCATGCCTTGGACCTCTTTCGGCCACAGATCGATTTCCATCCGATCGACGACGCCGGTCCGGCCGACGACCGTGGGCACCGAAAGCGCGACATCGCGAACGCCGAAACAGCCACGCTGGACACTGCTGACCGGAAGCACACGGCGTTGATCCAGAATCACCGCGTCGATCACATCGCGAATCGCGATGCCGACCGCAAAGCCGGCTCCGCCCTTGCGTTTGATCACTTCGGCGCCGCTGCCGCGCGTCCGTGTGAACAGTTGCGTCGCCAACGTCGGCGACCAACCGGGGTACTTGTCCAACGGCAGGCCCGCGATCGTCGCACTGCTCCAAACCGGCACCATCGACTCGCCATGTTCGCCCAAGATCAAGGCCCGCGTTTGCGTCGGCGGTGCTTTGAGCTGCTCGGCAATCAACGCACAGAATCGGATCGTGTCGAGCTGGGTGCCCAAACCGATGACTTGGTTTTCCGGCAGCCCCAATTTCTGCGCGGCGACGTAGGTCAAGATGTCGACCGGGTTGCTGACAACCAACACAATCGCCGTCGGTTTCGGGCCGGCCGCTTTGACGTCATTGAGAATCTGGACGAACAGATCGGTGTTGCGATTGATCAAATCCAACCGTGACTCGTCCGGCTTGCGGCGCAGTCCGGCGGTGATGCAGATCACATCGCTGCTGGGGATGTGTTCGTAACCGCCGCCGACGATCGTCTGGTCGGCGACACTCGGTCCGCCATGCTGCAAGTCGAGGGCTTGGCCGACGGCCAGTTCCTGGTTCACGTCCAGCAGCGCGATTTCACGGGCTAGACCGCCACATTGCAGAGCATACGCGGCACAAGAACCGACTAATCCGCCGCCGCCGATGATTGAAACTTTCATGATGTTTGATTGATGAGAAATGTTTTGGGAAGTGGTTGCGCGTTGGATTCGTGGCACAGGCTGAAAGCCTGTCGTTCAGCATTGACAGGCTGGAAGCCTATCCCACAGTTGACAGGCTGGAAGCCTATCCTGCCCACGTAACTAGGCTTTCATCTGCCGCATGACTTCGTCGGTGATCAGCTTGACAAGTTGCTCTTCGTTGATGCCGGCCGGCATCGCTTGTCCGTTGCCGGAACTGGCCGGTTTGGCCGGCATCGCCGGTGGCGGAGTGAACGCACGCCGTTCGACACCCGACTCTTTCCACGAGTCACGGAAGATGTCGTTGGCACAGATGTCGCAATCCTCGTACTCTTTGGTGTTCCGCGGGTCCTTGTATCCCCACTGGTCCTTCAGATCCAACAGCTCTTTGGATTTCTGTTGATCCAGATACGACACGTTGCCGAGTTGTTTAGCCAGCATCAGCATGCGGCAGTACGAATCCAGGATCTCCGTCCACCAGTACGCCTGTTCGACGGTTTCGCCATAGCTGACCGTGCCGTGGTTGGCCAGAATCATGACGTTGGTCTTGGCCACGAATGGAATAATCGTGTCGGCAAACGCCTGGCCGCCGGGCGTTTCATACTTGGTGATCGGCACGTCGCCCAAGAACACTTCGACCTCGGGCAAGATGCACTGCGGGATCGGCTCGCGTGCGATGGCGAAGGCGGTCGCGTGCGGCGGGTGGCAGTGGACGACGCTGCGAATGTCTTCACGTTGTTTGTAGATTTCCAGGTGCAACAACGCTTCGCTGGATCGTTTCTTGCGACCGGCGATCTGCTTGCCCGTCATGTCGACGGTGGAAATGTCTTCAGGCGTCAAAAACCCTTTGCAGTGCAACGTCGGCGTGCACAAGACTTCGTTATCGCTGATCCGCACGGTGATGTTGCCGTCGTTGGCAGCGGCGAACTGGCGGTTGTAGATGCGACGGCCGATGTCGCACATGTCCTGTTTGATCTTGTGGATATTTTGCATGGGAATCTCGAGTGACAGTGGAACGTGTGTGGTGTGGTGTGTTGGTCGAAACGTTTGAGTGAAACGGGCTACAATTCAACCTCGTCCAGCAAGGCGACGATCGAAGCATCCAAGGGTTTGACGTCTGGCTTAAACGGCTGGGCGGCCTCGGGGCCTTCGGCTAGGGCGACCAGGTCGCCCAGTCCGGTGCTGCACAAGTCCCAGGCCACGATCGTGTCCCCACCGAGCGGTTCAGTGTCGACTCGGTCGATCGAATCCACGACCTCGACCAGACGCAGCTTGGCGTTGGCCATCGCGGGATGCGACTTGGACAGCGTGATCGAGCCGATGGTGCGAGCGAGTTTCATCGGGAACCTCCGAAAGTTTGCGGCATCGCCGAGGCGCCCGGTGCTGGGCAACGCGCGATACGCGCCGCCACGTTGACCGCCGCAACCAGATTCAGTTTCTGGCGGTCTAAAACCCAAACGTTGGGCGAGAGTTCGGCGGCGAATCGTTCGACGTCCGACAGGGCGCTGACCATGGCCGCACGCTGTCCCCCGCAGCAACGCCGGTACACTTCCGCGGCGGGCTCGTCGGTCCAGAGGATCTCGACACCGGCCGGCAACGTGATTCCACGCCGGGCGAGTTGATTGGCAAGCGAATCCGGCACCTGCATTTCCGCTGGCGGCGGCGTGTCCGCTTGGCCATTCGCGGCGCCGCTAGACGATCTAATGCTGGACGATGTGATGCTGGGTGATGCGACGCCTGACTCGGCAAATTGAATTTGGATGCCCCGCTGCACCGCCTCTTCACGGGCCGCCGGGGTGATGACCGCGCCTGCGACCGCGAGGATCTGGCCGGTGCCCGCATAACGGTCCAAGGTTTCGATCGTGATCAGCTTTTCGCCGCCGACCGGGGACGGGCCGGCCGGAGCGGAAACGGTTGCAGCCGAGGCGGCTAAACCCGCGGAACCACTTTCACGCAACCGCCGAATCACCTGGCGCGCAATGTCAGCGATCATCGCTGTCTCATCGCTGCGGTCGTAGGTCAGGCGGCTCACGTTCGGATACTGGGGTTGGGTGTCAGGTGTAAATAGGTTCTGCAGGCGGTTGGCTAAGCTTCGATGTCGTCGATCAATCCGATCACCGTCCAACGGGCCGGCGTCAGATCGTGTCCGCAAGCCTCGCGGGCGTACGAACCGTCGCTGGTGATCATCACATGATCGCCCTTGCGTGAACCGAGTTGGTCCAACGCAATCAACGGCGGTCCGTCAGCCTTCTCGTCCGTCCCGATCGGCTGCAAGACGACCAAACGCATGCCGACCAAGCTTTCATGCTTGACAGTGGCGTGGGTCGATCCGAGAACAATCGCAGGCTGCATATCTTGAAACTTGAAACTTGAAACTTGAAACTTCAGACCACCCGCAGTTCGCCGATCATGCTGCATCGTCGTTCGCGGGTAAACGTGGTCGGTGTGGTGACGCCTTCGCCGGTCGGCCCGGCAATGGAGAACGACAGGTAGCCTTCGCCGCCCAGGCCGAGTGACGCCATGCAAGGTCCGTTCTTGACATACAGGGTCGTGTCCAGTTCGCGTCCCATCTTGGTCATGTTGCGAACATTGCGCGAGTGGATGATGGCGGTGTGACGGAAGCCGTGTTCGTAGTGTTTGGCCATCGCGATCGCGTGATCGACATCGCGGGCGCGAACGAAGGGCATGAACGGCATCATTTGCTCGACGCTGACGAAGGGGTGATGCTCGTCGGTTTCCCCGAACACCAACTCGGTTTCTGGGGGGACCGAAACGCCGGCGGCGGCGGCCAGGATCGATGCGTCCTTGCCGATGTAGTCTTTGCAGGCGGCGTCGTGTTGGTCATCGCCGACGGTGACGATCGCCTTGGACGTCAGTTCGGCGATTTGGGCGGCGTTGAGTTGGACGGCACCGGCACGCCGCATCGCATCCATCATCGCGTCGAAGACCGAATCGACGACGAAGACTTCCTTTTCGGCGATGCACAGCAGGTTGTTGTCATAAGCGCCGCCGGTGATGATCGATCGGGCGGCGAGATCCAGGTCAGCCGTTTCGTCGACGACGACCGGCGGGTTGCCCGGTCCGGCGACGATGGCGCGTTTGCCGCTGTTGAGTGCTGCGCGGCCGACGGCGGGGCCGCCGGTGACACAGATCAAGGCAACGCTGCGGTGTTTGAACAACGCTTCGGCGGATTCCAACGTCGGTTCGGCGATCACGCAGATCAGATTATCGATCCCGATTTCCGCCTCGATCGCTTCGTTGAATCGACGCACGCCTTCGGCGGCGACTTTTTTGCCCGACGGATGGGGATTGACGACGACGGTGTTCCCGCCGGCGATCATGCTGACCGCGTTGCCGGTGATCGTCGGCAAGCTGTGGGTGACCGGCGTGATGGCTCCGATGACGCCGAACGGGGCGCGGTCGATCACGGCCAGGCCGTAGTCGCCACTGAAGGCTTTGGTTTCGAGAAACTCGACACCAGGTGTTTGCTCGCCCAGGGTTTTCAGCTTTTCGATCTTGTGTTCCAGGCGACCGATCTTGGTTTCTTCCATCTCCATCGTGCCCAGCTCTTCGC
Organism: Phycisphaera sp. RhM; assembly: GCA_033042175.1. GTDB lineage: Bacteria > Planctomycetota > Planctomycetia > Pirellulales > Pirellulaceae > Stieleria. Next base: position 61,751 of record WCIL01000119.1, read on the forward strand.
ATTGCTCGATCGAGATCCGTCGAATGACGTCGATGATCCGTTTTCGATCGGCCAGGGTGCGTTCGCGCAGTTGCTCAAATGCCGCACGTGCCGCCGTGACCGCCGACTCGGCATCGAAGAACACGCCGTTGTGTCCGCCGGCCGAAGCCGCCTGCTTGGCCGCTCCGTTACCCGGTGGCATCGGACCGACCTCGGCCAGGACCTGTGCGACTACGTTTCGGATCAGGGTTTCGTCGTATTGCATGGTGGGTTGCTAGTTGGTGGTGAATGTCGGCCTGCCGCGATCGCGCGAGAGCGGGCGGTCTTAACGGTCGTTTGATTCGTTGCGCGAGTAAACGCTGTACTTGTCGATGTGGACTTGATCGACGATCCCAATGATGACGGCGTCGATCGGTAAAACCTTTGTTTCCGGCGTCAGGCGTGCGCTGCTGCCTTGGGTGATCAGGACAAAATCGTTCTCTCCGGCACCCAAGGTGTCGACGGCGATAAACGTCCTGCCGGTTGTGACGAGCGATTGACGCTTTTTGTCATCGAGCCGATAAGGCTCGACGACCAGTAATTTGTGACCCGTCATCGTCGCAACCTTTTGAGTGCTGACGACCGATCCGGTGACTCGGGCGATGAACATTCGTGCCAGGCTCGTTGGGGGTTAAGGGAGGAGGAAAGGTCGGCTTCACGAATGCTTCAATGCATGCAGGGTCTGCCTGGCCACGATCACTTCTTCGTTGGTCGGGATCACCCACAATTGAGTTTTGGAATCGCCGGCGTGGAACGAGGCTTCACCGAGATCGTTGGTTCGATCACGTAGGCTTTCGTTGGCCGATGAATCGACGACGATGCCCAGTTGTTCCAGACCCGCACAGACACGGTCGCGAACGAGCGTGTCGTTTTCGCCGATGCCGCCGGTGAACACGATCGCATCGGCACCGCCGAGCGCGACCAGCATGCCACCCAGGTGACGCCGAATCTCTTCGATGAAGACATCCAAGGCCAATTCAGCTTGGGTGTTCCCCTCGGACGCCGCTTGCTCGACATCGCGGATGTCACCGCTGTGGTTGCTCAGCCCCAACAGTCCGCCTTTGCTGGCCAGTTCTTGCAACGCTTCGTCCAAGGACAAACCGGTCCGCTGCAGGATCAGGGGCAAGGCGAAGGGGTCAAAATCACCGACGCGATTGTTCTGCGGCAGACCCGTTTGGGGTGTCATCCCCATCGTCGTCTGAACGCTTTGTCGATTTTCGATCGCGGTGATCGAACTGCTGCCGCCCAAGTGACAGGAGATCACGCGGGCATCTTTACGGCCCAGGATCTCCGCACTGCGGAAGGCGATGTAACGGTGGCTGGCACCGTGGAAGCCCCACTTTCGAATGTGGAACTCGTCGGCCCACTGACGTGGGATCGCGTATTCCTTTCGGGCCGGAGGAATCGTCTGGTGAAAGTCGGTTTCGAAGGCGGCGACCAGCGGCAGATCCGGGAACCGGACTTGCAGGGTCTTCATCGCGGCGATGTAAGGCGGGTTGTGTGCCGGTGCGGCGGCATTCATCTCGGCCATCGCATCGAGCACGTCATCGTCGACCACAAACACGCCCGACAATCGTCCGCCGTGCACGGCCTTGAAACCGATCGCGGCGACCTGGGACGCGTTTTCGAGGGCACCGTGTTCGGGGTCGGTCAGCTGATCCAAGCAGGCTTGGACGGCCACCCCGTGATCGGGGACCGACATCGTCAGCTCGTTGGACCACTCACCGATCTGGACGGTGCACTTGCTCTGCGCATCGCCGATCCGCTCGACCGCGCCTTTGGCAAGGCAACGTGCGTTTTGGATGTCGTCGATCGCTCCATCATCGGTCATTTCGAACAACCGATACTTGAAACTGGTCGATCCCAGGTTTGCAACCAGTACGAGCACTGGCGGTACCCTCCGCGATGAGTTGAGGTCTGTCGTGGACGTCAGCGTGCGTACGTCATCCCGCGGGCGGTCTTGCGACTCACCGGGCGGGTTGACGCTTAAGCCAAAAAAGCTTTCGCAACACCTTCGGCGGGACGAGGGATCACGTGGCTGGAAACCAATTCGCCGACTTGCGAGGCCGCGTTGGCACCGGCTTCGACCGCTGCGCGAACGCTGCCGACGTCTCCGCTGACCACGGTGGTGCAATACGCACCGCCGATGTCGACTCGCTTGACGATTTCAACGTTGGCCGCTTTGGCCATCGCGTCGGTCGCTTCGATCAGTGCCAGCAAACCCTTGGTTTCGATCAATCCGATTGCGTCATTCATCTTGGTTTTATTTCTTTCGATTGTTGTGGAGGGGGTGTTTCGATCGCGTCGGATGACACGACCGGTGGGCGTCCGCGATTGCTTGGCGGCCACTACTTCTTGGCGGTCGGTGCGCTGGTCTTGAGCACTTTTTGCAAATCGTCGTGCGGACGTGGGATCACTTGCACGCTGACGACTTCGCCGATGCGTCCGGCTGCCGCGGCTCCGGCATCGGTGGCGGCTTTGACAGCGGCGACATCGCCGGCGACAAACACGCTGACCAGACCGCTGCCGACCTTGTCCCAGCCCAGGAATTCGACGTTCGCCGCTTTCAACATTGCGTCGGCTGCTTCGACCAGGGAAACAAACCCTTTGCACTCGATCATGCCGAGCGCTTCATTACTCTTCGCCATTGGAAATCTGCCTATTGATAGGAGAAAAGGAGGTGTAAGTACTATTGGTGACAGCCGCAGCCGCCCTTGGTGAGTTCGACCTTGGACGCGCCGTCCAAGAAACATGCGTTGCCTTCATCGGTATCGATGTGGACTTCCAGCTTGGCCGCTTCGTCGGCACGCACCAGCACGTCGTCGAACACGGTGGTGCATTCGTGGCTGGTGACTTTCAACTGCATCATGTCGCCGTTGGAAACACCGAAGTGATCGGCATCGAAGTAATTCATGTGGACGTGACGCGCCGCCCGGATCACGCCCTGTTCCAGTTGGACGCTTCCGACCGGTCCGACCAATACGCATCCGGGTGTGCCGTCGATGTGGCCGCTGTGACGGACCGGTGCGTCGATGCCCAACGAGATCGAATCGGTGAAGGCCAATTCGACCTGGCTGGCTCCCCGCGTCGGCCCCAAGACCCGCACGCTGGGTAGCATTCGCCGTCGCGGCCCGACGATCATCACCGTCTGCTTGGCGGCATAAAAACCGTCCTGGTACAGATCTTTATCCGGTTCCAGCACCGATCCGGCGCCGAACAAGATTTCAACGTGCTCGTCGGTCAAGTGAACGTGCCGGGCAGAAATGCTAACACGCAGATTTGGCTTGCCGTCGACCCAACCGGGAGGATCATGGGAAAGTCCGATGTCGGGCCGAGACGCCGACGAAGTGCCGAGGCCGCCGGCGATCGCGCGACGAACCAGGGATTCGATTCGGGCGCGGTCAATTTGAGTCGCGTTCATTCGGTTCGGGGAAAGGGAGGTGGTGATGGGGGAAAATAGATTAGAAGAGTGAAACGCTCCACCCTCGGAGCTCATTCTGGATCGGAGTCCGCGTCGGTTTCGTCGCTGCGTCGGTTGTCTGCTAACACTAGTTCGACTCCAGCGTCGTCAATCCGCTTTTTCCAGTGCGATGCCAGACCGGAGTCGGTCACGACACCCTGGACGTCCTCCAACCGGCACAGATGCGACAAGCTGACTTTGCCAAACTTCGTGTGGTCGGTGACCACGTACGCTTGGTCGGCGGACGCCAACATCGCTTTTTCGCTCTCGACCAACATCATGTTGTTGTTAAATAACCACGCTCGTTGATCCCGGCGACCGACAAGAACGCCAGCCGCACGTTGATCTGACGCAGCATCGATTCGGCCATCGGACCGATCGCCACCGCCGTCCGGCCGCGGACGCAGCCGCCGATCGTGACCAGATCGATCGAATCACTGCTGGAAAGCAAGTGCGCCACCGGCAAGCTGTTCGTGACGACCTGCAGCCGCCGACCGACCAGACAGCGGGCTAATTCGTAGGTCGTGCTGCCGCCGTCCAGCAGGATCGTGTCGTGCTCTTCGATCAGCTCCGAGGCCGCCGCGCCGATCGCGGCTTTCACCGTCCACGTCGTGTCCTTGCGGCCCTCGAACGCCCGGATCGTCGCGCTCTCTCCGGTCCAAAACACCCCGCCGTGCGTGCGGCGGACATCGCCCGATTGCTCCAACTGCTCCAAGTCGCGGCGGACCGTCGATTCGCTGACCGAAAGCGACTCGGCCAACTCACCCAACGATGCGAACCCGGTCTGACGCACCATCCGTCGCAAACGCTCCCGACGCCCACCACTGGACGAACGGGTTTCGCTGCTGACGCCGTTGGACGAGTTGACGGATCGGACCACAAAAATTGCCTATCTTGCGCAGGTATTGCGTTTCGTGATAGCTTTCTCTCATTCATGAAAGATTTCAAGCACTAAATGACGAATATTAATCACTTCTGAAAGAAAACCTCCGTTTCTGAGGGGAGCACCTTTCTCACCGCGGCGGTGGCAGATGCCGATCGGCAGTCTTGCGCACGTTCTGCATCCCGGATGGGATGGCAGCAATTAGCCGGCGGTCGAGCGAAGTGAATACCGCCGGATCAGATCGGGTAATACGACCCTGTAGTGGTCGCAGCATCGTTTCGCTTTGACCCCATCGGGGGTCAAGCGAGATTCGCCTGGGCATTCCGGTGGTGCGCTACCGCGGCCACCGGCTAATGGCTTCCACCCCTACCGGGGTAAAACCTGCTGTGCAGGTGAAGTTAGACCAGGAGATGCAGGGCCACCTGCGTCCACCCGAATCACTGGTTGATCCGCCAGCCAGTAGAGGAGGCATGGTTTTCCCGCAGGCGCCGTCGCGATACGCTTTTCGCTGATTCATTTCGGGCGGACTGTTTCACTTCTTGTAGCGTCAACACATCAACATGACTGAACTATCCGGAAAGCGGGCGATCGTCAGCGGGGCATCACTTGGCATCGGTCGCGGCATCGCGGTCGAACTGGCTCGTGCCGGGGCAACCGTCGCGGTCAACTATCGATCCAACCCCGACCAGGCCGACGAAGTGGTCGCCGAGTGCAAGTCGGTCGGCGGAGATGCGTTCAAGGTCCAGGCCGACGTCTCGGTGCAAGAAGAAGCCGAAGCGATGATGCGGACGTCGATCGAAACGCTCGGAGGGCTGGACATCGTCGTCAGCAATGCCGCCTACAGCGACCGGCACCTGATGCTGGAGTCGGACATGCAGGAGTTCCGCAAGACGATCGATGTCAGCATGTGGGGTGCGTTCTACGTCGTCCGGTCAGGCGCCGCCGAGATGGTCAAGGCCGGCAAGGGCGGCAACATCGTGGTCATCAGCAGCCCCCACGCGCACCTCGCGATGCCCGGCGCGATGGCCTACAACATGGCCAAGGCGGCCAACGACCAGATGGCGCGGACGGCCGCCTGCGAATTGGCCCAGCACCGCATCCGATGCAACATCATTCACCCCGGCTGGATCAACACGCCGGGCGAACGAAAGTTCTTTTCCGAAGAGACGCTGAAAACCGAGTCGGCCAAGTTGCCGATGAAACGCCTGGGCGAGCCGAAGGAAATCGGACGCGGCGTCGTGTTCCTCTGTCGCGAAGAAAGCGAGTACATCACCGGCAGCACGCTGACCATCGACGGGGGCATCCAGCTACCGTGGCGCGACATGTTCCGCGTCGAAGAGACCGCCGCGACGGCCAAGCCGATGCAGGACAACGCGTAGGCAGCGAGACCGCGTGGGATGGGCTTCCATTTGTCACGCTACTTCGCTGCCTGAACGTCCGCGAGCGCCTCGGCGTAGCGGCGGCCGAATTCCAACAGCGATGGGCGATCGAAGTGAGTGTTATCGCTTTTGAGCGTCAACCCGGTCGACTCGACGAACGCGCACGCCGGCAATTCCGAAGCGACCTCGCGATGGGCTTGGTCCACTCGCTTTCGATGCTCCGTCCACTTCGACGAGTCGCCTTGCGCCAGACCGCCGATGAGGATCGGAGTCTTCGCGCCGACGTGACTGCGGAATCGTTGCATGACATCCGTCAGATTTGACTTGTACGCCTCGGCCAGTCCGGGCTTCGAATCCGATTCGCCTTGATGCCACAGGATTCCCTTGAACGTTCCGCTGGCCAGCGCCGTTTCAATCCGCCGCAAGGCATCATCGTAGGGATGCGATTTGGTTTGCGGGTGATAGCCGCCGGGCGCCCATGCGGCGATGGGTGATCCGCCGACCGCACAGGGCACCAATCCGACGGTGACGTCGGGGTGCTCGCTCGCATAGCGTCTGGCAAACCCGCGTCCGAGTCCCACGCCGGCGATGGATTTGTCAAAGTGCAACGGGTCGGTCGCCGGGACCCAATTTCCGTCACGATCAAGCATCAGGATTCGCGGATCGGGGACACGATCAGCCGGCGTCACCTTGCCTCGACCGGCCATGTTCGATTGCCCGGCGAGCAGAAACAGGTGGAATTGTTCTTTCGACGGCAGGTCCGCGTTGGTGATGGTCACGCCGCCGAGTTCGATCATCTGGCCGTCCTGTTGGCGTTTCAGTTGCAAAGTCGCTTGTCCGGCCGCGATGTTCACGATCCCCAAGGACTGTTGGCCGAAGAACAGCATACGGCGGGGCGTTGCCTGAGAATCCCGGTCAGGACGGACGACCGATTCGGACTTGAAACGTCGCAGCGTCGCCGAAATGTCCTGGTCCGCGATCGCTGCCGCGACCGAGACGTCTTTGGCGTTGCAAACGTAGTGCAGCGTGATCTGGTAGCGTCCGGATTCGGCAACGTCGATCGGCCACGAGATCGTGTCGGCGGCGGAGGTCCAGTTGTCGACCCAGCTATGGGCCCAACTGATTCCGTCGGCAAAACCCGGGTTGCCGGTCAGCGTTGCATCGACCGATGGAATAAAGGTCGGTCGTTGTTTGGTAATCGGAACGTGACGTGCTTGCGTGATGCTTGTCGTGTTGGCGTCGACATAGTCTTCGATCTCGGACTTCAACCGCTCGGTCGTTTCGGGATGCTGTTCGGCGATGTCGGTCTCTTGGCCGGGATCGGCATGCATGTCAAACAGCGCGACCTTGGCATTTTCGATGGTCAGCCGATATTGATTGGTGCGGACGGCAGCCTTGCCGAATTTTTCGAGCTGCGTTTGGTTCGGGCGGTAGGTCAAAATGGTACGCTCGGCGAGTGCCGGATCGCTGCCGTCTTGAATCAATTTCACCAGGCTTTGGCCGTCCAACGCAGCCGAATCATCCGATGGAATTCCACACCATTGGGCCAGTGTGGGCAGCAAATCGATGTGCGCGGTGATTTGCTCAATCCGGTTCGGTTGGATCCGCCCCGGCCAGCGGATGAAGCAAGGCACGCGGCACCCGCCTTCGTGGACGCTGCCCTTGGCGCCGCGCATGCCGCCGTTGAATCGTTTGCCGTTGGGCCCGTTGTCGGTCAAGAACAGGACGATGGTGTCGTTCGTTTTGCCTTGCTGCTCGAGCGTGTTCAACAAGCGGGCGACGTTGTCGTCGATGTTTTCGACCATCGCGTAGACTGCCGCGGTTTTCTCAGAAACCTCTCCGGTGTCATACTTGTCGAACAGGTCTTGGCGGACTTGGAACGGACCGTGCGGCGCGTTGAATGGCACGTAGCAAAAGAACGGTTGCTCGCGCGGCGTCTGGAGGAACTCAATCGCGGCGTCGGTCAGCACATCGGTGATGTAGCCTTTGGTTTGCACGGGGACGCCGTTTCGTTCCAGCAGCGGGTCGTCGTAGAGGTTGAAATGACCGCCGCAGAAACCGAAGAATTCTGCAAAGCCTTGGCCGTTGGGGTGCAAAGGCATCTGTGCGCCGTTGTGCCATTTCCCGAAGCAGCCGGTTGCGTAACCGGCATCGCGAAACAACTCCGCCATCGTGGTTTCCGCCGCCCGCATGACTTCGCGGCGACCGGTGACACCCGCAACGCCCATGCGTTCGGGGTACCGCCCGGTCAACAACGCCGCCCGAGTGGGCGCGCAAACCGGTGACACATAGAACCGGTTCAGCCGAACGCTCTCGCCGGCTAGGCGATCGAGCGTTGGCGTCGACAGAATCGGATTGCCGTTGGAACCCAAATCGCCCCATCCCTGGTCATCGGTCAGGATCAGCAGGACGTTGGGGCGAGCTGCCGCCTCGGCACAGAGGGCCGTTGGAACATGGAACTGCGTGGACAACAATGCAACTGCGAGCGCTGCGAGTGTGGCTTTTTGATGGAGCAAGAAACGCGGGAACATTCGGCTACGACCAGGCTAGATTGAGTGGAGAGACTTCGTGATCAGGTTCGGTTTTCATTCAGTGTGACGCCTGCTCGATCACTTCTCAACAAACCTCGACAAGTTTACCGCCCCATCGAGCCAAATCGGGCAGCAACGCCGGCTTGCGTCGATTACAAGATGGCGTCAGTCGCCAGAGACTTCCATCGAATACCCCAGCCATCATGGGCATCCCCGGAGCTGGCAATCACGGCGATCAACCGCGGGACTGCGGTCATACTGGCGCCCCCAGCGTGGGGCTGTCCGGCTAGCCGGTTGCCGGATCATAGATTGCATATTGCAACTCGATTGAAGCGGAGATCTGCGATTCACCGACCCACATCCGAGTCAGGTCGCGAACCGGAGTGAACCCGAGTTCTTTGGGGATCGCCACAGATCCGCCGGCAAGGAGATCCCAAAACACTTTGTCTGCGGTCGATTGAGTTAACAACGCGAGGACTAAGTCTCGCGCCGCGTCTGCATTCTCAGCAACGACCGGACCGACATAATCGGCCAGGGCCCCGCGTCGCAGCATTGCGAATCCGCCGGCGTGAGTGCAAACGCGAGAGCCTTGCGCGATTCGCCTGAGCCAATCGGAGCGATCAACGCCAAACGCAACCCGATCAAGTTGAAAGTGCGTCTCATTCAATTCGTCGCTCCGATACGATTGTTTTTCCGTCCGAGGCTCGGACGTTTGGTGGGCCCAGCGTTGAAACGAAAACTCGCTGCGAAAACCGAGACGCTCATACACGTGGGCGCCTGCCGGAGTCGCATCGAGCTTGATGCAACGCACTGCATTGCGACGGAGATACTCGAGACTGGTGTTATCAAGTCCATCGCAATGCCACGCCGTCGATAATCTTCGTGAACCAGCACCATTCCGATCCACGCCAGGTCCGTTCCGTAGCTCGTCGTGGTTACCGTTCCGGCCATCGTGGCATCGACGTCTGCAGCGAAGCAACCATCCGGCTGATACTCAAACAATCGCATCCAATCGTCATGCGTCTGATTCCACCCCGCCATCGCACAAAATCCGAGTGCCGCGGGGATATCGTCTCTGGTGAACGGTCGAATGGTGTGATTCATGGTGCAACACTTCCAACTTTGCCAGCGATCCTTACCACAGGATCTCGCCCGCAGTCCTCGACGTTTTCCCGGCGAGCAAATCGGTGACATCCCGCCGAGCGATCGCCATCATCCGATCAAACAACTGATCCGCGTCGAGTGCATGGTAATTCCGGATATCGCCAATGATGCCGTTAAGTGCATAGCGCCGAACGTGCTCCGTGAAGGCGGGTAAGTCCGACGTCAACTCAACGGCGCGGGCGAAAGACATTTGCCCCATTGCAATCTCATCGATTCGATCCGGCCACCAATCGGGATCGAGCAAATCGCGGCTCACCCGCTCGACCAGCGCCGTCTCGACGCCGCCGGCGTGCTGATCGCCGCGTTCGGTCGCAAATTCGGCGAGAGGCTCATGCAACCATCGAAAGGTCCACGCATCGCAACGACTCTGATTGAGTCCATCGACAATCGCGCCGCGATGTGTGATCGAACCATGAACGTCGACCACGTACAGGGCGTCCGGCCGTTTCCACCGCACCAACGCGTTTGCGTATCCCGTCACGTAACGTTTCAACAGCTCCGCCGTCACATCAATGCTGTGTCCAAACGGCAGCCCCCATGTCAATTGACCGTATTCGAGCGGCCGGCAGATTTCGATCGCCGGAAACTCACGTGCGACTTCACGAAGAATGCTGTAGCTTTGGATCGTGTCGGTGGCCAATGGCAGATGCGGACCGTGTTCTTCCACGGCTGTGTCGACGCTAAAAGCCAGAATTGTTTTCGTACGCTCCGATCGCCCCACCAGCGTCTCCACCAGCGTCTCCACCGGCGGCAACTCGACCACTTTTAATCGCGGCGAGTTACCCTGCCCATACTCGGGAAAACACTCGCCGATGCGCTTGACCAACGATTGCTTGAGCGGATCATCCAGGGCTTCGTGAAACAACGGCGGCAACACCAATTCGCCAAGTCGTTCGCAATCGGCATAGGGTGTCCCGATCGAGCAAATCGGAAGAACGAATTGCAGATCGCGAAACGCACGCAATCGATCCAGCGTGTACGCCGTGACCCATCGTCCTTGGTTGACTCGAATGGGAAGGTAATCATCCAACATCATGTCCTCTTGTCAGCCATGGAAACGTCAGCATCGTCACTCTCATTTCCCCCGTTCGTCGAGACTCTTGGATTTGTTGCTCGGCAACTAGCAGGGTTTATCTCGGCTGTTGGCTGGGGACTGCGGGGGCGGCGGGCTAGGGGGCTAGGGCATTCCTGTCGTCGTCTTTCGTTCAACAAGAGCCGCGTCGAAACGATCGTTCGTGAAGGGAACGTCGTCGCTGATGGTCCGCGTTAACGGACTCAAGTCGTTGGTGAGTGAAAAGTCGGCCGTCGCGGTCGCTTGGCGGTCGCGATATTTCTCGATGCTTTGGGGCAAGGTGTCAAATGCAGTTCGGCCAGCCATTGCAATCAACAGCACCAGTCCGATCCCGGCGAATGTCTTAGTAATCGGACCGTTGGCGTGTTCGCCCATCACGTCTCGGGAACTTGTCAGCCACAGCAAGACACCTGCGATCAGTGGTGCCGCGACGACGGTCACCGCTTGGGCGGCAATGATGGTGGGAGTGCGATCAAAATCGTAAACCAGGACCGCAAGTCCAACCGACATTCCGCTCAGCAAAGCGGCTGTGGTCAGCAGACGTGGTGCGAGGTCGGTCGGCTTGCTGCCGAGGCCCAATGCGTCAGCTGCCATGAAACCGCCGATCATCGAATTCACGAGAAAGGACGAGTAGGCGGCGGAAAACAGGCCGACACAAAAGATGATTTTGGCCGCGGATCCGAAAGTCGTTTCCAACGACGTGGCGACGGACACGGGGTTATCCAGCGTCACCGGCTGGCCCGTATAAAGCCCCGCTGCTGCAGTGGACATCAGCATCAAGGTGATCAAAAACATGATGGCAGAGCCGACCCTCGCATCGATCAGACCGCTCTTGATGTCTTCGCTTGACCAGCCTTTTTGCTTCACCAGGTACGATTGGTAAAACGCCGCGGTTATCACAAACGTCGTGCCGACCAAACCTAGCAACGAAAGCAAATCTCGCGATCGCCCCAACGACGGCACCAACCCGCTCGCCATGTCGACGAGGTTCGGACCGAGCATCAACAAGTTGATTGCGAAACAGATCAACATGGTCGCAACAAACGCCATCATTAGACGTTCGAGCATTTTGTACATCTCTTTGAACGCGAACAGAAACAGGATCGCAAGCCCGTTAAACGCAACAACCAGAACCGCGACAATCGTCTTCGATTCAATGAAAGCCTCGAACGCAGCGGCAACTCCGATGTTGTTGCCCGATTGAAACGCGGCGGAAATAAAAAACACACCGATTCCGACCAGAATCGATAGCCAAGGCCCCGCCTTTTTGCGAATCAAGTCACAAGGTGATTGCGTTGTCGCAACGCCAAGCTTGGCGCCAAGCGTCATGTAGACCAACATGAAAACAACCGAAACAGCGACAACCCATAACATCGCGTAGCTGTCGTTCGCACCGACGCTGCTGGACGTCATGATGCTGCCTGGGCCGATCACGACGCAAGCGGTAATCAAACCGGGGCCAATCCGGTGATACCAAGCCTTTGGAGCCGAGCGAGCGGACGAGTTTTTTAAAGCTTCACCCATCAAGGTTTCCCCTTGCGTATCCGTTGCTGTACGAAACTCGGTGATCTGCAGCGACGTTCATTCGACCCGAGCGTGCCGAGTCGGCTACAGCATAACAGTTTAAATTCTCCTGGGCCCACCAGCCCGTCTTCTGATAGGCGATTCCGGCTTCCCGGTCGGCGACATTCGCCAGGTCGGCGGATCCTCGCCACGCTTTCCGAACCAGCCCCACATCAGCGATGGCGGTCGGTGGCGGACGAACGCGGGACTTGACCATTTATCTGTTGCAACATATATTTAGGTCATGAAGAAGAAAGTGAACGAGTCTCGAACGCTGGCGGGAGAAATTGGCAAACGCGGTCCGTTTTCCAGCTTGCAGCAGGAGACGTTCCTGAATTTGTTGCGGACTTCGACTTTGCTGCACCGTGAATTCGTGCTGCTGTTTGAGTCCGCCGGGCTTTCGGATTCGCAGTACAACGTGTTGCGGATTCTGCAGGGGACGGGCACGCCGATGCAGATCTACCAGATCGGTCAACACATGATCACACCCCAAGCCGACATCTCGCGATTGATCGATCGAATGGCCAAAGCGGACCTGGTGATTCGAGAACGTTGCGGCGAAGATCGTCGTGTCGTCTGGATTCGACTGGCCGCGAAAGGTCGTGCCGCCTTGAAGAAACTTGCCAAGCCGTTGGAGGAACTGCATCGGTCGCAGTTCAAAGAGTTATCCCAGCAGGAACTGACGACCTTGAACGAGTTGCTGTTTCGCGCCCGCCACGCCGAGCGGTAGCGGCACCATTTTCATCCACACGCTTTACCAAGGGGAAACGTTCGATGACCAGTCCCACCACCCACGTTCGACAACCCAATCGCATCACCACATCGCAACCGATGGTTGAAGGTGCCGGCGTTCATCTTCATCGGGGCTTCGGTTTTGGTGAGACCGGGCCATTCGATCCATTCCTGTTGTTCGATGACTTTCGCAACGAAGACCCACAGCGGTACGTCAACGGGTTTCCCTGGCATCCGCATCGCGGCATCGAAACGATTACCTATGTCTTGGCCGGGACGGTCGATCACGCCGACAGTTTGGGCAACAGTGGGCAGCTGGCTGCCGGTGACATTCAGTGGATGACGGCCGGCAGCGGGATCATGCATCAGGAGATGCCGCACGGCGACGCCGCAGGCAGGATGCACGGGTTTCAACTGTGGGCCAATCTTCCCGCCAAGCACAAGATGACTCGGCCACGTTATCAGGACATCAGCGCCGAGGACGTCCCGACCGTGGTGGACGACGACGGCACCAGCGTGCGTGTGTTGTGCGGAGACTTTTGGGGCGAGCGAGGCCCGGTTGAAGGGGTCGCCGCCGACCCACGTTACCTGGACATCAGTCTTCCCCCGAACACCACGCGGTCGATTCCGATCGAAACGACTCGGCACGCGTTCGCCTACGTGTTTGCCGGATCGGTCCGGTTCAAGGACGCGTCGGATCCGCGTGACGTGCGGGTCGAAGATCCGATGAACCACGGTCAATCGCTCGCCGAGTTCGCCGGGAATCGATCCTTGGTGTTGTTCGACCAAGGCGATTCGATTCGCGTGGAATCGGGCGACGAAGGCGGCAGGTTCTTGTTGGTGTCGGGCGAACCGATCAAGGAACCGGTTGCCTGGAGAGGCCCGATCGTGATGAACACGCAAGCCGAACTTCGGCAAGCCTGGAAAGAGTTGAAGGACGGATCATTTATCAAGCCTTGACACCAACGCGTCGCCGCGTGCCATTGCCCGGGAACCTTTTGATGACCGATCGCAGGCCCACTTCAGGACTCCGCAAGACGCTTGCCGTGTTGCCGTCGGTCGTCCTGGCGCTGTTGCCCAGGCTCGCTTGTCCGTGCCAGTATCCCGCCTATGCGGGACTGCTCGGCTGGCTGGGGCTAACGTTTCTCATGCAGACCGTGTATCTGCTTCCGCTGACCGCCGCCTGTTTGACCTTTGCCGTCGGCGGGCTGGCCGTCGGTGCCCGGCGTCGCCACGGCTACGCGCCGTTTGGGATCGGACTGTTGGCGGCGATCGGGTTGCTCGTCGGCAAGTTCGTCATCAACGTTGACCTCGTCGTCTACGTCGCGATTGCCGTGTTGTTGGCCGTCTCGGTTTGGAATGCTTGGCCGAATAAAAAGCGATCCAAATTGCGATTTGACGCCGACGGGTATGTGGCGACGGGTGAAGAGCGGACGCCCTGAACGAGTTTTAGCGGCAGGGCGCGAGCCCTCCGGTGTGTCGGCAACGATGCGCAAGCCGGAGGGCTTGCGCCCTGCCGCTAACACCTCGCCAAACACAGGACAGACATCGTTCACGGCGTGAGGCGGCGTCCGGGAACACATTGGATTTGACAGGCTGGAAGCCTATCCCACTGGCATCCCGCTCATTGCTTTGTCTTGACGCGACTTGAGATTTGAATTTGCGTCAATTCCGGCGGTCGGCGACTGGGGGCAAATGACAGCGCTGCGGTGGGGCAGGCGTCGACACATTCTTCCGCTACTTTCGTCAAGGCTTCATCGAGTTGCCCTTCAAACGGTACGCTCAACAAGACATCAAATCCGCGACCGACGAAGGCCAGACCCAGTGGCTCCTGGGCTCGTTCGGCAATCTTGATGCACAGTTCGCACTTGATGCACTTGCCCGGTTCGAACAACACCGAGGAGGCGCGTCCGACCACCTCGTAAGGACGGCGCACCCTGGGAAAGCGGTTCGGGTTTGCGCCGTAGTACTCGGACCAACGTTCCAGTTTGCATTTGTTGTGTGCCGCACAACCACAGCCCAAACATCGCTCGGATTGCTCCGTCGCGTCAGAGGGCACGTAGTCCGTGCCGGTCTCGGGAACCGAGCGTGGGGCCGGGACGGAGTTGGCCAGGAACTCTTCGATCTCGCCCGATTCCAAGCGACCGATGCGCGAAGAAAACTCGTGCCCCAGGCTGAGTTTCTTCCAGCCGGCGAGGAACTGGTTGAGGATCGTTGCCGCTTCTTTGCCATCCGCGGTGCTCCGCACCACCATGCCCTTTCCTCGCAACGCGTTGCCGACGGCAAACACGCCCCGACGGTTGGTCGCGTAGGTTTCCGAGTCGACATCGATGCCCTTTCGACTCGCTTTGATTCCCAATCGTTCCACTTGGCCGGGAGTGGCCCTGCCGATCGCCAACAGCACCGCGTCGAATTCCTCGCACAATGCATCGAGTTGCTCTTTCGTGGTCACAGACGTCTGCAAACGCACGTCCACGCCGAGCCGAATGATCTGCTTGACTTCCGCATCCAAGATGTCACGTGGCAAACTCTGTTCGTCTTCTTCGGTGCGCAACCGGCCGCCGAGTGATTCGTTCTGTTCGATCAATGTGCAAGCGTGTCCGGATCGACGCAGGTAAAACACGCCGGCCAGACCGGAGGGGCCGGCACCGACGACGGCAACGCGTTTTCCGCTGTCCGGCTTGCAGGGAGGCAAATACGGATCGTCGGTCGCCAAATCGGCATCCGCCACAAAGCGTTTCAGATCGCAGATCGCGACGGGGCCGTCGGCGGTCTTGCGGCGACAGCCCTTTTCGCACGGTTTGGGACAGACGCGGCCGAGCACCGCCGGCAAGGCGATGTCCGCTTTGATCGTGACGATGGCATCACGCAAGTTTTCATGGCTGATCTGATCCAACATCAGCGGGATGTCCATGTGTGCCGGGCAGGCAAAGTCACAGGGGGCGCGACAGTCTCCGACGTGCTCGCTGAGCAGCAATTCCAACGCCGTCCGCCGCACGTCGCGAATCTCTTCGGTTTCGTTGTCGATCTCCATCCCGTCGACGACCTTGGTGCCACAGGCCGAGATCAATCGGCCGGAGCGGCGATCCTTGACCGTGCATACCTGGCACGAATTCGAGGGCTCGTAGCCTTTGAGATAACAGAGCGTGGGGATTTCGACGCCCAACAACTCGGCGGCATCGATGATGTTCGATCCCGGCGGAACCTCCACTTCACGATCATCGATTTTGATTTTAACCACGGTGGGCGACCTCGTTCGGAACTCTACTGTAACAGCTGTTGTATTCGGTTTTCTATTTTCCAGTGCGAAAACGGTGTCCGTCACCAAGGGGACGGGCACACCAACGATTTCGGTATTGACGAACCTGAAAGCCTATCTCACTAGGGTTTTGACTCGATGAAGACGGCGTCCTCGGGACAGACTTGGTAACAGGTGTCGCATCGCGTGCAGCGATCCAGGTCGATCGTGTGTTTGTAATACGGCGTCATCGGGATGGCATCAACGGGACAGTGTTGCGAACACAGCGTGCACCCGATGCACTTGTCGTTGATGCAATAGTCGATCAGATCGACACATTTGCCGGCCGGGCAGTATCCGGCGATGTGCGCCTCGTACTCTTCGCGAAAGTACTTCAACGTGGAAAGGATCGGATTGGGCGCGGTCTTGCCGAGACCGCACAGGCTGCCCGCGCAGACCGATGTGGACAGCGTTTCGAGTTGTTCCAGATCGCCTGGTTTGCCGCCCCCCGTGCACAGCCGTTCCAGGATGTCGAGCAAACGTCTGGTACCGACGCGGCAGAACGTACATTTACCGCAGGACTGGTCTTGGGTGAATTTCAGGAAGTAACGGGCGATGTCGACCATGCAATCCTTGTCATCGAGCACCACCAATCCGCCGCTGCCCATGATGGAACCCACCGCGGACAACGATTCATAGTCGATTTGTGTGTCCGCCAACTCGGCCGGGACGCAACCGCCGGAGGGTCCGCCGATCTGCACGGCTTTGAACGTTCGCCCGGGCTCCACCCCGCCCCCGATGTCCTCGACGATTTGACGAATCGTGATTCCCATCGGGACTTCGATCAAACCGCCGTTGCGAACTTTCCCGGCCAATGCAAACGCCTTCGTCCCCTTGCTGGTTGCCGTCCCCAGCTTGGCGAGTTCTTTGCCGCCATGGCGCAGGATCCAGGGAATCGTGGCCAGGGTTTCGACGTTGTTGATCAGCGTCGGTTTTTCCCAGAGTCCGCTTTCGGCCGGAAACGGCGGACGGATCCGCGGCGTGCCACGACCGCCTTCGATCGAGTGAATCAGTGCCGTTTCTTCACCGCAAATGTAGGCCCCCGCGCCTTCGCGAATTTCAAGGTCGAAACGGAATTCGGTGCCCATCACGGAATCGCCCAGGATGCCACCCTGCCGACAGATTTCAATCGCGCCACGAATCCGTTCGACGGCCAACGGGTATTCGGCGCGGACGTAGAAGATGCCGTCATGGGCGTCGACGGCACTCGCGGCGATCGCCATGCCTTCGATCACACGAAACGGAATCGATTCCAACAGCACCTTGTCCATGAACGCGCCGGGGTCGCCCTCGTCTCCGTTGCAGATGACGTATTTCGTCGGGCTCACTTGGCGACGAACGGTTCGCCACTTGATGTGCGTCGGAAATCCGGCACCGCCACGGCCTCGCAACCCACTGGCCTCGATCTCGTCAAGGATTTGTTCCGGCTGGAGCTCGGTGAGACATTTTTTCAACGAATCGAATCCGCCGTGACGCATGTACTCGTCCAAATCGAGTGGATCGATCGCATCGAGCAAGTCCAGCGTCAGGTGCTTTTGCGGACCGATGAAGGAAGCGACGACACCGTCGCGGGCGGCGCGGTGTTTTTGCAACACATCCTGGTCTTCATCGGATTGGATCCAATCGAGAATCCGCGACGCGGCGTAGCGGATCGGCTTGGAAATGCCCTTTGGACGAAAGTGTTTCTGGACGATCTTTCGAGCCATGTCGGGATTGACATTGGTGTAGCTCTGGGACGTGCCGTCGGGCGAAACCAATTCGACCAGCGGGACCTTGCTGCAGATCCCGGTGCAACCAATTTGTTTGACGTAGGCGTCGCCGCCGGAGTCATCGATGGCATCACACAGCGCTTCATGCACCTTGTCGCTGCCCAGTGCCAGGCAACACGAGCCCAACCCGATCCGGACCTCCGTGGTTTTTGGCCCCCGCGGCTGTGAGATCGGACGGTGCACGGCAGACAATTTGACGAATTCCGCTTCGTCGTATTCTTGCAGCATCCGCGGCGTTGTCTGGGAACTGACATGACCAAAAATCGCATCGTCGATTTGCACGACCGGACCTAAGGTGCAACATCCCAAACAGGCTACTTTCTGGACCGTGAACTCACCCTCGGTATCGGTATCCTCGTGCGGGGCGAGCTGAAGTTCGTGTCGAATCGCATCATCGACCAGATCCGCCCCTTTGACGTGACAGGCCGTTCCCGTGCAAACGCTGATCATGTGCTTGCCGACGGGATGATGTCGAAAGTGATCGTAGAACGACGCGACGCCGGTGATCGCGGCCGGCGTGATCTCGGTTTGCTCGCAAATCCGCCGCAGTGCTTCCTGCGGCAAATAACGATACTCCCGCTGCACCGCGTGCAAGATCGGGATGACCGCATCGGGGCCGCGACCGATCTGTTCGATCATCCGATCGACGGCGGTCAAGTCGATTCGTGGGTTGGTCGTGATCATTCGGCAGCTCGTCCGAAACTGGAGTCATTGATCATCAGTGTTTGCGCTCCCGATGCAGAACAAGTGCTCGCTTCCTCGAATGAAAATCCGCCCCTGATGAAACGCCGGACAGGTCACGCATTCTTCTCCCAATTGAGCTTCCGAAATGCGATTGCACGCTTCGCCGGTCGGCTCGACTACCCACGCCGTGCCGTCTCGGCCGAACAGGTAAACGCGATTACCGACCAGGCTCGGGGACGAAAGGAAATCCGCGCCGAAATCTTCTTCCCACAACGGTTCGCCGCCTTTCTGCTTGTCGAAACAGAACAGCGTGCCGTAGGAAGCCAACGTCAAAAGGAACTCGTCGGTGACCAGGGGGCTGCAGGTATCGGGCAGCCCGTAATCGGCGGTCCACTGCACATGGGTCTCGGTCACGTCGCCCGATCCGTCGACTCGAATCGCGGCATGGATCGCGGTGTCGTTTCCGGCATAGACGATCCCGTCGGAGTACACCGGCGAGGGGCCAACCTCGACACGTTCCAAGCAGTTTGCCCGCCACAGTTCCGTTCCATCGCTCGGCGCGTGCGCCATCACCCAGGGGTCGCAACACGTAATGACCTGAGCTTGGCCGTCGTGCTCGATCACGATCGGTGACGACCAGGACGCCGGTGTCGCTCGGATCGATTCCCAGATCGGACTGCCGGTTGCACCGTCGAAACACATTAATTTGGAAAGCTGGTCCTCGCTGGTTCCCTGGTCATATTGCACGATCACCGAACCCTGGTACGTCACCAGCGAAGACGCGTGGCCATAATTGTTTCGCAGCGGCACGCCCAACGAACGTGTCCACATTTCGTTGCCGGCGAAATCGAGTGCGACCAACTGCCCGTCGGCAAACATCGCAAACACCAGACGTCCATCGGTCGCCATCGTTGGCGCGGCGTAGCCGGTGTCATCGGAGGTCTTGATCGGCTGGCCGGCGACCGTGGGATCGACGGCGATGTCGGCGCTCCAAAGCAAGCTTCCGGAGCCGGCATCGAAACAGAAAACACCACGTTCTTCTGCGGTTGCGCCGGAGAGAAACACGCGGTCTTGCCACACGATGGGCGAATTGACTCCGGGCATCGGCACCGCCGTCTTCCAAACCATCCCTTCGCCGGATTCGCCGTCCCAGACCGTGGGCACGTCTTGATCGGAAGCGATTCCCGAACCGTCGGCCCCACGAAAACTGGGCCAGTTCGCCCGCATCTCTGCGGCACTTGGAAGTTCTGCAAGCACCGGTTCGACCACCGCATCTTGATCGTCGCTCTTCTGCTTGCCGACTGGATGGTGGACCGACGCCAAGGCATCCAAGGTTGACGGCAATACGCTGCGGTGACTGGTTTTCATCGCCCAGGCCGTGCCGACCAGGACCAGCATCACGACGGCGACCGCCCATGGTCCCCTGTGGCTCAAGACTTCGTCGCTATCAGGACCGGGCAGTTTGGGCTTGGGGCGGGGCAACTTGCGGTGCAGCGTGGCCGCCCACTTGCTGAAGACCAGCGTGACCAGGATGCCGCCCAACAACAGATACGAACCCCGCTCGGTGAAACGCAACTCACGAAAGTATTCTTGACGCAGCGCCAGATCCAGCGTCTGAATCTCTTGCCGCAGCTGGTCGTTGTCGCTCTGCTGGAGGAACTGTTCCCTGAGCTGGACGAATGAAATCGCTTCCAGGGGAACCTTGTCCAACCGGTTCATGCCATCGATCACCAAGATAGCGCCGACGAGCGTCGAAAACACTCCGGCCACCCACGCGGAGAGCAGGATCGATCGATAGCCCAAATAAGCGTTCACGATTTTTTGCCTCCGACGGTCAATTGGACCAGCGGCCCCGTCGGCAGCTGACCGTCGGGCAGGGCTTCGGAAACATCGGAGATCAGACCGAGTCTGACTTTTTCGACCGGGCAGTACCAGTAGCAACGGCCGCAGGAAACGCAGCCCGCACGGTCTGCCTGGTAGTCATCACGGCGACGCCGCACCGACAGATGAATCAACTTGAAACCGATCACCAACCCGGTCCAGGCACCCAGCAATCCGCCCAACGTGACAAAGTCGTTGCGCCGCGACAGCGCCGATTGATACAACTGCTCCACCGATCGTCCCGATCCCCGAAAGGCGTCGCTGGCTTCGGTGGTGGATGCCGCCACACCCAACTCTTCCAACCGCACCTGTTCGGCCAAACGCGACTCCGGATGCCACTGCGACAGTGGAACGGCGAGTGCCGTACCGAGCCACCAGAAACCGAGCACCACGACCGGCGCCACCATCAAGGCGGTTACCAATCGACGTTTCCCTTTTCGCCGACGTTCCGGCGACTGCGTGACCGTCGGCGGATGAATCGCGCCGTAGGGACAGACGTCTTCACAGAGCTGGCAATTGATGCAGGTGTCCGGCGGAATGCTCAAACGCCATTTCGAAAAGCACGACAACACACGCAGAATCGCGCCGTAAGGACACAGATAACGACAATACGGGCGACCGACAAACACGCTGATCAGCAGGATGCTGCTGCCGAACAGCAGCATATCGTTATTCGCACCCAGGCGGAAAAAGGGAATGAAGGGATCGTAGCGACAGATGATGAATCCGGTTTCGGTCGCGGCGAAGATGACCGCGGCGCCCAAGTAGATGTAAGCGACCAAGCCCAATGAATGGTCCAGCCAGCGGGGCACCCTGATCGAGCGAACCGCGAGCAGTTCTTGCATCGCGCCGAGGGGACAGACCGACGCGCAGAACGTTCGCCCAAAGAACAGCGTGAACACCAACGGCAAGATAAAGAACGCCACCACCGTGAGCGAAACCACATACGTCGGATCAAAAATCGCCAGCGCGACGTTCTGGGTCGCCCCCACCGGACAGACACAGCCTTGCCGCCAAAAACCAAACCACAGCAAGCTTGCGATCGTCAACAACAGCACGTTACGACGCGAACGCGACACCAGCGTGAAGTAGGACGCCAGGCACAGCGCGACAAACAGAATCGCCACGTCCAAGAGAGGTGCCACCTCGCCCTCGACCTCCGGGACACTGGCCGTGGGGATCGGATGGTCGGAGAATTCTGGGACCGGGAACATCAGATCCGAGGACTCGTCCGCCATCACGCCGCCCATCAAGACACCGCCCACCAGGGCAACGACCAGCAACGCGGCAACACGGAGTCGAAAGATCCTATTCATCGGCTTGCACCTGATCGATCAGCTTCTGCGCGGCCTTGTCGGCTTTCCCCGCCTTTTGCCGCATCACGCCCAACGCCACCCGTTTCAATCGATAGGGTTTGTCGGCGGAAACGTTGACGAACGCGTCGCTGGGACATGCCACCGCGATCGCACATTCGTTGCAATTGACACAGCGATCGTGCATGACTTGCAGGTACAGCGAACCGTTCATCAGCGCACAGCCTTTGACGCACATCGCACAGCCGATGCAGGCGTCGGTATCGATCGTGTACTCGTAGAAATTCTGTCCCGCTTTGCCTTCGACGAAGGTGCGAATGATCGCTTCGGTCGGGCACAGCAAGTCCTCCGCGGCCGTGTCGCGACTGTCCAGTCCGTCCAGCGTGTAGTAGCCGGTGCAACGGTTGCAGAACCCACACATGTCGAAACACTGAACGCATTTGACGGCCGATTCGTCGAGCACACAGTGGGTGGCACAGTTGCCGCATCCGACGCATTTGTCGGGATCGATCTGCCAACGGTTCTCTTCGGCCTGGCCTCGACGGCCGGCCAGAAATCCACCCAATACCCCCGCGGACACGACGCCGGCGACGCGTGCGCCGTCGGCGAGAAAACCGCGTCGGTCGGTTTGTTTTTCGCTGTTCATGACGCGTTCCCCTCGGTCGTTGATTGTCTGGCCTCGGCCGCTTTGGAAAGCTCACACGCTTTGAACAGCTCACAGCTCTGGCAGGGAGATTCCAGCCGCACGCATCCACCGCGCAGCGCGCGGTCGATCAAGTTCAGTGACAAGACGGACAGACCGCCGAGCAGCAAGTAGCGTCCGCTGCGAATCAGATATTGTCGACGATCGTCGTTTGTTTCAGGATGCGTCATTGGATTGATCCTGTTGCCGATGCCAGCGGGAAGCGTGAGCGAGCGGCGCGTGGGCGTTTTCGGGCGTCACGCGACACTGGCTGACGCCGCGTGCTGAGAGCGTCACGCGACACTGGCTGACGCCACGTGCAGAGAGCGTCACGCGACACTGGCTGACGCCACGTGCTGAGAGCGTCACGCGCCACTGGCTGACGCCGCGTGCTGAGAGCGTCACGCGACACTGGCTGACGCCGCGTGCAGAGAGCGTCACGCGACACTGGCTGACGCCGCGTGCTGAGAGCGTCACGCGACACTGGCTGACGCCACGTGCTGAGAGCGTCACGCGATACTGGCTGACGCCACGTGCTGAGAGCGTCACGCGCCACTGGCTGACGCCGCGTGCTGAGAGCGTCGCGCGCCACTGGCTGACGCCGCGTGCTGAGAGCGTCACGCGCCACTGGCTGACGCCGCGTGCTGAGAGCGTCGCGCGCCACTGGCTGACGCCGCATGCTGACAGAGTGAACTTCCGCTTGTTTCTTATTCATCGTCGCCACCGATCCGTTCAAAAATCCGCACCGACTTTCGCCTCGGATCCAAAACCAAGATGCGTCCCCGCCTGTCGGTCGCCACGTCAAAGATCGCTTCGGCTTGGACGGCGCGGGGGTCTCCGATTTCCGACTGGGCGACTCCCAACATGCTCGGCCCAGCGACCACACACTCAAATTCTCCGAACTCGCTGTAAACCTTGATCCGTGGGATGCCCTTTTCCGACGTCACGATTTCGCCACCGGGCAAGACCGCAAACTCGCTCGGATTGCAGCAACCAAAGAAACGGTCGATCGTCGCGCCGGGCTCGCCCCAACGGACTTCCATCGCTCCGTCGAACGTGTACGTCTCCAGTCGCAGGGCACCCGGGTTGGCAACGTGCAGCCGTCCTTCGGATCCGATCGCGATGTCGAAGTGGGCACTGGGGACGTTGAAGGTTCGTCCGCCGCCATCCGGATCGCCGATCGTTCCCACGCGTTGGCCGGACGGGTCGTATCGCAACACCACGCGGTTGCCCGCGTCGGAGACGAACACATCGTTGCCCGCGACCGCGATCGATGCCAGGATCACGTTCTGCTCCGGCACGTTCCAAATCCCGACGCGACTGCCGTTCGGCTGGAACACTTCGATCCTGTCGCCGCCACCGACGTAGATTCGACCCGGAAAGACATGTTCGTCACCACCGACCGCCAGGCTGCCGGGTTGGCCTTCGGTTCGGATCACCGCCAGCTCGGTGCCGTCGTCCGCATAGACGCCGACCGACCGGTCACCGGCCACGTAGATTTTGTCCGCGGGGCCGACGTCAATGCAGCGGACGTCCTCCAACTGGACTTTGATTTCGCCAGTCTGCTCGAACTGTATCAATCCCGAATCGATGTCGTAGACACTGGAAAAATCGATCGTGAAGGATCGACGACTGCGCTGGGCCAACGGGTCGCTGTTGACGACGGCATAACTGGCGATGCCGACCGCCACAGCGATCACGGCGGTGACCAGCGTTCCGCGATGCTGATTCAGGAATCGCATGTGTCGTTGAACTCCATCTTCATCGGGGATCGGGTTTTTATCGCCATCAATTCGCTCGCAGATCCAGGCAAACCATGCGTGTCATGTCGCGGAGGATCAATCGGCCCGCGACCATCGCCATCGGGCCCCAGGCATCGTGGCCGCCGGGTAGCACCTTGTGTCGGGCCAGTCGTTTGTAGCCGGCCGGAGTCGCCTCGGCGGCCGTCAGTGTTGCGTCGTCATCCAAGATCAGCAGCAGGTCGTCGGCGAACAGATAGGGACCGAGTCCGAACCGATCGTCGCCGCTATCCCAAACCTCGTTGCCATCGAGGTCCAAACAGACCATCGTTTTTGCGCCGACCTTTCGAATGCCGAACAGATGACCGTCGCGATAGATCGGTGTCTGCTGTTCGGAACTGAACTGTTTGGGTGTCAGTTCAAACAGGCTCTGGGCCTCGATCCCGCTGTCGGTCTTGACCAGTTGCAACATCAATGCTCCCGATCCATAGCCTCGGGACAGGAAAAGACGATCATCGGGCAACGCCACCGGTGACGGGCTGGTGGCATTGATTTCTTTCCAAGCGGTCGTCTCCCAAAGCAGTGTTCCGTCGTCGGCCGCAACGCCGGCGACGCCGCCGCTGGCGCAGTAGACATACGTCCGACGTCCCTGCAACTCCATCGGAACGATAGAAACATGCGTCATGTTCCAGCCCTTAGGATTCGGTGACTGCCAAATCACGTCGCCCGTCCGGTAGTCAATCGCCATCAACATCGCGTCGCCACACGGGGCCACGATCAAACGGTCTTGATCCACCAACGGGCATTGGCCGGTATACCATTCCGGCACTCGGGTTCCATGATCGCGCTGCAGATCGATCAACCAATGCGATTTTCCGGTCGCCGCATCCCAACACGCCAGATGACAACGTGGTCCCATCGTGATCACGTAGTCACCGACGATGGTCGGCACCGTTCGTGTCATGCCGTGATGAAACGCGACGACCACGGGATAGCTGTTGCGCCAGATTTCGCGGCCGTCGTCGAGAGACAAGCAACGCAGCGTGTCCGCTTCGGCTTCCTCGTCGTAATCCAACACATAGACTCGCCCGTCGCTGATCGCGGCGCCGGCGTAACCCTCGGCGACGTCGATCGACCAGAGCACGGGGGGACCTTCGGCGGGCCAGGACCGTGCCAACGGTGGGCCGTCCGGTGCAATCGAATCGCGGCCCGGACCGAGGAATCCTGGCCACTGGCCGGGAATGTCCGACGCGGTTCCAGGCCCGGCGATCGGCTGTCCGGGCTCGGGGCGAGCCGTCTGGCCGGACCGGTCGATCGTGCCGTCGCGTCCCGAAGTCCGCGGTTCCAGATCGCCCGGCGGGCCGGTCGCCAACCAGAACGCCAGCGACACGACTGCGACCGTCGCGGTCAGCGTGGGGAGAATCGCTTCGGGGGCGTGGACTTTCACAGGAACTACCTAGACAAACTCAACGAACTCACTTGCCGATGCAATACAGATGCTCTTCCGTGCGGATAAAGATTTGTCCCTCCGAGAACGCAGGCGTCGCGTTGGTCACGCCGCCCAAGTCGTTGCTGGCAACCTCTTCATACCCTTGCGGGTTGGGCTTTAAAACGATCGTCGTGCCGCGTTGGCTGAGCGCGTACAAGTGCCCACCGGCCAGCACCATCGACGCCCAATGATCCTTCGCTCGACTCTTCCACACACTCTCGCCCGTTTCGGCATTCAAACATTCCAGCGTGCCGGGACCGGAGTTGGGTCGAAAGATGTGACCGTCGACCAGGACGCCCGTGCCGACGCTGCTCGGGTTCCGTTTCTCGACGTGCCAGAGCCGATTCGATGCGGTGACGTTGCCGGTGCCGCCCAGCTTGAAACCCATCGCCGGACCGCGCAGGTCGGCCATGGCGAAACCGATGCCGTCACCGATCAGCGGTGAAGAACTGACCACGTCGTAACGCGAACCGTTCAATCCGTCGCACCACCAAATCAGTTCACCGCTGTCGAGATCGTAGGCGTTCACTCGCGTGCTCATGGCACAGATCACTTGCGGTCGGCCATCGACTTGGGCGACCACCGGCGTGCTCCATGACCCGACGTCGTCGGGGCTCTTGTCGCCGCTGTAGGCTTCGTCGGTTTCCCACAGGGTCTTGCCGCTGGCCAAGTCAATCGCGGTCAGGAAAACGCGTTCTCCCGGGCCCGTTTGCAGCAGGACTTTGTCCTTGTAAATGATCGGCGACGAGCCATAACCCCAGATGTGTTTGAACTCGCCCAGTTCGCGCGACCAAAGCGGCTTTCCGGCAAAGTCATAGGCGTGCAATCCCGCCGAACCATGCCAGACGACGACGTGCTCGCCATCGGCGGCGGGCGTCGTGCTGCCGAACGGATTCTTTGAATGCGTGATGTCTTCACCATACTCGACCGTGCGCGTCCAGAGCAGCTTTCCGTCGCTGCGGTCGAGGCAAAGCAGACTGCGTTGGCGACCGTCCTCGGTGGCGCTGGCGAGGAACACACGTCCGCCCGAAACGATCGGACTGCCGGCTCCGGCGTCGGGAAGATCGACTTTCCACTTGACATTTTCTTCCGGACTCCATGTCAACGGATAGTCAACGCTCTCGGCCACCCCGTTCCCATTGGCCCCGCGGAACTGTGGCCAATCGCCGGCGTTCGCCCCCGGTGCCGCCCAGATCGGTGCCGTCCAAATCGCGGCTGGCCAAACTGCCGCCACGACGATGACCACCAAGCCCATGGTCAGTCCACCTCTCAACTTCGTCATCCGCTGGTCCCTCTTCGTGATACGCCTGTTACGTCGATCCCCCAAATGGTTTTTCTCCGTCCATCACTACCGCACGTCGTGTTCCGACCCCGTTAAAACTTGGCGTGTGGCGCGACGCCGATCCCTGATGCGGGTGATTGGCAGATTATGCCGGGCAACGCCTGGGAATCTCACGCCGCCAGCCAATCCTGTCGGGCAATGCTGTGAAGCATTTATTCCCTGCGTTTGACGAGGTGTCAGCGGCAGGGCGCAAGCCCTCCGATCCCTCACCGTTCCCGAAACACCGGAGGGCTCGCGCCCTACCGCGAAAAAATGCTTCACAGCGTTGCCTGTCGGGGTGGAAAAAGATCTGCATGCGAAACGAAGTGCAGAGCGTCGCAACGAAGACGTGAGACAACGCGTCACGAAATGTTGCGATACCTCAGCGACCGCGGGCGGATACGCACGCGGCGATGTCGCACAGGGATCAAGAGTCTTCGCCGTTTCCGCTACCGGTGGGCGGACGAGATTCCCCGTTTTAATGAAACAAGAACAGCGGCAGATGCGACGCTTGGATCAACGTCTGGGTGAACGATCCGAGCAGCACCTCGCGGATCCGTGAATGGCCACACGATCCGGCGACCAGCAGCCCCGCGTCCACCTCGGCGGCGAGACTCAACAACGCGTGTTCGACGTTCGTTTCCCCTTCGATCGCGTGCAGCTGACCGTCAACGCCGTGAAGCTGTAGAAAATCAATGGCGGGCTGCGCGATCATCCGGGCCGATTCGACCGACGCCGCTGCGGTCGCGACGTGGACCTTTCTGCCCGCGCCCAGACCCAACGTGACGAACGCCAACAGCGCTTGTCCGGCCGGCCGGCTGCCGTCATAGGCAATCAGCACATGGTCTTGCTGAGGCAGTGACAGGGGCACCGTGATCAGCGGACGCGGAGCCTGACGGAGCACCTTGCCCAAGGTGCTGTTGGCGGACGTTGCCGATTCGAAGGGCGTATCGCGGCTCAGGATGATCAGGTCCGATCGTTGGGCCTCCGTCACGATCTGCTCTGCCACATCCCCGCTTTTTCCACAACACTCGGCGCTGATCCCGGCAGTG
Source organism: Phycisphaera sp. RhM (assembly GCA_033042175.1). Classification (GTDB taxonomy): domain Bacteria; phylum Planctomycetota; class Planctomycetia; order Pirellulales; family Pirellulaceae; genus Stieleria. The sequence continues at coordinate 89,781 of WCIL01000119.1, forward strand.
CGACATCGTTGCTGGAAAGCGTCCAGGTTCTGCCGGGCCCGTTCGCGCAGCTGCCGGATCTCTCGTCGACGCTCCGCCTCGGCCGTCTCATCGGCGACGCCATAGATCGCAAGTTCTGTGTCGTCTTCGTCGACAATGTCGATGCCCACCAATCGGCATCCGTAGCGGCTGGCGAATTGAATCGAAAAATCCACGGCCACGTGACCGTTGGCGGAGCCGCCCACCCCGACCAACACGCGTTGCAGGTTCGAGACTTGGTTCATTGAATTTCCTTCTTGCTCGACGGTGGCAAAACGATGCGCCTTGTCGCAAATCGTGCGCCATGCCGTGACACGTTGTTTGCGCCAACCAGTCACCCGCGACGGCTCCACTCCGCCTCACACCGCTCTTTATCTCTTCATCATACCTCGCTCACATCCGTTCAAGTGCATTGACGATCGGCCCTTGCTCGGTTCTCGACCACGGTGGGTTCCCGGCATCCAGGCCAACCGGTCCAACCCGGTGATTTACGGGCTTTTCGCGTTGGATCCACGCAAACATTTGATTTGGCACGGCAATCGCGTCGCTCTGTTGGCACTCGGCAAGTGGTGAAGTCCACCGCTTTGTAACAACCTGTTTAGACCTTGGAGATTGACATGTTGAGTTGGGCATTGACCTTTTTGGTGATTGCATTGATCGCCGCCGTCCTCGGATTCGGCGGCCTCGCCGGAACCGCTGCCACCATCGCAAAAATATTGTTCGTCGTGTTCCTGGTGTTGTTCATCATCGGACTGATCATGGGCCGTCGCGGTCCGGCCGTCTGACCGCTGGGGCAACCACTGGCGATGTCATCGTGACCGTGGACGAGTGTGTTGCAGGGTCAGTGTGTTGCAGGGTCGCAGTGCCCGACAGTTTGACGACAGACATTCCAATCACTGCAAACCGTCAGTTCTGTCCGTTTATCACTCAATGTTTTTTTGGAGAAAGGTGATGCGCGCGATCGTTGGTATAGCAATCCTGCTACTTGTTCTGGCTTGGGTCGGCTGGGTGCAATTCAGTTCACCCGAGGGTGATCCGACGATGCGCGTCGATACCGACAGAGTTCGGCAGGACACCGCCGTAATCGTCGAGAAGTCCAAACAGGTGATTGACGAAACGGCGGAGAAAGTGGATGCCAGCCTGGACACCGAACCGCATGACGATGACACCGAATCACTTGAGACGGAACAGTAGCAGTCGACACGGGCAACATGCATTGCACGCCTTACCTCATCTGATGGAGCCACGCCCCCTGACGATTGACGACATTCAGTGATCGCGACGATCAAACTATTTTCAGCCTTGGAGACAAACCATGACCAACCGATTTTGCGCCGTGCTGGCGATTGTGTGCAGTTCCATGTTCGCGATCCCGCCCGCGCTGGCCGAAGAGAAACCGGCCGAAGAGAAACAGGCCCGAGAGACGCCGAACGATACGCTAACCGAAAAGCTGCAAGGCCGCTGGGAAGTCGTCTCGGGTGTCAACCAAGGCCGCGAGCTGAGCGAATTGGAGGTCGAGGGGACCTATGTCACGATCTCGATCAATCGAATTGTCACCTATGATCGTGACGACCAACAGCGGTTCCGCGCCGTGTTTCGCATCGACTCGTCCGCCAAGCCCGCGAAGATCACCATGACATCGGTGCCACAGCTTGCCAGACCCAGCGAGATCGACCCGCCACCGAAGCCGGACACGGCGGTCGCGGAGGGCATCATTCGATTCGACAACGATCATCGTTGGACGCTGTGCTACGCATTGGACGGTGCCGATCGGCCGAAGGACTTCCAGTCGCCCAAAGGCAGCAAGAACATGCTGCTGACCCTGGAACGAAATCCTGGTGACCCGGCTCCCGATGAGTTAATCGAGAACAAGCCCAACTAGTGTGTTTTTTCGCCATCTTTTTCGGTCGTGGATAAGGTGACGATTCCTGTTCAAAGTTGAAACCATGCTTGACTCCGTTGACTTAGAGAACCTGCAAGGGATCGCGATCTCGGCCGCGTGCGGCGGGGTGCTTGGGATCGAGCGTGAAATCGCCGGCAAACCCGCCGGGATCCGCACGCACATTTTTGTCTGCGCCGGATCGGCGCTGATGATGATTTTGGGTCAAGAAATCGTCAATCAATTTGAGCAGCAGGAAACCGACTCCCTGCTCAAGGCGGACCCGATTCGGATTCTGCAAGCGATCGTCGTCGGCATCAGTTTCCTTGGCGCGGGGACGATCGTGCATCAAAAAGGCGAGGGCGTGGAAGGGTTGACGACCGCTGCCACGATCTACTTGACCGCGGGGATCGGGGTAGCCGTCGCGGTTGATCGCACCGGGCTCGCGTTGGCGGTCACCGGACTCGCGATCGCCGTCCTGTTATCGCTGGGTTTCGTCGAACGCAGGATTCAGCTGTTCAACGAAGCCAACCAAAAGAAAAAAATAGTTTCTGACCCGAAACAATAGTGTCTTGAACTCATGCGGTCATCCGTGGTGATCGTCATCAGGATCGCATGTCCGATCCGCTAAACTCTCTCATCCGCTTTCCTCTTTCTCAACAGAAGCGCTATGACCATTGCCAGCATCAACCCGGCGACCAACCAAACGATTCGGGAATTCACTCCGCTCTCCAAGGACGATGTGATCGCTGCGGTCAGCACAGCAGAGACGGCCTACCAGGATTGGCGCCGGGAGACCTTTGCGGATCGCCAACGATGTTTGCTGCGGTTTGCCGAATTGCTTCGCGCCGACGCCGACGAGTATGCCCGCACGATCACCTTGGATATGGGAAAAAGGATTTCCGAAAGCCAATACGAAATCGAATACTGCGCCAACATCGCGGAGTTTTATGCCAACAATGCCGAACGATTTCTGGCGGACCAACCGATGGAAGTCGAAGGCGTCGATGCCTACCTTCATTACGAGCCGCTGGGCGTTGTGATGGGCGTGATGCCGTGGAATTTCCCGTTCTATCAAGTCGTCCGCTTCGCCACGCCGAACATCATGGCCGGCAATACCGTGATGGTCAAACACGCCAGCAACGTTCCCCAGTGTGCCAAGACGATTGAAGAACTGTTCTCCCGGTGCGGACTGCCCGAGGGCGTGTACACGAACCTTTTTATCCCGTCGGAATTCGTAGAACTGATTGTCTCCGACTCGCGGGTTCAAGGGATCTCACTGACCGGCAGCGAACCGGCCGGCGCGGCGGTCGCGGCATTGGCCGGCAAAAACCTGAAACGCAGCGTACTCGAACTAGGCGGCAATGACCCCTTTATCGTGCTCGAGGACGCGGACTTGGAAGATGTCATTCCCCAAGCCGTCAAGGGTCGCATCGTCAACGCCGGGCAGTCGTGTGTCGCGTCCAAGCGGTTCATCGTCGTCGAAGCGGTCGCCGACGAGTTCTTGACGGGATTCAAAGAGCAGTTGTCCGAGCTGAAGATGGGCGATCCGATGGATGAAGCGACGACGTTGGCTCCGCTTTCGAGCGAAGACGCAGCGGCGAAGTTGCAAAACCAAGTCCAAGCATCCATCGACGCCGGCGCAACGGTCCTGTTGGGAGGCGATCGGCCAGATCGCGAGGGCGCCTACTTCAACCCCACCCTGCTGACCGGCGTCACCCCCGAGATACCCACCTTTGACCAAGAACTGTTCGGCCCGGTGGCGACCGTGTACGTCGTCGAGGACGAAGCCGCCGCGATCGAGTTGGCCAATCGATCCTCCTACGGTCTCGGCGGCAGCGTCTTTACCGCCGACATCCAACGCGGTCGTCGCGTCGCCGAGCAAATCGAAACCGGAATGGTGTTTATCAACCAACCGACCCGCTCACAGGCGGAACTGCCGTTCGGCGGAATCAAAAACAGCGGCTACGGGCGCGAGTTATCCCACCTGGGCATCCTCGAATTCGTCAACAAGAAGCTGATCCACCTGGGCAAGAAATAACTTTCGAAGCCTTTTTCAACTCCATCGATTGCGGCTCACACCATCAACAGACGCGTCAAGAGATTCGGCGTATAATCGGCTCTGTTCTTCGCACGTCCATCCGTTCGACGTTCCAACGCGTTGCCGCACCGAGACGCTCCGACCATGCACCGAATCCTCTTTCCGATCTTGCTTGCACTTGTCGCAACGCCTGTCATCGCGCAAGACGACACATCGGTTCCGGTCAGCATCGACGACTTGCGAACACGCATCGCGGCGGTTGCCAAAACCCAGCCGCGGCTGATCGCTGATGCGGCACAGTTTGATGCGTTGCGGGCGTCACGGGGTGATTCGTCGTCGACGCGAGATCTGCTTGCCAACGCCGTCATCCGCCATGCCGATCTGCTCGCCGACGTTCCACCGATCACGCGAGAACTGCAAGGACGACGCTTACTGGGCCAATCGCGTCGTTGCGTGGATAGGATGCTAATTCTGTCGATGGCGTACCAGTTGACCGGCGAAATGAAATACGTCGAACGCGGCAAACAGGAAATGCTGGCGATCGCGGAGTTTGCGGATTGGAACCCGAGTCACTATCTGGATGTCGCCGAGATGACCCTGGGCATGGCGATCGGATACGACTGGATGTTCGACGCACTGGACGATGCCAGCCGACGAACCATTCGCAAAGCAATCAAAGACAAGGGGGTGTCGCTGCCCTTTACCACCAAACACAACAAATGGGTCCGCGCCACGAACAATTGGGGACAAGTTTGCCATTGTGGAATGACCGCCGGTGCGCTCGCGATCCTGGACGACGAACCGGAGTTGGCGGCGCAGACGGTGCACAATGCGATTCAAAACGTGCCGCGGTCGATGAAAGCGTTCGCGCCCCATGGCAGCTATCCCGAAGGGCCGGGATACTGGGCCTACGGAACCAGCTTCAATGTCATGCTGTTGGCGATGCTCGACGGGGTCTTGGGAAGCGATTTTGAGTTGAGCCAGATGCCGGGCTTTGACGAAACGGGCCAATACATGCCTCTGATCACGGGGCCATCGGGTGAAACGTTCAACTATGCCGATGGCGGGTCGGGCCGAAAACCCCAAGCGGCCTTGTATTGGTTGGCGCGTCGCTATCAGCGTCCGGATTGGTTGCTCGGTGAAGACGCGCGAGTCAGGACGCACATCGCCAGCTTTGACCCGCGCGAAGCCGGATCGGGCGGGAACCGTTTGCTGCCCCTGGCGTTGCTCTGGATCGGTGACGAAAAACGATTGGACGAAGCCGAGATTCGGATGCCGCTGCATTGGCAAAGTGAAAGTAGCACCCCGGTAGCGGTGCATCGCAGTTCGTGGACGGATGCACGGTCGACATTCGTAGGATTAAAAGCCGGCTCGCCCTCGGCTCCGCACGGACAGATGGACACGGGCTCGTTCGTGCTGGACGCCGACGGCGTGCGATGGGCGATTGACTTGGGGGCCGAAGGTTACCACGGCATCGAATCGCGCGGCATGAACTTGTGGAGTGCGGCACAGGATTCCGATCGCTGGACGATCTTTCGCCAGACCAACGCCGGGCACAACACCTTGGTCATCGACGGAAACCTGCAAGTCGCCAAAGGCCATGCCGAGATCACGGACTTTTCAAGTGAACCTGACTTCCCGCACTCCGTCGCTGATTTGACTCCGGTGTATCGCGGGCAAGCCGAAAAGGTTCGTCGCGGCGTGGCGTTGCAGCCGTCGGGTGAAATCGCGATTCAAGATGAATTGGACGGATTGTCGCCTGGCAGCCGAGTGCGTTGGGGCATGATCACGCCGGCCCAGATAGAATCACAAACCGGTCAGACGTTGCAACTGACCCAACATGATCAGCGGCTGAAATTGACCATCGTCGAGCCGCGCGGGGCGAGTTGGACCGTTGTCAACACGGAGCAACCGCGGCATGAATGGGATTCGCCCAATCCCGGCACGCAAATGGTGGCGTATGAAGTCGAGGCTCCGGCCTCGGGCGAACTACGCTTGGTCGTCGTGGCAACACCGGGAAGTTGCAAAACTCCCGTGGGCGAACGATTCGCGATCGGGTCGCTCGAAGACTGGTAGGGTGCTCGCGAGACTTTCGATTCATCCCCATCAGGCGAGTGAAAACCGGGCGTCGGGCACCAGGTCTTCTAGATCGGCGAGCACGTGGCGTAAGTGCCGCTCGCGGACTTGTTTTCCCACATTCATGATGCTGTTGGTGTCGCGCAGATGCGGGCTGGCGGCATGCGATTCGTCATGGTGGTACCCGATCGCGTGCAGGAACTCGTGGGGAATCGCGTTGTGGATTCCTGTCTTGCCCGCCACGTTCATCGGCTGATAGTCCTTGATGTCGGCCGTGTCCAAGTGAATGGTCAAACTGTTCGGCATGACCTTGCTTTGATACGTAAACGACTCGCTGGTCGGATGAACCTTCTTTAGCAAGACGGTCCAGTGCCGATGTTTCGCCAGCCCACGCCCGATGCTGAAGTCCACGCCGAGCGTGGTCGTGAACCCCCGATCGGTCGCGGTCATCCGAATGCGTGTGTTGCGGAACGCATCGGCCAACAACAGATTGAACACGTCGTGATAGAACTTCTTCTCACGTTCCACCCACGGCGTTTTCACTCCCGGTCCGAGCAGCCAGCGGTAGTACCAGCGGCTGACCAGGATCACTTTCGGGTACACCGAAAACGCGTCCACCTCAATCCGATACCAGGGTGTTTCTTTGGCCAACTCTTGCGAAATCGTGCGACTCATCTTTCACCTCACCCGGTACAGAACGTGGACGATTGTGGGAGCCCCTTTCGCGCGGACGCGCTTTCCCTGTTATCGTGGCCACGATTGAATCGTGACCTGAAAAGGAGAAAAATGCTTCCGAAAATACGGTACCTGTTCAGCTGCATCCTGCCGTCTCAGCGGGGACGAGACGCAGACGCCCTAGGGGCTTGCGTCGTTTCCGTCATGCGCCCGACGATAGGGCCCGGCTGGCGGACGACGGAGACACCGCCCGCTACACTGTTTTGCGATTCGGGTTCCCTCCACAGACCATCAACTATCGAGCCACTCCATGTGCGACCAAGATCACTTTGAAGAAGATCTCAAAAAATACTCACGCCGAGACATGGGCACGCTGGCCGCCGGCGTCGGTGCGGCGATGATGCTGCCCCGCGCGGCCAACGCCGCGGAGGTACAGGACCGCGACGTGACGATCACGACACCCGACGGCGAGTGCGACGCGTACTTCGTCGCCCCGACGACGGGCAAGCACGCCGCCGTGCTCATCTGGCCCGACATCTTTGGACTCCGCGGAGCGTTTCGTCAAATGGCCAACCGTCTCGCCGAATCGGGCTATAGCGTGTTGGTCGTCAATCCGTTCTATCGCACCAAGAAAGCCCCCACGGCAGCCGACGGGGCAAACACGTCGATCTCGGAAGTAAGACCGCTCGCGCAGTCCCTCAACGCCACCACCCAGACGACCGATGCCAAGGCGTTTGTCGCGTGGCTGGACGCACAGTCAGAAGTGGACACATCCAAGAAGATCGGCACCACCGGTTACTGCATGGGCGGACCGATCGTGATGCGGACCGCCGCGGCCGTGCCCGACCGCGTCGGCGCCGGCGGCATTTTTCACGGCGGCGGGCTGGTCACCGACAATCCGGACAGCCCCCATCTGCTGATCCCGCAGATGAAGTCGCAGTTCTTGATCGCGATCGCCGAGAACGATGACCAACGCGACCCCGAGGCCAAGAACGTGCTGAAGCAATCGTTCGCCGACGCGAACCTGGCTGCCGAAATCGAGGTGTACCCGGCCGGGCACGGCTGGTGCCCACCGGACACCCGCGTCCACAACCCCGAACAGGCAGAAAAAGCCTGGGGACGCATGCTCGCGTTGTTCGAGCGGGCGCTTGCGTGACGGTTTCAAAGCCAGCGTCACTGGAAACGAAAACGCACTCGCGTGGATTCAACACCGTGATCAAAACCTTCGATCAAGCATACCGGTTCGTCTTGGAACAAAAGGTATGCACGGTGTTTGGCAGTAAGGGTTCGCCATATCCCTCGCTATGGGACAACACGAAACTGTCCGAAAAAAAACCCAAGGCGGGAGGCTGGAGCCCAAAGGTTGTCGCCGTCTGGGATTGGAAAACCCGGATTCCGCAGACCTATCCCGATGCGGTGTACTATGGAAAGGTCCCCGGCGGGGATGCTGTGCTGATGGAAATGCAGCACTTTCGCAACGTGCATTACCCACGTGCGTTTCAGCCAGTCAGCGATTTAGATTCGTTGTCACAGCAAGTCTTTGAGTTCATTCGCTTGGAACCCAATTACACGGGGCCGCTTCGCAAACACGCGATCATGCGACTGGAGTGCACCAAGAGCCAGTTCGACACGGCACTCAAGAAGCTGCAAGTGAGCCTGAATGTGGTTCGCTCCAACGACCCGCGACACAAAAACGATTTTTGGTTGCCGATGCGTGAAGTGCATTTGGAGATCGTGCAAATGCACAAGTCGAACCAGTAGAAACGAGTGGCATGCACAGCTTGCCGTACGTTGACTTGCCACGACGTTTTCAGTTTTTCTCGGAAACATCTCCACGACACCTTCGCTTGGATCGGTGTCGAGGAGGGTGGTCGGGTGTTCCGATCAACGCCAAACGTAGATTCTCGGCACACACTTTGTTTCGGGAGAAACTTCGATGGCTCGTTCCAAAAACCAAGCAGCAAAAAAACGACGGCTCGGACTTCAGAATCTGGAAACCCGCAAAATGATGGCCGGTGACGTCTCCGTGGATATCGATATCTCCGGCAGCCGAATCGATGTCGAACTGACCGGCGACGGGGCCGCCAACGGCGTCGAAGTGCGGCAGATCAATGACACGCTTCGAATCACCGGTTTGACTCAAGGCGGCGCGCCGACGACGATCAACGGAAGCTCATCGCAAGTCAACATTCCGACCAAGCTGTTCACCGGGGGCTCGTGGAGAACGCTCGACGATCTGACCATCAAGCTCGGCAACGGTGACGACCAAGTCGTCATTCGCGACGTCAACATGCAGCACCATTCGCACAGCGATCTGAAAATCGAAACGGGAGCCGGCAACGACCGGATCACCATGCTGGATGTCAACGTCCTGGACGACATGTATCTGATCGATCACTCCTCTGATGACGGCAACGATTACTGGTGGATGCGGAACGTTGATGTCGGCGACCACTTGAGCGTGAACATGGGTGATGGTGCCGATACCTTCGTCGCCTCGTACACCGACGCCCGAAGCTTGAACATCGACAGCGGACGGCACAACGACTACGTCAGCTTGTTCGGAATCGACGTCGACAACCTGGACGTCGAGCTGCGCAGCGGAAACGACACGCTGCGAATCGATGCATCCGATGCGGACGATGCCCATCTGGACGGTGGCAGCAACAACGACACGTTGGACGTCAACGGCACCGGCTTCTACGCCAACGCCTTCGATGCCGTCCTGGCTTCGGAAGACTTCGAGACGATTTACGCTTGAACGTGATCGGCAAGGCTTTCGGTTTTTTCCCGAAGCACGCCACGCATTTCCTAGCGGCTCGTTCCCAGGCACAGCTTGGGAACGAGTCCGTAAAATCATTCTGCCCCGCACCAATGCGGCTTCCTTTCCACGTCAGCGGTTTGTCTGATCGGAACCAGGTGGCATGCAGAGCAGATCCGACGCCTTACTCCTCAGTGGATTTGGCGGCCTTCTTCTTTCGCGCCGCAGCAGCTTCTTTCGCCGCTCCTTTGGCGCGAACATGGAAACCGGCTTTGTTCAAGGCGTTGACGACGGCCAGTCCATCAAACTCGCCTTCGATCACCAGCGTTTTCGACTTCGGCTTGGCGGTATCCGCTTGGACACCGTCAACGGTCGCCAGCGCCGCTTTGATGGCCTTGTTGCAGCCGCCGCAGCAGTTGTGGACTCCGACCAATTCCAGGCGTTTCGTGACGCCTGCTTTGACCCCACTGTTGTCCTGCATTTTCAGCTTGGCGTGATCGGTCTCGCCATGGAACCCAGCCCGTCCGATCGCACCGATCGCCTTGCGAGCTGTTTTTTGATCGGCTGCGGTGACGACGGCGGAACCGCTATCCTGGTCGGCTTTGACGGTTGCACCCTCGACTTTTTCGAGCGCACCTTCGACGGCTTTCACACAGGCACCACAGCAAAGGTGCATCTTGGAAAGTTTGACCGTGACTTCGGCATGCGCCAGCGGATTGGCAAGCAACACAATGGCTGCACCGAACGCGAGTGAAAGCAATGGTTTGTTCATCAGGGTTTCCGAGTGTGGGGAGGGGAAGAAATCCGTGCGCGGCAATTCACCCGGTTATTCTACATCCCACGCGACCCCACGGGCGGCCCCGCCGGGCGATTGGTACAGGGCGGCTATTCGTCGCCTTCGGAAGCATCCGAGCTGGTCGCCATGTTTCCCTCGGCTGCCGCCACCGCCGCTTCGTAATCCGCGATGGCTTGCGCGTCGGCTCCTTGAGTGGAGGTCTGAGGACGGCTGTCGCCACAACCGACAATGGCGGCGACCAGAAACATGAGAACAAAGCAGGACAAGGGGTGGGATTTCATTGAAAGGACCTGATGGTGGGAAGACACGGGCCTTGGAACCGCAAACACAATCGATCGAATCGCACTCAGTGACGGCAGCCCGATTGCCCCAGTTGGGCAACGCTGTGAAACATTTAATCCCTGCGTTTGACGAGGTGTTCGCGGCAGGCCGCAAGCCCTCCGGTTCCTGATTGTTACCGAAACACGAAAGGGCTCGCGTCCTACCGCTAAAAAATGCTCACGGCGTTACCGTTGGGCCTGCCGGCTGGGACAATCGAGCGGCAAAAGCCAAACGCAATGCGCTAGATCTCTTCGTCGATGGTTTCATTGCTGGCGCGCGTGCCCAATGCGCCCCAGAGCCCGTAGGGACTTTGCGAACCGGGAAGCTGGCCACCGGTCCCGTTGAGCCAAACACTGCCGGCCGTCTGGTCACCGGCTTCGATAGAATCGGTGATAAACTTGACCGCTCCGTCGCCCATCAACACGTGACATCCGCCTTGATGGCGGCTGGACATCGTCGCAATCAGGGTCGTACCGAGCGTGTTGTACGGCCCGCAAAGCTCGCGATTGGGAGACAGAATCGTTAAGCAACCGGTAAAGAACGGCCCTTGGTCAGCCCAGCGATAGCCGCGGGCAAACAGAGCACGAGAGATCATGTTGTACTGGGGATCCCAAAACCGGGGCCTGTCCGGGTCGATCAATGGCTGGCAAATCGACGGGTTGTCGCGAAGGTTCGGCAGGGAGACCCCGGGCGCACTGCGGTTTCGGGCCGATTCGGTCACTTGGCCTCGGATGTCATTATCACCCAGATAGGTGATGATTTCTCCCATCGCGATGGTGTTGGACAGACCGTCCAGACAGTCGCGGAATTTGGCTTCCTGCAACGGCTTGAAGAACCCGCGGTGGGCGGCGTTTGATTGTCGGCTCCGTCCGTTGGTCACCCGGGTCCGGTTGTTGTTGCGATTGGCGAGGTGGAGCAGCCACGAGGAATCTCCCAAGCAGGCGGCGTAATTCGTCCGCCCCAGGGCCGGAAGTCCAACCCCGGGATCGCTCGGGCAACGGTACGTCGGAACCTCGGTCGTCCAGGGAATGTACTGAATCTTCTCGGGGGTCGGCCCCATCGCCGGCCATGGATTGGTCGGTGTGCCCACCGCCGCACTGGTGTTGCCGTCGGTTCGCTTCGAACTCGGGTTGCTGATTTCATCCCACAACGCCTGTTGCTCGATGAACGGCAGAATCGGAACCAGCATGCTCAAGCGGTGACGATTCCCATAGTCCGAGGTGCGGAACCAAGGCGCCGGGGTCCCCGGTTGAGTTCCCGAGCCGTGTGTCGGCAACTGTTTGTAGGCCGAGTGATAGTTGTGGATGCCAATTCCAAGCTGTTTGAAATTGTTGCTGCAACTCATGCGTCGGGCTGCTTCACGAGCAGCCTGGACCGCGGGGAGCAAGAGTCCCACGAGGATTCCGATGATCGCGATCACCACGAGCAGCTCCACCAACGTGAAGCCCGCCCTCTGTTTCTGTCTGGGCAGTACCATAGGAGCACCTGAACGGGTTCGAGAAAAAGAAAGAGATAAAAGAAACTCGAAAACTATCGAATGATTTGATCGCTTGCAGCTGAATAGATGCTGCTGACGAAAGCGAGGGACAAATGCGTCGCCGCGACAACAAATTGCGTCATCGCAGTGGGGCGGTTGGGCACCGCCGGAATTTCCGATTCTACAGCAGCCAGGCGCCCAGGTGTTGCAAAATCAAGTAATCCCGTCCGCCGGTCAAGTCGCCGAGCGAGTCGTTGCTCCCGTCGGGCCACGTCACGCTGACGTCTTCCAGTGTTTCGACGTCCGGCACCGCCACCACGATGCACGCTTCGTTGGCGCACTGGAACCCATTTCCGGTTAGCAGTGATTGTTCAAAGGTTTGGTCGTTCGCGGTGAACCGGACCCGTGCGCCGATCGCGTCGCGATGCGTCGCGGTGGCTCGCAAGAAGAACCGCGTCTGCTCGGCGGATGTTTCGGATCGATTGATCAATAGCGCCACCGGATCGAAAAGATGCGTGACGACCAGGTCGGTGCGGCCGTCACGATCGGCGTCGAGCGTCGCAACGGACCGGGCCAGTCGAGGCCGTGTGAAATAGTCGCCCAACGAATCCGCACGCTTCTCGCTCCATCGGCCGCGCGTGACCTGCTGCAAGAGCTGGGGAAGCTGTCGAAACGATCGTCCTTCGAATTCAAAGTCGTCGATGTCACCGTTGGCAATGAACACTTCCAAAGAGCCGTCGTTATCGACGTCGATCCACTGGGTGCCGTACGCGAGCATCGGTTTGGAGGCGTCCGCAAAGCCGGCGGCTCGGGACGCATCGGTCCACACGCCCGGGCTGTCTTGGCGGTAGAACGTATTGTGATCATCGACAAAATGAGTCAACAAGAAATCGATGTCGCCGTCGCTGTCGGCATCGGCGGCGGCGATGCCCATTGAAGCTTGGGCGACGGAGCGACGGCTGAGCGCCAATCCACGCACGGCGGCTTGATCGGAAAGCCCGAACGCGGGTGCCCGATCCGATTTGGCCCAAAAATGGTTGGCCGTCATGTCGTTGGCAACATAGGTCTCCAAACCGGGACGGCGATCGAAGTCTCCAATCACCAGGGCGAATCCGCGGCCTGGTTCGTGCGGCCCGAACCAGTCGGTCGCGTCGGCAAACGTCCCATCGCCATTGCCGACCCAAATCCGGTCGGGTTCGGCATCAAAGGCCATCGGGTTGCACGATCTGGCTTCACCGATCGACTTGACCACACACGGCAATCGCAACGGTTCCTCGCCGCGGCAGTAACCGACTTCGTAAAGATCGGCGTGTCCATCTGCATTTAAATCGGCGATCGCGACCGACGTCGTCCAACCACTTCCGCTGAGTCGACACGACGCGGTGACATCACGAAACGTCCCGTCGCCGTTGTTTTGGTACAGACGGTTTTCTCCGATGTTGGCGACCCAAACGTCCGGCCAACCGTCGGCGTTGTAATCGCCGACCGCAACGCCTTGGGAAAACCCACGATCCAGCAGCGCCGAAAAGTCCGTGACATCGGAATACTCACCCGCCAAATTTCGGTACAACCGATTGGGTCCGGAATCCTCGCGACGGGGCGTCCCATCCATCACCGTCAAATAGGTATCAGGCCAGCCATCCAGGTCAAAATCAATCACTCCGGCCCCGCCCGCTCCGGATTGATAAATCATCAAGCCGGATTCGGCGTCGCCGGTCTTGTCGAGGGCACAAACGTGATCGAGCGATCGGACCGCCGCTTCATCGCGAAACCGCAGGTTTCTGTCCGAGTGCGCCTCCGTCGGCAACGCGGGGGACCGGTCCGACCGATGCCAAACGATCGCCGGATAAGAAGACAGGTCGACGTTCGCCGATACCGTTTGCTCGGGCAATTGCCAGGGCGTCGAACCGGTCAACCGCTCGCGGATCGCGCGGAAAGTCTTCTCGAACTCGGGATCGGGATGCTGTTTCATCGTCGCCCCGACCATCAACCAATTCGTCGCCTCCCACCGTCGCCCCAGTTGTTCCAGCGTCTGTGCGAGATCGACGACGGTGGATTGGGATTCAAGGTCCCAACTGCTCAGCGTTGCCAGATGACTCCGCAGTGCGGCAATGTTTTCGCCGCGGCGGGCGACACGTTCCGCCTGCTCGGTGCGTCCCAATTGGGTCAGCGCACTGGCCAGCCCCTGAAGCGCCTCGAGATCGTTCTCGTTCAATCTCACCGCCGACCAATAGGCCCGCGCCGCTTGGTCGATCGATCCGTGACGTGACGCCCAGTTCCCCGCCGCCATCCAGTAGTGCGAGTAAGTCTCGATGTCCCGGGGCAATGATTGACTCCATTGTTCCACCGCGACGGTCTTGTTCTGTTCCGCCAATGCCCGACCGTACAGGGCGACGGCCGGGGAAAACTCGGGGTGTTGTCTGACGACCGCCGCGAGAGCTTGTTCGACAGTCTTCCAATCGGACTTGGCGGCGTCGTGTTGAGCCAACGAAAACACCGGGCGAAGGTCTTCGGGGTTGCGACGCAGTGCCGACTTGCACGTCTCGTCATGAGTCTGCGGACGTGTCAGGTCGGCCAAGATCAGCAGGATGGCCTGGCTGCCGTGCTTGTGTTGAACCAGCCATTGAAACTGCTCGGCGGCTTCGTCTTGCAAGCCGACGCGGGCAAGAAAACTGGCCAGGTTCTGTCGGATCTCCAACACCTCGGGATAGTCATTGACCGCCTCTCGCAAAACCGCAATCGTCTCGAAGGGACGCTCCGCGGTGATCGTCGCCCCTGCCCATTTGAACCACAACTCCTTCGTCGGTTTGCCCTCCTGCGTTTCCCTTGTTGCGCTGGCTGCCGCTGCATAGCACCCGATCGCGGCGGCCGCATCGTTCGCTTGGATCGCACCATCACCGGCCATTTCCAGGGCTTGGGGATCGTCGGGGTGCTGTTGCAGATAACGCCGGATCACTTCGCGCGCGGCATCGAATTGTTCTGTCGCGATCAATCGACGCGCTTCGTCCAGATCGGCCCCCGAAACCCGCGAGTGTGACTCGACACCGTCGCGGCCGACGTCAGTCGCCGACCGGTCGCATCCGTTGCAAAACGCGAGCAACAGGGACAGACACAAGGACAGCGGTCGCGGATTGAGTTCCATCATCCAGCCTGATTCAGCGGGAGAAGCCGTCGCGGAACTGGAAGGCGTACAGATCGGCGTCTTTCATGACGAAGCGGAGCCGTACGGGGCGGCCGGCGAGCGTGGACACGTCGGGGCCGGATTTCCAGGAAACCACACGTTCGGTTTCGTTGCCGATCTGCTCGCGAGATTCGACAAGCGTGTAGCCCGGGATCGGCGTGCCGGAGGCGTCTTGGATCTCCACGCGAATGCCGCCGGCTGCGGAGGTGGCAAAGTTGAGTGCCAACTGCGATCCGCTAAACGCCAGCGGCTTGGTGACCAGTTCGCCGCCGTGATAATCGGCTTGAGCCGACGCGAACCCGTCCAGCCGCATCGAATAGCGGCGCAAATGGGCCGTCGGTTGCGCGTAGTCCTGGTTCAGATACATCGACATCTCCGTCGGCCCGGTTTGCACAACGTTCAATGCCGGGTAGTTCGTGCGCGACACCCAGTTGTGAGCCCCGATCCCCGGTCGCACGAAGCTGCTCAGGAAAGTGCGATCGTAAACGTCGCTTCCCGGCCGCGAGGTCATCAGGATCGCATCGGACGTGTCCTTGAAGTAACGCGGGTTGACGTGGATCGCCTGGGCTTGCTCGTCGGTCAGCACCTGTCTGCCCGGCATGAAACGGGCGGCGATAGAGACATACAAATGCGGGGCGCGAAAATACGGATGCGTTTGGTTCGTGTACAAGTGCTCGATCGGCGACTCGCCGCCGCGATGTCGGTACCCCATCAGCACCGGCGCCGACCACTCGAGAAAATCGTCGCTGACCGCCCGCGCGATGCGGCGGATCTTGTCATGGAAGACGCGGAAATAACAGACGTACTGTTGTTCCGCCTCCGACCAGAACGCCAGGTTTTGTGAGTCGAAGAAATGGGGATAGGGTATCTGATCGCTGGGGATCACGGGTTGTTCACGCAACTTGCGCCAACGCGTGCCGTCGGCAGAAACCCAGGCGATCAGCCCGCTTTTGACGGTCCCGCCGAGTGCTTTGAAACGCTCTTCCGCCGCGACGCCTTCCCGCGTGTCCAGCATCGGGCAAAAGTTATGCGTGACCGGCGCGGCGTCGGCCAACACCACGTTGTTCTCTCGCGTCCCCTTGACTTCGAACAGTCCCAAATTCGGCTTGATCCACTCGATGCCGTCGGTCGACTCCGCGTAGCAAGTCGTCTCGGCACGGTTGCCATCCTGGCCGGCGACGCCGAGACCACGATAGTACAGTCGCAATCGGTCGCCGTCGCGAATCACGGTCGCATAAGCACTGAAACCGCCTTCCCAGGGCTTGTCAAACGCCAGCACCTGACCTTCGTCACGCGGCCGATGCATCACCAAGTCGACATCGTCGCGCGTTTCGATCAAGGCTTCGTCGACAAACAGCTCGCGCCGCGAACCGATCTCGTGGACGTTGGGCGACGGGGCCGCGGCGAAGGTGCGGCGTCGCGTTGAACCGGTTGTAACAATGATCGCCGAAGCACACGCTGATTGCATCCAACGGCGACGAGAAAGCGAATTCAAAAACATGGCAACTCCTTGTCGTGAATCGAGTGATCCAGCAGTTTACTCGCTCCGCGGACGCGAAGGTTGTGTCGATCGAGTCGCCGAAAATGGGCTGGTCAAAAAATGGGCTGGTCAAAAAATGGGCTGGTCAAAAGATGGGGACGTCGGGGTTGAAGTGTTTCAGGTCTCGGCCAACCGCATCAGGCCGTCTTCCATTTCATACCGGGTGTCGAAGACGTCCAGGGATCGATGGTAACCCACTTCGCAAACGTCCTGGACCATTGGACGAAACGACTCTGCATGGAAACTTCTTTAGGTGTTCGGACGATCTGAGCTTGTCTCAGCGGGCTTAGAATATACACATTAACATGCAGGATAGGCGGCGCGTCAAGGTGATTGCCTCGCTATCCCTTCGCGCAGGCAGATTCCGTTTCCAGTCACACCAATTCGAGGACAATCCATTGGGATCCACCGGTTCGCTTCAGACGCCACTGTGTGATGTGCTGGAATGCCGCTACCCGATCTTGCAGGCGGGCATGGGAGGCGTGGCGCGTGCGGAATTGGTGGCCGCGGTTTCCAACGTCGGCGCGTTCGGCTGCCTGGGGATGGTCCGCGAATCGCCTCAGCGGATCACGCAACAAATCAACGACGTTCGATCGCTGACCGATAAACCGTTCGGTGTTAATTTGATCCCTGCGGCAACCGACCCCGAACTGTTTCGTGTCGAACTCGATGCGTGCTTGCGTGCCGGCGTGCACACGATGGTTTACTTCTGGGATGTCGTCCCGGACGCCATCAAGCGTGCCAAGCAGGCCGGGTGCCGAGTCGTGTATCAGGTCGGCGATGTCGACCAGGCGATCAAAGCGGAGGCGGCGGGAGCCGATGTGATTGTTGCACAGGGAGTGGAAGCTGGCGGGCACGTTCACGGCACGGTCACGTCGCTGGTGTTGCTGCCGCAGATCGTCGACGCGGTCTCGATTCCGGTCGTCGGATCGGGCGGTTTTGGAAGTGGTCGCAGTCTGGTCGCCGCCTTGGCCATGGGCGCGCAGGGGATTCATTGTGGCACGGTGTTGCTGGCCACGCACGAGTCGTTCGCCCACGATGTCCACAAACGTCAGATCGTCCAAGCCGACTCCGACGACACGCTGCACACCGACGCGTTTGCGATCAATTGGCCGCCCCACTCTGCCGTCCGGGTGATCAAGAGTCAGAGCACCGCACCGTACGAACGGCAGCCCTTCGGACACAACGCCGACGAGATGCCGCGAGAACAGGTCGCCGAAGAAGAAGGCCGCCCGGTGTATTTGATGAGCACGGATTCGCCGTTGAAATCCATGACCGGCGAGCTGGAAAAACTGGCGATGTTCGGCGGCCAAGTCGCCGGACAGGTCACCGCGATCGACTCGGCGGCAACCGTGATCCGGCGGATCGTCGACGAAGCCGAAGCGGTGATCGATGGCTTTGCCCGATCGCAGTAGCAATCGGCGAAAACGGCGCGTCGGGTGGTTGAGGGTGGGATAGAAATCCAGTCTGTCAATGCTGCGATGACAGGCTGGAAGCCAATCCCACTCATTTTCCGCCCGCTCGCTACTTGATCGGGACGGTGAATCTCGCGACGCACTCGGACCGTTTTAAGAAATTCCAAGCGGGGTTTTGTTCAAGCCGCGGCAGGTCGGGGGCGGCGTGGTTGACGGGGACCCAAGACGCCGCGATGGCCGAAGAGCCGTCCACCGCGCCTTGTCCGCGGTTTGCTTTGGCGGTCAGAGCGGTCAAGCGTTCCACCCGCACCGCCAAACCGCCGGCCCGCCCCATCAAGGTGTTACCCAAGACCTCGATCCCCGCTCCGGCCGATCCGCCGCCGATCAAACGCAGCGCCGGGTTGCCCGTGGCCACGACGTAGTTGCTTTCGATTCTTAAGTTGTCGGGGATCGCCCCCTGGTGCGCCCGCGAATAGATGCCGCATCCCTTGGCGTCGGCGATAAAGTTGTTGCATAGGACCGCATCGGCGGCGGCTTGGATTCCGTGGTCGCCGGTGTTCCAGATCACGTTGTCTTCGATCACATTGCGAGGTTGACCGCTGGTGCCGTAAACCGTGATCCCCGGATACTTGGTGCCGTGGATCACGTTGCCGACGATTCGATTGCCAAAGCTTCCCTGTTTGATTTCGATTCCGTCGCCTTGGCTGACGTTCGGGCCGTCCAGGTCGTGGATGTAGTTGTGCTCGATCAGCGACTCGGAAAAGATGCCTTTGCCCTCGTTGGCGCCCAAGTAGAAAGCTTCACCGTGACCGGCGGTATGATGGATGTGGTTTCTGCGAAGTGTGATCCGACGATAGGTCGTGCCTTCGTGATTGCAGGTCACGGCGACGCCACCGATGTGGTGGATGTGGAGATCCTGGAGGACAAGATCGCCTGACGGGGTCCCGCTCGCGTCAGGCCCGATGCGAATGCCCGCCGCGCCGCCGGTAATCTCCAGCCCGCTCAGCACGAGGTGCCGGCAGCCTTCAAGGTTCATCGAGTTCTGTTTCGCATCGGGGCGACGAAACAGCACCCGCTGGCCCTCGGCGGCGCGAATGACGATCGGATTGTCTGATTCGCCACAGTGTCGCAGCACCAACCGTCGGGCATCCGAGTAGACGCCGGCGCGAAAGACCAGTTCATCGCCGGGTTTCAGTGAGTCACCGGCTAGCATCGCGAACCAATCGTCGCGCGGCCCCACCCGGATCACTTCGGCACAGAGCGCTGCCGTTGAACCAAAGCCGAACAGGAGCGACGCCACGAGAACGAATTGCCGAGAGATGGTGTTCATGATTTTTCGGGGGTCAGGGTCGCTGGATCGAGAATGCTTGTTCCAATTGATTCAGTTCCCGCAGCAAGGCCAGCGAGGCTTCGGTTTCTTCGGTGACGACGACGTCGGCACCGACGCGGCGAAGTTTTGCGACGCTGGCCTGGTAGCGACAGCGAACCAGGAGTTTGCCGTGGGGGTTGATCTTGCGGATCGCGCGGACCACGCGCAGGGCCACTTGATCATCCGGGACGCAGACAACAATGACGCCGGCGTGATGCACTTCGGCACGCTCCAGGATCGTGGTGTCGCTGGCATCACCCGCGACCGTGCGAAATCCCAGTTGCGAAAACGGATGCAGGTTCACGGGGCTGAGATCCACCAAACAAACGTCTTGCCCCGTGGTTTCCAGTTGCGAGGCGATTCGAGAACCGATCGGGCCGGCACCGATGATCGTCGCCAGTCGCGTCGTGGTGGATTCGGAACCGGACTTGCGAGGTGTTTCCACGTCAATGGTTTCGTCATGCACCAAACGCAACCCCGTTTTCATCAGCAAGGGCGTCAAGATCAGTGATCCGACCGCGATCGCGATGACCCGTTGATAATCGATCTCGCGGAGCACGCCGGACTCGACGCCCAACAAGATCAAGACGAATGCGAATTCACCGACGTGTGCCAGTCCGACCCCCATGCCGAACGCACGTTGCAGCGGCATGCCGGTCAGTCGAAACGCGAGGGTTCCGGCCAACGCTTTCAACGCGATCAGTCCCGCCAGTGCGGCGCCCATCACGAGCGGTTCGTGCCAAATCAGCGCGGGGTCAAAGATCAATCCGAGTCCGACAAAGAACACGGCGGCAAACGTCTCACGAAACGGCAGCACCAACGCATCGATCTGTTTGGTCCAGCGGTTGCCGTTAAAAATCAATCCGGCGGCGAATGCGCCCACCGCGGGCGGCAGGCCGACCGCATGCGCGGCCAACGTCACGCCGCCGAGCGATACGATCGTAAACAAGATCACCATTTCTGGGCTGCGATAGCCCGCCAGCAACGGGATCAACCAGTTGGACAAACAGTAACGCAGCGTGATCACGGCCAACACGAAGAGCAGCGAAATGGCGGCCAGCGCCAAATACTGACGCGGACTCGGTGCGTTACCCTCCCCGGTCAGAAGCGGGACCAGCAACAAGAGCGGAATCAAGGCCGCATCTTGGAACAGCAGGATCCCGATGGCGCATCGACCGTGCGGCCGCTGGGACTGCCCCCACTCGGTGAGTGCTTTAAAAACCAAAACCGTCGAACTGAACGCGACCGCCGAAGCGATCAGGACGGCCGATTGCCAACTCATCCCGAAGGCGACCAGGAGCGCAACGACGGGCACGGCCACCAGGGTCATCTGCGTCGCTCCGCCGATGAAGAACTTTCTGCCCAAACGTTGCAGGTCATCGAGCGAAAACTCCAGTCCGATCGAAAACAGCAGCAGAAACACGCCGGCTTCGGTGAAGTGTTCCAACTGGTGTGTTTCATCGCGCACCCAGCCGAGCACGCCCTGACCGAGCAGCGCGCCGACCACCAGATAGCCGATCAACACCGACGCGTGAAGCCACCTGCAGATCAACCCGGCAAGCAGACCTGCGGCCAAGATGAACAGCAAGTCGTGAATGAGCGTTTGCGTCATCGGGTTCGGCAGGTGATGAAAGACTTGATCTTGTTTGCGACGAATCCTAGCACACCCTGCCGTTGGAGTGGCATTACCCGTCGCGTCGCGGCGCGTTCACCCTGGGCAGCACGTGCATGGAAAAATCGGTGCATCATGAAACCGTCGCGAAGGTCGGGTTTGGACGACTGACAAACCGCGTCCGGGGCTCTGCCGGGGCTCTGCGGAAACACCGCTATTTCAGGCGTTGCGCCGAATCAGACCGGCCGCAACAAACCATTCCGTACAACCCAGGCTCCGCCGGAGGACCTCAGGATTCAACGGACAAACGTCATCGTTTCCGCCGGATGCGTGGTGTGTTGGCTCACGTCCACGGTCGGCCGACTGACCGTGGGGTGATCGAATTTCTTCCACCAGCGGTTGGCGTCCTCCCGCGTCCACGTCGACGTGACGGCGCAACGCGACAGTGCCTTTGACAGCTCCGCGGCCGACGACGGGCGATCCTCGGGGTTTTTCTCCAGGCAGTCGTTTCAGTGAATGGTTTCAGCCCTACGAAGGGGCACTGTTCTATCTTACGGCCGATCCGTAACATTAGGAAAATAGAAACCATTCGCTCCTCCCATAGATAAATACAAACCGAGAATCACGATGGTCGATTGGCTCAACTACCACCACCTGCTGTATTTTTGGATGGTCGCCAAGGAAGGTGGGATCACCGCGGCGGCCGACTCGCTGCACCTTTCGCAACCCACGCTGAGCACGCAGATTCAGAAGTTGGAGAAGTCGATGGGAGTGAAGCTGTTCGACCGGAAAGGCCGCTCGATGGTTTTGACCGATACCGGTCAGGTGGTGTTTCGATACGCGGACGAGATTTTTACGCTCGGTCGTGAAATGACCGATGTGATCCGTGGACGCCCCAGCGAGGACGCCTTGCGATTGGTCGTCGGGGTGCCCGACGTGCTGCCCAAGCTGATCGTCCATCGCATTCTGCGGACCGCACTGGAGATGGAGGACCGCGTGAAACTGGTGGTTTACGAAGGCAAGCTGAAAGACTTGCTCAGCGAGCTTGCGCTGCATCGTTTGGACGTCGTGCTGGCTGATTCGCCGTTGACTCCGGAGATCAACGTGCGGGCGTTTAATCACCTGTTGGGCCAGTGTGACGTCACCGTTTTCGGCACCGCGGCGTTGGCCAAGAAACACAAACGCGATTTTCCCGCGTCGCTCAACGGGGCACCGATGTTGCTGCCTACCCAAAACACCACGTTGCGTCGCGCGCTGGAGCAATGGTTCGACGGGATGGATCTTCGCCCCGAGGTGGTCCACGAGTTCGAAGACAGTGCGTTGTTGAAGGTGTTTGGGCAGGCGGGCGAGGGGATGATTGTGGTGCCCACCGCGGTTGCCGACGAGGTTGGCCGACAATACTCACTCGAACCGATCGGTCGCATCTCGGAAATCACCGAGCGTTTCTATGCGATTTCTGTCGAACGCCGACTGAAACACCCCGCCGTCGTCGCCAAAAAAAAAAAGACGACATCCCATTGAACCATTGAGAATTGTTAATGAACTGAGACGGCGAATGAATAGGACGTTTGACGCGCCTCGGTCTACGATTGGAGTGGCTTCGCAACCGGCGGAGCGAAATCACGTCAATGAACCGACCTGAGGGCCATCTCGATGAAGCTTTCCATCCACATCGGAGACACAGAAACGTCTCGATCGTTCCAACAGTACGTCTCCGAATTGATCCAGGATTCGGTGGCACGTTTCGGATCGAAGATCCGCAGCGTCAATGTCAGCCTGAGAGACATCAATGGACCGAAAGGCGGTGTCGACAAGCAATGCCGATGCGTTGTCCATTTGAAACGGATGGCCCCCATCGTGATCGATGATTCCGATGAGAATTATCCGCGACTGCTCAACCGTGTGGTCGAACGGGTCGCCTATACGCTGAGCCAAAAAATGGACCGTGTCCAGACCGGGAAACGGTCGCGTCCGCCACGAGTGATCGAAGGGGTCTAGCCGACCAAGACAGCTGCGGACGGCCTACTTCTTCGTCAGCGTCCAAATGCCATCAAAATCCTTCGAAGGCTGATTCAATTGGCCGCGGGCACGCTCCAGTAGATCGCGACTGGGGCGGTCTTGGGGGTAGGCCTTGATCAAGGTTTCAAGCTGTTGGGCGGATCTCTCGAAGCGACCGCGTTCAAACTCGTCGAGCGCCTGCTCGTATTCGAACTTTAGTCGCCGCCAGGTTTCGTCGGGCTGGACCGTGACTTCGTATACGTCGATGCAGTCTTCGATGCCGACGACCGACAGTTTGGCCAGTCGACGGCATTGGTCGCTGCATCCGGCCGAATGCACCGTTGTCTCGCCGGCCAAACAGGCGACGCCGAGTTGCTTGGTCGCCGATTGCAAACGCGAACTGAGGTTGACGGTGTTGCCCAACGGGCCGTACTGGAATTTCTGCCGCGAGCCGACGTTGCCGACCAGCGCCGGCCCGGTGTTGATCCCGACCCCGGCTCCGAATTTTTGGGGCAGCACACTGCTCCACCGCAGACGCAGCTTCTCGATCGCCCGCAGCATCGATTTGGCGCACTCAAGGGCGCGGTCGGCATGGTCGCGTTGGTCGCCGGGGGCACCCCACATCGCAAACACTTCATCGCCCATGTAATTGACCAACACGCCGTCGGAATCGATAACGCACTGGCTGAGCTCGGTCATCACGTCGTTGATCCACTGGATCGCTTTCCGCGGCCCCAGTTTCTCCGTCACGCTGCTGAACTTGCGAATGTCACAGAACAGCGCCGTCACGTCGATCTCTTTCGCTTCCATCAGTTGCGGATCGGAGACCAATTGGTCGGCCACCTTGGGTGAAAAAAATTCGGCCAAGGAGTTGCGGATGCGCTCTTGGTTTCGACGAGCCAGCCCACCGGCCAACGCCCCGGCCAGGATCTCGATCAACGTCGCTTCCATGTCGCTGATGCCGCTGGCCAGCGAGCCGCTCGCGCAAATGGTGCGATCACCGTAGATGACTCCGATCACCTGATGTTCGGCATTCAGAATGGGCGACGCGACGGCACACTGCACGCTCTGCAGTGACGGGGCAAAGCGATCGGCGTCGCTGTCGGCAACGTTCGCGTCGGCGGGGTTCGCTCCGCCCATTGCCGCGGTCTTGGGTTGGTGGATCACCGTCAGGCAGGTCTCGCGGACACGTTTCAGCAACGTTGTACTGATCCGGCCGCGGGGGTTGCCCAGCGATCCTTTTCCGCGGGTGTGGTGGGCGACCTGGAACCAGCCGCCTTCCAATTCCGACTCGACGGGCAACTTGTCGGATTCGGCCATCTCGCCACGCAGCAAGACGACGGTTCGATCCAGATCCACCATCTCGGCCGCCGCGCTGGCACACTTCTGAAAAAACGCGTTGCTGCCGACCGATTCCTGGACGACTTGCAAGGCCAGCTGGAGCATCTTGTTGACCTCCTGGCCTTCGGATTGGGCAAATTGCCCGATCGCGGCCGTGTGTTCCACAAATCCCTGCCCGCCGGGAACCAGCGGCTGACTCTCCAGGCTTCGATAGTCGACCGATCCCATCCCCGACGCATCGACCGCTTCGATCCGCAGGGATAGCCGTCCGCCCAAATCGACCAGGATTTCTTCCTCGAATCGGCGGGTTTCTCCCGGCGGGATCTCTTGATCGCCGACGATCACGACCGGGCAGTGCTCGTGCAGATTCTTCAGTTCAAAGACAAACGATTCGACCGGGGAGACTTCCATCCACTGTCGCGACATCTCCTTTTGACGCACATCGGCGACGATCAGCCGCGTCTCGGTTGCCGTCTGGTGCAAGGCGACCGGGGGCGGATCGCCTTTGCGTGGATCTCGTCGCCCGATCACCACCGGCTGGTCAACGTGCACCTCGTTGATCCGCAGTCCGGCATGGAAGGTGGCGAGACGAAGGTGAGACATGGAACGAGGCGTTGTTCAGAAAAGATGGGTTGGTCAAAAGATGGGTTGGTCAAAAGATGGGTTGGTCAAAAGATGGGTTGGTCAAAAGATGGGTTGGTCAAAAGAGGGGTTGGTCAAAAGAGGGGACGTGGTGATCGGTGACCAATGGCGTGCCCTCGCCGCCCCGTTCAACACGATGAATCAAGCCGATGTGAAGGCGCTGCTCTGGTCTTTCATTTTTTGACCACTCCCTTTTTTGACCACCCGATTTCCTCAACCTCCCCCACCCTGTCGCTCTACCGGCGACTGATCCGCAGCAGCGATCCACTGTCGCGTTGAAATTTATCGTCGACGACCCAGGCGTTTCGCAGCAGGACATACAGCGCCCCGTCTGGTGAAAATCGCAGGTCGACCGGACGCCGCAGCCCGCTGGCAAACGTCTCGGCGGGCCCGCCGGTCTGGGCGTCGATGCTGTGGATCCAGCCGTGCACAAAGTCTGCGAAGACATAGCGGCCGGCCAGCTCGGCGCCCGCGGTATCCGGGGCGAAGTCGCCACCGGCGATGGAGGCTTCGCGGTAATGGTGAATCGGTCCGGTGTAGCCAGGTCGATCGATCGGCCCGTGTTCGATGTCGGGCCAACCGTAATTGGTGCCCGCGACCCCGGGATTGATTTCTTCAAACTTCCCGCCCACGTCATTGATCAACATCCGACCGCTGGCTGGATCGATGGCGAAGGTAAACGGGTTGCGGCAACCGAGTGCCCAGATGGCTTGATACTTGCCTTCGGTTTGGTCGACGAAGGGATTGTCTGGTGGGATGGCCCCGTCTTCCATCAGGCACAAGATTTTGCCCTGCAAGGCCTTCATGTCCTGTGCGGGTTTCTTTGCCGTCTGTTCGCCGATGCTGACATACAGCTTTCGGTCGGGGCCGAAGTGCAACGCGCCGCCTTGATGGCCGGCCGGGACGTTGCCGCCGAACTTGCTCTGGTCGTCGCCGCGGAGCAAGATTTCTTCGCTGCTGGGGTCTGCGACATCGCCGCGGACACGAAACCGGCTGACGCGATGATGCGTGAACGGTTCTTTGACGACATAGCAAACGTACAACCAATTCGTCGCCGGAAAATCCGGGTGAACGGTGACGCCGATTAGGCCGCGTTCCCAGTGGTGTTCGACGTCCAGGGTGAGCATCGGTTGTTCCAGCAACTTGCCATGCTTGACGACTCTCAGATGACCGTCTTGTTCGCAGACCAGGACACGCCCGTCGTCAAGCACCTCCATCGCGGTCACGCCGGAAAGTCCGGTGACCAGCGTCTGAATCTCGTAGCCGGCGGGGATATGAATCGGCCCACGCGTCGCGGAACCGAATTTGTCGCCGACGCCGGTACGCAGCGTTTCCAAGTACGCGATCAGGTCCGTAAATTGCCGCTTCGATAACGCCTTGGCCAAGTTGTCGGGCATCGTCGATGTGGCGCTCGGTTTGATCGATTCGATGTCACCGCGGGCGATCCGCCACTGTTTGCCCGCCGAATCCGTCAACAACAGAAACTGTTTGTTTTCCTGCGTGATGACACCCGACCGGACCTCCCCGGAGAAGGTCAGCACGACACTGGTCTGATAGCCCTGGACGATCTGCCGTGACGGTTCCAGCAGGGATTCGATCAAGTGGATGCGATCAAACTTGCCCCCGATCTTGGACAGATCAGGGCCGACCTTGCCACCCGCCTGGCCGACCTGATGACAGGTCAGACAACGGGTGATGCGTTCGTCGCGAAAGAGTTGCTTGCCGCGTCGAGCGTCGCCCGCGTGCGTCATCGCATGCCGCGCGAGTTCCGAGACCGAGGGTGGGGCGGCATGCGAATCCGCCGACCCGATGGTGATGACGAGGAAGCAGACGGCGAGCGTGAGACATTGCATCGTTGATTCCGTGAAAAAAATCCAGCGCCGCGGCGTCGAAACGCTACGGCAAAGAATACACGAAATCGGATGGACAGAGGCGATCGCGTTTCGATCGTGCAATCAAGCTTCGGGCCGGTCGACACCGTGTCGGCCGGCTGAAAGCGTTTGCTACCCTACCAGGTTATCTGCTATCGGCGACGTTGGGATTGTGTCGAATCGGCGAGCGACTCGGGGATCCACGGTGTACCGGCGCGGAAGACGCGTTGGTGGTACATCGCCAAAGAACGCAGCGCGTGGCCTTTGGGACCGATGCTCCAATCGTGATCCAAATCGGAGCCCATCGAGCGGAGGAGAAACGCGACGGCGGCGACCAGACGACGGTCTTGCAGTTGATCGTCCGGCGTGACGGTCAACAACCATTCGACGATGTGGCCGGTCGTTTGGACCTTGCGATCGACGTTTCCGTTGTCGGCTCGGCCGTCGAACCAATTGGTGCTCATCGAACCGTCGCGGTTCTGAAGGGAGTACGCATAGTTAACGAAATCCTCGGTAAAGATTTCGGCGCGCTTCCACTGGCCCGTGATCGGTTTGCCTTCGGCGCGTCGCTTGCGTAGGGCGTGTGTGTAGCCCATCAGACGATGCGTCCCGCCGCACGCACTGCCGACGATCGGCTGCTTCAGCTCTTCTTCGATCAACCGTTCAAAATCCCAGCGGGTTCCATCGGCGGCGACCCACCTGCTGTCGGTGTCGAGATAGTGTGACAGACCGATCAGCGTGAACGTCAATTCTTCGCCCGCCTTGCAGGCTCGTTTTTCGGATTCGATCAACGCCGTGACATCGTACTTCACCTTGCCGGCGTACAAGGGATAATCCGAGGGAACATTGCACATGCCCAACACGGCCAGGAACTGACCCTGGTGGCCTTGCAATCCGACACCGCTTTTGGCTTGGATTCCGTTGGCGTCGTGGGTCAGCAGACGTTGCCCACGACAATTGTTGTTGCCGGCGATCCACGCGATTGTGCTGTACTGCTCACGTCCGACGGTCAACTTGGTGTCCGCGCCGAAAACCATCATCGCGTGCATCATGCCCCAGTTACTGCGTCCGGTGGCGATCTCCGGCCGCTGGTAAAAGTAGGTCAGGATGCGTTCGATGCCGCGACGCATGTTCGCGACCGTCGGCGTCGGAGTGACTTCGGCGGCGGGGCGACCGGTGTAGTCGAGGACCGGCGATTCGTCCGGCTGCAAGTCGCCGATCGATGCCGACGCACCGGCGGCGGCAGGGGGGTTCCGGTCGACGCTCTGCCGGGTCGGTTTCGCCGCTTCCTTCTGCGTTGCTTCCTTCTGCGTTGTCTCTTTCTTCACCGCCGTCGAGGTGCTTTCGACAAGGTTGGTCAGCGGTTTTCGTTTGGGCAGCGGCTGGGCATCGTCGACGGCAGGTTTCCCTTGGGGCGCGTTGAGCGATCTGGCGGGCTCGTCCGGCTTGGTGACCGGCTTCTCGCTGTCCTTGCTGACGCTGTTCCCGTCATCGGCGGCAGCGCTCTTGTCCGGCGGTGGCAGCAAGGGCAGTTCACCAGCCGGAACCGCGCGCGTCGAGTCGACGGAGGATTTCGCTTCTCCCAGAGACATCGATCGGGGCTGTGACAAGAACTGCGACTGAGGCTGCGATCGGCTGCGTTTGGAAAACTCATCCCGCGGGGGCAGCGCCGGCGTGAGGCGGTCGGTCGGTGCCGGTTCGGTCGTCACGTTCGCGACCGGCCGGCTCGATCGGGCAACGGGGTCTCGCAGCGGGGAAACGCGGTTGATTGCGTCACGGGCGACCCAGCCGTCTTCGACCACGGCAGCATTCGATCCGTGGTAGGTCGGCACGGGATCGATGGCTTGCGATGCTTCCGTCGTCGTCGTTGACCCTCCGCTGGCGTAACCCGGTGGGGTTGCGTGGGCGTTATCCAGTTCCACGTCGCCCGGTGTGGGGATCGACGGGGCGACAGGTTTCTTGGAAGGCAGACTCGGCAAGGCGCCACGGAAACGATCCAGGGGCCCCGAGGCAGGCGTCGCGGAAATCGTTTTGGAAGCCGGCGGGGCCACCGTGTCTTCGGTGACGACGGCGGCCGACTCTTGGTCCGGGCCCGCCGCGGCGGTCGCAGGCCGCTTCGTCCAAGCGGTCTCGACAGGCAACACCTCGGGCGTTGCCTGGGACTCCACACGACGGACCGTCACGGCCTTCGGTGCCGTCACGTTAGCCGGTGCCGTCAGTTGGATGGCTCCGTCGGCGACAGCGACGCCGGCCAAACCGAGCGCAAGCCCGGCGGTCAGTCCGGCAACCGCAGTGCGCAGTTGTCCACGTTTGACAAACGTTGGGGGGGGATTCAGTTGACTTCTAGTAGGGCGGGTCGGCACAAGCGGGCTCCATCGAAAGCAGAGGGTTAGTGTCTGCTATCGGAAGCAATTCGCTTGGAATTCACCTAGAAACGCACCTCGGTTTGACGAAGAAAAGCTCCGCGAGGTGGGGAATTTGTGCGGGCGGGTTGACTGCCAATTGCGGAAAAATTCCCGTTCCGACTCAAGCACTAGTGTCGTCGCAGCGTGGCGGCGGGATGCTGTTTCAAGAACCGCTGCTGACCCCGTGCCGTGACGGTGTCGGCGCTGACATAAACGTTTATCAGATTTTTCAGGTCATCCAATTCGGCCAATCCGTCATCGCTGATGGATGTTCCGTACAGCCACAACCATTCGAGTTGTTCGAGCTTGCCGATCGATGCCATCGCGGCATCATCCAGGTTCGATTTCGCCACCCCCAATTGTTTGAGATCGGGACAGGCCGTGACGAGTGCAGCCATGGCACCATCGGCAATCCGTGCATTGCTCAGATGCAGTCGCTCGAGTTTCAGCGTGCCCAGGTGTTCGAGATCCGCTGCCTGGACGACGTTGCCTTCGAGACGAATTTCGGTCAGCCCGGGCATCTCGGCAACGAACTGAAACACGCCACTATCGAGTTGCGGATTGTCACGCAGCGTCAGTTGCGTCAGCGAGGCCAGTTTGGCGATGCCGTCAAACGCCTGGTTGGTGATCTGGGGGCAGTTACCGAAATTGAGCGAGTCGAGTTGCTGCTTGTTACACAGCCCCGTGATCAACGCTTGAACTCCCGCGTCGGTCAACGGCGCTCTTTGAATCCAGAGCTTGGAAAGCGACGGGATGGCAAGGATCGCGTCTTTGCATCCGTCGGTGAGTCGGTTGGACGTGACCGTCAAGGATTGCAGATGGGGATGTGCTTTCAACGCGGCAAGCCCCTGATCGGTGACGGCGTCGGAATCAATCACCAGTCCTTTGATCGGCAGCGTGGCGATCATTCGGACCTGTTGATCGTTGCTGTTGATGCGGGTCATGAAGACGGTGTGAACGTCCTTTTCCTGACGCAGCTCTTTGAGCGTTGCGTCGGTCAGAGCGGTGCGCAGGTGGACATTCTTTTTGTCGATTGCTGTCGTGACGCTGTACGCTTTGGCGGGCGTGAAACCCGGCGAATCGATTCTCAACGTGCGGAGATTGGGAAGCAGCTTTTTCAATCGATCGGCGCCGGACTGGGTGACATTCGTCGCGCGAAGATTGACGTATCGCAGGTTGGTGAGCTCTTTCAGATGCAACAGCCCTTCGTCACTGACGGGCGAATCGGAGATCGTCAAGTACTTCAGCTCCCTCGCCGCGCCGAGACACTTCATCCCGGCATCGGTGATCGGTGATTGATAGGTCGACAAGGAATGCAGATTCATTCGGCCGAGATGCTGCCAGCCGGCGAGTGTCAATTCGGGCGACCGCATCAGCGACAGGTAGGTGGCGGTTTTGATTCTCGCCAGATGCTCGCATTGCTCGTCCGTCAAATCCGTCGCGGACAAGTGCAGTTTTGTAAGCTGCGTCAAACGGCTGATGACGTCGACCAAGTTTTCCGTCACCCGATTCGTCGACAGGCTGAAGGACGTGAGACGTTGAAGTTCACCCACCGCTTGCAAACACTCGATGTCGATCGGCGAGAACCAGGAAAGGGACGTTAATCCCTTGACCCCTTTGAGCTGTCGGATGCCGTCGGCGGAGAAGCGGTTGTCGAGCAGATGCAATCCGTTGAGCACGGGGAGATGTTGAAGTTGTGCCAGCCCCGTATCGGTCACCGCGGTGCCGGCGAAGGACAAGTCGGTCAGCTGTTTGCAATCGAACAGGTGCTTCAGGCCGCCGTCGGTGATGCCGTTGCCGGACAGGTTCACTCGTCGCAACCGGGGAAGAAACTTGAGCCAGAACAGATCCTCGTCGCGACTGATTTGCAGAGAATAAATCTCTCCGCGGGTGGAACGCTGGACGCGGACCCCGGCGGCGATCAGTGCTTCCACGGCGAGCTCTTCTTTCGTCATCCTCAACCGTTTGGATTCCGACGCGGCCAGTTTGGCGACTCGTTTGGTGTCGTCCGCGGCGAGACGGTCGAGAGCCATCAGGGCCGCTTCGGTGCATTCACTGTCGCGGGTGATTTCCGCCAGTGCGCGGACGCATCGTTCGGCGACGTTGAAATCGTCATCGCCGGCGGCGTGTTCCAAACTCGCGATCGCGTCCTTGCCGCATTCGATTAAGAACTGATAGGCCGCTTGCCGCCGCGAGAATTTGGGGTCGGAAAGTCGGTCGATCGCCGTTTCGATCGACCGTTTATCGTCGCGATGTGACTGTGACGGCAACGTCGGTTGATCCGAGCGTTCAACTTGCTGGGCAGGAACTTGCTGGGCAGGAACTTGCTGGGCAGGAACTTGCTGGGCAGGAACTTGCTGGGGCGCGACCACCGACGCGACCACGCCGCAAACCCAAGCCGCCGCGAGCACCGTGACAGAGCGACGCCTACGAGTCATCGAACCCACCCTCGAAAAGATTGCTGCAAAACCAGACGCTCACGCGCTCCACCAGACCCCATCAACCGAACCGATCAGTTTAACCGATCAGCGGTCTGGTTTTGGACGATCATCGCCACGCTTCGGTGAAATTCTACGGCTCTGTTTAGATTTGGATTTCGGGTTGCGTTTATCGAGCGGAAAAGACCGTTGGTGTCCAGCCTTTAGGCGTTCCCACTCGCTGCGGAGCAGCGAGTGGGAACGCCTAAAGGCTGCACACCAGCGCTGATCCTCGTGCCAGTCGTACCTGCCCCCTTTTCCGCATCCGGCAGTTTTTTCGATCGTCCAATGTCGTGCAGGTGCACGCTAACTGACGTGCATGGTCGCGATTTCGCCATCGTTCAGATCGATGTTGCATCGGATTACGCGTCCGCCAAACTGTCATCGGTCTCGACGCACGTTCTGTTTGCATGGCAATGAGTTCACCATGGCTGATACGCAACGCCCCTTTCGGCACACCAAGATTGTCGCGACGATCGGTCCGGCAACCGAGACACTCGAAAAGCTGGAAGCCCTCATCGAGGCCGGTGTGGACATCATTCGGCTGAACATGGCCCACGGCAGCGTGGAATGGGTGGGGGAGATCATCGCGCGGATTCGCCAGGCCTCGCATCATGTGGGACGCGAAGTTGCCATCATGATGGACGTCAAGGGTCCCGAAGTGCGCACCGGGCCGGTCGATGCCCCGATCGAATTGAAGTCTGGGGACCGATTGGAATTGCACACGCAACCGTTCCAACTCTGCGACGATGGCGTGCACCGTGTCTCGGTCAATTACCCCGACTTACCCGCCGATGTCGAAGTCGGCGCGACCGTATTGATTGACAGCGGGCTGCTGCGAACCAAGGTGATGGAGAAGACCGACGGTTCGGTGGTCTTGGAAGTGATCACACCCGGCAAACTCGGGTCACGTCGACACATCAACTTGCCGGGCACGCGAATCAAATTGCCCGCCCTGACCCACAAAGACGAAACGGATCTGCGCGCCGGTGTGGCCGCCGGTTTGGACTTCGTCGCGCTTTCGTTTGTACGCCAAGCTGCCGACATCGCCACGTTGCAAACGTTTCTCGATGAACTCGATAGCTGCGCCAAGATCATCGCCAAAATCGAAGATCAGGCGGGCGTGGAAAACATGGAGGAAATCATTCGAGAATCCGATGGCGTGATGGTCGCACGCGGTGATCTGGGGATCGAGATCGAATACCACAAATTGCCGCTGGTCCAAACCCAACTGGTCAATGCCTGCCAGGTCCAGGGGAAACCGGTGATCATCGCGACGCATCTGTTGGAGTCGATGATTCAGTCTCCGATCCCCACCCGCGCCGAAATCTCAGATGTTTCCAACGCCATCCGAGAACAAGCCGACGCGATCATGCTGTCCGGTGAAACGACCGTCGGCGCTTACCCTCTGGAAGCGGTCGAAGTGCTGAAGAATATCGTTGAAAGTATTGAGCCGTCGGTCGATGGCCAAATCAATCGACGCATTCAGCTTCACACGCCCAAGGCCAAGATGCTTCGTTCGGCAGTGGTGTTGGCCAAAGAACTCGGTCACTCCGGCGTCGTCGTGTTCACCCGAAGCGGATTCCTGGCCTATGTGCTCGGCGCCATGCGCGCCCAGGAGGTTCCGATCTATGCGTTCACGGACATTCCGTCGACGTTCCATCAATTGATGCTGCCCTGGGGCGTCGAACCCTTTCTGATGGAGTTTTCCGATGACCCCGAGCACACCATTCAAAAAGCGTTGGCGCAGCTGAAAGCGAAAGGTTGGGCCACGCGCGGCGAATGGCTGGTCGTGATCACCAACGCCTTGGCCGATGACAAGATCATCGACACGCTTCAATTGCGACAGGTCAACGGGGAGTCGTGATGGGAGACCGGAGGGCTCGCGCCCTGCCGCAATGAATTCGTTGTTACGCGAACGCACCGTGTTAGCGGAACGGCGCGAGCCGTCCGGTGTTGCGCGAGGCCACCCAAAACTAACGTCGAAGCATCGCCTCCAGCTCCGCCAACGCGCTCTTGGCTCGATTCAATCCGCCCACGGATTTGACGAACTGCATCGCCAGGGTCATGTGATCGGCAGACGTGCCCTCGGCCGACGTTTGAGGAGCAGATTCCGATGGCAGCTTTGCCGTCATCGAAACGCCCAGGCTCGGACTGAATTGATCGTCGGCTCCGCCCACCTGTTCGGCAACCTCGTCGGCGGCATTGACCAGATCGTGGTGGACTTGTTCAACCGTAGCCGCCGACGTCTTGATGCGGAAACGCTTTTCCACCGCGTCAACGACGTCGACGTAGTCCATCGCTCCGCCTTCGGCGATCACTCGCTTGATCGCTTCGATTTCCGATTGCTCACTCGATTGCGTCATCAGCCCGTTCCTCCGCTTGAGTTCAGTGAGACCTGGACGGTTGGGGGGCGGCCTCGGTTTGGGCTGCAGGCAAGGGCAAAGACCGTGCCGGAACGGAGAGATCGAGGTCGATTGAAACGCCCGGGCGCCGCGAACCGGCTATTGTCAATCTAAGATCAACCGTTTGCCGCCCCCCGACGGGCCTCGGCCCCACCGAATCCGCGCCGAGAAACCGGCGTCGCGACTGCGCCATAACGCACAGGGGGTGTGTCAGACACGCCCGGATTGCGTCAATGCGGCAGCTTCGGTTTCAGGGCGGCATAGCTGAACATGCCTAGCAACGCGCCGACCAGCGTGAACAGCGCCATCCACTGGCCGCCTCCGATTTGGGCATAGATCGGCCCCGGACAGGCGCCCGTGATCGCCCAACCGGCGCCAAACAACATGCCACCGATGACGACACCGGTGTGATAGGGTTTGGGCGAGTACTTGATCGGCTTTCCTTCGATCGATCGGATCTGGAATCGTTTGATGACCTGCATCGAAAACATCGCGACCACGATGGCCGTCACGATGATCAAATACATGTGAGCTTCACGAAACAGAAACATGTCGTGAATGCGTTGCCAGTGGGCGACTTCGCTCTTGCTGAACAGGATGCCCAAGTAGACGCCCATCGGCAGCACCATCAGGTAGGCCGCTGGGGAAGTCGCTGGCTCGGCTTGCTCAGCTTGCTTGGGCTGTTGTGGGTCGATTGTATCGGTCGTTTCCATCATGATCTCCTGGTTAAAACAGCCACCCGCCGAGTCCCCACGTCATCGCCAACCCGCCGGCAAAGAAACAGACCGTCGCCAACAGGCTGGGCCAATTCAAGTTGGAGATACCGGTGATCGAGTGGCCCGACGTGCAACCGCCCGCGTAACGCGTTCCGAATCCGATCAGGAATCCGCCGACGAGTAACTTGATCGCTCCGGAAACACTTTCCATCGAGGCCGGCAGAAACGGTTTCGGGTCGGCCGACAAAAAATGGGTGGCAACGAAGGACCCGATCGCGATCCCGATGGCGAACACGATCGTCCACAGATTGGCTTTGCGGTCGAACTTGGCAAGGTATTCCAGTTTGCTGTGGGGGGAACACAGTGCACCGATCTCTTGCAGACTGGTCGAAATCCCGAATGCTTTGCCGGCCAACAGGTACAGCAGCGGAACGGTCAAACCGATCAGGATTCCCGAGAGCCACCAGGGCCACGGTTGCATCAGCCATTGCATGTCAAAGCTCCTCGGCGGTAGTCGCTGTGGTAGATGTTTCGCCGCGATAGATCAGCCAGTAGGCGGCGGGAATGACGATCAGGGTGAAAAACGTGGAGGTCAGGATCCCGAAGATGATGGCCCAGGCCAATCCGGAAAACACCGGGTCCAGCGTGATCACCCAGTTGGCCAACAGCGTCGTGCCGGCGGTCAACAAGATCGGTCGGGTGCGGACGGCGACGCTGCGGATGATCGACTCTTCCAACGCAAAACCTTCGGCCTGCGCCAGGTGAATGAAGTCGATCAGGACGACGGAGTTTCGCACCACGATCCCTGCCAGCGCGATCATGCCGATCATCGCCGTGGCGGTGATGAACACGGGATTGGGGTGACCGCCGACGGGTTGATCCATGATCAGATTCAATCCCCAGAACCCCGGCATGATGCCGATCATGGACAACGGAATCGCCGACATGATCAACAACGGCAGCGTCCGCGAACCGGTTTGGAACATCAGCACGACAAAGATACCGACCAACGCGGCGCCGAACGCCAAGCCCAGGTCGCGAAACACATCCAGCGTGATGTCCCATTCCCCTTCACCGGCCCATTCGACCTGATAGCCATCGGGCACGGACCAGGGGACGCCACCGCCGAGGGAAACCCAGGAACGCCGACCGACCGGTCGTGGTTCGCGGGCCCCACCGTCTGCGACTGCGGCATCGTCGGCCGATAGCGGGTGTCGATCCCACTCCACGTCCATGATCGCGTCGGCCGGCGGTCGGCCCGCGACCTCGGCGTAAACGTAAACGACGCGGCGGAGATTCTTGTGATAGATCGCCTTGTCTTCCAACGTTTCTCGAAACCGTCCGAGCGAACCGAGCTGAACGATTTGTCCGCCCTCTCCCTGGACATAGATTTCTTCCAAATCATCCAGTGCCGATCGGCTCGCCCGGGGGAGTTTCAATTCGATCCACAGCGGTTCCACTTCCTGCGGCAGATGCAAGACCGTCGCCCGGTTGCCGCTGAGCGCCGTTGCCACCGTCTGGGCGATGGTCTCGGTGGAGATCCCCGACAAGGCCGCTTTCGGTTTATCGGTTTCGAACACGAAACGGATTTGATCGTCTTCGGCACTGACATCCAGGTCAACCACGCCGGGTTCATGTTTCAACCGGCCCATCACCTTGCGTGCGACGTCGATCTGTTGTGCGTAGGTTCCATCAGGCGGCCCATAGACTTCGGCCGTGATCGTGGACAACACCGGCGGTCCCGGGGGAACTTCCACCAGTTTGATGTTCGCGTCCATCGATTCAGCCAACTCGGTGAGTTCATCACGGACACGGAGCAGGATCTCGTGGGATTGCTGAACCCGTTGTTCTTTGGCCAACAGGTTCACGCGAATGTCGGCGACATGTGGGCCATGGCGCAGAAAGTAATGCCGGACCAACCCGTTGAAATCCATCGGCGATGCCGTGCCGACGAACAATTCATAATCGCTGACCTCGGCCAAGCCGCCGATGAATCGACCGATCCGGCGGGCGACCACATCGGTCCGTTCCAGCGTCGTCCCCTCGGGCATGTCGATGACGACCTGGAATTCGTTCTTGTTATCATACGGCAGCATCTTCACGGGCACCCAGCGAAACACGGGCGGAATCAGCGCGATGACAAACAGCAACGCGATGCCCAACAGGACACCCCAGGCGTAAACGGCGCGCGAGAGGATCGGCGCGAGCACGAAACGGGACAGACGATACAGCGGTCGGGTCGTCAAATCATAAGCGTCGTCGTCATCGCCCCTTTGATTGAGTTGTTTCAGTGAAACCATCGCCAGCCAGGGCGTGATCACAAACGCGACGATCGTCGAAACGGTGACTGTCAGTGGGACGTTGAGTGCCATCGGTGCCATGTACGGCCCCATCATGCCGGTGATGAATGCCAGGGGCAGAAAGCTGACGATGATGGCCAGCGTCGACAGAATCAACGCCGGGCGAACCTCTTGAACGGCGCGGAGGACCGACTTGCGGGGCGGAAAGATCTTCATCGTGAAGTAGCGGGCGATGTTCTCGACGTCGGTGATCGGGTCGTCGACCAACAACCCCAACGCCAGGATCAACGCGAACATCGTGACGCGGTTGATCGAATAGCCGACCATCAGATTGACGAACAGGGTCAGGCTGTAGCAGACCGGGATCGCCAGCGCGATCACCAGCGCCGGACGCCAGCCCATCGTCAAACCGATCAACCCGACCACGGTCAGCACGGCCACGACCAGTCCTTCGATCAGTTCGTTGACTTTTTCGTTGGCGGTTTCGCCGTAATCACGTGTGACCCGAAAATGCGTTCCGCTGGGCAAATGCGATGCTTCCAGTTCGTGCAATTTGGCTTCGACCGCGCCGGCCACCCGGACGGCATTGGCCCCCTTGCGTTTGGCCACCGAGAGGTGGACGGCGGGATACAGTTCGGTCCGATCCCCGTAGGATGGGTCCGCCGCGCCGAACCCGATCCAGCTGTAACGGTCCGCTTCGGCCGGCCCATCGACGACCGTTGCGACGTTCTTCAGATACACCGGTCGTCCGCCGGCCACGTTGACGACGATCTCTTCTAACTCCGCGACGTCGCGGATGAAGGTTCCGGTTTCGACATTGAATTGTGTGTTCTGTTGTTCAAAGCTGCCGTTGCGGGCCGTGACGTTGCTCACCTGCAGCGCCCGGGCGACCTGCAGCGGCGACGTCTTGTGGGCGGCCAACCGCTGGGCGTCCAAGTTGACAGAGATGCGGCGGGGCCGTCCGCCGACCACTTCGACGCGGTTCGTATTGGGAATCGCCTGCAGTTCGCGCTGCACTTCTTCGGCGATCCGACGAAGCTCGTGGTCGCCGTAACGCTGCGTTTGATCCGACCAGAGGGTCGCGATCACGATCGGCACATCATCGACTTCGATCGGTTTGACGACCCAAGACGCGACGACCGGCGGAATTTTGTCGGTCGACGAATTGATCTTGTTGTAAATCTTGACCAGCGAGTCTTCGCGATCTTCACCGACGTAAAAACGCACCGTGACGACGCATTGACCGGGCTGAGACATGGAGTAGACGAACTCGACGCCATCGATTTGGTACAACAGCTTTTCCAGCCGATCGGTCACCTGACGTTCCACTTCTTCGGCCGACAAGCCGGGGGCGGAGGCAAACACGTCGGCCATCGGCACGACGATTTGTGGTTCCTCCTCGCGGGGTGTCAAAAACAAAGCGACCGTGCCCAGCAACAGCGAGATCCCGATCAACAGGATCGCGACGTCACCGCGCAAAAAAATCTCGACGATCCGCGTCATCAGCGGCGTGTCGGGGGCGTTTTGTTCGTCGCCGTGGTTCGTCATTGCTCGGTGCCTCCCGCGTCCGTATCGCCGGCCCTCAACACCACCCGCTCACCGGCTTCGATCCCGCTGAGCACTTCCTGGCGACCCGGCATGCCGAGCTGTCCGATTTTGACCAGCCGGCGTTCGATGTTTCCGTCGGGAAGCACGACGTCGACGAAGTCGAGTTGTCCGACCTGGATCAGCGCGTCGGTGTTGAGACACAAGTGCCTGCGCTGGCCCGCGGAAATTCGCAGGCGTCCGAACATCCCTTCGTAAAGTTCTTCGGACTTGGGCAAACTGGCCTTGACCAGAAACGAACGACTGGGTGCGTCGGCTTGGGGAACGATTTCGTCGATCGTGGCGTCGAATTCGCGATCGAGTGCGTCGACGTACACGCCCAGGCGATCGCCGACATTGAGTTTCACCGCCAGGTGTTCCATCACCGGCGCCTCCAGCCGCAGTGAGGTTGCATCGTACAGCGTCAGAATCGGCTCGCCGGGACGTGCGATGTCTCCGGGTTCGGCCGTGCGATCGACGATACGTCCGTTCTTGGCGGCGTTGATGACCGTGTAGGAAAGCAACGCCTCGGCTTCTTGGATCGCCTTGATGGCTTGCAATTCGTTCGCGGTGGCCACCTGCAGATCACGTTGGGCCAGATCGAATTCGGATCGCGACAACGCATTTTGTAGTTGCAGGGTGGTCGCACGCTGGAACGCTTTTTCGGCTTGCTCACGATTGGCCGTGGTGGCTTCGAGTGCCCGCTTGGCCTGGTCGAGTCGGGCTTCGTATTCTTTGCTGTCCAGACGGATCAGTTCCTGTCCCTGCTGGACCTGATCGCCCGCGGTGACGCTAATCTCGGTGATCGTCGCCAGCAACTTGGACGAGACGACGGTGCGACTGGATGCCTTGAGCGTCCCGATCGCCTCCTCGATGTACGGCTTTTCGATCTCATGCACGATGTCGGTCGGCTGATCGGTGTGCTGGGGAACGCCACGCCCCGTCCAGCCCGGTTGGACTTTGTCTTCGAACATGCCAGAGAGCCATGCGATGATCGCCACCAACAGCAACAGGCCGCCGCCGATCATGCCGATTTGCCCCAAGGCGGCGAACCATTTACGAATCAATTTCATTTGCACGACTGGGACTCCTCTGAAGGATCGTCCATGGTTGGGGCTGTTGATCTGCCATCAAAGTCCGAATCGAACTGGTACTCGCTGACAAAACGCTTGTCGATCCACGTCTTCAGCCGCCAGCACCAACGGGCATGCGCGGTGAACCAGCCGTACTGCAGCATGGCTTTCCCGTCACCGGTGTTGAGCAGCTTTAAAAAGTCACGTTGTGGATCGAAATGACGCATCGCGTTCTGGTTGAGCAAGGCGTTGACGTTGTGCCACAGAATCGGACATTGCCGGACGGCATACACGCCGGCTTTGGGGCATGGCGATTGGATCATTGTTCCCGAATCGCCGACGGCAAAGATCCGCTCGTCCGAAAGCGATTGCAACGTTTTGGAGGTCGCGATGAATCCACGATCGTCCGGTTGAAGCCCGAGGCGGGCGAGCACGGGAGGCGGCGCAGCACCGGTCGCCCAGATCACACCATTGGATCGATAGGTTCGGCCGTCGTCGGTGCGAAGCGTCGTGTCGGTCAGGCTATCGACGCGATGACCGCGGTGCACCGTGATCCCACGTTGCCGGAGCAGTTTCTCGATCGAACGCACGCTTCGGGTCGGCATCCCGTCGGCCACGTGCCGGCTGCTGGTAAAGATCTCAATTTCGATCTCGCGATCGTCGTCGCGTTTGTGCCACCGCTGCTGCAGACAAAACGCGATCTCGACGCTGGCGACACCACCGCCGACAACGGCGACCCGCAGCGGAGCGTTATCGT
This sequence comes from Phycisphaera sp. RhM, assembly GCA_033042175.1. Classification (GTDB taxonomy): domain Bacteria; phylum Planctomycetota; class Planctomycetia; order Pirellulales; family Pirellulaceae; genus Stieleria. Next base: position 130,511 of record WCIL01000119.1, read on the forward strand.
CTGTCGGCGGGCTCATCGCTTGGTCGCTCAGGTGCGACTCCAGCCGCTGCAGAAACGTTTGCATCGGCTTGATCGGGACCAACAACTTCGAATGGGTATGCTGCTCCCAACCAGCGGGCATTGACCCGACTCCGATCGACAGGACATCAAACGGAATCGGATCGTGATCGCGAAAGTGAAGCTGCCCGGCATCCAAATCGATGCCCTGGGTGTCGGCGATGACCAACTCCGCACCGGCGCGATGGGCCAAGGCCGCCAAGTCGATTCGCATCTCCTGCTCGCTGAATTGCAGCCCCAGCGTGCCGGGCAACATCCCCGAATACGTCGCCGCTGGGAACTTACTGATGCAAATCAATCGACAACCGCCAATCGGTTCGCTGATCCACTGTTTGACCAGGTGGGCATTGGTATGGCCGATGCCCAGCAGGACGATGTTTTTCAGTGAACCATTGGCCGGTGAGGCGTTCACTGGGTGACCTGTTCGTACTTTGAAGGAATCTGTATCGGTCGCTGTAGGTGTGCACCCGATTGGTCGGCTTGCCATCGAGCGTGACCAAGGGCAGCTCGGCGTCGACCCATTTCAAGATGCTGCCCTTGTAGTTTTTGACTTTGACGCCCTTGGCGGCGAGCTGCTTGGCGTAGGCACCACTGCGTCCGCCGACGGTGCAATAGGGAATCACCGTGCGTCCTTGAAAGTCCTTGAGATTCGCTTCGTACTGCTTCTTGGTGATCGCTCCGGGAATGATCGACACGTTGACTTCAGCGTCGGAGCGAACGTCCACCACCACAAAATCCGCCGGCGGTGCTTCGTCCCCGGCGACTTTCGCGTCGGCGGCGGCTTGCTGCTGCTTTTTCAGCAACGAATGCAGTTCGTCGGTGCTGATCGTTTCGATCTTGGGACCGCCAAAGAGTCCGCCGAACTGAGCCGCGGCGGGGTGGGATGCCAGGCCACAGATGGCCAAGGCCACAATTCCAAGCCAATATTTTCGAATCATCTGTTTCCTCGGTTTCACGATGCGTCGGGGAGTTTGTAATCGATGTTTCCGCAATCCAATAACCAATATATCGCTAGGTGACGAGGTGTCAACCAGTCTTTTTTGGCCGGAAGCGTCTGCGGTCGGTGTGTGGCAGGTTCACAGTGACCACCCGCCACTGGCTGACGCCACGTGCTGGGGTGCGTCGTAGGCGTAGCCGCCTTGTCACAGCAACGCCAAATCTGCTACAGGCGGACCGATTCGACCTTCCGTGACGCCAATGCTGTGAAATCAGAACGACTGGACCCGACCGAAAACGCTCCCACCGACGTGCGTGTCGTCCGTGAACTTGGAAAAGGACGGGCGGCGACGGCGCGGTTGGTCGATGCGACGTTGCGAGACGGTTCGACGGTCCGTTGTGTCGAAAAGGTGTTCTGCCCGGGGCGATTGACGCGGTCCATCTACCGGATCTTTTTTTTCGCCCCGTTTGCCTATCAATTCAACCGCGACGCAATCCTGGCGTGCTTCTATCGCCGCCGGGTGGCGGCCGAAATTTTGCAATTGTCAGGCGTGGACGTGGACGTCGCTGCTCCTCTTTACGTCCGTTTTGACACCGCAGCGTCTGGTTGGGTGCTGGCTGCCGAGCATGTTGACGGTCGCGGTGTCCGTCCGACCGGCCTGGGCGAGGCGGCGGGCGAAATCGATCAGTTGATCTCGGTGATGCATCGCGCCAAAGACGCTCTGGTGCACGCGGGGCTGACCGGCAGCGGTTGGCAGGTCGATCCGCGGGCGATGGTTTCCACCGCCAATCTATTGCGTCGCGGAGAACGTTACACGATCATCGATTTAGAATCCGGCATTCCCGCGATCTTGGTCCCCAAGTATTGGCTGCTCGCCGCCGGCCAACGCACCTGGCCTCCGTTTGATGACTTGGACGCGTCCACACTGAGTTCACAAATGCTGGATGGGGAGGCCGACGTCGACGCGTTGATGGATCACACCGCTCGTTGGAAGACGTGCGAACCGGCTCCGCTGCGACTGGGCACGTGGCGTCGGTTGGTGGCCAGGACGCGGCGTCATCTCAGCCGCACGGGGCGAGCGACGTGGCATCTGCTCACCCGGCGTCGCTACCAGACTTACGTGGGATTGCGGTACATCCGCCGTTCGATCCGGCGCTGGGAATCCGAGCAACGAATCGGTTCGGACGAGGCGTCGGATCTGGTTGGCCAGGTCGATGCGAACGAGGTCGCAACCTACGCGCGGGGGATGGCTCTGCATTTGGCGATCAAGGCCTGTTCGCCTTGGGTGGTACCGGCGAAATATGGCGGTGTGGCGGCCGCGGTGATGACCGGCAATATCTGGTTCTTGTTGCCCTGGTTGCTGTTACCGTTGGCGCGTGCCGTGGTGACGCTGTCGAACTGGTTGGCGTGCGGCCGCAGCGTCCGACATACCGAAGCCTTGCTCTGGGGCTGTCTCCCCACCATTGGTTCGTTGGCATTTCCGGTTCAGATTTTCATTCGGCGTCCGGCGTTGGCGCATTTTCTGATCCGCGACTTTGCCTCGCGCATCGGTCGACGTCTGCCGATTTATGGCGGCAAGGATTCGCGGACGGAGATGATGTTGATTCGCTGGAGCGATCACATCCTGGTTGCGATGGCTCGGGTGTTCAAAACCGATGTGTCGCAGCAGGGCGATGCGGATCATGGTGCCACGGTCGGTCTGTCGCAGTCGGATCCTGTTGCGCTCGAGCACACGACCAAGCGAGCCGCTTGATCGACGTGTACGTCAACGGCGAGGCCCGGACGCTGGCGCGAACCGGCTGATGTCAAACGATGATCAGCCGTTTACCGCGAGCCTACGAGCCCTACCCTGCACCGCACATGAAAACAGGCCGTCCCATCGGGACGGCCTGTTGCGTTGATTCATCGGGCGGGGAACCCTGGCCGGAACCCTCCCCATCGCTTCGCTCGACCCTCCCGCACGCGGGAGGGTTACTGAAGAGGCATAGACTCCCAAGCCCTTGACGGGGTGGGTTTGTGCGACCGAAATCAGAACGGTTGCTGAGCTTGTCGTCCGGCCATGGCTGCGGCGCCGATCGCTCGGATCAGCCCTTCGCCGATGGTCAGCTTCATGGAAGAACCGTTGGCAATGGACTTGGTCGTGACATTGACTTCGCCTTTGTCTTGCGAATTGGTCAGCGCGTTGATCATCGCCGCCATGTTGTCGTTCGCTTCGACCGACTGGGCCAGTTCCAAGAACGGCAACAGTTTGAACTTAAACTGCCCCAACGGACGATCGTCGCCGTTGTCGCTGCTGCCGGCGGTGATGAACTGCTTGAGCAATTCGTCGCTGCCACGACCGGCTGCGATGTAGACCGCTTTGGGTGCCGTCCCGATGTGGACTTGGATCTTTTCACCGAACACTTTACGGACTTCGTCTTCGCTTGCCGGGACATCGGCTTCGATCATGTGCAGGGTGACGCCGCCGAAGTTGCCGATATCAAATTTAAACTTGGGGGCATCGGGGCTGTCGGGAACCTTCGTTGCCAAGTCTTTTGCCAGCGCGGCGACCTTCGTGCCATCGGCGACGAACGTACCGATCACGGCTTGGAATTCATCGCGTCCGGCCAGCACCAGGACTCCCATGTCGGATTTGCCTTCGGACAAGGATTCGGTGACGATGTCACTGAGCCGAGTGATGTACTGATCGATTTCGTCGATCTGGTCCTCGCTCAAGTTCCCATCGGTTTCCAAGGCACCCTTGATCATTCCCAGCGAGGATTCAATGCCATCTTTGGCTTGAGTGATCGCTTCGGGGCTGATCGACGTGGCGCTATGGATGTAGGCGGCCGCGTCGTCTCGGATGACCGAAGAGAAGCGGGACGGAATCGATTGTTGACCGCCGTAGACGGCGGCCAATTGCGTTCCGCCGACTGCGGTGAAGGACATGTCCAAGGCGACCTGTTGATTGGCCTTGTCGATGTTCAACCCCAGATTCAACTCGTCGGCTTCTTGGATCAACCGCTCCAGTTGTGCGATCGAATTCTCGCCCATTTCGCGGGCCGATTCGGCGTCGCCTTGCTGAGCCATGGTTTGCTCGAAACCTTGACGCAGTTGATCGATCAAGATGTTGCGGATTTCGACGGGAACCTGTTGGACTTGCAACCGGACCGCGACGTTGTAGGCATTGCCCATGCCCTTGAACAGATCGCTGGCGTCGGCCGGGGCGAGCTTCAGTGCGGCTTGGTTCTGTGCCGCGACGGCATTGTTGGCGTTCTGTTTGATGTACAGCGTGTTTTGGTTGACGGTCAACACCAGGGTGCCGTCATCGAGTTCATCAACCGGTCCGGTTTGAGCTTCCAATCGTTTCAGGATCGGGCGGATGTCCTTGGTCGGCAACACGACAATCGGCTGCGGTGCTCCGCCGACCAGCGGGACCAGAACACCGATCGGCTGGTCCATGTCCATGCCCTGGGTGAACGTGGCGGCCAACATCGGAAACATCGCCAACTGGGGTTGGCTGGTGATTTCCGCCATGTAGCTGACGTCATCCATCAACTTTCTGACCGAGCCGAGCGTGACGACGACGACCGGTTGGGTGCCATCGGTGAGCGTCGCGCGCGACGAGTCGGCCGCCGGCGCAAGAGCCTCTTGAGCCATGGCGGGTGCGGCGATGAACGTGGTTGCCAGAACCGCGGCGGCCGCGACGGCTCGGGCGGCATGCCGGGGGCGGAGGCAATTTGTCATGAAACCCATAATCGTTTGTTGTCCTTGTGACAGATGGGGGTGCAAGATTCGAGCGTAGTGTCTACCAATTCGGCGAGGACCTGACAACTTTGGGACGCCGCATCGGAGAGATCTGTCGAGAATCCTGTGCTGAATCGCCCCCCGTGTGAAGGGGTCCCACCACTGTTAACTACCCGCCGACCGCGGTTCAGGTTTCAACGGAACGAAAAAAAGAAAGGCTGCGATCCCGAAAAGGATCGCAGCCTTTGAATTGCTAGCTGAATCAGGTCGATTGCCGCTGTGATGGTTTAGTTGCCGAAGCCGCCGCCGCCACCGCCGCCACCGAGGCCACCGCCGCCGAGACCGCCACCGCCACCGCCCAGGCCACCGCCGGCACCGCCACCCGCACCGCCGGTACCGCCATCGACGAAGTTGAACGTACTGACATCACCGATTTGCGAGAAGAACGGCGCCGGCGAAATGCGCACGTAACGTCGATCGGCGGAAATGATCGCCAGCGTCGACAGCGACGCACCCTCGGGCAACTGCGTGATTTGGGGCTGGAACCCGACGGCATTGTTGCGGCCGAAGAACGGGTTCGCCCCGACGCCACCGGTCAAGCGTTGGGTGTCGCGGTACAGGTCACGCAGCACTTGGGCGGAGTCGTTTCCGGGGTTGGCGAATTGGCCGAGCAGTTGACCGTTGAGATCGCGTTGCACGTCTCGCAGGTGGGCCAACTGTGCTTCGCCGAGTTTCTCTTGGCGTTTTCCTTCTTTGACTTCGAACACGAACAAGGCGTTTTTCTCCGTCAGCGGGACTTCATTGCGGATGAAACGCTGGCTCGGCCGTTTGGCATCGGTGACGATCTCCACGGTCACCTGTCCGGTGGAAACTTCGCCCCAGACCTTGCGGACCAGCAAACGATATTGGCCGCTGAACCCGCGCGGACAGATGTAGGTTTCCGAGACGGTCCCGGTGTTGTCTTCGCCTTGTCCCGGATAAGAATCGCCGAGCAGCGTGCCGCCGCTGGCGCTGGACCGATTTTCCAGTGAGCAAACGGTTCCGCCGGGCTCTTCGATCGCCAGATCGATGTCGGCATCGCCGGTCCAGGAGACGCGAACGATGACATCGTGTGCGGCCGCCTGATCCAACGCCTTGGCGAACTTCGCCGCTTCGTCTTGCATGCCTTTTTCCTTCAGCTCGGCATAGGCGCTGCGGGCCAGCAGGGTGGCTTTGTCGACGACCGGCGCGAATTCAGCCGGCCAGGCTTGGGCCAAGACACCGCTGCAAGCCCAAGCGATGGCGCTGGGATCGTCGAGCTGTTCGGCCAGACGCAGACCCATCACATAGGTTTCGCGTCGATTCGGGTCCAATTCCGCCACCCGCATGCACAGCTGCAACGCCGCGGCGTCGCTGCCCAGGTCTTCCAGGCGACCGGCGACGTTCAAGATGTCGGCGGGGGTTTCCGCAAAATCGACCGCGGACAACAGTGCCCGCTCGACTTCCGACTGGGGAGCTCCGGTCGCTGTCAATGAGATCGCGTAGGCTTGGTACATCCACGGCTGAACATGACCGGCGCGAATCGCTTCGCTGATCATGTCGCGTGATTGAGCGAACGACTCGACGGCCGCTTTGCGATCGCCCCGCTCGTCGGCCGCAGCGGCTTTGAGTGAGAACTGGCGGGCGGTTGCACGAATCTGTTGATCCAGGATCGTGATTTCGCGAACGTCGGCCAGTGTCAGTCCGGCAAAGAACGCCTCCCACGCTTGGCCGCGTGTCTGGCCTTCTTTGGGAGTGACTTTCAAGGGTTTGATCAGCTGCTGTTCGGCAGCGGAAAGCGTTGCCGCCGAGGCGCTGTCTTGGACAACACCGGCGTCGGTCGAGGCCGGGACGGATTCCGATTTTGAATCCAGGCTGACGTTGTCGGGCACGACGAACATACCGCCGCCCATGCCGCCGCCGCCCATGCCGCCGCCCATGCCGCCCATGCCGCCGCCCATGCCGCCGCCCATGCCGCCGCCCATGCCGCCACCCATGCCGCCGCCCATGCCGCCGCCCATGCCGCCGCCGCCGCCGAGCGAGACAACCGGCACGACGAGGTCACCGACGGGATAGACTTTGGTCACCAGGTTGTCTTCGGCAGCTTCCACCGTGGTGATTTGCATCACCTCGTCTTTGATCAGGTACGTCAGTTCCAGGTCACGCAGCATCAATCGCAGGAACGAACGCAAGGTGACGTTCTTGAGATCAATGTTGACACCGGCATCGGCGTCGAGACCGATTTCTTCCAGGGCACGGTTGTCGATCACGATCGGGATTTCGTGTGTGTCACTGATCGTCTGAATGGCTTCGCTGAGCGGGGTTTCGATAAACGTCTGAGTCGTTTCGTCCGACAGCGACGCTTCGATCTTACGCTCGGTTTCGTTGTCACCGACCAGTTCGATTGAACCGTAACGCTCCAAGCGACGTCGGCTGAGTGCCTGCCAGACATCGGCGTCGGGGTACAAGATCGGCGGCTCGTCGACAAACGGGATGTTGCTCTTGAGCACCAGGGAGAACGCGTCGACAAAGTTCCGTTCACGCATTTCCTTGTAGCGTCGGTCGCGATCATAAGTTTGCAACGCCAGCGGCTGGTCGGTGAAATGACGTCCGGCGATCGAGTCTTCGGTGATCGAATCACCCGCGATCTCGGCGAATTTCAACGAGACGTCACCGTCGGCTTCGGTGTAGCGGCCCTCGTCGATCAAGGCGTTCATCTGCTGGGAGAGCGTCTTCAACGTCGCTTCGCGTCGGAAGGTTTCTTGCAACAACCGTGCGGTCGCACGCGACGCTTCGTCTTGAGCGACAATGTTGGCCTGTTGGGCGGCGAAGCGTGCTTCGGCACTGCTGGCCGCTTGGATGGCCGATTGCAACTGGCTTTCCAAATCCTGACGCAACTTGGGATCGATGTCCGGCAGCGTTTGCACGCGAGCGAGAACCGATTTCAGCTGGCCGGCGACGCCGGTCGGATCGGTGCGCAACGCCCGTTCGGCGGCCCGCAGCGCCGCTTTGACTTCGGCGCGAAGACGTCCATTGGCGGCATTGCGTTGGGCTTCGATGCGGTCGAGCAAATCGCCGCCACGTTCCAAGATTTCGTCATCGCCAACGATGCTGCGTCCGGCGGGAACTCTCGGCAGGCGTCCGCCGGCCGGCGCTGCCGGTGGTGGCGTGACCGCCGGTGGTGCCGGGGCCGCGGGTGCCGGAGCGGGGGTCGGCGCGGGAGCTGCCGGCGCGGGAGCTGCCGGCGCGGGTTCGGGGGTTCCGAACAGATCGTCGGTCGCATCGGCTGCGGGCGCTGCCGGTTCGGGTGTGCCGAACGGGTCATCGGTAGCCGGAGCGGCCGGTTGGGCATCGTCGTCGCCGAACAGACCGTCAAACGGCGAGTCGTTTTGGATGATCAACGTCGTCCCGCTGACCTTCACCAACGCTTTGGCGTCTTCGTTGTTCGGGTCGGCCTCCAACGCCATCTCGGCAACCGCTTTGGCGCCCTTCTTGTTGCCTTGCTTGAGTGCCAGCTTGCCGGCCCGCACCAATTCGTCCGACTTGGCGGTCAGGATTCGAGCGGTTTCGCGGAGCATGACGCTGCTGGCGGTGGGCAAGGTGAGCCCTGAATTCTTCTTCGCTCCGTCTACCAAGCCCGGCAGGAAGGCAAAGTCAGGGTTGTCGCGTTCGACGCTGGCGTCGGTGGTGATACGGATGTCGGCCGTCGGGGTGGTGCCATGCAGAACAAACTTGACCGAATCGAGGTCTCCGGCGATTTGACCGATCAAGATCGAATCACGGTCGACTCGCAGTGGCGGCACGCGCTTGCCATGAGCGATCGTCACCGCCGCGGGCAAATCCGCATCATGGATCCAGATCGGTGAACGCACAGCAGACTCGGTCACCCGGTCGGCGATCGCGGTGGCGGTGTTGCCGTCGGCTTCATTCACGACGCCCAGCACCCCGCCGGTGTGATTGGCCAAGATTGCCATCAACTCAATGTTCTTGGAAGGTCCGATCGCGATGCTGTGCACGGAGATATGGTCCGCCCGCAAGGCATCGACGAGGGCCGCGAAACGCGTTTCGCTGCCGGTGGCGTCGATCGACGCGCCGTCACCGATGTAAACGATCGAGCGGGTGTGGTGGCGTGGGGCGGCGAGCAAGGTGCCGCGGACCGCATCGATCACCGACACCATGTTCGTGTTGCCCAGCGGCAATCGCCGCTTGAGACCTTCCAGGGCGGTGCCGACGCTCGGTCGGTTGGCCGCGACCAGTGCGTCGTTCATGGCGACGGCGACCACATCGGCGGCGAACACTTGCACGCGGTCACCGGGCCGCACGGAGGCGATGACTTTGTTGACGGCGGCCAGGGATTCGCGACGAAACTCGCCCGCCTGGCTGGCCGAGGTGTCCATCACGATGACGACGTCGGCGGCCGGCTTCTGGACCTCCTGCAACAACGCATCATCGGCCGATGGCAAAATCGACGCGGCGAAATAGACCGGGCTATCGTCAGCCACCCCGTCGGCCTGGAAACTGACGATGCGGGCCTGGGCGCCGCCGTCATTGGCAGCGCTACCCTCGGCGGCGTGGCTGAGTCCTGGGGCCATCGGGATCGTCAAAGCCACAAGGCTGACAATCGGGCAAATCCACCGCCCTGGCGTAATCAAAGTCTTAAGTTGACGTGCGACGTCTCGCATCTGAATTTTCTCCGCGGTGCTTGAAAACGGCGATCTGCCTGTCTTCATCGGAACAACCGTTCTGTGTGCTAAGTTCCAATCCGCTCGAAATCCACGCTTCTGGCGGGTTTCTTGCGATCTTGGGAAAAGGGATGAGTCAATCGAGAGAGATCTCTACTGGCAGAGTCTATTCCCGCTCAATTCAACTCGCTACGAAAAAAAACGCCTTTCGCCCACTCCATTTGCTCGCCATTCCGGTTGTGAGTGTTGCATTTTGCAACACCTGTATCGCAATTGATCAACTGGAATGGGCGAAAGACAAGTCAAACCCCGGTAGCGAATGAAAGAGAGGCGAATATTGTGCCAATCGGTAAAGAATCGTTGCGTGATTGTGTCAGGGGGCCAGGCTTTCACAGTACCGCCAAGTCGAGATCACAATGCCCCGAATCATTCTGCCACTGTTCCCCGAATGTCCACCGACTTGACAGGGCACGGTGGCTGAATGGAGAGGTAGGAAAATTTTGGAGGTAGGAAGATTGACAAATTCGATTGGATGGTGAAGTTCATCATTTTCTTACCTCCCAAATCTTCTTACCTGTTTTCCGCAACGGCTATGACAACAGGGGCCTGAACGCTTGCGCGAATCGGCTAGCCCCCCGGAACCCGCTACTCGGCTGCGGGGCTCTCGAACAGGAATTTCGACACCCCCCGCGACTTGCTCGGCAGTTGCCCCCGAACCATCACTTCGGTGACCACCTGCGTCTCGGGATCGAAGCGGCGGTTGCTGCGTTTGTCGGTGAAGATCGCCTGGGGAAGCGTGAAACTTTCGCCCGGCTGCAGCGGGCTCGCCTGGGTGATCTCATACTGCCCGTTGAGGATGATCGACAAGTGCCCGATCGGCTGGTCCAACTCGCTGGTCACCGTGACCACTGGAGTCAACACGGCCATCTGGCCACCGGTCGTCGGCAGCGGCGCCTCGTCCAGCGTCACGGCCACCGGCAAGGGTGGGCCGCCGATACTCTCGGGAAACAACGCATAAACACTCAGCCCCACCCCGATCATGACGCAAAATGCGACCAGCAACCCGCGGGAGGAAAGCTGGAACGTGGGAGCGACGCGAGGGATCTCGCTGGTTTCACTTGAATCGGCAGGAGCAGACGACGTCATGGGGAGGGCCGCGTCGATGGAGAGCCCCAGCAAACAGGCGGACAGAAGCTGGGCGGACACATCAAGAACGAAAAAAAGCCGGCTGACAAATCGGTTGATCTGTCAGCCGGCAGTTGCTTCGACCCGTCGGCGGCAAAATGGAGCCGCTGGGAGAAACGCGTAAGTCTGAGCGTGCTACTGCACAAGCCGTTAGGTGACTTAGGCGAACCCTAAAAATGATCCCTCTGCCGAATTAAGAGGATCGAAGCGGGCGAGGTCTTTTTCAGACATCGCCGCGTAAGTGTAGGCCGCTGGTTCCTGACAGCAAGCTCAGGAACACCCCGACAGGAAAGTGATCGGCGTGCTGTGGCCGATGGCGTGAACCCATTTTGCAGCGTTGCCCCCGATTTTTTCGCACTGAAATGTTTTGCCAGCATCCCCAAACCCATTTCTGATTTTTTCGCGCCGTTGTTCCAATTCAGCGACTTTGGCGACGCACGACAGTTTTTCGTTCACATTTCGCGATGCCTTTCGCTTGGTGACTCAGACCTCTACCGACCCCGTAGCACCGAGTGACTGATCCATGAACCATCTGCAACGAAATCCCGCCCGAAATTCTGGCCGAAATCCCGCCGGATTATCTCCCGCGGCCCGATCGTTTGCCGGCCGGGTTACCGGCTCGGTTGCCGGCTGCGGCCACGGGTTTCCGTGCCTGTCGGCGGCGATGGCCGCGATGGTGATCGCACTGGCAACGTTGCAGACTCCGTCGGCGGGAGCGGGCTCGCCATTGGATGCGGCGTTGTTCAGCGAAATCTCGATGTCCGAGACGGTGGCCGATGCGTCTGGGCCAACCGCGACGCCGTCGAAATCAACGGGCACGGTCTTGGGGGCTGCATCATTGTCCAAGCTGCTTTCGGCAGAAGGAATTCAGTGCGCCGTCGCGTCCTTGGCCGTGCGTGTCGACGTGGCGGAATTGCTGTCGGTCGGCAACGACGCCGCCCCACGGGGAACGCTGCTCTGTACCGTCGATGCCGACGCCGATTGCATCGATGTCGTGCTGCCTGTGGAAAGTCTGCCGGTCGATACATCTGGAAACACGCAGTCGGTCAACGGAGAAAAATTGATGGCGTTACTTGTCTCGCTGCAAAGCCATGACCATGTCCAGTTGGTCGCGTCGGGAAAAACGCTCGCGCTGCACACGTCGCTGAGCAATCAGGGCGTCACGGCGGACCGATTGCGAATCGCGGCGGAGCGATTGGCGTCGGCGGCGACGAAGACAACCGGCATCGTCGCCACGGTGTTGACCAAGCGAGTTGCTGCCGTGGTCAACACCAACGACACGCCGCCGGAGCGACAAGCAACAACGTCAGCCGCAACAACGTCAGCCGCAACAACGTCAGCCGCAACAACGTTGGTCGGGACGTGGTCGGCGAAGACGTCAGCCAGCGATGCCTGGGCCATTCGCTTCGATGCCGACGACAACTTCGTGATGGTTCATACCCGAAGTGGAAAGAACTCGGTGTCGCGGGGCACGTACCAGACGACGGGCGATCGATTGGTGCTCAGCGAATCGTCCGGCGTGTCGTTGACCGGCACGCTGGAGCGTCCTTCGGGCAACGCGTTTCGATGGCGACTGCAGAATACCGGCGGCGACGTGGTTGCGACGCTCTCGTTTACTAAGCAATCAGCGGAATAGAAGTGTCGGATCTCTTGAAGTGGGATAGGCTTCCAGCCTGTCATTTCAGCATCGACAGGCTGGAAGCCTATCCCACTTATTCTCCGTGCGTTGCTAAGCAGTAGCACTCACTCCAACTCCGGAAATCGGATGAACGAATCGGGAGGTTGAAAGAGTTGCTCCCACGTGGCGTCTTCGCGGTCGTCAGTGGCGTCCGCTTCGATCACGAGCGCGTCGGGTTCGACAAATTCGTCGTCGATGATCAATTCCGCCAGCGAGCGGGCGACTTCCACGGCCGTCTTCACCTCGTCGACCAGTTCGTCCACCGTGGCGTCAGCGACGATGCGTCCCAAGTGCGGGTCAAGCTCGTGCCCGACATCCCAGCTGACTTGGAATTGCGTGGCCAATCGCGCAAAGAGCTGGACCGCAGCGGTCGCGATTCGAATCGGTTCGGCGGCCGCATCGGCGTCGCTCAAATCGGCGTCGCTCAAATCGACGACCCATGCGATGCTCAGGGTGTCGGCGTCGATGATTTCGACCTGCGGTGTGGCCGCATCGATCTGCTGCTTGCGGCACTCGGCCGGCAGCGCTGCCATGATTCGCTCGATCCGCTCGGGATCATCCACGGGGCTACTGGTGTAAACGAAACGAATTTGCATGCCTGGGAGAAACAGTCGGGGATCCTGCCGGGTGAGATGACTGATAGACTAGTGCTTCGGGCCTCGCCCCTGGGAAGATGACGTTAACTTAATGGTATCGGGCTGGAATCCACACACCTCTTTGGAATCGTTTCGGTGAAACCTTTTTACGCCTCCATCATTGTTGCGGGATTGCTGTGTTTGAGTCTCGGTTGTCCGTCCAAGTCGACGGTGGAACCGGGTCCGGAAGCGCAGGCAGACCCTGCACCGCGTTCGCCGACAGATTCCGCGGACCGAACGGCAGACATCGCCGCGGCCGTTGAAGCGGTGGCGAAGACGCGTCGCGATGGGAACGACGCGGTGATCGAAGTCGACCTGCGCGACGCGGACGTCACCGGTGTGCTGGAGCAGCTTGCTGCGCTGCCGAAATTGCGCAGCGTGTTGCTGTCGGGATCCAACGTCGACGACGACGGTTTAATCAGTGTTGCGAAGATTGACTCGTTGCAAAACCTGGATCTGCGCGGCTGTGCGGTCGGCGATGTGGGGATCGCGCATTTGGGCGGGCTGAAACAGCTCAAAGCGATCAAGTTTTCGGGAAAAGACGACACCACCGAAGTGACCGATGCGGCGATGAAAACGCTCGGTGGGATCAAGACGCTGGAAGTGATCGCGTTGGACTTTCTGCCGATCACCGACCAAGGCCTCGCGGCGCTGGGCGGGCTGTCCAAGCTGAGTGAATTGTATCTGGCGGGGACACAGGTGACCGACGACGCCGCCCAGACGTTGGCATCGTTTCCGACGCTGAAGAAGCTGCGGATCGCGTCCACGGCATTTGGCAACGACGGGCTGGCTGAACTGGCCGGGCTCTCGCAGTTGGTCGAATTGGATCTCAGCGAGTGTGCGGGGATCGACAATGCGGCGTTGGAAACCCTGGGAGGGTTCGCAAAACTCTCCAAGCTGAATCTTTATGCGACGTCGGTCGCCGATGGGGACTGGGGACAACTATCCGGGGCGAGCGTGTTACAGTGGCTCAACGTCGACAAGACCAACGTCGGTGATGCGTCGCTCGATGCCCTGGGCAAGCTGACCGGTTTGACGTTTCTGCATTTGGGCAGCACCCAGATCACCGACGCGGGGCTGCCGCAGTTGGCGGGATTGTCGAAGCTTGAAAAACTGATCGTGACACGAACGGCGGTCACCCAAGCCGGCGTCGATCAGTTGCAACCGCAGTTGCCCGAGACCGAAATTCAACTCGAGTATGTCCCGGGCAAGTGAGCCCTGCTGGACCGTTTCGTCGCGGGTGAACCTTGTCCGCGGGACGGCCATCGATCATGTTAAGCGACACGAACGATCAGAGGGCGGGGTGATCGCTCGTCGGTATCGCACCGGCGGGAGGAAAGTCCGGGCTCCGCAGGACAGGATGGTCGATAACGTCGACCGGCCGCGAGGCTAGGGAAAGTGCAACAGAGAGTAGACCGCCGAACGGTCCGCGCGGGGTTCGCCCCTGGCGGATGCGTGGTGAGGGTGAAACGGTGCGGTAAGAGCGCACCAGCGATCGGGGTGACTCGATCGGCTCGGCAAACCCCATCCGGAGCTAGACCAAACAGGGTGCAGAAGCGGTCCGCTTCGCGATCGACACCCGGGTAGGTCGCAATGGAGGCGACGAGCAATCGTCGTGCACAGATAAATGGTCGCCACCATCGACGTCACCGGGCTCTGGCCCGGTGAGGCGTTCGATTGGTACAGAACCCGGCTTACAAGCCCTCTGGTCGTTCGTCTTCATTGGCCAGGGGATTGACCTGACACGCCTCCAACCCGCGGAATCTCGGCTTGCGACGATCGCGGCGGATTGCCTAGATCTTTCACAGAACTCTCTGAGAACGAAATGGAATTCCGCAACTATCTGACCTGTTTTTGGCCGGGGCTCAGCGAGCTCTGGTGGCGTGGTCGGTTGTCAGCATTGCCGTTGGCGATCGGGTTCGGTATCGGTTTGAATTCACTGTTGATTCTCAAACACTTCTATCCGACCTGGTTGGATCCGTTGCTGGTTCGATCGGCCTGGTGGGTCGGCGTGTGCGTCTGGATCTGCTGGACGGTCAAGAGCTTCCGTGAATTGCCGGCATTGATCAATCCACGAGCGGTGACCGAAGCACCCGATCGTTTTGTCGAAGCCCAAGCGGCGTATCTGCGCGGCGACTGGGAGGCGACCGAACCGCTGTTGCTGGGGATTTTGGCGATCGAACCGCGCGACCCCCCGGCGTTGCTGATGTTGTCAAGCCTCTATCGTCATACGGGGCGAGTGAGCAGTGCGGCCGTGCTGTTGGATGAAATGCGGCGGCTGGAGATTGCCGATCGATGGCAGATTGAGATGGATGCCGAGGCGGCTCGGATCGCTCGCGACGCCGAATCGGCAGAGGAATCCGACGAGGATGCGGATGAGGAGTCAAGCGAGCTGTCGGCCTCGGAGTTGCAGGAGGATGGGAATGCTGCCGATTTGACAGCGGCGTGAGTGGGTTTCATGAGGGAATGCATCGAGTGAAACGGTGCATTTGGATCATTTCCCCGTGAAACTGACAACGTGACGACGGATTTAGCTCAGAGAAACGTAAAAATTTAAACCGCGTTTTTGCTTCAAATTCATGTTTGAGGGCGGTTGTTTCGCTGGGACTCCTATCCCCCAAAATTTACAAAACCGATAGAATCGAAGTGAGCCGGTTGATTGCCGGCGATCCCTTCCGCCGCTGTGTCCTCAAGCGGTCGTTGTGACTCGATCTCGCTTGGAATGGCGTACGGTTTGCTGATAAGGGACTGACGAGGAATCGAGACGAACGAATCGCCAAGTTGACAGTTCGGCTGTCAATCTGAGTTTTGAACAATGCAAGGCTGACGTGGTTACAAAAAGAGGGATTCTCATCCCCTTTGGACGCTTCGTCTGATTTGAATGGACCAACCCAGGTGTGTTCCCCCCGCGGGCGCATCCCTGGCAAAACCCGCCGGGTAACGAGACAACCAAATGTACGAACGATTTACCGACCGCGCTCGCAAAGTGATGCAACTGGCCAACCAGGAAGCACAGCGTTTCAACCATGAATACATCGGGACCGAGCATATTTTGCTCGGACTGGTCAAGGAAGGCAGTGGTGTCGCCGCCAATGTGCTGAAAAACCTGGACGTCGATCTTCGCAAGATTCGCTTGGAGGTCGAAAAGCTCGTCCAAAGCGGACCCGAGATGGTGACTGTCGGAAAGCTGCCGCAAACGCCCCGGGCCAAGAAGGTGATCGAATATTCCATGGAGGAAGCTCGGAATCTCAATCACAGTTACGTCGGAACCGAACACATCTTGCTCGGCCTGCTCCGAGAACAAGAAGGCGTCGCCGCTCAGGTCTTGATGAATCTGGGGCTGAAACTCGAAGACGTCCGCGAAGAAGTGCTCAACTTGCTCGGCCATGGACTCGAGGGTGCCGAAGTCGGTGAACGCGGTGGACGCGGCACCGAAGAAGGCAGTTCGGGCAGCGCGTCGGGCAAGAGCGGCAAGAGCAAGACGCCCGCACTAGACAGCTTCGGCCGCGACCTGACCGAATTGGCTCGCAAGGGCGAACTGGATCCGGTCATCGGGCGGGAACGCGAAATCGAACGCGCCATCCAAATCCTGTGCCGACGAACCAAGAACAATCCGGTGCTGCTCGGTGAGGCCGGCGTCGGCAAGACCGCGATCGTCGAAGGATTCGCCCAAAAGGTGATCGAAGGCGAAGTCCCCGAAATCCTGGCCGAAAAACGAATCGTGGTCCTCGACCTGGCGATGATGGTTGCCGGCACCAAGTATCGCGGACAATTCGAAGAACGTATCAAAGCGGTCATGACCGAAGTCCGCCGCGTCAAGAACACGATCCTGTTCATCGACGAACTCCACACCCTGGTCGGTGCCGGTGGAGCCGAAGGCGCGATCGACGCCGCCAACGTGCTCAAGCCTGCCCTCGCCCGAGGCGAGATCCAGTGCATCGGTGCCACCACGCTGGACGAGTACCGAAAGTACATCGAAAAGGACAACGCACTGGCGCGACGCTTCCAAGAGATCATCGTCGAACCGACCGGCAAGCAAGAGACCATCGCCATCCTGAAAGGTCTACGCGAACGCTACGAAGAGCACCACCGCGTGCAAATCACCGACGACGCCGTGGTGTCGGCTGTCGAGATGAGCGAACGCTACATCACCGCGCGATGCCTGCCCGACAAGGCGATCGATGTGATCGACGAAGCCGGTGCACGGGTTCGGTTGCGCACGATGACGCGTCCGCCGGATCTAAAAGAAATCGACGAAGAAGTCGAACAGCTGAACAAAGAAAAGGAAGACGCGGTCGCCAACCAGGATTTCGAAAAAGCGGCCAACCTGCGTGATCAGGCCGAAAAGCTTCGCAAGAAGAAAGACCAGATCACCCAGGACTGGCGCGAGAAAAGCCAGCAAACCGACGGCGTCGTCGACGAAGAAGTCATCGCCGAAGTCGTCAGCAAGATGACCGGCATCCCGTTGACCCGACTGTCGACCGAAGACAGCTTGCGGCTGATGCGGATGGAAGAAGAACTGCACAAGCGAGTCGTCAGCCAAGACCTGGCAGTCTCGGCCGTTGCCAAAGCCGTTCGCCGCAGCCGCAGTGGTCTGAAAGACCCGCGACGTCCGACCGGTTCGTTCATCTTCGCCGGGCCGACCGGTGTCGGGAAAACCTTGCTCGCCAAAGCGCTCGCCGAATACATGTTCGGCGACAGCGATGCACTCGTGCACATCGACATGAGCGAGTACATGGAGAAGCACAACGTCAGCCGTTTGATCGGCGCACCTCCCGGATTCGTCGGCTACGAAGAAGGCGGCCAGTTGACCGAGAAGATTCGACGTCGACCCTACGCCGTGGTGCTGTTCGACGAAATCGAAAAGGCACACCCCGATGTGTTCAACATGATGCTGCAAGTCATGGAAGAAGGCCGCTTGACCGACTCGTTCGGTCGCAACGTCGACTTCCGCAACACGATCTTGATCATGACCACCAACGCCGGTGCCGAAGCGATCAAGAACGAGTCGGCGTTCGGGTTCCAGAAATCCGACACCGACGCCAGCTACGAATCAATGAAAACGCGTGTGATGGAACAGATTGAACGCGTCTTCCGGCCCGAGTTCCTCAACCGCTTGGATGACACCATCATCTTCCGTCACCTGACGCGACAGGACTTGAAACTGGTCATCGATTTCGAACTCTCCAAGGTCCGCGAACGATTGCTCGACCGCGGATTGGCGCTGGAACTGCAAGACGAAGCCAAAGAGTTCTTGATTCGCCGGGGAACCGATCTGGATTACGGTGCTCGTCCGCTG
This sequence comes from Phycisphaera sp. RhM, assembly GCA_033042175.1. GTDB lineage: Bacteria > Planctomycetota > Planctomycetia > Pirellulales > Pirellulaceae > Stieleria. The sequence continues at coordinate 148,728 of WCIL01000119.1, forward strand.
CGTCGTGCGATCGAACAGCGAATCGAAGACCCGCTCAGCGAAGAACTGCTCCGCGGTGCGTTCGAAGGCAAGGACACGATCGTGGTCAAAGGGATCCTGGAAAACTCCGATGGAGATTCCGTCGCCCCGAGCGACATGACCGTGACCGACGACGGAAAAATGATCGACCCCGACGGCAAGAAGGTCAAAGTGGTTCGACTGGAGTTCCACGGCGAAACCCGTGGCTTGGCCGAGGAGAAGGAACACCCCGTCAGCGCCTCGGTCGGCGAGTCCGAAGAAAACAAAGACGACTCGGGCAACTGATCCGCCGGCCAACGGCCGATTGAAAAACGAAACCCCGCCGGTCATCAACCGGCGGGGTTTTTTATTGCGCCCTTTCGAGCGTCAGGTTGTAACCTGCGGAACGATGAAACGATTACTGGGCCCACGGATGGCAGCGCGAACCCACGGATTTCATGCACCCTGCCATCCGTGGGTTCGCGCTGCCATCCGTGGGTATTGTTTTCAATCGATAGCCCGGTGAAATTGCTGGAGTGCTTCGTCAAGATTGAATCTTAGGGTTGAAGCCGTAGCGGAAGCCGCCAAGGCGGTCGGCGGAGCGGAAACCGACGGCCTGAACCAGTAGTCTACCGCAGCTCAATTTTCGGGTAGTGGACGAGGCGACGAGTCCTCTGTCGTCGGCAGATTGGTAAGGACTCGTCGCCTCGTCCACGACCGCCTACCCGAAAACCAAGGTGCGGCGGCATACTAGGCAGCCTCTCTGCGAAGCGGCGCCTCGGCCGAGGGCAGGTTGACCACCTGGGCTCTGTCGTTGGCCGATGCGACGCTGTCGGGGTCGATCGCGCGACGGACCGCCGAAAGGCTGTTGCGATAGCGCATCATCCCGACCATCTCGCCCACCGAACTTGAACCCAGCAGCGCCTCTCGCAGCATCGCGACCCTTCCGGGAACCGGTTGGCCAGGCAACACACGATTGCGGATCGCACCCAGGCATTGGCCGCGAGCCATGTCCGAATCATCGGCGGTTGCCAACGCGTCTTCGGCCTCAATGCAGCAACCGTCGGCCGAGGCGAATTTCCATCCGGCACGTTTCATCAGGCACCCCATCGCATAGCTGACCGCGATCGGATCAATCATCGCCGGTGCGACGGCGTCGAGTAGATTGCCGAGCAGGTGGCGACGGGCGAAAAAGGCGTTCACAAAGAAACCACTGAGCGGCCCGGCGGGCACACGCCCGGAGCGGCTTTGGCAGAATCGCCCGTCGCAATCCGCCCAATGCGAGCCTTCGACGGGGCGGCCGGACTGGTCGATCAATGTCGGCGCCACGGCTCCGATTTGCGGGTTGTCAAATGGCTGCAACGCGTGCTCCAGCCAATCGGCCTGGGCCCGCATGCCGGTCCCCAGAACATGGACGAACGGGGCCGACGTGACATCAAACGCATCACGCACCAAGTCGGTCAAATTGGACGATCGGGCGGTGACAAAGCTAACCTCGTCGCTCAGTTCAAAGGGATCAGCATACGTCCCATTGTGGACCGCGATGATCTGGCAATCATCCGTTTGGTTTTCCAAAACACTGAGCAGCGTTTCCTCGAAAAGTTTCTCGTCACGCTGCAGCGGAATCACAATCGAGACGCGGGCGGGCCGCGGAAATTTCGGCACTGGAAGACTCCAGTAATGCGTAGGTGAACAGGGTCTGGAAAGAAAATCGGAGTTCTGAGCCGGCAATATTCAGTCGATCAGCGGGCTAGGGGGGCGGTTTCAGTGGCAAGAAGATGCCGACAGACGGTTCGAAGCATACAACCGGAAAGGTTTGACAGCGCGGGCACAGTCGGTGAGAGCAAAGGCCGGGGTTTGCCCGCTGCGGCAACGCGAGCAGCATCGAAGCGAAAAAGCCGGAACTGACCCAAAGATGAATTGGTCAAAAGATGACGTGGAGCACCGACCTTAAGTTACCGGGGACTCCCATTTTTTGACCAACTAATTGTCTTGGCCTGCCCGTCAATCGCCGTGTTTTTCGCGCAGGCGTCCCGACAATCGCAGCATCCATTGGATACGTTCGAACTCGGCGAGCCATTCGGCGGTGACGGCTTGGAGCAGGTCGACGTTGACGGCGCCGATGCCGGTCGGGCAGCTGGGGCCGAGTTGGGTGGCCGCCATGTGTCGATAGGTCGCCAGAGTTCGGTCGCCGTAGCGTCCGCAGACGAAGTTGTCCTCGCTGAGAAACAAGACCGACGGGACGCGATGTCCGCCGCAGGTCGAAATCGATTCGGCGAACTCGCTGTGTTCGTCTCGATCAAAGAAACGCACCCGAATGGTCTCATTCACGGCTGCGAAGTGATCGAACACGGGGCACTGATTGATACAGTCTCCGCACCAGGCGCCGGCCGAGACGAGAACCTTCATCTCGCGGACGAATCCCGCCAACAGTTCGCGTTGTGATTCGCTGAGGCGAACTTCCGAGTGCACCGCGCTCCAGCGGCTCCGCTGAGCCTCGTTGCCGTGTTTGGCCAAGAACGCATCGTACGAGAGCCCTTGATCGAACAGGGCGGCAAGGTCGAGTGGCATCGATTAGCGATTTTCAATCGGGACAACGGTTCGTTCGTTTTGCCCGGTGTAGATTTGCCGGGGGCGATAGATTCGCTTTCCGGGCGTCGCGTGAAGTTCTTTCCAGTGTGCGATCCAACCGGGGAGTCGCCCGAGGGAGAACAGCACGGTAAACATCTGGACGGGAATCCCCATCGCCCGATAGATCACGCCGGAATAGAAGTCGACGTTCGGATAGAGTTTCCGTTCGACGAAGTATTCATCTTCCAGCGCCACGTCTTGCAGTTCTTGGGCGACGTGGAACAAGGGGTCGTCGATGTTCAGTTTGGCGAGCAGCTTGTCGCAGCAGGCCCGGATGATTTGGGCGCGGGGGTCAAAGTTCTTGTAGACGCGGTGGCCGAATCCCATCAAGCGGAAACTGCTGTTTTTGTCCTTGGCCATATCGACGTACTTCTTGACGTTCCCGCCATCGGCCGCGATTTGCTCGAGCATATTCACGCAAGCTTCATTGGCCCCCCCGTGCAGCGGTCCCCACAAGGCGCCGATGCCGGCGGAGATCGATGCAAACAGGTTGGCATTGCTGCTGCCGACCATCCGCACCGTCGAGGTGCTGCAGTTCTGTTCGTGATCGGCGTGGACGATCAACAGCAAGTTCAGGGCTTCGGCAAAGTCGGGGTCGACCAGGTGATCGTGGGCCGGCGTGGCGAACATCATGTGCAAGAAGTTTTCGCAGTAATCCAAATCGTTGTTCGGATACATGAACGGCTGGCCGATCGACTTCTTGTAGGCGTAAGCGGCGATCGTCGGCAGTTTCGCGAGCAGTCGATAGATCGAGATCTCCACTTGATCCGGATCATCGACCTGCATCGAATCTTGATAAAAGGTCGACAGCGCGCCAACGACACTGCTGAGGATGGCCATCGGGTGGGCGTCACGCGGGAACCCGTTGTAGAACGACCGCATGTCCTCGTGGATCATCGTGTGGTGACGAATCCCGCTGCGAAAATTGGCGGCTTCTGCCGGGCTCGGCAATTCGCCATGGATCAGCAGGTAGGCGACTTCGACGAAGTCACAATGGGCGGCCAGGTCCTCGATCGGATAACCGCGATAACGCAGGATGCCTTTTTCGCCGTTCAGGAAGGTGACCGCGCTGCGGGTGCTGCCGGTGTTGACGAAACCTTCGTCCAGGGTGACCAGCCCGGTGCTTCCGCGAAGTGCGGAGATATCGATTCCGCGTTCCCCCTCGGAGCCTTCGACGACCGGGAGCTCGATCTCCTGGTCACCGTAAGTCAGACGAACCGTGCCGGCGTCTTGGGTTTCCAAATTAACGCTTGAACTCATCTCGTGATCCAGGAAATCTCGATGGGGCGAGGGCAGTGCAGTACGGGGGGCTTCGCCATGGGAATGGCGGGGGCGAATGGCGGGGGCAGAATCGATCCGCGGCAGTCGCTGTGTCCACCGCAGGAGTGTACCCCGGTGTCACGCGATCGACAATTAGACTGTCAGTGGATCGGCAGAAGACTGCTTTTGATCGGCTCACAGCCTTTGCAGTAGGGGTGCCGATTCCGCAGCCGGTCGATGTCGCGGTGCAGGGCCTCGTCAGCGGTCACATCGGGCAGGCGAGCTTCCCAGGGCCGGCACTCGCGATTGAGCGGACCGTTGAACAAGCGATTCTCCGTCCGTTGCCACTCGATTTGCTTTCGCATCGGATCGTCTTCGCTGTAATGCCCGTCTCGACACGGGTCGATGATGTGGGGGATCAGGGCCACGATGATCTCAGTCCGCGCCCGCGAGGTCTCGCGGCGTTGAAAGAACTTTCCGACGTGTTTGACGTCACCGAGCCACGGCAGCTTTTTGATCACCACGCGGTCTTCTTCTTGGATCAACCCGCCGACAATCATGCCTTGGTGGTTGTCCAGCATGACCGAGGTTTCCACTTCACGCGTTGTTTCTTCCGGTAGCAGGGTGTCGGGATTGATTTCGCCACTGCTGACTTTGGGTTTGACCTGGAGCAGGATTCGGTGATCGCGGCTGATCGTCGGCGTGACGTTGAGCACGACGCCGGTGTCCAGATAGCGAACGTCTTGGATCGTTGAGGTTTGCGTGACCGTGGCGACGGCAAAACCGAGTTGTTGACCGACTTGAATCTTTGCATTCTGGCCGTTGACCACCATCACCCGTGGCGTGGCCAACGTTTTGGCGTCGGTCGTTGTTTCCAACAGGGTCAACAGAGCTTTCAAGTTGCTGCCGCTGATCTCGCCAAAGTAAAACGGGCTGGTCGACGTGGCGATGTTATCGGTCAACCGAAATCCGCCCACTCGAACGTCGCCTCCCAGGATGTCTTCAAAGTTGACGCCGTGCTCCATGTTGTCCTTTAGCTCGATCTCCATCACGCGAGCTTCGATCATCACCTGCAGCGGAGCCTGGTCTGCCTGCATCAAGTACCGCTCCACCTGCTCCAGCACATCGGGCGTGTCGACGACCACGATCGATTCGCGACCTTTGCGATTGTCCACATCGTCCGCTTTGGAACTGTAGACGCTGCCGATCGGTGACAGCAGGCCGTTGACCGTCGGTTCGATGTCTTCGGATCGGGCGAAGTCCAGTGAGAACACCCGCAGCTCGCGCGATTCCCGGGGCAGATTGTCTTTCGGGTAAATCAGGATCACGTTGTCATCGCGCTGGATCGCCAGACCACACATCCGTGCGATGCTGGTGAGCGTTTGCTCGGGGGTCAGCCCTGCGACGTTGGCGGTCACCGTGCCCTCAACATCGGGAGCGACTAGAATGTTCATGCCGTAACCTTTGGCCAACATTTCCAACACCGTTCGGACATCGACATCGTCAACGCTGAGCGTGACGTCGTCCGTGTTCCCCGGCGTCGGCAAGGTTTCACGTCCGCCCATCTTGAAGGGCCACTGCAACGCGACCTCTGCATCGGGCGCAGCGGCCGCCGGAGGCATCGCTGCCATCGGCCCCGGAGCCGACGCCGTCTGACGCGGTGCTTCGACGGGCGTTAATTCCGCTGAATCCGTCGCGGCCAACTGGGCCGTCGCGGTGGCTGCCACCGGCGAACGACCGGGTTCAGGTTTGCCAGGGGCCGCGGCCAGGGAAACCGGATCCGGGCGCAGTGGAGCTGGCCGAATCGGCGCTGGCCGAATCGGCGCTGGCCGAATCGGCGTTGGCCGAATCGGCGCTGGGATCGAATCATTCGGTTCGGGGTTCGGATCGATCGGGGCCGCAGCAACGACCGGTGCGGCAGGGGACACCAACGCGACCGGAGGCATATCCGAGAGAAACGCGGAAAAACTTGCTTCTTCGGAGACGTCGGCCGACGCTGCCGGTTGCGACTCGCGTTTGCCCTGGGGTTCAGATTCGCCGGCATGGCCGGGCCGGTCGGCCGACGTCGCGAACCTCTGTTGACGGGCCAGTGATTCGTCGATCACCACCGATTCCAATGTGGGGCTCTCGGTTTGACCTTCCAGTTTGTCCGAATGCGCGGGCACGACCACCAACGGGACGTATCGGTCCAGCCGTCGCGGTTCCTGCCTGAGATCACCGGGACGTGGCGCAATGGTTTCGGGAGGAGCCTCCAGGCTGAACGACTTGGGGCGGAGCAACGTGACGACTTGGGCCGTGCCGCCGGTTCGGTACGGGGCATCGTCTTGGAAAGCCGTCATCTGAATACGCTGACCGGAACCACCCTCACCAACCGCGGGCGGATGGACCACCGGCGTTGCGCGATGCTGTCGATTGGCGGCACGTCGCGCGATGGACTGGCGCAGCTTGATGCGCGCCTGCTCGGTTTCGATCATGGCCGTATAGAGCGAATCCAACCGAGACGCTTTATCGATGCGACCGAGCGCGTCCAGGTTTCCCAACGCAATCGCCGCGTCAACCTGAGATCGCTCCATGCGTTGACGATACGGCGCGTCGCTGATTTGGTCGATCTGTTCGGCCGACGCGACCCCTGACGCACCGATCGACGCCAGCCCAATGATCAATCGAGCCAGCAGGGACCGGTAGGCGGCCGGTCCGCAAAGCGCCGTCGGCGGTCCTGCTCGTTGCCCATCATCGCTCGCTGGCGAAGGGACCGAGTTGGCAGAACGTGCGGGATAGGAGTTCAATTTCAGCATCGGGTGACTCGTTGACCGGGACCGTCAGGCTTGTCGCGACCACCGGTGTCAGTCCGGCAGGGCCTCTTGTACCGTTCGCATCGGTCGATCCGACTGTTGGGGTTGATCGGCACGTTCGGGAAGACGCGAAAGTGCGGGTGGGCCGGTCATTTGTCCCGCAGGATCAAAACGAACCGCAGTACCGGCAAAACCACGCCAATCGGAAAACTCTTCCCCCAATCGCCCAGACCCCACCGCGAGCGGCCCGATGCAGTGGGTGCCTGTTCAGTGCCCAAGCATTCTGTTCAGTGCCCAAGCATTCTGTTCAGTGCCCCAAGCATTCAACGAGCGTCTGCAACGTCGCCCGCAACGGCTGAACCATGCCGGAGCCGCCGCGTTGGACGAGCAGCCAGGTCTGTCGCGACGGGGTCAAATCAACGGCTCGGTCCAGGCGGATGATCCGATCTCCCAACAAACCCACTTGGTGTCCGTTGACGGTCAGAATCCGATCCCCGACGGAAAGCCCGCAACGCTGGGCGGCGCTGCCGGACAGGACGGCCGTGACCACACATCCCGCCGCCGTGGGCGTGGAACGAACACCCAAAATCCAACGCCGCGCCACCTCGTCTCGGCGACGCTGATCGGGTCGGGGACCGGTTCCGTGATGGTCCACCGGGGTGGGAAGCTTTGCCGCACCCGATTTGTCCGTAACACGATGAACGCCCTGTGGGGTTTCCACCGGGTCGGCGAAGGCATTGGTTTTCGACAGCACCGCAGGCGTGTGATCCGGTCCCTGGCCGAATACGGTTGCCGAAAGCATGCCGACGACCAGGGCGACGGCGATCACCACGTAGCCCAACACCGGATTTTCAAGCTGATCTTCGTTCACGGGACGGCCTCGCATGATTCTCGTGGCGGTTTCAAAGGTCGCAAAAAACGCGGTTCACCAAACCAAGCGGGATACCACCAGAGATGTTACCGATCACCTGGGGTCACCAAAAAGAAACACAATCGGTACCATTCGGCAGATTGGCGGCGGCGGCCATCGGGCGGCAAAGCCATCGCAGAACACCCCTCCTTTCCAAACCAGAGATTCGCACGGTCCATGTCCGGGCACGAAACTTCCAAGGGCGGCGCTATTCGCTTCCTGATCGACAATTCTCTCCTGCTGGTGATCGGAGCCGTTGCGGCTTTGACGTGGGCCAACTTGGCCGACCGAAGCGGCAGCTCCAGCTATCAGGATTTCATTCATTACGATGTCCGAAACCTACGGGGCGGTGGTGAACACCACCCCCCCAGCCCCGTTTCGATCGACGATCACGCCGCCTCACCGTCCGCCGGGGAATCCGCGCCGGCAGATCAGGCGGCCACCGGGACGACCGAGCACAGTGAAGACGCTCATGGAGAAAGCCACGCTGACGGCGGCCACCATTGGTATTTGCTCGGTTTCTTGATCAACGATGTGTTGATGGCATTGTTCTTTGCCATCGCGGCGAAAGAAGTTTGGGAATCGTTGTTGCCCGGCGGGGCACTGTCCAATCCGCGGAAAGCGGCCACGCCGTTGCTGGCGACCTTCGGCGGCATCGTCGGTCCGGCGCTGTTTTATCTCGCCGGCGCTTACGCGACAGGAACCCAGGCCGAATTGGGTCAGGGATGGGCGGTGCCGTGTGCGACCGATATCGCGTTCAGTTACCTGGTTGCCCGATTGATCTTTGGCGCAGGGCACCCGGCGATCGCCTTCTTGCTGTTGTTGGCGATCGCCGACGACGCGGCCGGCTTAATAATTTTGGCAATCTTTTATCCGGCGGCGCCGATCGAACCGATTTGGTTGCTGTTGACCGCCACCGCGATGGGGTTGGCGTGGTTGCTACGAAAACTGAAGGTCCATTCGCACTGGTTTTATATCTTGGGACCGGGGGTGCTGTCGTGGTTTTCGTTTTACCTGGCGCACATCCACCCCGCGTTGGGTTTGGTGCCGATCATCCCACTGCTTCCCGCCGCGACGTCCGACCTGGGGATTTTCGCCAAGGCGGAGTTGCAGCGTGACGACACGCTGAACGAATTCGAGCACTTCTGGAAAACCCCCGTCGAATGTATTTTGGGCCTGTTCGGACTCGCCAATGCGGGCGTCGTGCTCAGCAGCGTCGGGACGGGGACGTGGCTGGTGTTGGCCGGGCTGCTGCTCGGCAAGCCCGTGGGGATCACGGCGATGACATTGCTGGCCGAAAAAGGGTTTCGGTTGCAGAAACCGGCCGGAATGGATTATCGCCATGTCGTCACCCTCGGTATGGTTGCCGGCATCGGGTTCACGGTCGCGTTGTTCGTTTCGGTGGCGGCCTTCAAGATCCCCGGCACGACACAGGACTCGGTGAAGATGGGCGCGTTGCTCAGTTTCGGCGCCGCCCCACTGGCAATCCTGATCGCCAAAATGCTCTCGATCCGCCCCGACAGCGACGACGAGGATGACGACAAAGAAACCGAGAGCGACGTGGCCGCGTGAGCCGGCTTTTTGAGCCTTCCCCATGTTTGACGGATAAACGCAGATGCAACCCAATCCAACGGATCCGAAACACTTACCGCCCGAGGCGATCGGTGAATGCGAACTCGAACGGCCGCAACCGGCCGACGAACCGATTTCGACGGTCCCGGCGGTCGAAAGCTCGGATCTGTTTGACGAGATGCGTGCGACCATTGCCAGGTTGGAGAAAGACCGGACTTCCCGCGGTGACCTGAAGATTCTTTCCCGCACGCTGCTGGAACTGCGTTATGCGTTCAAAGTGTTTCGTCCCTACCGCCGCCGTCGAAAGGTGACGATTTTCGGTTCCGCCCGCACCAAACCGGATCACCCCGATTACCAATCGGCGGTCGAACTGGGGCGGCGCATGGCCGAACATGGCTGGATGGTGATCACCGGCGCCGGGGGCGGCATCATGGAAGCCGGCCACGTCGGTGCCGGCAAGGAAGCCTCGATGGGGCTAAACATCATGTTGCCCTTTGAACAGGGCGCCAACGACGTGATCGAGGGTGATCCCAAGCTCGTGACGATGAAGTACTTCTTCACGCGAAAGTTGATGTTCGTCAAAGAGTGCAGCGCCGTGGTCTGCTGCGCCGGCGGATTCGGCACGCTGGACGAAGCCCTGGAGACGTTGACATTGATGCAAACCGGGAAGCAGACGATGCTTCCGCTGGTGCTGCTGGACCATCCCCAGGGAAGTTATTGGAGCGATCTGGGAAAGTTCATCGACAAGCAATTGCTCGGCGGCGGCATGATCAGCCCCGACGACGTCGCGCTCTACCGCATCACCAACGACGTGGAGGTGGCGATCAACGAAATCCTTGGGTTTTATCGACGCTACCACAGCATGCGATACGTCCGCGACCGCTTGGTTTTCCGACTCAAGGAAAGTCTGCCGGAGGAAAAGATGGAGAAAATCCAGACCGAGTATTCCGGGATCCTGGTCGACGGCCGCTTCGAGCAATGCAAGGCCCTGGCCGAAGAATCCGGCGAACCGGATCTGGCCGGTCTGCCGCGTCTGGTGTTTCACTTCAACCGCCGCAGCCTGGGCAAGCTTCGCAAGTTGATCAACGAAATCAACGCCGACTGAACGGCAGGCGACTGCAATCGCCGTGAAGCAGGGCATGCAACGCCCAAGGTAAGCGCCCCCAATCCGCCCCTCGACCCCGGAGCGATCGCAGCGAATCCCGGCACCTCGCCGAGCGCAACCTCATGCTCAATGGGCTCCCTGCGAGTGGGATAGGCTTCCAGCCTGTCATTCCAGCGTCGACAGGCTGGAAGCCTATCCCACTTCTTTCCCGTGCGGTGCTAACTGCGTCTTGATCTCAGTGGCGCACTTCAAACATCCCAAGCCGCTCGACTCCCAAGGATCGGCGCGTCGTGCGCAGAGTCGGATTCGTCATTGAGTCAACGAAAAACCCCCCCGGACCAAGTCCCATGTAACCCCGCCCCTCCGTGGCCGCACGTCAACCGCCGAAGCGGAAAGCAATTCGATTAGGTTAAACGTCGAGTCGATCGTGGTCGAAGATGGGTTCGGTCCTCGGTGCCCCGATTCGAGTAGGAGTACCAGGCTGCGCCCTGAGTACGAGTACGATGTCTTCAATGCCAGAACGTTGGCCATCACCGATGGCCGCGTGAACGACTCAGACCAAACCGCTTGACCTGACGCGCGGCCGTCGTGAGCATCAATTCGGTAACCGCAGTCAAATTTTAATCCCTTGTACTCGACCGGCTGGGGATACTGAAGCTCCAACCGGATACCATTTCGACTCAATTCATGGGCGAGACATTGCTCATGGGCGAGACATTGCTTATACGCAGACTCAAGCAGTCCTGGCCCCAACGCACGGTGGACCTCAATCGCACACCCAATGACGCGATGCGAAAGGTCATCGAATTCCATCCTTCGTGCTCTTCGTGTCCTTCGTGGTTACCAATTCCCGGCAGCAACCGATTCAGTTGTGGAACGATTGCGATCAGCGGGCCGGGACGGTTGAGTTTGCATTCGTGAAACCTTGCAAGCCCGGCTCCGTTGCATCGCGTGGTTCCCCGCTATTGCGGCAGCGAAACGCGCACCATCACGATTGGCATTAACCCAATCATACCGAACGCGGTGAGTGCCGACAAATCGTGCCACCATCACGAATCCGGCGCCACGCCGTCAACGGACCGTCGGTCATGCTCGGCGTAGTATGCAACGTACATTGTGCGGACGAAGTAGGATTGCCAGTCAATCGAGTATGAGTCAACAATTGCCTCAAAGTGCCGCCATTCGCGCGCAGACAGATCGGCTAGCGAGGCAGGCGCGTTCTCCAACACGAGATTGCCGTGTTGAAGCAGGTCGTCGAAGCGATCAGGGGTTTCCAGCCAATGCGATAGACGCTGGAGTTCCGCAACATCGTCAGCGTGTCGAGCGACGAATGATCGCCACTGCGCGGTCAAATTGGATTTACGTCTAAACGACACGGTCAATGCTGGGTCCGCATGTTTTCAGTCGGGGAACGTTACCGATCAGCCGGCGGCGACGATTGATCGTCCATTGTAAATCCGCCCGACTTCGCCGCTCCCGTGCATCGGCTGGTTCGTCGGACTCGGAGCGCCGCGAGAACGCCCAACGTTCCTCCGCGCTCAGAGTCATGATGCCATAGGATCACTTGGAAACCAATTCGATTGCCCACGAAAGTAGATACCTCCAAACGGTCAAGTACGTCGTTGAGGTGGAAAGTGACCCATCAAGAATCGTGCGAGTCGGGAATACTCAATACCATGCGAGGCTGCATTGAGTTCATCCCAGTCTTCGAGCAAGGAAAAGTGCGAACTTACAGCATGATACGCAGCCGTCCCTTTGGCGATAGTCGATTGTTTCCACTTGGTCGACTTCGCGCTCAATGCGATGAACGCGAGATAATGAATGAATTGCGCTAAGCCGTCACGGTCCATGTCGTTCAGTGGAACGTCCGTTTCGTAGAACTCCAGGCTGCTCAAGTACGCGCCTGGGTCAAAGTCGCCGAGGGGCGTCTTTGGAGCAACGAGCGAGCGGATTTTCGTGACGTTGGTCATGTTGCTCTACTCCGACGAACGGCGGCCATAACCCAGTCGCCGAGTTTGACCGTAATGTAGTTAAACGCGCGACCGGCGACTTGGGTTCATGGCTTGGTTCGTCCGAGTCGAGAATCAATCGTTGCTGGGTCACTGCGACAATCCAAGATTGCGACGACGTCTACAAGCTCTCCAGAAACCAAATAGTAGATCGCGTAAGGGAAGCGTTCTGCCAGGGCGCGATGGAAACCGTGGTATTGTTCATGAATGCCGCCTGTCGATTCGAGTTTCTCGATGTCTTCTCGTAGGCATTTCAGGAAATATCCGTCCAGGCCATCAGATTGTTCACCGTAGAATACAGCACCATCCACGAGATCATCACGCGCCTCATCCCTGAGTTCGACGTTCATTCAGTCGTTCCCTGACATCGTCGAAGGCAGCGTCGATTGGAAGTCTGGGCTCGCTAGAAGGATTCGCGACCCGATGGGCCAATACATCGCCGTGCCAACCGGGCGAGGGCAGTCGGGCGGGATTCGCGGACAAATCCCGCCACAGAATGTCCATCGCGTTCAACTTTTCTTCGGGCGTGAGTGATGCGAGCATGCTTTCAAGTGACATCGGTTTTCCTCCAGGCCTCATTATAGCTGGCACGCCGTCGCGCGGCAAAAGCGGCCCTGAAGGACGAACGGTTGAAATCACCGGGATCGCGCCATGGACTGGCCATCATCCAACGGCCACTCGCGATCTCCGGTGCATTGGATGGTTCGCCGCGATTCGTGCTACCAGAACCGCCACCACGGACGCGGCGATTGTGGTTTCCGATTGCGTTCGAGCATTCTTTGGAAGCGGGTGCGTGCCACTTCCGGAAGATGCTGGTCAGTCATTTCGGTAAATATGTTTGGAAGCAGTGCCAGTTTGACAAAGTTTTCATTGGCGGCTTGAGTCAATTCGGCATCCAGCGATTGCCAATCAGCAGACGCCAATACCGCGAATCCAGCCGTATCGCTTCCGTGAGAACACACCAACAAACGGATTTCGTAGTTTGGTTGAAGCGCATCATTCAAGGTGCGAATCGTGACGTCCCTATCGCCTTCATCATTGGCCAGTGGAACAGTCGTCTCGTTGCCATCACGGATGATCACAAGTGTGCCGTCCCGCCATTCGCCCCGGATCGCGTTGTTGCCGAGGCAGTCAGCGCAGTACTGCACAATATCGGCATCGTCTTCGCGCCAGTCGACGGCAAAGAAATGTGGACATTCATTCTCGAAGAACGCATCGTCAATGGCACCTTCGTCGCGCTCGGTCAGCCATTGGCGAAGTGATTGCTGCATCGCGGTCTTTCTGTTGGCGAACGGTTGAAATCACGGGGAACGGGCGAGCGACTTGCAAGCAGACGAGAAAACGGACCACCCGTTCTCCCGTGCATTTCATGGTTCCCCGCCGTCTTGAATTCAGGCGATGATAGTGAGCGAGTATCCAAGCGTTTTTGCGCAACGTTCAAGCAAATCGAGTATTGTGCCAGTATCACCTTCGGGATAATGGCCGACCACTGAAGTGGTAGCAGGTGTCAGGTCGAAAACCACAGAATCATCCGAAAAGTCGAAGTCATAAATCGAGATGCGCAGTAAAACGCCGGTTTGAGCATCGGCGATCATTTGTTGAGGGGCGTTTAGTTCAATGAACTCGGCCACCATGGCATCAACGTCTGTTTCGCTGATGTCAGTGACGGAAAACCGAGTGTCAAATTCAGTTTGAAGCCGAGAGATTAGTTCGTCGTACGGCAACGCAGACGCCCCCGGCTTTGGACTGAGGTTGAATTTCACGTGGTCACTTCAGTCGGGGAACG